>NZ_CP113916.1:0-1200000 GCF_029395455.1 Lactobacillus sp. ESL0785
ATTAATAAATTTTGGCAACACTTTAACAATGAAATGCGCGAACATTTTAATGAAGTTGCTTACAATGCTTGGTTCAAAAATACTAAACCCATTTCCTACAATAAAGATACGCACGAATTAAAAATCGCTGTACAAAATCCTGTAACCAAAGGCTATTGGGAAAAAAACTTGGCTTCACAGCTAATTCAATCAGCTTATGGCTTTGCTAACCTTGAAATCACACCTGTTTTTCAAATTGAAGGCGAGCAGAGTACAGAACGCCTTGTTACCCCTAAACCGCAAATTCAGATTACGCAACAGCGCCAAGTTGAGCAATCACACAATGCATTCGTGCGCAATCTTAAGTTAAACGAAAAGTATACTTTCGCTAACTTTGTTCAAGGTGAAGGAAATAAATTAGCTGCTGGCGCGGCCTTAGCCGTAGCTGACAGTCCGGGAAGTTTTTATAATCCACTGTTTATTTTTGGTGGTGTCGGTTTAGGTAAAACTCACTTAATGCAGGCAATCGGCCACCAAATGCTAGCCGAACGTCCTAATGCTAAGGTTGTTTACATTCAAAGTGAAACCTTTGTTAACGACTTTATTAATTCCATTAAAAATAAGACACAAGATCAATTTCGTGAGAAATATCGTACTTGTGACTTATTGTTAGTCGATGATATTCAATTCTTTGCTAAAAAAGAAGGGATTCAAGAAGAATTTTTCCATACTTTTGAAACTCTTTATAATGATCAAAAGCAAATTGTTATGACTAGCGACCGCCTGCCAACAGAAATTCCCGATTTGTCTGAACGGCTAGTTTCCCGATTTACTTGGGGGCTACAAGTTGAAATTACCCCACCTGATTTGGAAACGCGCATTGCTATTTTACGTAAAAAGGCAGAAGCCGAAGATTTAACAATTGATGATAGTACTCTAGACTATATTGCTTCCCAAGTTGACACTAATATCCGTGAACTAGAAGGTGCACTGGTTAAAGTCCAGGCTCATGCAACCATTGAACGTGAAGACATTAACGTCAACTTAGCTCGTGAAGCTTTAGCCGACCTCAAATTAGTTCAAAAAAATCGGGGCTTGCAAATTTCTAAAATTCAAGAAGTAGTTGCCAATTATTTTCAAACTTCTACTTATGAACTAAAAGGTAAAAAAAGGGTGCGGCAAATCGTTGTTCCCCGACAAATTGCCATGTACTTATCTCGTGAATTAACGGACTCAAGTCTACCTAAAATCGGACAAGAATTCGGTGGTAAGGATCACACAACCGTCATGCATGCCTACGAAAAAATTAGTCGGGCAATTAAAACAGACTCAGAAATCAAGACAGCTGTTTTTGATTTAAAGCAAATGCTTGATCGCTGATTAAGTTAAGAAAATGTGGACAATTATCAATTTTATCCACACTTTCTTAACCGCCATAATTACGTTATTTTAAGCCGGTCTGTACTTTTCAACAGAAATCACAGGGCCTACTAATACTACTAACTTAATATATAATTAATATAACTAACACAAACCCAAAATAGGAGGCTCTCAATGCAATTTACTATTAATCGAAATCTTTTTGTTGATAATCTCAATAATGTGATGCGAGCAATCTCGTCACGAACAACAATTCCCATCTTAAGTGGTATCAAATTAAACTTAACGAATGATGAACTGATTTTAACAGGTAGTGATACTGACATTTCAATCGAATTAAAAATCCCAGTTGGTGAAGATCTTCAGGTTAAATCAACAGGGGCAATTGTTTTACCAGCACGTTTCTTCAATGAAATTATTCGTCGCTTACCAGGAAAAGAATTTTCACTAGAAGTTAAAGAAAGTTTTCAAACCCAAATTATTTCCGAAAATAGTGAATTTACAATTAACGGTTTAGATGCAAATAACTATCCAAGATTACCGGAAATTTCAGACGATTCCTCTTTTATTATTTCGGGGAAAACTTTTCGAGAAATCATTACAGAAACCCAATTTGCAGTTGCCACTCAAGAAAGTCGCTTAGTGCTAACAGGCGTTCATTTTATTTTTAGTCCAGACAAGATTCACGCAGTAGCTACTGACTCACACCGTTTATCTAGTCGTGCGTTAACCCTGCAAACAGGTCCGCAAACAAAAACTGATTTAATAATTCCTGGTAAAAGTTTATTAGAACTAGCTCGCATTATTGGTGAAACTGATCCTGAAGTTAGAGTTTGCCCAGGTGATAGTCAAGTCTTGTTTGAAGTGGGAAATATTTTATTCTATTCGCGATTACTTGAGGGCAGTTATCCTGATACTGAACGGTTAATTCCTACTGAAAGTACAACTAATGTTGAATTTGATTTAACTGAACTTTCCAGTGCTCTTGAACGGGCTAGTTTGTTAACCCATGCTGGTCGTAATAATGTTGTTGACCTAACACTTGATACAGAAAAGCAAACTGCTAAATTATCCGGTGAATCTGCTGAAATTGGTAATGTAGAGGAAGATGTTAGTTTTAAAAAGCTTACAGGACAAAATTTAAAGATTTCGTTCAATCCTGATTATTTACGTGATGCTTTACGTGCATCTGTAACTGACTCTGTCATAATGCAATTTACACAACCGTTACGGCCATTCACAGTCAATCCTGACAAAGACGACATTAATTTTATCCAATTGATTACACCAGTTAGAACTTTTTAAATTCATAAAGTTCAATTATCTAAAAGTCATCAGCTGATGGCTTTTTTTGTATGAGCATTTTTAATAAAAGACGAAATAAACGAGCTGACATAGTTTTAAAGTCATTTACTATGAAATGTTTATTTTGCAAAAATCCGCTTATACGGCTTTATATTAGCTTTTAAAGTTGTTTTTTTACTCTAAAACGAATATACTTAAGTATAGGTATTCAAAGCAGTGAAGGTGATATTATCAAAGAATTTACAGTAAAAGGTGAATATATTACCTTAAGTCAATTTTTAAAAGAAGAGAGCATTATTTCTTCAGGTGGGCAGGCCAAATGGTATCTGCAGGATAATCCAATTCTGTTAAATGGTGTTCAGGAAAATCGGCGTGGTAAAAAATTGCGCGCTGGTGATCAAGTTGAAATTGATCACGAAGTATATCAATTTCGGTAATAATTAATGTATTTAAAACATTTCCTTGCCCAAAATTATCGTAATTTACAGCAATTGAATGTTGAATTTGATCCCAATGTCAATATTTTTATTGGTCAAAATGCACAAGGCAAAACTAATTTATTAGAAGCAATCTACTTTTTAGCGTTAACGCGGTCACACCGTACGAATAAAGACCAGGAGCTAATTACTTTTGATCAGGATTATGCAAATATTTCTGGGCACGTTTATAAGAGTCAGGTTGATCTTGACTTACGTGTGCTAATTACCAAAAAAGGCAAAAAAGCTTGGATTAATCGCGTTGAACAAGCAAAATTATCTAAATATGTTGGGCAATTAAATGCAATTTTGTTTTCACCAGAAGATTTAGATTTGATTAAGGGAGCTCCAGCAATACGGCGTCGCTTTATGGATCAAGAATTCGGTCAAATTAATCCGGAATACTTATATTTTGCTAGTAAATACCGTCAAGTTTTACAGCAAAAGAATAATTATCTAAAGCAATTAGCTAAAGGTGAAGCCCATGACCGTTTATTTCTTGATGTTTTATCTGATCAATTAGCAGGAGTTGCAGCAGAAGTTATTGTCCGCCGATTTAAATTCCTAAGTTATCTGCGTGAATATGCACGTGATGCATATGAGTACATTAGCTCAAGTAGCGAAAAATTGACGGTAATTTATCGGCCAGCAGTAGCTGAAATTGCAGCAGAAGATAATCCGGAATCCGTTTATCAAAAAATGTTAGCTAGTTTTCAAAAGAATAAGGCTGCAGAAATTCGTAAAGGTACAACTTTATCTGGACCACATCGTGATGATATTGAGTTTGCCTTAAACGATAAAGATGCTCACTTTTATGGCTCACAAGGGCAACAACGAACAATTGCACTTAGTATTAAGCTTGCGGAAATTCAGTTGGTGCACCAATTAACTGGAGAATATCCCTTGTTACTACTAGATGATGTAATGAGTGAGCTTGATCATAGTCGCCAAAGTGCCTTGCTTAATTATATTCATGGCAAGACACAGACTTTTATTACGACAACAGATCTTGCAGGTATTTCCTGGGAAATAATTAAAAAGCCAAAAGTGTATCGGATTAAATCTGGGAAAATTTATTTAGAAAAAGGAGAATTGAATGGCTGATCATAACGAAAAAGATCTTGAACAAATCAAGCAGTATGAAAAAGAAGCTGACAAGTATAATGCCAGCCAAATTCAAGTTTTAGGTGGACTTGAAGCAGTTCGTAAACGACCAGGAATGTATATTGGCTCTACTAGTTCTCAGGGATTACATCATTTAGTTTGGGAAGTAATTGATAACAGTATTGATGAAAGTCTTGCTGGTTTTGCAACTAAGATCGAGATTACAGTTAATGCAGATGGTAGTGTTACTGTTCAAGATGATGGTCGGGGAATTCCAGTTGATATTCAGAAGAAGACTGGTCGGCCAGCTCTGGAAACTGTGTTTACTGTTTTACACGCCGGTGGTAAATTTGGCGGTGGCGGCTACAAGGTCTCTGGTGGTTTGCATGGAGTTGGTGCGTCAGTCGTTAATGCGTTGTCAACAGAACTTGATGTTACCACCATGCGTGATGGACAAAAATATTATATTGACTTCAATCGTGGCCGTGTTAAAACAGAAATGAAAATGACGGGAACAGTACCTCTGACTGAACATGGAACCATTGTTCATTTTTATCCAGATCCAGATATTTTTACAGAAACTACAGATTTTGATGACCAAGTTTTAAAGAATAGGATTCGTGAATTAGCTTTCTTAAACAAAGGCTTAAAGCTAACTTTTACTGATAAACGTAAAGACACGGCTGAAACAGATGTTTATCATTATGAAGGCGGAATTAAAGAGTACGTAGCCTTTCTTAATCATGGTAGCGAGGTTTTATTTGACGAACCAATTTATGTTGAAGGAAACTATAACGACATTAATGTTGAAGTGTCATTACAATATACTAACGGCTATAAAACAACGTTAATGACTTTTGCTAACAACATTCATACCTATGAAGGTGGGATGCATGAAGCTGGTTTCAAAACTGCACTAACAAGAGTTGTTAATGACTATGCCCACAAGGCGAAAATCTTGAAAGATAAAGATGATAATCTTTCTGGTGAAGATATTCGTGAAGGAATGACAGCAGTTGTTTCAGTTAAGCATCCAAATCCGCAATTTGAAGGTCAGACGAAGACCAAGTTAGGCAACTCTGATGCTAGAACAGCCGTTGATAAGGCCTTTTCGGAGACATTTACGAATTTCTTAATGGAAAATCCGCAAGTAGGTCGTAAAATTGTTGAAAAAGCACAATTGGCTGAACGAGCTAGAACAGCAGCTAAGAGAGCACGTGAAGTAACACGAAAGAAGTCAGGACTTGAGATTGCTAATTTACCTGGTAAGTTAGCTGATAATACCAGTAATGATCCTAGTATTTCTGAATTATTTATTGTTGAGGGTAATTCTGCTGGTGGCTCTGCTAAGCAAGGCCGTTCACGTTTAACCCAGGCTATTTTGCCAATTCGTGGTAAGATTTTGAATGTTGAAAAAGCTTCAATGGACCGGATTTTAGCTAATCAGGAAATCAGATCGTTGTTTACCGCTTTAGGAACAGGTTTTGGTGCGGATTTTGATGTTTCAAAAGCACGCTATCATAAGTTAATTATTATGACGGATGCCGATGTTGATGGGGCCCACATTCGGACACTTTTATTGACGCTCTTTTACAATTATATGCGGCCAATGATCGAAAAAGGCTATGTTTATATAGCACGTCCACCTCTATATCAAGTTCGTCAAGGTAAAGTTGTCAGATATCTTGATACTGATGAAGAATTGCATGATTATTTAGGTGCTTTGCAGCCTAGTCCTAAGCCACTAGTTCAGCGATATAAGGGATTAGGTGAAATGGATCCTGAACAATTATGGGAAACGACCATGAATCCAGAGAATCGGCGACTTGATCGGGTTAGTCCAGAATATGCTAAAGATGCCGATGCTGTTTTTGAATTATTGATGGGTAATGAGGTTGCGCCGCGGCGAAAGTTTATTGAAACCAACGCTAAATATGTTGAAAATTTGGATGCTTAGGAGGTTTTAAATGGATAACGACAATCAAAGTCAAGATCATAGAATTAGAAATGTTGATCTGACTAGCGTAATGAATAGTTCATTTTTGGACTATGCGATGTCAGTTATTGTTGCGCGAGCATTGCCTGATGTGCGTGACGGTTTAAAGCCAGTCCAAAGGCGAATTCTTTATGGTATGAGTGAATTGGGCGTTACACCTGATAAGCCATATAAAAAATCCGCCAGAATTGTTGGGGAAGTTATGGGTAAATTTCACCCCCATGGTGATTCTTCAATTTATTTGGCAATGGCGCATATGGCACAAGATTTCAGCTATCGTTATATGTTAGTTGATGGCCATGGTAATTTTGGATCTGTTGATGGTGATGAGCCAGCTGCCATGCGTTATACCGAAGCACGAATGAGTAAAATTGCCGTTGAAATGCTACGGGATATTAACAAAAATACAGTTGACTGGCAACGCAACTACGATGATTCTGAAAATGAACCAGTTGTTTTACCAGCGAGAATTCCAAATTTACTTGTTAACGGCACAAGCGGAATTGCTGTTGGGATGACAACAAATATTCCGCCGCATAACTTAACTGAAGTTATTAAGGGATTGCATATGTTGATGGCTAATCCTGATGTAACAACGAAGGAATTAATGAAAGCAATCCCGGGACCTGATTTTCCAACTGGCGGTATTATTATGGGCCGCGGTGGTATTTACCGTGCTTATGAAACAGGTCGGAGCAACATTGTTGTCCGGGCTAAGACTAATATTGAAACCGAGAAGAACGGTCGTGAGCGCATTGTTGTTACAGAATTGCCTTACTTGGTTAATAAGGCAGAATTAGTTAAGAAAATTGCTGATTTGGCCAGATCTAAGACTGTTGATGGGATTACTGGAGTTCGTGATGAATCCGATCAAACAGGAATGAGAATGACAATTGATATTCGTCGCGATGCTAGTGCAAGCGTAGTTTTGAATAACTTATTTAAGTTAACGCAAATGCAAGCTAACTTTGGGATGAATATGGTTGCGATTGTTGATGGTGCGCCGCATTTTCTGAGTCTTAAGCAGATGCTAGCGTATTACTTAGAGCATCAGGAAGATGTTGTTACTCGAAGAACTAAATTTGAGTTAGCTAAGGCGGAAGCACGTGCTCATATTCTTGAAGGACTCAAGATCGCACTAGATCATATTGATGAAATTGTTCATATTATTCGTCAAAGTAATTCTAGTGATATCGCTAAAGCTGCTTTAATCAGTCGTTTTGGTCTTGATGATAAGCAATCGCAAGCAATCTTAGATATGCGATTAGTTCGTTTGACGGGTTTGGAACGCGATAAGGTTGAAGCCGAATATAAAGATTTGCAAGAAAAGATTGCTGATTATAAAGATATTTTGGCAAAACCTGAGCGGATTAATGAAATTATTTATGATGAACTATTAGATACACAAAAACGGTTTGGTGATAAGCGGCGTACCGAAATTGGTGCCAGTGAAGTTGTTTCAATTGAAGATGAAGATCTGATTGAAAAGCAAGATGTCTTATTAACCTTGACTCATAGCGGTTATATTAAGCGGATGTTGATTAACGAATTTAAGACGCAAAACCGTGGTGGTAAAGGAATTAAAGGTATGGGCGTAAAGGCCGGCGACTTCATTGAAAAGTTAATTTATTCAAGTACGCATGATTTACTGCTGTTCTTTACTAACAAGGGTAAAGTTTATTCTAAAAAGGCTTACGAAATTCCAGAATTTAGTAGAACAGCTCGCGGGTTACCAATTGTTAACTTGTTGCAGCTCGAAAAGGGCGAGAAGATTCAAACAATTATCAATATTCCAGAAAATGCTGATGACCAATATTTGTTCTTTATCACAAAGATGGGTACTGTTAAACGTACTTTAGTGAGTGAGTTTGCTAATATTAGAAATAGTGGTTTGATCGCATTAACGCTGCGTGATGGTGATGAGTTAACCAATGTTTTAACTACTGACGGCAGTAAAGATATCATGATTGGCACGCACCTAGGTTATGCAGTCCGCTTCAATGAGCAGACAGTACGGGCAATGGGACGAACAGCTGCAGGTGTTCGTGGTATTAATTTACGTGCTAATGATTATGTTGTTGGTTCTGGCATCATTGCTGATACTGATGAAGTTCTGGTTATTTCCGAAAAAGGTTACGGTAAACGGACTTCAGCTACTGAATATCCGGTTAAAGGCCGCGGCGGTAAAGGAATTAAGACAGCTAATATTACGGAAAAGAACGGGCCGCTTTCTGGTGTAACCATTGTCGATGGTACACAAGATATTATGGTGATAACTAACGATGGAATTATGATTCGGTTTAAGATCGATAATGTTTCGCAAACTAGTCGAAGTACTATTGGTGTTCGGCTGATTAAAGTTAATCAGCAGAGCAAGGTTGCTAGTTTAACTGTTGTTCCTGCTGAAGAAGATCAGGAAGTCACAACTGACAGTGAAGACGATATCTTGAATAAACAAGAATAAATTTTAAAAATTATCAGACTTTTTAGCGTATCTAATTAATAGAGAATAATTTCTCTTAGGATCACGTGAAGATAGTTTGGTAATTTTTTTAGTTATGTGCTAGAATTATATATTGCGAGTAATAAAATTGATTACTCCTTGTTCTTGATTTTAGCAAGAACCATTTAGTCCAAAAGGAGGTGCACTAGTATGACAACTACTAAGTACGAAATAACTTATATTATTAAGCCTGATATTGATGAGGAATCAAAGAAGGCGCTTGTTGAAAACTACGATAAGGTTATCGCAGACAACGGCGGTACAATGGTTGAATCTAAAGACTGGGAAAAGCGTCATTTTGCATATGAAATCGAAAAATATCGTGAAGGAACATATCACGTTATGACTTTCACTGCTGATAACGCTGACGCAGTTGACGAATTTGGTCGTTTATCAAAAATCGACAATTCAATTTTACGTTCAATGACCGTTAAGTTAGACAAGTAATTTATTACGTTATCGTAATCGTGATTTAGGAAAGGGAGGACCTGAAGTATGATTAATCGAGTTGTACTTGTTGGCCGTTTAACACGTGATCCTGAATTACGTACTACTGGGAGTGGAATCTCGGTTGCTACGTTTACTCTTGCTGTTGACCGTCAGTATACTAACGCTCAAGGTGAGAGAGGTGCGGATTTTATCAGTTGTGTCATTTGGCGCAAATCAGCAGAGAATTTCTGCAATTTTACGTCTAAAGGATCATTAGTTGGTATTGACGGCCGGATTCAAACCAGAACTTACGATAATAAAGACGGGCAAAGAGTATATGTAACAGAAGTTGTTGTTGACAACTTTGCATTGCTTGAATCACGCAAAGATCGTGAGTCCCGTGGTCAAAATGGTGGTTATACACCTAATAATAACGGGAATTTTAATGGTAATTTTGGCAATCAAAATACCACTAATTCGCAGAATATGGGACCATCTAATCAGAATATGCAAAATAATAATCAATCAAGTGCGCCCAAAGATCCATTTGCTGGTTCAGGCGACACAATTGATATTTCTGATGATGATTTGCCATTCTAAATTTACAGAAAGGATCTAGGATATGGCTCAACAAAGAAGAGGCGGCGGTCATCGCCGTCGTAAGGTTGACTTTATCGCAGCCAACCATATTGATTACGTCGATTATAAGGACGTTGATCTGTTGAAACGTTTTATCTCAGAAAGAGGTAAAATCTTACCACGTCGTGTCACTGGCACCAGCGCTAAGAATCAACGTAAGGTAGCTAAGGCAATCGAAAGAGCTCGCATTATGGGCTTGTTGCCATTCGTTACTGAAGATTAATTAGTCAAATAAGAAAAAGTGCGGGAAAATATTTTCCGCATTTTTTTGTACGCTATTTTCAGCTGGATATTAGGGAGTTTCTTATCAAGTGAATCCAAGGTATAATAATAGTGATGTATTTTACATTATTTTAGGAAGGATCTTGCATGAAAGATTTTTTGCGTAATGGATTCCCTGCTTTTATTAAGGATTCACGGTTAACGGCATCAATTATTGTCATTCTTGTATTGTCTTTTTTGGGCAGTATTGTTGCGATGATTATGAATCCGCTATTCGGCTTGGCAATGGTACTGATTTTTGTTCTGACGGTTGCCTGCATTGTTTATGGCGCATATGTGTTAGCAGCTAATGCTAATAATTTTGCGGTTAGCTTGTCTTACCGAATTAAACGTAGCGAGCAGGAAGCAATGATTAAGATGCCTTTGGGGATTTTGCTTTATGATAAGGATCGCCAAATTCAATGGGTCAATCCTTATTTACAGCTTTATTTAAAAGATGATGATTTGATTGGGCGAACGATTAAATCGGTTGACGCGGATTTGAATAAGTTAATTGATGAGTCATTAACTGCGAAAACAGCAGAAAATCGCATTGTTAATTGGGATAACCATCAGTTTGAGATGGTTGTTCAAGATAATTTGGGTGTGATTTATTTGCTTGATATTACGCGTTACGCACAGATTGAAGAAAAGTATGATAATGAACTTTTAGCAATCGGGCAGGTTTTTATTGATAATTATGATGAACTAAGCGAAGCCATGCATGATCAGGAATTGACCAGCATGAGTTCGTATGTGCAAAATACCCTCAGCGATTATGCTAAGGCCTTTAATGCGTATTTAAAACGGATTGATGAAGATCATTTTCTGTTACTAGTACATATGCAAGACTTAGCTAAGATGGAAAAAGATAAGTTCTCTGTTTTGGATAAAGTACGGCAAGAAACTAGTCGTAATAATACGCCATTAACGTTATCGATTGGGATTGCTTTTGATAGTAGTTCAATTACTGAGCTGGCTGATCAAGCCCAATCAAATCTTGATCTTGCCTTAGGTCGCGGCGGTGACCAAGTTGTTCTTTGTGAGCCTGGTAAGGACGCCCGTTTTTATGGTGGCAAGTCCAATCCGATGGAAAAGAGAACGCGAGTACGAGCACGAATGGTTTCCCAAGCAATTAGTGAGCTATTCAAAGAAGCTGACCGTGTATTTGTCATGGGCCATGCCAATCCAGATATGGATTCAGTTGGTAGTGGTATTGGTGTTGTTAAAATTGCGCAGCTTCATGATGTGAAAGCTAACTTTGTTCTAGATGTTAATAAGACAAATTACGATGTTGGTCGACTGATTGCCAAAATGCAGAAAGCTCAGAAGGATGCGAACATATTTATTGCGCCAAAAGATGCTTTGGATAAGGTAACAGACAAGTCAATGCTGGTTATGGTTGATCATTCTAAGTACTCGATTACTTATTCTAAAGAATTATATGATCGGTTGAGGAATCGGATTATTGTGATTGATCATCATCGGCGTGGTGAAGAATTTCCGGAAAATCCAATGTTAACGTATGTTGAGCCGTACGCGTCGTCAGCTTGTGAACTGGTAACAGAAATGATTGAATACCAGCAGCCAAGTTCAGGTAAGCGGGTATTGACAGACTTAGAGGCAACTGCAATGCTTGCTGGAATTACAGTGGATTCTAAAGAATTTTCTCTTAGAACTGGGACTAGAACTTTTGATGCGGCAAGTTATTTGCGTTCAATTGGTGCTAGTTCAACTGGCGTTAGCGAATTGCTTAAAGAAGATATTGATAGCTTTTTAGAAAGAACAAGTTTGGTTGCCAGTTTAAAGGTGATCCAACCGAAAATGGCGGTTATGTGTGGCCCTGATAAAAAGATTATTGATCCGATTGTAACAGCGCAGGCTGCAGATACGGCACTAGATTTAGAAAATGTCGAAGCTAGCTTTGCAATTACGCGACGTGATAAGGAAACAATCGGTATTTCTGCGCGCTCGATGGGCGGCATTAACGTTCAGGTAATTATGGAAAAATTGGGCGGCGGCGGTCATTTATCCAATGCGGCAACACAAATTAAGGGCGTGACTGTTGAAGAAGCTCTTGCAAAATTGACGGATGCAGTTGATACTTATGAGAAAGAAAACGAATAAAGGAGATTTCAAATGAAGGTTATTTTTACTCAAGATGTCAGAGGCCGCGGTAAACGTGGTGAAGTTAAGAATGTTCCTGATGGTTATGCGCAAAACTTTTTAATCAAGCGTGGACTAGCTAAAGCAGCAACTAAAGCTAATATGCACACTTTAGAGCGGGTAGCTGCTAATGAACAAGCTGCTTATGAAGCTGAGAAGGCAGAAGCAGAAAAGATTAAAGCAGAGCTTGAAAAAGATGAAACAGTTGTTAATTTTAAATCAAAAGCTGGAACTGATGCCCGTTTATTTGGTTCAATTTCTGGCAAAAAGATTGTTGAAGGCTTGGAAAAACAATTTGGAATTAAGATTGATAAGCGCAAATTAAGCTTACCTGAGCCGATTAAATCTTTAGGCTACACAAATGTGCCAGTTAAGTTGTTTAAAGGCGTAGAAGCTAAAATTCGCGTTCATATTACCGAACAAGATTAAGTATTGAAGCTAGATTTTAATAAAAAGTGGTTATGATTAATGGATAATATTGTCTCGCAACAAATACCGCATGACGATGAAGCGGAAAAAGCGGTTTTGGGGTCGATTTTTATTGATCCTGAAGCAATTGCAGATGCAAGTGCGCTGGTGCAGCCTGCTGACTTTTATCGGCGAGCTAATCAGTTAGTTTTCCAAGCAATGTTAGACTTATCAGACCGTGAAGATGCGATTGACCCGTTAACATTGCAGGATCAATTAACTAAGAAGCAGCAATTGGATGATATTGGTGGTATTGCTTATGTTTCGGAGTTAGCGTTGGCGACACCGACGGCGGCTCACGTTACTTATTATGCGAAAATTGTGCACCGCAAGGCATTATTGCGCCGCTTGATTTCTGCAAGTCAAAAAATTATTACCAATGCTGTCCAAGATGCTGATGATGTAACTGATATTCTGGATGATGCTGAAAGCGAGATTATGAATGTCTCGTCTGAAAATAGTGCAAGTGGCTTTCGGGGAATTAAAGAGATTGTTAATTCAACGATTGAGGAAATTAACAGTATCCCAGAAGATGGCAACATGGTTACGGGGCTGCCAACCGGCTTTGCTGAATTGGATAAAATGACGACGGGATTTCATAATGATGAATTGATTATTATTGCAGCGCGGCCCGGAGTTGGTAAGACGTCCTTTGCTCTGAATGTCGCTCAACATGTTGGTTTGCATACAGATAAAAGTGTGGCGATGTTTTCGCTGGAAATGAGCGGCGAGCAGTTAGTGCAGAGAATGCTGGCCTCTGAAGGATTGATTAATTCTCAGCATCTTAGGACCGGACAGTTGGATGAAGAAGAATGGCGTAAGCTGATTGTTGCATCTGGATCCTTGGCGACGGCTAATGTCTATATTAATGATACGCCAGGAATTAAAATGAGTGAGATTCGGGCGCAAGCGCGGCGATTGGCTAAAGAAAAAGGCAATTTGGGATTGATTGTGATCGATTACCTGCAGCTGATTGAGGGGCCAAGGAGCGAATCGCGTCAGCAAGAGGTTTCTGCAATTTCGCGCCAGTTAAAGAAATTAGCTAAAGAGCTGCATGTTCCTGTCATTGCTTTGTCGCAACTGTCACGGTCAGTTGAGCAGCGTCAGGATAAACGACCTGTTTTGTCTGATATTCGGGAATCTGGTTCAATTGAGCAGGATGCCGATATTGTTTCGTTTTTATATCGGGATGATTATTATCGGGATGAAAATACCGCTGATGGTGATCAAGGTGAAGTTGAAGCTGAAGACGATAATGGTGAGGTTGAAGTTATTATTGAAAAAAATCGTTCTGGTAGTAGGGGAACAGTGAAATTAATGTTTTCTAAGCCATATAATCGCTTTTCTAACCTTGATTATAGTCATGATCAACCAAATGATTAAGAATAACAGCCGGTAAAGAAGTTATTGACTGTTATTTTTAGTGCCTTTTTAATGACAATATTTGCTTAGGCTTGTACTATAAAGTTGTAAACAATTAAGGTTATAAATTTTTAGAAAGGATCTAATAAAATGGCTGATAAAGGTTTAAAAGATAAAGTTGCTGGCAAGGCAAAAGAAGTTGAAGGTAGGGCACAACAAGCTGCTGGGGATATTAAGGATAAGGCTCATCAGGCAGCAGATGACGTTAAGGACAAAGTTACTGATGTCAAAGATAAAATAAAAAAATAAGTTTAATTGCAAAAAGGCTAAGGAACAATTGGTTCCTTAGCCTTTTTATGTTACACATGAAACATTGATTATTTAATGCAGTTGACGTTTCACATCTGGCGGCAATTTCAAGTTTGGCTGTTGGGGATCGTAAAACTCGTAAAAGACAGGTGCCTTTTTGGAATCGTTACTCTTGGGGTAGAGTTCATAATCACTTGTCATTGAGGGTAATGTCATATTCTTTTTATAAGAATTCCAAATATTACTAAAAATTTTAGTAAGTAATTTGCGTTCGTCCGGTTCAAGGGACATAAAGACGCGGCTGAGACGATAAGTTCCTAATAATCTGTTATTAGTTAATTGATGAAGTTCGTTGATATCAGCGTTTTCAAAAGCATCAAAAAGAGCGGAAAATGATTCACTGCGCTTTTCTTTGGGAATGGAATGATTAAACGAAATTAAAGCATGCCGAATTACTCGACTACCAGGTGTTAAACCGTCAGCTAAAGTAAAACTATCACGGCCAACAGACCATCGTCTTGGATCATGCTGATTGCGCATGGCCGCCGTGCTTTTAACAATTAAAGTACGTTCAGGATGGTCTAACATTGCTCCAAAAATTGATGCTTGGGGTAGGTAGGTCTTCATTTTGGGTAATGTCCGAATAAAACCAGGATTAGTGTAAACCTTGCGGAAAAAGCCCAAACCATCAAAGCTGATAGCTCGAATTACCCGATCTTGAATTTCAGGGTTGACGCTACTGAGAGCGTATTGAGCAAAGTTACCACCTTTTGAATGTCCGAGCAGGTAAATCTTGCGGTTAGGAAATTTTTGTGCAATTTTTTCAAGATATTCAGCCGCAACGTTTTGGCCGTAAATTTCTGGTAGATAGTTCATGCGCATATCTTCACTCCAGCCGATCATTGAGCCGTCGGTTCCACGATATGCAATTACTATGGTTTGCTTATCGATTGCTAATGTAGCCGCGGCGAATTGAAGTGGGTGAGGTTGCTTTTCGATGCGTTCTGTCCAATCCAAGATTTTAATGTTGCCAATACGGGAACTTTCTGGCAGCAATAGTACTTCTGCTCCAGTTTCCGAATGCATTTGGTGTTGAAAAGATGGTAAATGGTTGAGTTGAGCTGCTACTTCCCCCAAAGTATGACCAGTTGCTGAACTATCGGCAGGCAGATAAACGATGGATGCGAGTAGGGCAGCATCAATACTGTTAAATGGATGCTCAGTAAAACTAAGATCACCACGCCACCGTAAATAATCAAGAGAATTAGCCATAAAATCCTTCCTTTCGTATCAAGTAATTTTATATATTGTAGTGAATTTAATTTGTTAATACCAAAATAACGCTATAAAAAAAGCAATAGTTAATCCTATTGCTTGAGAAAATGGGTTATTTGCTAATACTGCTGTAACTTATTTTTTTGATATCAGGATACTTGTGCAGTGACATAATAATATCATTTTCATCAATATTATTGTTAATGACGCCATCGACAAAAAAGATAATTCGTTCATCACTAACGTAGAGAATCTTGACAGAAATATTTTCAACGTGATTGGCTTTCAATTCATCTTCAATTGTTTGCAAAATATGGTGTTCATTAACGGCCTCTATTTGGATATTGAAGCGAATACGCATAATAATTTTATCGATTAAATTATCCTCATGAAACAGCATTTGGATAATAAATAAAAATGCGGTTGCTAAAATTCCTAAGAAGTAGAGACCAGAACCAATCGACATTCCGATTGCGGCAGTTGCCCAAATTCCAGCAGCAGTTGTTAGACCCGAAACTTGCTGCTTTTTAACTAAAATTGCTCCAGCACCAATGAAGGAAATACCAGAAACAATCTGGGCTGCAATTCGTGAAGGGTCAACAGCTGTATCTTTTAACTGCAGAAGATCATAAAAGCCATACTTGGAAATTATCATAAATAATGCTGAAGAAAAAGCAACAACAATGTGGGTTCTAACACCTGCACTCTTTCGTTGAATTGCTCGTTCATAACCGATTAAAGCCCCACATAAAGCGGCCACCACAACTCGTAATAGCCAAGGCAGCTGAGCATTAATCGGTGCTAAATTTGCCATCATACCACCTCATTTTTAAAATTCACTGTATATTATACCTTAAAAAGTTGTATCAAGAGATAGTTATAACAAAATCCAAAGAGAAATGTCAAAATTTCGTTACTGATTTCTAATTGAATACGAGACAATGCAGATTAATTATTAGTTAATTTCAATAAAATTATATAATTTCATTTACTTTTAATTTTACAAGAGTTATACTCTTAAACATAAATTAAAACAAAGTAAGGAGAAAATTAGAAATGAAAGTAAAAAAGCTACTGCTCATTGGCGCGACTATGTTAGCAAGTACCAGTATGCTAGCTGGTTGTGGCGGTCATTCGTCGGAATCAAAGGCACCTGATAATACAGCAAGAATTATGGTGAAAGACGTTATTGCAACAATGGATTCTTCGTTAAATACGGATGTTATTGGTGCCCAAGCTGCAACTAACACAATGGAAGGACTATATAGATATAAAGGTAAAACTATTGAACCCGGAATTGCTGAAAAAGTCGTCAAACCAACTAACAACGGTCTGACCTACACTTTTCATTTGCGTGATGCCAAGTGGAGTAATGGCGATCCAGTAACAGCTGATGACTTTGTTTTTGCTTGGCGGCGGACAGTAGACCCGAAGACTAAGTCGCAATATGCTTATATCTACGAAGGAATTGCTAATGCGGCCAAGATAACGGCTGGCAAGAAGCCAGTTGATTCTTTAGGTGTTAAAGCCCTGGATAAGCATACTTTGCAAGTAACTTTGGAAAAACCGATTCCTTACTTTAGTAAATTAATAACAGCATCATTTTACTTCCCTCAAAATCAAAAAGTTGTTGAGAAGTGGGGTAAGAAATATGGTACTAATTCAAAGACTTTAGTTTTTGACGGGCCGTATAAATTAGTTAACTGGGATGGTCCTGATAATACTTGGAATGAAGTTAAGAACAATGATTATTGGGATGCTAAAGACGTGAAAGTCAAAAAATTACAGTATCAAGTGGTTAAGGATCCAACTACTGCTTTGAATTTGTACCAATCAAATAAGCTGGATGATGTAATTCTTACCGGTGACAATGCCAAGCAGATGCGTAGCAATAAAGATTATGTAACGCGGCCAATGAATTCAACATTTTACTTAAATATGAATCAAAAGCGGCAGCCATTATTTAAGAATGCCAATATCAGACGTGCGCTCTCTTTGACAATTAATCGGGCTCAATTAACTAAAAAGGTTTTGGGTGATGGTAGTAAGCCAGCAAGCACATTTATTCCAAGAAACATGTCTTATGACCCAGCAGATAAGTCTAAGGACTTTGTTGATGAATCAGCAGCTTCAGCTAATAAATACGCTAAATATGACGTAACTGAAGCTAAGAGGTTGTGGAAGCAAGGCTTGAAAGAAACTGGCAATACCGGCAAGAAATTTAACTTTGTTCTTTTAGGTGATGATACTGATACTGCTAAAAAGCAAGCCGAATTTTTACAAAATGAGATTGAAAAGCTGCCGGGATTAAAGTTGACGTTAAATAACGTACCATTTAAGTCTCGTTTAAGCAGATCGGCTAGTGGTGACTTCGATATTGTAGCAATGGCTTGGAATGCTGATTTCCCTGATCCAATTAATTTCTTAACGTTAATGACGAAGAATGCTAGTTACAATTTTGGTAAGTGGTCTAATGCTAAATATGACAGTTTGGTCAATAGAAGCATGCAAGAAGATGCTAATAATCCAAGCAAGCGTTGGCAAGACATGGAAGCAGCACAGAATATTATAAATGATCAACAAGGTGTTGTTCCGCTTTATCAAGTAGGAGAAGCTCATTTAACTAAGTCTAGAATTAGTGACTACATTTTGTCACCAAATGGCAGTTACAACATGGCTTTACTGCGTCTTAATAAATAAATGTGAGTTATCGAAATTAAAAAGCGAAGATATCGGTTAATTCTGACTTTCGCTTTTTATTTTATAGAGGAGATAGGTTGCTAATGGGCAAATATATTTTAAAGCGCATCGGTTATATGGTGCTAACTTTATTTATTGTTGCAAGTATTACCTTTTTTATGATGAAATTGATGCCGGGAACACCGTTTTCTAATCAAGAAAAGCTATCTGCAGCACAATTAAAAATCATGAATGATCAGTATGGTTTAAATAAGCCGATCTGGCAACAATACATTATTTACTTGGCTAATATGTTGCACGGAGATTTTGGTACTTCGTTTCAGTTCAATAATCAGCCGGTTTTACAATTAATTATTTCGCGGTTAAAGCCGTCAATGCTGATTGGTGCGCAGGCAATGATTATTGGCTCAATTCTAGGGATTTTGCTTGGTGCAATTGCAGCAGTTAATAAAAATAATTGGATTGATAGTTTAGCAACGTTTGTTTCCATCGTTGGTATTTCAATTCCGAGTTTCGTACTTGGCGTTATTTTACAGTTCTTTTTGGCATTTAAGTGGAATTTGTTTCCAATTGCTTTGTGGGATGGCTGGAAATCGAGTATTCTACCGTCGCTGGCTTTGGCAGTATCGCCATTAGCGCAGACTGCACGTTTTATGCGAACCGAAATGGTTGATGTATTGAATAGTGATTATATTGAATTATCTAAGGCCAAGGGTAATAGCCGTTGGCAAACAGTGGTTAAGCATACCCTGCGTAATTCGCTAATTCCAGTAATTACGATTTTAGGACCATTAACAGCCAATATTTTAACGGGGTCGTTGGTAGTTGAAAATATTTTTTCAATTCCTGGTATTGGTGAACAATTCGTCAAATCGATTATGACTAATGATTACCCGACGATTATGGGGTTAACGATGTTTTACTCACTTTTATTTATGATAATGTTGCTGATTACGGATATTTTATACAGCATAATTGATCCAAGAATTAGATTAACTGGTAAGGAGGGCAATTAATGGAACAGGTAAAATTAACTGCTGACAGTTTTAAAAAAGTTACTGTTGATCAAACTGTCAATCAAGAAAAAATTAGTGCACCATCTTTAACTTTCTTTCAAGATGCTCTTCGACGTCTGCGTAAAGACAAGATTGCAGTTATTTCATTTTTTGTTTTAGTAATAATTGCAGTTGTTGCATTTTGTTCACCATTTTTGGCACCGCAAGATCCCAATGCACAAAATCCAGATTATGCTAACTTGCCGCCGCGGATTGCTAACATGAATATTCCTGGCTTTCGTGGTGAAATTAAGAATAGTGCGGGGATTGTTACGCATCCCTATGAAGAAAATAATGTTCCGAAAAATCGAACTTATATTTTGGGCACGGACTATCTAGGGCGTGATTTGTTTTCAAGAGTATTGTATGGTACCCGATTATCCTTAATTATTGCGGTTATTGCAACGTTGGTAGACTTGGTAATTGGCTTGCCCTACGGCATTGTTTCCGGCTGGAAGGGGGGCAAAGTTGATACTTTTATGCAGCGGATTATTGAAATTATTTCATCAGTTCCCAGCTTAATAGTTGTTATTTTGCTTTTAATTGTTTTAAAGCCTGGCTTGGCTTCAATTATTATTGCGATTGCATTTAGTAGTTGGGTAACAATGGCGCGGCTGGTGCGTGCGCAAACACTGCAATTAAAAGAACAAGAATATGTGCTGGCTTCGCTAACTCTTGGTGAATCATCCTTTAAAATTGCGCTTAAGCACTTAATTCCCAACCTTTCTTCAACAATTATTATTCAAACAATGTTTTCTATTCCGAATGCGATCTTCTTTGAAGCATTTTTGAGTTTTATTGGTATTGGGATTCCGGCGCCAAATGCTTCTCTTGGTACATTGCTATCAGATGGACAAAAGGCCTTCCGCTTTTTGCCATATCAAATGTGGTATCCAGCAATTGTATTATGTGTGTTGATGATTGCATTTAACTTGTTTGCTGATGGCTTGCGGGATGCATTCGATCCAAAATCTGAATAGGAGGCCGAGATTAATGCCAAAAAAAGATAACATATTGGAAGTTAAAAACTTAAAGATTAATTTCAAAACCTTCGCTGGAACTGTACAGGCTATTCGCGACATTAGCTTTGATTTAAAAAAAGGTGAGACTTTAGCAATTGTCGGAGAATCCGGTTCAGGCAAATCGGTAACTACGCGTAGTATTATGGGTTTGCTAGCACAAAATGCAGAAATTAAATCGGGAGAGATTTTGTTTAAGGGTCAAGATTTACTAAAAGAATCTACCAAAGAAATGGACCATCATCGTGGTAATGACATTGCAATGATTTTTCAGGATCCAATGACATCCTTAGATCCGACGATGAATATTGGTAAGCAAGTGGCGGAGCCATTGTTAATCCATAATAAAATTTCTAAGGATCAGGCGCTTAAACGAGCACAAGAAGTATTAGAATTAGTCGGTATTCCTAATGCCCAAAAGCGAATGAAGGACTTTCCGCATCAATTTTCGGGTGGACAAAGGCAACGAATTGTCATTGCTACTGCAATCGTCAATAATCCGGAAATTCTGATTGCTGACGAACCGACGACGGCTTTGGATGTAACAGTTCAGGCGCAGATTATTGATTTGATGCGTAATTTACAAAAGAAGTTGGGCACTTCAATTATTTTTATTACTCATGATTTGGGTGTTGTTGCAGGAATTGCTGACAGAGTTGCTGTTATGTACGCTGGTAAACTTGTAGAAATTGGAACAGTTGATGAGATTTTCTATGATCCTAAGCATCCTTATACATGGGGGTTGTTAAGTTCAATGCCAACTTTAGATAAAAAAGTTACTAAACTGGCTTCAATTCCGGGGACACCGCCGGATTTACTTGATCCGCCAAAAGGTGATGCTTTTGCACCTCGTAATCCGTATGCAATGAATATTGATCTAGAGGCGCAACCGCCGTTTTTTAAAGTGAGTGATACTCACTATGCTGCAACATGGTTATTACATCCAGATGCACCACACATCGAGCCACCGAAGGCAATTGCCAAGAGAGCCGAGAAATATCAAGACTTAATTAATGCTGGAAAGGGAGATTACAATGAGTGAACGAAAGAAAATTGTTCAGGTGCAACACCTTAAGCAGTATTTTAATCAGGGTAAGGCTGATGAAGTAAAAGCAGTTGATGATGTTAGCTTTGATATTTATGAGGGTGAAACCTTTGGTCTAGTTGGTGAATCTGGTTCAGGTAAAAGCACAACTGGCCGCAGTATAATTCGCTTGTACAATCCGACTGCTGGTAAAGTTCTTTATAATGGCCGTGATATTAGTCGCATTAAAAACCGTAGTAAGGAAATGCTACAATTTAGACAAGACGTACAGATGATTTTTCAGGATCCATATGCTTCACTTGATCCCAGAATGAAGGTTAAGGATATTATTGCTGAGGGGTTAGATATCCATGGCTTAGTAAAAAGTGAAGCTGAACGTGATGAGCGGGTCAAAAAGTTATTGAAAATTGTTGGGCTAAATCCTGATCATTCTACACGTTATCCGCATGAATTTTCAGGTGGGCAAAGGCAGCGAATTGGGATTGCACGTGCATTAGCAGTTAATCCCAAGTTTATCATTGCTGATGAACCAATTTCTGCCTTGGATGTTTCAATTCAGGCACAAGTAGTTAATTTATTAAAAGATATTCAGAAAAAAGGCAACTTAACTTATTTGTTTATTGCCCATGATCTGTCAATGGTTAAGTATATTAGTGACAGAATTGCAGTAATGCATCATGGACATTTATTGGAACTGGGGGATGCAGATGTTGTCTACAACCAGCCAATTCATCCGTATACCAAGAGTCTTCTGTCAGCTGTACCAGTACCGGATCCTGAGATTGAACGCAGTAGGAAGCGGCTAAACTATGATGACAGCATAGAGAATTATTCTCAGGGTCGTGAGTTGCGCGAGGTAACACCAGGCCACTTTGTTTACTGTACGACTGACGAGTTGAAGCAATATCAAAGTAAAATTTAACTAATTACACGTTAAGTAAAGTACTTAGCGTGTTTTTTTGTTTTTAGAAGTTAAAAATATTTAGAAAAAGCTTGCATAATTTTTGTTAATATGGTTAAATTAATATCGTTGTCGAGTAAGACAATGCTGACTTAGCTCAGTTGGCAGAGCACGTCATTAGTAATGATGAGGTCGGAGGTTCGAATCCTCTAGTCAGCATTTTTTAATGTAGTTTTTTAGAATTAACCTTGATTTATCAATGTTTAGCGCAGGTAAGTTGAGGTTATTTTTTATTAGTAAAAGTTATTTTGGCACTAAAAATGGAACCAAGGGATTAACTTGGTTCCAAGAGTAGTTTTTTGGGTTAGGATATATGTTGATATGGCGGGCTTTATGCCCGCTTTTTTTGGTTCCAATAAAAAAGCGATCTATTGGGATCGCCACCGCGCGTTGTAAGCAGTCAACTTACAGGTACGTATTTTTCACTGGAAACGTGTAAACTCATCATACGCTAATTATAACATGCTAGAACATTAAAGATTATCGTTTATGTGCATTAGGCTATCCAATTGTTCAAAAAACATGAATGATATGCTAAAAAATATTTGTGAGTGGTAGTAATAAACACCAAAAGTTAACATTAAAGTTAGCGTATTGGCAACACGCAAGACTGTTAAATCTTTATGAAAACTTTACGTGTACAAGCTCTGTCTCCTTTCCAAGATAACAGTTACTGCCCTCAAAACTTTGGTTACTGAGAGTTTTAATATTAAACTTTTAAGGGATCAAGAGATAGAGCATAATAAAACCCCGAATTACTTAATTTCGGGGTTTCATTAGTATTATTTCTAGCAATTTTTTATTAACTAAAGTATGAACAATTATTTGTTTTTTAATGACTTTTCGTAAACAAAGTAAATATCGTCATTTGTTTCGTGAGGACTAGACATTTCTCCTACTTTCACGAATCCTAACTTTTCAAAAACGTGTTGCATTGGTAGATTATTTTCATTAGTGTCTGCGCGAATGCTTTCAAATGGTGGGTGAGCATTACTAAGAAAACCGATTACTTGTTCTAAGATTTTAGTAGCGTATCCTTTACCGCTATGATCTGAATGGATAGCTATTCGGTGAATAGAAACGTATTGCTCAGTATCCTGTAGCCATTTACCAGTAAAAGAATCGTAAGCATGATCGGGTGCAGAAACAATTGAGATCACACCAACGTTTTGATTAGTATCTGATTGTATTAAAAAGGCTGAACCTATAGCAATATCTTTTGTCACATCAATAGCAGATGGGTAGTTGTCCTGCCATTGATTTACGCCAAGTTTAGCTAATTGGCTTTTTCCGTCATTTAAAAAGTCCATCACTAAATCAAGATCTTGCTGTTTAGCTTGTTGTAGTTTCATAAAGGTCCCCTTGTTTAATGAACTAATTTTTGAATTAATTGACGTTGAAATTTTTGTCCATATTGTTTAGCAAGTCTAGCTTGTTTGGTCTTATTAGTGGCTAAAGAATGATCTGTTTTCATTGCTTGTGCTAATTTTTGTTGGACAAATTTCTTAGCCTGCTCTTTGGTTTTAGCCTTAGCAGCAGGTGTTTTCATTTTGCCCATTTTTTGTTGCAATTTTTTAACTTGATCAGTAGACAAGTGCAACCAGCTTTTCGGTAAATAGAAGGTGTTGGTTCGTTTAACAAGCTTACCGTTTAATTCAGACCAGCCAAACCAAAACTTAGTCATTTTTGAATTGAATTGCCAACGCGTCTCCGTTGTTTTTAAAATGCCATTGTCGCCATCATGAAATTTAAGGCGATTATTTTTAACCGTATACTCATTAGCTTGGGTATGACTAGGCTTTTTTTGATTTAAAGTCTTTTTATAGACTTGGACAGTTTCTTTCCCATCAGTCCCAATTTCCTTGTATAACATTAAGTTTAGACCATTTTTTGAACTGGCTGGGTAAATTTGAGTGACTTCTGTATGTGTTGCTTGATGCATACCAAAATGGCTGTAGCTGTTTAATGTCATAAATATTAGAGATAAGCCAAACACAATTACAGAAAGGGCAGTTCCAATGTAACGAATAGCTGGCTTATTGGTATAAACAAAGAAAATGAATAATGCTAGTACACTAACAATTAATGTAACTAAAATCATTTGGTAGCACCACCTTTACTTACTTGCGAGTTATCTTTTACCAAAAAGGCTAAAATTAATCCAATTACTGAGAAAACAAGAGAGAATAAGAACGCTGCTTGATAACCAGATAAAGTTGCATTAATGTATGCGTGCTTATAAGCAAACGGTGCAGCTTTTAATAAACTTTTGGCAGGTGCATGATTATTTGTAACGTTTGTCAATAAAGTAACCATAATTGCCGAACCAATTGATGAGGCAATCTGACGAACGGTGTTGTTAGAAGCAGTTCCATCAGCAATTAAGGAATCTGGTAATGAATTCATTCCTGCAGTTGTGACAGGCATCATTACCATTGCCACACCGAACATTCTAGCTGCTTGTAATAAAATAATATAAATAACGGGTGTGTCTGCTGTCAGGAATAAAAATGGAATCGTAGCAAACGTAATAATAGTTAATCCGGTAATTGATAAACGTTTTGCTCCATGAGCATCAAAAGCTTTACCAGTTATAGGGTTCATAATTGCGTATCCCAATGCTCCAGGTAACAATACTAAACCTGATTGCAGTGGGGTCATACCATGACCAATTTGAAGGTATAGTGGCAAAACAACAGAGGCACCTAAATTAGCTAGCATTGTAATTGATGCCAGGATTGTTGACAGAGAAAAGGCAGGCGTCTTGAAAACCTTTAACTGTAAAAATGGCTTAGGAATAACTAATTGTCGCCAAACAAATAATGCAATAGCTACAAAACCAATAATCAAGGTACTTATGACAACAGTTGAAGTCCAACCCTTATCACCAGCTGCAGAAAAACCGTAAAGCAGTGAAGCGAAGCCGATTGTTGATAAGGCAACTGATAACCAATCAAGGGTCTGTTTAGAAGTTTTCATGACAGGTGTCATAAACAAAACAGATAATATGATTACTACAATAATGATTGGGATCATTAAACCAAATAAGGCGCGCCAAGACATATTATCAAGAATCCAGCCTGACAATGTTGGTCCTAGAGCAGGTGCAAGACCAACAACGATTCCAACCATGCCAAGTGCAGAACCACGCTTTTCAGGTGGAAAAATCGATAGCATAATGGTTTGTAAAAGTGGCATTGTAATCCCGACACCAATGGCTTGGATAATTCTTCCGATAAGAATAACGGCAAAATTGGGTGCATAGTAAGCTAAAACTGTTCCCCCAAGAAAAATCCCCATTGCTCCTGTATATAACCACTTAGTGTTAATAGTTGTTGCTAAATAAGCTGATAGCGGCATCATAATACCATTAACTACTAAAAAGCTTGTGGTTAACCACTGAGCAGTAGAAGTTGATATGTTAAAGGTAGACATCAGTTTAGGTAGGGCATTAGATAATAAAGTCTGATTTAATACCGTACAAAATGTTCCGACAAGTAAAACAATTAACATCATTGTTCTATTGAGTGAACTACCTTTTTTAATATTTGACGACAAAGAAAACTCCTTCTTTCAAAATGGAATAATTATTTAGTCAATTAAACTGTTGTAAAATTGACAGCATCTAATATAACTTATCTGTCAATTTATGTAAAATATGTGACATTAGAAGATGATTATTTGACATTGAAACCAAATGATTATAGAATTTTTATAAATATGATATTGGAATTTTTAATTATTAATGAAGAATAAAAATAGGTAAGGCTATGGCGCAAAGATTATTTCTAGGAGATACAATTAAGTCAGATAATGTTTATTTAGGTATTAGTGATGTTGCGCGAGCTTGTAAAGTCAACGCACGTCAAATTCGTTATTGGATTAAGATGGGCTATATTGACACAGTTAATGTTGAAAACGGTGCAATAAAATTGCCGTACAGTGAATTGATTCATGCACGGTTAATTAAGCATTTTTTGGATGAAGGATATACGTTATCAGCTGCAGCCAAAAAGATGAAAGAGAATATTGGGTTAGCTCGTGCATATCGAAAGATTTTAACTGAAGGAGTTAAAAAAGTTTCTACTGATAAAAATAAGACTATTTTTGATTTTGGCTCTTTGAAAGAAAATCCGGATAAACATGTTTATGGTGTTGAGACTGAAAATGGTATTGAATTTACATTAGATAAAGAGCTTTTGTAAAGGAGCATATTATGCTGTCACATAGTATGAAGAAGCGCTTTGATACATTTGTTGATGCTATTTTGGCTATTGTTATTACAATTATGGCGCTTGAATTACCACAGATAAATAGTAAGAATTATGCATTAAACAATGTATTGGTTGCTGTTTTAGTTTATTTTGTTAGTTTTTGTTTTGTCGGCAGTATTTGGTATCAGTTAGCACGTACATCTGATGAAGTTAAGCAAATTAGCAAAAAAATTATGCTGTTAGAGCTGATGATGGTCTTTATCATTTCGTTGATTCCTAATTTAACGATGGCGATGGTTGCTAATGCAACCAAATATACGGTTATGCTTTACGGAATGACTCTGTTAATTGTAGAAAGTTTAATGCGAATAGTTAGTTTTTCGACATTGAAAAAACGTTATTCTAATACTGCAGATTTTATTCGCTCATATTTAGATATTCTAGGTTCATTTACACATGGTACTTTTTTATTAAATATAGTTTTACTGATTTTAGGCTGGTTTTATCCCAAAATTGCGATGGGATTTTATTTGTTGATCCCAGTACGTTCATTTTTGACAATTGATAATGAACGAGTAGAGAATCAGTTGATAACACGAATGAGTTATAGTGAGCGCAAAATATTTGATAAATTATCAATAAAACAGAAACGTAAATTAATTAAGTTAATGCGTTCATATCGAATTAAACCAGCAGCAATTACTGTTAAGAATCTTAAGACAAAAAAATGGCAGGCTTTTGTTAAGTCTGTCAGTAATGAATTGAATTTAGATTCTAATGAAATAGAAAATTGGTTTCTACAAAAATAATATAGCTTAAGTAAAAAATTTAATTGCCACAAAAAATGACACTTGATCTCAATGATAATACCATGCCATCATCAATATAACACAGGCTAATGTTATAGGGCTCTATGCTTCTAGTCAGCATTTTTTAATGCAGTTTTTTAGAATTAACCTTGATTTATCAACGTTTAGCACAGGTAAGTTGAGGTTATTTTTTATTAGTAAAAATTATTTTGGTTCCAAGAATAGTTTTTAGGGTTAGGATATATGTTGATATGGCGGGCTTTATGCCCGCTTTTTTTGGTGCCAGAAGGTATCATTTTTAATTTTGGGGCATATAAATATTACGACCCCCAGTCAATCAATAATCAGTAATCAAATTAATACGAGCTGTGGTTTAAATATTATCAACTAATGGATAACTGATAACCGATTTAATAGTAAACCCAAAATATTATTTGTTAGTAATTAATGTTACACTAGGTAATGATTTCTTTGAGTTAGTATTTTATAATGAATACAGCAGAAAGAAGAAACAATCATGAAAACTAGAAAATCTTTATTAACACTTATAACTGCTATGGCTTTAATTATGTCAACAACAGACACTATAATTGCTCAACCTACGCAAATAGAAGCTAAAGTTATTAAGCAAAAAATTCATAAGAGTAAAAAGTCAAAACGAATAGCACGTAAATATAAGAAAAAGCATCATAAAAAAGCTAATAATAAAGTTAAAAGCAATATAAACTTTGATATACCTGATGACTTTGATATTCACCACAATTTACCTTACCAAAAAGCAATTTCAAATTATGATGTACCAAAAATCACTAAATTTACTAAATCAGATTTAGCAAACTATCATCTTGAAGGCTTCAGATACGCAAAAACAACAATCACATATAACATCAATAGTAATTTTTCAAGTCACGATCGTGATTTAGTTAAACAAACTATTAATGATATTAATAAATTAGGTATTGTTAATCTTGTGTATCAAAGTAAAGAACCAACAATTACAATTTCTAATACTAATCAATCAAATAGTAATGATGCAGATCAAACAGGCTATTGTGAAACCCCAAGTGAATCTTATATTGGTAATAAACGTCAATATGTATTTAAAAATAATCTAAGTGCAGTATTAACTCAAACTGGTGATAATAATATTTACATATTAACTAGCAAAATAAAGCAAGATGCTACTAATTATGATTTAGCAGTAAAAGCAACAATAGCACATGAAATAGGTCATGCTCTTGGCTTAGATCACACAGCAAGTAGTACAAATAGTACAATGGCACCTTATTCAGGTATAGGTTATAATAATCAAAATACCAATTACATTACAACAGATTATATCAACAGTTTGGCCACACTGTATCAAAATTAACTTTATCAATAGCAACAACTAAAATTATTTAGTTGTTGCTATTTTTTTAGCTACTTAAAATATTTAATTTTTTTCATGATTAATCTAATCAAGTATTTCAGGTATCATTATTAAATTCAATTTAACTAAAAAATAACATAATATCAACCTCATCTTTTATATTTTACTAAAATTCACATCTGAATTTATAATATTATTGCTAGAAAGCATTCATAAAAATAAATTAAAAAATAGTTATAAACAAGCAAAAACACCAATGACTTAGCTAAAACTAACTTATTATCATTTGCACCAACGCTCTTAACACTATCACACTTTAAATTACATTTTATAATTTTAATTACATAATATAAATTTCAAAAGATCCCCCTAAAAACAAAAAACACTTTATTAATTTAATATAACAAATGATTTTTTACTCAAAATTTGTTATCACGTATATAACAAAATTAAATAAAACAAGAAAGGACACTTCTATGTCAACAAAGAAAACTCAATTATTAGAATACAGCTTTACAACTGAAGATATTATCAATCAAGCTACTAACTTCTTAGTTAATATTCAACCGAGAATTGCAATAACAATCAAAAATTATCAAGATGATGAAATACTCGCACTGCTTAATTATATTTTTTATGACGCCTAAAGTAATCGGCTTTAGGAGACTAACTACTAGTCAAGCTTTATAATTGGCGTAGTATCAGGGATACTCGTCAATGTTATTTCTAATTTGATTATTGATCATCTTAAGAAATAGCAATTAATAGGGGCAAGCGTGATCTTGAATTCGCTAAAGAAGTTGCTCAAGATAATATAAATTTTGAAGTCGCGGTTCAAGTGAGAGATCTACGAGATAGTTTGGGTCTAGCACAAATAAAATTTGCTAAATTGGTAAATAAGCTGCAATCAACTATTGCGCGAATCGAGAGTGGTTCAATGAATGCTTCAACAAAATTATTGAGCGAAATTGCTCAGGCTACTAAGTAAAAGGTAAAAATCAAATTTATGCCTGCATAAGTTGTTGAATGTTTAGTAGACTACATAAAATGTTTGTTAAAATAGTTTGGTGATAATATCAAATTATAGGGATTAATAGACTTAAATAAAGTAATCTTAACTAGTTGAATAGTTAAGATTATTTTTTTGTTAGTAAAAGTTATTTTTGGTTTTTAAAATTAGGTTATCCGGTAAAAAGTATGAATGATATGCTAAAAAACATTTGTGATCAAGTCGAAATAGCTAGTAACGGTTTAAATATTAGCATGTATACTTGTCCGGCACACGGTAGACACAATAGCAACGAAATTAGGCAATACTCCAGAAATGTTTTATCCGTGGGCAGCAAGTCGTATGGGGCACACGGTTAAAATGTTTATGAAAACCTATGTGTATGTTGATGAGGATAGGAATATTGAAATGTCAGATTTGGTTATGAATAGGAATTGAATAGAATTTATTAATTAAAAAATATAGATATTAAAAGGTAGTATAATATTTTTTATCCAGTTAATAAAAGGGAAGTTTGTTATGCAATTAAAAGTAGTTAATTTATCATTGAGTCTGAATTCAAACTTAATCTTGAATAACTTGAATTTTACAATAAAATCTGGTGGACTGATTGGGTTAATTGGTCCTAATGGTGCTGGTAAGTCGACTTTACTTAAAGTTATCGCCACTATTATTAAACCGGATAGTGGGAAGATTATGCTTGATGGTGTAAATATCGTTAAGGAACCGAAAAAGATGCGGCAATTAATTGGTTACATGCCGCAAAAAGTTCCATTTTATTCTCATTTAACAGCAAAGGAATATTTACAATATATTGCAGCATTGAAGAATCTACCACAAAAAGAGAGTGTAGCTCAGATTGATTCTTTGTTGATGAAATTTCAGTTGGCAAATGTAGGTAAACAAAAATTAGCAAGTTTTTCTGGAGGTATGATTCAAAGAGTTGGACTGATAGCAGCTCTTTTGGGTGATCCAAAAATTATTGTAGTTGATGAACCAACAGCTGGGCTTGATCCAATTGAGCGTGTGATTCTTCGGAATACTTTGGCTGAACTTGCTGTAAACCGAATAGTTTTATTATCAACGCACATTATTTCTGATATTGAAGCAATTGCTAATGATTTAATTGTTTTACAATCAGGGACTATTAAATACCAAGGAACTGCGTCAGATTTGATTGCTAAAGCACAAAATTTGGTTTGGGAATATGTTCTGCCTAGTGGAACAAACATCAGTAACTTAACAAATGTAAGCTCACTTATTCAAGGCTCTGATGGCCTTCATGTGCGTGTTATTCAAAAAAATACTCCTAATAGTGCTGCTAAATTGGTTGTTCCTAGTTTAGAAGATGCAAGTTTAGCTTTGATTGAAAGTTGTGATCAGAATGCTTAGAATTATGCAGGCTGATTTTAAAGAACGAATGCGGCGTTGGAGTTATTGGATATTAGTACTGCTGGCTCTGTTTATGGGTGTGATCGGCTCGCCTAATCGTAACAGTAGTTTTAGTGTATTTACGATTGATCCTAAAATTTATCGACAGGCAAGTAATCCAACTTGGATACCAATCAGTGTTTGCCTGGTTCTGGGGTTATTTTTACCGATAATTGAATACATTTATTTGAAAAACATGCTTACAGTTGACCAGGAAAATGGTGCGGCAGAGTTAATGTCTTCTATTCAGTTCTCTAAGGTTAAATATATTTTAGGCAAATTATTATCTGCATGTTTATTAATGTTTAGTCTACTTATATTTATTGCAATTGGTTCTTTTGCGATGATTTTGCTACGTTTTCCGGGGCAGAGACTTAGCTGGCAACAATTCTTAATGCCATTTTTACTAATGATTCCTGGAATAGTTTTGATTGCCATCTTAGCGATCTTTAGTGAAACTGTTTCTTTTTTACGCGGGACTTTAGGAACAATTTTAATTAGTGTCTTAATATTAATAAGTTATATTTGGGGAACAACCGATCCTACTAATTTTATTGCTAGAATTGGTAATTTTTCTGGTAATGTTTACCTAATAGAAACAATACGTAAAGCCTGTATTGCTGCAAGTGGCAAATCTTTTGGCAGTTTAGGTGTGTTATCAAGCACGATAAAAAGTACGGGAACTAGAAATTTAATTTTTCCAGCAATTTCATTTTCAAAACAAAATGTAGCAGTATTCATCTGTCAACTACTATTGCTTTTGATATTCTTTCTAATGACTGTAATATTTTTTACGCCGCATTATTATAAAAATAAAGTTAAAAAGTCAGCTGCTTCTTATAAAAAAGCAAAACAGCCAGTTTCGAATAAAGCAATCAGCCCTTGCCCACTATTAAAATTATCTTTTATTAATTTATGGCGGCCAATGTCTTATTGGGTTAAATGGGGAATATTGATTTTATGGTTGATCGCGCTAGGTTCTGATCGACAAACATGTGTACAATTTTTATTACCATTAATTTTGCTAGTAGCATTGCCATTCTTGAGCAATATAGGTGTTCAGGGGCAAAAAATGGGCATGAATGTGTGGCTAAAGACTATTAATAACAGTCGTAGAAAGCAAGCACTTTTCGAATGTTTAGCCGGATTTTTTAGTACGTTGCTCTTGCTATTTCCGATTATTATTAAATCTGGGAAAGGGGCATTTTTGTTAATAAGCTTTACGTTTTTTCTAGTATTGTTTGCATGGCTTTTGGGAAAAATGACTGGAGACAATCGTTTGTTTGTCTTTTTTATGGTTATTTTTTGGTTTATTTATCTAAATGGTGCAACTTTATTTTTACCAATTTTGGGTAGAAACATTTTGCTAGTAGGATTAATTTATTTCATGGCAGCATTAGGTATAGCTTGCTTACAAAGAATCATGTTAAAAGATAGATAGAAGATAAAATTAAATTATATTTTGGATAAATTTGGTTTTTGATAAAAAATCGAAATACTTATGGTGTTAAATGACTTAAATAAAATAAGCTTAACAAAATGATAGTTAAGCTTATTTTTTGTTTTAATGAACTATTTTCATAATTATTGTTAAAAGGGTTGAGTTTGCTAAGATAATAGTCTTTTGATCATGCTCCAGCTAATAAAAAACATTTGTGATCGGGTAAGAACAGATAGTAACGGTTTAAATATCAGCATGTATACTTGTCGGCACACGGTAGCAACTAAGTTAAGCAATACTCCAGGAATGTCCTATCCTTGGGCCGCAAGTCGCATGGGTTATATGGTTAAAATGTTTATGAAAACGTATGTCCATGTTGATGAAGATAGAAATATTGAAATGTCAGATTTGGTTGTGAATGAGAGTTAAATGTAATTTATTGATTGGCAGGCTTTGAACTATCTTTTTTGTTAATGGGGTAAAATAAATTAAAGTAATGAATTAATTCATTACTTTAATTTATAGGAGACTAATATGAAAAAGTATAAATTAATAAAATTATTTTTTTGCTTAGTAACGTGTGTAGAAATGTTTAGTGATGCTTACCAAGTTAGAGCTGACTCTAGTATTCAGTCGTATGCAACTAAAGAAACTAGAAAAATAAGTAAAAAGCCAATAATGAATTTTTCTCAAATAAAAAAAGGCAATTATACTAGCTTATTAGGTAAGTGGAAAGAAGTTGGTGCTATGCACAATGCTTATGATGGTAAAGGGATAACTTGGTATAAATTAAATCCTAAATACTTGTTTAAGTTGAAAATTACGAAACATAAAATAAGGGAATTTATTCAGAAAACTAGAATTGAAACCTTCCATGGCAAATATATATTTGTTAAGAATAATAAAAAAACGAAGCTAAAGTTTTATAAGAAGAACAATGTATTGTCAGCTAGTGCAGATGTCGGTGCAATTAATTATGCTGTTACTTTTTATCCTAAGAATGTACCAATTTATGATGATAAATATCATAGAAAACAGCCTAAAGCAATTGATGATAAAAAAGATCGTATTGAGTTCTGGTGTAGTAATATGGGCTCAGTACAAGTGTTCCAACGTAATTAGTAACCACAATTAGTGTCACATGATTTAATTAATAGGTTCTGTAAATTTTGTTATAACAACAGTTGGAGTAGTAAGACTACATGTTTCTAGCGTTAAATGACTTAAATAAAATAATCTTAACTAGTTGAATAGTTAAGAATAATTTTTAGGATTAGGATATATGTTGATATAGCGGGCTTTATGTCCGCCTTTTTGGCTTCAAAAAAAGCGATCCATTGGGATTGCCACCGCGCGTTGTAAGTAGTCAACTTACAGGTACGTCTTTTTACACTGAAAACGTGTCAACTCTTCATCCGCAAATTATAGCATGCTAGAATATTATGCACGTTTTTTTTCGCTTTTGTGTTAGCGCTTTACACAGAGGAAATAAAGAGGTAAAATTAGCAAGCTTTAATATTACTCAAGTTTTTAATAAATACTAATAGTATTATATAAAATATTAATAACAAAGAACATCTTTTTCAAATTTCTAGACTGATGCTAAGGCAATATTTAAAGCAGACACTGTTGGAAAATCTGAACGCGTAGCAGATGATAATAAATATTAAAATTTGGAATAAGTAAAATGATTAGAAGTAAGTTGGAGCAATCATTTTTAAGTGGGAAGTTGGAATGCTAATAATATGATAATAAGCAATTTTTTATTAATTGCATTTGCAATAATCTCGTCTTTATCCAGAGGGATAATCTCAGTAATTGATCGTTATCAGATGGGATACCGCCATCAAAGTTCAATTAACGTGAATTTTTTGAATAATCTTTGCAGTACAGCACTAGTAACCGTATTTTTAATTGGCTTGTTGAATAAGTTTCCCGCACCCAAAATAACGGGAAGTTATGTTAGCAGAATTATTATTTACGGTTTATTAGCGCAGCTAGTTGCGTATGGTTACAGCTATGTTTTTAAAAGAGTAACGATAATGCAATCAATTGTTTTAAGTAAAATGACTGATTTGTTTATTCCCTTAGCTATCTTTTTAACCATGGGTTATTTTAACAAGTCGTCATACTTAATCTCAATTGTATCCACAGTTATTGTAGTTTGTTACATTATTTTTAAGCAGAGACACAGTCAGATGAATGTGGCAACTTTGTTAAAAATATTTATGGTTATTGGTCCGCTGTTGATTGTACAAGCAGCTCTGTCACCACTATTAACTAAAGGAGTTATTAGACTAGTTGATCTAGTATACTTTACGATTGCTACAATTTATATTCGTTGTATCATCACAATTATTACTTTTTGGGTTAAACATCATGGTTTGAAAATTAAGGGTGTGAAGATTAACAAACAAATCTTTTGGATTTATGGTGCCCGTGCGGTTTTGACAATATTGGCACAAGCAACGTATACATTAGCAACGTCATCACCTAATTCGGGAATTGCGTGGATTTTTCTCAATATGACTAATTTGTATAGCGTGATTTTTGGGAGTGTTGCATTAAAAGAAAAAATCCATATTTCTGATATACTGCTAATTATTTGTATTTTTGGGTTAGCATTAATATCCAAATAATTAAATTATTGGATTGTGATATAAGCTATGGTGATTACAAAAGTGGATACACTGTTTTATAGTTAAAGCTTGATAGGGATATTTTTCCAAGCTTGAATAAATATAAGTGTAAAGAAAAAGAAGCCTTGTTGGTATCAGGACTTTTTAACATGACGGTGACTTATTAATGGTTAAACTAATAACCGCTAGTTCGTTAGGCTAGAGTGGTTATTTTTTTCTTGTGATTACTTAATAATCATTAAAAATTTGCAGGTATTATTAGTGGCTTGATTATTTGCTCATTGTCAGTACCTTTTGCAGATAGTTTATTTAATAGTATTTCAGCGGCACTTGCACCCATTAAGTATGGTTGCTGAGATATTAGTTTTGAACCTGGAAAAAGGGCTTTTCCTGTTTTTGTATCAACAAATCCAGTAACGGTGACATACTTATTATCTAAATAGCCTTTTGCGTATAAGCTAGGCATAAACTCAAGTAACCACCGCTCTTTAAGACCAAATATTAACGTTTTTTTCTTATTTTTCCTTTGATTTTGCAGAAATGACTCAATTTGCTTTTCAATTGCTGAATAATTGTATTCTTCTTCATCAATTTCAAGTGGAAAGATATGCTTTTCATCAATTAGTGAGCAAATACCTTTATAACGATCTTTACGAGTTGACGCAATACTAATTTTTGAAGATAAAACCAGAATATCAGTATAGCCTAGTTGTAGAAAATAGGAGGTAGCGCGTTTTGAAACAGCAAAATTATTGGTTAAAACCTGTGGCCATCTAGTAGTTGGCAGCTGTCTATCTAAAATTACAGTGGGAATATCGTGAACTATCTCTTTTTCAATAATGTCTAAATTACTACTTAAAGGTTGAAATAATAGCCCATCAAAATACTTGCTACTAACAGTAGTTACTAGATCGGTTTCTTGTGCTTGATCTGCATTAGTATCTAATAAAAATGCTTGATAACCTTTAACTTTAAGAATATTTGAGGCCCCTTTAAACATTTCAGTAGAGAAGTAATCGTCGATATTTGCAACCACTACTGCAATCATTCTACTTTGATTTGTGACCATTTGCCTTGCTGCTGCGTTAGGGATATAATTTAATAATTTTATTGCGCGCTTAATGGCCTGTGCCTTAATTGGCGAAAGTCGCCCAGAAGATTTTCCATTTAAATAACGTGATACAGAAGCTACAGAAACGTTGGCTAAGCTTGCAACGTCTTTAATTGTGGCTTTTTTGTGTTGTGTTCTTTTCAATATAATCAATCTTTTCTGATTCTTTATAAGTTTATTTATTACTTTTATCAGTTTACTACTTATTATAAAAAATATTAATTTATTTATTCGAAACCGCTTGCAAAAATGCAAATTACGATTTATATTTATAGGGTAATCGATTACCTCATAGGAAATAAAATTATAAATTAAATAAGCTTATGTGAATTATGAGATTAGAAGGAGAATAATGATGAGTTCTACGATAATAGCGATACTGCTTTTAGTAACGTTTGCTTTATTTATTGCTTACATCTTAAAGGGCGGGAACCTAATGATTGGGTTCTTCGTTATGGCTATCTTGTGGTGCATTATTGGTTTAGTACCGTTCAATGAAGCAATACAAAAAGTATTTGCGGAACCAGCATTGAATTATGGACCAACGATTATCTATATTGTTTTTGGTTCTTGGTTTGGTCGCGTTTTGGTAGATAGTGGGATTGCGCCTGCAATTTCAGAGGCAACTAAGTCGATTGGTAAAAAGAAACCATTACTAGCTGCTATTTTAGTAATTTTGGTTACGGCATTTATCTTTGTTAGTGCATACGGTGTAGGGTCCGTAATTGCAATTGGAGTAATTTTATTGCCGATTCTATTGTCGGTGGGTTTGCCAAGGGATTTGGCACTAGCTGCTTTTTCGATGGCAATTGGTGCACCAATGTATATTAATGTTGTTTTATATAACCAAATGAAAGCTTTTTTCCCTAAAGCTTTGTATAACAACAAATATCTTACTTTTGGGATCTGTGCTGCTGTAGTTCAGTTAATAGCTGTCATTTTGTTTTTAATTGTAAATCACAAGAAAATTGATCCTAGTCAAGCAGACAAAAACTTGGAATTGATTGGTGCAGAGAATACAGAAATAAAAATTTCTAAGGTTCCAAAAATTGCATATATTATTCCGATTATCCCAGTTGCAATGAACATGTTATTCAAATGGGATGCTGTGCCAGCACTGACACTTGCTAGTTTAATAGCTGTTTTTATTACTGGTCAATTTAAAAATTATAAGAAGGGAATCGATTTCCTTAATGACACAATTAAACATGCAATCAGTGATATTGCTGGATTGATTATGTTTTTGATGGCCTTAGAATTCTTCACTGGTGCAGCTACGATTAATGCAGAAAAGTTTCGACCAGTTTTAGCAGCATTGCTGCCTCATCAGCACTTAGTTTTATGTATTGCATTAGGTGTTTTGGCTCCACTTGCATTGTTTAGAGGGCCACTGCATGTCTGGGGTGCCGGAGCTGCAACTGCTGCTGTTTTGGTAGGAACTGGATTGTTTAATGATGCGTTCTTATTACCTTTGTTGTATGTTCCAACGTTAATGGCTGTTTCAGTTGATATTACACAGTCATGGAATGTTTGGGGACTAGATTATATGAAAGTAGATTCAAAAGGCTTTTTGAAATATGGCGTTCCTGTAATGTGGATAGTTTCCATTATCAATGAAGTTCTTGTCTTTTACTTTTTCGGCTAATTAATTTAAGAAAGGAAAAAATCATGTCAGAAGTAATTACTATTGGGGAACCACTAGTTACATTTTGTTCAAAGGAACCTGATGTTTCACTAGATGATGCCCTTGAATTTCACAAAATCCTTGCAGGAGCTGAACTGAATGTGGCTATTGGTGTAAAACGTTTAGGACACTCAGTAGAGTATGTTACCAGAGTTGGTGAAGACCCATTAGGTAAGTATGTGCAAAAGGCAATTGCTGCTCATAAAGTAGGAACTAAGTATGTAAGCTATGATGACACATACTTTACAGGGCACCAATTAAAACAACTAGTAACTCATGGAGACCCATTTGTTTTTAACTACCGTAAGGATTCAGCTGCTTGCCATTTACAAGCTGAACAGCTTGATGATATAGATTTGTCTGATGTTAAAATTGCGCATATGTCAGGAATATTCCCAGCAATTTCAGATACTGCAGAACATACTTTTAGAGTGTTTTATCAAAAATTGATTGCAGCTAAAAAATTGATTACTTTTGATCCAAATTTGCGTCCACCATTATGGAAGAGTAAAGACTATATGATAAAGACGATCAATGAGTTAGCTGGAATGGCTGACATTGTTCTACCTGGCATTAATGAAGGCAAAATTCTGATGGGTTCAGATGATCCTGAAGCAATTGCTGATTTTTACCTTAAAGGTGAAAGAACTCATACTGTTATGGTAAAACTTGGAGCTGAAGGAGTCTTTGTCAAGAATGATAAAAATGAAAAGTATGTCGTTTCTGGATTTAAAGCAGACAAAGTTATGGATACTGTAGGTGCTGGTGATGGTTTTGCTTTAGGACTGATTACAGCACTCCTTGAAGGTAAAAGCATGAAAACAGCTGCAATACGTGGGAATGCTGTAGGTTGTATGCAAGTGCAAACCTTGGGTGATAACGACGGTTATCCTACTCCAGAAAAATTAGCAGCCTTTTATCAAAAAGAGGGAGTTTCTGAGGAATGAAATTGCAGGTTGCAATTGATCGTATAAAGTTAGACGAAGCAGTAGCTTTAGCTAATGAGTTAGATGGAATTGCTGATGTAATTGAGTTTGGAACTTCTTTAGTTAAGGACTATGGCTTTTATGCAATTGCTGAAGAAAAAATTAAATTACGAAGAAGTTTGCTTTTGTTAGACACAAAAACTAACGATGAAGGATTTTATGAATTTAAACAAGGCTATGCTACAGGAGCCGACATTTTGACTGTCATGGGTTATGCTAGCAGGTCAACTTTGGATAATGTTTATGAGGTATCACAAAGGAAACGTAAAAAAGTGTTAATTGACTTGATGGGTCTTGGCAAGGGAGATATTGCAAGAATAGCATGTTATCCGGATGCAATATTCAATTTGCATAATTCGTATGATGAAAAAGATAACATTGAGCTTACAGCTCAAGTAGCAAATTTTAAAAATAGATTTCCTGAAATTGCAAATATAGCAGTTGCTGGGAAAATAAATTTAAATGTGGCACAAGCTTTGTCAGAGCAAGGATTAACCAATATAGTGATTGTTGGAAGTAAAATCATCCAAGATCATGATCCTGTAAAAATGGCCAAGAAATTTCAAGAGGTATTGCATGATGGCTAAGACTAACGAATTAATTGCTAAGGTTTTAGAAGAAATTACCACGGTTTTACATAAAATTGATGAGCAACAAATTGCACAATTTACAGAGCTAATTGCTCATAGTAAGCGGATATTTGTCTTAGGCACTGGTAGATCAGGATTGGTTGCCAAGAGCTTCGCTATGAGATTAATGCAGCTCGGTTATACAGTTTATGTGATAGGTGAGACGATAACCCCCGCTGTGGAATCTGGTGATTTGTTAGTTTCAGTTTCTGGCTCAGGTAAGACAGCCAATATACTTGACCTTAGTACTAAAGCAAGATCAATAGGTGCAAAGGTAGCTGCCGTTACGAGCGATTCTCAATCACCAATAACTAAAGTCACTGATACATTTTTAATCGTACCTGGTGCAACTAAAAATGGTAATGGTATAAAGTCTGTTCAGCTATTAAGTACCCTATTTGACCAAGGTGTTCAAATAATTTTGGATGTAGTATGTTCAAAGTTAAGTCTAGAAAACAATGTGTCTAATTTGGAAGCAAAAGAAAGACACAGCAATATGGAATAGAGGAAAAAATAATGCTAATAAAGTTCGATTTGATTAAAAAAGTAAAAAGAGCGGGCGTTGTAGCTGTTGTTCGAGGGAAAGATGAGAACAATTCTTTTGAAACAGCTAAGGCTTGTATAGCTGGAAAAATAACAGCAATTGAATTGGCATTTACGTCACCCAACGCTGATATAACAATAAAGAGATTACATGATGACTACAAAAACAATCAGGATGTAATTATTGGTGCAGGAACGGTTTTAGATGCGCAGACTGCAAGAATGGCAATCGTTGCTGGTGCTGACTTTATTGTTAGTCCATCTTTTAATGAAGAAACTGCAAAGTTATGTAATTTGTATTCAATTCCTTATATGCCAGGATGTTTTAGTCCAACAGAGATTCAGACAGCGTTGTCTTATGGTGCTGATGTAATAAAGATTTTTCCGTCATCAATTGTGGGTAAAAATATTATCAAAGAAATTCACGGGCCATTTCCAAATGTTAATATTATGCCGACCGGAGGTATCTCACTAGAAAATATGAACGAGTGGTTTGAAGTTGGTGCTTTTGTTGTTGGTGTTGGCGGTAGTTTAGTCGGTCCAGGAAGTAAGGAAGATTATCAGACTGTAACTGAAAATGCTAAAAGATTTCATGAAAAATATCTTGATATTGTAAATAAGGAGTGATAAAAAATGACATTAATAATTAACACACTTGTTTTTGAAAAAGAAATTCAAACTGGTAATAAGCAAATTAGTTTAGTTGACAGAATCGCTGACTTGGGTGCTGATGGGATAGAACTACGGCGAGAATATTTTAAAAATCCAGACCAAGAAATTAACGAAATAGGTTCAGCAATTAAGGAAAAAGGGCTGCTCTTAAACTATAGCGTTCCAGATACTATTTTTGATGAAAAGGGTAACTTTAATTCGAAGTTAGCAAATTATTATCAAGAAGCTAAAAAGCTTGGTGCGCAAAAGATAAAGTTTAGTACGGGTAACTTTTATAAATATCATGGTGACTTAGTAAGTGATTTATCCACTTTACCGCTCGCTGAGATTCAAACTACTGTTGAAAATGATCAAACAGTTATTAGCGGCAATCCAGATACTGTTTTTGACTTTTTAACAGCTGCTAGAAAAGCTGGGTTTAACTCTATTGGTGCTACTTTTGACTTGGGAAACCTTGCTTTTATGGGTTTTGATCCAAATTTAGCAGCTAAGAAGTTATCTCCTTATGTTGCCTATATTCACTTGAAGAATCCAATGCTGACTTCTGAAGGTGTAATGCAAAATACAGAATCATTAGATAGAGGAATGTATAATTGGCGTTCAGTTATGCACTACTTACCTAATGATGTACAGTGTGCTTTTGAATTTGCAATGTCAAATGATGATATAATTAAAGATGAAATGAAAAAGTTTCATGAATACTTTGATAATTTGAGATAGATAATTGAGGTGCCAATTTTATGGTTAGCGTTATGGAGAATTACATTGTATTCAATGCAGTATTAGGAAATTTTTTAGACTGAATTATTAAATCATATTTACCATTTGATTTTTGTTAAATGGTTAATGCAGGCAATTTGAGCCACCATATTTTGTTTCGAATATGGCGGCTCTTTTAATTTGTAATAATCAATTAAATGATTTTGGATATGAGCTTTATTTCTTAATATGCTTTGCAAAAGAGCAAATTATTTTTAAAAATCTGTTGGTGGTCTTTTTTTGATTGCCAAAAATCATTAATTTTGCTTGTAAATTTTGGGTACAGTTTATTAAAATTCGGTATGCTAAATTGGGCTTAAAGCTTGCTTTGTAAACATTGTAAACGCTTATAATTAAAAATGGATGGAGGTGAGAAAGGATTTGAATACAAAGGATAAGAATATTTTATTAAGAATTATTCAGGAAGGAAGTATTACTTCTCAAAGTTTACAAAAGGATTTTGCTTTAACAAAAGGTCAGGTTGAATATCGAATTGCCAAAATAAATGAAGAATTGGTATTGAAGAGGTTACCGAAAATTCGGCGTATCAAACAAAAATATTATGTAGATAAGGAGACAGCTTCTTATTTTCTAAATGATGATAAAAGGGACGTCTATTTTAGTCCAGAAGAAAGACGCAATATCATTATCACTTTGATTTTAGGTAGAGATAGTCCAGTTTCACTGATTGATTTAATTATTAATTTGAAAGTAAGTAAAAATACTGTTCTAACGGATATTAATTCGTTACGAAAAGAATTACAAACTGAAAATCTTAATATTAAAAACACTAGAAAATTGGGCTATTTTATTGCAGGCAATGAATGGACCAAACGAATTAGATTGCAGCAAGCTGTTAACCAAATTTGTACAACGTTTAAATTTAAAAGTGATGCAGTGACAAGTTTTATTAATTTTGAAAATTTAAGTCAGGTTCAACAAGACGTATCAGAAATTGAGCAAGCCCTGAATAAGCGCTATACAGATGAGAATTTTATTTCCTTAACATTTTATCTGTCTTTAATTTTAAAAAGAATAAAAAGAGGCCAAACAATTAAGAATGCTCAAATTGGTAAAGATGAAGATATTGAACAGACAGATGAATATCAATTTCTGATAAATAATAAAACTGTATTTTCAAATATCCCTAAATATGAACTGCACTTTATTGCACTATGCATTTTGAGCTCAAATGTTAGTGACCAAATAAGTTCGACAGATTCATATATCAGTCCAGAATTAAAAAATACTCTGTGGCAGTTTATTTATAGTTTTGAACAAAATTCATTTATTGTATTACCAAATAAGGATGAATTAATCCAAAAACTTTTTAATCACTTTAGACCTGCATATTTCCGGATAAAGTATGGTTTTCCAACTTACAACCCGTTATATAAAGAAATCATTGAAAAATATTCGTCTTTACATGAAATTGTTAGACAATCAGTAACACCAATTAACCAATTTTTTGGCCACGAAATTTCGAACGAAGAGATAGCCTATATCACTTTATTCGTTGGTGGACATGTAGTGGAAAACAATCTGGATACAACTAATAACAAGATTATGACAGCAATAACTATCTGTCCTAATGGAATTTCTGCTTCTAAAATTTTGCAGGCTACTTTAGAAAAAACTTTTCCTGAATTTAGTTTTTATCCAGCTTGCACGGTAAGAGAATATAAAAATTTTATTCTACCTCATGATATTGTCTTTTCAACAGTACCGGTTGAATCAAAAAAGAAAGTATTTGTAATTAAAAACTTGATGGATGCCGATAATATTCAGAGTTTAAGAAACGCAGTGTTTAAGGAATTGTTTAACTTAAATTATCGCGATATTAACTATGAACAAATAATTAGTGTGGTCCAAAAATATTCAAAAGTTAGTGATGCTAAAGGATTAAAACGTGGTATCAAACAATTATTAGCTACCCCTAAGAGTAAGTTGAATAGTGGCGCTATTACAGTGAAGCCTACAATTATTTATCTAGAAAGAAAACAATCGTGGCAAACAATTATGCAATTAGTTTCTCAGCCTCTGCTTGAGCAAGAAATTGTCACATCAACATTTTTGCCCAAGCTAGAAGCCGAATATCAGAATCAACCTGAATATATATTGATTGGCAACAAAATAGCTCTTTTGCATCTTAATCCAAGTGACATTAAGCAAAAGCTAGGTTTAAGTATTTTAGTTTCAAAGTATCGAATTAAATATGCCAATAGTAAAATTAATTTAATAGCTTTATTAACTACTCCTAATAAAGCCGAGCATTTAAACCTTTTGTTTAAAGTCAAGCAGCTTTCAGAAGATAAAGAGTTAATTAAACAACTTAGTTATTCAAATTCACAAGAAGAAGTTAAACATGTTTTAGAAACATTTTTTGAGAAAGTAGATGAGTAAAACTTGAACTTTAGTGAGTATGTAGACGAAAAAACAATTTATCTGGGATTAGATGTCACAAATGTGCAAGAACTATTTCAGTTTATTGCCAATGATTTGGAAAAACATAATTTTGTACTGCCTGGATTTTTTGATTACCTAGTATCAAGAGAAGACAATTATCCTACGGGGTTAAAGCTTAACAACTATGCGGTGGCAATTCCGCATGGCGATCCTAAATATATTCAAAAGCCTTTTGTGGCTGTAATAACACTTAATCATCCAATAAAAATCAGACAAATGGATGATGCAAATACGGAACTAGATGTAAGGTTGTTGTTTTTGTTAGGGATGAATGCGAATAGCGCTCATCTGGATCTCTTAAAAGAAATAATTTCTTTAATTCAGCAAGAAAGTTTTGTTAGAAAAATAGGTACAGCTAAAACGAAGTCAGAGGTAGTAAAGGTTATTAGACAAGAAGAAAAGAAGTAAAAACTATGAAAAAAATAAACATCTTGGTAGCTTGCGGAAGTGGTATCGCGACTTCAACTATTGCGGCCAATGAAATTGAAGATGTATGTAAAGAATACGGAATAACAAACTACAGTATTTCTAAATGCAGTATGACAGAAATGTTAAGGATGAGTAAAAAAGTGGACATTGTTTTTACGACGAATAATTATCGCGGCGAAATAGACTCCCCATTGATGAATGTAACTGCGTTTATTACAGGAATAGGAACCGATAAATTAAAACAAAAAATAGGTGAAAAATTATTAGAACTATCTAACTGATAAGCATGAAAAAATCATATTAAGAGGGGGAAAAATGGAACAATTAGCAGAGATTTTCAGAACAATTATAAACATTGGTGCGACTGCATTACTGCCAATAATTATTTTCATTTTGGGATTAATTTTTCGAATGAAAATTGGCGAAGCAATTAAATCTGGACTAACTGTTGGTATTGGCTTTATGGGGTTATCTTTAGTAGTTAATCTATTGACATCTTCATTGAAGCCAGCTGTTGATTATTATTCTAAGCTAGGTTCTGGATATACCATTACTGATATTGGCTGGCCTGCTATTGGTGCTGCTTCATGGGTAGCTCCGTTTGCTGGATTAGCTATTTTATTAGGAATTTTGATCAATATTGTACTTGTTAGAACAGGTTTAACTAAGACAATGAATGTCGATATTTGGAATTATATGCATTTTTTGATTCCAGGTGCCTTAGCATATGTGTTGTTTAACAACTTTTGGATTGGTCTTGTAGTTACTGTTTTAATGTCAATTGCGGCTTTATTTATTGGTGATAAATTAGCTAAAAAATGGGAAGACTACTTTGGCTTAGAAGGTACGACATGTACGACAATTATTTATACTGCCTGGGTAATCCCGTTCTCTTGGCTAGTGAATAAGTTAATCGATATTATTCCTGGATTAAATAAAATTGATTTTAGTTTAAAGGATGCAAACAAGCATTTGGGTATTTTTGGAGATTCATCAATTATTGGTACGATTGTAGGACTTTTATTAGCTGTTTTAACACATCAAGGCTTAGCTAATACGGTTAACATGGCAATCGGAATTGCTAGTGTAATGGTGCTGATGCCGAAGATGGTTAGTGTCTTAATGGAAGGAATTTCTCCAGTTGGTAAAGCAGCGCGGACAACGATGTCAAAGCAATTGGGTGAAAAAGCTGACTTACATATCGGGATGGATATTGCACTAGGACTTGGTGATCCGACTACTGAAACAGCTACTGTAATTACAATTCCATTGGTAATTCTATGTGCACTATTTTTACCTAATATTAAGCTATTCCCAGTAGGACTGTTAATGTCAATTATCTATATTTCAGTTGCTGGCTCGTTAGTTACCAAGGGTAACCTGTTTAGAACTGTCCTAATTGGAACAATCTTTTGTGCGATTACGCTGTATCTTGAGGCTTGGGTTGCTCCTGGTGCTACACAGATGATCAAAGCTGGTGGCGTTAAAGTATCAAGTTTATCTTCTGATTTAACTTTATCTGAGCCATGGAATTTATTGATTTACTGGCTGAGAACTGTCTTTTGATTAAAGGAGATTGAAATATGACAGAAATTTTACCGTCAATTTTTGGCGCTGACATTTTGAACTTACAACGAGAAATTGATCAGATAGAAAAGGAGAACATTAAACTTTTACATGTGGATGTGATGGATGGCAACTTTGTTAGTAACATTGCATTTGGTCCTAATCAAGTAAAAGCAATGAAAGACTACAGCAATTTAACTTTTGATATTCATACGATGATTGCAAACCCATTAAGACATATCGAAGACATTATCAATACGGGTGCCGAAATGATTTGCGTACACTTTGAATCGACATCACAAATTCATTATGTTTTACAGAAAATAAAAAAGGCAGGTAAAAAGGCTGGTGTTGCACTTGCACCGGGCACTTCAGAAACTGAAATTAAATATCTATTGAATGAAGTAGATTATGTTTTGGTGATGTCAATTAACCCTGGTGAACCGGGACAAACATTTTTACCGCAAACGATTGAAAAAATAAAAAATGTGAAGAAAATGATTGGCAATCGTAATATTCAAATTGAAGTAGATGGTGGGATTACTGATACTTGGGCAAAAGCATGTAGGGATGCTGGTGCAGATTTACTAGTTGTGGGCGGTTATCTGTTTGGCAAAGAACAATTCCACCTGCAATATCAAAAATTACTTGATGCAATTAAATAAAAATTTTGAAAGAAATTAATATGAAAAATTATACGATTAATATTTTAAGACAGTTGACAGAATATGCAAAAAATTTAAATACGAATGAACTAAAAGCTGTTGTTTTACAAATTAAACAGGCACGACATATTTTTTTAGCAGGAGCAGGTCGCTCAGGCTTGGCGGTCCAGGCTTTTACCAATAGGTTGATGCATTTAGGTTACTCTACAAGCTTTGTTGGTGAGATTAGTTCGCCGCATTCACATCCAGGAGATCTGTTAATTATTTGTTCGGGATCAGGTGAAACAGCTAGCTTAAAGGCATTGGCAAAAAAAGCTAAAAATGTAAAGGTTACGGTAGTTTTATTTACAACTGCCAAAAATTCTTCGATAGCTGGGTTAGCCGATTATCAGGTGCTTCTACCAGGAAAAGCTAAGGGAACAATTGCTGATGAAACTGGCTTTGAGCAGCCAATGGCGTCTTCATTTGAGCAGTTAGCATTCTTAACGTTTGATGGCTTAGTAATTAATTTAATGGATGAAACTGGCGAAACTTCTGCATCAATGTTTGCTAGACATGCGGATTTTGAATAAGAATGAGAGGAAACATAAAATGAAAAAATTTGAAGGTAAAGTTATTTTGGTAACTGGCGCTGCTAATGGGATTGGTAAGGGTATTGTAGAAAAGTTTGCACAAAATGGTGCCAATACTGTTATCGTGGATTTTGATGAGAAAAAAGGCCAGGCTGTCGCTGATGAATTGACAAGTAAGTATCAGAAGTCATTGTTTGTCAAAACCGACGTGTCTGATTATTCTGCCCTTGAAAATGTTCACGCCAAAGTAATGGAAACTTTTGGCAGAATTGATAGTTTGATTATTGATGCCGGTATTGCATATGCAGATACTGTAGATGAAATTTCTGTTGAGGAATGGCAAAGGGTAATTAACATTAACTTGTCAGGTGCATTTTATACCGTTAAAGCCTTTTATCAGGAATTCTTAGAAAATAAGGGCAGCATGGTCTTTATTACTTCGGGTTCTGCATTAAGTGGTACTGGTGGTGGTGTTGCATATCCTGCTTCAAAGGCTGGTGATGAAGGCTTGATGAGAGGATTGGCAAAAGAATTGGGCCCTAAAGGCGTAACTGTCAATGCAATAGCTCCGAGGGTAATTGATTCAGGTTTGTTAAGCGTGCATTATCCAACTAAGGAAAGCTTAAAGCCATTATTAAAGCAAATTGCTGTTAGAAGAATTGGTAAAGTAGATGACGTTGCTAACTTAGCTTATTTCTTGGCAAGTCCTGAGAATTCTTACATTCAAGGTCAAACTATATTATTAGATGGAAATAGAACGGTTAGATAGCAAAACTATAACTAAAATAAAGTAGTGGACTTCCATTGAAATTATCCTTGATTTAATCTTAACTGAAACTTGAAAGTCAGAAATCACGCATAAACAACGTATTTCCTGACTTTTTTGCCCCCAAAAACGCAAAACCTGTCTGTGTTAGTATCCAAATCAAAGTCTTATATTATGAAAACTATACTGCAAATTAATCAAGAGAAGTACACTTCTTCCTTAATTTCTGCTTTTGCCAAACTAATTGGTCTAGCTGATCTAACCACGTTTTGCTCGTAAGTCCTTGTATCGTTTTGTTTAACCGACAAAATTTACCTCTAAGACTAGTAGAAATTTTCTTAATGATTGTTGCATTAATTGGAAAAGTTGCTTTGTTTAGCTGCTGCTAATTTAATCACTGCTCTTAGGACAGTAATCGACAAGCGCAGAAGACTGGCTTTGATTGGTGATGATACTGCTCCTATTCTAAGAAGCCAGAATCACTTGCTAGAGCCTATGAACATTGTCGTTGTCGCTCTTATGACGTAGAGAGTTTGTATGAACGTTTAGTTGCAAAGCTAAAGATGACTATCTTTATAGCTGTGTAGTCAATGCTGAGTATACGAGACACAGTTTTCCTATCAAACTAGTATATGTTACTAAACGTAGCCAAACAATATCTTGTTTTGGACAAGTCACACATTCAAAGTTATGACGACGGGACGGGCAATGTGGTTATTTTGCCATTACAGCTGACTTGCTGGCTTGGCAAGAAAGACAAGCCACAATTGGGGATTTATTTAATGAACGCCGCTAGCCTTTGAAGAAACATTGATCTACCTGTTAGCAGCGCTAAAAGAGATTAAGGAACAAATTACAGCAGAGTAGGATCAAATAATCAATTTATCAAGCTATTACCTAATTTTGTGCAAAAGATGTTACAAAGGATAGTATGAGACATAATTAAGCGCTAAAAAAGTCAGATGACGCAAGAGATCTGACTAGTTTTACTGCTTTCAAGTTTCAGTTAGTTAAATAACCGTTGGTTGTATAAAACACCAGCGGTTATTTTTTACTCTAAATTTTTTTAGAATAGTTTTCATTTTGCATAGATTAGTGACCAAGTTCGTAAATAGCTACTACTAAAATACTAGCAAAAGGGTAAGTCTTTTAAATGATTACTTCAACTTTATTGAAGACAGTCTTTTTACCCAATGCTGGCTCGGTCAGAATTTCGACTTTATTTTTGCTAATTGTTATTGGTAATAGCTCATGTTCATAGAGTCTTTCCTCAATAAACATTAACCCATTATTATTTTTGATTACAGGGTAACGCCACTTGCCAATAGTTACCACTAGCTGATCATCTTTAGCACTCAAAGTAACTAAACCATAACCTTTGTTTTGGTAGTCACCTAGTAGTTCTGCTTTGGCTGGAACAGATATATAATTGTCGCCTTTAAGTTGCTTGATTTTTGCTTCTTTAGCAGCAATTTTATTATCCATAATGGTTTTAACTTTATTAAGCCAATCTGTATCTGTAACGCCAAGGGCGTGATCAATCGTATTATAGGCCCAAGCAAAAATAGCGTCTGTTGAATCCATGTTAGTGGTCATGACAAAGGCTAGGTCAAGATCAGGAACAAAGCCTAAGAACGAGCAGTAGCCAATATAAGAACCACTGTGGTAGAAATATTTGTGACCACGGTAATCTTCCATCATCATGCCTAACCCATAATTGGCAAAGTTAGCACTACCGTAAGCTCTACTTGGAGTCATGATCGACTGTGGAAGATAGCGTTGTGCTGTAATTTCATTTTTTGTTGTCTTCTGAGTTTTTAGCTGAAATTTAGCCCACGTTAATAAGTCAGAGATAGTGGCCAACATGCTGCTGGCACCGCCAACCTTACCGGGAGCAATAAAAGGTACTTCTTTATTTTTCTCATCTTGTCTAATATAGGGCTTAACTACCCGATTAAAAGGTGCTTCATGATGGTTGATAAAAGTATTATGAAGCTTTAAAGGCTCTAAGAGATTTTCTCTTTCGTAATGACCATAGTCGTCACCGATTACTTGCTCCATAACATAAGTAGCTACGGCAAAGATCAGGTTGCTGTACTGCATCTTATAACGCAATTCATGGTTTGGTTCTAAGTAAGCAACATGTTCGACTTTTTCTTTTAATGTTAAATCATATTTATTCATGTTAGTGAACCGCATTAAATCGTGAGCCGGCAACCCGCTTTGGTGGCTCAACGCATCCCTAAAGGTGAGATGTTCTTCGACATATTTATCTACCATTTTAAAGTCTGGCCAATAATGTTTAAGGGGGGTATCTAGGTCAATTACTTCTTTATCTGCTAACTGACAAATAGCGGTGGCCAAGAAAGTCTTTGATATTGAAGCTAGCGGATAAAGGCTGTCTGCTTGTGCTTGTCCATATACCTGGCTGAAACTTTCTCCGTACTGGTAGACACCAACAGCGACACTAGGAAGATTAAATTTATCTTTTAATTTTTTAGCAAATTGTCCAAAATATTTTGTATCCATGTTTAAGTTCATCCCTCATTAAATCTTTATTTTCATAAGTTATTACTCCATTTAAATAATGTAACACACTTAAATTTTTTATTAAATATTTTTAATCAAAAAATTAAAAAACATTCATTTTATAATTTTTGTGTGATATTATATTATTTATATTTAATAAACGGATGGTGATAATAACATGAAAAAAACAAAGCTACTAGCGCCGCTAGGTATTGCAGGCTTATGCACTGTGATTCTTACCGGTTGCGGAAACAATAGCAAAAACAATACTGATAATAAATCCGTGGCTAAGCTGCCAATGTCCACACCGGTAAAGCCAGTAAAGCAAGGTGGAACGGTCAAAGTTGCCCTTGAAACTGATACTCCTTTTTCGGGTATTTTTTCGCAAGAACTAGCTACTGATGATGCAGATTCGCAAGTTGCTGCTCCAGGACTAGAATCTCTATTTGATACTGATAATAACTATAAGATTAATGACAAAGGCCCTGCTACCTTACGCCTTGATCAAAAAGCCAAGACAATTAATATTACTGTAAAAAAGGGTGTTAAGTGGTCTGACGGTAAGCAAGTAGTAGCCAAAGATATTGAATATGCTTATGAAATATTAGCTAATAAGGACACGGCTTGTCCACGCTATGGGAGCCAATTTGAAATAATCAAAGGAATGAAAGAATACCACGAGGGCAAGGCTAAGACTATTTCTGGGATTACCATGCCAGACGGTGAAAATGGGCGCAAAGTAGTTATTTATTGTACTGCTCTTAATCCAAGTATGTATAACAGTGGCTGTCGTTACTATTGGGATGTTGCTGAACCATATCATTACTTAAAAGATGTCCCATTTTCTAAGTTAAAATCCTCAGACAAGATCAGAAAGAACCCACTATTTTTCGGTGCTTATCAAGTTGAAAAAGTAGTACGTGGACAATCTGTAACCTGGGTTCCAAATAAGTATTACTGGCGCGGAAAACCAAAGCTAGACAAAATCATTATTTCTGTAGTTGCACCTAATTCAACTTCCCAGGCAATTAAGAGTAATAAGTTTGATGTTGCCAATGTTATTAATACACAATGGAAACAAGTAAAAGATACTAAGAATGTTAATTTTATTTCGCAAATCCCATTAAACTATCACTATCTCGCCTTTAAAGTGGGTAAGTGGGATAAAAATAAGAGCCAGAATGTAATGGATCCGCATAGTAAGATGAGTAATAAGGCTTTGCGGCAAGCAATTGGTTATGGAATGAATATTGATGCCGTGAACCAGCGCTATACTTATGGTTTAACTTTTAGAGTGCCAACGTTAATTCCTAAACAATTTGGCGATTACTTTGATAAGAATTCCAAGGGTTATAACTACGATCTGAAAAAAGCTAATCAACTTTTAGATAAAGCCGGTTACAAGAAAAAAGGCAAATGGCGCGTTCAACCTAACGGTAAGAAGCTAGAAATTAATATTGCCGCTATGAGCGGGGACAGTACCCAAGGACCGATTATTCAGAATTATATTCAGCAATGGCAAAAGCTCGGCTTAAACGTTAAATTAGCGACTGGTAGACTGATTGAGCATAATTCATTTTATGACAAGGTTCAAAATGATGATCCTGGAATTGATATGTTCATTGGTGGTTGGTCAATGCCTTCAGAGCCATCTCCACAGACTTATTATGGAGACCATGCAGCATTTAATATGTCTCGTTTTGTAACTAAGAAGAATAACCAATTGCTCGATGAATTGAATTCGCAAAAAGCCTTCAATCATAAATATCGGGTACAAAAATTCCATGAATGGCAAGAATACATGAATAATGAGGCTTATGTAATTCCAATTGATAATTCTTACCAAATTACAGCAGTTAACAATAAGTTAACGGGCTTTTCAAGAAGACCATCCCAAAATAACAACGGGCAACCATTATGGTATAAAGTGGCTTACGTAAAATAAAAGAGAGAAAAAGAGAATATTTAAAAGATGAAAAATGGAACAAAAATAATTACTTTAGACAACGGTTATCATTTATGGACAAGTACCCAAGGAGAAGGGGATATTCATTTGCTAGCTTTGCATGGTGGTCCTGGCGGTAATCATGAATACTGGGAAGATGCCGCTGATCGACTTGCTGCAGAGGGACTTCACGTCACAGTTCACATGTATGACCAGTTAGGGTCACTTTATTCAGATCAACCAGATTACGATGATCCCGAAATTGCAGCTAAGTATTTAACTTACGAATATTTTTTGGATGAAGTAGAAGAGGTAAGACAAAAACTAGGCTTGAACAATTTTTACTTAATTGGTCAAAGCTGGGGTGGGGTTTTGGTACAAGAATATGCCGTTAAATACGGTAAAAATCTAAAAGCTGCCATTATTTCCTCGATGGTTGACGATACTGACGATTACCTAGCTTCAATTAATCGCTGCCGGCAAGAAGTTTTACCACAAACAGAAATTGACTTTATGCGTAAGTGCGAAGCTAATAATGATTACGACAACGAACGCTATCAAGCTGATGTCCAAATTCTGAATATTAATTTCATGGATCGCAGACAACCTTGCAAGTTGTATCATATTAAGCGTTTGGGTGGACTACCTGTTTACCATGCTTTCCAAGGTGATAACGAATTTGTGGTCACTGGTAAATTGAAGGAATGGCACTTCAGAGATCAACTTAAAAATATTACGGTACCAACACTTCTAACGTTTGGTGAACATGAAACGATGCCACTAGATACGGCTAGAATTATGCAAAAAGAGATTCCGAACTCGAGATTAGTTACTACGCCGGAAGCAGGACACCATCATATGGTTGATAATCCTAAAGTGTATTACAAACACCTGGCTGACTTTATCAAAGAAGTTGAAGCAGGTACTTTTAAAGGGGAATAGGATAAATTTACTTAGCAATAAAGTAGAAATAAGCAGTTTGAGTTTTAACTGCTTATTTTTTACGTTTAATTTGTTTTAATTTCTGGAAAAAATTAATGCTATTTCAATTTATCAATCTGCTTCTTTATGCGATAAACGGTCGACTTCGAGACATTGAACATGTCAGCTGCTTCTTGATAGCTCATCCCTTTGATAGTAACGGCTTTATAGATGGTCAAATAGCGATCACTGATTGTTCGCCGCGGCCGTCCCTCACGGTAACTTTTAGAATTAAATTTAGCTTTCTGTTTTCCCTTTTTGACTGCAGAACTGCGCATTTCAACTTCAATGCTATTGACTAAGGAAATAGCATCAAGCAAAAAAGTGCCTTTTTCATCGTTCTTGATTTTCCCGTAGCCAATAACATAAACGCAAATTTCTTTGTTTAGGATTCTACGTAAAATCTTGACTAACTGTTCTAAGTTACTCCCCAATTGCGCAAAATCAGTTACGATTAAACTGTCATTCACTTTAGCTACTTCAATTAGCTTATGGAGATTTTTGCGTTCATCATCAAAAAGGTCATCAATAATAAAATTAACATGGTGCCCGTTTGCAAAACGAATAATTTTTTCTCTACCACCATTGTAGGAATCTGCAGAGCAAGCTAAATAACCCCAAATAACTTGATCAGTTTTGATAGTTGAAATATTTTTAGCGTAATGCAACATGTGATTACTAAGTTTTTCAAAATTAAACATTCTTTTCTCCTAAGAATTTCAAAAAGTAAATAGTTTCTGAATACGAACAGATGATTTGTTTTTAAAAAATATCGTTATTCTTATCTTATAGGAAGCGCTTACTATAAGCAAGGTGTTTCAAAAAATATATAGTTTTTGAAACACAGATTTGTCTTCAATATATTTTTCTGTTACTTTAGCTACTATACTTTTGTTGTAAGCGTAATCAATAAGTGAAGGAGAATGGAAATGAAAATTTTATCGGCAAGAATAGATAATCGGTTGTTACACGGGATAGTTGCCACACAGTGGGCACCCCAAATTGGACCTAATCGGATAATGATAATAGATGATGAGGTTGCAACTAATCCTGTTTTAAAAAGCAGCATGAAATTGGGTAAGCCTGCTGGTATGGCAGTATCAATTATCACTGAGGAAGTAGCTACCGATCATTTACTAAAGAATGCGTATGGTGAGCAAACAATTTTTATTATTGTTAAGTCACCACAAATAATTCTTAATTTAGTTAACAAAGGGATTGCTATCGATAAGCTCACTTTAGGAGGTACTGTAGCACCTGCTAATCCAACTGCTCCAGGAATTATTAAAGTACATAACCGAGCTTACATTAATCCTGCAGAAGTTCCTGTATACCAAGAATTGATTAGAAAAGGGATTGCTATTGAAGGACAATACGTTCCTTCAGATAAAGTAATCAATGTTCAAGAGATACTTGCAAATAGTTAAAGGAGTGAGTAACGATGAGTATTTCAATTTGGCAGATAATTTTACTAACAATTATTGCCTATTTAGCACATTTTGATTTCAACTCAATTCAGCTGTTTACATTCAACTCATTAATTTGGGGATTGCTTGCTGGATTAATAATGGGTGATATGAAAACTGGAGTTGAGATTGGTGCAACGGTTCAACTAATGTCTTTAGGTGTTGTAGCTGTTGGTGGAGCTTCAATACCCAATTATCCGGTAACAGCTATTATCACAACTGCAATTGCTATTTCAACCGGAAAAGGATTAGGTGCAGGAATTGCAATTGGCTTACCTGTAGGAATTTTAGGTGTTCAGCTAGATATTTTATGGAAAATGTTTAATGGTTGGACAGCAATTAAGGCACAAAAGTATGCTGATGAAAAGAAGTATGGTGCTATGCAGTCAATGACCTTGCTTTCAACTTATACTGCTGGACTAGTGTCAGCACTACCAGTCTTTCTATCAGTTGCTTTTGGTCCTAGTCTAATTAAAGCTATCTTAGACTTTATGCCGAAATGGTTTACTAGCGGTCTGCAGCTTGCTGGGGCAATGCTGCCAGCAGTTGGGATAGCAATGTTACTTATTTATATGCCTTCTGGCAAGATGATGGAATACCTTTTGATCGGTTTTGTTCTTAGTGCTTACTTAAAAGTGCCAATTATCGGTGTTTCATTAATTGGTCTTGCGTTGATGTATCACGCCTTTAAGGAATTAAGTAAGAAGAGCAATGCTGTAGTAGAAAAGACAGATAATGCAGTCACAGAGAGCAATACTATGATTGGGGTTGATGAAGATGAGTAATGAAACTAATGACCAAACTGTATTAACGAAAAAAGACCTTAGAAGAGCATCTTGGCGCTGGATTAGAGTAGGAATTAGTTCATTCAACTATCAAACTCAATTAGCACCTAGCGTTGCTTATGCGATGCTGCCATCATTGAGAAAGATTTATAAAGGAAAAGATGAAGACCTGCGTTTATCATTAGATAACGAATATAAGTATTTCAACACTAATCCGTGGATTGCACCGTTAATTTTTGGCGCTACCTTAGCTATGGAAGACAAAGACGGTGTTGAAACTCTCGATGGGGTGCAATCACTCAAAGTCGGATTGATGGGACCCTTAGCTGGAATTGGCGATACCATTATTTGGGCAATGCTCCCAACAATCTTTGGTTCAATTGGTGCTTCTTTAGCTAAACAAGGCAATCCGTTTGGCATTTATTTGTGGGTTATTTTCAACTTAATTGTATTATTCTTTATTCGTAGTCGAGAATTTGAAATTGGCTATAAACAGGGAATGAAATTTTTAAGTACTTATAGTGATAAATTGTCGATTTTTACTGAAGCAATCTCAGTTTTGGGATTAACGGTAATTGGTGCATTAATTCCTTCAACAGTATCATTTACTACACCTCTCAAGATGGTTAATGCTGGCGTAACACTGAAAGTACAGGACATTCTTGATAAGATTTTGCCTAGCATGTTGCCAATGCTCTTGGTTGGCTTGTTTTACTGGCTAATTAAGAAGAAAAACTGGAAGATGACCACTGTTATTTGGCTAACGATTGCTATTGCGATGGTTGCGGCATTTTTCAATGTTCTAACAGTTTAGGATTTAGGAGTAAAGAATTGATTAAATATGTAATTGCATCCCATAGTGGGTTTGCCCAGGGAATGCGGGCAACACTTAACTTTTTAACTAATAATTTAAAACAAATTACTGCTATTACTGCTTACGATGACAGTCAAGCAACTGATTTGAATATCGATGATCTTCAGGAATTGTTTACGAATCTAGAGCCTGATGACAAGATTATTTTTATGACCGACATCAATACTGGTAGCGTCTCACAAAAAATCGTTCCGTTAATTCTAAATAGGAAAAATAGTTTTCTGATTACTGGCGTTAATATTCCTGTAGCTTTAAGTATTTTATTAATGGATGAAAAAAGCGTCACGCAAGAATCATTGAATACTTTAGTGACTGACCAAGAAGCAGCACCTAAGTTAGTAAATCTTAATGACTTGCTTATAGATGATCCAGATGATGAGTAGGTATAACTATGGAAATAATTAAAGAAAAATTATTTGATTCAGAATATGATTTATCAGATTCATATGTTACTTGCTATTTAAAAGGTCAAGACAAAAACTTGCGTGCTCCCGTTAATTATCCTGCTGTTATTCTTTGTCCAGGAGGAGGATATACGCAGTTAAGTGACCGTGAATCAGAAATCATTGCACTAAATTTTTTGGCGCAAGATTACCATGTCTTTGTTCTTAATTACTCACTTTTGCCAAGTAGCAAATTATATCCCAAGCCACTAATTGAAGCAGCCAAAACGTTCAACATCATTGAAAAATATGCTAAAGACTACTTAATTGATACTAGTAGAATTGTTATGGCGGGTTTTTCGGCTGGTGGACATGTAGCAACACTTTATTCAGGGATGACAGATGAATGGATCAGACATTATTCGTCAGCCAAAATAATCAGACCTTATCGTCAATTGTTGGGCTATCCCTTAATTGATTATCAATTAACGCATGACTTTACAGCTAAAGAAATTACCCAAGTGTTAGGTGATTTTACTGATGGGGCAGCACAAAAATTGGTAACCTCCAGTACTCCACCGACTTTCATTTGGGCAACTAAGACTGATGAGTTAGTACCAATTCAGAATACTTTGTCTTACGTAGCAGCTTTAGCCGAGAACGATGTTGACTTTGAAGAGCATATTTTTGGCTGGGGTCCACACGGCTTATCCTTAGCCAATGAACAAACTGATTATTTGCCGACAGATAAAAAACATGCCGATCGAGAGTTTCTGAATCAGCATGTTGCTAAGTGGTTTGATTTGGCAATTGAATGGCTCAAGCAAACTAAATTTGATATAAATTGATTTGAAATAATATTATTTATAAGCACAAATTTCACATTGGAAACTTGTGCTTTTTTGCCTTAAATTTCTTCTAAGCAGTCTTTAGTTCAGTAAAGTCAGTAATTAAGTTGGTAATTTTAGTAGTTAACAGATATAACTGCTAATTACTATTGCCAATACCAAGAGAATTAAAGAAATAGCGATCATGCCAATCAATTATTAATAGTTTTTTTATTAATTCACATTCCAAGCCTGATATTTGGGTCATTTGGCTCCCTGTGTTAAACTTTAGCAGCTATGTATTAGGAAAAGGAGAACAATATGCAGATTGCTAAAAAAGTACGAGGTTTAACTACTTTTGACTTAAAGATAATCGGAATTATTTTAATGGTAGTTGACCATTTTCACCAGATGTTTTATCCACTGGGCGCACCGAATTGGCTGGACTGGTTTGGTCGGCCAGTAGCCACTATTTTCTTTTTTACTAGTGTAGTTGGCTTTAGCCACACGCATGACAAGAAAAAATATATGGAACGGCTGTATATTTCAATGGTGCTAATGGCACTGTTTACAGCAATTTTGGAAAAAACAGTCCACTTTGAACAGGTAGTGTTAATCAACAACATTTTCCGTGATTTGTTTATTGGGACAATGTTTATGACAGGTATCGATCAATTTGCGGCTGCTAAAGATGGCAACAAGGCAAAACATATTAGTTTAGGAATTTTATGGTTTGCCTTACCGTTTATTTTTTCAGGGATTACGACACTTCTTGTGGGTGCAGCTGGCTTGCCGTTAATAATTAAGCAAATTGCCCTGGGCATTTTTCCAGCAATTCTCTTAGCTGAAAATAATATTATGGTTTTGTTAATTCCACTGCTATATCTATTTAGAAACAATAAAAAAATCCAATGCCTGCTGATTGCAGCAACCGCGTTACTTTATGGTTTAACTGGTTCAACTCAGTGGATGATGATTTTTGCAATTATTCCGATTTGGTTTTATAACGGTCAAAAGGGTCCGGGTATGAAGTATTTCTTTTATATTTTCTATCCGGCTCATATTGCAGTTTTATATTGTTTGGCCGCCGTACTTTATAAGGCACTTGGCTCTTAATAATAAAAATCTCCTTCATGTGATAACACACAATGAAGGAGATTTTTTATTAGAATTTTGTTAAATTGTAATAGATGTTAAGTAAGGTTTTTATTTTAAATTCTGCTTGATCAGTAAGAACTAACGAAGCCTAAAACCTTTAGAATATTTAACATCAAGCTTACTGTCATTAAAGAATTGTTCAGTAACAATTCCTTTTTGGTTAACTGAAAATAGAACAGGAAATTTATGGTGATTTATTGTTTCGTCATGCAAAGATAACCTTAAAAATAATAGTCTTTATGATGTATAGTTTAAGAAATATTTTTTGTTATGGTGATAGTGCCATTGAATTATTATAATTCGGTACTTCATGTAATAATTGTTTGTTCATTTGCCAAGGTTATGCTTAGTAACTGTGATAAATCTCCAGGTGCTATGCCAGGATTTAGGATAAGTAGTTTTTTTAACCAAGCCGTACTTATTTTTTATCATCTTTCTTATATAAATAATTTCAACATAATTAAATGATTATTATATATAAGAATAAAATTGTTTTACTAATGATCATTTTAATATTGAATGCGCTTTTTACAAGTGGGATAATAAGCGTGAGGTGATTATATGAAGTTAGAAAAAATTATGACTATTTTAGGTTGGGTAGCTTCAATTACTGCAATTATTATGTATGTCTCATATATTCCGCAGATTATGAATAATCTGCACGGTGTAAAGGGAAGTCCAATTCAGCCTTTGGCAACGGCAATTAATACTTTTCTTTGGGTTATTTATGCTTTGTTTAAAAAGGATAGAGATATTCCGTTAGCGGCTTGTAATGCAGCTGGAGTTATTTTTGGTCTGATTACATTTTTTACAGCTTTATAATATTTGGAGGAATATATTATGGTAAAAATTACTTTAGTTAATCCAGAAGATAAAATTAATATTCCAGTACCGGTTAAATTTACGGTACCTAATATTCAGGGTGATTTATGGCTGGCAACAACTGATGATGGGCAAAAGGTAGTTTGTCAACGACTAAATAATGAAACAGATGCAAATTTTGTGGCTATAATTGAATTCAAGCAGTCCACGGAAGTTTTAACTTTAGAAAAAGAACTTGTAGCTGATCAGGTTAAAGGAATTAAAGAAATTTCAGATCATAAAGAAAATGATTGTTATGTTCACTTGAATACTGGCGTATTTGATTTTGAATTATGTCGCGGTACAGGTCAAGGTGAAGGCTCTTCGAAGTGGGGATTACGGCACTTTTGGTCTGTTGCTGAAAAACGTGACTTGGTACCATCAGGTAATAATGCAATTGGCGGCTTTTATGGTCCGTTCTTTACTCCAGATAATGGTTTGATTAATCCAGCTGAACATATCATTGTTGATATTACGCCTTTAGAAGATGGCCCAGTGATGAAGAAGTACCGGCTAGCTGGCAGAATTCCGGATGGCATCAAGCCAGAGCTTCACGGTAAGAGATTTCATTTGGATTGGTCATTCTATTATAATGTACCATTTTTCTCTCGCGTTTATCATGTTGATCATTTTGCAACAACAGTTAATAGAAGATCAATTGTTGATAAAATTACGGTTGGTGATGAGTTTGAGAGTGGTATTGGGCAACTAGTGTTTGACAGATTTGCAGCCTATGATGGCGTGTGGTACCGTGAAGGTGATCCATATTCTGGTAAGTTAGCAGAAAAAGTTCAAGAATTAGTTCATGATGGTAAAGAGCGCAATGACCGTTTTGAAAACTTTAAGAAGGCATTGACAGGTAATATGGCTAATGCCCATTGGGATTTGTATTGGCGGTTGTTCTCAGTTTGGGAAAATGCACTGCCAAGTGATGAAGAACAAGAAGAATTACAAGAAGTAAGAGATCAAGCCTTTGTTCTTGCAGAGCTGAATAATCGGCCGTGGCTTTTTAGTAGGGATCCAGTTAATGTAAGTAAGGTAACTGACCAAACCGTTTTTGCTGGTCCTGCAAGTAAGAGTGTGGAAATGAATACGGAAACAGGTCAGGCAATGATTTGGCAAACTTCCGCTGCTTCAAATGCATTTCAGATTGTCCAACGGCCACAGTCAGGCTGGCAAAACTGGGGAACAAATGCCGAAAACGAATGTCCATCATTACCAGTTGGTACCTTAATTCACACAGCTTATGGTCCGTATAAGGATAATTGGCGTGAAGTTGCAGATAGTTTGGAAGCTTTACAAGCTGTGCAGCCTAAAGTGGAAAGATAATCTTAGATAATAAAATTTAGTCAATAGTGTTATGATATAAGTAACATTATTGGCTTTTTTATTATTTTTAAGGAGGCAATCATTATGAAAATTGGTTTTATTGGTACCGGCGTTATGGGGAATGCAATTTGCTTAAATTTACTCAAGGCTGGTCATGAGTTGTGGGTTTACAATCGAACTAAAGCTAAGACTGATAATTTAGTGACTCAAGGTGCCACTTGGTGTGTTAATCCTAAGACTGTTGTGGAAGCAGCTGACGCGATTTTTACGATGGTTGGCTTTCCTCGCGATGTTGAGCAGGTTTATTTTGGCGAAAATGGTATTCTAACAGCGAATGTTAAGGATAAAATTATTGTTGACATGACAACGTCCAAACCAGCCCTAGCCCAGAAAATTTACACTGAAGGGGAAAAACTAGGAGCGCAAGTTTTGGATGCACCTGTTTCCGGTGGTGATTTAGGTGCTAAGAACGGAACGTTAACAATCATGGTTGGCGGTGATAAAGCAGCCTTTACTGCCTTGCAGACTGTGTTTAGTGCAATTGGCAGTTTAGCACAATATTTTGGTCCAGCAGGAGCCGGTCAAAATACGAAGATGGCTAATCAAATTATGATTGCTGGTACAATGACGGGAATGACAGAAATGCTTGTTTATGCTCAAAAAGCTGGACTTGATCTGCCAGCAGTTGTAAAAACTGTTGGTGGAGGTAGTGCGGCGAATTGGAGTTTAAGCAACTATGCGCCGCGTATTTTAAAGGGTGATTATACTCCGGGATTCTTTAGTAAACATTTTTTGAAGGATTTGCGGATTGCTTTGGCGACCGCTGAAGAAATGGATATTAAGTTACCAGCAACGGAAAAAGCCAAGGAGTTATACGAAACTTTAGTTGATGAAAAAGGTTTGGGTGACTTGGGCACACAGGGATTAATTAAATTGTGGTGGCAATAAAGCAAGCAGAAACAATTAGTGACTTTAACTACATAGATTTGGCACAGTCCTGCTTAATTTAGCTTGCCAGTGAAGAAGAACTCAGTTTGAGTTCTTTTTTGTTTTTGAAAATATTCTTAGTTACTCAGTTCTTATTTTGGTAAAATAAATAAGTTAACTAAGTTTTAAAATAAGGAAGTAAATGAATGAATTTATCGCTTGTTATTGTTTCAGTGGCCGCCTTTTTAACTCCGACACTGCTAGCTAAGTTAAAAATATCATTAATTCCAACTACTGTTGCGGAAATTGTTGTTGGTGTTATTTTAGGCAAAAGTTGCCTGAATATCATTCACATTAATTCTGTTTTGACGACATTGAGTACGTTGGGAACGATTATGTTATTATTTTTAAGTGGGATGGAAATTGATTTTTCTTTATTTAAAAAAAGTAAACCAACAACTGCTTTAGCGGCGAAAAAAGCCCAAAAGATGCCGAAGGAAACGCCACTTAAGGTTGCAATAATTGGGTATTCTTTAACATTGGTAACGGCTATTATTTTGGGAGTTTTGTTTAAAATTTGTGGGCTGTTTTCAGATGTTTTTTTATCAGTAATTTTGTTTGCGACAGTTTCTCTTGGTGTAATGATTAGTATTTTGAAAGAGAATAATTTGCTAGGACAGGCTTATGGTCAAACTTTATTGCTGTTTGGCGTTTTCGGTGAGATTATTCCATTACTGGGATTGACTGTTTATTCTGCAATTAAAAGTGGCAATGGGGGTACTTTATGGTTGATTTCGTTAGTATTTTTAGCTGCGGCTTTCTTATTGGCGCGTTTTCGCAACTTTTTTAATATTTTTGGCAAAATTACGAAGTCAACAACTCAATTAGATATGCGATTTGCTTTTTTAGTAATTGTAATTTTGGTTGTTTTGGCAATGTCTGTTGGTGCCGAAAATATTTTGGGTGCCTTTCTTGCTGGTATTGTGATTAAATTGCTGGAACCTGAAGAAACAACACAGGAAAAGCTGAACGCAATAGGCTATGGCTTTTTAATTCCCTTTTTCTTTGTTTTGACCGGCGTAAAATTAAACCTGGTGTCATTATTGGGTTCAAGGACAACGTTAATGCTAATTCCATTACTGCTGCTTGCATTTTTGTTAGCTAAATTACCTGCGTATTATAGCTTTAAACGGTTATTTTCAAAGCGGAATGCGTTAGCTGGAACCTTTTTAGTTGAAACGACCATGACCTTGGTTATTTCTGGTGTTGCGGTTGCACAAAATATTCATGCACTAAATAATCAACAAGGTGGTGCTTTGACATTGGCTGCGGTGATTACCTGTCTGCTGGGACCTATGCTGTTCAAGAAATTATACCAGCCACAAGATGAGCAACTGCCTAAGACAATTGTCCATATTATTGGGACAACTGTTAGTTCAGTAGCGACATGCCATCAATTACCACATGATTGGTACACGACAAGACTTTATACCCGGCACAAGGAGAGTTATGAAACTTATAAGAATTCGGCGCCAGTGACGTTATTAACAACGATGGAACCGGTAGAGTTAATCAGGCAAGGGATTTTTGATACCGATATTCTCGTAATTACTGATATTCATTCTAAAATTAATTATAGTTTAGCCTTAGCTGCTAAAAAGTACGGTGTTGAACGTGTCTTGGTACGAATGGATGATCCTGATCCCAATGAAGCTGAATCAATGGAAAAGGAATTGAATAATTTGAAGATTGAATACTTCAATACTTTTGATACTGGTGTGGGTGTCTTTCGAACAGCGATCGAATCACCAGAAGTTTTGCAATTTATTACTTCTTCAACGTCTAGTTTGTTTGAAGTAACAATGACTAATGCCCGCTTTAATGGCAGTTTATTATCGGAATTACCAGAAATTGATGAAGTAGTAATTAGTAAGATCGTGCGTAAAGGTAAATTTATTGATCCGCATGATGCAACTAGATTGGCGTTGAATGACCACCTAATTATGGCTGGACCACGTGATGTAGTTTCTCGGTTACGCTTGCTATTAAATAATTAAGGAATTAAAAAAGCAGGGAACTGTTAAGCTGCCTGCTTTTTTACGTTTATTGTTTACCAGTTGACCATCATTGCAATCAGACTAATAGCCGCTGCAATAAGCAGAAGTGGTAACAGAAGATGAATAAAGAATACGAAGATAATACCGCAAGTTAAAAGAAAGAAAGAAATTTTAAAGACGCCAATACCTAATTTGACTAACAACCAAGTAATTAAAAATAGTAGTAAAAGAGTTAACATTTGCTTGCTCCTCCATCATAAATTAAAGTTAATTATAACCCGCTTTTGAAGAAGAATAAGGTAATTAACTCAACTTTAAAAATAGTTAATTTTTTTCTAGTTAAATATTTCCTGGGAAATAATTTAGAAAGGTAAAATCACGTGAACTATCAACAAATAATTTTTGACGTTGATGATACGTTAATTGATTCTGCAGCAACCGAAAATTTTGCTCTGCAGCATTTGTTTAACGCACATCACTGGCATCTAACAACCAAATTGCACAAGGCTTACCATACTTATAATCAGAATTTATGGCGTAAGTTAGAACAAGGACAAATTACTTATGATGAACTTAGTCGGATTACTTTTCATGATTTCTTAAAAAATAACTTGGGGATTGACGTAAATGGCTTGGCAATTATGCAAGAATATCGGACATTTTTTGCTCAAGCACACCAGTTGTTGCCGGGCGTTAAGGATACATTGCGCTTAGCAAAAAAATTAGGTTATCGATTAACAATTTTAAGTAATGGTGAGACATTTATTCAAAACCACCGTTTAGAACTTGCAGGAATCAAAGATTACTTTAGCTTAATTGTAACTTCACAAGAAGCTGGCTTTAGCAAACCCGATAAACGAATTTTTGATTATTTTTTTAGGCAAACTACAATTGGTCCTGAGAATACTTTCTTTTTTGGTGATGGTTTGCAGTCAGATATTTTGGGAGCTACTAATTATGGCATGGCGAGTATTTGGTTTAATCATCGTCACCGCAATAACGTACTAAAATTACAGCCATTATATGAAGTAGATAATTATGCTCGATTTGCTAATATATTGAGCAATAAGTTGTAACTATAAAAATAAGTTTAAAATATTTTTAGCATCTTAATGGCGTAGAATTAGTTATAATGAAGGTGGTAAAGTTAGGAAGGAGTTGAAATTATGACGGTTAAAGTTAATTCATTAAATGATACTTATGAACTAAATAATGGAGTGAAAATTCCAGTTGTTGGTTTTGGAACTTGGCAGACACCAAATGGTGTTGTCGCTGAAAATGCAGTCTTAACTGCAATTAATGCAGGTTATCGGATGATCGATACGGCGGCTGCGTATGGTAATGAGGAAAGTGTTGGTAAGGGCATTAAAGAGAGCGGCATTAACCGATATGATCTATTTGTGACCACTAAGTTATGGAATACAGATCATGGTTATCAAAAGACCAAAATGGCAATTGATACCAGTTTGGAAAAGTTGGGATTAAATTATTTAGATCTTTACTTAATTCATTGGCCTAATCCTGCCGCAAATCGTGAGCATTGGGCTGAGCTTAATGCTGAAAGCTGGCGGGCAATGGAGGATGCGTTAAAAGCGGGTAAAATTAGGGCCATAGGTGTTTCTAATTTTAGACGTAAGCACCTTGATGAGCTACTTAAGACGGCTGGAATTCGCCCAGCTGTTAATCAAATATATCTTAATCCTAGTGATAAGCAAGAAAGTATAACGGCATATGATGATGAATTGACTATTTTAAATGAAGCATATAGTCCACTGGGGACAGGCGGCTTATTGAACAATGAAACAGTAAAAACAATTGCTGCAGCGTACGATAAAACGGCGGCACAATTACTGTTACGTTGGTCAATTCAACATCATTTTTTGCCATTGCCTAAGTCAGTTCACCCAAAATATATTGCGGCAAATACAGAAATATTTGATTTTAAAATTAGTAACACCGATATGTTTAAATTAGATGGGTTGCACGGAGCTGCAAAAACTGCAGTTGATCCAGATCAAACCAATTTTTAATAACTAAGTTAAGGATGATCATTAATGAAAATAGGATTTATTGGAACTGGTAAAATTGGCACGTCACTTATTCAGGGACTATTGCAGGCAGGGACTGCAAGTACTGATCTTTATGTTTATAGTGGTGGGCACCAATCAGCTGAAAAAGTGGCGACACAATATCAATTGCAGTTGGTTAATGATTATGTTGATTTTGCTGGCTGTGCAGCGGTTATTGTGGCTGTTGGTGGACCAACTGTTGAGCAAATCATTGTTGATTTAGGCACAACTTATCATGGCATTATTTTATCAACTGGCGGTGGTGATTTAGTTAAAATTAATGCTGCAATCCCAGCTGATACGGCTTTTGCTAAAATTGTCCCAAATACGCCAGTTCAAATTGGTACAGGCATAACAGCTGTTAGTTTTATCTCAGATGAAAAGCAGGAGGTAATTACGACAGTTAAGACGATGTTAGCTAAATTGGGCGATGTTTATGTTGTCCCCGAAAAATTGTTGGGAATTTATGGCACAGTTTCTGGTTGTGCACCAGCTTATGTTGATATGATGATTGAAGCGTTGAGTGATGCAGCCGTGCAAAATGGGGTTAAGCGAGCAGAGTCCTATCCAATGATTGAAAAAATGATCTTGGGAACTGCTAAATTAGCCTTGGCAACTGGAAAACTACCTGAAGAATTGAAAGATGAAGTTACAACTCCTGGTGGAACGACGATTAAAGGAGTTACTAAATTAGAAGAGCAAGGCTTCAGAAATGCTTTAATTAAGGCAATTAATGCCTCTGCTAATTAAGTAGAATATTAAATAAAAAGGCATAATGTTTCATATGAAACATTATGCCTTTTTGAATTCAAGAAATATTAATTAAATTGTACCTGGACGCTTTGCTTTGGCAACTTTCTTACCCATAGCCATACTATCATTATAGCCCCAGAACCAAGTTACAATGAAGGCAATAATAATGGTTACGGCACTGGCAATTAAAAAGGTGTAGAAGCTGCTCAAATTACTTGGATTTTTAGGATTGAAGAAGCTTGAGAAGCCAATTAAGCCGCCAGTAAAGCCATACATTGTACCGTGCATTAATCCGGTTATTAAACCGCCAAATGCAGCGCCGATTGAACCTGAGATAAATACTCGACGATAACGTAAGTTGATACCATACATTGCGGGTTCGGTAACACCACAAAATGCACTAATCATTGCGGCAAAGCCTAATTCCTTAATATCAGTTTTCTTAGATTTGATTGCGACGGCTAAAACAGCAGCACCTTGGCCAATCATTGTTGAACATATGATTGCATTAATGGCACTTTGACCAGTGCTTGCAATTTGCTGTGCAACCAAGGGTACAACACCCCAGTGAAAGCCAAAGATAACCAATACTTGATAAAAGCCACCAATAATGAAGCCACCAAGCCAACCGGAAACTGAAACTAACCAGTTAATGAAGACCGCAATTCCGTTGGCGATACTTTGAATAACCGGTCCGGTAATAACTAAAGTAATCGTTGCAACTATTAGTACCGTAATTAGTGGCACAAAAATCATTTGTAAATAAGTTGGCAAAACTTTCTTTAGCCATTTTTCTAATTTGCAGGCAAGCCAAGCAGCTAGGATCATTGGAAAAATTGAATATGTATAATTTAGAAATTGAAAGTTTAAGCCAGCAAAATTAAACATTACTTTACCGGCAGTACCCCAAGTAACTAACTGCGGCATGGTAATAATACCACCAATTACAGCTGCAATAATCGGATCACTACCTAGACGTTTAGCTGCACTAAAGCCAACCCAAATTGGTAAAAAGTAGAATGCGGCGTCAGCCATTGCACTGATGGTAATGTAAGGTACGCTTTTTACATTAAGTAAGCTGCCTAACTGCGGTAGGGTAAGTAAAGCTAAAATTCCTTTGATAATCCCTGAAGCAGCAATTACGCCAATAACGGGACTCATTGAGCCTGTAATGAAGCCGATTAGGTTATTAATTGCCCGTGAAACTGGATTTTTGCCAGTATTTTGATTGTTGGTTGTAGTGCTTGAATCATCCAGATTAGGTAATTTTTTAATTACTTCATCATATAAATTAGCAACGCCGTCACCGATAACAACTTGGTATTGACCGGAAGAATGTAGAATATCTAAGATACCACGTTGGTTTCTTAAGACATCATCGTTAGCCTTACTTTCATCTTTTAAGTAAAAGCGTAATCTGGTAATACAATGAATGACATTGTTGATGTTTTCTGGTCCACCAACATTAGCAATAATAAAAGCAGCTAATTCTTCATAAGATAATTTTTTACTAGTAGCAGCCGTTACTGGCTTAAGGTAAGCATGAGCAACAGTATTAGCTGCCTTAGTTTCTCCCGGAGTAATATCTAGACTTTCAAGTATATCGTTAGTATTAGTGATAACAACAATAATTGTTGGATCTAAATTGTTACTCTTAATTGAGTCTAAGTTCATTGTAGCAATTGGCTGTCCTGCTTTAACGGTATCTTGCTCGTGAACCGAGATTGTAAAGGGTGCACCCTTTAATTCTACAGTGTCTATTCCCATATGAATTAAAAGTTCGAGCCCATTTGCAGTAGTGATACCAATTGCATGTTTAGTTTCTGCAATTGTTGTAATTTGACCGCTAATTGGAGCAACAACTTGATTATCTGCTGGAATTAGTCCGAAGCCTTGACCCATTGTTTCTTTACTAAAAATAGGATCACTGGTTTTGCTTAGAGCAATTACGTTCCCGTTAGCAGGAGCTAAAATTGCAATTTCTTTATCCATAGTTATTCTTCTCTCCTTTATAACTTATCAAGCGCTTGCACAAGCTAAATATTATACTTGTCTAGACAAGCTGTCAAACACAAAATTAAAATAATATCCTTGATATTTAAAGAATTATAAAAATTAATTGTGATAATTTCTTTACTTGTCTGTACATTACTCGATATAATAAAAGCAGTTTGATGAGAGGAAAGATTATTGTGGAATCAAAGGCTAAGATTATTGCGCAAGATATTGCTGCTAAGATTAGGCATCAGCAATTTACAGTAGGGACATATTTACCTAGTGAGAGTCAGTTAAAATTACTTTACGGGACTTCTCGCGAAACAATTCGTAAGGCTTTGGCGCAACTTAATTCTCTGGGCTTAATTCAGACAATTCGTGGTAAAGGATCAATTGTCCTTGATTTAGATAGGTATTCTTTTCCCATTTCGGGGATTACTAGTTTTGCGGAGTTAAATAAGTCATTAGGAATGCATGCGCAGACTAAGGTACTGACGCTTAAAAAGATGACGCATCTGCCCCAATTGTTTCAACATAAGTTTCCTGAAAAAAGTTCGTGTCCAGGTACTTATGTAGAACGTCTGCGCTTTATTGATCATCAGCCAGAAGTATTGGATTGTGATTTTTTGTTTGCACCACCGATAGAGAATTTACCATTAAGTGCAGCTGAAAATTCTATTTATCATTATCTTGAAAATGAGCTTAATTTGAGCATATCTTATGCCACAAAAGAAATTACCGTTGAAAAAGTGGCTCATGATTTACAAAATAAAATGCAGTTAACCAGTAACTTAGTTGTTTTAGTTGCTAGTCGTAGTTTTTTGAATGATACGACGTTATTTCAATTAACACTTTCTTTTCATGATCCAGAAAAATTTGTGTTTGTTGATTTTGCGCGTCGACATGAAATTAAGCCATAGGAGGAAAGTATGATTAATTTAGGTAAAAAAGTTATTTATCAGATTTATCCTAAATCATTTTATGATTCTAATGGTGATGGAATTGGCGATCTTCGTGGCATTATTCAAAAGATTGATTACATAAAAAAACTACATGTTGATATGATATGGTTTAATCCATTTTTTGTTTCCCCACAGCATGATAATGGCTATGACGTTGCTGATTATTGCAAAATAGATCCCCGATTTGGCAGTATGCAGGATTTTGAAGAGCTGGTGGCTAAGCTGAAAGAAATCAATGTCGGTGTAATGCTCGATATGGTATTAAATCACTGCTCAACTGAGCATAAATGGTTTAAAAAAGCCTTGGCAGGTGATCCGAAATATCGTAAGTTTTTTTATTTACGTAAAGCTAAGGCTGATGGCAGTCTGCCCACTAATTGGCGGAGTAAGTTTGGCGGCCCTGCTTGGGCTAAATTTGGTAATACTGATTACTATTACCTTCATTTATATGATCCAAGTCAGGCGGATTTGGATTGGCATAATCCAGAGGTAAGAAAGGCAGTATTTGCTGTTGTAAACTTTTGGCGAAATAAGGGAGTACAAGGCTTTCGCTTTGATGTAATTAATGTAACAGGTAAAGCTAAGAAATTACTTGATGCGACTGATCCGACTACAGAAAAGTCTTTGTATACAGATACGCCAGTTGTACATCAATATTTAAAAGAATTGAATGCTGCTAGCTTTGGGCAAGATCCTGATAGTATTACAGTTGGTGAAATGTCGTCGACTTCGATTGCCAACTCGATTGCTTATTCTAAACCGGATGAGCATGAATTATCGATGGTATTCAGCTTTCACCATTTAAAGGTCGATTATCGTGATGGCAATAAATGGACAAAAGAGCCAGTTGATTTCATGAAATTAAAGGCGATTTTTACTGCTTGGCAAGAAAAGATGGATCAAGGTGGCGGCTGGAATGCTCTGTTTTGGAACAATCATGACCAATCAGTAGCACTTAATCGTTTTGGTGATCCCGGGAAATATCGCTTGCAGTCTGCAGAAATGTTAGCAACAGCAATCCAATTAATGCGTGGTACCCCATATATTTATATGGGTGAAGAATTAGGCATGATTGATCCAGCCTATACTTCAATCAAAGACTACGTGGATGTTGAAACGCTGAATGCTTATCATGAATTAAGAAAGCAAGGTCTCAGTGCTGCGGCTGCTTTTGATATTATTCATGCTAAATCTCGTGATAATGCGCGGACACCAATGCATTGGGACAGCGGCAAATATGCTGGCTTTAGTCAGGTTAAGCCATGGCTAATGCCAACCAATCAAGATGAGATTAACGTTGCGGCTGAATTGAAGCATGGCGAAATTTTTAATTATTATCAAAAGTTAATTAAATTACGTAAAACAGAAGAATTAATTTCTGATGGTCATATTAAGATGTTTTTGCAAAAAGATCCGCAGGTTTTAGCCTATGAACGCTTTTTAGATAATAAAACAGAAAAATTATTGGTCTTTGCTAACTTTTATGGTCAAGAACATACTGTAACATTGCCTAAGCAATACCAAGAGCAGGCGGGCACGGTGTTGATTAGTAATTATCATAAAAAAGACTTTACATTAACAGCGGCTTTAAAGCTTGTACCATATGAAGCATTAGCAATTAAAATTTAATCTAAAGAAAATAGACACTGAGTAGATTTACTCAATGTCTATTTTTAAGTTATATTTTTTAGTTATATGTAAGAAAGGAAATGAACTTGTAAATTAAAATTCTTTGTCTAGATCAACTGGAGTGTCTGGCTTTTCACCCTTGATCAACTTCAAGTTGTTGTCGAAAGCCTTAATGACCATGTTACGAACAGCATGTGTTGTGTAGAAAGCAGTATGTGGTGTTACCAAAACATTTGGTCTGTCGATTAAGTCAGCTAACCGCTTGTCTGGTAATTCCTTGTTGCTGTAATCACTGTTAAAGATACCAACTTCGTTTTCGTAAGTATCCATTACAAAACCGAAAATTTTACCGGAATCTAAGCCACGGATAATTGCATCAGTATCAACTAATGGACCACGTGATACATTGATAATTACAACGTCATCTTTCATCTTCTTGATGGATTCGTCGTTGATCATGTGAACATTTTCTGGAGTATCAGGAATGTGCAGAGAAATAACGTCAGCTTGAGCGTAAATTTCGTCTAAAGTGTCAACGTAGTAGCCTTGCTTTTCCAATTCAGGATTTCTGTAAATATCATAAGCAATAACTTTAGCGCCAAAGCTTTCCATCAGCTTCATGAATACTTGACCGATATGGCCAGTACCAATAACACCGACAGTTTGGTCACGAACTTCCCGGCCAATTGTTGGTGCCCACCGGAAGTCGTGGCGTGCAATTTTTTCATCCATCCGCTTATCTTGACGTAAAAGACGTGCAGCTTGAATAACAGCATGTTCAGCAATTGCATTTGGGGAATAAACAGGAACATTAGTCAATTTGAAGCCTAATGATTTAGCCTTCTTTAAGTCGATGTTGTCAATACCAACATTCCGCAATGACCAGTTATGGATACCCAAGGAATCTAATGCTTCGATTGTGTCAGCTTTATAGTCTAGTTGCTGGTAAGTAACAACACCATCAGCACCCTTAGCCAACTTAGCAGTTTCAGGAGTTAATAGTTGGTCAGTGTAATCGACATCGATGTCCTTGTGAGCATCTTGCCATTCCTTAACATATGGTTCTTCGTCTTTACGAATAGCATAAGCATAAATTTTAGTCATAAAATTTTGACCTCCATAAAATAAATATTATTGTCTCTTGTGCTATTATACACTTGTTAAGAATGAATGAAAGCATAAAATTGTGAAAAAATTAATTTTATCAATTAAGCCGTTAAATTAGGGATTTTTCGAAGTAAAGGTGATTAAAATTGAAATTAACAAGTACCTGGCTTAAGCAATTACCAGTAGAAAACATCGTATCATGTAAAAATATTCACGGAGGTGATACTAATCAAGCGTATCAAGTGAAAGCTAGCACGCAAACATATTTTATGAAAGTCCAGCCTAATAATACGGTTACTTATTTTGATCATGAAATTCGTGGGTTAAAAGAAATGGCGCAAGCTGGGGTTAATACATTAAAGCCGTTATTTCACGGTCAAATTGATGGTGATGCTTACTTGCTATTGAACTGGCTGGAAACAGATGTTGGTAGTCAAGCTGCTTTAGGTCGACAGGTTGCTAAGCTGCATCAAAAGCATGCTGAAGCTTTTGGCTTCGGTGATGTTACTAAAAATCGGGTGCTGATTAAGGATAATAATTGGAACAAAAGTTGGGTTGACTTTTATGTTCACCAGCGGTTAGTACCCGAAGTAGCAGCGGCGAAGAAGTTAGGTCGTTGGAATGATTTTCGCGCGGAACATTTTCAACGGCTGGTTGCGAAGTTTAGCGATTATTATGCTAAACATAAGGTAACGCCTAGTTTATGTCACGGTGACTTGTGGTTCGGCAATGTATTATTTCAAAAGGGTCAGCCTTACTTAATTGACCCAGATGCAATTTACGGTGATCGAGAATTTGATTTAGCAATGACAACTGTTTTTGGCGGCTTTAACAATCAGTTTTACCAGTCATATTACGAAGAATATCCGTTTGATATGAATTTAGCGCAGCGGCTAGATTGGTATAGATTTTATTACTTATGTATGCATCTTTGCTTATTTGGTGAAAGTTACGGCGGAGCAGTTGATGAAATTTTGAGTCATTTTTAAAAACCTTTATAATGTAAGAAACAATTAAAAAAGGAGAAAATTATGATCTTAATTTCGTGGAATATTGATTCGCTTAATGCTGCCCTGACTGGTACTTCTGCTCGTGCTGAAGAAACACGCAAGGTGTTAACTAAAATACATGACCAAAATCCAGATGTGCTGGCAATTCAGGAAACAAAATTACGCGCAACTGGTCCGACTAAGAAGCATCAGGAAATTTTGCGCGCACACTTTCCTGAATATCGGTATGTATGGCGTTCCTCAGAAGAGCCAGCACGTAAGGGCTATGCGGGCACAATGTACTTATATAAAAAAGACTTAACGCCACAAGTAACTTATCCGACAATCGGGGCTCCAGAACCGATGGATCAAGAAGGGCGAATTATTACCTTGGAATTTCCTGACGTCTTTGTCACCCAAGTCTATACGCCTAATTCTGGTAATGGTTTAAAAAGACTCAGTGAACGGCAACTTTGGGATGCAAAATACTTGGCGTATTTACAAGAGTTGGACCAGGTAAAACCAGTTTTAGCCAGTGGTGATTATAATGTTGCTCATACTGAAATTGACTTAAAGCATCCCGATAACAACCATCATTCGGCTGGTTTTACTGATGAAGAGCGGGTTGACTTTACCAAGCTATTGGCTGCGGGCTTTACTGACACGTTTAGAGAAGTCAATGGTGCTGTCGAAGGAGTTTATTCTTGGTGGGCTCAACGAGTTCGGACAGCTAAGGCTAACAATTCTGGCTGGCGGATTGACTATTGGCTTGCAAGTAACCGGATTGCAGGACAGGTTAAGCGTTCAGAAATGATGGATACAGGTGCACGGGCGGATCATTGCCCAATTTTACTTGAAATTGACTTATAATTAATAGCTCTATTTTATCTGAGTATTTATTTACTATCTTACGATTTATTGCAATATTGTTTTGACTTGAAATATTGAAAAGCGTAAAATGTAATTGCTTTCTTATTGCTAAGAAAGTTAATTATTGTTGAGAGGAGGATGTGTTATGACCTGGGTTGATATTGTACAAAGTGCATTAAAAATGTTTGCTAATATTCTTAAAGGTGTCAGCAATTTCTTTGGTATTCTTCGTAAATAATTAATGCCAAATAATAAACACTTAATGTTAGTTTTTAATCTAAGTTAAGTGTTTTTTTTAATCCTGAAAATTGTTGTGGCTCGGATATGCTAGTGCCATTTAAAGCAACTTTGGGATGCAAAATACTTGGCATATTTGCAAGAATTTTACTGACATATTTAGAAAAGTCAATGATGCTGTCGAAGGAGTTCTTCTTGGTGAGCTCAACGAGTTTGGACAGTTAAGGCTAACAATTCTGGCTGGCAGATCATTGCCCAATTTTACTTGAAATTGACATATAATTAATAGCTCTATTTTATCCAAGTATTCATTTAATCTATAAAAATTTATTGCAATATTGTTTTGACTTGAAATATTGAAAAGCGTAAAATGTAATTGCTTTCTTCTTACTAAGAAAGTTAATTATTGTTGAGAGGAGGATGTGTTATGGTTTTTGCTGCTATTATGCAAGCTGTATTAAGCATGTTTGCTGACATTCTTTATAGTGTCAGCGGTTTCTTTGACGTTTTTCGCAAGAAGGATACGAATGATGCCAAATAAATAAAGAAACACTTAACGTTAGTCTAAATTACAAGTGATAATTTCACTTGTTAGTTTTTGAACTAAGTTAAGTGTTTTTTTATCCTAAAAATTGATGTTTGCCTCCGCTTTTGTGTAAAATTAGCTTGAGGCGATATGGATGAATGAACCACTGCAAGATGCGATTTTAAACGGCCTATATGATGCGACCTATCCCGGTCATGAATTATTAAGCCCTAAACTTTTGCAAAATACCCAAAATGACAAAATCTGGCTAACTTTACGGCAAGAACTATTAACTTGTCGTAGTTTTACTTGGGCAGTGGCCTTTGTGACGCAGGACATGCTGGTGCCGTTTAAAGTAGTCATGGCTGATTTAGCTGCTAAAGGGATCACGGGGACAATAATTACTGGTGATTATTTGGCTTTTAACGATCCTAAAGTTTTTCGTGAATTAATGAAAATCCCTAATTTAACCGTTAAAATTGCTGCTAAGAAAGGTTTTCATGCTAAAGGCTATTTATTTGAACATGACGATTGGCAAACATTAATTATCGGCAGCGCTAATTTTACGCGAGCAGCATTACTCAGCAATTATGAATGGGCCCTAAAGGTTAGTTCGAAGGAAAATGCAACGTTGACTAATCAACTTGCGTTGCAGTTGCACCAATTACAAGAAAATAGTGTGCCGCTGACTTTAGCATGGCTGCAGGAGTATGAGGATAATTGGGTGAAACCGTCACGGCAATCACTGCCGCAAGTAAAAGCAGCAGATCCAATTACACCTAACAAGATGCAGTCTGCAGCTTTGAAGGAATTACAAGCGTTAGTTGCTGCTGGGCAAAAACGAGGATTGGTTGTCTCGGCAACAGGAACTGGGAAAACATATCTTGGTGCTTTTGCTGTTAAAGATTTTGCACCGCGAAAATTTTTGTATGTTGTTCACCGTGAGCAAATTGCTAAAAAAGCTTTATCAAGTTTTTATCAAGTAATTGGTGGTAACAAGCAAGATTATGGTCTGTTGACGGGGCATAAGCATCAGCTTAATCGGAAGTATCTTTTTGCTACCGTACAGACTTTGAGTCAGCCAGATATGTTGGCTAGCTTGGCCAAAGATGAATTTGATTATATTTTAATTGATGAAGCTCACCGAGCAGCAGCACCGAGTTACCAGCAAGTGCTTAATTATTTTACGCCGCAGTTTTGGTTGGGAATGACAGCTACACCGGAGCGAATGGACAATCAGGATGTTTATCAGCTGTTTGACTATAATTTAGCTTACGAAATTCGGCTGCGGGATGCTTTAGAAGCCAAGATGTTAGCACCCTTTCATTATGTAGGCGTTGCAGATTATGAAGTTGATGGTGAAAGCATCGATGAAACGACTAATTTACGTAATTTGATAGCGCCTAAACGTGTTGAGTATGTGTTAAAGCAACTAGATTATTATGGTTATTGCGGGACAAAAGCACGTGGTTTAGTCTTTTGCAGTCGGCAGGAGGAAGCTCGCGAATTAGCGCACATGTTTACTATTAAAGGTCATCCAGCAGTTGCATTAACTAATGAGGATAGTGAAACGCGGCGGACGCAAGTTGTTAAGCAGCTTGAAGCAGGTAAAATTGAATATATTGTCACGGTTGACCTGTTTAATGAAGGGATAGATATTCCTGCACTTAACCAGATTGTGATGCTGCGTAATACGCAGTCTAGCATTGTTTTTATCCAGCAATTAGGACGGGGATTGCGTAAGTATCCGGGCAAGGATTATGTGACGGTGATTGACTTTATTGGCAATTATAAAAATAACTATTTAATTCCAATTGCACTTAATCAAGATTCTAGTCGCAGTCAGGACAAGGCTCGTGCAGAAAGTACACTGCCAGGATTAATTGATGTGTCAACGATTAATTTTAGCCGTATTGCTTCGGAAAAGATTTTGGCGTCACTTGATCAGGTAAAACTTGATAGCTTAAAAGAATTGCGGCAATCTTATCGCGACTTAAAGGAAAAGATTGGACATCCACCGCTGTTATTTGATTTTTATCAGTATGGGTCAACTTCGCCAGAAGTTTTTGCTGATAATCATAGTTTGCAGCATTATGGCCAGTTTTTAAGCAAAATGGGTGAGTCGATTACTCTTAGTAAGTATGAAAGTGCGGTCTTATCATTTGTGACTAAGGAACTGATGAATGGTAAGCGACCGCATGAATTGTGCTTGCTGCAATTACTGCTTGAAAAAGGGCAGGTTAGTCAAACTGAGTACGAACAAATGCTGCATTGTGAACATGCTTACGTTAATGCAGCGGTTTTAAATTCGGTTGAAGCAATCTTATCGCTAGATTTCTTTGATATTAAGCAAGGGAAGACAACTAAAAAGGCCCAATATGGTGGACAGGCTTTGGTTGAGCATAAAGATTTGTTAAGTTACCGACTAACGCCGGTCTTACAGCAAGCCTTAGCTGAAAATATCGTATTTAAGAAATTATTTGCAGATGTCGTGCAGACGGGATTAGCACTTAATCATGAGTATAACAATTGTAAGCAATTTACGTTATATCAGCAGTATGACCGTAAGGATGTGTGTCGATTATTAAATTGGCCCAAGGATGTGTCAGCACCAATGTATGGTTACCGAGTAGATGAACACGAGACACCGATTTTTATTACTTACCAGAAAGATTCCGTTGAAAAACGGAACGCGGTTTATCATAATACATTAGAAGATGGCCGTAGTTTGCGTTGGTATACGCGTTCACCGCGTCACCTTGATTCAGCCGAAGTTCAGCGGTTGCTTAATTCACCACAGATGAAGTTGCATTTATTTGTGAAGAAAAGTGATGCAATCGGCAAGCAGTTTTTCTACTTGGGGGAAGCTACTATTCAACAGGGAACGGTTAAAGAAGAACTGCTGGGACCAAAAAAGAAGGCAGCAGTGGGGATGAACTTACTGTTGCAGCACCCACTTGAAGCCAAAATGTATGAATTATTGTTTGCAGAATAAAAAATGCGCTTGTGGTAAAAAGCGCATTTTTTATATGGTAATAATATTTGAAATTATAAGCAGCCAAAAAGCACTACAAAAATTGAGTGCTTTTTTAAATTTAACTATTTATCTTGAAACAAATGTATTTTGCTTTAAGTGCTGTAAAATTGCGTAACCAACATCCTTTTGGTCATTTTCTTGATCATCAGTTTGATTGAGGAACATTACAATGCCATTTTGATTATCAGTGGTCAATTGTACCCAAGTACCAAAATGGGTACTGTTAAGACTACCATAAGCGAGCTTCAAATTGTCATTATTCTTCAAGTACATACCACCGGAATAATCAGTGATTTTGCTCTTTAGGTGAGTTAAATAATTAAAATCATCTTTATCTAAAATAGTTCCATCGGTTAAACCAACCTGAATTTTATAGTAATCTTCGGGAGTTGAGAATAGGTTGCCAGCCCCCGGAATTTGTGATGCCAGCGAACGTGTAACATAACTTGATTGTTGGTAGTTTTTACCGCCATTTGAGTAGTAAGAAATTGGATCGGTCAGGTTATGGGGAACATCTTGATACAGGTAAGTATTTTGTAGACCTAATTTTTTAACAATTCGATTTTGAAAATTGGTTTCATAGGATTGCCCAGTGATTTGACGAATAATGCCAGTCAATAAGATATAGTTACTATTGTTATAGTGATAAGTTCCCACTTGGCCAGTTGGCGAAGCATTAATATTATTGACAACCCAATTAACGGCATTAGCTTCGGAGTAGTTATAGCCGCGGTTAATTTCAGTTTTACTTGCGGTGATTCCAGAGGTATGAGTTAGCAAATTACCAACAGTAATTTGATCAGCGTTTTTTAAGTTAGGATACCAACGAGAAATTTTGGTATATTGAGAAAACGACTTATTAGTATTTAAATTTTCGTTGATTAGTTGAATAATCATGGCACCGGTAATTACTTTTTGCAGTGATGCTGTGGGGTAGACGACGTTGTTATTGCCATTGCCGATTCTCTTGCCATACCAAGCATAGCCATAACTAATAGCTTGAGGGACACCGTTTTTAATCACGGCAACACTACCGCGCATGTGATGTTGCTTCAATGTACTTCTGACGAAGTCATGCATATCATTCTGATTACCTGTTGTAGTAGTTGCAGCTTCTGCTTGGGTAGCCACGCTAGCAAGTGGTGCAACTACACCTAAAGTTAAAGCAGCTGCTAATGTAATAATTTTATTTTTCAAGATTTAATTTTGCTCCCCTCGAAGATATTAGTTGTATTATAAAACGTTCGTGTTAATAAAAATATGCAAAAAGGTTAAATTTCTATAACAATCTATTTTCTGTTAGGATACAAATTGACATAATTGAGTCATTAGTTTTGATATAAAATGAGCTATATATGGAAGGAATTTTAAATAATGATCAGAGAAATTACTAAAGATGTTTTATTCCTGAGCCAAAAAGCACTTCCTGCTACTGAACAAGATCGGCAAGTTGCAATCGATTTGCGAGATACATTAGTAGCTAAGAGGAATGCAGCTGCAGGATTAGCTGCGAATATGATCGGGATTAATAAACAGATCATTGCTTTTTATATGGGAAGTTTACCAATTGTGATGATCAATCCGCAAATTAAGGAATGGTCAGGGACATATTCAACTAAAGAAGGCTGTCTTTCACTAGCAGGTTTACGGACTACGAAAAGATATCAAAAAATTTTAGTTGAATATTGGGATATAAATTTCAAAAAACAGGTGCAGGATTTTACTGGATTTACTGCAGAAACGATTCAACATGAGTTAGATCACTGTTCAGGAATTTTGATCTGATATTTTTGTGTGATGATAAGAGCTGATATATCAACGATTTAAAATAAATTTCAAAAAAATGGCAAAAAAAGCTTGCAAAAGAGAGAGTAAGTTGGTAGTATTAATAACTGTCGTCGGGCAAGAGAGCGGAAAGCAAAGGAGCCTGAAGGCGAAAGAAATATCAAGCTAAGCAGTTGACAAAGAGTGAAAGGTTTAGTAAGATAATAAACGCTGTTGAGTGAAGCGAGAATTCATCAAGAGCGTTGCAGAAGAAAGTTCTTGACAAAAGAAATTGCTTCTGTTAAAATAAAAAAGCGCTGGTGCAGCTAATGCATCAGCGGGTAGTACCTTGAAAACTGAACAATGTTTTCGCAAAAAGTGTGCGGGTGTAAGAACCCAAAACAAAAAAGCGAAGTCAATTTCGCAAGCAAATAAATCCGAGATGCAAATCTTGGAACGAATGAGCAAACATTCAAACAAACATTTAAAAATGAGAGTTTGATCCTGGCTCAGGACGAACGCTGGCGGCGTGCCTAATACATGCAAGTCGAGCGAGCAATTTTAACAGAATACCTTCGGGTAGGAAGATAAAAGCGCGAGCGGCGGATGGGTGAGTAACACGTGGGTAACCTGCCCTCTAGATTGGGATACCATTTGGAAACAGATGCTAATACCGAATAAGAAGTAAGATCGCATGATCTAGCTATGAAAGGCGGCTTTCGAGCTGTCACTAGAGGATGGACCCGCGGTGCATTAGCTAGTTGGTAAGGTAATGGCTTACCAAGGCGATGATGCATAGCCGAGTTGAGAGACTGAACGGCCACATTGGGACTGAGACACGGCCCAAACTCCTACGGGAGGCAGCAGTAGGGAATCTTCCACAATGGACGCAAGTCTGATGGAGCAACGCCGCGTGAGTGAAGAAGGTTTTCGGATCGTAAAGCTCTGTTGTTGGTGAAGAAGGATAGATAGAGTAACTGTTATCTATTTGACGGTAATCAACCAGAAAGTCACGGCTAACTACGTGCCAGCAGCCGCGGTAATACGTAGGTGGCAAGCGTTGTCCGGATTTATTGGGCGTAAAGCGAACGCAGGCGGGAAGACAAGTCAGATGTGAAAGCCCTCGGCTCAACCGGGGAATTGCATCTGAAACTGCCTTTCTTGAGTGCAGAAGAGGAGAGTGGAACTCCATGTGTAGCGGTGGAATGCGTAGATATATGGAAGAACACCAGTGGCGAAGGCGGCTCTCTGGTCTGTAACTGACGCTGAGGTTCGAAAGCATGGGTAGCGAACAGGATTAGATACCCTGGTAGTCCATGCCGTAAACGATGAGTGCTAAGTGTTGGGAGGTTTCCGCCTCTCAGTGCTGCAGCTAACGCATTAAGCACTCCGCCTGGGGAGTACGACGCAAAGGTTAAAACTCAAAGGAATTGACGGGGGCCCGCACAAGCGGTGGAGCATGTGGTTTAATTCGAAGCAACGCGAAGAACCTTACCAGGTCTTGACATCTAGTGCAATTCATAGAGATATGAAGTTCTCTTCGGAGACACTAAGACAGGTGGTGCATGGCTGTCGTCAGCTCGTGTCGTGAGATGTTGGGTTAAGTCCCGCAACGAGCGCAACCCTTATTATTAGTTGCCAGCATTAAGTTGGGCACTCTAATGAGACTGCCGGTGACAAACCGGAGGAAGGTGGGGACGACGTCAAGTCATCATGCCCCTTATGACCTGGGCTACACACGTGCTACAATGGTTAGTACAACGAGGAGCGAACCTGTGAAGGCAAGCGAATCTCTTAAAGCTAATCTCAGTTCGGATTGCACTCTGCAACTCGAGTGCATGAAGCTGGAATCGCTAGTAATCGCGGATCAGAACGCCGCGGTGAATACGTTCCCGGGCCTTGTACACACCGCCCGTCACACCATGAGAGTCTGTAATACCCAAAGCCGGTAGGATAACCCTTCGGGGAGTCAGCCGTCTAAGGTAGGACAGATGATTAGGGTGAAGTCGTAACAAGGTAGCCGTAGGAGAACCTGCGGCTGGATCACCTCCTTTCTAAGGAAGAGCGAATAGGTGGAGAGTAGAGATACTAGAGGAAGCCTAGGAGCAACGGAAGCACACGAAAGGCGCGAACATTGTTTAGTTTTGAGGGTAGTACCTCAAAAAGAGTTAGTACATTGAAAACTGAATATAATCCAAGAAAAAAACCGAGACACAATCATTGAAGAAAAGAAACAGATTGCAAGAGCGACCGAGAGAGTATCTTGAGTAAGGTCAAGAAAAGAAGGGCGCACGGTGAATGCCTAGGCACAATAAGGCGAAGAAGGACGTGACAAACAGCGAAATGCTTCGGGGAGCGGTAAGTACGCAGAGATCCGGAGGTATCCGAATGGGGGAACCCAGTATGAGAGATCATATTACTAGCTGATGAATAGATAGTCAGTTAGGGCAAGACGCAGTGAACTGAAACATCTAAGTAGCTGCAGGAAGAGAAAGAAAAATCGATTTCCCTAGTAGCGGCGAGCGAAGAGGAAAGAGCCCAAACCAGTTGATTTATCAATTGGGGTTGTAGGACTGCAAGAAGGTAGTACAGGAGATAGCAGAATTATCTGGGAAGATAAGCCAGAGAGGGTGAGAGCCCCGTAAGCGAAATTGAAAGTACGCTGAGCAGAATCCTGAGTAGGCCGGAACACGAGGAATTCCGGTTGAAGCAGCGAGGACCATCTCGCAAGGCTAAATACTAAATTGTGACCGATAGTGAACCAGTACCGTGAGGGAAAGGTGAAAAGAACCCCGGAAGGGGAGTGAAAGAGAACCTGAAACCGTGTGCCTACAAGTAGTCAGAGCCCATTAAAGGGTGATGGCGTGCCTTTTGTAGAATGAACCGGCGAGTTACGTTAACTAGCGAGGTTAAGTCAGAAAAGACGGAGCCGTAGCGAAAGCGAGTCTGAATAGGGCGAGATAGTTAGTTGATGTAGACCCGAAACCAAGTGACCTACCCATGGCCAGGTTGAAGGTGCGGTAAAACGCACTGGAGGACCGAACCCACGTAAGTTAAAAATTGCGGGGATGAGCTGTGGGTAGCGGTGAAATTCCAAACGAACTTGGAGATAGCTGGTTCTCTCCGAAATAGCTTTAGGGCTAGCCTGGTGCGAGGATGATAATGGAGGTAGAGCTCTGTTTGGACGAAGGGCCCGTCAGGGGTTACTGAATTCAGATAAACTGCGAATTCCAGATATCAAAGCACTGGAGTCAGACTGCGAGTGATAAGATCCGTAGTCGAAAGGGAAACAGCCCAGATCACCAGTTAAGGTCCCAAAATCTATGCTAAGTGGAAAAGGATGTGGAGTTGCGTAGACAACTAGGATGTTGGCTTAGAAGCAGCCATCATTAAAAGAGTGCGTAATAGCTCACTAGTCGAGTGACGCTGCGCCGAAAATTTACCGGGGCTAAGCATAGTACCGAAACTGTGGATGTGTAGTAATACACGTGGTAGGAGAGCGTTCTAAATGCGGTGAAGGCTAATCGAGAGGATAGTTGGAGCGTTTAGAAGTGAGAATGCCGGTATGAGTAGCGCAAGATAGGTGAGAATCCTATCCGCCGAAAGACTAAGGTTTCCTGGGGCAGGCTCGTCCGCCCAGGGTAAGTCGGGACCTAAGGTAAGGCCGAAAGGCGTAGCCGATGGACAACAGGTAGAGATTCCTGTACTGCGTTAGATCGTTAAAAACGAAGGAGGGACGCAGGAGGCAAAGAACGCATGGCGCTGGAAGCCATGTTCAAGCGATAAGTGAGAGAGTGAGTTAAATGCTTGCTTTTAATAATCATGAGTCGTGATGAGGAGCGAAATTAAAGTAGCGAAGGTTTGGAAGTCACACTGCCAAGAAAAGCTTCTAGTGAGAGCTAACGCGCCCGTACCGCAAACCGACACAGGTAGTCGAGTGGAGAACACTAAGGTGAGCGAGAGAACTCTCGTTAAGGAACTCGGCAAAATCGCCCCGTAACTTCGGAAGAAGGGGTGCTGGTGTAAGAGCCAGCCGCAGTGAATAGGCCCAAACAACTGTTTATCAAAAACACAGGTATCTGCAAAGTCGTAAGACGACGTATAGGTGCTGACACCTGCCCGGTGCTGGAAGGTTAAGGAGAGAGCTTAGTCGTAAGACGAAGGTTCGAACTGAAGCCCCAGTAAACGGCGGCCGTAACTATAACGGTCCTAAGGTAGCGAAATTCCTTGTCGGGTAAGTTCCGACCTGCACGAAAGGTGTAATGATTTGGGCACTGTCTCAACGAGAGACTCGGTGAAATTATAATACCCGTGAAGATGCGGGTTACCCGCGACAGGACGGAAAGACCCCATGGAGCTTTACTGCAATTTGATATTGAGTAGCTGTTAAACATGTACAGGATAGGTAGGAGCCAGAGAAGATAGGACGCTAGTCTTATCAGAGGCAATGTTGGGATACTACCCTTGTTTGATGGCTGCTCTAACTAATATCTCTAAGCGAGATATAGGACAGTGTCAGATGGACAGTTTGACTGGGGCGGTCGCCTCCTAAAGAGTAACGGAGGCGCCCAAAGGTTCCCTCAGAATGGTTGGAAATCATTCACAGAGTGTAAAGGTATAAGGGAGCTTGACTGCGAGAGAGACAACTCGAGCAGGGACGAAAGTCGGGCTTAGTGATCTGGTGGTACCGCATGGAAGGGCCATCACTCAACGGATAAAAGCTACCCTGGGGATAACAGGCTTATCTCCCCCAAGAGTTCACATCGACGGGGAGGTTTGGCACCTCGATGTCGGCTCGTCGCATCCTGGGGCTGAAGTAGGTCCCAAGGGTTGGGCTGTTCGCCCATTAAAGCGGCACGCGAGCTGGGTTCAGAACGTCGTGAGACAGTTCGGTCCCTATCCGTCGTGGGCGTTGGAAATTTGAGAGGAGCTGTCCTTAGTACGAGAGGACCGGGATGGACATACCGCTGGTGTACCAGTTGTCTTGCCAAAGGCATAGCTGGGTAGCTAAGTATGGCAGGGATAAGCGCTGAAAGCATCTAAGTGCGAAGCCCCCCTCAAGATGAGATTTCCCATACGAAAGTAGTAAGACACCTCAAAGACTAAGAGGTAGATAGGCTAGGAGTGGAAGAGTCGTGAGACTTGGAGCGGACTAGTACTAATCAGTCGAGGACTTGACCAGAGCTTGAGCAATCTGGGATTGTAAGTAAGTTTTTTTTAAGAGATTATATTTAGTTTTGAGTGTAAGAACTCAAACAGAAAAAGTACGGTGGCAATAGCAAGAAGGAAACACCTGTAACCATGCCGAACACAGCAGTTAAGCTTCTTCACGCCGAGAGTAGTTGGTGGGAGACTGCCTGCGAGGGTAGGACGCTGCCGTGCTTTTTTAATATTCCGGCTTAGCTCAGTTGGTAGAGCGCTTGACTGTTAATCAAGATGTCGTCAGTTCGAGTCTGACAGCCGGAGCAAGCAAGGAAAAGAGGATCTATTGGATCCTCTTTTTTGTGTACTATTTAATATTAGGTTGAATTTTTAATTCTTGAAATTTGGTAATTAGCTTTTTAACACCATTCTTAATTTTGATACCATGCTTGATTGCAATAAAATATTTTATTTGTATCAGATTAGGGTTTAGCGGTAGTAGATTAATTGGCGTTTGTGCCATCCTTTTAATGATACTTGCAGCTGAAATAGTTAATCCAGTTCCCTTAATTGCTAAGTTAGTAGTTGTAATAATATTATTGCTTTCCAAAATTATATTTGGTTCAATGTGAAATTTTTGAAAGATACCGTCAACTTGATGACGAATAGCGGAATTACTTGAACTAACAACAAATGGCTGGTTTAGAATATCCTGGATATTGTATTCATTCGGCTTAAGAATAAATCTACCTTTTTTAAAAAGTGGTGAGTTGGGCGGAATTATTACGAAATAGTTTTCACCGCCATTAACGTAAAAATCTAATCCTTGATTAAGTGATTCAGGTGTTTGACCAATATAACAATCAATTTGTTCATGCAGTAATTGAGCTTCACTTATTCTGGGTGAAGTTTCAAATAGTTGAATTTTAATATTTGAGTTTGTTTTCAAGAAGCCAGGCAGCAGTTCAGGTAATAAAAAGGTGCCGAGACTATCTAGAATACCAATTCGGATTATTTCTTGGTCTGGGTGCACATAAGGCGTAAGCTGCTGAAATAAAGTTTGTTTGTTGGCAATAGTTGTTTCAAGATACTTATAGTAAATTATTCCTGCTTTAGTCAGAGTAAAGGGAATACTTTGGCGATTAATGATTGGAGTACCTAATTTATGTTCTAATCTTTTGATCAGTTGAGTTAAATATGGTTGTGAAATGTACAGTTCATGTGCGGCCTTGGTAAAATTACTTTCTTTAAGTAGGACATCAATGTAGTGTAATAAAATTTCTGGATTTTTCATTGTTTCTCCTGATAACAAAATTGTTATGACATGGTTGTCATAAAAGTATTTTACCTATTACTACAAAATTAGTAAAATTTATTTATTAAGTGTTTAAGAGGGGAAGAGAATTAATGATGAAACCAGGTACATATGATGTTAAGGCCAAAGGCCATGGTTCAAGCTTCATGCCGATGAAAGTGACACTTTCTGAAGACAAAATTAAGGATATTAAGATTGATTCTAGTGGTGAAACTAAGGGTGTAGCTGATGAAGTTTTTGCTCGACTGCCTAAGCAAATCGTTGCTAATCAAACTTTGAATGTTGATGCTGTCAGTGGGGCAACAATTTCTAGTAATGGGGTAATTTCTGGTGTTGCGCAAGCGATTGAGCAGGCTGGTGGCGATGCTGCCGAATGGCAAAACCGTGCTAAACCAAGTAATGCTGACAGTGAAGATGTTGAATATACAACTGATGTGGTTGTGATTGGTGCCGGTGGTGCTGGTCTTGCAGCCGCAGCGCGCACAATTCAGAATGATAAAAAAGTTATTGTTCTAGAAAAATATCCGCAAATTGGTGGTAATACTACTCGTGCTGGCGGCCCATTAAATGCTGCAGAACCAGATTGGCAAAAGCAATTTAAGGCTCTTCCGGGTGAAAAGGAAAGCTTGGTTAAGTTAGCTGCAACACCACTTACTGATATCGATCCAGAATATCAAGCAGATTTTAAAAAGTTACAACAACAAATTAATGATTATGTTCAGTCTAATGGGGACTATCTATTTGATTCTGTTTTATTACATGAGATTCAGACTTATTTAGGTGGTAAAAGAACGGACCTAAATGGTCACGAAATTCATGGCAACTATGCTTTGGTTACAGAATTAGTTAATAATGTTCTGGATTCAGTTAAGTGGTTGACTGATCTTGGCGTTAAATTTGACCGCAGTGACGTAACGATGCCTGTTGGTGCATTGTGGCGCAGAGGTCATAAACCAGTAGAACCAATGGGTTATGCGTTTATTCACGTTCTTGGTGATTGGATTAAGGCTCACGGTGCCAAAGTTTTAACTGAAACTAGAGCCAAGCATTTAATTATCAATAATGGTCAAGTTACTGGCGTAGTTGCTAAGCAAGAAAACGGCAGTCAGGTAACAATTAAAGCACAAAAGGTAATTCTAACTTCTGGTGGCTTTGGTGCTAACACACCAATGGTGCAGAAGTACAATACCTACTGGAAACACATTGATGATGATATCGCAACAACTAATTCTCCGGCAATTACAGGTGATGGCATTGCTTTGGGTCAAGAAGCTAGCGCACAATTAATCGGCATGGGCTTCATTCAATTAATGCCGGTTTCTGATCCTAAGACGGGTGAATTGTTTACGGGTCTGCAAACACCACCTGAGAACTTTATCATGGTAAACCAAAAGGGTGCGCGGTTTGTTAATGAATTTGCGGAACGTGATACTTTAGCTCAAGCTGCAATTGCCAATGGTGGTTTGTTCTATTTAATTGCTGATGAAAAAATTAAAGATACAGCTTATAACACAACGCAAGAATCGATTGATGCTCAAGTTGCTGCTGGAACATTGTTGAAGGCAGATACGCTTGAAGAATTAGCGCAAAAAGCAGGAATGGATCCAGCTACTTTAGTAGCAACGATTAAAAAGTATAATTCCTATGTTGATGCTGGTAAAGACCCAGAATTTGGTAAGAGTGCTTTTCATTTGAAGTGTGAAGTAGCGCCGTTCTATGCTACTCCACGTAAGCCAGCTATCCATCATACAATGGGTGGTGTGAAGATTAACACCAAAGCGCAAGTTCTTAATGATCATGAGCAAGTAATTAGTGGTTTGTATGCTGCTGGTGAAGTCGCCGGCGGCTTGCATGCTGGTAACCGACTAGGCGGTAACTCACTAGCTGATATCTTTACTTTCGGTCGGATTGCTGCGGATACAGCTTGCAGTGAAATTGAAACAACTGATACTGCAACTGGCGCCTCAGAACATTAACTAGTAACAAAGTAATCTAAAATAAGAGCACTCATATTGAATATGAGTGCTCTTATTTTTATAAAATTTCTTGTTCTAAACCAACAAAAATAGTCACAATTAATAAATCAGCACAGCCACCTAAGCTATAATTGTGCTCTAGACATGCTTGATTAAGCTCCTGCAATTTTTTTCGGCCTTGTGGTGTTGCATAACCGCCTAAAGCTAGGTATGTTTTTGCTTGTTGGTGCAGCCAATTAATTACTTGTGGATTGCCAGCACGTTTAATTAAGTTACTATCGTTAGCTACGGTAGCAATTTTCATGAGGGTATCAAGCAAACGGACTTGCAAGCTGCCGGTACTATTTTTTAAGAATGGTAAGGCTACTTTTTCAACGAGTGGATAACCTTGTTCAGCTTCTGCTCTGGCGCCACCATAACCATATTTGATGAATTCTTGTTCACCAGCAGTTTGTGGTTGGTGCAGATTTCCTAAATCATGTTTAACCAAACCGCAACACATGTGGCGAATGGTCGTAAATAAGTTAGTATTTTGAATTTGACTGTAACTTTCGGCACAGGTGAAAATACCAAGGGCAAAGATTGCGCCTTTATGAGTGTTAATTCCTTCCGTTGCCGTAAACATTGCTTTTTCAGCGCTAATTCCCTTTTGTCGTAACAGAAAAAACATCTGTCTTAAGTCGGTCTGCTTAAAATTACGACCAATTATAACGGCATCAGTAAGATATTGCGTTAAACTTAAGCTGCTATCGATAAAGGTATAAATATTCATGTCGGGATGAGGTCCAGAATGATGAGGATCAACAAGACCAGGTTTGGGTTCAGTGGCGACTTCGTATAAAAGTGCACGCAATGCATTTTGAGTGATTGAATTTGTCATGAGGTACTTCTTTATTTTAAAAAAATAGTAGATTAATATAAATATTGTAAAAATAAGTTCGTGATTAGTCAATTTTGATTAGGAAGGGAAACCAATCATGAAAATTGTGATTGCGCCAGATTCATTTAAGGGAAGCTTGACTGCTGCCGAAGTTGCTAATGCTATTAAACAGGGGATGCAGCCAATTTTGCCGCAAGCCGAATATGTACTTGTGCCAATGGCTGACGGTGGCGAGGGAACAGTAGCTGCCCTCACAGCCGCAACTGCTGGTCAGTTTGTTCAAGAAGAAGTTGTTGGACCGTTAGGGCAAAACGTAACGGCGACTTATGGCCTTCTTGGCAACTCTAATACTGCAGTAATTGAAATGGCAGCAGCTAGTGGGCTGCAATATGTCACTGATGAAACGCATAATCCATTAATTGCGACAACTTTTGGCACGGGGCAACTGATTATTAGTGCTTTGAATCACGGTGTGGATCAAATTATTTTGGGCATTGGCGGTTCAGCGACTAATGATGGTGGTGCGGGTATGGCCCAGGCACTAGGTTATCAATTATTGGATCAAGATAATCAGGAATTGCCTTTTGGTGGTGGCCAATTGGGTAAATTGGTTAGAATTGATACCAGTACAGTTGATCCCCGGCTGGCACAAGTGAAAGTTGTGATTGCCTCAGATGTGACTAATCCACTGATTGGTCCTACTGGAGCTAGTTATGTTTTTGGTCCGCAAAAAGGAGCAACACCGGAAATGGTTGCGAAGTTAGATAGTAATCTTGCACATTATGCGGCAGTTATCAAAAAGGCCATGCAGGTAGATATTGCAAATCTTCCGGGTACTGGTGCTGCCGGTGGTCTTGGTGGCGGGTTACTCGCTTTTACAGATGCAAAAATGGCTCAAGGAATTAAGATAGTTATTCAATTTAGTGGTTTACAACAAAAATTACGAGGTGCTGACTTGGTCATTACGGGTGAAGGTGGGATTGATTACCAGACGAAATTTGGTAAAACACCTTATGGTGTTGCTTTAGCAGCTAAACAGATCATGCCTAAGGTACCAGTTATTGCCCTTGCTGGCAATATTGGCCTAGGTATTGCTAAATTGTATAATCAGGATATAATTAATGCGATTTTTGCAACGCCAATAGGGGCGGAAGCTTTGCCTGCGGCACTTAGGAACGCTAAACGGGATGTCATGATGACAGCGGAAAATATCGCTCGTTTAATTAAAGCGCTGGTCAAATAAAAAAAGCAGGTGTCAATTAAGACATCTGCTTTTTTAATAATTGGTAATTAGTCTTCGTAAGTACCAACTTGGTTTAACTTAGCCAAAACACTTTTACCGTGAGGTGCTTGAGCAATTTCATCAGTCAGATCGCGACCTGCTAAATTGCCGTGGTGTTCACCGTCAGTCCAGTGAGCATTACCGGTAACATCGTAAACTTTACCATCAATTGCAACGTAAGCTGAGTTGCCGTTTTTACCATCAAATTTTGCTAAAGATTCTTTTGTGAACTTCTCCATGAAGAACACTCCTTTCTGCTCAGAGCGATACATCTCTTATTAACTATTAGAATAAGTCAATTAAATAAATAAGTCTATTTATATGCTCGCATATTTTTATTATTTACGCCAACCAGCAATGTCCCAAGGGGTAAAAGTATAATCAAGGTTACGATGGTAAATATGTTCGTATGTCGCAACTTTTTGTTGATAATCTTGCTTCAGCATACGCTTAGAATCTTGATTGGGATCAACACTAGTTTCAGGATAAATTGTGGGTAAAACATGGACTACATACCTAGTTTGGTAAAAATTAGGGTGATCTTTTTCTAATTTGGGTAAAGTTTGTAATTCAATGAAGGTAGAAATAACCGGCACATTTTGTTTGGCTGCAAAATAGTAGGCACCACGCTGCAATTTTCGCGGCTTTCGGTAGTTCCACCACATTTCTTGTTCAGGATAGATAAGTACCCAATTATTTTGGGTTAGTGCATCATGAAGATGCTTAGGAAAAGTACTCTTGATGTAGCCGGTGCTTTTAACTAACGGGATGGTACCAACATATTTCATCAAATAGCATAAAATTCCGGGCAGTTTGAGGTTAGTATCTTCAATAGCAATTGCCAACTGATGGTGTGTTTTGCTAGCTAAGCGTTTAATTGGCAGTGAGTCAATCTGATTAAAATGATTAGCCGTGATAATAGCACCGCCCTGTGGCAGTTCATTCAGATGCTCAAGCCCAGTAAATTCGGTGGAGGCAGTAAAAATTTTGGTTAAAATACTATAAAAAGTATGACCGATGCAATTATTTAGCTTGCCTTTCAATGTTTGTCGCTCATGCCAGAAAGCGTTAACTAGTTCTGTGCGTTCTGGTAGTGAGAGCACGGGGTCACCAACTTCAACTTTAGCATTTAAGTTACCCTGATTAGCTGCTTCTTTAATATTGTGAATTACACGTTCGCGATTGTCGCCAATGATCATAAAGTAACAGGTCCTTGTTTCTTTACTTGAGCCCAATTATGTGGGTCCTTAATTGTTTTATCTTCTTTAGTGAGCATAAAATCAAGCTTGTGGCGGTCAATTTCACGTTCACTGTCGGTATAATTATCAAGTTCTGCCTGTAATTCAGGATAAAATTTGGTTTCTTTGGCACTGGCCCAGAAGTATTGTTCATACTGAATATTGGTAAAGTGCCATGGCTTGAAGAAGAGGTTGTAGTGAATTAAGCTGGGATGCTCAAGCGGTTCAGTGTTGTCGTTGGGCATGGCATCCCACTTCGGATCAAGATGCAAAATGCGACCATCACAGATTTCATTAAGATAATCTTGATCTGGAGCGATACAGTCGAAGTGATATTGCTCTAGTAGTTTCATGAAGTGGCTGATAAAGCCTTCTTCACGGAATGCTTTGCAGTTAAGGATTAACATACCTGAATTAATGTATGTTTTCGGGTCAAGTGCTAAAACATCTTTAATGTAGGCAACCATTTTGGCAACATACTGAATTGATGAATCTGTGCAGGCCGCAAATAAATTGTTGTCTAATTCAGTTTCATAGAGCTTAGCAATGTCATCATTGACGATCGTGTCACTATCGATATAAATTGCTTTGTCATATTGGGGAAACAAGTCCGGAATGAACAAACGATAAAAAATTGACATCGTGAAAAAATCAGCTCGGAGATAGTTCTCCTGGCGATTTTGGATAGGGGCAACAATCTGATCATCAATTGTTAGAAAATCAATGTGGACGTTGTTAGTGCCCAAATTACGAAGATCCTGTTGATGAGCTTTTGATAAATCTTGGCTAAGAAAATAAACAGTATAATCTTTGTCGGAACTAGCATGTTTAATTAGCGAATTAAGTGAAACTGCCGCATATTTGGTGAAGTCATCACTGATAGAATAAAAAACGGGAATTGTCATAAAATTTTTCTCCAAAATATTAATCTTGAACAAGGTTACCACGTAATTGCAAGTAACGGTTCAAAATGTCATCGTATTCGTGCAGCTTCAGTACCTTATGAACTCGCTCAACGTCCCATGGTTTAACTGTTTGTGTGTGAAAAATGGGCAGAAAACGAAAACTAGTTGAGAAGTGCTGGATGACAGTGTCAGGTTTTAATTTATATTGTTCATTATAACGCCTTGGTGCAATTTTTTTGTATTGGGCGTAAAAATTGAGAGCGGTTTGGTCTGGCATAAAAACGCTTTTAGTTTGTAATAATCGCCGAATGCGGCCAAAGAGCCGAGTTTCTTTAATTTTTGGTAAATTGAGTAATAAGACACCTGAATTGATATAGTCGAAGGTTTTATGTTCGTGAAAATTATGGAAGAAAAACCGGCCCCAATAGTCAAGAACACCAACAAATTCAGCATCATTTAGCTCTTGATGATAGAATTTTTGTAAGCTGCGCCGTACAATCACGTCGGCATCCAAATACAAAATTTTATCTGGTAATTGTGGAATTTCATCAGCAAACAACCTGAGCATTGCATAGGGGGTAAAATGGGTGCCCATGTTAGCTAACGGTGGCTCTTTGGCAAATAAGCCGGTACAATCGATTAGTTTTAAAGTGCTTTGCGGATTTTTGGTAGTTAAAAGTGAACTTAGATAATCAGCGGCATGCTTACTGAAGGGCTGAAACTTCTTTTTATAACTTTGGGCATACATTGTTAGAATGTAAATATGCAGCTCATCGGTTCCAGCATTCTTTAATAAGGAAAGGATGGCAATTAGAATGCCGTCCTCAGCCTGATGATCGCCGCAAAAAAGAATATTCATTAAAAGAACTCCTTAATTTATTTTGTGATAAGTGCAATAGTTGTAATTGCTTGTAGCTGCGCGTTTATTCATAGCAGTTACGATTTGGTCATGTAATTTTTCCTGCGCCTGTTTTTTGTGCAGATGAGTATCTGGGTAAAAGGGCCCGTCGAGGTAGACAATCACGTGTGGCTTATGGCCAAATTTAGGTTTGTGATAGGTTGTCGTCATGGCATAGCTTGCAGCATTTAATGTTACAGGAAAGTGCATACTAGTAGCTGGAAAAGGACGAATCTTAGTGTAATACGGCCAAACATGGGCTTCAGGATAAATGACGACGACTTTTTTAGCTGTAATTACTTGCTTAACAGCCGTAATTAACTGCCTAAAAAGGTTACGTTCGTGGCTAACAGGTAGACCAAAGTAAGGTAAAACTAATTTGCCTAAGATAGGGATGCCCCAATTAGCTGGTGCAGCAAGGGCATAATAATCTTGGGCAGGGAGAATGCTTAGCGGCATGACAACATCGCCAAATGTCTGCGTATGGTTGCCATAAATAAAGAAGCCCTGTTTTTTATTGGCAGTTAGCTTTTCGCGACCGACAAAGTGAACTTTCAGAATGAATTTAGTGTAAATGTGACTGATTAGCCACGCAAGAGGCCGTAGAACTTTGGCCCAGATTTTTTTAAGCCTAGTTGTCGGAAAAATGGCATAGTTGCTAGGTAACTGATAATTCTGCTGCTTGCTGGCAACAATATCATCAGTCGTTTGCTGATAATAATATTTGCGATTAACCATAAACGCCTTCCTTCAAAAATGTCATTAAGTAATTTTATCATGAATTGCGCAAGATTAAAAAGTGGGTCGGAATTAAGACCGAAATCGAAATAACTTTGAGTGAGAATATAAAAACTGCAGCTAAATTATTAGAGAAAATAATTTGGTTGCAGAATGAAAGCAAATGATTACATTGGTTATATTATATAATATTGATATCGCCATCTGTTGAAATGACCTTTAAAGAATCATTTGAGGCAATCTTACTGGACAATTTGCTACCGACACTTGATTGGTGATAAAAAATATCGCCATGTGTTGATTGTAAATGGTAACTGGCATCGTGAGCAAGCTGCTTTAAAAATAGATTACCAGCTTTTGATCTAATCAGATTTTCGCTGGTTAGTTGACTGCGTGCGATTTTAATATCGCCATTTTGTGTGTCTAAGGTTAAGGTCAGATTACACTGGCTAATATTTGAATTCCCATTGCGCATTTGTAGGAGCAATAATTTAATACAGCTACGTTCAATATTGATATTGCCGTTACGTAATCTTAATGACATTTCGTGAGCTGTAGTTTGGGTAATTGTCAGGTCACCGTTTTGTGAATGAAGGGTAAATTCCTGCTTAATTGTTACATTATTAAGTAATGTATTACCATTATCCTGCAATAAAGTAACATTTTGCAATTGCAAGTTCTGTATTGTTATAACACCATTATTATTGTGACCACTGATCTTAGATAATGTGTCTTTATTAGGAACGGTGATTTCTACGTGACTAGCTGGCGTTTTCCAATTAATTGTGATTAGCTGCTTGCCTTGTTTGGCGGGTTGTTCATCAACTAAGAGGGTTTGGTTAATGACTTTGACATTGATGGGCCGACTATTGTAGTCCATGATCACAACTTGGTATTGCTTACCAGAATGAATAAAGAGATTAGCCTTGCGTAAATTAAGCTTGATTTGGGTAAAAATTCCGGGTGCAAGGGTTCGTTTACGGACAGGATTTTTTTCAAGATGAAAGCCGCGAACATAATTGTCACTAGCTAAATCCTGCACGCATGAAGCAGCTACTGCTGAGGCACTTTGATGATAATCAGCCTGTATCTGTTGGGCTAATTCGCTGGGGCTGCCAAGCTCCTTTTTAATTTCTTCTATTGTTTGAAAGTCACCATCAAGTAAAAAGCCACGGTAAAATTCGAGTGCATCACACTGCTTGCCCAATTGTAGAGCTGTTAAACAATGCGCTAATTCTTTAATATAATTATCAGTTATCTGGGACATGTTAGCTCTCCCACATTCAAAAAATAATTTCTTACCTAATTATATACTTTTTAATTATTAGTTGATTATTTAAGAAAGCATAGTTACCATATTGTAATAATTATTTATTTAAGGGTAATGTCACCTGTAGCGACTTTGACAATTAAGTTATTCTTAGCATGCGGTGTTTGTTGGGTGAAATTACTGGCTTCTGCGTTTGTAATTGCATGGCCGGCATAAGTTAATTGACCATTATTTGCAGCAAGTGAATAGTTAGTTTTAGTTGGCATTGGTGTTAAAGAAAAGTTACCTTTAGTAATGACAAATGAATTGTTACCAGTGACTGAGCAATTCGTTAACTGGATATTACCTTTATTAAAGGTGGCCTTGCTGGAAGCAAATACGCTATTTTGGGCAGATAATTTTCCTTGATTAGTGTCTAAATTAATATTATTAATCTGGGAATCAGCAATTTTGATGTCATTATCATTTGCTTTAAGTGAATTCTTACCGGTTAAGGTAACTTTGGTTAGCGTTAACGGGCCATCGAATTCAAAATCAGTATTGTTAAGAGTGGAATTTGTGGCAGAAACGTTACCTTCAGCGTATTTGATGAATGAAAATTGGCTAACCTTAACATTATTTAGTGTTGCATTGCCTTCTTCTTGATCGAGTGAGAGCCTTTTAATGTTTATGTTGGCGAGTTTAACATTGCTGTGGTTAAGCAAGGTATTAACTTCATTCAAAGTTTGTGTAGTTGGAATAGTAATTTCAATCTGTGCGGTATTTTTAGCCTTCTTCAGGTTGAAATTAATTTGCTTTTGTTGAGCGTCTTTTTCTACGATAGTTAATTTATGATTAACTACTTTAGTTGTAAATTTGGCAGCATTAGTTGTTGTTTTAACCTGAAATTTTTTGCCGGAATGAATATAAATTGTGGTGTTAGTATTGTTAATATTAGCGTCCTTAAGATCAATTTGGTTGAAGGGCTTAAGGGGATTAGTTTTGCTAGTTGCACTTTGGTTCGATACAACGTGGCAATGAGCTAGGCTATTGCCCGTAACTGCTTGCAAGCCATGATTGCTAAAACCAATTATGAGTAATATTAAGCCGATAATTAAACCACCAGCACCAATTTTGTAAAAGTTTTTCATTAGTTAGACCTCCTTATTTGCCGATTTAGTTTGATAATAGTGCTTTTTAAATAGTTTTTTACCTAGAAAACGGGCAAATTGAGCACATTTAGCAATTAAAAAGCGAATGATAATAATCAATATTGGAATCAGAAACAGGCTAATACTAATTAAAGTTAATCCAGCGCCAAGATAAAATAGTCCAACGGCCCAGTTACTAGTAAAGAGAAAGTTAAAGCTGATAAGTGCTGCAAAAGCACCACCAGCTAATATACCTACCACTAGACCAATGAAACCGATAAATAGTCCAATTAGTCCAGCAAGAAGGCCAATAAAAATACAGATTATCGGAATTCCAATGATTATTCCTGTTGGAACCGCACAAATACCGACAATAATATGCCAGATAGTTTTCACATTGCTAGACGATGAAGATGGAGTAGTACTGTGTTCAGTATTTGTTTCACCTGACTCGTTAACTGAATAATCACCCACAATTTTGCGAGCCAATTGCTGCGGGGTACCTAGCTCCTTTTCAATTGCCGTCCGGTCGTTAAATTCACCATCTAATAAAAATTCACGGTAAAATTCAATGACATCTTTGCGGTCTTGTTTGGGTAAAGCTGACAAATTGCCTTCAACTTCTAAAATATAATCATTTATTACCTGTTCCATGTTGTTCTCCTAAAATGTGATTAACTTTGCCACTAAATTGCTGCCATTCTGTCTGAATTTCTTGCAGTAACTTAATTCCGGGGTCAGTTAAACGGTAATAGCGCCGATTACGACCTTGGTAAGGCTCATCATAAGTTTCTAAATAACCATTTTTCTTTAATCGTCTTAAAACGGGATAGATTGTCGATTCTGAAATGTCAAAAACTGCCTGTACTTTTTGTGTTAGGGCATAACCGTAAAGGTCTTCAACTTTGAGAAAAGATAACACCGCGCCGTCTAAAAGTCGGGTAGGTATTTGTATTGTCATACTATTTCTTCCTCCAATATTATATAAGATATAGTATTACAGTGAAAATAGATTGTCAAGAAAATCTAGGCATAATTATTTATTTTTTGTATCCGCTTGCAAAAATTACTAGTAGGGATTAGTATTTAGATAAATATCTAATTAGAAAATAATCTAAATACTTAGAAAAGAGGTTACTGGATGAGTTTTGAAGCTAGTTTTAAAGCCTTATCTGATCCCGTACGGCGCCAAATTTTACAATTGTTAAAGGCTGATCGTCTGTCAGCTGGCGCAATTGCTGCTCATTTTAACATGACCAAGGCAACAATTTCTTATCACTTAAATGTTTTGAAGAAGGCTGATTTAGTTTTTGAAGAACGAGAAAAAAATTTTATTTATTATTCGTTAAATACATCAATTTTAGAAGAAATAATGACATGGTTAATTGATTTAAAAGGAGATAATGATGAAAAATAATTATCGTAGAACAATGTTAGTGACAAGTTTACTTATTTTGGTTCCATTAATAATAGGACTGCTTTTTTGGTCTAAGTTACCGAGTACTTTAGCAACCCATTTTGGTCTAAATAATCAAGCTAATGGTTGGCTAAATAAGAATATTGTAGTTTGGGGCCTACCCGTACTAATGCTAATATTGCAGTGGTTTGTTGGGGTAAAAGTTCTTAAGCAAAAGGTTAATCATAAATTTATGATTGTTAGTCTATGGTTGATACCGTTAATTTCGACAGTAGTTAGTTTTAGTATTTATGCTTTTAATTTAGGTTATCATGTAAAAATCGGCATGATTATTACTCTGTTATTAGGAATTATTTTGATTTTGATAGGGAATTTTTTACCCAAAGTGCAGCCAAATCATGCTGCTGGTATTCGCTTGCCGTGGACATTGTCTAATTCAGAAAATTGGCGCAAAACTAATCGTTTTGCCGGCTGGGTTAGTGTGTTATCTGGGCTAGTCTTAATGGTCTTATCTTTTTATCAAATTCCGTGGCTAGTGGTTCCTGTTTTAATTGCTGTAGGAATTTTACCGATAATTTATTCATATTACTTAGCAAAGAAAAATAGCTAAATATAGTTTCTATAAGGTAGAGATCATTAGTGTGCTTCATTGGTAGTTAAACATCAACTTACTGATAGGGCACTTTTTGTTTAATGAAACAAAAAAAGCGATCCATTGGGATCGCTCAGCCTGTTTGCAAATAAAATTTTATTTAGGAATTATTGTCCAAGCTTCTTTAAGTAAGTACTACCCTTAACTTCGTAACAATAATTATGTCTTAATTTAGCCCTAGTGTAAACTTCAAAGTAGCCCATGTTGTAATAGCTCTTCATAACACGGCGACCATGAATTTTTCTCTTTGACAGCCAAAATTCACCAAGGTCTTGATAATGATAATTTGCTTTGTTAAAACTGTAAACTATGCCGCCTTTTTCATGCCAAAGTGTAACATACAACTTTTTGGTACCATGTTTTTGGCTGCTAATTAAAGTTTTACCATTAAGCTTAATTGCATGTTTGAAAATGTGCCAGTGATTGAGTTTATAAGTACCATAGCCGTTATCGACATATTGGTACCAGTTGCCTCTTAGTTCAGTTGGGGTTGCGTAAAGACCAACATATTTTGCATGAACAGTTGTTGGAGTTTTAGCAAGGACAATCATTAAGAATGCAGTTGACAAAGCAATAATTATTTTTTTGAATCTCATTTTCTTACCCGATAATAATATGTCTGAAATAAATTCAGGAGGATATATTTTATAAAGCGCTTTTATAAAATAGCAATAAAAAAAGCACCGATTACTTGCAGTGCTATTTCTATTAGATGGGTGGCCAGGGGTTCGAACCCTGGACCCACGGATTAAGAGTCCGTTGCTCTGCCAGCTGAGCTAGCCACCCAAGTCATATTTCTGTTGACAATTAAATATATTAGCAATTAATTTTAGTTTTGACAAGCATTTTTAGTTAAAAAATTTAAAATTAGCATAATTTTTTAAAAAATATGGTTTACGACAATACAAAAACAGCGATCAAATAAATGATCGCTGTCTTCTAGGTTAATGGGTGGCCAGGGGTTCGAACCCTGGACCCACGGATTAAGAGTCCGTTGCTCTGCCAGCTGAGCTAGCCACCCAAGTTATTATTAGAAATAACCAACAGAAACTATTATGCTATCATTCTTTCTGAATTGCAAGCTTTTTTGTTAAATTTCACTAATTTTTTTGGCTAAAAGGCTAAAAACCAGTATAATGTAACTAAAAGGAGGACTTTCGATGCCAAAGAAGATTCTCGTTGTTGATGACGAAAAACCTATTTCTGATATTATCAAATTTAATTTAACTAAAGAAGGCTTTGATGTTGACACTGCTTATGATGGTGAAGAAGCAGTTAAGAAAGTCGATGAATACAATCCTGATCTAATGATTTTGGACTTGATGCTGCCTAAAAAAGACGGTTTAGAAGTTGCTCGTGAAGTTAGACAGACCCACGATATGCCGATTATCATGGTAACAGCTAAGGATACCGAGATTGACAAAGTTTTGGGTTTAGAAATGGGCGCTGATGATTACGTGACCAAGCCGTTTTCTAATCGTGAGCTGGTTGCTCGGGTCAAGGCCAATTTGCGTCGCCGCGATATTGTTAAAAAAGTTGAAGACGCTAATCAAGATACAGTGACTAAGAACATTACAATTGGCAACTTGGTAATTATGCCAGATGCTTATATTGTTGAAAAAAACGGCAAAAAGATCGAATTGACCCACCGTGAATTCGAATTGCTCTATTACTTAGCACAACACATGGGACAGGTAATGACGCGAGAGCATTTACTGCAGACTGTCTGGGGTTATGATTATTTTGGTGATGTGCGGACCGTTGATGTGACAGTTCACCGTTTACGAGAAAAAATCGAGGATAATCCTGTTCAAGCACAGATTTTATTAACCCGTCGTGGTGTAGGTTATTACGTCAAACAACCAAATGAAGAATAATGAAGAAAAAAGCCTGCCGGACTATTTTTTAGTGCGCGGCTTTTTTTACTATCTAATAATGTACAATGATGAAAAAAATCAAAAGCAAATTTAAACATTTATTTATTTCTATTAATACAACTCTGGCCATTGTTTTTATGGCGATGATTATTGCCACCATTGAGGTCATTGGTGCATATTTTACGCGGCAGTTGGAACAAAATAGTATTGAAAATTTTCAGTCGTCAATTCAAGTCCCATTGATTGTTACTAACCAGCTATCTGTACAGCTTTTACGGGATAATAAACGGGCGAACACTAATTTGAACCGGATTGTCAGCGACTACAGCAATGGGACTAATACAATTAGTGAAATTATTGTGGTTGATAATAAGGACGTTATTCGTGCAGTTTCTAACTTGAATGATAAAAGCCGAATTGGTCAGCGGGTTAATAATTTTTTAGTTAAGCAAGTAACTTCGACTGGTCGGGAGGCTACCAAAGTTATTAATGATCATATGGTGCAAGTAACACCGTTAACTGGCAGTAACGGTTCGGCTAACACAGTGGGCGCGATTTATGTGCGAGCTTCAATGCAGGGCGTTTTTAATAATTTGCGTAATATTTCTTTTATGTTTCTCGTGACGTCGTTAATTGCTGCAGTGATGGGGGCAATCCTGTCACTAGTTGTTTCCCATGCGATTACCAAGCCAATTGAGGAAATGCAGAGCCAAGCCTTAAATATTGCAGATGGTGATTATTCAAGCCAAGTAAAAATTTATTCTAATGATGAGTTGGGACAATTAGGTCAATCATTCAATACATTATCGGTTCGCATTGAGCGTTCACAGGAAGAATCAGAAAGTGAGCAAAGGCGGCTTGATAGTGTCTTGTCCCATATGAGTGATGGGGTCTTAGCAACAGATCGTCATGGCAATGTCAGCGTTGTTAACCAGATGGCACTGAATTTTTTGAATACCACTAAAGAACGCATTATTAATAAGCCAATTGCGACAGTATTAGGTCTAAAAGAAACTTCTCAGGACCTTATTTCTGGTCAAAAAGGGATCGTAATTACATTGCATGCGGGAACGCGTGATGAGGTAATTTTACATGCTAGTTTTTCCTTGATTAAACGGGTGACTGGTTTTGTTTCTGGTAGTGTTTGTGTTCTGCATGATATTACTGAGCAGCAGAAAAACGAAAATTCACAAAAGCAGTTTGTTTCTAATGTTTCGCACGAATTGCGAACACCGCTAACCAGTTTGCATGCGTATATTGAAACTTTGAATGAGGGAGCATGGAAAGATCCGCAGGTAGCGCCACAATTTTTGCAGGTTACGCAAGAAGAAACAGAGCGCATGATCAGGATGATTAATGAATTGCTCAGCTTGTCGCGGATGGACCGTGGAGTGTCTAAGGTTGATTTGGAATGGGTGAACTTTAATGATTTTGTTGCCCACATTCTGGATCGCTTCGATATGATTGTCAAAACCGATGAAAAAGAGGGCAAGAAGAAATATACTATTAAGCGTAAATTAGGGACCCAAGCTTTATGGGTTGAAATTGATACTGATAAGATGGCTCAGGTAATTGATAATATTATGAATAACGCAATTAAATATTCTCCTGATGGCGGTGTGATTAAGGTACGATTGCAGCAAGAACAGAGCCGAATAATTTTAAGTATTGCTGATCAAGGCTTGGGCATTCCCCGTGAAGACTTGGGCAAAATTTTTGATCGCTTTTACCGTGTTGATAAGGCTCGGGCGCGTGCTCAAGGTGGTACAGGGTTGGGCTTAGCAATTGCTAAAGAAATTGTAGATGCCCATCATGGTCAGATTTGGGCTGACAGTAGTGAAAGCAAGGGGTCAATCTTCTATATTGCACTACCATATGAACCGATGAGTGAAGGGGATGATTGGGATGAGGTCTAAATTTAAATTAGGAGACTTTCTGTTATTACTAAGTACACTGGCGGTTTTTGTCCTGTCGATTATCCTGTGGATTTTTATTATGACTAATGATCAGTACTTTAACCATATTAGTCAAACTAATAATCTAACTCAGCAAGCGCGTGGCCGCCGAAATAATTCAATTTATGATCTATATATTCCTACTAGCTCGTACGGATTTAAGGAGGACCAGCCCTATCGGTTATATGATGCTAAAAAGAATATCCCACTCGAATTTATCCGGGAGTTACGGGGAATTAAATTTAAAAAAAGTACTCAAGTTAGTACAACGCAGTTTAAATATGAGCAACTGCTTAATGATGCAGATTATCTGCAATTAACTTTTCCTGATGAAATTAGTCTTAATTTATTTACAAGAAAGAACTTGCAAAATGATAACGCCCATTTTCGTCGGATTTTTATTTCGCGTAGTAATAGGTGGTTATATCTTGGCAATGACAAGACTTACACTGTTTACCGTGTTGCTTTGGCTCGCGCTAATTTTGATAAACTACGTAGTTACGCTCGTGGGGCGCATAGTAAAACACCGATTAAGTTTGTGCGGTTGAAGAATTGTTATGAAGTCTTTTATACTCAAGCTAGTCGCTGGCGCGTTTATAGTTATTTGACCAATACACAGACAGATTCTTATTTTGTATCGCGGCTTTTAGGTACAGCCAATGTAACTGCGCGGTCAAGTAAAAAAGGTTGGATTACATATACGCTTAATTATTACACTAAGCTAAGAGTGCCCAAGGCCAATACTAAGCGCCATGATTTTTTGTACACGCGGTATGAAAAGAATAAGGCTGTAACTAAGAATGAACGTTTATTTGCTAGTGTTAATTACGTTCACAAATTAGGTTTGAGCGAACAGGATTTACGATTTTTTGATACTAATGGTGATGCAACTAGTTACACTAATTATATTGAAGGAATTCCTGTCTTTTTGGGCCAACATACACCTCAAGTTAAGACAATGTTGACGACAGAGGCGATGCAAGTTGCATTTAACAATATTGATTTGCAAATTCCGATCCCCTTTGATGGCCAAACGCGTAATTTACCAGCTACTGATACTGTTTTGCAAAAGTTATTTGCTAGTGGCATGAAACGTTCGCAAATTCAGCGGATAATTGTGGCCTTTAGGCTGACTAAGGATAATAGTCACGGCCATTTAGTGAACCTGATCCCGACATACTATGTTAAAGCTAATAATGAATGGAAGAGTTTAGCAGAGTGGCAAAGGCAAAGTTTGCAGCCGGTAGCTAAAACTAACAATCAGTAGGAAGGAGCGAACTAAGTTGGATCGTAAAAGAATTGAATGGCTATTTTTGGTTATCTTTTTATTAATTGACCTGTATCTGATGATTGAAATCTGGCGATCGCCGATTAGCCTAAGTAATACAGACGGCACGCCGATGACTAGTATTCGCTCTGAAATGCGAGCTGATGGTATTGATGTCCCACCGCATATTTCGCATAAACAGCAGTCAGGATATTATTTGGCAGCCAAAAAGCATGATTATCTTACTAAAAAAATGAATAGTTTGACTAAAGTTAGTACTCACTTTTCTAAAAGTGACAATACATTAACCGGCACACCTAAAGAACAAATAATATTAAGTGGCAATCATAAGCAAGTTTTTAAGCAGATTGAGAATTTCAAGAATGATTCAGAAAATGTTCCTTTTGGGGCTAAATTTAAGTATGAACCAAGCATGTCGAGTTCTGATACGTATTATTTTGTGCAGGGGACAGATTATGGTCAAATATATGATAGTAATGCCCAACTGATAATTAATGTTCACAATCAAGAAATTACGAACTATACACTCTCTTATATGGGACCAGTTAGTGCAGTGCGTGAGCCGCAATTAGTTATTAGTGCATGGCATGCGATTAAAGCAATGTACACTGATCGTGAAATTACTAATAATTCTCGTGTAATGCAAATTAAATTGGGGTATTCTAAATTGACAGAGGTGCGTGGCAGCACAATACTATTACCAACCTGGTTGATTTGGGTAGAAAATAAAACAACGAAGAATATTACTGTAAAGCGGGTTAATGCCTTTACTGCTCAAATTTTGCAGGCAGGTAATTCGTATAATGTTCAGAAAAATTAGAAAGGAAAAAGTAGGTGCGAGTTTCTATATTAGCTAGTGGCTCAACGGGTAATACCAGTCTCATCGAGACCCCACAACATAAGATTTTAATGGATGCTGGTTTATCTGGAAAAAAGATCAAGGAGCTGCTGGCACAAGTAGGTGTAGATATTGCAATGATTGATATGGTATTTTTAAGTCATGACCATTCTGATCATAGTAAGGGACTGGGAGTTCTTATGCGGCGGTATCCACAAATTGCGGCCTTCAGTAATAGCGGCACTTGGCGGTACTTAATTGCAACTAATAAAATCGGTAAATTGCCAGTTGAACAAATAAATACAATTGAGCCGGGACAAACGCAGACTTTTGGTGATCTTGATGTGACTGCTTTTGCTACTAGTCACGATGCGGCGGAACCGCAGTATTATGTTTTTACTAGTGGTGGAAAAAGGATGGCTTTTTTGACGGATACGGGTTATGTATCACAAAAAGTTGAGCGGGTAATCGAAGATGCTGATGCCTATCTAATGGAATTTAATTATGATGATATGATGTTGCGTAATGGGCCATATTCGTGGCAACTTAAGCAGCGAATTTTGTCTGATGAGGGGCACTTATCTAACGATGAGGCGGGACAAGCGCTGCTAGATGTGGTTTCTTCTAAAACCAAGCAGATTTATCTGGCGCATCGCAGTCAGCATAATAATACTGCTCAGCTTGCTTATGAAGCAGCTAAGCAGGTTTTGGTTAATGGGGATGCTAATTTACCCAGTGATGTTCAGATTAAGCTGACTAATCCGGAGCAACCCACCGATTTAGTACAAATTTAATTATTTTGTTCATACTTTTTTCAAAAATTATTAGTATATTAGGTTTGATATGCAAAAGGAGATATGATGATGGAAGAACAAAGTTCAGGTCGCAAAAAGAATAATCTTTTTTTAAAAACGGCCGTAGTGGGTGTTGTTGCCGGACTTATCGGTGGCGGCGCTTCTTATGTTGCGCTTGATCAAATTAACAATGCGAACTCAAATAATGGTGCAGCACAGACAAGTATCAGTTCTAGTAGTGCGAAAACATCCAAAAATAGCGCTAAAAATAGTGGTACGATGACACCTGCATACAACGATGTTAAGGGTGCGGTAGTGTCTGTTATTAATATGAAACGTCAGTCGAATAATAATAGTAACTCACTTTTTGATATTTTTGGTGATAACGATAATAATGATAATAGTAAGGGTAAATTGCAAACTTACAGTGAAGGCTCGGGCGTTATCTATATGAAGTCCAATGGCAAGGGCTATATTGTTACTAACAATCACGTTGTTTCAGGCAGTGACAAAGTTCAAGTGATGTTATCAAATGGTAAAACCGTTAATGCCCGAATAGTTGGTACTGATGCGACAACTGACTTGGCTGTTTTAGCAATTGATGGCGGTTATGTTACACAAACGGCCGAATTTGGTGATTCTAAGAGCTTACAAGCGGGTCAAACAGTGATTGCGGTTGGTTCACCTTTAGGTAGTGAGTATGCTTCTACGGTTACACAAGGGATTATTTCAGCGCCAGCACGGAGTATTACAACTTCGTCAGCTAACCAGCAAACGGTAATTCAGACTGATGCGGCAATTAATCCGGGTAATTCTGGTGGTGCTTTGGTCAATTCGGCTGGTCAAGTAATTGGGATCAATTCGATGAAATTAGCTCAATCAGGTGATGGTACCTCAGTTGAAGGGATGGGATTTGCTATTCCATCTAATGAGGTGGTAACGATTGTCAATCAATTAGTTAAAAATGGTAAAATTACCCGTCCGCAATTAGGGGTTAAGGTAATTGCTCTGCAAGGGATTCCTGCCAGTTATCGCAAGCACTTAAATATTAAGTCAGACTTGAAGAATGGAATTTATATTGCTTCAGTTACTAAAAAAGGTTCAGCGGCAGCTGCTGGAATTAAAGTGGGCGATGTAATTATTAAAGTTGACAACAAGTCTGTTTCTGATGTTGCTTCGTTACACAGTATTTTGTATAATCATAAAGTCGGTGATACCGTCAATTTAACGATTAATCGCAGTGGAAAAACCGTTAATTTGCGCGTTAAATTACAAGCTGATTAAAGTCGTTAATATTCATTAATTAAATATAAAAAGGGCTATACAAGGCGGTTTTTTTGCTGAGTATAGCCCTTTTGCTAATAATTTTAATGAGAAACATTTTTTCATTCGGAAATAGAGGTTGTCAAGAATAATTTTTAATCATCCAAGTTGTTAACAATTGTGGAAAACTCTGTGAATTGTGCATAAAATAGCTGAAAAAGCTTTTTCATGCCTGTGGATAATCTGTTAATTGTGTGTAAATATTAGTGAAAAAATATTTGTTCAAACAGTTGTTCTTGACGTAATAACAGTATTCTAAGGCAAAAAGTTTGTGAATCTACATGTGAAAAGTATGTGTGTGGGTAATTTTGGATAAAAAAGTTCAAAAAAATTTGTGACCACAATTTAGCGGCTAGTAATTATTAATAACCACAAAATGTAGTTTAAGCTTTTACACAAGTGTGGAAAAGCTTAGTGGAAACATTGGGATTTAGGGGATAAAATAGAAAGTATGAATATTAAAATTGTTTGTGTGGGAAAATTAAAAGAAAAATATTTTAAGGATGCAATAACGGAATATCAAAAGCGATTGAGTCGCTTTGCTAAAGTACAGTTGGTTCAAGTGCCTGATGAGAAAGCACCGGAAAAACTTAGTGCGGCGGAACAGGAAAAAGTTAAAGAAATTGAAGGTAACCGGATTTTAAGTAAAATTAAAGACAAAGAATATGTTTATGTGACTGCAATTAAGGGCAAAGAGCGCAGCAGTGAAGAATTTGCACGTGAGCTGCATGATTTAGCAACTTATGGTCATTCGGACATTACGTTTGTCATTGGCGGCAGTCTTGGAACTAGCTCCGCGGTTAATAAACGTGCTGATGATCTACTCAGTTTTGGTAAATTGACGCTGCCTCATCAATTAATGCGAGTAGTGCTGATTGAGCAAATTTATCGTGGCTTTATGATTAATAGTGGCAGTCCGTATCACAAGTAGAATTAATTTTTAGGAAAAAAACGTTAATAATAAAAAAGTGCAATCAGTTTTGATTGCACTTTTTTACTTGTATTTTAAATTAGCGGTTATTTTAGCAGTAAATGTTTGCGCAGGCTTAAATACCAACTTAATACTTTTCTTGGGCTGTCAGTATTTGCTATTAGGTAAATTCTTTTCTGCTTTTTGACAGCTAGTGGTTGTTTTTTTCCAATACATCCCAATTTTTTAGCTGATGTTTCATCTAAACTATACCTTCTTACTTATTTTAATGTGAATAAAGCAAGATTAAGCAAAATTATTAATATTATACTTTCGAGCCAATCGCTAGTTTTAATCGGTACAACCGCAATTGTTGACCGTGGGGTATCTTCTTGATAGCCATGCGATTCCATGCCTTGGGCTAAATTATCAGCAGAATTAAGGGCAACAAGGATAGCCTTGAAGTATAAAACTGGGGACCAAAAGCTAAGGTAGGTACCGCGCATCATTCCAGCTGTACGAATTTGCTTCACGGCTTGTTTCATGTGAGGGACAATATTAAGGGCTGCTAAGACGCCATAAGCGAATTTACTTGGTAAGTGGAAGTTTTGCTCAAATGAACGGGCTAATTCTTCGGCACTGGTATCGATAGTCACGCAGCTGATGGTTAAAACATAGACGTAAATCCGGCTGGATAACCCCCAAGCATTTCTGAGGTTCGGTGTTTGTGTAAACCAGTAAAGTGTCGCAAAAATTGTAACTGCTGCAATAAGTGGTATGAACAGGAGAGCAAAAAGATTGGCTAGTTTAATGTGCTTTATTAAGAGATAGATGAGTGCTAAAGCAATAATAAGAAAATTAGTGGTTAAACTAATTCTGAATGAAATTTCAAGTGAAATAATTAGGGCTAAAATAAATTTAAAACTAGGATTCATAACAACACCTCACTTAGTTGTATAAGTTAGCTGCTGGTTGGCAAAGACCAGATGGTAATCGCACCAATCGGCAAGACCAGTTAGTTCGTGGCTGATGATTAATAAGGTCTGACCACGATTTTTTTGGCTTTCTTTTAGTAGATGCATCACTTTTTGGCTAGATAAGTGATCGAGGCCATTTAGTGGTTCATCAATTAGCAGCACGTCTTGGTCTGCAATTAACATTAAAAGAATTTGTAATTTCTTTTGTTGTCCGCCTGATAACGAATAAACTACTTGGTCAAGGTGATTGTCTAATTCAAGGTAATCTAAGGCTTGTGCAATTTTAGCGTCAGTAAAGTAGTGATTAGTGCGTTGCTTTTTGCTTAATGCCAATTCGTCGTTAACCGTAACGCTTAAAAATTGATCGCGTGCATTTTGAAAAATTTGTGCAACATGTAGGAGATATTTTCTTGTCTTCAGGTGACGTAATTCATTACCGTGGTAAGTTAAACTGCCGTTGTAAGGCATCATTTTAGTGAGGGCATTGAAAAGCGAAGTCTTGCCAACACCATTTGCGCCTGTAATTAGTGTGGTTTTACCAGCAATAATTTTTAAGTTGTCTTGTTGCAATAAGCATCGTCTGTGAATTAACTCTGTTTGAGTTAAATTAAAACAGATATTTTCACTTGGTGCCGGTAAGGTAAACGAATAACTAGACTGCTGTTGTTCAACATCTAGGAGCTGTTGCTTGTAAGTAGGAGATACTTCAAATACTTGTTGCTTTTTAAATTGAAACAGATGATCACAGATATTGCGGTAGCCGCTTAAGATATGGTCGCTTAATAAAATTGTCTTGCCTTGGTCACGTAAATGGGCGAGCTTCGTAATTAAAAAGCTGCGAGCTTTCGGATCACAGCTGGCAAAGGGTTCATCAAGCAATAGTAAATCAACGTCCATGGCAACTAGGACAGCTAGAGCTACACGTTGCTGTTCACCGCCAGACATGGTGTTAATCTTTTGGTCAAGTAAGTTAGTAATTTGAGCAAAGTTAATCCCAGCTGTTAAGCGTTCTTCATAATGAGAGCGGTCAATTTGTAAATTTTCTAGTGCAAAAATAATTTCTTCACGCGGTGTTGCCATTGTAAATTGTTCACCCGCATTCTGAAACATCATTGCGGTTTTTAAGCCACCGAGGTTGATGGTGCCGGTGACTTTACCGGCATATTTTGGATATAATCCGGCTAAAATCTTGAGCAAAGTTGATTTACCACAACCGGTAGGACCAATTAAGAGAGAAAATTTTCTTGCGGGAATTTTCAAGTTAACGTGATCGAGAATTTTAGTGTTTTGGTCGTATGAAAAAGTTAAATCGTTACTTGTAATCGTCAATGTTCTGTCCTAAATTAAAAAAATCGTCAGGGCTACTGCTCTGACGACGTAAAAAATCATTCATTTTCCCTTCGCTGGCATTATCCATAGCAGGTTCAATGGGTATCTTCTCAGCCTTGCGGCACCCCAATCTTATTAATTTGATTGTACATGAAAGTACTTTTTTTGTCTACTTGTCTAAATTAGCCACAAAAAATAATTATCATTAAAATGTATTTTTGTTATATAATAAAATTATTAAAATATTAACAAGAAGGTGAAATGATGGCAGCGGTTAAATTAGAGCAATATTTAGCGAGCATTTTGAGTGCAACCAATGAAGATACAAACGAATTGTGTCTGCAAGCCGGCAGCAACTTTAATTTATTTACAACATATCTTGAAAATCATAATACAGGCTTACATCGTTATCAGACAGCTACCGCTATGCTGCTTTATGCGGCAGGTGGTCAAACTAACTTGCAGGTCAATGGGCAAACTTTTGCATTGGAAACAGGTAACTTGATTTTATTGATGCCAAAGTGTGATTACGAAATTGGTAAACAAGCTAAACGGGATATTTTGGTCAAGTTGGAATTTAAGGCTGATGTGCAGAAGTCATTAATAAAACTGGCGGCGAATGAACCACGTGAAAAGCAGATTGTAGAACAATTACGTAATAACCTAAAGGTTAACCGGCTTTTATATCTGAAAAGTACGCCGCTTGCACAACCGGCACAAATAATTGAACGAATAATTGATGAATATTTAAAGCATAATTTATTTAGTCAAAGTGTGATTATGGCGCAGCTGCAGCTGTTACTTGTTTCTGCAATTCGTAATCGGAATTTTGCGGCTGCATCAGAGCCTACACAGCAATTTGCTGATGCTACGTTAGAAAGTTATATTGATGCTAATTTTAGCAATATTACTTTGGCTGCAGCGGCAAAGCATTTTGGTTTTAATCCTAATTATTTTTCTAGTTTAGTAAAACAAAAAACTGGCAAGAGTTTTGTCGAACATGTAGATGAACGGCGCATGCAGGAAGCCCGTAACTTGTTGGCGCGGCCAGATATTTCTGTTAAGGAGATTATTGCGCGTGTAGGTTATAATGGCAAGTCATTTTTTTATAAAAAATTTAGCGAATATTATCATGAAACACCAGTACAAATGCGAGCAGAATTATTTCGCCAGGCTAACATTAATTTGAAGTAATTGAGCAAGGAAAATGATCCTTGCTTTTTAATTTACGAAATTTGGCTGAAAAAAAGGCTAAAAATTTAATATTTTTTACTTCTTAATTGGGACATAATTAATTCACTGTTTGACTAAAAATAACAGGTGTTGTATTATTCATAATGTAGTTGTTTAAAGATAGTAATTGATTAAATTTATAGGAGGGATATAATGCGTCATAATGCTATTCCATTAGCTATTGCTGCGTCGCTTTTTAGTGCGTCGCTGCTCTTTGTAACTAATGGAAATACGAAAGTATATGCAGCTGAATCGAATGATTCTGCCGCACAAACTACAGCAGTTGTCTCGAATGAGAAAACTGCTTCTGATACTACTAATCAAAGTCCTGCAACAAATAAGGACAATGATTCAGTAAGTCAGAAACCAGAAGCCGCTAATGCAGCAACAACAGATCATACTGATGCAACTGCACCTGTAGCAAATACGGGTAGCGATAGCAATCAAGTAGCTGCTGGTGACGGTGATTCAGCTTCACAACCAGTGACTGCTGGTAATGGTGATTCGACTTCACAACCGGTGACTGGTGATGATGGTCAAACGACTCAGCCAGAAGCACCTGTTGATAATGCTACCGACAACCCAGATGCTGCTGGTAATAACGAAGCAGGTCAAACTACACCAGCAGATTCTGATGAACCTGCAGATGCAACTAAGCCAGGAGATAATTCTACTGCCATTGATGGTGATAAAACTAAGCCGACTATGTCTGATCTGAATACTGCAATTGCCAATTTGTTAATTATTGCCAATGAAATTAACGGTATTGCTGATGCTGGTGAAAGTTTGCTTGCTGAACCAATTAACGTGCTAGGTTACCTAGCTACGATGATTTTAGGTATCGCTGGGATGATTCCTGTTGTGGGAATTGCACCTTTAATTGCTGATGCAGTTGTTGTTGGTGCTAACACGTTGTGGCATGGATTCCAATATGCATGGAGTACAGCACGGCGGGCAATTGTTTTAGCGCCAACTGTAATTGCTTCAATTCTTGGGCCTATAATTAATGGTATTAATGCATTAGTTTGCGAATCTGATAAGGAAAATGCGCAAGCAGCAACAGATGCTAACTTGTCTGACCCTACAGCCCAAATTAATACAGATCCATCACAAACTGATGCTACATCAGGGACAGGACCATCAGAAACAGATCCATCAGATCCTGATCCAGCAGAGGCTAAAGTTAATGAAGCAAATAAGCAGTTAATTGATAGTCTTGCTAGCTCAGCTGCAACTTTGCTTTCTGTTGGAATTGATGCGTTAACTCAAGTTGTTACGTTTATAGCTCATGCAATCACTGAAGTTGCTGTTATTGCTGGTGAAGTAGGTCTTGGTGTTCTAGGTGCGATTCCTGGCGTTGGTATTATCCCATTAGTTGGTGATCTATTGTTAGTAACTGCACACTCAGGATTAAATCTGGCTCAACGTGTACTTGATGAAGTTAGACGTGTGATTATTTTAGGTGCTGGTGGTATTGCTTCATCTGTAGCAGCTCCAGTAGTTAATAAAGAATTAGGTTTAAATTAATTAATTTGTAATGATTAATATTTAAACTATTGAAAAGAACGTCAGTAAAGTGACGTTCTTTTTGATTACAATTATTAATACTTAGTGTGTATGTAAAGTGACTTTTAAGTAACTTTGACTAACCAAAAAAACAGATCAAGTTTTCTAACAAAGAATTCTTGATCTGTTTTTTAGATACATTACATTTTTTCTAAACGCTTAATGCGGTCTTCTGTTGGGGGATGACTGTCAAAAAGATGAGAAAATCCGTGTTTTTTATGTAACGGATCTGCGATATACATTCCGGCACTGCTAGGATCTGCCTTTTTCATTGGCTTACTGCCAGCGATCTTTTTTAAAGCTGAAATCAGGCCCTGTGGGTTGCGTGTGAGGTCAACTGATGAAGCATCGGCTAGATATTCACGATTACGTGATAAAGCCATCTGCGCCAAACCAGCACACAATGGTCCTAAAATAAGGACAAAGATAATCGCGATGATTTTAAAAATCAGCACAAGATTATTATTATCATCGTTATCATGACCGCGGTCATCATCGAACCACCAAATATAATGGCTAGCAATTCCCGATAAGTAAGAAATAACACCAACAAGGACTGCAGCAACAGTTGATAAACGAATATCGTAATTGCGGATATGGGAAATTTCGTGACCCAAAACGCCCTCAAGTTCTTCGCGGTTCATCATTTTGAGTAAACCTTGGGTAACAGCAACGGCGCTATGTTCAGGATCACGACCAGTTGCGAAGGCATTAGGACTGGCATCGTCAATAATATAAACACGCGGCATTGGGACGCGACCGACAAGTGCCATATCTTGAACAATGTGCCAAAGTTCTGGCTCTTCTTGTTCATTAACTTCGCGAGCGTGGTTCAAGCTCATTACCATGTTGGCCGGATCGCGCATTACAATGAAGAGATAAATAGCGCTAATAATGAGGGCGATTATCATACCACCCCAAGGACTGTTACCAAAAAGATAACCTAACCCTGCACCAGCAAGTGCTAAAATTACCGCAAATAAGATCATAATTATGTAAGTTTTGCGTTTGTTGCGGGTAATTTGTTGAAATAACATCATTTAACGACCTATTGTTTAAAACTTAACCTTAGGCACTTCTTTTTCAGCTGCACTAGCTTCCAAGTAATCAACTTTCTTGAAGCCATGGATACTAGCAACTAAATTTGATGGAAAGGTTAATAGCTTTTGATCATATAAGGCTGCAGATGAATTATAAAGCTGCCGTGAATATGCAATCTTGTTTTCGGTGTTGGTTAATTCTTCTTGCAGTTTCATAAAGTTCTGGTTAGCTTTTAAATCAGGATAGTTTTCCTGCAAAGCAAAGATTGACTTTAAGGCATCCGAAATTTGATTAGATACTTTAAGAGTTTCTGTTCGTTCCCCTGTTGGAATGTTAGTTAACTGATTACGTAGTTCAACAACGTGTTCTAAAGTTTCTTTTTCGTGTTTTGCATAGCCCTTAGTGGTTTCAACTAAATTGGGAATTAGATCGTTGCGCCGCTTTAATTGCACGTCAATTTGGCTCCAGGATTCGTCCGTGTAGACCTTGGCTTTTTGCAGTCCATTATAGATAGTAATATAAATTCCAATTAATAAAATAATGATAATTAAAATTATCCAAGTTAATGTTGACATAGGTTAAACCTCCTGATAGATATTGCTTAATTATAACTGATTATTGTCTTTTTGGGTATTAAAAAAAGATGCACTTGCGCATCTATAATAGTTTAATTGCCCTTTTTAAATTAGTAGTAACAGCCAGCCGGTAATTGTTAAGATGAATAAACCGATAAACTGCATCATGGACCATTTCTTGAAAAATTCATTTCTTGAAACAGTTGCGTTTTGAGTAAAAGTCTTGAGTACCAGCATGTTAGCCATAGAGCCAATTGGTGAACCAAAACCGCCAATATTAGAGCCTAAGAACAATGCTTCAGCGTAAGGTGTGAACTTACCAACTAAGATAGTTGCGGGTACGTTGCTAATGATCTGACTTGATAAAATGGAAGTAAAATACGTTGAACTTTCCGAATTGATCATTGTATGAATAATGGCAACTACAATCGGAATTTGTTGGATATCGCTGATAAAAATAAAAAAGCAGGTAAAAGTTAATAACAGAGCGAAATCAATTTTAAGTAAAATTCGCGGATTAATTAACAAAGCTAGAATAATTGCAGCAAGCATCGGCCATACAATATTAACTACTTTGAAGACACCCAAAAAGAAGAAGCCGAAGACAACGGTTGTAATAATTGTTGGTCTGACACTAATTGTAATTTGTTTACTTTCTTGTACCGGAATTTGCTTGCGTGGAATAAAGTGAAAGATAACGAAAGTAATGACTAGTGAGCTAAGTAGATAAGGCAGCGACCATGAGAAGAATTGCAAAGCGCTGACAGAGTATTTACTAACTAAAAAAATATTGTGTGGGTTACCCCAAGGTGTAAAAGCAGCACCAATATTTGCTCCCATGCCGATTAGGGTAACGGGTAAAATTTGTGGTAGGTCGTATTTTTTAGCAATATTCAAATAAAGTGGAATTAATGTAAGCGCTGTTATATCGTTGCCGAGAAACATCCCAGCAATTATCGCTAGTAGTGTAAACAAAATGTTCAGCTTGCGTGTATTGTCAGCGATACTGGTTAATTTGTACGCCAAAACGTCGAGGACGTGTAAATAAGCGTAGATTTGAATAATAATTAGCATCGCGGCGACTGAAAATATGGTATGTAAATTAATATCTCCAAGCCGCGGCCTAGCAAAAAAAAGGCTTATAATTGTTACTACAGCAGTAATCTGTAAGATTCTGTCATTGAAAATTTTCTTGAAGACGGTCATAAAATGTCCCCTTTCGCAAGTTACAATCATCTATAGCTATACCTCTATTTTGAGCTTTTTTTTCGTTGTGTGCAACGAAAAATTTTGGAACATGAAGAAAGCATCAGTGATAAACAGAACTTTTGCTTTCTTCATCATTAATATACTATACTTTAGTAAGTAGTAAGAACAAGGGGGATTTACAATGAGTAATACCAAAAATGTAAAAATGAATATTAAACCCGAAGCTGCAAATAAGATTAAGAGTCACATTAAACATGGTCAAGTCGTCTTGCTAGCATTAAATGATGGCTCTAATCAATATTCAAAGATTGGTGGTACTTGTACTATTGGTGCCAACTTTCAATTTGTAATTTTGGATCAAGTAGACCCGAAGTTCACAATTACAATTAAGAACAATGCCGACATAGATCTATTCACTAGTCCAGCTGAAATGCAATATTTGGATGAAAATTTAGTTGTTGCAGAAAAGAATGCAATAATGAGTTTAGCTGATGATAGTGGTGTGATTGATGGCGCGGTTACGATTAATGTCTATGAACCAGCAAAAGTTACAAAAAAAGATATGCAAGAAGGCAAAACTTGCTAATCATTAATTAAAGCTATTTTAGGAAGCAATCTGCTAAGAAGTAGGTTGTTTTTTATTAGGTTATAATCAGTTGCTGGTAGTATCAGACCTTGCTTCATTAGCCTTAACGTGGTAAACTAAATAAGATTTTCGAAAATCTGAAAGGAAGTATAGTACTATGCGTAAAGGTGAAAATTACAACACTGGTTGTGAACCAAACCAAAGACCTAAGAACAAGAGAAACGGTAAGAAGCGTGTTGCCCACGTTGCAGCTGTTGTTGCTTTCTTGAACAAGGCCAAAGCAGACGAAAACAAATAGTCTGATCAAAATAAAATTAAAAGGCAGATTACGAATTGTAATCTGCCTTTTTTTCTTGTCTTAAGTTGAGTAAAATGGAATTAATAAATGAGTTGAAGGAGTAGGAAAGTGAAATTTCAGTGCAGCAGCTGCGGCTTACGCATAAATTCAGTACATTTTAAACAACAAGGCTTGATGAACCCTAAATTGACGAGTATTTGTGATATTTGCTTGCAAAGAGGGCAAGATGCCAATGACTTTGCTAATTTGGCGGTACAGACTTTTGCTCAAGGGTTGTTGTATACCTTTGTGGGTAAGTCGATGGCTGATAGTGAGCATGATTTTCTAGTAAATAAAAAGGAGCATCGCAAGCGTTATGAAGCCTTTATTCAGGATTATGACGGCAATAGTTTAGCTCAGCAGCAATTATCCCGTCATGATTTTAATGCAGCTGTGATTGCTAGTGAAAGCGGGCAAACTGATTTTGTGCCGCAGATTGATTTAACTTTTGCTGAAAACTTAGAGCGACTGGGCTTGCAAGTTAACTTTCAATTAAATGAAGTGGACTACATTGACCGTGAACGCATTCGGGCGAAGTATCATTATCGCTGCCAGTACTGCGGTCGCCGCGGACGCAGTGTGGATCATAAAGATCCGGTGTCACTGTCGCACAACAATGATTTTGCTAATTTGATTTTGTCGTGTCAAGAATGTAATAAAATTAAATCCAATATGCCGTATGACTTGTTTACTAAGTTAAATGAGCAGATCAAGCCAATTAATCAAAAGTTAGTTAAGTATGAGAATGCATTGGCAACGCTTCAAGGTGAATTTGAAGAACGTCGACGTAAGTTGGCAGCTACAGCTCATTTAAAGGGGGTTGTTAATGATCCAGAATTAAATGCGCTGCGCAAGCAGAATAAGAAATTGCAAGACGCAATTGATAGCTTAGCCAGCGATTATCGCGAACTTCGCTTGTTGCGTGAGCAGCATTTTATGACCGGATGGAAATTGGCTGAAGAACAGAAAACCCCTGATATTATTTAGTAAATTTATGCCGATTAGCTGGTAAAATACTTATAATCATAGGTAAAAGAGGCAACAATAATGAAGCTAAAAATAAGAAAATTAGAACTTTGCTTGGCAGTAACATGCCTAGGCTTGTTGGGATTAGCAAACAGTTTGCCTGTGTCTGCGGTTGAAACTACTCCAACGCCTGCCAATTCATGGGCTTGGAATAATGCTATGTGGACAGGGACGGATGGTGATTGCACTTGGAGTTACGATATTGTTTCTAAGACTTTAACAATTAGTCCCGGTCAAAATGGTGCTCAGCTTTCAAGCACACCTCTTACAAAAAAGCTGTCAGGAATCAGTGACGTAAAACATCTTGTATTTGCAGGACCAGTTAAATTGGCGATTAATTCAGGAAATAAATTTAGCGGCTTAGGTAAGCTGCAAACAATTACGGGTCTGAATCAAATTGATACAAGCCAAGTGGTTAACATGTCTAATATGTTTGCTCAAGATCAGAATTTGCAGAGTCTAGATTTGAGTAGTTGGGATACAGGGCGTGTAGTTAATATGGCGGGGATGTTTACTCAAGATTCAAGTCTGGCTAATCTAAACTTGGCAAATATTAAGACTGATCAGGTAACAAACATGTCTAATATGTTTAATGGCGATAGTAAATTAGCGCAACTTGATCTAAGTAAATTTGATACTAAGCGTGTAACTAATATGCAGATGATGTTTGCCGGAATTGGTGTGGCAGATCTGAATCTTAGTTACCTGAATACCAGTAATGTTACTAGTATGGCCGGAATGTTTGCGAATGCTAAAACAGTGAATATTAATTTATCTGGCCTTAATACTAGTCGAGTGACAAATATGGCTGGCATGTTTAATGGCGACCATAATTTGGTTAAACTCGATATGTCTAATATAGATACTAGTCACGTGACAGATATGTCTAATATGTTTAATGGCGATAGTCAACTGTCACAACTAGATTTAGTTAAATTTGATACAGGTAGTGTTACAAATATGTCTAGTATGTTTGCAGGGGTTAAACCTGCAGAAATCAATTTGCATAATTTAAATACTAGCCATGTTGTTAACATGAGCAATATGTTTAATAAAGCAACGTTTACTAAGTTAGACTTAGAACATTTGAATACCAATCATGTTACAAACATGTCAGGAATGTTTGCTAATGCTGATATTGCTCAGTTAGACTTAGAACATTTTGATGCTAGTCATGTTCTGGATATGTCGAGGATGTTTGAAAGTGCAAAAATTGCCAATTTAGACTTAAGGCAATTAAATACCAGCTATGTTACAAATATGTCTCGCATGTTTGCTAATTTTGCCAACTTAAGTCAATTGGACTTTGGCAAATTTGATACTAGCAATGTCACTAATATGTCAGGGATGTTTGCTGAAAATAAAAATATTACAAGTTTAGATTTAAGTAATTTAAATACCAGTCAAGTGGTTGGCATGGGTAGAATGTTTAATAATGATACTAAGTTAAAGCGACTTAATTTACATCATTGGAATACTAAAAACGTTACAACAACTGAAAACATGTTTACTAATTGTAGTAGTTTAACTAAGCTAGATCTTAGTGATTTTAGATTACCTAAAGTAAATGTCACCGCAGGAATGTTTCAATATGATTATAAGTTGAAGCAGTTAGATTTAAGTCATTTTAACAAGAATAATAATAGTATATTGACTGATGCAGGTTCTACTACTAGATTTGCAGTAAAATTGGGCAATTACCAGTTGAGCAAATATTCGGGATTTGGTCAAGGATACAAGACTATTCAAGCTGTTGGCAAGGGTACAATCAATCATCCTCGCGGGAAAAAATACACGGTTAAGCAAATATTGCGATTATATCGTAAGTCTAATAAGCATCGGCCAGTAGAAACATATGTGATGAAAAAGGGGCCTAAACGCCAAGCGCCTAAAAATATTTCACTGGTTGTAAGTCATAACTAAGATATTAAGGTAGATAAAAACACTAGTAATCTCGTTGATTACTAGTGTTTTGTTTTTTAACTCCATGGTTCAAAGTATAATTCACTTAATTGATCTTCAGTTGTTTTAAGTAGCCAAGTTGCTTCTTTAACTTCACCACGGCTAGCTGTAGTTGATCTAATAACGCTTGCGGCAATTGCTAGAGCATTATTGTAATTTTGCCTTAAGCTAGCATCAGTATATGCGTTTGCTAAATTATCTGCAAATAGTTGCCGGAGCTCTTGTTTATTTGTATCTGTTGCAATGACATTATCAGCTTTAGCATCCTTAGCATTATTGAGGCTCGTTAGTTTAACACCACCAGTAATTTTTATGTCGCTTGCTTTGACAAAGCTGTTGCTGTAATCAGGAACTGTTTCATCTGCGGTTTGATCTGAATCTGAGTGCAGTATGTGGTAGAACAATTCAGCTTGATGATCGTGTTCTACCCAAAGATAGAGTTTAGCGTCGACTGTGGGCTGATTATTATCTTTAATTATAAGGGCTTGAGCTGTTGGAGACCCATCTACTTTGTAAGTTGTAATTTGGTTACCGTTAATGGGTTTAAAATAAGTATAAGCCATGTCATTGTAATTAGTAATTGGCAGGTCATTTCTAATCTTGATATATCCTTCATCAATATATTCCTTAGGATAGTTATGTAAATGATAAATATAGCCATCAAAATCTTCTGCCCAAGGAGCGACTGCCATGTCAATTTTGACTTTTTGCCCCTTAACTAATTTATGATTTGTTAGTCCGTTAGAAATGGTTTGTGTACGGCTGCTTTTGATGACAGTGGCATAGGTAACACCGTTAAGGCGGGCAATTTCACCGTTAATAGTACCGACATTTTGCGCATTGACATAAAGATGATTTTTCAAAGAATAATAGTCGTGACCTTTAATTCTTTTGGTTGGCAGATAAGCATATTTATTAGTACCTGTATAATAAAAATATTTAGGACAAGTCTTCTTCTTTTTAACTTTGCCAGCATAACTGATAATTGAGTCAGCAGCTAGTTCTTTTTTAGTTTGATGACCATTTTTAGTGTAGAGCTTTGATTTATGATTCAGAGTTAGCTTACCTTTTTTAATGTTTTTACCGTTCAGGGTAAGAACATTAGCTGCCTTAATATAGGCGTTCTTGGCAATCTCGTAATATTTTTGACCTTTAATGGTAATCGTTTTGCCAGTAAAAGAAGTTGTTGGCGTAGTGTCGTTGCCATCGAAATAGTTATAGCCATTCACGTCAGTATCAGTAAACAGATTCTTGGCAATTTGGTCATAATAACGGTAACGTTTGCCGCTTTTTTTATAAATGTAGGGACTACCGATAAAACCTAATTTATCTTTTTCTACATGTGCGGCACTAGTGATTTGTGTTGGAACAATCGTAAATATCGGACTAATGCAAAGTAAAGCGGTCAGTAGTACTATGGTTAATTTTCTGATTAATTTCATTATTATGCCTCACGGATTATCTTTAGATAGAGTCTTTAATTAATTTTCCTTTGCCGACGATGTAATAAGGCTTGCCTTTGACTTTAATAGGATCACCGTATGTGTGGTAGGGCGTATGTGCCTTAATTTGGCCTACTCGTTTACCACGATAATTATAAACTGGAATTGGCTTATCTTGCCATTCAGTTTCTAAACCAGTAACGTTGCGAACAGGAACGTAGAGTTTTTGTCCAACTAAATAAAAGTAGCGTCCTGATGCAACGTGAATGTTGTTATCTTCGTCAGTTTTGTGAATTTTAACACGGGAACCGGCTTTTAAAATTAGTCCATTTGTGCGATGCCCCTTTTCATCATAGAGATATGTGCTGTGCATCACGCGCTTGTTAGTTTTGGTAATTTTAATTTGCTTGGTAACTTTTTTAAGAGGAGCAACAGGCAAAAAGTGATTGTCATCAAGCTCATAGTAGTCATGGCTATTAATTTTCTTCGTCTGAAGTATATTAGCAATTGATCCCTTTTTAAGCTGTAAATCGTTAATTCGCCGACCTTTTTTATCGTAAAGATAGCTGTCATGATACAGCTTAACTTGCTTAGTACCGGCAATGTTAACAGTAACGTTAACAGATTTAGTTGTTCCGTCTGGCAAGGTTACTGTGACTGTGCCCTTACTTAAGCCATTATATAAAGTAGAAGGCTTTTGGTACCATGAAAATTCTGTCCCATTTGGCATTGACTGCCAATTGGCAATGCTTAATTTGGCATAATTAGTATCGCCAGCTAAGGTTGTATTTGTAGGAATAGTAACTTCTTGACCTGGTTTTTGTGCGATAGGATTAGCAGCACTAATTTCGTCAGCAATACTCAATTCATCAGCGGCTGTGATTTGTTGAGTAGATTGATAACCAATAATTATTAAAGCTAATCCAGCAATGATTTTTATTGAAAAGTGAAAATTCCTTTTTTTCATAATTTATCCTCATATTTTAATTTTGATTATAGCTAGCATAATTCTTTGGTAAGACATTGTAAAGAAGTTAAATAGCTATGAAGCGATCAGACAAAAGGGTCTTTCGAAAGCTGTGGCTGGCAAAACTGGTGGCTTTTTAATTTTACATACCAAAGGAACAGGTAAATCATTGATTAATGGGACCGGTAATATCGTTAAAATGAAACTTACAGAAGATAATAACTTCCAAATTGATAATGTCTTGGCTTGGGAAGATTTGCTAGACTATCAGATTGAATCAGCTAGTGGTTCATTTGGTTTTATGTCTAGAGAAGGCTTAGTTAAGAAGAGAGAGGTATTACTACAAATATGTGGAACTATATGTCGTATAAAGACGGAGCACCTGCATCTAGATTGAATAAAAATTTTCCATGATGGACATTTAATTAATAAATAAGAAAGAATGATTAAAGCAAAAATAAAAAACCTGTCTGTTAATAGACAGGTTTTTAAATTAACTATTTTGGAAATTACGTAAGAACTTCGCTGTTTTTTCATTTTGTGGGTGGTTAAGCAGCTGGTCAGGACTACCTTGTTCGGCAATAACACCATCGCTGATAAAGAACACCTGATCAGAAACATCGCGGGCAAAAGCCATTTCGTGAGTAACGATAATCATCGTTAAACCAGTTGTGGCGAGGTCTTTCATTACACTGAGAACTTCACCAACCATTTCGGGGTCAAGGGCACTAGTTGGTTCATCAAATAACAAGATTTCAGGATCCATTGAGATGGCTCGGGCAATAGCAACCCGTTGCTGCTGACCGCCAGATAGTTGTTTTGGTCGTGCGTTAATGTATTCAGCCATGCCGACCTTCTTGAGGTTAGTAAGAGCTACCTTACGCGCTTCTTCTTTTGATCGCTTTAAGACAAGTTCTTGACCAACCATACAGTTAGCAAGCACATCTTTATTTTCAAATAAGTCGAATTGTTGGAACACCATGCCAACTTTAGCGCGGTAGATGTTGCGGTTATATCCGGGTGCTAAGACATTTTCACCGTGAAAATCAATTTCACCAGCACTAGGTTCTTCAAGCATGTTAATGCAGCGCAAAGTAGTTGATTTACCACCACCAGAAGGACCAATGATAGTGGCGATTTCACCTTTTTTAATATCAAATGAGATATCCTTTAATACTTGGTGATTACCAAAGGATTTTTGAATATGCTTTAAACTTAAAATAGTATTATTTACTTCAGTCATTAGTTATTAACCTCCGTCTTCTTTGACCCAACTACTTGAACTTGGTTGGCCATTAAATTATAGTTTTTACTGCCTTCAAGGTGCTTTTCAATCAAGTTGAAAATTCTAGTAATCGTGAAGGTGAGGATTAGGTAGATAACCGAAATTGTTAGGTAGGTTGGGAAGAACTTAAATGTTTGACTGGCAATTGTAGTCCCAACAAAGAACAATTCGGAAACAGAAATGATACTTAATACAGAAGTATCCTTGATATTAACGATAAATTCATTAGTAATTGATGGCAGACAATTTCTGATTGCTTGCGGTAAGATAATATGCCACATCCGTTGATTGTGGGTCATTCCTAAGGCACTGGCAGCTTCGAATTGACCTTCAGGGGTTGAAATGATGCCGCCGCGGATAATTTCAGCCAAGTAAGCCCCAGTATTAATAGAAACAATTACTAAAGCGGCAATTGTCCGGTCGATGTTTAGGTGCCAGAACTGGGCGATACCGTAGTAGATTACGGCAGCTTGCACCATCATTGGTGTACCCCGGAAGATTTCAATATAAACAGATAACAGCCAATCAATGAATTTTAACAGCCATCTCTTGCCGCGGGTAGTTGGCGTCGGAATTGTCCGGATAACACCGACAGCTAAACCGATAAAGAAACCAGCGATAGTACCGACTGAAGCAAGCAGCAAGGTCATGCCAATTCCGCTGAGAATCATGCCACCATATTGCTTCCACATAGAAACAAACCAGTTTTCTTGTTTACCCTTTTTAGAATTATCAGTTTTGGGCTGCTCTTTAACAGCTTCGTTCATCAACTTAGTTCGTTTTGAATTAGGAACAGTTGCTAAAATTTGGTTAACTTCCTTAAGTAGCTTTTTGTTAGGTTTTGCAATCCCGATGGAAGTAACGGATTCATCTTTAGTGGCGTGAAAACCAGGCATTTTGCTAACGGGAATAGCTTTAATATCAGGATCAACCATTTTGAATGAAGTTGCTTCAGTATCTTCAGCAACATAACCGTCAATAGTTCCGGAAATCAAACTTTGCCGCATCGCCGCAAAGTCACGCATAGCAGGTTGCTTTTTAGCGCCAGTTAATTGATTGATTAATTGGTAATGAAAAGTCCCTTGTTGAGCAGTTAATTTGGCACCCTTAAAGCCAGTTAGGCTTTTAGCATTAGCATATTTACTGTTCATCTTAGTAATGACTACAAATGTACTGCGCCGATATGGCTGTGAGAAGTTAATTGCCTTTTCACGTTCTGCTGTTGGGCTCATCCCAGCGATGATTAGATCAGCTTTGCCGCTGGTTAAGGCCGGAAGCAGTCCGTCCCATTCAGTTTTGAAAACAACTACTTTTTTGTGTAATTTTTGGCCAATGATCTTGGCAATTTTGACATCATAACCATTAGCATAAGTGTGTGAACCGTCGATTGGAACTGCCCCGTTAGCACTGTTGGTTTGCGTCCAGTTATACGGCTGATAGTTGGCCTCCATGGCAACTTTTAAGACGTTGTTGTTTTTGGCGTAAGCAGTATTAGAATGAAAACTTAATCCTACTGTTAAACCAAGCAAAACCGCAATCAATGCGGTGAACCATTTACTTTTTGACTTCATTTTAAAACCTCCAAATTGTTTTAAATAAAGCCAATACAATAAAGCGTAAATAAAAAGCCTCGCTATCTTGCAAGACAACGAGGTTATAATTGATCATATTTAGACAAATCATATAGCGCTCCCCGGGGACGAACCGGGACAGTCTGCAAGATCTGTTCTTGCAGCCCAACGAAAAAATGACGCAAATCAAGATTTCATTTCGGCGGTAATTCTTAGCTCAACTTTCTTAGCGTTTGCGCGCTCCCATTGAGTTTGTAATTGTCGCGACCTCTATTGCATTGGAAATTATTTAACTTAGTGAGAATGATAGGCTAAAAGCAGGGGTTTGTCAACTGCTTTTCTACCATTATTTAGTCAAATATTTTTTAGCAAATTGTTCATAAAATTCAGTTGCTTGTAAATAATCAGGAATGTCAACGTATTCGTCAACTTGGTGACAGCTATCATTGCCAGGTCCTAAAGTAAAGATAGTTGGCGGTGTTGGACTGTTAACAAATTTGGAAGCATCAGTAGTTCCAGATTCGGTGACTAATTTTGCTGGTCTGTGCAAAATATTAGTTAACATTTGTTGAGCTGATTGGACGTATTGATTAGAAGTATCACCAGAAACAGCTTCACCTAAATAATCATATTGCAATTCAAACCGGTGTTGCGGCAATTTACTAACTTCAGTAACAGCACTTTCCAACACTTTTTGAATTTCGGCAACTGTATAGAGCGGATTAATGCGAATATTACCGCGAGCAACGACCTTGTCAGGCATACTGTTAATCTGATCACCGCCTGAGATCATCGTAATATTATGTAGTACAGGTCCAAGTTTGGGATCAACCCGTGGTAAGTGGCGCAATTTTTGATTGGCTAATTGAATAAAATCGGCCATGTTGTCGATAGCATTGAGGACACCTAATTGAGCTGAGTGGGCAACTTTGCCGTAAGCAGTGATTGTGTAATCAATGTCGCCGTTACTAGAATAAGAAATGTCGAGGTTAGAATCTTCACCGATGACTAAAACATCTAAGTCATCAACAAAACCTTCTTTGGTTAATTCTTCAGCTCCCCATTGACCAGTCTCTTCACCAACGGACAGTAACAAGCGTAACTCACCAGATAGGGGAATGTTTTCTTCTAATAAAGATAATAGGGTACCAATCATTCCCGCAAGGCCACTCTTCATATCGGTTGTCCCACGGCCATACATTTTAGTGTCATGGTCGTATAATTTTCCAGAAAATGGCTCATCACGCCAAGCTTTAACGTTGCCAAGGTTGACGACATCCATGTGACCGGAAAAGCCGAGCTTGAAGTTGCCATTAGTTGGACCAATTGAGATTACCGCACTTTCACGGTCGCCTTGATAGGGCACACGTGTAATCCGTACCCGATCACCAAAAGGTGCAAATAACTTAGTCACGTAATCAACGACTTGTTTTTCATGGTCATCAATGGTTTCAATTTGAATTAAATCTTGCAATAACTTGATTTGTCTATCTCTATCTAACATATTATTCCTTTACTTTACAGATAATTATTTGTCTTGGGTGCCAACCTGAACCTGGTTGGCCATTAAATTATAGTTTTTACTACCGTCAAGATGCTTTTCAATTAAATTGAAAATTCTGGTAATTGTGAACGTCAAAATTAGGTAAATTGCGGAAATCGTCAAATAAGTTGGGAAGAACTTGAATGTTTGACTGGCAATAGTTGACCCGACAAAGAACAGTTCAGAAACAGAAATGATGCTCAATACTGACGTATCCTTAATGTTAACAATAAATTCATTGGTAATTGACGGCAGACAGTTTCTGATAGCTTGTGGCAGAATAATGTGCCACATTCTTTGATTATGAGTCATTCCCAACGCACTAGCGGCTTCAAATTGTCCTTCAGGAGTTGAAATAATTCCACCGCGGATAATTTCGGCTAAGTAAGCACCAGTATTAATGGAAACAATGATTAAAGCGGCTACAGTGCGGTCAATGTTTAGGTGCCAGAATTGGGCGATACCGTAATAGATAACGGCAGCTTGAACCATCATTGGCGTGCCGCGGAAGATTTCAATATAAACGGCCAGCAACCAATCAATAAATTTTAATCCCCATCTCTTGCCGCGAGTAGTTGGGGTTGGGATGGTGCGAATAATGCCGACAAACAAGCCGATAAAGAAGCCGGCAATGGTACCGACAGCTGCAAGCAGTAGGGTCATGCCGATCCCGCTCATAATCATGCCGCCATATTGCTTAAGCATGGAAACGAGCCAGCTTTGCTTTTTACCATTTTTGCCTTTCTTAGAATCAGTTTTTGGCTGCTCCTTGATGGCTTCAGTCATTAGCTTAGTTCTCTTAGATTTCGGAATTGTAGCTAGGACTTGATTGACTTCTTTGAGAAGCTTCGGGTTAGTCTTGGCAACACCAATTGAGGAAACCATCTGTGCCTTAGTGACGTGGAAACCTTTCATTGGGTTAAGCGGTACAGCTCTAATGTCGGGGTCAACCATCTTGAAGGAAATCGCTTCGGTTGAGTCGGCAATATAACCATCAATCGTGCCGGAAATTAAACTTTGCCGCATAGCTGAAAAGTCCTTCATATTAGGCTCTTTTTTAGCTCCGGGCAACTGGTTAATTAATTGGTAATGGAAAGTTCCTTGTTGGGCAGTAAGGCGTGCACCCTTAAAGTCAGTTAGTTTTTTAGCATTAAGATACTTGCTGCCAGCCTTGGTGACGACAACAAAAACGCCGCTCCAATAAGGATTAGTAAAATTGATGGCACGTGCCCTTTCAGGTGTTGGGCTCATCCCGGCAATAATCAAGTCGGCCTTGCCACTGGTCAAAGCTGGTAAAAGTCCGTCCCATTCGGTCTTCATAACTACTACTTTTTTGTGTAATTTTTGCCCAATAATCTTAGCAATTTTAACGTCATAACCATTGGCGTAGGTGTGAGAACCATCAATTGGTACCGCCCCATTTGCATTAGTAGTTTGCGTCCAATTATTCGGCGAGTAGTTCGCCTCCATTGCCACTTTTAAGACACTACTGTCTTTTTTGGCAGCACTAGTTGTGGTATTAGTCAGGCTAATACTACCAACTAGTACAAATAAAACTGCCAAAATTGCAATTAACCATCTGTTTTTTGACTTCATTTTAAAACCTCCAAAATGTTTTAAATAAAGCCAATACAATAAAAGCGTAAATAAAAACCTCATTGTTGTACAAAACAATGAGGTGATATTTGATCATACTTAAACAAATCATATAGCGCTCCCCGGGGACTAACCGAGACAGTCTGCAAGATATGTTCTTGCAGCCCAACTGCGAATTTACGTTGGACAAATTCGCAGTTTCGGCGGTAATTCTTGAGCTAATCGTCATGGCATCACGCGTGCTCTGATTAGGTTTGTAATTATCGCGACCTCTATTGCATTGGAAATTATTAACTTGATGAGAATATTATAACAATTTTTAATGTTTGTCAAATGCTTTTTAATAAATTAATTAATAATAGGGACAGGGTTAAGCAAAGATGTAAATTACATTAATTCTTAATAATTGGTGTTTTTTCATTTTTTAGTCTACTTATTGCCAGCCGTTATCTGTCGATAGATCGCGCTTTTTCATTCGGGAAACGTAAGGATTGCCGCTGACGTAATAACGCAAAGGCTTCTGTGCCCACTCTTGGTCAGATTGGTTAATTCCGATTCGCGGACCAGCAATAATTTTAGCGGCATGCCTTTTATGAGTATTATCGAGGTCAATGCTAAACGGCGAATCAGCTAAAAAGTGCAGGTTCCAATGTTTATCATGAATGCCGAAGGCCTGCATCATTTTGGCAGGTCCATTGGTTAGTAAAATGCCGTCTTTGCCATTGCGATTAGTAATCATCTGGTCAATGCCCCATCTGGGCTCGATGGCTCTGATTAAAATCCCTTGTGGCTCGTCCAGTTCTTGGGTGGCAACGTCAAAGAAAAAATATTGTCGTTGGCTGTAAATATAAATAGTACTGCCAGCACGATATAGACCTTCGTTAGCTGGGCTGCGGCGACCGCCATAGGAATGTGCAGCGCGATCACGAACACCTAAATAGGCTTCAGCTTCAACGATGTAGCCGCCCATTAGGTGGTTGCCGTCATTGTAAGTTAACGGACGACCGATTAGGTCAGCGGTGATTTTGGCGGTAGAATTGTTAGTAAAATAAGTTGAATAATCCATGTTTCTTTCTAGAATAAGATATTAAAAATAAAGAGGAAATAATAATGACAGAAATTAAACTAATCCGAATTTATGCTCATGAGCAACCTGAAGGTTACCGGATTTTAGTTGATCGTTTGTGGCCGCGCGGGATCAGTAAAGTTAAGGCTAATCTTGATGAATGGGCAAAGGAAATAGGTCCAAGTACTAACTTACGCAAATGGTTTAATCATGATGATAACAAGTTTGCGTCTTTTAAAGATAAATACCTTGCTGAGTTAGAACAAAATCCTGCGATGCCGCAATTTTTAGCATTAGTGAAGACGCAATTATCTAAGCAAGACGTCTTATTTTTATATGGTGCTAAAAATAAAGAGCACAACCAAGCAGTTGTACTCAAGGAATATCTTGAACGCCAATTATAATTTGTGGCCGTGCTTTTTAATCCGCCAAAAGTGAAAGATAATAGTTAAGATTAAAATACCAAAGACGATTGATGCAAACACAGTATTTGGCAGTTCATAATTAAGTGGTGGCAGTGATAGCAGCAGTTTTAGTGCAATAATGCCAATTAACACATAGGCCATTGGCTGCAGTTCCGGGATAATATCCATTAATTTGATAATAACTTCGGCTACGCCCCGCATGCAGAGGATACCAATCATGCCGCCGATGAGGACGATAACTGGATTATTGGAAACAGCTAAAGCTGCAAGAACAGAATCAATTGAAAAGACGATATCCATTGCTTCAATTGAAATCACAGTGCGCCAGAAAAGGGATAAAACGTGTTTGCCTTTTTTTGCCTTGTGTTTACTGAGTTTAGCTTCTTCAGCCTTTTCTTTGGCTGCTGCTTTTTGTGGGTGCCGTTGATCGTAAAAAAATTTAAACGCTAAGTAGAACAGATAGATACTGCCGGCTAATTTAATTTCCCAAAAGTTGATTAAGTAAGTGCCGATACCAATGACAATAAAGCGAAAAAGATATGCGCCCCACAGACCGTAAAATAGGGACTTTTCCTGTTGCTTTTTATCGGGCAAGATTTTGGTTTGAGCCGCTAAAACCACAGCATTGTCAACGGATAATAAACATTCCATTAAGATTAATGTGAGAATTATCATCCAATCTTTGCCACTGGTTAGAACGTGCAGCCAATTGCTAGCACTGAAAAACGGCGCATACATTTTAATAATCGACATCTAAAAACTCTTTTCTAAATTAATCAGGTGCTTTTTGTAGTCCATACCCAAACGATATTGCCCGCAAGTGCCATCAGCGTGAATTACTCGATGACAAGGAATGAAAAATAATACTGGATTCAAAGCTACGGCATGAGCAACTGGCCGTATAGCACTGGGCTGGTTAATTGCTTTGGCCAAGTCTTGATAACTAATGGTTTGACCATAAGGAATTTGCCTTACTTGGTTAAGCACTTTTTGCTGCCAAGGAGTAACTATTGGGCTGATACTTAACGGTAAATCAAATTCTTGCTGATTTCCAGTTAAAAATTCAGCTAATTCTCGAATATAGGGAGCAAGTCTTGCTGGAGCATAGAGCAACTTTTCTGTTGGATAAAAATGACTGATTGGTAAAGTGGGCCAGCCTTTTTGCCCAACATAGGTTAAGCCGTCTTTATTTGCCATTAACTCAAAAGTTACATGGTCAATGGTCAAATCGGCATAGTAAAGCATTAGATTTGTTCAAAAACGTCCAGTGCATCCGCAATGATTGCAGAAATACCAGCAGCTGGAATTTCAGTCTTATTAATTGCCCAAACTTTAGCGCCATTTTGCCGGTATGATAATAACTGAGCGAACGGATAAACGACGAAGCTGGTTCCAGAAATAATTACTAAATCAGAATTTTGCATTGCGTTAACGGACTTAGATAAATTATCGCCGTTGATGGCTTCACCATAAAGTACGATGCCGGGACGAATGATGCCGCCGCAGTTTTCGTGGCGGAAACTTTTAGCGTATTCGGCGTAAGAAACAGGTTGGTGGCATTTGGTGCAGTAGATGTCATAAAGACTGCCATGAAATTCCGTCACGTGCTGATTGCCGGCTTTGGTGTCAAGATGGTCAACGTTTTGGGTAATTAAATCACCTTTTTCGTTGCAAAGCTCAGCGATTTTTTGGTGAATGGCGTTAGGCTTGGCATCAGGAAAGTACATGTTGTCCATAACGAATTTGTAGAAAAAGTCGGGCCGATTATAAAGGGTAGTGTCACTTAAGATCGTTTCAGGGCTTTCAGACACGCCGTCATAGATTCCGTTTTTTGAACGATAGTCAGGGATGCCAGAATGAGTAGAAACGCCGGCACCTGTTAAAAAGGTAATGTGCTGGGCTTGGTCAATGTCGTTTTTTAATTCAGTTATTTGTTTTGGGTCAATCATGTTTTCACAGCTTTCTTAAAAATAATTTACTATCTGTAGTTTACTACAATGTGGTTCCAATGAACGAGTTTAGTAAGGTAGATTAAAGCTTTTGAGTTTTTAAACCAGACAAATATTATTTAACAAATTCAACTCTACCTGAGGCCCACATGGTGTAGAAAAACAGGATTATACAAATTATTGCTGAAATAACTAGTCCTAAAATTATAGCAATGAAGGAGTTGATGTTCTTTCTTTGAAAGAACGTAGTTAATGTGTCCATTATATCTAATAAATAAAGTCCCAAAACTACCGTAGAAAAATTAAATAGTTTAAACCACGGGCAAATCAAAATTAGAAGTAACTCTACTACTGAAAAAATCTTTACCCATTTATATACCTTAGGGGATAATAATTCGTACTTAGTTTCTTTATCTTTAATCATTGTTAACTCCGATGTCTAAATTTATTTAACAAATTCAACTCTACCTGAGGCCCACATGGCATAGAAAAATAGGATAGCTGAAGTTATCATTCCTAAAGCGAATGCAAGCAAAATAGCAATAGGACCAATAATTCGATGCTTTTGAAAGAAAGTAGCCAGTGGGTCTACTAAAAGTATCAAATAAGTTCCAATCAAAGATACGCTAAAATCAAACAATTTGAACCATGGAATAACTAAAATTCCAAGTAATACAATTATCGTGATTAACCACGCGAATTTATATCCTTTGGGATTTAAAATTGCTTCACGCATAGTGCCCTTGTATTTGTCTTTTACCATCGCTAACTCCAGTCATGTATATACTGCATACATTTTTTATATTTTAATAGTATATAAAAGAGGCGATATATATTCAAGTTTGTTTTTATTAGTAGAATTAAGCAAATTAAAATACACGACCCCGGTAAACTATCGGGATCATGTATTAGCAGTTTTTATAATAACGGAATATCGTGTTTGGCACATTCAGTGACCATATCTTTAGGCCAGATGCTGGCTTGGACTTCACCAATATGTGCCTTACCTAGCAGCAACATGCAGAGCCGGGATTGACCAATGCCGCCGCCGATTGAATAAGGTAGTTCACCCTTGAGCAGCATTTGGTGGAATGGTAATTGTTCACGGTCGCGGCAATCAGCCTTTGTTAGTTGCTCGTGCAGACTTTCAGGGCTAACCCGGATCCCCATTGAAGAAATTTCGATTTTTTGTTTAAGCGGTTCATACCAGAAAATCAGGTCACCGTTTAATTGCCAATCATCGTAGTCAGGGGCACGACCATCGTGTGGCTTACCACTGCGATTTAATTTGTCGCCGATTTTCATAATAAAGACGGCTTTTTCTTCTTGAGCAATCTTATTTTCCCGCTCTTCAGGACTAATGTCGGGCCAACGATCTTCTAATTCTTGGGTAGTAATAAAATGTACTTCGTCGGGCAAGCGATAAGTAGAGGCTGGGTAACGTGCAGCACATTCAGCTTCAATTTGTTTGATGGCGGCATAAATCTTGTTAACAGTAATTTCCAACGTATCAATGGTGCGATCTTCTTTACTAATAACCTTTTCCCAATCCCATTGGTCAACGTAGATTGAATGGAAGTTATCCATGTCTTCGTCGCGGCGAATAGCATTCATATTGGTATAAAGCCCTTCGTGCATGCCAAAACCATATCTCTTCAAGGCCAGTCGTTTCCACTTGGCAAGGGAATGAACGATTTCAATGGTGTCATCCTTCGGCATGTCTTTAGCGTCAAAGGCAACAGGACGTTCAACACCATTCAGGTTGTCATTAAGACCAGTGTCTTTTTCGACAAACATTGGTGCAGACATCCGTTGCAGGTTGAGCTTTTGCGCCAAAATTTCTTGGAAACGTTCGCGAATAAAAACAATTGCAGCTTCGGTATCGCGAATTGTTAAAGTTGGGTGATATTTTTCTGGTAAAATCAAAGTCATAATTGTAACCTCTAAAATTTCTGGCAAAGAAAAAGCCCTTTGTCCTACTATTATTTATAGGACGAAAGGCTTTTTCCGCGGTACCACCTAAATTGCTCAAAATTGAGCCAACTCATGAAACACTAACATGCTTCACCAGCGTGGTAACGTACTGGGGACGCCGCGACCTACTTTTAAAATTTCAGTGCGGTGCTAAAAGTGTTTTTCAATAATTCAGGGTTTTACCGCATTTCCACTAGCTGCGGCTCACTTGTAAGAGTTAAATTATTTACTCGTCTTTATCATTGCATTTAAATTAATGATATTTAACAACAATTTTCATAAAATTGCAAGTAAAAATTAATTATATTCTATTTAGCTCACGAAAAAGGGCTACTCTGTTATAATAATAAAGAATAGCTAGCGAGGAGAATTTTTATGGCAGATTCATTATTTTCATATCTTATTTTGGATGCTGTTTTGCTTAGTTATACTTGTTATAGTTGGTATTGGCAGGCAAGCATTGATTTGAAAGGACATTACCGGATCTCTTCAATTATTTGGTCAATCGTTATTATTTGGATTGGTTTTAGTTGGGAACTAATTGAAAAAGGAGACACGGGTTTGAGCTTGTTTCTCGCAATCTTTTTAATTATTGGCATCATTGATGGTGCTACAGGATTAGCGCCGAAAAGAGCAGTTGTTTCAGGCTACTTTAGGCGCACGATAGCTTATTCTGATGTTGCAATGGTTACTTTAATTAAAGTTCCCAATCCGAAGAAAAAGACGGTTATTTGTATTTTAACTACGAATAAGCACCGGCAGTATTATCTGCGCTTTTCCAAAAGTGTGACTCAAATAGTTGAGACGTTGAAAGAACGAATACACCATAATGTGCGGATTGAAGTACAAGATATTTTGTAAAGTGAATAAATAAAGGCTGCTAAGAATTAAATTCTAGCAGCCTTTTATTTGTTATAAAATCGGCGATAACATTCGTGAAAAAGCTTGTAAAGTCCGCAGCCAACGTCCTTCTTGAGCAATCATCTTTGGTGTGAGTAAAGTGGAATTTTGCATGTCTTGTTCAAAAGTTTGGGCAACTTCACGGGTAAAGTTCTTATCATAAAAAATTGCGATATCTTCGAAATTAAGGTCATAAGAACGATAGTCTTGATTCATTGAACCAACAGTTGCGAAGTCATCGTCAACGACGATTGTTTTAGCGTGAATAAAACCATGATTGTAAATGTAAATCTTAACACCATAACGCGATAATTCGTTAGCATACCATTGGGTTGCCCGGTAGATAAAGGGATGATCTGGTTTACATGGAATCATAATTCGTAAGTCAACACCTGACATGGCGATTGTTTGTAAGGTGGCGAACATCGCGTCGTCGGGAATTAAGTAAGGTGTTTGCAGCCAAAGGCGTTTTTTGGCAAGTGACATTAGGCGCATAACACCATTGCGCATATTAGCATTGTATTGATCAGGACCGTCGGACACAATTTGTGTGGCCACGTCACCGGGATGAATTTCATTTTCGTCTAAATCAGGGAAAAGTAGGTGATTAAAGGTAATTACTTGCTCTTCTTTTTGAATCGAAGCATTCCAATCCATCACAAAACGTTCCTGTAATAGCAGTGATGCAGAACCAACAATTCGAACCTGACTGTCGCGCCAGTAACCGAATTTCTTTTTACGATTTAAATATTGATCGCCAATATTAAAGCCGCCAGTCCATGAAATTTTGCCATCAATAACAACAATTTTGCGGTGTAAATGATAGTTAATCCGGTAACGAGTGATCATGTTGCGTGAGGTTACAAAAGGCAGAACTTGGCCGCCGACTTGACATAATTGATTGAACCAAGACTTAGTTGCTCCCATTGACCCCCAAGCATCGTAGAGAACGCGGACAGCCACTCCTGCTTGCGCCTTTTTAATCAATAAATTGAGAATCTCATTGCCAATTTCATCATTATAAAAAGTATAGAATTCGATGTTAATTGTTTCGTGTGCGTTCTTAATATCACGAATAAGATCGGCAAACATTGCTTCGCCATCAGTATAGAGCTTAACCTGATTGTTTTTACTAAGAGGTGATTCTCCTTGGCGGTCAAAAAAGTGAATAATCATCTTGGCCTTATTGGAAGTATCGGAAGCGCTGATTTTTTTTGGTGCTTTGGTGATTGATTTTTGCACATTGCGCAGACCAATATGGTGCTGCTTATTAATAGCAAAAATGTTTTCTTGTGAAATTCCGCGGCCAAAAAAGCCGTAGAGAATCATCCCAATAACAGGAAAGACCAGTAAAATAATTAGCCAAGCCCATGTAGTTGAAACTGAACGTCGCCGATGAAAGACAATATAAAAAGCTAAGATAGTATTAGTAATAATGATAATATGTATGATATCACGAAGCAGGGTCACAGAAATCCTCCAAAATATTAAAGTAGGTTACTTTTTTAGGCCGATAAATTTGTCAATGATGTTAATGACAAAAGGATTATCGTGCATCCAGCTGTGTTCAGCGTATTTTTGTCCGCGAATTTCAACTTCGTGGTATGAATGTGCGCCAGGGGCTAGAATGTAGCGAATACTTTTAGCGGAAGTAACAGAAATGAATTTGTCGCTGTTGGTATTGTCGAGGACGTTACCATAAATGTTTAAAACGGAAATATCCGGATTGAAGCGTTTACGCCGCAGTATGAGATAAAGGTAGTGCGGATAGATAACCCTGGGGCGACCGTTTTGCTTGAGGGCATTGATATTAGGAATGTCACTCAAGAAGATTACCCCATCAAATGGCCCAGCAATAAAGACGCATTTGGTCAGCCGCGGGAAGTTTTTCTTGCGGGAGGCCCGCATTTCTGTCCGCACAATACAAGGACAAGCCAGCGAGTGAGCTACGGCAATGTAATTTTTAAAGTGGTATTTTTGACTTAAAAATGGCAAGATAAGCTGCAAATAGTAGTCAATGGCATAGATGCCAATTAATCTTTGGCGAAAGACAACTTGGACTATAGGATGCTTGTCATTAGTCCAAGTGCCTTCAAGCTTGAAATTACCAAGCAGGTCAGCTGTTATCTTAAGATAATGACCATTACTCTTGTCTTTTAATGCCTGCTCAACCATAACGTTGGTAGTATAATCACCACCGCGAAAACCATGAAAGTAGAGAATTGGTATTTGTTGAATCGTGCTGTTGCTTTTTTCAATGACCGCATGATCATCAATGTGCTTCTTATGCAGGCGCAAAAAAGGCCGTAGAGGTATGATACTAGCAATAATTGCTAGTGCGAGCATATTGAAACGGCTGGGTTCTTCAGATAAATTATGTTTACGGTTTTTTTCCGCTTCTTCCTTATATTTTTTAGTATTGAAGAACATGGCACTCACCTTTAAAATGATAATTAATTATATTTTAACATTGCTAGCGACTTTTTAGTGATTGAGGTACATATGAAATTTTATGCAGTAAAAAAAGGCCGCACTCCCGGTATTTATCGTACGTGGGCTGCGGCTGAAAAGCAAATAACTGGGTTTTCTGGTGCGGAATATAAATCTTTTACTAAGATAACCGATGCAACAGAATATTTAAATTGGAATCAGGAAACGGTGCAAGAAATTTTACAGCCAGGGGAAGACACGCTGCAGCGGACAATTGCTAAAATTCAGCGAGCTAGTCGCAATATTAAACCTGAGCAAATTAAGCCTAGCCCCCAACCTCATAAACAACTGGTGCATAAGCCTTCTCAGAGTAAGCCCGTGTCTAAAACTGGTTCACAATTTGCGACCATTTATACGGATGGCGGTACCCGGAATACTGGTAATTATAGGGGCGGTCATGTTAGGCCGACAGATAAGGCTGCTTGGGCTTATTTAATTGAGTGGCAAGAAGAAGGCCAGCTGCAGTCAACTTACGGTACCAATGGTGAGTTCGGGGCAACTAATAACAAGATGGAATTAACAGCCTTAATTGAAGCCCTGAAAAAATTGCTCAAATTAGGTTTTAATAAGCAAAAATTATTATTCGTACTTGATTCGCAATATGTTCTAAAGCCAATTACTGAGGGTTGGCTTGAAAATTGGAAAAAGCGAGGTTGGCATAAAAGTTCTAAGGGAGAAATTGCTAATTTAGCTGGCTGGCAGGAATTGGATAATCTGCTTGGTCAATTTACACAGCCGCAGTTTGCTTGGACGAAAGGTCACGCAAATAACCGTGGTAATGAATTTGTCGACCACACTTTAAATAAGTTTATGGATCAGATGTAATTATTTAGTTAAGATAATTGTACCGCCGAATAAATGACCAAAAAAATTAGTGATTTTTTGCCAAATTTGTTCAAACCAATTTCGGTTTTCTGGGGTATCTAACTTGTCAAAAACACTTTTAGCATGCTTCTTGATACCCTTTGATAAATCAGCAGCCTGTTCTTTAAAATTCTGGTGCTTTAAAGCACCAGAATCACGTACTTCGATTAAGACATTGACAATCTGCTGTTTTTGGTTGTTATTAATAGTGTCGCCAAGGTGATTAATGTTAATTTGATGTTCAACAATATCGTGTATTTGACTGTTAGAAATGTTGTTACCTACTTTGCCCATTTCCTGTTTAGCACCAGCTACTGCGTTGTTTAGTTGGGCATCAGTGTAACCAGCTTTATGTTCATTTTCTTTAGTGATATTGCTTAAAGTGCCCATTTCGTCTTGTGCAGCGTTGACCTGATTTTGGTTTAAACTTGCGCCGGTCTTAGCGTAAGCAGCATAAACGCCAGCTAAGGCACCGGAACCGTCAATTGGTGTAGCACTAGTAACATAAATGTTGGCATCAGCAATTCCTGCAGTTAAGGCAGCATTTTTGTATTGATTAGTGGTGATCTTAGTGATATTATCGTGGCCCTTATAATCTAAAATTTGGATGTTGATCCCACTGCCCGCTGCTGTTTTTTGAATCATGGCGCTAGACCAAACACCAGATCCAGTGGTGAAGTTATCACCGGACGGATTGAGATATTTAACTAAATCAGCACCAGTAATCGTGATTGTTTGATAACTTGCACCATTTAAGGGTGCAGTTAAGGTTTTCAGAGTACCGTTTTGTTGTGGATCAGTTAGTGATGTGCCTAAGCAAACTATCGGTAATTCATCGGCTTGTACTTGACGAAGACTAGTAAGTCCGCAAACTGTAATCAGTGATACCGTTATAATAGTTAAAATAGAAATTGTCTTTTTTATCAAAATAATTAACTCCTTTTTACTGACTTAATTATACTAAACGCTTATGAGAAAAGGTCAAGTTTAAAAATCGTGTTATTTATTTGCACGTATATTTATTATTTTTAATGTTATAATAGGTACAGTACTAAGGAGTGGATTCTTTATGATTGAGCAACCTGAATTAACTATTATTATGCCTGTGTACAATGTTGAAGGGTATATTGGACGGGCTTTAGATCATTTGGCTAACCAAAATGATACTAATTTTAAGTTATTAATTGTCAATGATGGTTCAACTGATAATACAAGAAAAATAGCAGAAAGTTATCGTAATCAATTTCGTTATTTTAGAATAATTAATAAAGTTAATGGCGGTTTATCTGATGCTCGTAATGTCGGGCTTGAGAATGTTGATACGCCATATTTTACTTTTCATGATGGTGATGATTGGGTTGATCCTGATTATACCGCCTTTTTTGTGCGGGCTTTTCACGCACATCCAGATGCAGCAATGGTTTCTTGTGGCTTTTGGCTGGATTATGAAAGTAGGCCGGGTTCTATTTCAGCAACGAAAAAACAGCTTCAAGGAATGAAGAACAAATTTAGAACTTATCAATTGATTACCAATCCATTAGGATCACTATTTTGTAATCGAATTTTCGCGACGCCAGTTAAAGGCTATACTTGGAATAAGGGTTATAAGATTTCTGTTGTGCGCCGATATCATTTACGGTTTGTTCGGAATCTTACCTTTATGGAAGACCAGATTTTTAATGTGCAATATGTGGCCTTAACCACGGGCTTTTATTGTGCTAACCAGCCACTATATCATTATTGGCAGCGCAAGGATAGTATGGTGCATAATTTTAACTTAAAAATGATTCCTGATGATTTTAAAGCTAACTATATGGTTGCACGGGTTGTTGTGCGGAGTTTGGTTCATGAACACAAAAAAATCAATAGTAATAAGCAAAATTTGGTTGAGGCCAGTGAAAGGGAACAGCGATGAAAGAAAAAGTTAACGGTAATGAGCTCTACTATAATAAGTTAGGGCAAGGTACACCACTTTTACTATTACATGGACACCATTTGGATGGTGGGATGTTTGATCAGGTGTTAGCACCGCTATCGTTGTATTATACTGTTTATGTTCTTGATATGCGTGGTCATGGACTTAGTCAGGGTGAAATTGCGGAGCATTATCAGACGGAAGTTGAAGATGTTGCGGCCTTTGTTAAGCAAGTTGGAATTGAAGGCTGCTATTGTTTTGGCTTTGATGCTGGTGGTCTTGTGGCAATGATGCTAGCTAGTCAGCAGCGTCAAATTTTTAAAAAGTTGATGATTGCTGGCGTTTTTGTTAATGGCAATGGTATCCGCTCATATCATTATCTGACTGAAGGAATTTTGGGCTTCTTACACTTTGATCGCGATAGTCAAGTTGAATTAACCGAAAGTTTTATGACGGTTGATAGTTTAAAGGCGATTACAATTCCAACATATTGTGTAGTTGGTGAAAAAGATTGGGTTAAAGTTGAGCATGTTCGTTGGTACAGTCAGCTTATTCCACAGGGACAGTTAATGGTTATGCCGCGGCAGACCCATGATAGTTATGCAGTCAAAAGTTTTAAGTTACTCAGTTTGATGGAAGATTTTTTTAAATAAAAAGTAGTTTGGTCATTGTTTTTTCTTTTCTAGTCAAGTGGCTGGTTTTTTGGTTATAATAGATGAAAAAGATAGTATTTTTAATGAAGAGGTAGCTATGAATAAGGAAGAGATCTTGCAGTTAATGCACCCAATGAAATTAATTGGTTTGGGTGGAAATCCTGCTTTAAACGAAAAGATTGCTGCGATTTTAAAGAAGCCGTTAATTGAAACTGCTGTGCAACATTTTAGTGATGGCGAAATTCAAGTTAACATTGGTGAAAGTGTCAGAGGCTGCGATGTCTTTGTTATTCAGTCAATTCAAGATCCAGTTAACGAAAATTTTATGGAGTTGGAAATTACGCTTGATGCACTGCACCGAGCATCAGCTCATCGAATTAATGTGGTTGTGCCTTATTTAGCTTACTCGCGTTCAGATACTAAGACACGTTCACGTGAACCGATTACTGCTAAGTTAGTTGCTAACCTGTTGCAAATTACGGGAATGGATCACGTGATTGCTTTGGATTTGCATGCTTCACAAATCCAAGGTTTCTATAATGTACCAGTTGATCATTTGCATGCAATGCCGCTTTTGGGACAATATTTCCTTGACAATGGCATTGCTACTAAGGATGATGACGATTTAGTAATTGTTTCACCTGATCATTCTGGAGCCAAGCTGGCGCGGAACTTTGGGCAGATTTTCAATGCTCCAATTGCAATTGTTGATCAGCGTCGGGCTCGTTATGATGCAGATGTGCATGATATGATTGGTGATGTCAAAAATAAGAAGTGTATTATCGTCGATGACCTAATTGATACAGGCTCACGGATTTCTTCTTCAACTAAATCAGTATTAGCAGCAGGTGCTAAAAAAGTTTACGTTGCAGCTACACATGCATTGTTATCGCAAGATGCGACTGAAGTGTTAAATGAATTGCCGATTGAACAAATCGTGGTAACTGACACAATTAGACACAAGCATTATCCAGATCGGATGGTGCGAATTTCAGTTGATTTGCTTTTAGCGCGGGGAATAAACTATGTTTATAATGACCGTTCAATGCATATGCTTAGTGAAAGCGATTTAAAATAATATCTAGCGATAATCTTCGATTTTAACCTTGTAAAAAAATAAATTACATGCTCAATTGAAGGTTATTTTTATTTTTTAATAATTAATTTCAGTGCATTTTTGTTTATTTATTCCGTATCATTGATATAATGAAATCAAACTGTATAGGAAAACGGAGAAGCAATTTATGGCACGACGGAAAAATTTGAAAAGAAGAAGAGTAATTTTAAGTAATACGTTTCATTTGATTCGAGAAAATGGAATGGAAAATGTTTCTTTTCAGATGATTGCGGAAAAATCAGGCATTTCTAAGTCTTTGCTGCAATCGTATTATTCACATAAAGCAAAACTGACAGATGATGTCGTTAGTAATATTCTTAATACTTTGGATGAGCAAGTTGGGAAACTTAATGATCAAAATAAAGGTGGCATCTGCGCTAGAACTGAAGCTTTTATTTACACAATTGCGATGTTAGGAATCTATGATAAAGGACTTGATCGGATTATTTCTGAAGTTTTTAGTAGTAATAAGACCTTAGATAATTGGAGCAGGATGCTTAATGGCTGGATTAAAAATAATCAGTTGTTTACGACCGATAATTTTAATCTTGAAGATGTTCGAACTGGCTTAGCCTTTGTTGTTACTGGAGTTGGTCGGCTTTATCATGATCGTGAACGACATAATTTAACTGCAAAACAGATGGCTGATTATGCTACTGGCTCATTAATGTATAGCTTTTTGCATTGTACACCTAAACAAATTGACCAGGCGCTTGCTGATGGACATAAGATTATTGCTGGGGCTGATATTAAAGAGATTCACCACGCAATCGATACTATGTTTGATGAAGGCAAAGATATTGTGTGTTAGAGAGGGAAAATATGGCAAATGGCGCTCAAAGCGGTTTGCGTAAAGTAAATCAGGAACAAAACACTGAGTATAAAAAGGTGTTAACTTTTGTTATCTTCTTAATTGTGATGTTAGGCATGGTAACCGTAACTTTTTTGAATCCTTTTTTTATGAAAGGACAAATTAGAACTAGCAATAATGAAGCTGTTGTTGTTAGACAGATTAATCGTCACTTTGATGCTTTGGCTGAAGCAATTGGTGCTAATAAAAGTGATAATGCAAATTTACTGACAAGTAAGCAAACGCAGCCAATTGCTGATCATGTCATTGATTACACATTGGGAATTCATTGGTTTAAATTTAGTAACTTTAATTTAGCTGAACAAATCCTGCATGATATTGAACTGAATATCGATCAGGGAGCATCGAGTGATGCTCAATTGGTACAAGAAAAATTAAAAAAACAGAAGCAAAATGCTCCTTATGATGTAATCACAGCATTTAACTTAAATTCAATTACGGTTGGAGCTAATTTGGCACTGATGTTGTTAATTGTTAATATTATTTTGGTTATTGTGACGGTTATGAGCTTACAATCGCTAATTAGTGATATGAAAACGGTAATGGGTACTAAGCTACTCGTGCATGATGTGACAGCTGCAGGGATGTGGGCAGGATTTTGGCTGATTTTACTTGCTGGTTTGCTTGCCTTAATTCCGGTTGTGTTTAATGTTGACGGTTTTGCTGTTTTGGGTTATTTATTTGAAATTGGCAGTAGTGTCTTTTTAGATTTTGTCATTGTTGGAGTAGTAGTATATATTTTAAGTGCAATTCCGTGGGAAATTACATCACCGAATAATTAATAATTAGGGTTTTGTCTATTTGACAAAGCCTTTTTGATTGGAGAATTAAATGACAGTTAATTTTGTACAGGCAACTAAAACAGATTTACCATTAATTGTTGCTATTTATAATCAAAATATTGCTAGTAAAACCGTGACTGCGGATTTAAAGTCAGTGACTGTTGCTCAAAGGCAGAATTGGTTTAATGAGCATAATAATCAGCGACCCTTATGGGTAATAATGGTCAATGAACAACTTGCTGGTTGGGTAAGCCTTGAGTCTTTTTATGGACGAGCTGCATATCATGCAACAGTTGAAATTAGTATTTATCTTGATCGTAAATTTCAACACCGTGGGTTAGGTACTAAGGCTTTGCGATACGTGGCTGTGCAAACGCAACGGCTGAATATCCACACTATTCTGGCTTACGTCTTTAGTAGTAACAAGGCAAGTCAGGCACTCTTTAAAGCAGCGGGTTATCAAGTTTATGGTCATTTACCACAAGTTGCAGATATGGCTGGTCAGCTAATTGACTTAGATATTTTAGGTAAAAAGTTTGCCTAATGTATGTTATCAGTTAATGAAAATGTGATATTGCAGTCTGAGCTATTTTTGTTTTGACTCAGTGCTTAAAAAGGCAACGATACATGCCCCAAAGGAGTTCTATTAGTTTAGGAATTCCTTTTTTATTTACATTCATATTAAACAGCAGCGGTTATTCTTGCTTAAATAATTTAAATTGATACTGGTAAAGGCCGTGAACGTTAATTTTGTACTCATGACCAGCAATTATCGGCGTTGCTCCCGGCAGATAACTAATAATTGTTTGAAAATTACCATACCCGGCATCTTGATAATTAGTTACTCTAGTTGCCTGATAAGTCTGCTTGGTGGTTTCATCCGTGATGGTGATTTGCGGTGTAGTTGTGATTGCGCGATTGGAAAAGTAAAGTGACCAAGCAATTTGCGGGTTATTAACTAATTCAAATGGGAAAAGATTTTTGCTAGGATAAGTAACTAACTTTTGACTAGCAGGCCGAAAAATATCGTCAGTATTGAGAATTTTTTGGACAGAATAACGATAGCCGTTACTGTCGTAGGCTGCACCAGTACCAACTGAAGATAAGCGGGTAGATAACAGCCAAGCGTGGTGTCCCGTGTCGAGGCCTGACAAGTTATAGCGGTCAGTTAAGAGATCGGTAATGACATCGCCGGCTGATTGATTGCCCGTGTTAAAGTTTAAGTTGACGGTTTTTAGAAGTAGTTTGGGCCACTTTCCAAGTAGCGCGCGTAATATCTTTTGGCCGTTTTTCGTAAGGCAGACCATGTTGATTAATTAACGGGTTAGCATTTAATGTAGATAAGACAGCCGCGGTCTTTTGTGATTTAAGATTGTCGGCGGGATTTTCGACAACGGGTTTTAAGTTAAAAAGACTGCGATAATAATTAATGTAATTAAGCTGAGCGCTTAAATAGTTAGGTGCAAGGATACCTTCCTTAAATTTGCGGTTAAAAGAGGGCTTGGTTGCATAAAGATTATTTAAACTGAAGGGCATCTTATTTAGCGCTGCATATTTATGTTGGAAGTGTTCAACCTTAGTAGTTTCATCAGGTGTAAAGTCAGCAGCAACAGGGCTACTAATTGAAAATACTAACGGCACACTCGCAAGTGCGATTAACAATTTACGTAACAAGTTGAACCTCCTTTTTTTGCTTATGCAATTATTATAGTCCATTTTGATAGTCTGTTTTATTTAACTTTTGGTTAAGTAAGTTATTTAGCATTTTTGGGTTAAAAATTGTTCAATACTTACTTGAGATTGATTCATAACTTTGAAAGACTTTTGATTTTTAATTAATTAAAAATAAAATAATAAAAAACGATCCTTTCAGGATCGTCTTCAAATGTTGCGAACAATTAAATATGTTTGATATTGTATTGTATCTTAAATTTTGTTTGGATAATTGTTTTAAAAATAACCTAAATAATATAGAAACAAATAAACAAATACATTGCAGCTCCGATTATAGTGTTTGCTAAAGCTACAATTGCTTTTAATTTGTTTTGAGAGAATCTTACCGTTATATGATTAGCCAAATATTCATGTAAAAATGAAATCAGCATTACAAAGATAAAGAAGAAACTTCCTACTAGCTTAGTTTTATTAGAGGTCAAAAAAATTGGGTTTAGGCTTGTAACTAATGCGATTAAAGCAAAGGTCATGGTTATTTGATAATTTGAAATCATTTTTTTCATAATGCACCTCTTGTTTATTAAGATTGCAAAAAGCTGCGATTGTTGAAAATCTCAGCTTTTTGTCTAAGAGTAAGTTCTTATTAGCATAACAGAGAGCCTGCTTGGTATAACAGTCCTATTACGAGTGGCACAATAACAGCTGCTGGTCCAGAAATCCCTAGCAAAGCTGCTGCATACATACCGGAATGAACATACCCAATAAATTGTAAAGCTTTTGCACAGGTTCCCTTATGCTTTGATTTTATAAATAAAATTTACAAAATAGCAAAAGTATAACTCCTATGCAATCAACAATTAATTCAGATAATTTATTATTTATATTCTTAAAATTAAAAACAAATTCTATTAAAATTATAGGAATAACGACTATTAAAATTCTATAAATACTTTTAAATTTAAAAATGCCATCAATAAAACCATATCCTAAAGTAAGAACAAAATAAAAAAGTGATGAATTATATTCAACAAATAAGTTTCTAAGTTTATTAACAAACAAAATGTGCTATGCCGTGCATTCCTAATCCTAGAGCTTCGCCCATTGCCCAGCCAGCTATTCCGGCACCTGCCACTGATGAACCATATTTAAAAGCTGCTGAGCCTATAGTTCCAATTGCATTAAATGTATTTTTACATGCTTTTGAATGCGTAACATGTCTTAATAATGGGCTGTCTTCGGTATCGTCATTAGTAAATTCAGAAGGATGTGAAGTGATATAACTATTTAGTTGAGTTAAAGCGCTTTTTACGTCATTAATGCTTACACTAACATTTGTTTTCTTTAAAGAGCTTGCTAAATACCCTTCGTCAACAATCTTTACTTGTGGTAATCCTTTGGCATTCTTAACAACAATAAGTGAACCTTGCATTGCTGCTGCAACTTTATTAACCTCAGCTTTTGAAGGTTGGTTACTTGTTTGTGTAACTTTAACAGGTTGTTGAGTTGTAGTTGCTGCTGATACTTGACTAACTGGTACTGCAAACATAGATACTGCCATTGCAGCTGATGATACTAATGTTACTAACTTTTTCATAATAATATACCTCCTAAATAACACTTTTATATTGGTTACACATAATTAATCAACTAAAAACATAAAAAGTCCTCTTAAAAAATTAATCATTTCATATCCTCCTTTCTTATTTCTTCTCAATTTCTACAGTTACTATATCAAGAAAGTAATTTCAAAAATTAAAAATGACGTATTTGCTAATTTGTTACAAATACGTCATTTCTTTATGTGTTTTCTTTCAAAAGGTTTTTGAGTTCGGTACTATATTTTTGCATACCATTTGTTGCAAAATTTGAAATTATTGCGTTACAGATACTTAACTCTTCAGTTTTAGAATTAATACAATAATTAATTAAATGAATTAAAAAATTTAAAATATTTTTGTAAAAATAATTTTCGGGAAGAATATCAACTTCATTAGCTTTTTTAATAAAAAAGGCTACTTCATCAAATTGTTGTTGCTTAATACAAAGAAGCAAAATATTAATAATTACTGCTAAAATTTTATTTTGTACTTTAGGATCATCATCTATAAAATTATTAACAATTTTTTTAGAAATCATCAAATTAGTAGTCAAGTCAAACCATGCCATACAATTACAGTAAAGATTAATATTCTCCTTTGAAAAGTTTTCAACTTCAAAAATTTTTTCCTTCAAAATTTTTTTAGTCTTTGAATCCAAACTGTTATAGTCATTATCTACTAAAGCTATTCCAATATCTACTAATAATAGCTCTTCTTTTTTATTAGATAATTCACTAGTTTCAATCAATTTTCGTACTTGATATAATTTATCTTTAGAATCTATATAATAAGCTTGCTTTATTTTATATTCTATTTCTCTAGTTGCTTTACTTTGTAATTGCATACTACGATCAAATCTATTAAAAAATTTAGTTAGTGAAATCTTGTTATATTGCAGCAACTTAATTAGGTCTTCTGCAGAGATCCTGTTTGCATCTTTTTCTACGCGAGCATAAAAGGATGGGCTAATTACATTACCTGCCCATTCTTTTTTAGTCTTTGATTGGCTAACACGAAATTCTTTCAATAACTCTCCTATTTTCATTGTGTTTTCCTCTACTCAAACTAGCATATATGTCATTTATCATCTTTTATTATAAAATTACTTTATGCTGTTATACAAGAGGAATGTTAAAGGAGAGACTAGATATGAAGCATAAATTAATTAAACTTATTGCCGCAATTCAACTTATGTTATCATTGTTTGTCTTGCCAATGAATAATGTATCTGCAAGTACGACTAATGATAATCCGACCTCACAAACTACTAATAATAATCTGCTGAAATACCAAGAGCAAATTTATATCAATGCAGTTAAGCATTTTAAGAAAATCTCTGTTCAAAAATTAAATAAACTAGTTGGTAAAAAGAAAATTACTGTTTTCTGGGGTAAGAAAAGTTGTCCATTCTGTCGAGCTTTTGTACCTAAATTGGCTAAAATCAGTCATCAACGGCATATTAAAATTTATTATATTGATACAGCAAAGACTGACAGCAATTCCGCTTTAAAAAAGGCACGTAAAAAGTTCAAAGTAACAGGTGTGCCTACACTAATGAAAATTAAAAATAACAAAAAAATTGTAATTATGGATCGTACACGTACTGATCTTACCCATTTTTTAACTAAAAAGTATTCTAATTAAAATTTTACATATGTTGAGTTTATCAATTAGACAGCTGCAAGAATGGCTGAACTCTCCATCTTATGCAAATTTACCAGTTTTATTTTTGGGGATCATTTTATTGATACACTATTTATAAATCTTAAAAAGAAGTTGCTAATTATGTATACTAGATAAAATTAAAAAAATATATTTGAAGATTACGGTGTAACTTTTGATTATTTTACTTTTCAAATAATTACTGCGTTGCTAGAAGAAATTGAGGAGGAGTATAGTATTTATAAACTGTCTGTAGTACTATTTTATTGTATGTGAAACAGCTGTTAATAAATTTGGGTTTAATTTACAGTTCACTAATAAAAAACCCCTAACTGCACTGGTAAGTGCATTAATTTGCTTAATAATTATTTGGACTACAAGAAAATGCTTTGGTTTTTGAGTGGTTTTTAAAATATGTAGTAATAATTTCTATAAGGAGATGTTTTAGTATGAAAAAAGTCATTTCAAATTATCAAGTGACTGTAACCTTTGCTTTAATTGCTTTGATTACTAGCCTTAATCCCATCTTTTTAGCTTCTAAGCGAACAAGACTAGTAGGAGCTGGCTTTGTTATTTTTGTGATGTTGATTTCTTTTTTGCATGAATATTTGGTTAATAACGCCGCAGTAAGCATTGCACAAAACAAATTAAAAGCTGGTGTGGCACTGACTAATACTGTAATTGGAGCGATAGTATACTTGATTATTTGTGCTTATGTTATTTAATTAAGCTACTTTGCGCAAAAATGGCATATAAGCTGATAAAGGTAGAAAAGTATTTTAGTTAGCTCAAAGCTCATTGATATTTTAATTATGAATATGTTACAATATCTGTATAAAGAAAAAGAGCCAAGTTTTAACTTGGTTCTTAAAAGATGTCCCGCGTAAAAGGCGGTGGCGTAATTACGTTAAACTAAAAAAGTCGTCACATAACTGGCTAAAGTATCGGACGGCTTTTTTAGTACGATTATTTTTTGTGGTGCTGGTCGATATACGACAGTAGCGCCAAAATAAACATACCGAATGTAAACATTAGCATTAATGCATTGTGAACACTCATTAGCTGTTAGTCCTTTCAATAATGTGCTCCATGTTTCCATAAGCATCATCTCCTTGGGAATAGAACAGCCACCGCCCTTTAGCTTTACTCATCTTTGAAGTAATTATACAAAGATAATTGTTTGTTATCAATATGGTATTTTAAATGCAAATTAGGTGAAATCTAGTTTGCTTTTTAAATCCCCTAAAAATATTTCTAAAATTGCTTTAATTTAAGTTATTTCTATAGCTAATGCCGTATAATTAACAAGTAATAATGATAATTAAGAGGTAATGATAATGACTAAGAAAACACAAGTTGGTTTGATTTTTGGTGGTAATTCATCCGAATATGAAGTTTCGATTATGTCAGGGCATAATATTTATAAAGCCATTGACAAGGACAAGTTTGATGTTCACCCAATCTGGATTACTAATGATGGCTATCTTGCCAGCGAAGAGGATTCGTTCAAGGTGCTTGATGATCCTAAATATACGGTAGCTAATCCGCACAAGGTAGCTAATCTTTCTAACTTGAGTGAGTTAGCTAATCTGCCAGAAATTGATGTTTTCTTCCCCATTGTTCACGGTAATTTAGGTGAAGATGGTAGTTTGCAAGGGCTATTCCGGATTATGGATAAACCATTTGTCGGCGATGATGTGTTAGCTGCTGCAGTAACAATGGATAAGGAGTTTACCAAAATTTTAGCGCAGCGTGCTGGGGTACCAGTTGCTGACTGGATTGCAATTAAACGGTTTGAATATGATGATGCAACTAATCCTAAGCGTGATTATGCTAAGGTTAGTGCTAAGTTGGGCAATGACTTATTTGTTAAGCCATCTAATCAAGGTTCATCTGTTGGCGTGCATCATGTAACTAATGCTGCTGAATTTGCAGCTGCTTTAGCTGATGCCTTCAAGTATGACGACAAGGTTTTAATTGAAGAAACTATTCATGGTACTGAAGTAGAAACAGCTGTTTTAGGTAATGATCACCCAATTGCTTCTGGCGTTGGCCAGATTATCAATGCTGCTGGTACTTTTTACAGTTATGATAATAAGTATGATGATAATTCAACTTCTAAGCTGCAAATTCCGGCTGACCTGCCAGAAGACATTGTTACTAAGGTTAGAGAAAATGCACTGAAAGTCTACCAAGTAACTGAATGTAGTGGTATGGCACGAGTTGATTCAACCTTGCGGACTGGTGATAATAAGGTGATTTTGACAGAAGTTAATGCTTTGCCGGGATTTACTAATATTAGTATGTATCCAAAATTATTCGAAGAAGCAGGCATTCCTTATACTGAATTAATTACGCGTTTAATTGAAAAAGGAATTGAACGTTACAATCATAAGAAGACCTTGTTGCACAAAATCGGTTAATTAGCAGCATGGGAGAACGTACAACAATGGGAGATCAACATAACTTTGAGGAATTAACAGCTCCAGCAGCCACAGCTAAGCAGCTCCATCTTAGTGTCGCAACTTTGCGTAAATATTCGCTAATTGTTGAGCACGTGACGGGTAAGCCTGATTATTATGCTAGAACTAAGCAGCGAGCACGACTTTATAGTAAACAAGATGTGCAAGATTTAAATGATTTTCATAAATTAGCACAAAATAATGGTTTGACTTTGCAAGAAGCTGCAATGCAGGTTTTTGCTGTTAGTGATAAAAAAAGAAAAAGTCCGATACCAAAAAAGCAAGAAATGATGACAGCGTCGCAAGCAGTTAAGTTACTTAATGCTTTGCAGCAGACCATTAGTGAGCAAAATACGGCGATTAAGAATTTGCAAGAGCAATTAGATCGGATTGAAAAGCAGAATTCGGAATTATTGGCTAAGCAAGATCAGTTGCACCAAAAGCAGGATGATGAAGCTGATTTTAGTGCGTTGCCTGATATTTCAGGAATTGTTACGGAGGAAGCTGTTAGTCAGTCTGACCAGCAGTCTACTGACAAATTGACGTTAGAAGAAAAACGGGCGCAGGTTAGGCAGGATGAAGCTAAACCTTCAGAGCAGCTTCATGAAGAAATTCTTACTAAAGCCAAAGAAAATGCGGAAAAGCATGTTAATGATAATATTCATCGAACTTTGGAAGACATGCAGCTAGAGCCGCAAAAAAAGCATTGGTGGCAGCGATTTATTAATATGTAATACAAAAAAACGACTTTTTAGCGGAAAGTCGTTTTTTATCATATTAAATAGTGTTAGTCGAATGATTTTTGCGTTACAGTAGACAAAAAGATAGGATGATTAAGTTGAAAAGAATTAGACGACGCTATTGGGTAGCGTTAGTTGCAGCAATTATAGGGCTAATATTAACAATTTGCACTTATTTTGCAACCGGAATTTATAGTAAGGACGATGTGGCTGTAATTACCGATCATTCGATTAAAGATACTTTAGTTCAGAAAAATCGCGATGTTTATAATAATCATGATGAAACACGTAAGCAAGTGCTTCATTTACGGGTTTTATCTGGTAAGTATCAGGGGCAGACTTTTACGACACCGAATATTTACTATCCGTCACAAATGGTGACGCAAAAATATCGTGCAGGGCAACGGATTTTTGTAAATATTAAAAACGGAGATCCAGCAATTCAAAATCCTAAGCGTGATTGGGTGCTGGTATTAGTTTTAACAGTGACAATTGTCTTAATGATTATTGTTGCGGGCAAAAAGTCCCTAGGCTTGATAGGGTCAATGGCATTAAGCTGGTTGCTTTTCTACCTAGTAATTATCTGTGACGTAAAATTAAATGGTTCAGGTATTATCCTATTATTTGGGGCTGCGGATATCGTCTTTTCCTTTTTCAGTTTGTTAATTGTGCAGGGCTTTAATCGTAAAATGCTGGCTACATGGCTAGCGACGTTGCTTGGGGTTTTTGTTTCTTTTGCATTGTGTTACCTAATTATGCATTTGACCGGTGAATCGGAAATTAAGTATGAAACAGGTGACTATGCCACGCAAGATCCACGGGGGTTGTTTTTAGCACAAACCTTGCTAGGAATTTTAGGTGCAGTGATGGATGAAGCTACGGACATTATTTCTAGTTTATACGAATTAGTGCAGACTAGGCGAGATTTAACCGTTAAGCAGCTAGTTAATAGCGGCAGAACAATGGGGCAAGAGATCATGGGACCATTAATTAATGTTTTGGTATTAATTTTTATGTCCGAGGCATTACCCATGACAATTATTTATTTGCGTGATAATAATAGTTTAAGCTCTGCTTTTGGCTTTACCTTGTCGCTAGGAGTTACACAAAGTGTAATTTCGGCGATTGGAATTGTGCTGACAGTTGTCTTTGCAACTGGCTGTAGTCTGTTATTTTTGAAAGATAAAAGATGGAAAGCGGGGCAGAAAGAATGAGTACGTTACTGACATTGATTATTGTTCTGGCAATTTTGATGACTTTAATTGGTGGTGAAAGTGGCATTCGCAGTTTCTTTAGTGTGCTAATTAACACACTGCTGCTGATTTTGGTAGCAATTTTTATTTCGTGGGGAATTAGTATCCCACTACTGATTTTGATTTTTATTCCACTGAAGCTCGTGACCATTATTTTTTTGGGAACACACGACCATCAGGTTGCAAAAAATTCTTTTTATTCAGCCTTGCTTGTCTGTCTGCTGGTTAGTTGCTTAATTTTAGGCTGTGAATGGTTGGCACAAGCTGCGGGATTAGGTCCTGAAGCTGGTGAGGTACTGGTTGGCTTATCGCAGATGCCGGGGTTAAGTTACCCACTGATTGCTGTGGCAGTAGCGATTTTTTCAACATTAGGAGCAATTGCAGAGGCAGCGGTGGCCATGAGTTCAGGCTTGTTAGAAATAAAAAAGCACAATCCTGATATCAGTCATGAAGAGCTGCTGGCAAGTGGTGGCAAAATTGGTGATGATGTTTTAGGAACAGCAATGAATACAATCTTGTTTGGGATGTTTGGTAGTTTTCTATCATTATTCCTATGGTATTTTCGTTTGCATTACACATTGGGCGAAGTGGTAAATGAAAAATTATTTGTCAATGAAGCTTTAATCATTATGTATTCATTGATTGGTGTATTGTTAACCGTTCCGTTGACAACGGCCTTTTTAGCAAGAGGAATGGTTAAGCATGAGGTGAAAAAATGAAGTTAGAAAATAAAACACTTACTAATTTTAATGGTCGTGAATTTAAAATTCATACCTATACTTTAGACGAGATTGGTGACTTACGAACACCTAAGCATCCATTGGCAATTGTGATTCCGGGTGGTAGTTTTGATCATTTATCTAAACGTGAAAGTGAACCGGTTGCTTTGGCATTTAATAATCGCGGCTTTAATAGTGTTGTAATGGATTATAATCTGGTGCAAGATGAGGGCGATATCTATCCCGATGCTGGACTTGATGTTTTGACAACGGTTAAGTATTATCGCGAGCATGCTGCGGAATATCAGATTGATCCGGATAAAATTGTGACGATTGGCTTTTCTGCCGGCGGGCATGTTGCTAGTATTGCCAATGATTTTGCGACCTCGTCTGAGTACCAAAAAGAATATCATTTTAATTTGCAAGATGTTGTACCAAATAAGACAATTTTGGGTTATCCGTTAATTGATGTAAATAAGATTGGCTTTACTGTTCCTGAGGATGAAGAGGAGATGGTTCCTGAAGATAAAAAACTTCAAGATAGCGCCTTAAGTGTTACACGTGAAACACCAGCTACTTTTATTTTTCATGCGTGGGATGATCCGGTTGTGTTAGTGACTAATACTTTAGAATACGTCGCCGCGTTACATGACAAGGAGGTACCGTGTGAAGTTCATATCTTTAATCGCGGTGGTCATGGCTTTTCACTTGCGCGTGGTGATATGGTAACTAATGGCCGTGAATGGCAAGAAAATCCACATGCAAGTCATTGGTTCGATCTCGCTCAAGAGTGGTTGACAAGTGAATGGTAATTAGAATAAGAGCAGCTGATCAGCTGCTCTTATTTGGTTAGTGGTGATAAATAAAATTATTTTAGTAAATTTTTAGTAATTATTTAACGCAAAGGACTTGCAATTTTTGCTAGAGGGTATATAATGCAAATATTTATATCGAAAGAAAGGACATGATTTTTTGAAGTTATTAAAGATAAAACTATTGACAGCAATTAATGGCTTACTGACAGTGAGCAGTTTAATCATGTTGTTCTTTGGGTTATGCAATCAAGTTGATGAGTCCGGCAGCTTTTTAGCTGGTAAAGAAATAATTATCCAGAACGCTGATTTAGTCATTTGTATGGCGGTAATTGCCATGATGATTTTTGGCTTTGCTTTCTTTGCTAGTTGGATTAAGACAAGAAAAGTTGAAGCTCATTTGTTACGTCATAGAACGCATAGAGCGTAATGATTAAAATAGTTATATTTTAATGTTATCCCTGCAGCTAATTGATTAGTTGTAGGGATTTTTTGTGTTGATTTTTTAAAAGGGTAGTAATCAATAGAAATAATATTAAAATTCAGTTCAACAATTAAGGCATGCTCATTAAAAAACAAAGTATAATAAAAAATGAAAGTGTTTAACCTTAATTAATATTTTAGGTCATATTAATATTTTGTAAGCTATATTCAAGTTAAAGAAAAGTGGAATAGATTATGAAAAATGCAGAAATTACATTGGAAACAAAAAGAGCTTTTTCAAAAGCATTAAAGCAGGAATTACAAAGACGATCATTAAACAAAATAACTGTTAAACGTTTGTTAATAGCAACCAATAAAACTAGACCGACGTTTTATTATCATTTTAAGGATATTGCTGATTTAATTAAATGGACAGTTCAAGACGAGATTATTGCTTTATTGAACGAATCAAAAGGTTATTCTCACTGGGATCAAGATCTTTATAAGATTTTACAATATTTTTGTGCCAATCGAAGTTTAGGTCAAGCGTTTTATAATTGTTTAGATATTAAACAGTTTAATTGGGTGTTTCGTGAACCACAAATTAAAATTCTTTTAGGCTATATTGATGAAATAATAAAGCAGGAAAATTTATCTGTTAGACAAGATGATCGCAAGTTTATTGCACAGATTTTTACTGGGGGCTTTACAGAAATTGTTCTTGATTGGCTAGGAAATGGTCAAAAAGAATCACCTGAGAAAATTAGAGAAGAATTGTGGCGGACACAAGAAAATGTTATCGTTCATTCTTTAAGAGTGGCTGCTAAGAATAAAGATATTTTTATATCAAATAAAAATAATTGTTAGACATCTAATAAAAATGATAGATTATCTATTTTAAATTTTATGATAGCGCTTAATATATAAGTGAACATAAAGATAGTTCAGTTATGAACTTGTATTAGAAAGGTGATCTTATAAATGAAAAGCTTTAAAGATAAAGTAGCTTTAATTACTGGTGCGGCACATGGATTTGGCCGTTCATTAGCTATTGAGGCTGCTAATAGAGGAATGAAGTTAGCTTTAGCAGATGTAGACGAATCAGGGTTAGAAAAGACATTTTATGATGTTAAAAATCTTGGTGCAGAAGCGATTAGTATACCAACTGATGTTACTGATGAAGCTGCAGTTGATAAGATGGTTAAACAAACGATGTCTAAATACAACGAGATTAATTTACTAATTAATTCTGCAGGTATAGCAATTCCAGGGCCAATTTGGGAATTACCAACTCGCGATTGGGAATGGATTTTGCATGCTGACTTAATGAGTCAAGTTTGGTCTTTAAAACGAGTAATTCCGATTATGCGCAAGCAAAAAGGTCATGGTGATATTTTGAATGTCGCTTCAATGGCAGGACTAATTACAAGTCCACTAATGCCAGCATATTATGCAACTAAATTTGCAGTTGTTGGAATGACCGAAGCTGTTGAATATGATTTACAAGCCGCTCATGCAAATGTTGGTCTGCATGTCTTTTGTCCAGCATTTGTTCAAACAGATTTGTATCATACTGAAAAGCATCGTCCTGAAAAGTATACTGATAATAGTGATCCATATTATTCTAGTGAGACTTTTAAAGAAGGGCAAAAACAGGCTAAGATTGATATTACAACTGGAATGCCAATCGATAATATACCAAAAATTATTTTTAAAGCGCTTGAGGATGATAAATTCTATATTTTAACTCATCCAGGAATGAATCCAGCTATTGTTGCAAGAGCAAATAATATTCCTAGTGGTAAAGGGCCAGACTTAGCAGCTTTAGCACCATTTATGGCAGAAACACATGAAGTTGAAGGAGATAATAAAGATGAAAGATAATGTTGTAAATAATGATTTTAAAGATGTTGTTTTTAATCGACAATCAGTTAGAAAATTTGATCCAACAGTTAAAATAACCCATGAAGAATTCACAAAAATGATTGAAGAAACAACCAGTGCTCCTTCGGCATGTAATTTGCAAGCATGGCATTTTGTAATTGTTGATACGCCTGAAGGTAAAGAAAAGCTAAAAAGCTATTTTATGAAGTTTAATTTACCGCAAGTTGAGACTTGTTCAGCGATGGTATTATTGTTTGGTGATACAGAAGCCTATAAATCATATCGTGATTTATGGACTAAGGCATATCATAATGGACAAATTGATAAAGCTAAATTAGATGAAGTATTTAATACATTTTTACCGTTATATGAAAGTGCCAATTATGAAACTCTAGTAATGGACGCAACTGTTGATACAACTCTAGCTGCAATGCAGTTTATGCTAATTGCTCGCAGTCATGGTTATGAAACAAATCCAATTGGTGGCTATAATACTAAAAAGGCCGCAGAAATCTGGGGCTTAGATTCTAAAAGGTTTATTCCAGTAATGGCAATTGCTATTGGTAAAAGAGAAGCTGGTGCCAAACCGGAAGTAAAGTCTGTTAGATATCCAGTTGAGCAGGTTTATCAATTTGCATAATTTAGAATAATATTAAATTTAAACAAGAAATAATTAAATCTAAAAAACAGCTTAGTTAATTAACTAAGCTGTTTTTTTAATGGGAATAATAAATACTTTTTTTAATACCAATGATGAGCTTGCCAAAAGATCTTAGCGTTAACCCATGAACCATAGCGCCCGTAAACATAATTGTTAGCTGTTTGATCTTGATTCTTTTTAGAGTAGTCACCATGTAGGTAGCCAAGATTTAATTGGTATTTGCCGTAACAAGCGCCATTACGTGCATAATAATTACCGCCAGATTCATGCATTACGATCCAATGTCTAGCTGCGCGTTCTTTCTTAGATAATTTATAAGCTGCTTGAACGGTTGTTGTAGTTGAAGTATTTGTGGTAGTTACTTGAATAATCGTAGCGAAGCTACAAGCAAGGGTAAGTGCTGCGATTAATTTTAATATAAAAGATTTAATTTCTTTCAATGTATTCATTCCCTATAATCTAGTTTTAAAGTACTATAAATCATAGTACACTAGCAATATTTCATTGTTGTTACAAAAATGACACATGGCCCTTACAATAAAGTTTTAATGTTATTTCCATATATTTTTTGGTAAAATTTATAATGATAATTAATTTAGGAGGTAATTATGTCAGTAAAACATTTTTATGAAACTTTTCACCCAGAACATTATGACTTATTCATTGATATTGACCGTGAAAAGAAAGTAATTACTGGTATAGCAACAATTACTGGTGAAGCACTTGAAAAAACAATTTTTGTTAATCAAAAATATATGACAATTGCAGCAGTTACAGAAAATGGAAAGGATGTTCCGTTTTCAGTTGATGATGAAAAAGAAGCAATTGAAATTGACTTAGGTAAGGTAGGCACGATAACGGTTGCGATTAAATATAGTGCACCGCTAACTGATACTATGATGGGAATTTATCCATCATATTACATGCTTGATGGCGTGAAGAAGCAAATTATCGGGACGCAATTTGAAACAACTGCTGCTAGACAAGCCTTTCCGTGTGTTGATGAGCCAGAGGCTAAAGCAACATTTACCTTGGCGCTTAAATACGATGAGCATGAAGGCGAAACTACGATTGCTAATATGCCAGAAGTTAAGGTTGAAAATGGTATCCACTACTTTGAAAAATCAGTGAGAATGTCTAGTTACCTAGTTGCTTTTGCTTTTGGTGAATTGCAATCTAAGTTAACTGAAACTAAAGATGGCGTTAAAGTTGGTGTGTTTGCTACTAAGGCGCATAAGGCTAAAGAGTTAGATTTTGCTTTGGATATTGCTAAGCGTGCAATTGAATTTTATGAAGAATTTTATCAAACTAAATATCCGTTACCACATTCATGGCAATTAGCCTTGCCAGACTTCTCTGCTGGTGCAATGGAAAACTGGGGTTTAGTTACTTACCGTGAAGCTGCTATTTTGCTTGATCCAGATAATGCGACTGTTGAACAAAAGGGTTACGTTGCTAGTGTTATTACTCATGAGTTAGCTCACCAATGGTTTGGCGATTTAGTTACCATGAAATGGTGGGATGATCTGTGGCTCAATGAAAGTTTTGCCAATATGATGATGTATTTATCAGTTGATGCCATGGAGCCTAGCTGGCATGTTTGGGATAATATGTATCAAGTAGGTGAAGTTCCGCTAGCCTTGAATCGTGATGCGACTGATGGTGTTCAGTCAGTTCACGTTAATGTGGAACATCCGGCTGATATCGATGCTATTTTTGATAGTGCGATTGTTTATGCTAAGGGTTCAAGAATGCTGGTCATGGTACGTAAATTGTTGGGAGACGATGCTTTGCGTAAAGGCCTTAAGTATTACTTTGACCAGCATCAATTTGGCAATGCGACAGGTGATGACCTGTGGGCTGCTCTATCAACGGTAACTGATTTAGATATTGGTAAGATTATGCACACTTGGCTTGATCAACCAGGGTACCCAGTTGTTAATGCTCGCGTTGCTAACAATGGTCACTTATTGGTAAGTCAAAAGCAGTTCTTCGTTGGTACAGGTAAAGATGTCGGTCGCACATGGGCAATTCCGTTGAATGCCAATTTTACTGCACCACAAATTATGACTGAACAAGAAATTGATTTGGGCGAATATAAGAAACTGCGTACTGCAGCTGGTCATGCTTTACGCTTGAATGTCGGCAATAGTTCACACTTCATTGTTAATTATGATGAAACTTTAATGGCTGATATTATGAAGGAAATAGCTGACTTGCAGCCAGTTGATGAATTACAGCTATTGCAAGATTTGGGCTTACTAGCAGAAGGCAAGCAGATTTCTTATGCTGAAATTGTGCCACTGTTGCCAAAATTTGCTGCATCACGGTCAAATATTGTAATTAACGCTTTATATAATTCAGCAAGACAATTACGGAAATTTGTTACCCCCGATTCAGTGGAAGAAAAGAAATTAAAGTCCTTCTTTAATAGACTGTCAGAAAAGCAAATCGCGCGTTTAGGCTGGAAAGTTAAAAAAGATGATACAGCTGAAGATTTGCAGATGCGGCCAATGGAATTATCTGCTGCACTGTATGCGGAAAATTCTGCTGTAATCAAAGCTGGACATCAGATTTTTGCAGAACACCAAAATAATTTAGCAGCAATTGAAGCATCAATTCGACCTTACATTTTGAGTAATGAAGTGAAAAATTATCATCAACCTGGTTTAGTTGCACGTCTGATCAAAGAATATCAGAATGTTGTTGATCCCTATTACAAAAATGATTTACTGTCTGCTGTTACGAGCACCCAAGATGAGGCTGAGATTAAACAAATTATTGCTGACTTTGAGAATGCAGATGTTATTAAGCCGCAGGACTTACGTTCATGGTATTACAATATTTTGGCAAATCATCAAGGTGAGCAGGCAGCTTGGGATTGGTTACGCACTGATTGGTCATGGTTAGAAAAGACGGTTGGTGGCGATATGGAATTTACTAGTTATATTACGGTAACTGCTAGAGTTTTCCATACGCCAGAACGTTTAGCTGAATTTAAGACTTTCTTCACACCGAAAGTTAATCAACCCGGAATGGGTCGTGAAATTAAGATGGATACTAAGGTGATTGCAACTAAGGCTGACTTAGTTGCAGCTGAAAAGGCTGCTGTTAACCAAGCAATCGCACAAGCTTAAAAATCAACTCCAAATTAAAAGAGCATTATTTTGCTAAAAAAGTGCTCTTTTATTTTTGCCTGAGTATAAGATTTAATTATTATTAATATTAGTAGTATAATTGTAATGTGTTATTTAATTAAAGGAGCTTAATTTTAATTAATGAAAAATAAAAATTACGATACAGCATTTTTTGGGCAACCTAAAGGGTTGTCAACTCTGTTTTTTACTGAAATGTGGGAACGATTTAGTTATTACGGTATGCGGGCAATTTTATTGTTCTACATGTATTATGCAGTAACTAAGGGTGGTCTCGGGATGAACCAAACTTTGGCAGCTTCGGTAATGTCAATTTATGGTTCACTTGTTTATTTATCAAATATTGTCGGCGGTTGGTTGTCAGACCGTGTGTGGGGACCACGCAAGACAGTCTTTATCGGCGGCGTTCTAATCATGTTTGGTCATATTGTCTTGTCGCTGCCAATGGGTTTAGCGGCTTTGTATTTGTCAATCGCCTTAATTGTTGTTGGGACTGGCTTGTTGAAACCAAATGTATCTGACATGGTTGGTGGCCTTTATTCAGAAAAAGATCGGCGGCGTGATGCTGGCTTTAGTATGTTTGTCTTTGGGATCAATTTAGGTTCAGCAATTTCACCAATTTTGGTTCCATGGGCAGCTAATGGCTTTGGCATGAATTTATTTGGCAATGAAATGAACTTCCATGCTGGCTTTTCACTTGCCGCAATTGGGATGTTCTTTGGCTTAATGCAGTATTATTTTGGCGGGAAAAAATATCTGTCAAATGATAGTCTGCTGCCAACTGATCCAATTGATCATGATAGCTTAATTAAAGTTATGCAAAAGTCAGTTGTAGCAATTATTGTCTTAGCAGTTTTGCTTGTGATTATGGCAGCTTGTGGGCAATTGAATTTGGCTAATATTATTTTGCTGATTACAATTGTAGCGATCTTGCTGCCAATTTATCTATTTGCAGTAATGTTGCGCAGTAAAAAAGTTACAAAAATTGAACATTCGCGGGTACTTGCTTATATACCACTCTTTATTGCAGCAGCAGTTTTCTGGGGAATTGAAGAATCAGGATCAGTTGTTCTGGCCTTATTTGCTCAAGAACGGACTGTATTGCATATTGGCAGTTGGCACTTTGCGGCAGCTAATTTTCAAACACTGAATCCATTGTTTATTATGATTTTAACGCCATTCTTTGTTTGGTTGTGGAGTCATTGGAAGAAGCAGCCAAGTGCTGCTGGTAAGTTCTCTTGGGGATTAATTTTTGCGGGATTATCTTATGTCTTAATGGCAATTCCAGGGCTGCTTTATGGTACAGCTGGTCGCGTTAGTCCATTTTGGCTTGTTGGTTCATGGTTTATCGTTGAAATTGGGGAAATGTTGATTTCACCAATTGGTTTATCAGTAACGACTAAATTGGCTCCGGCTGCTTATAGTTCACAAATGATGAGTATGTGGTTCTTAGCTGATGCTGCTGGTCAGGCGGTTAATTCACAGATTGTTAAGTACTTTTCACCAGCAACGGAAATTCAATATTTCTTAATTATTGGTGGTGTAAGTATTATCTTGGGCTTCTTGATGTTCTTCTTAGTTAAGAAAATTGACGACTTAATGGCTGGCGTTCATTAGTTTACAAATAATTAAAATATATAATAAAACCCGAAGTTAGAATAATCTGATTTCGGGTTTTACTATGGTTAAATTATTAAATTGATTAAGATATTGTAGCAGTGCTGCTAGTAATAATAGGAGATTAGATGTAGTAAATATTGAATATATAATGCGAGATTTAGCTTTACAATTATTTGGAGCATAATAAAAGCCCTAGAAATTAGTTTATCCTAATTTCTAGGGTTAATAGAGTTAAGCAACGATTAGTTTTTGATAATTAATTATAAACAATGACAGGTTCATTCTTAATAACATTGTGCCAAACCAAGCTGATTTCACTTGGCTTGATATTAACGCAGCCGTGTGAACCGCCGCGCAGGTATGCATGTTTGCTCCAGTCAGTTCGCCAGCTGGCATCGTGTAGCCCACACCCGCTTAAAGTAAATGGCATCCAATACTTAACTTTAGATGCATATTTGGAACCATCGTCGTTACGGCCCCGCAAGGTAGCAGGTGATTGCTTATACTGAATATACCATACGCCTTGTGGTGTCCGATTGCCTTTACCGCCATCTTTAGTTCCAGTAACTACATCAGTTAAATGAACGGCTAGTTTGTTTTTTCGAATAATCCATAATTCCTGATTTTTGAGCGAAACAACAACGTAATTACTGCCAATTCCGTGATTACTCTTACCGTAACCTAAGCCATAGGTACTGTAGCCAAGACCGTAGAGATGATTTTTACCATTAAGTGTTTTGGTTCCATTTAAGAAAGCTTGTTCTACGGCATTTTGAGCTTTTTTGATATAGACACCCCAGCCATAACTTTGGTTTTTAACTGTAATTTTGTTGCCGTTACTCTTTTTACTGCCAGGCACTTTGAACTGGTAACTCTTGTGTAAGGTAGCAGCTGAAGTATTAATTTGATTTAATTTAGTAACCAAATTTTCAACGTTAGTAAACGAATATTTGCCTTGCTTGTAGGTCAGTTCATTAATTAACTTACGTGCAGATAAGCGATAAGTTTTGCCGCTGAGTCGGTAATTAATTACAGCCGTACTGATGCTTTCCAATTTTTTGTTTGCAGCATCCAATTTTTGAAAATTGTAATTGTAGTTATGCTTGTTGGGCATTGTTGTGTGCTGCTTTTTAAAATAAGTTGCAACAGTTGCTTGATTAATTGTATTAAGACTAGGATCACGTTCAACTGCAACTTTGCCATTTTCTAAAGATACAATATTATTGGCGTGCGCGTTAATTTTATTCGTAGCTTTGGAAACAGTTAAGCTGCCAACTTTAACGCCATAAATACTGACATTTGGATTAAAGTGAGTGGTTGCGAATTCTTGTGCTCGGCGCTCTGATTCGACATGGTTATTGTATAGTACCACACCGAAAATAATTGCCAAAATTAAAATAATACCGATAATAACCAAGTAGATGGTATTTCGATTATTGTGTTTTTTAAAATTTTTTCTTGATTGCATAGTTTTACCTACTATTAAATAAAATTATTACACAAACATTAGCTGCTCTAGTTTATCATCTATTGTAAGGTTAGTAAAATTTTCGAAATAAAAGATCGCTGCTGGTAAAAAACTGCGGCGACTAATTTGCTTTTTTACTATTAGTATAAAAATAATTTTGTTGTTTGGAAAATAATAATTTATAATAAATACCATTAATAGGTAGAAATGCTTGAGGGAGATTTTAGATGGAAAATGAGCCGCTTGTTTTTGAATTAAGTGTAGCTAAAGGCAAGCCGCACTCATATCGAAAAACAGATTTGAAACCTAGCTGCCCTTTTTGTGCGCCTGATAAATTAACCAACATTTATCAGAAACGCGGGGCTATGATTTGGCTACGCAATAAATTTCCAACATTGCGCGATACAAAGCAGACGGTCTTAATTGAGTCAGACAACCACTATGGCGACCTTGCTAATTACACTGTCAGTTATAACCGAACGTTATTACGTTTTGCTTTGGCCTGCTTTAGGCGAATGCAGACTAGTGGCGATTTTCGCTCAGTATTATGGTATAAAAATTACGGTCCAAATTCTGGTGGTTCGTTGATGCATCCGCACATGCAGATTGTTGGTTTAAATCAGATAGACGGTTATCAAAATATTACTGCACAAAATTTTACAGGAATTACTGTCTTTAATCAAAAGGTTGTCGAGGTTAATATTGCAACTTTTCCCGTACAGGGTTATGAAGAAATAAATATTAATCTGTTAGAATTAACGGCAATTGATTTGTGGGCTGATTGGATTCGGAGTGGTGTTAGGTATCTGCTTAATGTGATGTTTAATGGTCACTGTGATTCCTATAATTTGTTTTTTTATCCGCGACAAGATGGTGGAATTTGTGCCAAGTTGATTGCTCGAATTGCGGCACCTGCATATTTTGTGGGATATAAGCTATCGCAAGTTAATGATGAAAAAACACTGCAGGATGAAGCAACACGCTTGCGCCATTTTTTTGCGAAAGGATCAAAATTAGAATAATGAAAAGAAAAAACTTACTCCAATTGGGCATAGGATTAATTGGTGGCGAGTGGCTGCAGCATAAGTGGGGTTACAGTCTTTCGAGTGCAGTGATTGAACAAGCGTTACGAGTAATTAAGCCTTTCCCAGAGGTAACTGCAGCTAAGTATCAGCAAGCATTAATAGAAAACAAAGCACCATTTAAACTGCCAGATTTTGCTGCCAAGATGGGCTTTCGGTTGTGGTCAAAGTATAGCGATACTTATTGCTTGAATAAGTATGCAACAGCGCGGGGACGAGTTGTCTTTTATTTACATGGTGGTGGTTTTTGGCAGCAACCGACTTACTTTCATTATGCTTTTTTGGTTAAGCTAGCTCGCCATTTGCAAGCACAAATTATTATGCCGATTTATCCTAAAATTCCGACATATAATGTTTTTGAAACTGAACCTATGGTATTGCATACTTACCAACAGCTGCTAGAAACGGGAGTTAAACCTAATCAAATTGTATTAATGGGTGATTCTGCTGGCGGCGGGTTAAGTCTAGTTTTACTTGAGCAGCTGCAAAAACTGCACTATCAACAACCACGGCAGGCAATTCTGTTTTCACCGTGGCTTGATGTTCAAACTAACAATCCGAAGATGACGATGATTCAGCGCTATGATCATTTGCTAACAGCGGCGGATTTGCAGTTGCGCGGCCGTCTGTATGCTGGCAAGTTAAAAACAGATAATCCGTTAGTTAGCCCACTCTATGGTAATTTAACCGGCTTAGCACCGCTTTACGTTTTTAGTGGGACACATGACATTCTCCATGTTGATGCTCAAAGGCTGCAGCACCGAGCATTAATTCAAAAGTTGCCGCTGCAAGTTTTTACTTATCCCAAAATGGCGCATGATTTTGTTTTGTATCCAATTCCGGAAGCACGATTAGTCTTGAATCAAGTTGTTGAAATTGTTACTGCTTAATTATTAGCAAAATTAATATTTGTAAGTATCGCTGTTTAGCAATACAATTATTCAATAATCTACTTAAGGAGAAAATTATGCACAGAAAACAAACGCAAAAGATGGCGATTACGGCTTTATTCGTAGCCATCTTTTTACTGCAAACATTTGTACCCAATATTGGCTACATTCGAATTCTACCGACATTACCTGCAATTACAACAGTTCCATTGACGGTTGCTGTTTATTCCTTGTTAATGGGACCAAAGGCGGGGACATTATTTGGCCTCTTTTGGGGATTGCTACGCTTATTTCAAGCATATACTCAGCCGGGTGACATTGTTAGTTTGATGCTGTTTCAGAATGTGTTTATTTCGCTTGTGCCAAGTATCTTAGCTGGATTATTTTCTGGTCTTCTTGGTCGTGCGTTTCAGAATAAGTCAGGCAAGACACGCGAGTTTGGTTATTTCTTAGCTGGGGCAGTTACTTCGTTAACTAATACCGTCATGGTGATTTTATTGACTAGTGTTATTTTTGCGGGTAATGCTAAATTGGTCGCACATTTAGGGAATTTTGCGCCAAGTACGCCATTAATTATGATTTTAATTGTGGCCTTGGGACTGAATGGTGTAATTGAAACTGTTTTTACGGCGGTTGTAACGCCGCTAATTGAAACACCATTGCAGAAGGCAATGAAAAAATTACGTTAAAGTTATTTAATATGAATTAATTTTTAGAGCAGGAAGCTGCTCTTTTTTTATGGGCAAGATTATATTAAAATTAAGTAGATTCATGACAATTATTAAAAAATAAGTGGATAAATAGGAGTAAATAATGAAGAAATGTCCCGAATGTGGAGCGATGCTCAATGTCGACGTTAACTTTTGTACTAATTGTGGTGCAGATGTTAGACAAGTTTTGCAAGTAGAAGTTAATCGCTCAGATATTCAAACTGAAATTAAACGGATACAAGAGAATGCTGATAACCAAGATTCTTCAGATCAGTTGCAGCAATATTGGCAGTGGCTAGTTATCTCGTGGCAGCATCCTTTTAAAGAACAGGTCAGTGTTAGTTGGTATGGTCTGGTTACACTGTTAATTGAAGATTTTTTGCTGGCATTGGGTTTATATATTGGCACGAGTAATATTTCCAATCAATATATTAATGGGCAACAATTACCAGTGTTTACAGGAATTTCTTTGGGGACAACATTTGAAATTTTCTTCTTTGTTCTATTGTTTGAAGCGGCTTTTGCTGGAACAATATATCTCGTCTACTTATTTATTTATGGGCAGAGAAGAAGTTTTATTTCGGTTTTTAATCACGCACTTCAGGCATCTAATCTGAATATTATTTTAATGTTGGCAGCTTTTATTTTTATGATGTTGGGAATTGGGGGCAAAGTTTTTGCGATAATGCTTTGTGCCGTGTGCTTTAATATTTTTGTTGGTGCGTTCGTAGTTGTGTTGCTTGGAGATCCTAATCCGGTGCGTGATAAAATGTATGGCTTTATGATTGCAGTCGTCGCCAGTTTTATTGTCAGTGCAATTTGGGGAACAATTGTTTACAATACAATTGTTTTGCAAGTGCTATCATACTTTGGAAGATTATGAGGTAAAAAATGAACGAGAAAATATTTTGTCCGCAATGCGGCAATCAGGTAAATGCAAATGTTAAGTTTTGTCCTCATTGTGGTGCTAATTTAACTAAAATTAGTGCTAATCTTGCTTCTAAGGAACCCACATCAAATAACAGTCGGATGCAGGCTAAGCAAACACGGCAACAGCCAGTTGGTCCTAAGCCACAGCCAATGAAGAAGAAAACTAAACTCATTCTGATAATAGCTGCATTTGCTGTTGTTTGTTTAGGCGTTTTTTATGCTTGGGGAGCCAATTATTACAGTCGAAATAACCAAGTTGACCAAATAATAGTTTGCTTGAAGAATCCACAAATGAAAATGGCACAACTTGTGACAACTGATGATCATAATATGATTGTTAATGATGCGGCACTTAAACCATTGCAGAAGTATTATCAGGCTCACCAGACAGCTGCCAATAATTTGGGAGTTAATTTAAAAAATGGCGGTGGCAGTAGTCAGGTTAGCTTAACGCAGTCAGGACGTTACTTATTGCTATTTCCGAAGTACACCTTACATTTGAACACTTATACGCCCAAGATTGAGGCTAATCATGCGAACACTAAGGTAGTGATTAATGGCCAGTCAGCAGGTAAAGTCAAGGGCGCAGCAGGCAATTATCATGAGAAACTGCAGCCACTTTTCCCTGGCAAGTATCATATTGAGGTTGATTCAATTGTATCGGGTCGTGAGCTTAAAGCCAATTCAACAGTTAATGTTTGGTCCAATAAGACGATTAATATGAATATTAAGACGGCGACTTTTTCTGTTAAAAGCATTGCAGGTGGTGTGATTTATATTAATGACCAAAAGGCCGGCATCTTAGACCAAAATGGGACGAAGATCTTTAAGAATTATCCGATTACTAATAATATGGAAGTATATGTAACAACAACCTTTAATGGTCAGGTGCTTAAGTCTGAGCTATTGACTGATTTACCGGAAGCGGTTGATAACGGTGCCAGCGATGATAATATCAGCGATGATGTTGACTTTGATGATGATAATAACGTTGTCTTAAAGCCGCAATGGAAAGGTTTGATCAGCGATACTGAGGCCCAGGACTTACTAAAAGAAGCATTTAATGATCCTGACAGTGATGATTTTATTGGCGGCAGTGATAACAGCAGTTATCAAGAATTGCACAAAATGATTAAAGAATTTGATCGTAATGATTCAACGGTTTCTTATGATATGGCTTGTGACATTGTGGCAATTAATCCAGCACCAAATGATTCAAGTAGTGTTGTTTATAAGATTACCTATACCTTTGAAAAGGATAATGGTGATGAACATACGCAAGTAATGCTGTATAAGGGAGCAATTTTGCAAGATGATGGCGATAGGCAAAAGATTAAGTCTATCGGTGGCGGTACAATAACCAGTGATAAGACTGATAAGTCCGGCGAAGATGACGATGATTAAATAATAACTAAAAAAGATAAGTCTTTCTAAAGAAGCAGGAAGGATTTATCTTTTTTTATTAAATTGTTTGACAAATTAATATAAGACATATTAGTGTATTAGGTAAACAGTACAGATAATTTTTAAAGAGGATGAATGATGACTGAAATTTTACGGGTAGACCAAGCTACCAAGACTTATGGTAAACATGGTGAAAAGCAATATCAGGCTCTTAAGGGAGTTAATTTTGCAGTTGATGCTGGAGAATTTGTGGCAATTATGGGTGCTTCTGGATCTGGTAAAACGACATTGCTTAACATTTTATCAACTTTAGATAAGCCGACAACAGGACATGTTTTTATTAATCATGAAGATATTAGCACCTTGAATGCTAACCAGATGGCAGATTTTAGAAGTAAGCAAATTGGTTTTATTTTTCAAGATTTTAATTTGTTGGAGAATTTGACTAATCGGGAAAATATTGCTTTGCCGTTAACCTTGCGGGGGCAAGCACCACGTAAGATTAACCCGCTAATTGATAAAATTGCGCAGCGTTTAGAGATTGATCAGGTTTTAGATAAATATCCGGCGCAGTTATCTGGAGGACAAAAACAACGGGTCGCTTCAGCGCGCGCATTGGTTCACGAACCAGCAATTTTACTGGCCGATGAACCCACAGGTGCCCTTGATTCTAAAAGCGCCCGTGAATTGCTTGCAACAATGGAAGACTTAAATCAAAAAGATGGTGTAACAACCTTGATGGTAACGCATGATCCGTTTTCAGCTAGTTTTGCCAACCGAATTTTGTTCATTAAAGACGGTAAAATCGGTGAGCAATTACTTAAAGGTGAAATGTCACGTCAGGACTTTTATCATGTGCTGATTGATCATTTAGGAACTGAAGATTAAGGAGTTAAGCATGATCTGGAAATTATCTTTAACGGGGATTAAGAGCCGGCTAAAAGATTATATGGTGTTGTTCTCGGGTTTAGTTGTTGCCAGCATGATCTTTTACATGTTTTTGACAATTGCAATAAATCCCGCTTTTTTGAGTCATAATGTTAATGCTCCCAGCAATTATTTGACCTTTATTTTTGGTTTGGGAATAGTGCTCTTGGCAATCATTACGTTAGTTTATTTGTTGTATGCGAATTCTTTTTTGTTAAAAATGCGTAAACATGACTATGGAATGTTTATGATGCTCGGAGCAAAAAGTTCACGAATTGGGCTGCTGATTTTTTGTGAAACTCTGATTACAGGGTTATTGGCTGCTATTTTAGGAATTGTGATTGGTTTTGGCTTAACAGCACTCGTTTCGCAACTAATTATTGGCAATTTAGGATTGCATATTACTCATTTTGCCGTTATTTTGCCTGCTGCGATTATTTGGACGCTGATTTTCTTTATTGCTGCCTTCTTTATTGGTGCTTTACATAATGTTCATAAACTAACACATAGCAAGATTATTGAGCTATTGCATGAAGAACAAGAGCCAGCTAAATTAGGACATCATCCACTGTGGCGTGTAATTGAGGCTGTGTTAGGGTTAATATTGCTGGGTCTGGGCTACTACGTAATGGGCTTACCTGCAACTCAAATCTTCATGACACTGCCACTTGCGTTAGTCACAATTGTTGTTGGTTCTTACTTTGTCTTTAGTGCGTTGTGTACGGGAATTATCAATTTATTACTTAAGAAGAAGGGCTTTTCTTATCGCGGTATACGGTTGTTTACCTTAGGTCAACTTAAGTTTAGACTTCATGACTATACAAGAATTTTGACAGTTGTTTCACTTTTATTTGCTTTAGCCTTAGGAGCCATTACTGTTGGTTTAAACTTTAATACACTGAAGGACCAAGCTAAGATTAGTAATTATTACGATGCGATAATTGTCAGCGATTCGCCGCAAGTTGCGCGTGAAAAGGCTAAACTAAATATAAAATATGAGCAAATCTATCATTATAAAGAAACATCTAAGGACCTTTATTTTAACCAGGCTGAATTTAAGAATAATCCGATTAAAACAATGAAATTTAAGCTCAACAAGGGTCAGCAAACATACCATCAAGTTAATTTACCAACAACACAATTGGCTAAGGCAGGAACGGATGCTAATAATACTTTTGGGGGGATGGTTCCTAACGGGATGCCGAAGATTATTCATTTAGTTTCTCCTGCAAAATGGCAGACATTAGCTGGTAAGAAAAAATTTGTAAACTTTATTAATGTTCAGAATTTTGACCAAGATTATCCGCTGCTACTAAAAATTGAACAACAACAAGTTAAAGAAGATAAAAGTTTTGCAGATGTTTATAGTATTAGTAAGCCGTATAGTTACCAACTGATGTTGAATATGGCAAGTGGCTTTGAATTCATGGGCTTCTTCTTGGGTATTGCCTTTTTGACAATGCTGGCTTCAACCTTAATGTTTAAAGTTTTAAGTGGAGCAGCTAGTGATAAATTACGCTACAAGATGCTCTTTAAGATTGGCGTTCGGCAAAAAGTACTACGCCATTCAATTAGCAGTGAAATTGGTGTGTTGTTCTTATTACCAGGACTTTTGGGTATAATTGATGTTTTGTTTGGCTTAAAGTTCTTCAAGGCATTATTGCCTAATCCCTATGCTAATATTTGGCTGCCGTTTACTATCTTTATTGTGTTGTACCTTTTGTATTACTGGTTGACCGTTAAATTGTATGAACGAATTGTATTGACAAAAGAATTATAAAATTAAAAGACTGCAAATATTTTTGCAGTCTTTTTAGTTTGATCTAATTTTGATAACCTCACCACTGTTGATAGTTAGTGCGTGACCGTTACAGTTAAGGATAAGATTGGCTTGAGAGTCGAGCTTTAATGCGGTTCCTGTAATGACTTTCTTACCTAGTTGGACAGTTACTTGTTGGCCGAGCATTGGTAGATATTTTTGATATTCGGGTAAGAATTGGCCTTGAGCAAAATTGGGTAAAAATGTCCAAATCTGCTTAATTAGTCCAGCGACAAAATGGCAGAATTGCTCATTAGTTGGCGTAGAAGATAGTAAGTTGGTACTGCTGGCTAATTGCTGTTCGAGGTTAGGCTGGAATAGATTACAACCGATACCGATAATGACTGTTTGCGCAGCCACTTGTTCAGTTAGAATGCCAGCAATTTTACGGCCGTACAAAAGCAAATCGTTGACCCACTTGATATCAGTGCTAATACCGAATTGCTGCCGAATAGTTTTGTGTAAACACCAAGCAATACCGGTTGTAAGCAAGCCTTGATTTTGCGAGGTTAGCTGCGGCACATGTGTAACCAGTGACAAATAAACGCCACCGGTATTAGAAATAAAGTGGCGCTGCCGTTTACCATAACCGGCGGTTTGACAATCACTGCCGACTAACAGGGACTGGGAAAGTTTAGTTTGTTGGTAAAGTTTTTGAGCAACCATATTGGTGGAACCAACTTGCTGATACCAATAAATTTTTATTGGTAAATCTACTAATAAATGCTTAATTTTTTGCTCTTTGATAATGTTAATTTTGTTATTCATGATATGTACACAGATATTTTAAAGCTAAAAAAGATTTGATAATCAAAGTAAATTATTAAGTCCTTAAAATCATTTTAGCAAAACTACGACATTTTTGGGGATAAATTTGACAATTTTATCAGATTGCAATATCATACTGCCATAAAATACTTTGATGTCTAAAGTATTTTTGAAAAGCTTTATTAACTGAAAATAATTAAGTTTAGTTAGTAAAATATGTAATTTAATATTTGCTAGAAGGGGGGTGCTACAAGTGGAAGCAAATTTAAAAGAAATCAATGATTTACTGATGGTTGTTTATACCGATATCATGCATGTTGAAGAGCGGGAATTACACAAAAGTGAGTTTAAAGATATTTCGATTAAAGAAGTTCATGCAATTGATGCAATGACAATGTACGATCACAAGACGAGTTCGCAGCTGGCAAAAGAATTGATGATTACAGCTGGTACAGTTACTACCATGGTTAATAACTTGGTACGTAAAGGGTATGTTGTGAGAATACATGGCGATGATGATCGGCGGATTGTTCGGCTAGGGTTAACTCATCGGGGGCGACTAGTTTATCGGGCTCATGATTCATTTCATCGCTATATGGTTAAAAAATTCTTGAGCGGTTTTAATGCTGCTCAAATTGCAATTATTGAACGGGCGTTGCTTAACTTGCGTGCCTTTCTTGAATTTCCATCTCAGATTGATGATAAAAAGGAGTAAGACTAAATGGGTCTAACAATAAAACAGACCGCGCATTATGTTCCTCCTAAAGTGGTAACTAATGATGATCTAACAACGATGATGGACACTTCAGATGAGTGGATTTCTTCGCGAACTGGAATTAAACAGCGTCATATTGCCCAAGATGAACAAACCTCAACTTTGGCTATAAAAGTAGCGCAGCAATTGCTTGAGAAGGCTAATTGCCCAGCTGAAAAAATTGATTTTATTATTGTGGCTACCATGTCGCCGGATTATCTAACACCGGCGACTGCAGCAATTGTTCAGGGTAAGATTGGAGCTAAAAATGCTTTAGCTTTTGATATTAATGCTGCGTGTTCTGGCTTTATCTATGCTCTGACACTCGCTGATAAGTTGCTAGCAACTTATCACTGCGGAATTGTGATTGGGGCAGAAGTTTTGTCTAAATTAGTTGATTGGCAGGAAAGGTCGACGGCAGTCTTATTCGGTGATGGTGCTGGTGGGGTATTAGTTGAACAAAGTCCCCAAGCAGCCTTAATCGCTGAGGATTTAGCAGCTTATGGTCAAGATGGTGATACGTTAACGGCTGGTTATCAACCAGTTAATTCGGCGTTTAGCAATGATCAGACCGATAAGCATAAGTACTACTTTGAGATGGATGGTCGGGCGGTTTATCGTTTTGCGACTCATGAGGTGCCTGCTTCAATTGAACGGGCAATTGCTCAAACTACTTGGCAGCTTAATGATGTTGATTGGTTTATTCTGCATCAAGCTAATGGTCGAATTTTAACTTCAATTGCTCATCATCTCGGTGTTCCCGAAGAGAAGTTTTTGAGCAATGTTGCCAAGTACGGCAATACTTCAGCTGCTAGTGTGCCATTGTTACTTGATGAAGCAGTTACTACTGGGCGCATCAAGCGCGGACAAAAATTGATTTTAAGTGGTTTTGGTGGCGGCTTGACGACTGCTACCACCGCAATTGTTTTTTAATGAATTAAAGGAGTTTTTTAACATGACGGACCAAGAAATTTTTAACAAAGTAAAAGAAATTATTGTAGACGAAACTGGTGAAGACGAAGAAGCTGTCACCTTAGAAGCAAACATTAAGGATGACCTAGATGCCGATAGTCTTGATATCTTTGAAGTAATTAATGAATTAGAAGATGAATTCGATATTAAAATCGAAAGTGAAGAAGGTATTGCCACTGTGCAAGATTTAGTTAACTTTGTTAAGAAGCAATTGGATGCGAAAGAAGGCTAATTTATGGAATTAACTCCATTTATGAAAAGTTTGGGATTAAAGTATCCCATCTTTCAAGGCGGTATGGCCTGGGTTGCTGATGGTAAATTAGCAGCAGCTGTTTCGAATGCTGGCGGCTTAGGAATTATCGGTGCTGGTAATGCTCCTGGTAGTGTCGTTGAAGCAGAAATTAAGACAGCTAAAAGTTTAACTGACCGACCATTTGGCGTTAATGTGATGTTGCTTTCACCTTACGCTGAAGAGGTAGTTAAGGTGATTTTAGCTCATCAAGATAGTGTTGCTGTTGTAACCACAGGTGCTGGGAATCCTGGTAAATATGTTGCGGACTTTAAGGCTGCGGGCATTAAGGTAATTCCAGTTGTTGGTTCAGTAGCATTAGCACGAATGATGGAACGTGTTGGTGCTGATGCGGTAGTTGCTGAAGGTATGGAATCCGGCGGTCATATCGGTAAGTTAACCACGATGGCCTTAGTACCACAGGTTGTCGATGCTGTGAATATTCCAGTGATTGCCGCTGGCGGGATTGGCGATGGCCGCGGCATGGCTGCTGCCTTCATGCTTGGTGCTCAAGGTGTGCAGATGGGTACACGGTTCTTGGTCGCTACTGAATCTAAAGTCCACCCTAATTATAAGAAGGCCGTTTTGAAGGCTAAGGATGCCAGCACGATGGTGACTGGCGACTTTGCAGGACATCCGTCACGGGTCTTGAAGAATAAGATGGCGAAAAAGTACATTAAGATTGAAAAAGCTGAGGCACTTAAGGACAAACCAGATTTTGCGGAATTAGAAGAATTGGGCAGCGGTAGTTTACGCCGTGCTGTAATTGATGGCGATTCTGATACAGGTTCGTTCATGGCTGGTGAAATCGCTGGAATGGTTGAAAAAGAAGAATCAGCAGCTGACATTCTGAATGATGTTTACACGCAAGCTGATAAGTTATTAAGTGGCAAGAACTAACGATGATTGGCTTATTATTTAGTGGTCAAGGTGCCCAAAAAACAGGCTTGACGCAAGACCTTTACGAGACAATTCCAACCTATCGCAAGGTAATCGACCAAGCTACGACGATTTTGGACTTTGACTTACCTAGTTTATTGTTTGATGATGCGCAAGCTTCTAAACTTGCCTCAACGCGCTATTGTCAGCCGGCAATTTTAGCCATCAGTTATGGGTTATACCAGCTAATTGAAGCTAATTTACCGGAAGCCAAATTCGGGATTGGTCTGAGTTTAGGTGAATACAGTGCTTTAGCTGCTAGTGGCCACATTGATTTTGCGACTGCTCTGCGGCTAATTAAACGTCGCGGTGAGTTGATGCAGCAGGCTAGTGACAATACACCAAGCAAGATGGCAGCTGTGATGAAGGCTGATCTGGTCGATGTTCAAGCTGCCTGTAAAGAAGCGACAAGTTTGGGGGCTGTTGGTATTGCCAACGTTAATACTCCCCAGCAGATTGTTATTGGTGGTGCAACTGCTGCTGTTGATCAGGTTACTAGTGAACTAACAGCTGCTGGCAAACGGGTTGTCCCGCTGAAGGTTAGCGGCGCTTTTCATACGCCAGTGATGGCACCAATTCAAGCTGATTTAAACGCGGAATTGCGCACGGTTGACTGGCAAACGGGGACTTTTCCTGTTTACAGTACCACCACGCAGATGGCATTTTCACCAGAAAATCTGACTGCTAATTTAACGCAGCAGCTCATCTCAACTACCTACTTTGCTAAGACATTGTCTGAACATAAGGCTGATCTGACTGCGGTTATTGAAGTCGGACCTGGTAGAACGCTCATTTCGTTTGCGCGCAAACTTGACCGCAAATTGCCAACTTATCGCTTGGATAGCAGCGTAGAACTGCAAAAGACCATTGCGGCATTGGAGGCACATTAATGGATTTAAAAGATAAAGTAGTCCTAGTTACTGGTAGTTCACGTGGCATTGGCTTAGCGATTGCGAAGGCTTTTGCTCAACGCGGCGCAAAAATTGTTTTAAACGCCCGCAAACCAATTGCACCAGAAGTACTAGCTGAATTTGAACAGTTTGCGACATCTGTAATTGATATTAGCTCGGATGTTACAAAACCTGAGTCAGTTAAAAAAATGATTGAACAGATTATGACTCATTTTGGTCAATTAGATGTGGTGGTTAATAATGCCGGTATCAATAAAGATGGGCTGCTTAACCGTATGTCTGAAGATGATTTTAATGCGGTCTTGCAGACTAACTTGGTAGGAACATTTAACGTAATTAGACAAGCTTTGCGGCCAATGTATAAACAACGTTCAGGTTGTTTTATTAATATGGCTAGTGTTGTGGGCTTAACCGGTAATATTGGCCAAGCTAATTATGCGGCCAGCAAGGCAGGCGTAATTGGTCTAACTAAGTCGGTTGCTAAAGAAGCAGCTTTGCGTAATTTGCGTTGTAATGCGATTGCGCCGGGCATGATTGTTACGCAGATGACGGAAGCTTTGAGTGAGAAGCGGCAAGCAGAGATTGCTAAGCAAATTCCTTTAAAGCGTTTTGGTCAGATTAAAGAAGTTGCCCAAACTGCAGTCTTTTTAGCACAAAATGATTACATTACGGGTCAAGTTATCACTGTTGATGGCGGCCTGACGATGCAGTAAGGAGAAGGGTTAATGACAAGAGTTGTAATTACAGGGATGGGCGCATTAACACCCATTGGTAATGATGTAGCCAGCTTTGAAGCCAGTATTAATGCACAAAAAGTTGGCTTTAAGCCAATTACATATTTTGATGCTTCCGAAACTGGTGTTACTTTAGCTGGTCAATTAGATGACTTTGATCCGCTGGTTCATTTGAAGAAAAAAGATACTAAGAGAATGGACTTATTTACGCAATATGCTGTTTATGCGACGGATGAAGCAATGGAGCAGTCGGGGATTAATGCAGAGAACACGGACAGTAATCGTTTTGGCGTTATTTGGGGCTCAGGTATTGGTGGCTTGACCACCATTGAGCAACAGACGATTAAGATGCATGACAAAGGTATAGATCGTTTGTCACCAATGTTTATTCCGGTATCAATTGCTAATATGGCCGCTGGCAATTTGTCAATTCGTTATGGTGCTCAAGCAATCAGTACGACAATTGTGACGGCTTGTGCTTCTGGAACCAATGCAATTGGTGAAGCTTACCGCCAAATTAAGGAAGGTCGTTGCGATGTAATGATTACCGGAGGTTCAGAAGCTGCAATTAATGCTGACGGGATCGGCGGCTTTGCAGCTCTGTCAACCTTGTCCAAAGAAACGGATCCAGCCAAGGCAAGCTTGCCGTTTGATGCGCACCGTTCCGGCTTTGTGATGGGTGAAGGTGCAGGTACGCTTGTTCTTGAGTCATTAGAGCATGCACAAGAACGTGGCGCGCAGATTTTAGGAGAAGTGGTTGGCTATGGAACCTCATCGGATGCCTATCATATCACTTCGCCGGATCCAGCTGGCACGCAGGCAGCACGGGCAATGGAGTTGGCAATTGCCGAAGCTGGCATTACGCCAGATGAAGTTGGCTATGTCAATGCACATGGGACAGCTACCCAAGGTAATGATTCTGCTGAAGCCAAAGCAATTAATCAAGTCTTCGGCGTTGATAGTTCGGTGCTGGTTTCGAGTACTAAGAGTATGACTGGACATTTATTAGGTGCTGCTGGTGCAATTGAGGCAATTGCTAGTGTAGCGGCAATGAATTCGGGTCAGTTGCCAGTTAACGTTGGGCTGACTGAGCAAGCTCCAGAATGTCCAGTGCAGTTAGTTACAACAGAAAATCGCAACTGCCAAGTTGATTACACAATTAGTAATTCGTTTGGCTTTGGCGGTCACAATGCGGTTTTAGCTTTAAAAAGGTGGGTTAATTAGATGACTTTTGAAGAAATCCAAAAATTAATAAAACAGGTTAATCAAAGTAACATCACCAAGTTAAACTTGGATTTTGACGGTGGGCATATTGATATTGATAAAAAACAGGCAGCCGTTGCTGCTGCACCTAGTGGCAATGTTGCTGTTGCTGCTAAACCAGCGGCTCCAGCAGATGCAGTACTGCCACAAATTAAGTCGCCGTTAGTGGGAATTGTTTATTTACAGGCTAATCCTGACCAGCCGCAGTATAAAAAAGTTGGCGATCATGTTGAAAAAGGCGATGTTGTCTGTGTAATCGAAGCCATGAAGATGATGACGGAAGTTAAAAGTGACATTAGTGGCACGATCAGTGAAATTTTGGTTGCTAATGAAGAAGTGGTTGAGTATGACCAGCCGTTATTTACGGTAACGCCGGAATAGAGGGTGATGAACATGCAAGAACAAGAAACCCTGCAAACACTTGATATTACACAGATTCAAAAGATTATTCCGCATCGTTACCCAATGCTTTTAGTTGACCGAGTATTAGATTATCAAGCAGGTAAATACGCTATTGCGCGTAAAAATTTGACAATGAACGAAGCATTTTTCCAAGGGCATTTTCCAGGAAATCCCGTCATGCCCGGAGTATTAATCGTTGAAGCTTTAGCACAAACTGGCGCAATTGCTCTGCTGACTCTGCCAGAATTTAAAGGTAAGACTGCTTATTTTGGCGGAATTAAGAAGGCTCGCTTTCGCAGAATGGTTATTCCTGGTGACACATTGCGGCTAGAAGTGGAACTAGATAAGTTACGCGGTAGTGCCGGAATTGGTAAGGCGAAGGCGTTAGTCGACGGCGAAGTTGCCTGCACGTGTGAATTAACATTTGCAATTCAATAAGGTGTGAAAAATGTTTGAAAAAGTATTAATTGCTAATCGCGGTGAGATTGCCATTCGTGTTATTCGGGCTTTACGAGAAATGGGGATTAAATCAGTGGCGGTTTATTCAACAGCTGATAAAAATGCCCAGCACGTCAAAGAAGCTGATGAAGCAGTTTGTATTGGTGGTCCGCAGCCGGCAGATTCTTATTTAAAGATGGAAAACATCGTTAGTGCCGCGATTTTAACTGGTGCAACGGCAATTCATCCGGGATATGGCTTTCTATCAGAAAGTCCAGAATTTGCCCAATTATGTGAAAAATGCCATTTAACTTTTATTGGGCCAAAGTCGGCAACAATTTCATTGATGGGGAATAAGGCAAATGCTCGTGAAGCTATGCGCCAAAATGATGTGCCGGTCATTCCCGGTAGTCAAGGCTTTGTTAAAGATAGTAATGAAGCTTTGCAAGTAGCACGTGAAGTCGGCTTTCCTGTAATGCTTAAAGCAGTTGCTGGTGGCGGTGGCAAAGGAATTAGGCAAGTGGCAAAACCGGAAGATTTGCCTAATGCTTTTGCAGAAGCGCAAGAAGAAGCACGTCTATCTTTTGGCGATGGTCGAATGTATGTGGAAAAGATTATTTCGCCAGCTAAACATATTGAAGTGCAAATTATCGCCGACCAAGCGGGCAATGTTGTTGCTTTGCCAGAGCGTGATTGTTCAATGCAGCGTAACCACCAAAAGGTAATTGAAGAAACACCTTGTTCGCAAATTAATCCTGCTGAACGTACCTATCTGCAAGAAATTGCGATTAAAGCAGTTAAGGCAATTAAATACGAGAATGTAGGTACGATTGAATTTTTAATGGATCCTGACCATCATTTTTATTTTATGGAAATGAATACGCGAATTCAGGTAGAGCATTCAATTACCGAGGAAGTCGCTCACATTGACTTGGTGAAGGCACAGATTAAGATTGCGGCTGGGCTAGATTTGCCGCTGACACAAAAGCAAATCAAGATTCATGGTGCTGCAATTGAAGCTCGGATTAATGCGGAAGATCCAGTAAAGAATTTTTGTCCGCAAGCAGGAACAATTAAGCAGATGTCTTTACCAGGCGGTCTGGGTATTCGGATTGAAAGTGGTGTTAATAGCGGTGATACGGTATCGCCTTTTTATGATTCAATGATTATAAAAATTATTGCTCATGCCGAAAATCGTCCAGTCGCGATTCGACGATTAATTGATGCTTTGAATGAATTTCAAGTTACAGGATTAACCACTAATTGCTCATTTTTGATTAAATTGCTGGAAGATCCAGTTTTTAATGCTGGTAATTATTTGATTACCTATTTAGATCAAACATTCTTACCTAATTACATCAAGCAGGCGCAAAAGGAGGACAAATAATGGTCAAATTTGCGCGTCATCCGAAACAAGCGCTGAAAGATTATGAAGAGAAAATTCCTAAAGGAATTTTTCGTTATTGCAAAAATTGCGGTGCTAAATTTTACTTTACGCGTTCAGGCAAGTACCATGTGTGTCCTAATTGTGGCTATGGCTTTCGTGTGACTGCGCGGCAGCGGTTAAAGATGCTGACTAAGCAGTTTACGGAATGGGATGCTGATTTAGTGACAACTGATCCGTTAAATTTTCCTGGTTATCAAGAAAAATTGACTAAAGCACGTGAACAGACTAAGTTGCAGGATGCTGTCTTAACGGGACAAGCAGAGATTAAAGGAAATCCCGTTGCGTTAGGAATTATGGATCCGGTATTTATCATGGGTAGTCTTGGTACTGCTAACGGTGAACGGATAACTCGTTTATTTGAAAAAGCAACGAAATTAAGTTTACCGGTAATTATGTTTACGGCTTCTGGTGGTGCGCGCATGCAAGAAGGAATTCAGTCGTTGATGCAGATGGCTAAAATTTCGCAAGCTGTTAATGATCATCGTGCGGCTGGTTTACCATATATTGTTGTCATTATGGATCCAACAACTGGTGGGGTAACGGCTAGTTTTGCTTCACAAGCTGATATTATTTTGGCTGAGCCTAAGGCAATGTTAGCCTTTGCTGGGCGGCGTGTTATTGAACAGACAATCCATAAAAAGTTACCACAAGGTTTTCAAAGTGCTGAAAATGCTTATCAAAATGGTTTTGTTGACGCAATTGTCCCACGAAATCAACAAGTAGATCAGTTGGCACAATTGTTGACGATTTTTGCTAACCGAAAGTGGGGCGAAGCTTAATGGCAAATAAGAAGATAGCAGCAATTATGGCTGGCGCTAGACAAGATGATAAGACCGATATGCGTGCGCTAATTAAGCAATTGTTTCCTGACTTTTTTGAAATGCATGGTGATCGCACAGCTGGTGATGATGCAGCAATTGTTGGTGGATTTGCTAGTTTAGATAAACGTGCAGTTTGCGTGATTGCTACAAATAAGGGTAAGGATCTGGACCAGCGGTTAGCAACTAACTTTGGTAGTCCGACACCACAAGGTTACCGTAAAGCATTGCGCATTATGAAAACTGCTGAAAGTCTCAATTGCCCGGTAATTACATTGATTAATACACCGGGAGCATATCCCGGTGCTGATGCAGAAGCTAGTGGTCAAGGTCAGATTTTGGCAAACAATATCAGCGAAATGCTGCAGCTCAAAGTGCCACTTTTGGCAATTATTATTGGTGAAGCTGGTTCTGGTGGGGCCTTGGCCTTGGCCTGCAGTGATCAAGTTTGGGCGCTTGAACATAGTATGTATACTGTGGTTTCGCCGGAAGGTTTTGCTTCAATTATGTGGAAAGATGGTCAGCGTGCTCAAGATGCAGCTAAGTTAATGCATATTGAACCCGAATGGCTTAAGGAAAAAGGCGTGCTTGAACGTGTTTTGCCAGAAAGTGTTCTTGATAATGGGGCGGCAAAATTGCAGCAATTAATTGCTGAACAACTGGTTGATTTTGATCAAGTTGATTTAAAGCAATTATTAGCTAAACGGCATGCTCGTTTCCGTAAATTTTAAAAAATAACAGCGAACTTCATAGTAAATGGAGCTCGTTTTTTAATTTTCTTATTAGATTGAGGACGATAGATATTCAATTGCGATAAATATGGTAAGATAGAAAACATAGTTATACATTTGTTTTTGATTAAATATATAATTTAGTTTTAATTTTGGGAGCGAATTTTATGCACAAACGATTGCAAAAGAGCATTTTTGGGATGCTTATCCTAGGAATGATGTTGATGTGCTTTAGTATTTTTGCCGGGAAGGCAGATGCTAAAACCTATGAAATTGGGACGGATGTAACTTATCCACCATTTGAATTTGCCAATGATAATAATAAGTATATCGGAATTGATATTGATATTATTAATGCGGTTGCTAAAGAAGAAGGTTTTAAAGTTGAAACTAAGCAAGTTGGTTTTAATGGTGCCGTCCAGTCAGTTCAATCCGGACAATTGGATGGAATTATTGCCGGCATGACAATCACGAAGGAGCGACAAGCTAAATTTGACTTTGGGACGCCTTACTTTAAGACTGGTGTGGTAATGGCTGTTGGTAAAAATAGTAAAATCACCAGTTTTAGTGATTTAAAGGGCAAGAAAGTAGCAATTAAAACCGGGACTGCAGCAGCACAGTATGCGACAAGCTTAAAGAAAAAGTACGGTTTTAAGACAGTGACCTTTGATGATTCTGATAATATGTACCAAGATGTATTGACCGGCAATTCTGAAGCCTGTTTTGAAGATCAGCCAGTTATGCAATATGCGATTAATCAGGGCATGAAGCTAAAAATCGTGACTAAGGCAGCGAATACTGGTTGGTATGGTTTTGGTGTTAAAAAAGGTACACATCAAGAATTAATTAAGATGTTTAACGCCGGCTTTGCGAAGATTAAGGCCAATGGTACTTATAATAAGATTGTCGGCAAGTACCTTGGAAGCAAGATGAATCCAGCTTTAAAAGGTAAAACTTTTACAATTGGGACGGATGTAACTTTTCCACCATTTGAATTTGCTAATAATAACAATCAGTACATCGGCATTGATATTGATATTTTGAAGAATATTGCTCAGGAACAGGGCTTCAAGGTTAATATCAAGCCAATGGGCTTTAACGGTTCGCTGCAGGCGCTGGAATCCGGTCAGATTGACGGGATGATTGCTGGAATGTCGATTACACCAGCACGTGCGAAAAAAATAGATTTTTCTGATCCTTACTTTATGTCAGGAGTCGTGATGGCAACTAAAGGTAAAGTTACTAAGTTGTCACAATTACGCGGTAAAAAGGTTGCGATTAAGACCGGTACAGCGGGTGCACAATATGCTAACAGCATTAAGAAAAAGTATGGTTTTAAGACGACAACTTTTGATGATTCAAATAATATGTATCAAGATGTTTTAACTGGTAACTCAGCTGCTTGTTTTGAAGATCAGCCGGTTATGCAGTACGCTATCAAGAAGGGTACTAAGCTGCAGATTGTGACTGCACCAGCAGTTAAGGCACCTTATGCGTTTGCCGTTAAAAAAGGACAAAACAAGGCTTTGCTTGCTGCCTTTAATGCTGGATTAAAGGACCTTAAAGCTAGTGGTACGTATGATGATATTAAGGCTAAATATTTAGGCACAGCTGATAAGAAGGTGGCTAATAACGGTCAAGATAATGAAGATCGTAGTTTTATTGGCTTACTTAAGCAAAATAAAGATGCCTTAGTATCAGGCTTTGCAGAAACGATGTGGTTAACAGTTGTTGCCATCATTTTTGCTACAATTTTTGGTGTTTTGATTGGTTTACTGGGTGTTGTACCTAATAAGTTCTGTAATGGTCTTTCCAGTACCTTAATTTATCTTTTCCGGGGAATGCCACTATTAGTTTTAGCGTTGTTCATTTATACGGGGATTCCAAGTTTAACTGGGCAGAAGATTCCAGCCTTTGTTGCGGGTGTATTAACCTTAACTTTAAATGAAGGTGCTTATATTGCTGCTTTTGTTAAAGGCGGAATTGAAGCTGTTGACTCTGGTCAAATGGAAGCTGCACGTTCATTAGGCTTGCCATTTGGTAAGGCAATGCGCAAAGTTATCTTGCCGCAAGGAATTAAGATTATGGTGCCATCGTTTATTAACCAGTTCATTATTACCTTAAAGGATACGTCAATTCTGTCGATTATTGGAATCTTAGAATTAACACAGACTGGTAAAATTATTATCGCACGTAACTTAGAGGGCTTTAAGGTCTGGACAATTATTGCAATTATTTACCTAATTGTCATTACATTGTTAACTTGGTTATCAAATTGGGTACAAAAGAGGACACGTGTATGAGTGCAAAAATAGAAGTAAAGAACTTAGTTAAAAATTTTGGTAGTAATCATGTTTTAAAAGATATTGATTTAACAGTTGCTGATAATGAAGTAGTGGTCATTATAGGACCGTCTGGTTCTGGTAAAAGTACCTTGCTGCGAACGCTTAACAAGCTTGAAGAACCGACTTCAGGAACAGTAATTGTTGATGGTGTTAATATTGCTGATCCTAAAACTGATATGAATAAGGTGCGTGAGAATATTGGTATGGTTTTTCAGCACTTTAATCTATTTAATAACTTGTCTGTTGGTGAAAATATTATGCTGGCACCAGTTGAACTTAAAAAGTTAGATAAGGCTGCTGCGCGTACCCAAGCTGAAAAATTATTGAAGACAGTTGGATTAGAGGATAAAGTTGATGCGGATGTTAAGTCATTGTCAGGTGGGCAGCAGCAGCGGGTGGCAATTGCACGAGCATTAGCAATGAACCCTGACGTGATGCTGTTTGACGAACCAACTTCAGCACTTGATCCGGAGATGGTTGGCGATGTGCTAGAAGTTATGAAGAAATTAGCCAAAGAGGGGATGACCATGGTTGTGGTTACCCACGAAATGGGCTTTGCTAAAGAAGTTGCTGACCGTGTAGTCTTTGTCGCTGATGGTAAAATTTTGGAGCAGGGTACACCTGCAGCAATCTTTGATCATCCACAAAATCCACGTTTGCAAGACTTTTTGAATAAAGTGTTGAATGTTTAATTTAATAAGATAAAAGTGCCAATCTCTATATGAGGTTGGCACTTTTTGCAATATTTATGATTAAGATATTGTTTTGTGCAAATTATCAGCTTATTTTCTAATTCGGCTTGACACACAATAAATAGTTGCATATAATAGCATATATTAAATATAAATGAAACTTAGAGGAGGTAGTCTTAATGGAAATTAATAATTTGCTTAATAAAAAGATTAAGATGCCTTTTTTATGGATTTTATTAGCCTTGTTCTTGCAGCGCTGGACTTAACTATTCTGATTACTTGATTGTAATCTTACAGGTTAAGCCCTAGTTTGCGTCTTAATGATTGGGGCTTAACTAATAAATAAGTAAAACCTCATTCGTTAAGTTGAATGAGGTTTTTTTAGTTGGTAATTTATAAAGGAGCAATAAAATGAAACGAATTACTAAGCGAATAATGGGTGTGATGTCAGCTGGTGTAATAGCCTTAATGATGACAGGCTGCAGTACGGCTAAGAATGCAAGTAAGGGCACACACCAAGATGCTAAAACTATCAAAATCGGAGTCAACATGGAATTATCTGGTTCGGCAGCTGGTTATGGTAATGCGCAAAAGCAAGGAATTCAATTAGCAGCCGATGAAATTAATAAGGACGGAGGGATTAATGTTAATGGTCATAAAAAGCAAGTTAAGCTGATCATTCGTGATAATAAAACGACAATTGCCACATCCGCATCAGTTGCAGCACAACTGACAACTAAAGATAAAGTTGCAGCGATTGTGGGGCCAGCAACAACCAATGCGGGTACCGCTGAAATTCCTAACATAACTAAAGCCGATGTTCCTAGTGTCAGTCCATCAGCAACGGATCCAGGTTATACGCTGCAAAAGAATGGTAAGGTGCAACCTTATGTTTTCCGGGCATGTTTCCAGAATAATTTTCAGGGAAGTAGTGCTGCTAAGTTTGCAGAAAATCAATTAAAAGCAAAACGGGTTGCTGTTTTTGCGGATAATTCAAGTGACTATGGTACAGGGTTAGCTAAGGCGTTTAAGCAAACATTCAAAGGTAAGATTGTTGATAGCCAAACTTATTCTGAAGGAGATAAGGACTTTAATGCTGTCTTAACGTCATTTAAAGGTAAGAAGATTGATGCTATTTATGTTCCTGGCTACTATACTGAAGCTGGTTTAATTATTAAGCAAGCACGGCAAATGGGGATTAAGGTACCAATTATTGGTAGTGATGGGATGGCTGATCCAAAGCTCGCTCAAATTGCTAGTCCTAAAAATGCTACTAATGTTTATTACACGACACCATTTTCAGTTCATGTTGCAGCTAAAAACCCCACAGCTGTTAAATTTATGAATGCTTATAAAGCTCGCTACCACACAACTGCACCAACATTTTCTGCTTTAGCTTATGATTCAGTTTACATGGTTAAGCAAGCAATCGAAGATGAAAAATCTGATGATTCTGTTAAAATCGCTGCTGGCCTTGCCAAGATTAAGGACTTTGACGGCGTTACCGGTAAGATTACGGTTAATAAGACGCATGATCCAGAGATGCCGATTGCAATTGAACAAATGACCAATGGTAAAGTAAGTAACTCGTTTAGTGTTAAGTAATTATTTTTTAGAAAGGGCGATAAAATTTGCAAACAGTCTTACAGCAAATCATTAACGCGTTGTCATTAGGGTCAATATATGCTTTACTGGCACTTGGTTATAGCATGGTTTATGGCATTATCAAGTTAATCAATTTCGCCCATGGCGATATCTACATGCTTGGTGCCTTTGCGGCTTATTATGTAATTAGTCTATGGCATTTCAATTTTATTACGGCATTACTGACAGCAATGATTGTGGGTGCTGTATCTGGGGTGGTAATAGAGTATTTTGCTTACCGCCCCTTACGTAAGTCGCCGCGGATTGCAGTCTTAATTACGGCAATTGGAGTTTCATTTTTATTAGAAAACGGTATGTCCTATCTTGTAGGGTCTAATGCGCGTAGTTTTCCGCAAGTTATTGAGCAGGTTAACTATCATATTGGTGGCATACTTATTTCTAATATTCAGATTTTAATTTTATTAACGGCATTAATTTTGATGGTATTACTACAATTAATTATTAAGAAAACCAAAATGGGCCGCGCAATGCGGGCAGTTTCTGTTGATCCAGAAGCAGCTGAATTGGTTGGTGTTAACGTCAATCATACAATTTCGTTTACCTTTGCCTTAGGTTCGGCTTTGGCTGGTGCCGGTGGTATTTTAATCGGCATGTATTATAACCAGATTGATCCTTTAATGGGAATGACGCCAGGGATTAAAGCCTTTGTTGCTGCTGTTTTAGGGGGTATTGGTTCAGTTCCTGGAGCTAGCTTAGGTGGCTTTTTAATCGGCATTTTGGAAACTTTCTTCCAATCGATAGGATTATCAGCCTATAAAGACGCAGTTGTTTACCTAGTTTTAATTGTGATTTTGCTCTTTTTACCGGCTGGTATTTTTGGCAAGAACACTGAAGAAAAGGTTTAGGTGGCAGCATGAAAGCAAATTGGAAATATATCTTATCATGGTTAGTTGTGATGATTTTAGGCTTTGGCTTGATCGACGGTCTAATTGCTTGCGGCGTGATTGATGCTTTTATTGAAAACATGCTGGTTACCATTGGGATTAATATTATTTTGGCAACTGGACTTAACCTAATTATTGGTTTTAGTGGGCAGTTTTCACTAGGACATGCTGGTTTTATGGCGATTGGCGCTTATGCGACGGCAATTATTACCCAGTATTGGAGTACAGAATTGGGCTTCATTACGTCACTGTTTGTTGGGATGATTTTAGCAATGATTATTGCTGCGATTATTGGAACAGCAACCTTTATTCGGTTAAAGGGTGACTATTTAGCAATTGCAACGCTAGGGGCTGCCGAAATTATTCGCAATGTGATTAATAATTTAAAAATCACGGGTGGTTCTAGTGGTATGTTTAATATTCCGCAACTGTGTTCATGGCCGACGGTTTACATTTTGGTGTGTATCACGACAGTTATTTTAATGAACTTTATTCGCTCACGCGATGGGCGCGCTATTAAGGCAGTGCGTGAAGATGAAATTGCTGCTTCTGCCATGGGGATTAATACTACTAAGTGGAAATTAGCTGCCTTTGTTTTAGGTGGAGTTACTGCTGCTCTTGCGGGAAGTCTGCATGCTTCCTATTTACAGACGATTGCCCCAAGTGATTTTGGTATTATGGAGTCGATTTCTATCTTAGTAATTGTGGTTTTAGGTGGTGTTGGCAGTATGACAGGTACTTTTTTAGCTGCAATTGTTTTAGGTATTTTAGATACGATCTTACAAAATTTTGGTTCATTAAGAATGGTCATTTATGCAATTGCCTTAATTTTAATTATGATTTTTAAACCATCAGGACTACTTGGCAATTGGGAATTCTCTTTTAAGAATTTATTTGGGCGGTTTACTAAAAAGAAAGAGGTAAGATCATGACGCACTTATTGCAAGTTGATCATGTTGTCCGCAAATTTGGTGGCTTGACCGCAGTTAATGACGTTTCACTGCATCTTGATCAACGTGAGTTGGTAGCTTTAATTGGCCCAAATGGTGCTGGCAAGACAACACTGTTTAATTTGTTAACTGGGATGATTCCTGTGACCAGTGGCAAGATTGTACTGCAAAAGGCGCAACACGCTTATGATTTAACTAAGGAAAGTGCTACTAAGATTGCGGATTTAGGGTTGTCACGTACTTTTCAAAATATTCGCTTATTTAAAGATTTAACTGTGCTGGATAATGTCTTGACAGCGATGACTAATAAGTATCAAGAAGGTTTTCTTACTACGATTTTGCGTTTGCCAGCTTTTTATCAAACAGAACGTGAAATGCGGGTAGCAGCTAGTAAGTTGCTAGCAATTTTTGACTTAACTGCTAATGCTAATACATTAGCCAAAAATTTACCTTACGGTACTCAGCGCCGGCTAGAAATCGTGCGGGCACTAGCAACAAGACCGCAAATTCTATTTTTGGATGAACCAGCGGCAGGGATGAATCCAGAAGAGACAGCAGATTTAACGCAATTAATTAAGTATGTTCAAGAAAAATTTGAAATTACGGTTTTATTAATTGAACATGATATGTCACTAGTTATGAATTTAGCACAACGTATTTATGTTTTGGATCAAGGACAAATTTTAGCAGCAGGTGCACCAGCTGAAATCAAAGCAAATCCGCAAGTAATTGAGGCTTACTTGGGAGAAGGTGACGCATAATGACAATGCTAGAAGTAAAAAATCTATCAGTTAATTACGGCGTCATTCAAGCTGTTAAAGGCGTTAACTTTAAAATTAATCAAGGCGAAATCGTCACCTTGATTGGAGCTAATGGTGCGGGTAAATCAACAATTGTTAAAACAATATCAGGTTTACTTAAACCTAAAACTGGTGAAATTATTTATCAAGGTAAAGAAATTCAACATAAGCAGGCTCCACAAATTGTTGCTGCTGGCATTTCACAAGTAGCTGAAGGACGACATATTTTTGCTGGCATGACAGTAATGGAAAACTTGCAGATGGGAGCTTTTTTAGCGAAAAATCATGATGAAGTTAGTCGTAGTTATACAGAAATTTTTGCCCGCTTTCCCATTTTGAAAAAGCGTAAAAATCAAGATGCAGCTACACTTTCTGGTGGTGAGCAGCAGATGTTAGCTATGGGACGTGCATTGATGGCGCAACCAAAGTTACTGCTTCTGGATGAACCTTCAATGGGTCTATCACCATTATTTATTCAAGAAATTTTTACGATTATTAAGGAATTAAATCAAAAAGGAACAACAATTTTACTGATTGAACAAAATGCTAAACAAGCGTTGGCAATTGCTGATCGTGGTTATGTATTAGCAACTGGTAACATTCAGCTATCGGGTACTGGGTCGGAGTTATTAGCTAATCCAGATGTACAGCGTGTTTACTTTGGGGGTTAATTGTTAAACCAAAACAGGCATTCACATTTATTGTGAATGCCTGTTTTGATGCTTTAGGAATTAAAAGTAAAGTCCAACAATTGTTCCGGTTAAGATTGAGGCTAAAGTAGCCCCCAATAATAATTTCATTGAGAATTTAGAAACAAAAGTACCAGCTTTTTGATTGATTGATCTGATTGAACCGGTAATAATTCCAATTACACTGAAGTTAGCAAAAGATACTAAATAGGAAGAGATAATTGCGTTGGCTTTAGGTGAAAGAGTAGCAGCTATCTTGTTTAATTCACCCAGAGCGACGAATTCGTTAGTTAAAATCTTGGTTGCCATTAGACTACCTACCTTAGTAATATCCTTCATTGGTACACCCATGATAAAGGCGATTGGTGAGAAAAGATAACCCAAAAAGTTGGTAAAACTAATGTGAAAAATAATGGCAAAGGTATTGTTCAAAAAGGTAATTAACGCAACGAACCCAATCAGCATAGCAGCAACAGTTACAGCTAATTTGAAGCCGTCTTGAATGTAGTTGCCAATAACTTGGAAGAAAGGTTCTTTTTCCATGCCTGTTTCAATTTTAATACTTGCTGCATCAGTTACATCGTAAGGATTAACAATGCAGGAAACAATCAAGGCTGAAAGAATGTTGAGAAAGACTGCAGTAACAACAAACTTACCAGGTACTAGCTGCATGTATGAAGCTAGTACAGCAGCTGAGACCGCACTCATCGCTGAAGCACAAATGGTGTAGAGCCGTTTTTCATCGAGTTTAGGAATAGTATCTTTAATGGTTAAGAAAACTTCTGGTTGTCCTAAAATTGCAGTTGAAACAGCGAAGTAACTTTCCAATTCGCCCATACCAGCTAATTTATTAAGGATAAAACCGGTCCACTTAATAATAAATGGCAAAATTTTGAGGTAATTTAAAATACCAACAAGAGCTGAAATAAAAACAATGGGCATTAAAACATTTAAAAAGAAGACGGAAGCTCCCTTTTGAATGACTAAACCGCCAAAGACAAAGTTAACACCGCCAGCGGCTTGAACCATTAGCCAACTAAAGAAGCTGGAAATAGCGCCCATAGTGCTGACACCGCCAGAAGTCTTGAGGCAAAGAAAAGAAATAATCAGCTGCAAAACAAACATAGCGCCCATTTTTTTAAACTTGATGTGTTTACGGTCGTTACTGACAAGCCAGCCGATAGCGAAGACGAACGCTAAGCCCGTTAATAAAAATAAAAATTGCATAATTAGACCTACTTATAATTTAAAAATATTAATTACTACTATATAAATTAATTATTGAATTGGCTGAACCCTCTTGTTTAACAAGCGCTTTCAGTAATCGCTAATAAGATTAACATGTTTTTTATCATTTGTAAATAATTTAAATGAAATAATGTTCACTATTAGAAAGAGTAAGGCAATAAGCAAGGCTTAATACTTATGTTCAATTAAAACATTTACATTTGATAAAAATGAGTTATACTTTAAGCACAAGGAGGTTGTTAAATATGGATAAAACAACATTAGCAAAATATTTAGATCATACACTTTTGAAGCCAAATGCAACTAAGAAGGACATCGTACAAATTTGTAACGAGGCTAAGCAATATAATACTGCTTCAGTTTGTGTTAATTCTTACTGGGCAAAATTGGTTAGTGAAGAATTAAAGGGTACAGATGTTAATACCTGCTGTGTAGTTGGTTTCCCTCTTGGAGCAATGAGCAGCAAAGCTAAGGCTTTTGAAGCTACTGAAGCTATTAAAGCCGGTGCTGAAGAAATCGACATGGTAATTAACGTTGGTGAATTAATTGGCGGCAATGATGATGCAGTCTTGGCTGATATTAAGGCTGTCGTAGATGCTGTTCATGCTGAAAATAAATTATTAAAGGTTATTATTGAAACTTCATTCTTAAACAAGGATCAAAAGATTCGTGCTTGTGAACTTTCTGAAAAAGCCGGTGCTGACTTTGTTAAAACCTCAACTGGTTTTAGCTCAGCCGGTGCTAAGGTTGAAGATGTTAAATTAATGCGGGAAACTGTTGGTGATCGTTTAGGCGTTAAGGCCTCAGGTGGCATTCACTCTTACGATGAAGCAATAGCAATGATTGATGCTGGTGCAAATCGTTTAGGTGTTAGTGCAACAATTCAAATTTTATCTTAATTTTACGAGGCTTAAAAAATGAAGTATAAGCGTATTTTTGGGTTAGTAATGGACTCAATTGGTACTGGAGAAGCTCCGGATGCGGCAGACTTTAATGATGTTGGTGCAGATACTCTAGGTCATATTGGTGAATATTTTAAAGGCGGGTTAAAGTTGCCCAATTTTGCTAAGCTGGGTTTGTCTAACTTACGTGAAACTCCAATTGAAGGTGTTCCTGCGGTTAAGCAGCCGGTTGGTCATTTTGGCAAAATGAAAGAAATTTCTGTTGGTAAAGATAGTCTTGATGGCCACTGGGAAATGATGGAAATGCCGGTAATGCAAGAATTAAGTTTCTTCCCTAATGGCTTTCCTGATGATTTATTAGATAAAATTTCTAAATTTTCTGGACGCAAAATTGTCGGTAATCGGCCAGAATCAGGCACCAAGATTATTGAAGAACTTGGCGAACACCAAATGCAAACTGGCGATTTAATTATCTATACTTCTGGTGATTCTGTTTTACAAATTGCTGCTCATGAAGATGTCATTCCAGTTGAAGAACTATACCGGATTTCACGTTATGCGAGAAGTTTAGTAAATGGACCAGAATATCGTGTTGGGCGCATTATTGCTCGACCATATGTTGGCAATGGTAAGGGTCACTTTACAAGAACTGCTAATCGACACGACTTTACCTTAGAGCCAACAGGTAAGTCTGTGTTAGATCATTTGCAAAATGCTGGTTACAAGACGATTGCTGTTGGTAAAACAATGGATATTTTTTCAGGTCACGGTATTGATGAAAGTTATCATAATGAAAGCAACATGGATGGAATGGATCATGTTGACCATGTAATGAAAGAAGACTTTACTGGTTTTTGTTTCATTAATTTAGTTGATTTTGATGCCATGTATGGTCACCGCCGCAATACTGCAGGTGATGGTCAAGCTTTGATGGATCTTGATAAGCGTCTAGGAACAGTTATGAGCAACATGAACGATGATGATTTATTAATCATTACCGCTGACCATGGTAATGACCCAACTTATAAGGGTACGGATCACACTAGAGAATATGTACCGTTACTTGCCTATTCACCAAGTATGACTAATCCTGGTAGCTTAGGTATTCGTGATACCTTTTCTGATTTTGGTGCTACTGTTTTGGATAACTTTGGCGTTGAAGGTAATAGTATTGGAACTAGCTTCTTAGCTGATTTAAAGTAAATAAATAATTTGAGTAATTCTTTGCAATAAGTTTAATTACTTAAAATAGCAAAAGCATTTAACCTGAATAAAGAACATCATATTTTAATATAATTATTAACTTGTAACTAGAATATGTTAAACTTGTTTAAGAATAGTATCTATATTATAAATGAAGAATAAATAACAAGTTTTTGTGAAATATAGATCCAATTATATTGGAGACATCAAATGGCTGAAAAATATGATAGAAAAAAGTTGGCATTAAGTGCGACTGCTGCAAGGCTTTATTATGAAGATGATCTGGGTCAATCAGAAATTGCTCAGCATTTAGGTATATCGCGTCCGACAGTCTCACGATTACTTAAGTTAGCCCGTGAATCTGGGATTGTTAGAATTGAAATTTGTAATCCATTTATTGGTACGGAAGACCTAAGTGAACAATTATCTACTGAATTTAAGAAAAAGATTATGGTTGTTCCCAATAATTTTAACGGTGAATTAACTGCTGTTAAAGGCGTTGGTGCCTATGCTGCACAGTATTTAAGCGATCTAATTAAGCCTCATGATATTGTTGGTCTTGGCTGGGGCAGAACAATTCATATGGTAACATCTAATTTTAAAAAGCGGACGGTTCCTGATGTTAAAATTGTCCAACTTAAGGGTGGCGATAACATTAATAGTAAGGAAACTTACGCTAATGAAAGTGTGACTGACCTGGCTAATGCATTAGGGGCAAGTGCACATTTTCTGCCATTACCGCCATTTTTTGACGATAAATTGACTAAGGAAATTGTTGAACAAGATCGCTTTATTCGGGATACGCTTAAATTAGGTCGTAAAGCAAATATTGCAATGTATAGTGTTGGTACAGTTAGAAAAGATGCCTTGTTGTTCCAATTAGGATATTTTAGTAAGACGCAAAAAGCAGCTTTACAACAAGATGCTGTTGGTGACATTGTTTCCCGTTTTATTGACCATAATGGTAAAATCGTCGATCCTAAGCTAAATGAAAAAACAGTTGGGATTGGCCTAAATGATTTGAAGAAAAAGCAACATTCAATTTTAGTTGCTAGTGGTATTTTAAAGGCACCAGTGGTCTATGCTGTGATCAAGGCAGGCTATGCTAATGAATTTATTTTAGATCAAGCAATTGCACAGGAATTACTCACCTATAAATAATGAGGTGAATGCCATGAGAATGGTAGATATAATTGATAAGAAGAGAAATGGTCATGAATTAACTGACGAAGAAATTCAATTCTTTGTTGATGGCGTAGTTAGTGGCGCAATACCAGACTATCAAACCAGTGCTTTGTTAATGGCTATTTATTTTAACAATATGACAGACCATGAACGGTCGACTTTGACTTTGGACATGATGAATTCAGGTGATCATTTAGATTTATCCGGAATTCCTGGGATCAAGGTTGATAAGCACTCAACTGGTGGTGTTGGCGATAAGGTAAGTTTACCGTTGGCTGCAATGGTTGCGGCAACTGGCATCCCAGTCCCAATGATTTCTGGTCGCGGACTTGGGCACACTGGCGGTACGTTAGATAAGCTAGAGGCAATTCCAGGTTATCAAGTAGAGATCAGCGAACAAGCTTTTATTGATCAAGTTAAGAAAGAAAAATTAGCAATCATTGGTGCTACAGGTAATATTGCACCAGCAGACAAGAAGATTTATGCTTTGCGGGATGTGACTGATACTGTTGATTCAATTCCGTTAATTGCCAGTTCAATTATGAGTAAAAAAATCGCATCAGGAACTGATGCGCTGGTAATTGATGTTAAAACCGGTTCTGGTGCCTTTATGAAGACCTTGCCAGAGTCTGAAGAATTGGCACATGCCTTAGTAGAAATTGGTAAGGGTGTCGGCATGAAGTGCATGGCACTGATTTCTGATATGAACCAACCTTTAGGTAATAAAGTTGGTAATACATTAGAAATTGAAGAAACGCTTGATGTACTTAAAGGCAAGGGTCCGAAAGATTTAGTTGATCTAGTACTCACACTTGGTAGTCATATGGTTGTTTTAGGTGAAAAAGCCAAGACAATTGAAGAAGCTCGGCAATTGCTTGAACAAACGATTATTGATGGTTCTGCTCTTGATCGCTTTAAGGCAATGGTAATTGCTCAGGGTGGCAATAGTAAGGTAATTGATGACTACAGCATTATGCCGCACGCCCAATATCAGATTGAATTGCCAGCATTAGAAAGTGGCTATTTAGCACAATTAGCTGCAGATGAAGTTGGCATTGCCAGTATGAAGCTTGGTGGCGGCCGTGAAAAGGCTGATGATCAACTTGATTATGGTGTTGGTATTGAGCTTAACAAGAAGGTCGGCGACAAGGTTGAAAAAGGTGAATCTTTGCTGACAATTCATGCTAACCGCAAAGATGTTGCTGATATTAAGGCTCTGCTTTATAACTGTATTAAGATTGCAGATGAGGCTAAGCCTTACCCCATGATTTATAAAGTAATTGAATAATTAAATAAATAGCGTCCATCAAATCTATTATTATAGTTTGAAAGACGCTATTTTTATTACAGGTGTATTTGAATTTTGTAAAATATTTTAACTTTTATTCGAAAAATAATTGCCTAATTTTTTGAAATTGGCGCACTTTACCTAATTTTAGTAAGACAATCAAGGCAACTGCAGAACCAATAATGGCAGCTCCAATAAACCGCGGTGTGTAAACAAACCAGTAAAGATTGTTGCTGCTGCCAGTGAACCAAACCATAACCGGATAAGAAAGCAGCGAGCCGATAATTCCCGTACCGATAATTTCGCCAAGGCAGGCCGCCCAAATGTTTCGGGTTAACTTATAAAAAATGCCGGCTAAAAGTGCTCCAAAAATAGCGCCAGTCAGGGCTAATGGTGGAATACCCATAATAAGCATTCTGATAATGCCACACAAGGTTGCCATAATTGTGACGTAAACTGGTCCTAACATGCTGGCACCAATGATATTAATGACGCTGGACATCGGTGCCATCCCTTCTACACGAAAGATGGGTGATAACACTACATCGAGTGCGACCATAATTGCTAATATTGTAAGCTTCTTGGTTTGTTTTCCTTTATTAGTCATTTTTTCCTCCTAATTCAAAGCAAGCAGCCTACAAAAAATCCTCTTCGCGACATAACGAAGGGGATTTTGCTTAATTGCCTATCCCTTGCGCTGGTATTATCCAGATCAGGTTCGTGGGTTTAATCTCAGCTTGTTAAGCACCCCATAGACTCTTGTTCATTAATATTTAACTGTATTATACGCTTTCATAATTATGAAAGAAAGTACCAATTATAACTTCATTTTGTTATATGAAGTAACTTTTTTCTCTTTTTCAGTCATTGTCATGATGGTAATGGATGCATTACGGGGACCACGAGTAATATCAAAATCGCTAAAGCGTTCAGCAATACTACGAATGGTAAAGCCATGTGTGACTAATAGAATATTTTCTGCACCATCAAGTTGGCTAATTAGGTCAAATCCCTGATCGACGCGGTGCCAATATTCTGCCGCGTTTTCTGCATTATGAAAGGGATCTGCTTCTTTGATCCAATCAGTTGCGGTATCAATGGTTTCATTTTTAAATAAATCGTAGTGGTTCTTGTAGCCATGAGGCCCACCAATCATTTGCCATGCCATGTCCGTATCCATACCTTCAAAATAGCCGTAAAAGTGTTCACGAAAAAAGGGCGTGGCAATGTGCTGGATTTCATTATGGTTAACGTTGTGCTTGATAATGATGTCGCAAGTGTCACTTGCTCGCTTTAGATCACTTGATAATGCAATATCAAATGGGATATCTTTCAACGCTTGCCCAGCCGCATCAGCACCAGCAATTCCGTCGTCAGTTAATGGCGTATCGCACCAACCCTGCATTTTGTTATAGCGGTTAATATAAGTTTGACCGTGACGAATGATATAAATTCTTTTCATCCTGTTACTCCTACTTGAAAATCACTGCTCGTGATAAATCTTCTTAACATTGGCAATATCAACGGGTTCAATTGGATAAAGTGAACCTGCTGGGTACATCACTGATTTTTCTTTATTATGGTTAAGACCAATGGCGTGACCTAATTCGTGTTCCACGGTATTGACAACTCGTTGATAACTATAATTATATAGAAAATTTTGTAAGTAATACACATTTAATTGGATATCTGCTGTATAAATAACCTTAGTTTTGGGATTATATTTGATTCCAGTTTGTCCAGCGGCATCAGTATCAGGATCGAACATAGGCTCGATGATGATTTGAGCCTTTTTTCTATTATTAGTTGGAACTAAAGCAAAGGTATCAGTATTGTTCCAAGCTGTAATCGCATCGTTTGTGGCGGCAATTAATTCTTCATCATTATCTAAGTCAATGTAGACTTTGGCGGTTTTCTTAGGCCAATGACAATCTTTACCCTGGTTGGTAGCAATTTTTCTAATGGATTTAGCTGCATGCTTTTTTGCACTTTTTTTGGCTAAAACAATCTGCATTGGTGCACTAGGTGAGTTATTTAAGGGTGTAGCTAAGCTGCTGAGGGCTAAGGCTGCAACTAATGCACAAGATAATTTACGCAAAAAATGTAACAATTTTTTCATAATTTAGATCATCTCCAATACTGAAGATTATAGGAGTAATTGCGCTAATTTTCATGAACTTTTAGCAATCTTATTAATTAAGTCTAAGAATTATATATTAAACTTATTTCATGTTAAAATAGTATGCAAGTTTTGAAAAAACAGGTGACTTTATGACAAAAGCAATGGATGAAAAGCAGTTTGAACAGAAACATCTTAACCATGTTTTGGCGATGATTAAGGATAAAAAGGCAGAGTTATCGTCCGCGATTAAGTCGGCTGAAGGTGAAGCGCGAAACCTTAATTCGCACTTTTTCGATGATGTACGACTTGATTATGATGGTTATTCGACATCAATGGAAACGGCATTGTCGATTCATCAGCAGCAACAGTTGCTTGATGAACGTGAGAATGCTTGGCAACATTCTGCTAAGCAACTTGGAACTGTACAACGTTTAGAAAAGAAACCGTATTTTGCTCGGGTTGATTTTAAAGAAGGCAGCGAAAAGCCAGAAACAATCTATATTGGACTGGGTTCATTTGCGGATAAGGATAATCACTTCTTAATTTATGATTGGCGGGCACCAATTTCTTCAATTTATTATGATGGTAAGTTAGGGCAAGTTTCTTATCTGTCACCTGAAGGTGAAATTACCGTGGATATGACGAAAAAACGGCAATTTATGATTGAAGACGGTAAAATTGTGAACATGTTTGATACCAATGAATCAATTGGTGACCAAATGCTGTTGGAAGTTTTGGGTGAAAAATCCAGTACACAAATGAAGTCCATTGTGACGACAATTCAGCGTGAGCAAAATAAGATTATCAGGAATACTAGTGCTGATTTGCTGTTTGTCCAAGGTGCTGCCGGTTCTGGAAAAACTTCGGCGATTATGCAGCGAATTGCTTACTTGTTGTATCGTTATCGTGGGAACTTAACCAGTAGTGATGTGATTATGTTTAGCCCTAATCAATTATTTAATGATTATATTAAAAATGTTCTGCCAGAAATGGGCGAGCAAAACATGGTACAGATGACCTACTGGCAGTTTGTTAGCCGGCGTTTGCCAGGGATGACAGTGGAAAATTTGTTTGACCAGTTTGAAGATCAAACTGCAGACACAGCCATTGGCGAGTTTAAGGATTCAACGAGTTTCTTTAAGTTAGTAACGCGTTATGCTGAGCACCTCAATAAGCGAGGCGTTGTCTTTAAGGATATTTATTTTCGCAATAAAAAGCGCCCATTTTTTGCTAAGGATAAAATAAATGAACTTTACTATTCATACAATGATAATTATAATTTGAGTAATCGAATTGACGCAACGCGTGAAGAATTGATTAAGTCACTTAACCGCAAGATTAATGCGGAAACGAAAAAAGCTTGGGTTTCTGAAACAATTGAAAGTTTGAGTAAGCAGCAGCTAAATGCTCTTTATGATCGTCCAGATCAGGAATTTGAATCTGAAGAAAAAGAGGAAAAATTTTTAGGTCGTAAAATTGTCGTTAAAGCATTAGATAAAGTTTACCAACAAATTCGGCATAATAATTTTATTAATATGCGGGCGCAGTATTTGAGCTTTTTGCGGGCTGTACCAAAAATGACAGACTTAACAAAATGGCAGATTAGCACTGATGATTGGGCTAAGCATGTAGCAAAGGTAAAAGATAGTTTTAAGCAGCATCATATTCATATGAATGATGTTTCGGCTTACTTATACTTATACGACCTGCTTACTGGTCGGCACGTTAATTATGAAATGCGTTATGCTTTTATCGATGAAATTCAGGACTACACACCATTTCAATTATGTTATCTAAAGTATAATTTCCCGCGTGCGAAGTTTACAATGCTCGGTGACTTGAACCAGGCGATTTTTACAAAAGATGAAAGTCGCAGTTTATTAAAACAGATTAGTGGTTTGTTTGATCCTAAAAAGACCGATGTTGTGCAATTGACTAAGTCTTACCGTTCAACCAAGCAGTTGACCGATTTTACTAAACAGATTTTGCGGCAGGGAGAAAAGATTGAATCTTTTAACCGGCAAGGACCTAAGCCTGTCTTGTGGGGTCGTAAAAATGATCTTGAGACGATTCAGGTTCTGCAACAGGTTTTGCAGGATAATAGTAAAGAGCAACTGACCACGGCAATTATTACTAAGGATTTGGCTAGTGCCAAATTTGTAAGTCAAAAATTACAAGAAAATAACGTCAAAGCGACACTGATTGCAACAGCTAATCAGCGGTTAGTTGACGGGACACTAGTTGTGCCGTCTTATTTGGCTAAAGGATTAGAATTTGATGCCGTTATTATGTGGGCTGCTTCTGAGGCCAACTATCATCAACTTGATGAAACGCAATTAGTCTATACAATTACTTCACGTGCGATGTACAAACTCGATTTAATTTATACGGGACAAAAGAGTCCATTACTTGCAGTTGACCCGCATACTTATGAGGAAAAGTAGGAGGTAATTGATGGTGGAAAAAGAAAAATTTGTTTTTAAAAAAATTGATGAAATGTCGGGGCGTGAGGTATTTTGTATTGCCCGCTTACGGATCAATACTTTTGTAACCGAGCAAGAAATCACGGTACCAGAATTAGACGATGAGGATTTGACCGCTATCCAGGTTTACTTGTTGAATGAGGAGCAGACAATGGCACAAGCGGTTTGTCGCGTCTTTCAAGAAGATGGCAAGTGGATGCTCGGCCGTGTAGCTGTAGCTAAGGCAGCTCGCGGACAACATTTAGGCACTGACATGATGAAGCAGGTTCATGAATACCTGCAGCAGCAAGGTGCTGATCGCTTGTATTGTCATGCCCAGTGGCAAGCAAAACCATTCTATGATTCATTAGGTTATAAGACACAGGGTGAACCATTTGTTGAAGCAGATGTTAAGCATATAATGATGTATTACGATTTATAAATGAAAAAACTTGTGCAGTTAATGCACAAGTTTTTTGTTAATTGCCGTAGCAACTAAATTAATTAAAACAGTATTGCCCTTGGTAGTAAAATGTTGGCCATCTGCTTGATAGTAAGATGAAATATTAGGTAAATGCTTGAAATTAGCAATTAAATCAACGAAAGGAATATTGTGTTCAGCTGCTACAGTTTGTGCAACTTGATTGTAGCACGTTAAGCTTTCATTGCTGTAATATTGCATGATAGTTGAATTATCTGGATTGGGATAAGCAGGTCCAATAATGATCATTCGTGCAGCGCCAATTGCGGTAATTAATTTTTGAAGATTTTGAGCATAAAGATTGCTGGGAATACCCCAAGTAGAAGCAGCATCGTTAGTGCCAAATTCCAAGACAACGAGATCACTATCTTCGTCAACTAATGATAAACGTTTGAGGCCATCAGCAGTTGTGGCACCACTTTGAGAAATATTATTGACATAGAAGTTAGCTCCCAGTATTTGTTGCAGGCCTGCGGTGATTAAGGTAGTGTCGTGGTGGTTACGATAACCGTTAAATAAGGAATCACCGAATAAAGTTATGTTTTGCATAAGTACTCTTTTCGTTTTAATTAAGAAACCAAAAATATTTTGGTTGAAATATCTGTTTACCTTATAATAGAGGAAAACAGGGTAAAGGACAATTAAATGAAAAATTATTTGCAATTTAAGCGGGATCAGTGGGCATCATTTTCTTCAGATAAGCAGGTTAAAATCAACCAAGCTGAGTTGGCGAAGATTAAGTCATTAGGGGATGTTGTCAACTTAACCGATGTCCGTGAGATATATGGTAGTCTGATTGAGTATCTACATTTAGTTTATCAAGAAAAACGGGCACTGCAGAAGAAACAAAGTAACTTTTTAAATGCTGCGATTACAGCTGCTCCGTTTATTATTGGCATTTCAGGTTCGGTTGCTGTTGGAAAATCCACAACAGCACGTCTATTACAGGTTTTGCTTAGCAGAACATATCCAGAATTAAATGTGCATTTAATGACAACAGATGGCTTTATTTATTCGAATCAAGAGTTAAAAAGACGTCATTTGTTTGATCGAAAAGGCTTTCCGGAAAGTTATAACATGAACTTGCTGAATGACTTTTTGCGAGATGTGCTTGCAGGCAAGACGGATATTGTCTATCCGCTATATTCACAAGAACTAAGTGATGTTGTGCCGGGGCAGTATGGTCACGTCAAGCAGCCGGATATTTTGATAATTGAAGGCATTAATACGCTACAGTTACCAACAAATGGGCAAATTGTAACCAGCGATTTTTTTGATTTTTCAATTTATATTGATGCAGCTGAAGAATTAATTGAGCAATGGTTTATGCAACGGTTCGTGCGTGTTTTGGAATTAAATAAAAATAATCCCAATAATTTTTATTATCAAATGGCTAATGGTCCGCGCGCTGATGCATTGCAATTAGCACAAGAAACTTGGCAAATGGTTAATTTGGTTAATTTACGTGAATATATTGCTCCCACTAAGCAACGTGCGAGTCTAATTTTGCATAAAACTGACGGACATTTAATTGATCGAATCTATCTTAGACACTTTTAATTTGGTATACTTAATTACATGAACAGGATTTATTTATTATTAATTAAAAAATTTGCTTTGCCTCCAGCGTGAATAACTTTGAATTTAAGCATAATTATTTTTGGAATTTAAAGGAGTATAAACATGGTACAAGCAATTAACTTAAAAAAGGGTATGGTTTTTAGTCAAGACGGTAAGCTGATTCGGGTAATTAAAGCCAATCACCACAAGCCTGGTAAGGGTAATACCGTGATGCAGATGGACTTGCGTAATGTTGAAAGTGGTGCGGTTGTTCATAAGACGATGCGCCCAACAGAAAAGGTTGACTTGGTCGATATTACTAAGAAAAATGCCCAGTATTTGTATAACGAAGGTGATGTTTATACCTTCATGGATACAGAAACTTATGAACAATATGAAGTTTCTAGTGACCAATTAGGTGATGATAAGCTTTACTTAATTCCCAATATTGAAGTTCAATTAGAATTTGCTAACGGCAGCAAGTTGCTGGGAGTTGAATTACCATCAACTGTTGTAATGAAGGTTAAGCAAACAGAACCTGGCATTAAAGGTGCAACGGTAACTGGTTCTGGTAAGCCGGCAACGATGGAAACGGGTTTGGTTGTTCAAGTACCCGATTTTATTACAGAAGGTGAAGACTTAGTAATTAATACCGATGGTGGTATTTATAAGTCAAGAGCTGAAGGTAATAAGTAAAATAATGTTAGTTTTTAAGCTGCAGTTTAATTGACTGCGGCTTTTTCTGTGCGTAAATTTTTGTAATTAACATTGGTTACGGTAGAATAGCAGTTGTTGATATTAAAAACGTTTGCAGCTGCGCATAGCTGCAGACTAACAATGGGTTATTGCTCTTTGAGGCATACCATTAGCTGAGTATTTTTAGCATACTTTCTAATAGCTTGTTTCAGGGAGTTTTTTTATTGGAGGGAAATTGTGTTTGGATTTTTTAAGAAGAAAAAGCCTGAGTTTACAGTAACTGCACCAATAGCAGGAGTAGTTACCGACCTGAGTACGGTTGACGATCCGGTTTTTTCACAAAAGTTGATGGGTGATGGCTTTGCAATTAAGTTGGTAGCTGCTGCGGACACGGTTAGTGCTCCTGTTGCTGGCAAAATTGTGTCGTTACCGGAATCAAAGCATGCAGTAGGGCTGGTAACGCCAGCTGGCGATGAAATTTTAATTCATATTGGGATTGATACAGTCAATCTTAATGGTGCTGGATTTACGGCTCTGATTAAACAAGGAGATAGCGTTGAACAGGGACAAGCATTGATTAAACTTGACCGTCAGAGTTTAGCCGCAAATAATGCCGATTTGACCACGATGGTGATTTTTACTAAATTAGCACCTGTCAATCAAAATTGGACGATGACGAAGGATTTTGGCATGCAAACTGCCAGTCAAGACATACTTATTAAGCAAAACCAGTAATTATTTATCTTACTTAACATCAAAGGAGAATTAAATGAGTAAAGATTACCAAGAAATGGCGAAGCAGATTGACCAAGCTGTCGGCGGCAGCGGAAATGTTGCCAGTGTTACGCATTGTATGACGCGGCTGCGGTTCAATTTAAAGGATATGAATGTTCCTAAGGATGACGAAGTTAAAAAGATTGGCGGCGTACTTGGAGTTGCTCGTTCCGGCGGTCAATATCAAATTGTGATTGGTCAGACAGTTAACGAAGTTTATGATGCCGTTGTTGCAGAAGGCAACTTAACTTCGGCTGCGCCAGTTAATGAAAATTTGGATGAGGCAGCAGTTAATAATACAGAAAAAAGAACTTGGAAATCTGTTGGTAATACAATCTTAAATAAAATTGCCGGCAGTTTAACCCCACTAATTCCAATGTTAATTGCAGCTTCAATGTTCAAGATGCTGGTTGCTGTCTTAGGACCAACTATGTTGAACGTAATTTCAGTTCATAGCGATTTGTACCAGTTATTTACTTTTGTTGGGGATGCTGGATTTTACTTCTTCCCGATTGCAATTGGCTATACCGCTGCTAAGCAGTTTAATACGTCGCCAATTTTGGGAATTTTCTTAGGCGCGATTATGCTGGATCCCGGTTTAGTTAAAATTGTGGCTGCTGGCAAACCATTCACGGTTTATGGCCTGCCAATGCATTTAACTAATTATGCCAGTACAGTGGTACCAATCCTGTTATCTGTTTGGATTATGTCTTATATTGAACGCTTTTTTAATAAGCACATTACGGCTTCACTAAGAACAATTTTTGCTCCAACATTAACGATTGTAATTATGCTGCCGTTATCACTCTGCATTTTAGGACCTTTGGGTGGCTTTTTAGGTGAATATGTATCTAAAGGAATTATTTCTTTTGGTGAATTGGGCGGTATTGCTGCCATTATTGGTGTCGGCTTAATTGGTGCCTTCTGGGAATTACTGGTAATGACTGGGATGCACTTGGTCTTAATTAGTGCGATGATTACAATTGTCGCGCAGACCGGACATGATAATTTTATTTTACTTGGTTCAATTGCAGCCAGCATGGCAGTCGCCGGTATGAGTTTAGGTGCCAGCCTACGTTTAAAGGATAAAAAGGAAAAATCCTTAGCATTCAGTTACTTTATTGCTAACTTGATCGGCGGTGTTACTGAACCGGCACTATATGGTTTAGCAATTAAATATCGCCGACCATTTATCGGCATGATGCTTGGCGGTTTTGCTGGTGGTATTTATGCGGCAATAACTCACGTATCAGCTTATGTAGTTGTACCAGTTGCTAACTTTATGTGTTTGAGCGGATATGTTGGTGGTTCAACTACTAACTTAATTAACGGGGTAATTAGCGGTGTGATTGCATTACTAGTTGCTGCGATTGCAACTTATCTTATTGGAGTTGAACCAAAGACTAAGAATTAAGAAAGGAACATATTGATGCATAATTTGATTATTCGTGCTGATGACTTAGGTTATTCTAAGGGCGTTAACTATGGTATTTATGAAGCTGTGAAAAATGGCATTATTAACAATGTTGGGGTTATGGTTAATATGGCTGCTACTGTTCACGGCTTAAACTTACTGAAGGGTTTTGATTTTGATTTAGGGATGCACACAGTAATTTGTGCAGGACGCCCAATTACTGATCCCAAACTAATTCCAAGTTTGGTGACCGCTGATGGTTCTTTTAAGCCATCGAAGGTATACCGTCAGGCCGAACATGACCTGGTTAATTTGGACGAAGTGGTCATGGAAATTGAGGCACAATATCAGCGCTTTTTACAACTAACAAATAAAAAACCTGATTACTTTGAAGCACATGCAGTTTATAGTGCTAACTTACTTAAGGGATTGACAATGGTTGCTGAAAAGCATGATTTACCGCTATTGCCATTTGATTTAGAGTTAGATCCAGTTAAATTTAAGGAGCAAACGACAATTACGACCTTCATGGATAGTATGAAGCCGAATTATGATCCTTACCGTACTTTTGAACATGCCGTTGATTTTACGTTAAAAACTTCTGCTGATGACGTACCAATGATGGTTTGTCATCCCGGATTTTTAGATCAAAGTATTATGCAGCAGTCAAGTTTGACAATTCCGCGCACGCAGGAAGTAGCCTTCTTGTGTGATCCGCAATTGCCACAACAAATTGCGGAAAAACAAATTCACTTGGCTCGTTATACAGAATTGAATTAACTAAAAAGCTATGGCTCGATTTACAAGTCATAGCTTTTTTGATTAAGATTGATTGATCATTGGGTTGCTGTATCAGTCAGTTTGAAATATTTACAGGTTATTTATCTCCAATAGCTGAACGGGTTGTTTGCATAGCTTTTTTGAATCTGCTTTTTTCTTGAAGATAGGAAGTTAAGATATCTATTAAATACATGTTGGAAAATTGAGAATTAATAAACTTTTTATTATTAGCAAATCGCGGATTATAAACATGAAAAGTAAGGTCACTTAATTGGGCAACAGGATTATCTAGGTAGCTGGTAATAGAAACAACTTTCGCTTTATTCTTTTTAGCTGATGTTAATGTCTTAACGATACAATCAGTTATTCCACTATTTGATATTGCTAAAAATAGATCATTTTTGGTGGCGATACTTGCCCGCATTTGCATCCAATAGGGGTCATCTATGCTTAAGGCATCAATTCCCATTCTCATTAAGCGTAAACCAAATGTTTTAGCAGAAGTACCTGAACTGCTAGCACCTATTATTATAATATGGATTTGCTCTTGCAATAGTTTTATAAAATGATTAATTGCAGATTGATCAATCATTTGTTGTGTATTTTTGATAACTATTTGGTAAAAATTAAAGACCTCATTTAAAATATCATCTTGTTGTTCAAATGCTGTATTGATCAAATGTTGGCTAATGTTGACTTTCATATCAGAGTAACTTTGACAACCAATTTTTTTAACAAATCGGGTAACTGTGGCATTAGAAGTTTGTGTTTGATGAGCGAGTTCTGTAATCTTCATATTGTTTATTTTGGGACTATTTTGCAAAATATAATCTGCAATTCTTTTCTCATTTTTAGAAAAATTTAAATAATTTTTTTGGATGGCAACTAGTGAATTCAAAATGATTTTCTCCTTAGTATAGCTTATTACTATTATTATATGAGTTTATGTCTTGAATTGTAGTATAATCTTTCTTTCTTAAAAATGATAATAATTTTCTAAAAAAATATATTGCGTAAATTATTTTTGTGTAGTATCATTCAAAATTGAAAGGGGTTACAAAGAATGAAAGAACAACCATATATTTTACCAAGTATTTATATGAAGCGTGATAGTAACAGATTAACAATCAAATTATTAAATGCTAAACAAGATTCATATCAATTATTAGTGGGTAGCAATCCTAACAATAATGAAATTAGTAATGTATTAGCAATTAGCGATACAGGTGAATTTCAAGTAGATATCCCGCGTGAAACCCTGCCTAAATATTTCATAATTAAGGCTAAAAATGGCTTTTCAACTAATATTTTTGCTGAAAGAGTTATCCCGCTTAATAATGCCATAAATGTTCGTGATATGGGCGGATATGAGGCAAATGATGGGCGCTTTTTAAAGTGGGGAATATTGTATCGAGGAGATCAATTATCCAAATTGGATAAGATTGATCAGCAAATTTTGACTAATTATAATTTACGTACGCTTGTAGATTATCGCTCGCCGCATGAACGGGAATATCATCCTAACAAATTTATCCCTACTATTTTACAAGTATTGAATTGTGATCCACAGTCAAGTTTTTCAGAAGCTGCAGCTGATGTAGTAGATTTAAAAGGTGAAAATGAAAAATTAGTTGAATCAATTACATCAGGCAAAGTGCCGCAAAAATATCTTAATGATCGTGGTGAGAATGTAATTGCTAGTTATGAGGATTTGGTTACTTCTCCAGTTGCACAAAAAGCATATGCTCGGATGCTTAAAGCTGTTATACGTAAAGAAAATCTGCCATTATTCCATCATTGTCGCGGAGGTAAGGATCGAACAGGATTTGGCTCAATGTTAATTTTATTAATGTTAAATATTAAGGATGAAGATATTATTAAGGATTATTTATTGACTAAAACTATTCGTGAAGAGCGTAATCAATTGAAATATGATTTGTACCATCAATTAGTTCAGAAAAAATCCTATCTTGACTATTTAATGGCAATGATTGATACAAGAGAAAGTTATATTAAAGCGGCTATTAATAAAATTAAAGTTGATTTTGGTACTTCAAATAATTACTTTCAAAAACATTTTGGTTTAACAATGACTGAAATTAATCAAGCAAGAGACTTTTATTTAGAGGAGGGGATACAACATGGTTAATAAAACACCTGGAGTTGCAGTAATTCTAGCAAGTCATGGCTATTTAGCAAAAGAAGCTTTGCATAGTGCAGAAATGATTGTTGGTAAACAAGATAATTGTGCATATTTAGCTGTTACTGAAAATTTGAATTTAGATCAAGCTAAAACGCAAATGCAACAAATGTATGAAAACTTGGATACAAGCAAAGGAACAATTATCTTGGTTGATATTTTGGGCGGTACACCATCTAATGTCAGTGGTACATTTTGTTTAGAAAAGGATAATGTATTGGTATTAAGTGGGTTGAATTTACCAATGCTATTAGATTTATTTACTAATCGTAATCGGTCATTAGATGAATTGGCAGAATCACTTACTAAGTCATATAAAATGGGATTTCAAAATATAACGGATAGATTTAAAGAACAGGAGCAAGAAGACGATGTCAGTGGAATTTTGTAGAATTGATGATCGATTAATTCATGGGCAAGTAGTAACAACATGGTTAAATGTTAAACAAATTGAACAAGTTATTATCGTTGATGATAAAGTTGCTGCAGATAAAATTCAGTCTAATGTATTAAAAATGAGTGTTCCACGTAACATTAAGTTGCATATTTTTACGACTGAGAAGTTTTTGAAGATAGTTCCTAATAATCCGATAACCAGAAGGACGATGTTATTATTTGCGTCACCATTTACAGTAGAAAAAATAGTTGCAAGTGGTTATAAGATACCTGATTTAAACATTGGTGGTATTAGAGGTAATGACCAGCGTAAGCAATATACAAAAGCTGTCTTTTTAACAGATGAAGAACGGGCAACTTTAGAAAAATTGCTTAAACAAGGAGTAAACATTGAAATACAAATGGTCCCAACAGATGGAGTTGAAAAGCTAAGTGAGGTTTTGAAGAAATGAAAGTCTTAATTCTAACAGTTTTAGCATTTTTGCTAGGAATTGATAATGTTAGTACAAAGATGTTTAGGCGTCCATTGTTAATGGCACCAATTGTTGGACTTGTTTTAGGAAATTTACAAGCAAGTTTAGCAATTGGCGCTACTCTTGAAATTATGTGGATGGGAATTGGTGATGTTGGTGCTTATATGGCTCCAGACTTAATTACTGGAACCATGATTAGCACTTCGCTTGCTATTATGGGTAATAGTAATGGTTCTATTTCAACCATGATTGCCACTGCAATTACTTTGGCAGTTCCTACATCAATTTTAGCTCAGCAGCTATTAGTTTTAATTGAAACGGTTAACTGTTCACTTAATGGTTGGGCTAAAAAATTGGCAGATAATGCGGATGTAAAGGGTACTTATTGGTTAACTTGGCCTTCTGCTATTTTATATGGTCTGGCTTGTGCTTTTCCGACTTTTTTGGCTTTGCAATTTGGTGCTGGAGCAATTCAACAGGCTATTAATGATTTACCGAAATTTATTATTAATGGTTTAAGTACAGCGGGTTCGATTATTCCATCAGTCGGTATTGCCTTATTGATGATGACAATGCTTAAAAAAGGCGAACTATGGATGTTTGTTATTTTAGGATTTGTTTTTTCTGCATATATGAAGTTAGACATTTTACCTATTACGTTAATTGCTTTGGTATTTGCATTTTTATATGAACGAGCAACGCGTGAACCTAAAATTAAGTCGGTAGGTAATGGAGTAACTACAAATACTAATTTTGAAAATCAAACCGATGAAGATGCGGAGGATTATGACTTATGACAGAAGAAAAGTTGACTGCACCAGAACATAAATTAAATAATCGTGATATTTGGCGGATGTTTATGCGCTTAAATACAATGCGAATTACATTGAATTATGAAACTTTACAAGGCGTAGGCTTTATGCGGGCAATTGCGCCAGCTTTAGCCAAGATTTATCCTGATAAAAAAGATTTATCAGCAGCTATGAAACGTCAATTAGTTTTTTATAATTCACATGTTAACTTTGATGCCGTTATTTTAGGTTTAACTGCTGCAATGGAAGAAACTACTTCGCCAGATGAAAAAGATGGTATTAATCCTTTAAAAACAGGATTAATGGGCCCATTGGCTGGTTTAGGCGATAGCTTAATTAAATTTACTTGGTTACCAATTGTTGGTAGTATTGGGGCTTCAATTGCTTTTGGTGGTAGTATTTTTGGACCGATATTAATGTTTATCCTTTATAACGTTATTAATATGGGTATGAGATATTATGCAGTTTCTTTTGGATATAAAAAAGGTATTGCATTTTTAAATAATAATCAACAAAGTGATGTTATTCAGCGAATTTCAACTATGGCAAATGTTGTTGGATTAATGGTTGTTGGCGCCTTAATTTCAACGGTTATTAAAGTAAAAACACCAATAAAAATTGCTGTTCATTCTAATATATCAAGTAAAGTAGGTAATAATGTTATTAGCGTTCAGTCAATGCTTGACAAAATTATGCCAGGCTTGCTTAGTTTACTAGTTACAGTTGCTGTTTATTATATTTTGAAGAAAATGAATGGCAAGCATGCTGCAATGATGATTATTATAATGATGGTGATAGTTGTTGGACTGACGTATTTTAAGATTTTATAAATGAATATGAATTAAAAGGCTTCTAATTGTTGAACAAAAATGACAATTAGAAGTTTTTTACTGTTAATTAAGTTGTGTAAAAAATATATAGGTAATCTTATTAATAACTATGCCTAATTATGGATATTATGTTTGCTATAATTAATATAAATTTTAAAGTAGGTTGGTATAGTAATGAATTTTACGCAATTATCTTGTTTTATAACAGTTGTTGAAAATGCTAGTTTCACGTTAACTGCACGAAAATTGAATTTATCACAGTCGTCTGTATCTAAGAATATTAAAGATTTAGAAGCAGAATTAAATATTTTATTATTAAACCGAACAACTCATGGATTAGACGTTACCTCAGCAGGAAGATATTTTTATCAAGTGGCACGGAGTATCTTAAAAGAAATGGAGATAGCTAAGAACAAAATAAATCAGCAAAAAGACGGTATAGGGAGTACTTTTAGAGTTGGCTTGTTTAGTACACCTTTGGAACAAAAGACTATTCCATTGTTTTTAAAAGAATTAAAAAAAGAGAACAGTCAAATTGATATTGAGTTCAAAGTAAATTATTTAGATAATATTGTTTCTGAATTATCCCGACATCAGATTGATGCCTGTTTAGTTTCTAATGATATAGTTGATGCAATTGATGGAATAAATTTTGAACCATTAATTATGGGAAAATTTATGGTTTCTTGTTCTAAAAAATCTTTACCTAGTGTGCAACATTTTTTGGATTATCGTGATTTACGTGGCAGTGATAAAACAATTTTTTTACTTGAAACGGATAGTTCTTTACCAGTGCAGCAAAAAATGCAAAATTTTTTGGTTGAAAAGATAGGTAGTTCACGTATTAAATATGTTTCTGATCTTTTTACAATGGATTCGTATGTTGGAGCTGGATGGGGGCTAGGTGTATTGCCAAATTTTACTGCTAATTTAAGTCATAAAAATATTAGTTATATTCCTTTTAGGTATGAAGAGTGTCCGGAATACGGATTGGCTTTTATGAAAACATTAAGTAAATCGTTTAATATTGCACAAATTGTTAGAATTTTTAGGCAAACAACCAAAAAATATCTTGATGAGAATATTAATTTATATTGGTAAAACAATTTGAAATAAAAATAGAGGCAGCAATTTAACTATTGCTGTCTCTATTTTTTTGTTATCTATTATTTAAATAAGCTATCTATAACTACGTTAAGTAGTGTCTGGAATCAATGATATATTTAATATTGTGAAATTTGTTCAATATGTTTGAATTAAGAGGAGAAAAATATGGAAGCAACTAATTATGATGTAATTGTAGTTGGTGCAAGTAATGCAGGTGGAATGGCTGCATGTGCTGCTGCAGAAAAGGGTGCGAAGGTACTTTTAATTGATAAGCAAGGAAGTGCAGGTTATTTATACCGCTTGTCAATAGCCGGAATTGATACAAAAGCTCAAAAAAAAGCAGGCATCAAAGTAGATAAAACGAAGTTAATTAACTTCTTATCAGCTTTCACGCAAGATAATATTGACCAACGCTTGCTTTGGAAATGGGCAGATAATAGTGCTGAAACTGTGGATTGGCTTGAAGATAATGTCTTAAAACCACATAATTGTCACTTATTTGCTGAAAAAGATGCTTCATATGAAACGCTAATTAATACCTCTTTTCCAACAGAACATGATGTTGCTAGTGCTGATGGAAAAGATGTTTTTTATGGTCAATGGGTAATTGATAAGGCTGTTGAGTTGGGAGTTACTACTAAATTTAACACAAAATTAGAAAAATTGATTACTGATGATTCAGGTAAAGTCATTGGCATTGCTGCCGGGGACCGCAGAACTGGTGCTATGACAGAATATATGGCACGTAAAGGCGTAATTTTATGTACGGGTGGATATGGCTCTAACGAAGATTTAATGAAGAAATGGGATCCATTAGCATTAAAAAAGAATGTTTATTCCGACAGTCCACGTGATGATGGTTCAGGAATTATAGCAGCAATGGAGATTGGTGCAGCTAAAGATGAAGAACCAGCAGAGATTGTGTTTAATCGTGGGGCTGTTCCTGTTGGTACAAATGCTAAAGAATATTATATCAAAGGCTTTAAGGATGTTGGTTATTTCTGGATGGGATCATATCCATTATTAAAAGTAAATCTAAATGGAGAGCGTTACTTTAATGAAAGTGAACCTTATGAATTTGATACAAATAGTTCAGCTAAACAACCAGGATATTTAGAAGCTGCTATTTGGGATGAAGATACATTAGATAATTTAGCACAATTTCATACTGAAGGATGTGCAAGATTAGGATGGCCAGGTTTCTATAATACAGAAGAAAATCGGGATGAAATTGCTTCTAGATTAAAAGAGGGTTTTATTCAAAAGGCTGATACGATTGAAGAACTTGCTGATAAATTAGATATGCCTAAGGATAATTTAGTAAAAAGCGTTACTCGCTATAATCAAATGTGTGCTCAAAAGAAGGATACAGATTTTGGTAAAGAAGCATTTAGATTAGTTCCGGTTACTAAAGGCCCATTTTATGGTGCAATTTTAGGTGGTAGATTATTAGCTACCCTTGATGGCTTACGCATTAATACAAATATGGAAGTTATTACAGAAGAGGGGAAAGCTATTCCTCATTTATATGCAGCAGGTAATTGTAGTGGTGGTTTCTTCTGGGGTAGTTATCCTGATCATGTCCCAGGTTTAACTTGCAGTCATGCACAAACTTTTGGTAGATTAGCTGGGCAAAATGCTGCTGAAAATTAATATTAATGTTAAAAAACAAAATTTATAGAAAGGCAAATAATGAAAACAAAACAGAAAATTTATCCATGGATAATAATCTTGGCTGTTGGCTTACTAGCAAGTGTTATGGAAGATACATTTACTGGAATGATTAGTCTTTTCTTGGATCCATTAGTTAAATCAATGGGTGCTAGTTTAACGGTTACATCAATGTATTACACAATTGTTAACTTAGCACTTGCTGCTACTATGCCCTTAGTTGGTAGGTTTATTGAAAAAATAAATTTAACTTTTACAATTTTAGCGGCAATTATTATTGGCTCTGGTAGTATCTTTTTATTATCACATGCTTCAAATATTTGGACAATGTATATTTTAGCTGCAGTAATTGGTGTTTGTTGTGGCTTTAGTGGATTGGTTATTCAAGGCATAGTTATTAATAATTGGTTTGAAAAGAGAAGAAATTTTGCGTTTACTGCTGCTTCTTTTGTAGCAACTATTTATTTACTTATTATGACGCCAGCAACTACGTTAATGATTGCTAATATTGGTTGGCGAACTACAATGATGATTTTATCTATCATTGCTTTGGTAGTTGGAATTCCATCTGCATTAGTTATTAGACTAAAACCGGAAAAAATCGGCTTAAAGCCTTATGGTTATGATTTAAGTAGTGAAGAAGAGGAAGATACTGAAGAAGATAAAAGTTCGGGTAGTTTTTCAAGTAAGACGGTTATTTTTTCCGGTGCATTTTTAATTGTGTTATTATTCTTCATTTTTATTGCTTTTGCTTCTAATATTAATCAACTGTTCCCAACTTATGCTACTTCAGTAGGTTTTGGCTCAACTACAGGTGGATTAATGGAAACAATCATGACAGCGGTTGATATTGTAATTGCTCCTATTTTCGCTTTTACTACTGATAAATTTGGTGGTAGGAAAGCTTTACCTGTGTGGTTATTTGGTGGCTTTTTAACTTTTATACTTTTGATAACTGCTACTAATACACATACAGTTGCTTTTGCACTTGTAGCTGCAGTTGGTGCAGATATTTTGACTGATATTTATGGTCCAGGTCAACAAATATTTGCTCGTGATATGTTCGGTGAAGCTTTTGATATAGGATATTCATATGTAAATACTATTACATATATTTTAGCTGCTTTTGCTGTGCCACTTTTGAGTATGATTTATGATTCAACTAAGACATTTAATGCTGTATTCATGTTTGGTGCTATTTTAATTGCAGGAATGATTTTGCTAGTATTTATTGGTCGTAAATATCGCTTCAATAAGAAGCCGGATCAGGTAAAATAATTAATATTATAAAAAAGCATGTTCACTATTTAATGTGAACATGCTTTTTATTTTTCTAATTTTGGTAATCAATGTCTTCTTTAGGGTTGACCTTGAATTCTTTATAATCTGTTTCTTGCAATAATTCTGGAGTTAAACGTACGCAGCGAATTCGTTGGTTGTTGTAAGTTGAGTAGTAATAGCTTCTGGATTCGGCACAGATGTAGGCACTGTAACAAGTATAATCAAAGGTATCGTTAGGTGTAACAACAATTCCGCGCGGGATGCTGACAGGTTCAAGCATATGATGAGCAAGGCTGACAGCAGCAGTTTCATCAGCTGGCTGTTCGACGTTGTTCTTCATGAAGGCAGTTCTGACGAAGCGAGAAACTGGAGTATAATCACCTGGCAAGCCGAAGGTACCAGAACCCTGACTGAATGGCTTTAAAGTTTTGCCTAAAAAGGCAACATCGTCATGCTGCTTAGGAGTAATTGACAAATAATTGCGCAAATTAGTTTCATGCCAACGATAATCAGGACTGTTAGTCATGACACCAATTGAATCCTTAATGATATGAACACCATCTTCTTCAGGTTCAACGATTAGGCTTTTGCCGGTAGTGTCAGAAAAGATAAAGTGCAGTGGCGAGACAGCCTTAAGTGTTGGGTTGGCGTCATTTACAATTGTGATTTGCTCTTGGAAAAGCTCTGCAACATCGTCTAAGTTAGCAGCTTGTGACAAAATTACAGAAATCACTTTGTCAGGTGAGACTGCCCAAGTACCAGCTTGCGCTTTTTCGTGGTAACTGGCATAACCTGGGAAGTACAGAGTGGCACCCATGACACCTTTGTCGTTAACACCATCAAAAGTTACAGGGGCATGGTCGTATTCCTGAATTTCGCCTAAGCCGATAAAAGCTCTCTTGCTAGTGATTTCTTGCTCAACACTGTAAGCAACTTTAAAAGTTTTGTTGATGGGTGTATAAACGACTTGTTCAGCCATTTCCATCATAAAGTCCATTGTTCGTGACAAAAAGTGCTTTTTGTCCTTAGTTTCTAGTGTAAAACTGCTACAACCAATCATTGGTTTTCCTCCGTAAATTAAAATATTATGTTTCTAAGATTATAAGAAATGATTATAGGAGTTTTGATAAGATGATTCAAGGAGATGAAACGAATAATTATTATTAATTGTTTTCTTTGATTGCGCGGTTAATTTTACTGATTTGCTTTTTTGCTTTAAGCATTGAAATGTACCAAATAATGGCGTAAACAATGATGAAGATTAGGGTATAAAGACTGAACCACAGGAAGTTTAGCGGGAACCAGCCTGCTAAAATGGCCAGAGGTGTAAACAAGCAAAACATTACAATGAAGTGAATAACTGTTTGCTTAGTAATGCTCCATCTTTCTTGCATGAAGATAATCGCTGAAGCTCCTCCTAGAAAGCCCATCAGAGCCCAGAGAATTGCAGAAATTAAAGTTGCTAAGGTAACAGAAGAAAATCTGTGTAAGAAGGGTGGATTTGATGGCACGAAGTAGTTTGTTTGGTCAATAAGATTACAGCAGAGGGCAATAATAAAGCCGATAGCAATACCTGATAGAATGCCTGAGCAGCCATAACGGATGATTTTTTTAAATAATTTCATTGTAAAAATTCCTTTCTTAACTTTTGCATGTATCTTCTTGAGGTAAAAGTTGTTTCGCCAGTAGTTAAATTGACCTGATAGCAGCCGGTCTTGGTTAAAGTCAAGCTATCAATACTAGCAAGACTAACAATTTCAGAACTGGAGATCTGAATAAAAGTATTTGGCGGCAAACTGTTGTTTAATTCGTATATTCTTGCCTTTATGCGATAGGTCTGCCCACCTGCTTCACAGACAACATATTTATTTTGCGTATAAAAGCGGGTAATTTCATAAAGTGGAATCATTTTGATTTGGTTATTTCTACTTCCTTGAATTTGCCAGTCGTTAACTAGATGTTTGATAGAACAGGCCATTTTTTCTAACTTAGTGGTTTTCTTATCCGTATTAATAGCAATCCAAGTGGGCTTAAACTGGGGATCTATGTTAAATTTTACAAGCATGTAATATTACTTCCTTTCTGTTGCCATTTTAAATATATTCGCTTTTTACTTAAATTACTATCTCTGGGAGATAAATGGTTATTTTTGCAGGTTAAATGGTCAAAGCTTTAAAAATTTGCTTGACATTAATTAAAAATCGGTTAAACTTAGGATAATTTATTAGAGAAAGGAAATAATTATGATTCAATCGTTCACATTAAACCTGAATAAGAGTTGGCAAAGCCAGCAGGATTGATCGTAATCGTCTTGAACGGATACGATCTGGCAAACAGTTTGTATCCGTGCTGACTACTTTTAACTTGACGAAGTTTGTTTGCATGGTAAAACGTGCAGCAGGCTTTGCGTCCTTAGGGCAGACCAGAGCAAAATGCTGGTTTGCCTTTTTTTGTTGTCAAAATGCCCGGATTTAACAAAAACTAAGGAGAAAAAATGAAACGAATGCTCGCATTTATTAGTGCAATTCTATTGTTTCTTGGGATTGACTTGGTAGTGGCTCCCAAAACCGCTAGTCAAACGGCGTCTAAATCAGAGGTCGTCCATGTTGGTATTTTACAAATGATGACCCACCCAGCACTTGATCAAATTCATCACGGAGTGGTCGCCGGCTTAAAAGAGGAAGGATTTACTACCGGCAAAAATCTCAAAATTGATTTTTTGAATGCCCAAGGAGACCAAAGCAACTTAAAAACGATGTCTCAACAGTTAGCTAATAAAGATTCACTACTGGTGGGAATTGCGACCCCAGCGGCACAGGCTCTAGCTAATAGTGCCCCTAAAACAACACCAATTATTTTGGCAGGGATTTCTACCCCAGCAGCTAGCGGTTTAGTCAAAAGTGAAGAGCGCCCCGGCGGCAATATCACGGGAACATCGGGACTCAACCCAGTATCTAAGCAATTTGCATTGCTGCACGCAATTATGCCGCGAGCTAAGAAAATCGGTATTATCTATACGTCATCAGATCATGGCGGCCAGACGAATGCTCACGCGTTTGCGCAAGTTGTTAAACAGGCAGGTCTAATCCCTAAGATGTATACCATTGCCAATACCAATGATCTTCAGCAAGTAGCTAATCAAATGGTAAGCCAAGTTGATGCGATTTATGCGCCCCAAGATAATGGTGTGGCTTCGGCAATGAAGACACTGGTAAATGTTGCTAATAATGCTAATATTCCGGTCTTTCCGTGTGCAGAAACGATGATGCCTGATGGCGGTCTAGCTTCTTATGTCATTAGTCAACGAGAAATGGGCAGGCTTGCTGGCGTGATGGCTGCGAAAGTCTTGCGTGGTAAAAAACCAGCGATTTATCCAGTTGCTACGGTTAAAAATGGCTATTATATGATAAATGAAAAGGAAATGCGTAAATTACATATTAAAATTCCAGCAGCAATTGTTCGTGCTGCTAGTCAACATGGGAAGGTGATCAAATGAATTTAATAACTTCAAGTATTGGGCAAGGATTATTATGGGCTCTACTAGGGCTTGCCTTATTTTTAACATTTCGCATTTTAAATTTTCCTGATATGACGGTTGAAGGGACATTCCCACTAGGTGCTGCCATTACAGTGACGGCAATTACTAAGGGGGCATCGCCATTGATGGCTACTTTCCTAGGATTTTTAGGCGGCGCGGCTGGCGGGTTAATTACCGGCTTACTTTATACCAAAGGTAACATTCCAATTTTGCTGGCGGGAATCTTGGTAATGACGGGCTGCTTATCGGTTAACTTGCGAATTATGGGCGGCTCAAATGTTTCATTGCTAGGGCAAAAGACCTTTTTCTCAGCTAAAATCTTCCAATCACTTCCACGGTATTTCGATAGTGTACTAATTGGCGGCGGGACAATTATTCTAATTACTATATTAATCGCTTTGTTTTTAGAAACTGATTTAGGACAAGCCTTCATTGTAACAGGTGATAACCAAATGATGGCGCGGTCACTAGGGATTAATACCGATAATATGACCATTTTAGGTTTAACTTTGTCTAACGGCCTAGTTGGTCTAGCTGGTGCCTTAATTGCGCAAAATAATGGTTATGCGGATGCCAATATGGGTATTGGAATTATCGTAATCGCGTTAGCTTCAATTATTATCGGTGAAGTAGTCTTCGGCTATTTAACGCTTAATCAGCGGTTAATTGCCGTAATTTTAGGTAGTATCATTTATCGTTTTGTCTTATTAATTGTTCTGCAATTAGGCTTTTCAACTAATGACCTAAATTTGATTTCGGCCATTATTTTAGCAATCTGTCTAATGCTACCCAAATTACGACATGCGTTAAAGTTGGACGGAATTTTACGTAAAGGGGTGAGCCAAAATGGAAAATAAGCAGGCAGTTTTGACTTTGGATAAAGTGACAACCACTGTTAACCAGCACACACCGGCAGAAGCAAAAATTTTGCGGAATTTGTCGTTAACAATTAATCAAGGCGATTTTATTACCATTGTGGGTGCCAATGGTGCTGGTAAATCAACGCTTTTTAATACTATCAGCGGGTTAATTATCCCGACAGCAGGCAGAATATTGCATCAGGGACAGGAGATTACCTACCAATCAGTTGAAAAAAGAACCAGCTTCATCAGTCGCGTTTTTCAAGATCCCAAGATGGGAACAGCACCGCGAATGACGGTTGCGGAAAATATTTTACTCGCTAAAAAGCGGGGCGAGCGACGCGGGTTACACTTGCGCAAGTTGGCTGCTCATAAAAAGCAATTGCGCGAAATCGCGGCCCAGATGGGTAATTCTTTGACTGATAAATTGGATACGCCAACAGAGCATCTGTCAGGTGGTCAAAGACAGACACTAAGCTTTTTGATGGCGACAATTAAACGCCCAGATATTCTCTTATTAGATGAACATACAGCAGCGCTAGATCCGAAAACTAGTCGTGAGTTAATGGCGCAGACCAGCCAAATTGTAACCGCGCAAAAGTTAACCTGCTTAATGATTACCCACAGCATGGAAGATGCGCTTAAATATGGCAATCGGTTGCTGGTTTTGCGCTCTGGTCAAGTAGTAGCTGACCTTAGCAATGAACAAAAAGCAAAGCTGAATTTGGACGAATTAATGGCAACCTTTAATGATACTGACGCTTAATTATGAAAAGCTGTGATTTTTCTGCAATATATTTGTATAATAATACAGAGGTGAAATCATGGAATTAGGTTCGATATCAGAATGGGTGACAGCATTTGCTGAGATTGCAGCTGTTTGTGTAGCATTATTTTTGCCATATTATGAAAAAAGACAAGAACGCAATAAGCGGTCACGCAATTTACGGTTGATTTTTAAGAGCTTGATTAAGGATGCGTTAGAAGAAAATAGTACTAAAAAACTCGCGTCATATTACAAGATCAGTTATTTAGTTAATGATAATGAAAATGATGAGCAGGTATTTTCTTTAGTGCAACAAGCGATTAAAATCATTAATGATAATCAGATTACGCCTGAGCAAAAAAATAAAGATATTCAAGGAATTATCGCTTGCTTTGATTAAATAAAACCACGTCTAGAGTTAGGCGTGGTTTTTAATTTATAATTCGGTTTAAGTGTTCATGACGGCAGAGACGAAAGTTGATTTGAAAAATATTAGTTTATTAGTAGTAAACTAAGAATTAACAACGGAGGTTTAATAATGAAAAAGATTGATGGGCACTTGCACTTAGTGCGTTCACTTGCCGGCTTTAATGGTAAAGGTAGTCTAACAGCTTTAGGCAATGGTCGCGCGATTTGGGATAATGATCAAACAGTAATTAAGTTACTTCCAGATGGCTGGGGAGATGATACTTTTACTGCTGAGTCAGCGCTAAAAGTCTTGGCAGCTAATGGGATTGATAAAGCCGTTTTGCTGCAAGGCAGTTTATACGGCTTTCAGAATTATTATTCTTATCAAGCAGTTAAAAAGTATCCTGACCACTTTATTGGTACCTTTTCTGTCGATCCCTTTAGTGAATTTTACATGCAAATTGTTAAACGATATGTTGAAAAACTGGGCTTTAGGGCAATGAAGTTTGAAATCAGTCAGGGTGGTGGCCTGACAGGTTATCATTTAACAACACCGTTTCGCTTGGATACGGATCTGCGTATTGGCCGCATTTTTCACTATCTTAGTGATTATCCCGGCTTTGTGGTAACGGTTGACTATGGTGATTATACACAAGCTAGTTATCAGCCAGAAGCAATTGCCAACTTGGCTAAAATGTACCCCAAGCTGGATTTTGTGGTTTGTCATTTGTCGTTTCCCAATGCAGATCATTTAAATCGTCTACAAGCTGCACTTAATGAGTGGCAGCCGTATTCGAATATCTATACTGATATTGCGGCAATTCAGGATATTGAAAATGAAACTGCGGAGCCATTCTTGCGTTGTCAACAAGATGTTGCTCTAGCTAAAAAGATCTTGGGTGCTAAGCGAATTATTTGGGGCAGTGATGCACCATGGTCAGCCACGTTTAATTCTTACCATAGTTTGTCAACTTGGTTAGAACGCACGTCAATTTTTACAACCGAAGAACTAACGGATGTGATGTACAATAATGCTGAACGGATTTATTTTAAAAAGACAGCAATTGCAGCTGTTGAGGCAGCTAGTGATCCAGCTATGAAAGTTTAGTTGTTAGAAGGGGAAAAGTTAATGCAACGGTCAAAAGTATTAGTAACGGGGAAAGTTCCTGAACAAGTAATAAAAAAATTACAGGAAGTATTTGATGTTACGTATCCACAGAATAGACGGTTTTCGCGTGTGGAAGTATTGCAAATGCTGCCTGAATATGATGGCGTGCTCTTAGTAGGATTAAAAGGTGACCGCGAATTAATTGATGCGGGCTCTAATTTGAAAATTATTGCGACTGTTGGTGTCGGCTTTGATCATATTGACATTGATTATGCACAAAAAAAGGGCATTGTCGTTGCGAATACGCCACAGGCAGTGCGACTACCGACGGCTGAAATGGCAATTGCATTGATGCTTGCGGTAGTGCGCCGGTTGCATGTGTATGACCAAGATTTGCGCGCGGGCAACTGGCCCGATCTTAGTGAATCGCAAAATATGGGGATGAGCCTAGCTGGCAAAACTTTAGGTATTTATGGCATGGGAAGAATTGGTAGTACAGTTGGTCAATTTGCCCAACTATTGGGAATGAAGGTTATTTATAATAAGCGGCACCCTTTAAGTTCTACTGAAGAACAAAAACTTAATGTTAAATATGCGGATTTTTCGACTTTAATTAAAGATTCCGATGTTATTACGCTGCACGCACCATTAACGCCGCAAACCGAGGGCGTTTTTGATAGTAGTGTTTTTAATAAAATGAAATCAACTGCTTATATTATTAATACAGCGCGAGGAAAACTGATTAATCAGACGGATTTAATTACAGCTTTAGAGAATAAGACAATCGCTGGTGCTGGACTTGATGTGTTTGCGGAAGAACCTGAAGTGCCAGAAGCTTTAGGTGCATTAGATAATGTTGTGTTGACGCCGCATGCAGGCACCGCTACATTAGAAGCACGCACAGCAATTGCTAATGAGGCTTCGGAAAATATCATTGCCTTATTGCGTGATGGACATGCTAAAAACATGGTTAATCAGGTTGCGCAGTATTTATAGATGTAGCTAAATATTTTGAACACAAAAAAAGCCGCCTTAATTAGCGGCTTGATTAATCTGACAATCTTAATGATTATCAGATTATTTTTTTTCTTTTAAAACAAATTTGATATCTTCTTGGCTTTCGATACCATAAATATGCTGTTTAGGGTTAGTAGCTAGGGGCCCTAAATCAAAAATTGTCTGGTCGTTTTCTTGTTTAATGCCATGAATACTACCTAAGAATAGGTGCAGGAGTGAGTGGACATTTTTTTGATATTCGGTCATCTTTTTAGCTGCTGCAGGTAAAGTATACCCTTCATTCAAAAAGAATTTAATCATTCTAATTTTTGCAATTTGATTAAAGGGCAGCTTAATTGCGCCATTTTCTGCTTTAGTAGTTTTAAGGTAGCCCATCTTGATCCAGTAGCGTACCTGAGTATCAGAGACATCGCTTGCTCTGGCGGCATCACGAATACTAAGGTAAATTTTATCAGGTTTAACGATTTGGTTCAGCCATTCGGCATAAGTCTCTTGTTTCATTTGTTACTCCTAATTTACTTAGTATTATTATAAAACTTTTTGGCATAATTTATTAGCTAGTTAGGAAGTATTTTAACATAAAAAGCATCAGTGTTAATTTTTTAACCTCAATATCAAATATTTGACATTAAATATGAACTATTTTATATTAGAAAACATCTTGTTTAAAAATATGAAAGAAGGAAACTGTTTTGGCAAAAATTGCTGATAATAAAACAAGTTCATTTGGTAGAGCAATGTTGATTATTGTGCTTTTAGTCGGAACCTTTTGTACGGTTTTGAACCAAACGCTACTTTCAACTGCATTACCTAAATTAATGTCGACGTTTAATATTTCAACTGCTACAGCACAATGGTTGACAACTGGGTTCTTGATGGTTAACGGAATCATGATACCGTTATCAGCGTACTTAGCAACTACAATTAACACTAAGTGGTTGTACACAGGTGCCATGGTAATTTTCCTTGGTGGTACAATTTTAGCTTATAGTGCACCTAACTTTGGTACATTGCTGACAGCACGTTTAATTCAGGCTGTTGGGGTTGGTATTTCAATGCCACTGTTGCAGACAATTATGTTATCAATCTTCCCAGCTAATTCACGTGGGGCTGCCTTAGGTCTTGTAGGAATTGTCGTTGGGGTTGCACCAGCAATCGGGCCAACCTTATCTGGCTGGATTATTGATAATTACAACTGGCGTGTTCTGTTTGGCATGTTAATTCCATTAATGGTGATCGTTATTGTACTGTCACTCTTCTTCATGAAGCCGGTACTTAAAACAACTAAGCAAAAGCTTGATTGGCTATCATTAACACTCTCAACAGTGGGATTTGGTAGTTTACTTTATGGTTTTTCTGCTGCTGGTAATGATGGCTGGGATGCAAAGAATGTTGATATTGCCCTAGTTGTTGGTGTTATTGTAACGGCACTATTTGTTTGGCGGCAATTAGTAATTCCTAAGCCATTCTTACAATTGCGGGTATTTAAGACTAAGGAATTTACTTTGGCATCAGTAATGGCTTCAATTTCCACCATTGCGATGTTAGGGGTTGAATCTGTCTTACCATTATATTTGCAAATTGTTCACGGCATGAGTGCATTTAACTCAGGTTTAACTTTGCTTGCCGGTGCTGTGGTGATGACTTTAATGAGTCCAATTACCGGTCGCTTATTTGATGAAATTGGTGGTAAACGCTTAGTTACATTGGGTATGTCCTTACTTATTTTAGGGACGTTGCCATTTTTATGGTTGACTTTGGATACACCAGATATCTACATTGTCTTCTTATATGCAATTAGAATGTTTGGTATTTCAATGATTACGATGCCGGTAACTACTTCAGGAATGAATGCTTTGCCGGATGACTTAATCGCTGACGGGACAGCTTCAAATAATACAGTGCGGCAGATTGCTTCATCAATTGGTTCGGCAATTATGATTACTTTATTAACTAATGTTACTAATGCTAAGGCACCAACTAAGTCGTTATTAAAGGCAGCACCGTTTAGCTATAAGCAAAAGTACTTAACTGCAACTTTAGACGGATACCATGTAGCATTCATGTTCTCATTAGTCTTTGCAGTTATCGGTTTATGTCTTTCATTCTTCTTAAAGGATAAACGGACACCTAGTCATGATATTAAATTAGAAGGCGGTGAATAATAAATGATTTTAGCAACATTAGTTATTGGAGCACTTGCAGCTTTTATCAGTTATATCTTTATTAAAACGCCTAAATGGCGAATTATAGCAACAATCGTTTCAGCAGTAATTTTAATTAGTTCACTTGTCTTCTTAACTTTGAACAGCCATGACCATTATGGTATGCATCAGGAAACGACAACTAAGACTGTGCAAGTTTATCCAGCAAGTACTAAGAATGGCTTGAATATGGTTCTGTATAAGCCAGTTGGAACCAATGGTAAAGAAACAGTTGTCGTTTATAAGAAGACCTTAGACCAAAAGAAGCCTAGTCATACACAAGCTAATGAATTAACGGCAGCGAATAACCACGTTAAGCGTGTATCAGGTGACACGGCAACGTTAAAGGTTAAGGAAACTCGTTGGCGCTTTGATTCAAGTGCAGCTAAGTTGTGGTTTGGTGTTTCTGGTTTAGAAAATAAATTAGTTAAACGTTCAAATACATTCTATTTACCTAAAGCTTGGTTCTATTTATCAACTGATCAAGCTAAGGCAATGCAAAAGAAAATGTCAGCCATGAAGTCTAAAGCAGCTCAGCAAAAGCTGAAACAGCAGGCACAGCAATATGTAATGGCACAAATTAAGCAAGCTATGATGAAGAATCCGGCTTTGGCAACTGATAAAGCTAAGCAGGCTAGCCTAGCTAAACAATACGTTCAAAAATTTCAACAGCAAATGTTTAAAAAGGTTATTAAATCTTTAAAATAAATTGCATAAATTAAAACAGCAAAAAGTATGATCCATACTTTTTGCTGTTTTTGTTTGCTTAAATTTTATAGCTGAACCTGAATGACTTGAATTCCAGCTTTAATAAAGCCGGCAATAATGTCCTTGGGTGTAAAAGAGTCAGTGATTAGCAAGTCAATGTCGGTTGCCTGACAAATTGTGAAGTTAGAAAATTGGCTGAATTTACTATAATCTGCAACCACAATCAGTTTGCGTGCGTGCTTGATAATTGCCTCATTAACTTTGGCTTCTTCAATAAATGGTGTAGCAACTCCACGACTTAAACTAAGTCCGGCGCAACCAATAATTGCCCAATCGGCATAAATTTTTAAGAAGGGTTCGACTGCTAAGTCACCGCTCATAATCATTTTGCGGCTGACATTACCGCCGCTCAAGATAATTTTGCTATTGCTGGCATGCATGTCTAAGTTTCCGGCATAACCGTTATTAGTTAGAATATTAACGTCTTTTTTCAATAAATATGGTATTGCTTCAAATGCGGTTGTACTTGAATTAATAAAAACCCAATTATGCTTTTCAATATGAGACGAGGCTTCTTTACCAATTCGTTGCTTGATATAACTGACGGAATCTGTAAAGGGGATTTCTTCTGGTTTAACTAGTGAAATAATGCCTTTTTCCTGTTCTATTTGCCCTTGATTAGCTAAATTGCTGCAATCTCGGCGAACGGTCATGATTGAGACACCGAGCTTTTTACTGAGATCATCTAATGAAATGTTTTTTTCATGATTAAGTAAATCAATAATTTTTTTTCTTCTATTTTTAATTTCTTGGTATGAATTCTTCATTTTCCTGTCCTAATATTAACAATATTATTCTAAAATTTATGATAAAAAATATCATAAAAATGTATTAAACTCAACATTTTATTTTCGGTTTTGATAAAACACCATAAAAATAACAAATTATCATAAAATATGATTGAAAGCGATAACATTATACAATATAATTTGTTTTGAAAACAAACAAGATAAACTCTTAGGAGGAAAAAGATGACAAAACCTACAAATATAAACGAAGTTACACCTGCTGTTTTTGCAGAAAACAATTTTCCTGAATGGGGAACATATTTAAATGAGCAAATTGCCGAAAAGAAAGTGCCAGAAAATTCATTTTCAATTTGGTGGCTTGGCTGTATGGGCATGTGGCTGAAGACTCATGAAGGAACAAATATTGCCATTGATATGTGGAATGGTACAGGTAAGCATACACATGGTGACGGCAAGATGCGTAAAGGACACCAAATGATGCGGATGACTGGTGGTGAAGCCTTGCAGCCTAACATGCGCAATAAGCCATACGTTATTGATCCTTTTGCAATTAGAGATTTGGACGCTTTGTGTGTAACCCATACGCACCACGATCATTTGGATATTTATACTGCAGCTTGTGTAAACAAGTTCTGTCCTAATGCTAAATTTATTGGGCCTCAGGGAGTTGCTGATGAATGGAAGTCATGGGGCGTTCCTGAAGAAAAAATTATCGTAGTCAAACCAGGTGATGAAGTTAAAGTTGGTGCTGTAACTATTAAGGCTTTGGAAGCTTTTGACAGAACCGAACTAGTAACTGAAGATGATCCTAATGTTAAATTAGCTGGTACTAAGCCAAAAGAAATGGCCAAGTTAGCAGTAAATTATCTGCTTGAGACTTCAGGAGGTAATTTGTATCACTCAGGTGACTCACACTATTCTAATACTTATGTTAAACATGGTAATGAAAATAAGATTGACGTTACTTTGTGTGCTTATGGTGAAAATCCACGTGGTATCACTGACAAGTTGGATGATTCCCAAGTATTGCGGATGGGTGAAGCTCTGAATACTAAGGTAATTATTCCAATGCACTATGATATCTGGACCAATATTTATAGTGATCCGAAAGATATTTTAGCTCTGTGGAGTCGGAAGAAGTACCGTCTGCAATACAAGTTTAAGCCATATATTTGGCAAGTTGGCGGTGAATTTGATTATCCACAAGACAAAGATAATTTTGAGTATATGTATGATCGCGGCTTCCACGATGCCTTTAAGAATGATCCAGATTTACCATTCCCAGAATTATTATAATTTCCTTTTTGAATAATGATGGCAGGAGGGAATCATGTTACGTTACTTTTTAGAAAATCATTTGATTAATATCAGTTCAAAACACCCTAAAGATTGGGAAGAAGCTATCAGAATTTCTGGTGAAGTGATGAAATCAAATGGTCTTGTTACTGACAAATATATTGATCAAGTAATTGCTGATGTGAAGGAATATGGTCCATATATTGTTATTGTACCTGGGGTTGCAATGCCTCATTCACAAGCAGATAGTTCAGGTGTTTTGGGGACTGGAATTGGTCTAACGATTTTTCCACAGGCGATTTCCTTCGATCAAAATGATCCAGAAAAGGATGCACAATTATTCTTTATGTTAGCTGCTAAGGATAATAAGCAACATATGGAAAATATTGCTAATTTATCCAATATGCTAATGGAAGATGGCTTAATTGCTGATCTGCGACAAGTAAAGAATTTACAAGATTACCAGCAGGTAATGGCTAAGTATGAGTTAAATAAGGAAGAGAGTAGGTAAAAGAATGCAAAATGTTTTAAATGTTTTAATGACCATTTGGAGCTACTTTGCCACTAATGTTTTAGGACAGCCTGCGTTCATGATCGGTTTTATTGTATTAATCGGTTATATCTTGGAACGCAAGAAGTGGTATGACGTTTTGTCTGGCTTTTTAAAAGCGACAGTTGGCTACTTTATTTTGTCAGCTGGGTCTGGTGGCTTAGTTAATACTTTTCGACCGATTTTAGTTGGGTTAAAAGATCGTTTTCATTTAAGTGCGATGATTATTGACCCTTACTTTGGTCAAAATGCTGTTAATGCTGGCATTATGCAACGATTTGGACGCTCATTTGCAGATACGATGTTGCTACTTCTGTTTGCCTACATCATCAATATTCTCTTAGTGCGCTTTTCTAAATATACTAAACTGCGTGCGGTCTTTACAACTGGGAATGTTCAAGTGCAACAGGCTGCAACTGCCTTTTGGTTGATTTTGTTCTGTTTTCCAAAGTTAAACAGATTGTCAATTTTGGCAATTATGAGTTTGATTTTGGGACTTTACTGGGCTGTTGGTTCGAACCTAACCGTTGGTATCACTCAGGAATTGACTGATGGTGCTGGCTTTGCCGTTGCGCACCAACAGATGTTTGGGATTTATTTCTTTGCTAAAATTTCAGAATTAATTGAAAAGCATTCAATGAAAAAAGGTAAAGCAGATAAGAATAAGCGTCTGGAAGATATTGAATTGCCAAGCTTTATGTCTATTTTTAATGACAATATGGTTTCAACTTCACTATTGATGCTGGTCTTTATTGGGGCAATTTTGATTGTGTTAGGACCAGATTACTTAACTAAGGCTCATTTTATGCAAAAGGGCCAAAGTTTTGTCTTTTATATTTTACAAACAGCCTTACAATTTTCAGTTTATCTTGCAATTTTGCAGCTGGGAGTTAGAACATTCGTTAACGAATTAACAGAATCATTCACTGGAATTTCTGACAGATGGCTGCCAGGTGCAGTTCCCGGAATTGATGTTGCTGCAACTTTAGGTTTTGGTTCACAAAATGCACAAACCATTGGTTTTATGTTTGGTGCCTTAGGTCAGTTTACGATGATTTTCTTACTGCTTATTTTCCATTCACCAACATTGGTTATTGCCGGCTTTATTCCTCTATTCTTTGATAACGCTGCAATTGGTTTGTATTCTAATGACCGTGGTGGTTATAAGTGTGCCATGATTATGCCGTTTATTTCTGGGTTAATTCAAGTTGCTGGTTCAGCACTGATTGCTACTTGGGTTGGAATGGCTCGTTACGGTGGTTATCTTGGTATGTTCGACTGGGCAACTGTTTGGCCATTCTTCACGGTAATCATGAAGTACTTAGGCTACATTGGGGTTGCTGTAATTGTTATTGGCTTATTGGCAATTCCGCAATTACAATACAGAGCAGATCCAGAAGGTTACTTCTTAATTACAGAAGATTATCCAGCTTGGGAAAAGCTAAATCATAAAGAAAAATAATAGTTATTAATTATAAGTTAAAGGATGGCATGATTATGAAAATTTTAACTGCATGTGCGAATGGTTCAGGTACTAGTTTAATGCTGATGCGGACTGTTAAAAAGACAATGGAAAAAATGGGTTACCAGATTACTAAGGCTGATCATACTTCGATTTCTGAAGCTAAAGGAATTGCACGTAATTACGATGTTGTTTTTACCTCAATTCCATTTATCAAAATGTTTGATGAAGTTAAAAAACGTGGCGGTGAAGTAATTGGCATTAAAAATGTAATTTCAGCTAAAGAAGTTGAAGATAAAGTTAATGCTTCTGATATTCCAACTAAATTTAAGAAAAATTAAGGGAGATAATCATGGCTATTCCAAAATTACAAGTTGCTTTAGATAGTGATAATACGGCACAGGCAATTAGTGTCTTGCGTAAGGTTGAAGATCTAATTGATGTTGTTGAAGCCGGAACGATTCTGGTTTATCGCGATGGTTTGAGTGCAGTGAGAAACTTGCGGGCAATGGCGCCAGATAAAATTGTGCTTGCTGATGTTAAATGTGCAGATGCTGGAACCAAGTGTGGCAAGTCCTGCAAAGATGCAGGTGCTGATTGGATGACTTGTATCAATGCAGCTACTGTACCAACGATGAGCAATGCACAAAAAGAAATTGAAGTTCAAGTTGAACTCTATGAAGGTTGGGATGACAAGGAGAGAATGCAGGCATGGCTTGATCATGGTATTCACCAAGTTGTCTACCATCAAAGTCGTGATGCCAAGTTTGCTGGGCAAAAGTGGTCTGAACAAGACGTTGAGAACGTTAAAAATCTGACTAAGATGGGCTTCAAAGTTTCCGTAACTGGTGGTGTTCACCCAGAAATTCTCAAGTTGTTTAAGGGTGTGCCCGTTTATACCTTTATTGCTGGTCGGGCAATTAGAGAAGCCGATGATCCGCGTGCAGTTGCACAACAATTTAAGGATGAAATTAATAATATTTGGGGTTAGTTAATAATTAGGGAAACTGGTGAATTTAGGTTCATGGTTTCCCTTTTATTTTGAAAATAACAAGGAGAAAACAAATGACAGTAAATTCTTTAGGTATTTACGAAAAGGCCTTGCCGCAAAACTTATCTTGGCAGGAAACGTTTGAATTAGTTCATCAATTAGGCTTTAATTTCTTAGAATTTTCAATTGATGAAAGTGATGAGCGCTTAGCGCGACTTGATTGGACGCGTGCAGAACGCCAGAAATTCCGTGATTTAATGTGGTTGACTGATACACGGATTAATAATCTGATGTTATCAGGACATCGGCGGTTTCCACTAGGGTCAGCTGATCCTGCTGTCCGCCAAAAATCATTAGAAATGATGCAAAAGGCAGTTGATCTTTGCGTAGATTTGGGCATCCATAATATCCAAATGGCTGGTTATGATGTTTATTATGAACAAAAAACCGCTTTATCACGTGAGTACTATGTGGAAAACTTAATTAAGTGTGTCCATATGGCAGCTAAGAAAAATATTATGTTGTCAATTGAGACGATGGATGATCCGTTTATTAATAATTTGTCTAAAATTGCGCACTATCATCAATTAACGAAGAGTCCTTGGCTGCAGGCTTATCCAGACTTGGGCAATTTAAGTGCCTGGCCAGAAAATGACGTTCCCGCTGAACTTGAAAATTACATTGATACAATTTGTGCAATCCATTTAAAAGATAGTCAAAAGGTTACGCCAACTTTTAAGGGTCAGTTTAAAAATGTCCCATTTGGGGCTGGCTGTGTTGACTTTGTGGGGTTATTACGTGAACTAGTGCGCTTAGATTATAATGGTAGCTTTACAATTGAAATGTGGTCAGGTGACAATGGTGATGCCAATGCCATTGATGAAGTTAAGGCGGCCAAGAGCTTCTTTGATAAGATTTTTATGCAAGTAGGAATTACGCAAGAAGCAGTTAAATAAGGAGAAAATAAAATGCTCGAAAAGTTAAAAGAAGAAGTTTATCAGGCTAATATGTCACTACCAAAACTCGATTTGGTGACTTTTACTTGGGGGAACGTATCCGGTATTGATCGTGAAGCTGGCTTATATGTGATTAAACCTTCAGGGGTACCTTACGAGGAATTAAAACCAGACGATCTGGTCGTTATTAATTTAAAAGGTGAGGTAGTTGAAGGCGATAAGAATCCGTCAAGTGATACACCAACGCATACTTATTTGTATAATCATTTCCCTAAGATTGGTGGTATTGTGCATACCCACTCACCGTGGGCTGTTTCGTTTGCGGCCGCGAAGATGGACATTCCAGCTTTAAACACAACACATGCGGATACTTTTTACACGGCAGTTCCAGCAGCCGATGCTCTGACTAAGGAAGAAATTGAAGAAGACTATGAAGGTAATACAGGTAAGACAATTGTCAGAACCTTTAAAGAGCGGCACTTAGATTATGAAGCAACACCAGCAGCTTTGGTTAGTCAACACGGTCCGTTTGCTTGGGGAGAGAATCCTAAGAAAGCTGTTTATAATGCTAAAGTTTTAGAAGTTGTAGCTGAAGAAGATTTTCATACTCTAGAATTAACTCACCAAAATTCAGAATTACCACAATATTTACTAGATAAACATTATTATCGTAAACATGGTCCGAATGCTTATTATGGACAAAAATAAGGTAATAGCAGTAAAGTTGAGATATTTAAAAAGCTATTATTGAATAAAATATTAATTTTCCAGAAAGGTAAAAATTATGGATTTTAAAGCTTTGGCTCAAGACATTTTGACTAATGTCGGCGGCAAAAATAATGTAGTTAGTTTGGAGCGATGCTTTACAAGGTTGCGCTTTGTTTTAAAGGATGATAGCAAGGCAAAGCCTGAGAAAATTAGTCATTTAAACGGAGTAATTCAGGTAATGAAGGCTAACGGCCAGTTTCAAGTTGTGCTTGGCAATAATGTTGGTAAGACATACGTTGAAATTGAACCACTGTTGGGTCAGCCGGCATCCAATGATGCTGCAGCTGAAAGTAGTACAACAGCGAAGGATAAAGTTGGCTTAGGAACGAAAATTCTTAACACAATTGCGGCTATCTTTACTCCGACAGTACCGGCAATTGCGGCTTCGGGGATGATTAAAGGAATTTTAGCTGTCGCTGTAATTATTGCCACTAATGTTTATCATACAGATATTACGAAGTTGAATACTTACATTATTTTAAGTGCAGCTTCTGATGCGTTGTTTTACTTTATGCCGATTATTTTGGCTAGATCTTCAGCTAAGGTTTTTAAAACCAATGAATATATCGCAATGGTAATTGCGGCTACGCTTTGTTATCCGTCAATTGTGACGCTAATGACGGGCAAGGCTACAGTTACACTGTTTGGCTTGCCAATTACTAAGGCCAGCTATACTTCATCAGTAATTCCAATTATTATTGCGGTCTTTATCTTGGCTTACTTAGAACGCTTTATTGATAAGATCATGCCAGATGTCTTAAAAATTATCATGGTGCCCACACTTTGTTTGTTAATTATGGTGCCGGCAACTTTGATGCTTTTTGGTCCCATTGGTATTTATATCGGGAACTTTATTAATTGGCTTTACTACTACATCATGCACTTTAGTCCAATCTTACTTGGAGCCTTTATTGGTGGTATTTGGTGCGTTTTGGTTGTGTTTGGTGCTCATAGAGCTATTATTCCGATTGGGATTAATGATGTTGCTAAGACCGGTCATCAGAACTTGTTGGCTTTTGCTGGAGCAGCTAATTTTTCTCAAGCTGGGGCAGCTTTTGGTGTCTTTTTGAAGACTAAAAATAAGAATATGAAGACAGTTTCGGCTTCGGCAACGGTTACCGCTTTGTTTGGTATTACTGAGCCGGCAATTTATGGGGCTAACTTACGACTTAAAAAGCCAATGGTCTATGCAATTATCAGTGGTGCCTTAGGTGGCGCACTTATGGGCTGGGGCGGTTCCTTTGGTAATGCTTTTGCTAATCAAGGGATATTAACGATTCCCGTCTATGCTAGCAGCGGTTTAAAGGGCTTTGTCTGCTATTTACTTGGGTGTGCGATTGCTTTCTTTGGTGCTTGTATTTTAACTGTTGTCTGTGGTTTTAAAGATTTACCTGAAGAACTAACTGGTGAAAATAATGATGAATTAACCAATATTCCGGTAGAAGTTGAAGAAGATGTTCAAATCACCGCGCCGCTTGCTGGTAAAGTAATTACCTTAGGACAGATTAACGACGAAGTCTTTGCGTCAGGAGCAATGGGCAAAGGTGTGGCTATTTTGCCGACTAAAGGTGAAATTGTGGCACCAAGCGATTGTGAGGTTCAGGTATTATATCCGACAATGCATGCTATTGGCTTGTTATTGGATAACGGTGTGCAAATTTTAATTCATATTGGTCGCGACACGGTTGAACTTAAAGGAAAGTATTTTACCAGTCATACTGAAGTTGGTGCCCATTTGAAGAAGGGAGATCCTATTGTTAGCTTTGATTGTGCTAAAATCAAGCAAGCAGGATATGACTTGACGACACCGGTAATCATCACGAATGCTGCCGCAGATGCTGAGGTGACAATTACTGATGAAAATCAAGTAACAGAGAATAGTGAATTAATGGAATTTAAGGGTAAAATAACTAATGAAAAAATTTAGGCAAGACTTTTGGTGGGGTGCCTCATCTTCAGCTTTTCAAATTGAAGGCGCTTGGAATGAAGCTGGCAAAGGTGAATCTATTGCCGATTATAATTCGTTTAAGCATTCTGGTGAGCAAGCAGATACTAAGGTAGCCAGTGATTTTTATCATCATTACCAGTCAGATATTAAATTGATGAAGCAGATGGGCATGAAAGTTTACCGCTTTTCAATTGCGTGGACGCGGATTATTCCGGATGGTGATGGTGCAATTAATCAGTCCGGAATTGACTTTTATAATCGTGTGATTGATGAATGTCTAGCTAATGAGATTATTCCTTTTGTGACGCTGTATCATTTTGACTTACCCTTGGCTTTAGTTAAAAAGTATCAAGGTTGGGCTAGTCGCGATTGTGTTAGTGCTTTTCGGCGGTATGCGCAAGTTTGCTTTAAAGCCTTTGGCGATCGCGTGCAAAATTGGCAGGTAATTAATGAGCAAAACTTGATGGTGCGGGTTAATGAACGGATGAATATGACTGCTGTTCCAGCTGCCCAAGTTGAGCAAGTTCGTGCTCAGATGGATTATCATATGTTCTTGGCTTGTGCGTATGTCATGAATGATTGCCACCAACTAGTTGTTAATGGTAAGATCGGCCCTGCAATTTCTTCAACGATGACGTATCCGATTAGTGATAAGCCACTTGATGTCTGGGCCGCTAAGATGAATGATAATTTTAAAACTAACTATGCCTTAGAAATGTATTGCTTTGGCAAATATCCGGGTTATTATGAATATTTTTTGCGACAGCAGGGAATCTATCCCCAAACTATGGCTGATGACAGCAAAGTTTTGCAGGCAGCTAAGCCTGATTTTATTGCAGTAAATTATTACCGAACTTTAGCGGCAGAGTATTTGCCAGCAGATGCTGAGCATCCAGTGGGTCAGCGTGTAAGTGATATTGATTTTGACTTGTATGGTTATTTTAAAATTAAAAAGAATGTGCATCTCAAAGCAACTGAGTATGGTGCACAAATTGACCCGCTGGGCTTGCGCCTGGTTTTGAATGAATATTATCAAAAGTATCGTTTGCCGATGATTATTACTGAAAATGGTTTGGGAACAGTTGACGAATTGACTGCCGATGGTAAAATTCATGACCAATATCGGATTGATTATCTCAAGGCTCATATTGCAGCTTGTTATGATGCAATTCAAGATGGGGTCGAGTTATTTGGTTATTGTCCGTGGTCAGTTATGGATATTTTGAGTTCGCATCAGGGCTTTAAAAAACGTTATGGCTTTATCTATGTTGATAGAACGGACTTTAATTTAAAGCAGCTGCGGCGAATTCCAAAAGATAGTTTTTATTGGTATCAAAAGGTTATTCAGAATAATGGTTTAGAATAAATGAAAAACTACATTTACCGGCTGGCAAATGTAGTTTTTTAGGCTATTAAAATTTTGTTTCTTTAATATCGTCTTCTGGACGGTGTTCTTGAATCCGTAAGACTTGCCAAGGAAAGCTGTCCACCGGGTCGGCAAGGTCAATTACTAACTCATTATTTTCATAATTAAACTTTAAGTCAACCCGTTTTTCAATCCATTCAACGCGGTTAGGCTCTTGCGTTAAACCAGAAACTGTAATTTGCTTAGGTAATGGACTTTTAACAAAAAGATATTTTTGGTAAGGCATGTGGCGGTTTTGCAGGACGAAACTGTTACCATCAGTGGTTAAACTGCATGGCTTGCTTTCATTAAAGGCGTGGCCAAACATGTGCATCCAGTTGTTGATCTGTTCAAGAACGGCTTGGCTGGCAGCAGTTAAGGTACCACTTTCAGTAATGTTAACATTAATGATGGTTGCTTGCCCTTTTTTGCGGTTAGTAACCAGCTCATTAATTACGTTATCTGCAGTCAGATCTTGGCCTGCTTGGTCTGCAGCCAAGGTAATTGTATATTTGGCACAGGCAGCTTGCATAGCTGTTTGGGCACTATCAGCGCTGACAGCACGGGCACCAATATCGCGAGCCGTTTTAACTAGGAGGTCGGCATTAACCTTTTTAGTATCTTTTAGTTTAAAATTTAAGACGATAGCAAAATCAGGATTCATCAAATCTCTCCTTAATAAATTAATATTATTAAGTTTAACTCTAAAAGAAGGAAATTACGAAAAATGAAAATTATTATCTCTCCAGCAATGAAAATGCAAGTTAATCGTGAAGCTTTTCCTGTGCGGTCAACACCACAGTTTTTGCCGCAGGCACAAGAATTAGTAGACTTTCTCAAACAGTGTAATTTAAAGCAGCTTCAGGCGATTTGGCAGGGGAGTGAGCGGACAACTAAGGAAGGTGCCCAGCAGATTGCAAACTTGAATTTAGCGCAAACACAAAATTTGACGCCAGCGGTAATTTCTTATTCGGGAATTCAGTACCAATATATGGCGGCTGATTTATTTACCGTGCCAGCTTTAGATTACTTGCAAGATAATGTTCGTATTCTATCAGGACTGTACGGTGTTTTACGGCCGTTTGATGGTGTCTGGCCATATCGCTTAGAAATGAAGAATAAAGTGCAAGGCTTTAAGCAACCAAATTTATATAAGTTTTGGGGATCAATAATTGCTGATAACTTATTTAATGAAGAAACAATTTTAATTAACTTAGCATCTAAGGAATATTCTAAAAATATTACGCCTTATTTAACAGGCGAGCGTCGGATGATTAGCATTGATTTTCAAGAATTAAAGAACGATCAATGGCGGACAGTAGGTGTTCATGCCAAGATGGCTCGTGGTGAGATGACTCGTTTTATTGCTGAAAAGCAATTAACTAATCCGGAAGAATTGCAAACTTTTAGTGACTTCGGCTTTCATTTTATTCCAGCTGCTAGTACTGCAGATACATATGTATTTCGGACAAAATTTGACTTCAAAAGACGTTAAAAAGCGGCTAGTGTAATCGTGTGTTAAATAGTAAAATATACCTATTAAAAAGGTGAGGTTTAGTTATGGAAATTGTTTTTGTTCGTCACGGTCAAACAGATTTAAATAAAACGGGTCGTATTCAGGGATCACTATTTGATCATGACTTGGATGAAGCTGGAAGAGCATATGCAAAAAGAGCGGCAGCGAACTTTGATCCGTCAAGTTTTGATATTGTTTTTTCAAGTCCAATGAAGCGAGCATTGGAAACAGCCCAGATTTTTACTAAAGGACAGAAAAAGATTAATTTGGATAAGCGGTTAATTGAATTTAACTTTGGTGAATGGGATGGACAATTGCTATCGGAATTGGGTCAAAAATATCCTGATGCAATTGATCCTTGGGGCAAGGCCAATAAAAATTATGTTAAGTACGCTCCAAGTGGCGAAAGTAACGCGGAATTGAATAAACGCTGCGGTGAATTTTTGGATGATATGGTGCAGAAGTATCCCGATAAGAAGATTTTGGTTGTTTGTCATGGAACGTTAATCCGGATGATGTTTGCCCATTATTTTACGGGTGGCGACTTAAATTATTTTGATACAATGAAAAATTGTGCATTAGGGAAAATTTCATATCGTGATCATGTACCAAGATTAAATTACTATAACCAAGTTTTAGCGTTTTAATTAAAAAAGCAAGGTATTATTAAGTACCCTGCTTTTTTTGCGTATTAATTGACGATTAGTTAAAAGTAATGTTATTCTCTTATTCAAGTGACATGGTGTCACTTGAATAAGAAGGGGGAGAATTGAATTGGTTAAGGCAACTTTTATTAACTTGCCTCAGGCAAAAAAAGAAGTAGTTATGCAAGCTTTGCTTGATGAATTCAGTCACTATCCGCTGCAAGAAGCACAGGTAGCGCGAATTGTGAAGGCAGCCCAAATTGCTCGGGGTGCTTTTTATAAGTACTTTAAGGATTTATTTGATGCATATCGGTATTTATATCGGATTGCCATGCAGGAAATTCATACTAATGTAAAGTTGTCAGTCCAATTCAATCCGCAAACTTTTTATTCAAATGTGGTTAACTTTGTTCAAGAGGCAGATGTCAGTAGGTATGGTGCTTTAATTAGGCTGCATGTGTTATATAACGAGAGTGTGCTCGCACAGACTGCTCAAAGTAAGCAACAACTGGATTTAGATCCGCAAAATTGGAGTGCAATGGTCCTCAGCCATGAGGCAATTCGGGCGATTTTAGCGGTGCCGCAACAAAAGGACAAGATTTTGGCTCGCTTTAAGGCGAGTTTACAGCTATTGCAGAAGGGAACTAACTAATGTTTTTAGCAATTAAAGAAATTAAACGAGAAAAATTGCGCTATGGTTTGATTATTTTGATGATCTTCTTAATTAGTTACTTAATTTTTATTTTATCATCATTATCAATTGGATTAGCTAGTGAAAATACACAAGCACTTGAATCGTGGAATGCTCGGCAAGTGGTTTTGAATAAAAATGCTAATGTTAGTATGAATCAATCAGTTCTAACAAAGTCAGATTTGCAAAAAGCAACAATTGGTAAAGATGAGGCTTTGCTTGGACAAACTGCAGTCGTTGTCAAGAATAAAAAGCGGCCGCAAATTTCTGCGCAATTTATCGGTTTGAAGAAAACCCAATTTATTTATGCTGATCAGGAAATGATTGCTGGGCGCAGAGCAAAAACCAGTCACGAAGTAGTTGCTGATCAGGCTTTTAAAATCAAGGGTTATCAAATTGGCGATAAGTTAGAATTGAACGGCTCAAAGCAGAAATATACAATTGTTGGCTTTGCTAAAAACGCTAAGATTAATATTGCTCCAATTATCTACGGTTCGCTTAGTGCATGGAAGACCTTGCGCCAAGGAATGCCTAATATGGCGGCTTCCGCTATTATTTCACGGAATAGTGATTATCAATATAATCATGAAAACGGTAAAACTTATCCAATTAAGACCTTTATTAATAAACTGCCGGGATATACAGCACAAAATATGACATTTGAATTAATGATTGGTTTTTTATTCGTTATTTCCTTAATTATTATTGCAGTATTTTTATATATTCTAACAATGCAAAAAATGCACAATTTTGCTGTGATGCGTGCTCAAGGAATTCCTAGCAGTACGTTAGTGAAAGCGACAATTAGTCAATCAATTATTCTCGTTGTTGTTGGCGTGATAATTGGACTTTTAGCAATGTGGTTAACTGCTAAGGCATTACCAGCAGCTGTTCCAATGAGCTTTACACCGACGATTATGTTAAGTGGTGCTGGCGGTATGCTCTTGACAGGAATTATTGGTAGTTTAATTCCAGTTAGATCAATTTTAAAAGTAGATCCAGCAAAGGCAATAGGTGAATAAGATGGCAGTCATTGAATTAAAAAACGTGCAAAAGATTTATGGTAAAGGTGCCGCAGAAGTTAAGGCACTTAAAAACATTGATTTTACAGCTAATAAAGGTGAAGTTGTTTTAATTATGGGACCATCTGGTGCTGGTAAAAGTACTTTTCTAACAATTGCGGGTTCGTTGCAAAAGCCAACGTCTGGACAGGTTTTGATTAATGGTCAAGATATCGCCCAAATTTCGACGAAGCAAAGTAACAAATTACGGTTAACGCAAATTGGTTTTGTCTTGCAAGCTTATAATTTAGTGCCATTTTTGACAATTAAAGAGCAATTCGAATTAGTTGATCGGGTTAAGAAGCAAGGGAATATTAGTCATGCAACACTGCAAAAATTGCTTGAGCAACTGGGAATTACCTCCCTGATTAATAAATATCCGAATGAATTATCTGGTGGTCAACAACAGCGGGCTGCAATTGCGCGAGCATTATATGCAAATCCCGAAATTCTGCTAGCCGATGAGCCTACTGCTTCGCTTGATAGTAAAAACGTTGAAGAAGTTGGACAATTATTTAGAGACTTAGCTAAGAATTATGCTAAGGCTGTTTTGTTAGTAACTCATGATCCCCGTCTAGAAAAATATGCTGACCATATTTATGAAATGATGGATGGTGAAATGGTTCAAAAGAAATAATAAAAAAGCGGTAATTACTAAATTAATTTTATTTAAAATCTGCAATTTTCACAAAATTTGAAAATTGCAGATTTTTTGTTGGGCAATTAAAACCAGCAAAAAAATTAGTATAATTTTTTATTTAAAAACAAAAGTGTTATTAAAACTAATTTAGCAGTCTTATTAGACGTTTATACACTGATAACGGCAATTAATTTAAAAATCAGAAAGCGTTTTGCTCTTGACAAAGCAGTTTTAAGTTTACTATTCTAAATAATAGATAATTAATTTGTTATTTTTTATAAATCATGGTGGAAGTCGCGTCTAAAAAGGGAAAATTTAGGGTAGGCTTTCAAGTGATTAGATAATTTGGTAGTGAAAATATTTGTTTCACTAAAATAACAAACGAGTTATAAATGAGTGTATGTTTTTGTATTATGTAATTTGTACTTTTATCCATTGAGCTGTTGTGGTGATAGTTTAGCAGGATATGAAGGTTATTTGGTTTTATTTTAAAGCTGAGGTAGAAATGAACGAAATACCAGAAAATAAATCAATTGAAGTATCAACTGATTATCAGAATCATAGTATTAATATGAAATTTTCCGAGAATTTAACAGACGATAGAGAGCGGGGGTATATTTTGTCCGCCGCTTTCTTCTCTTTTTGTGCAGCTCAAGGATTGAGTAAGGCTGAGCTGAGCAACATGGTTTCTACTTACTATGATCAATTTCTGGAAAATAGATAAGTATTGGGTCACAATATTATCTAACGTTTTAATAGAAAATGTAGTTTAATACTTCAGTTGATTAAAAATAAAAGATGTGTTGGATTTCTTTGATAAAATGTAATAAAGGTAAAGGAAAAACGTCAGTTATTAATGATTAGGCGTTTTGTTTTCAAAGTAAATGTATTAAAGACGGTATTTTAAACTAAATTTATAAGATTTAAGAATGATACACTAATTTACTTAAGAAAATCCGGTTTTACCGCAATCAAACGAATTATTTGTCCGCAGATTGGATTACATTTATTAATTTAATTAATGTGGATATTTAACTTATTATTGCAATTTAGGTCTAACATTTTAATTGGAATTATAGGCTTAGCTAGGTATTGGCAAGAATAAGATGGATTAAAAGTAAAATTACTGAAGTTAGTTAGGGAAAAACCAATGGCTAGAAAGAAAGAAATAGGAAGAAATAAGATTTTAAATATTGCCAATAAAATAGTTGTTAAGGAAGGAATTGAAAGCCTTACTGCACGTAATATTGCTAAGGCGGGTCACTTTTCAACGCAACCCTTATATTTGGAATTCAGTAGTATGGATGAGCTTCGTAAAGAGGTTTTAAGTAGAATCGCTACTAACTTAAGGGATAAGGTTTTGCAAAAAAAGTATACAGGTAAGCCATTAATTGATATGGATTTATCGTATATTGATTTTGCTAAGGAGCACGAAAATCTTTTTCGGGCAATGTTTGTTGATGGCAAGTTTGGCAGTAAGATAATTTCTGATACGTTAATTAGTTTGGGAATTGAAAAATTCAAAGAACAATATGCTGATACTGAATATAGTGAAGAAAAAATCCAAAATATTGTTGTCGCAAATTGGATTACTACTGTAGGAATTGCATCACTAATTGTTAATGAAATTGCTACTTTTACGCAAACGCAGATTGAGAACGTTTTGGTAGCTCAAATTAATGATGCAATTTTAAATGATTGGTTGAGTAAAACGCAAACAGTTCCATTATTTAACCTTGAAAATAAAAAGACAAAAGCTAAAAAATCAAAGAAAAAATAAGTTATTGGCTAGGATAATAGCTGGTAGCTGCTTTTTTGTTTAAAACTAAAATGCAAGATTATGTTAAAAATTTTTTATATAGTTTATAATTGAAATAGAAATTAGTTTTTTGAAAGGTGGGTTTTTATGAAAATCCTTGCATTATCTGGCTCAAACGCCAATAATTCGTTTAATGAAGCATTGCTTAAATATATTTCTAAGCATTTTGCTGATAGATATGATTTTAAACCGGCAACTGTGAAAGGCTTGCCAATGTTTAAAGAAGGTCAAGATGAACCTGAATCAGTTCAAGCTTTGGCTAAAGAAATTGAAGCTAGTGATTTAGTTTTAATTGGTTCACCTGAGCAACAACACTCTGTAACAAGTGCTTTGAGTAGCGCTCTTGAATGGTTATCAAGTGCTGAACACCCATTTAAGAACAAGCCAGTTGTAATTGTGTCAACTTCACCAATGCCACAAGGTGCTGCGCGTTCACAAAGTCGGTTAAAGAGTTTACTTACTGCACCTGGCTTTGGCGCACATGTCTTTAACGGTGATGAATTTATGATGGGTAACGGACCAAAACAATTTGATGATAATGGTGACTTAACTGATGAAGGCACTATTAAATTCTTAGGTCAATTCTTTGACGAAGTTGACGAATGGTACGCACAAGTTACTAAGTAGGAGGACCAAGAATGAAATTATTAGCAATTGTTGGTACAAATGCAGATTTTTCATATAACCGCTTTTTAGCAAACTTTATTGCTAAGCGTTATGGTGATAAAGCTGATATTGAAGTAAAAGAAATTGATAAGTTAACCCCATTCTGCAGAACGCAAATGGCTGACGATACAATTAAGGCTTGGATTGAAGACATCAAGGCTGCAGATGGTATTATTATTACCACTCCAGAATATGATCATACAATTCCAGCACCATTAAAGAGTGCATTGGAATGGCTTGGTTCACATGCTGGTCCTAACGTAATGAAGATGAAGCCAGTTGCTGTAGCTGGTGCTTCTTATGGCGTTCAAGGCAGTAGTCGTGCCCAAGAAGATATGCGTGAAATTTTACTTTCACCTGATATGAGCGCTAACGTTCTTCCAGGTAACGAAGTTTTAATTGGTGGTGCTGCAAGCAAGTTTGATAAAGAAACTGGCGAATTAACTGATGAAGCAACTATCAAGTCATTGGATGGCATGATGGATAACTTCTTCAATTTTGTTAAGCAAGCAACTAAATAAAGTTTTGCGAGAATGCTTTGCGTAGAGTAAAATAACCGGGTAGGAGTACTATCCGGTTATTTTTGTGCTAGAAAGGATGCTTATATGGCAAGTCCCGTAATTTTACCAGTGAAATCTGTGCGCAACCCGCGTGATTTAGGAGGATATGTTGGTCTTAATGGTCATAAGATAAAAACACATCGTTTATTAAGAACGGGTAATATTAGTAAAATAACGGCGCATGATTGCCAATTTTTACTTGATTACGGGTTGACTAAGGTCATTGACTTACGTTCACCCGCCGAATGTCAAATTAATCCTGACCAAGAAATTAGCGGTGTTTTACATTATCATTGCCCGTTAGCAGTTGATGGCGGCAATGAGGCACAAAATTTTGCTCGTTATCGAGCTGATCAATATGCTAGCTTAGAAATGATGTACAAAAGATATCGCGAACATGTTTTAACTAAGACAACACAGGCAAGTTTTCATCAAATTTTAAAATTAATGGCTGAAACTACTGAAGGTGCGGTCTTATACCATTGTTCAGAAGGTAAGGATCGGACAGGATTAGTAACGTTAATGATTTTGCATGTTTTGGGTGTAGCACCAGAAGTTATCCGGCAGGATTACTTATATTCAAATTATCTGTTGAATGATTACCGTGCTATTCGTGACCAGCGTTTTAAACTAGCTGGTGAAAACGATAATTTTCGTGCTAATATGCGAATTTTAGGATCAGTGGCCGATGCCTTTTTAGATACTAGTTTAATCGCAATTAATAAAAATTATGGTAGTTTGGATTCGTATATTGAACATGAAGTTGGCATTGATCAAGAGATGCAGGATACTATTAGAGAGCAGTATCTGGAAAAGTAGGGACAGAAAATGATTGATGATTTAGCATTAGAACAGGCAGTTGGCCATCACCATGCTTTAGGGACGGCAATTACCTTGCAAATTTTTGGAACACAAGATAATGATATTATTAATAAGTCTTTTGACTTAATTGATCACTATGAAGATTTGTTGACTGTTAACCGTGACGTATCTGAAGTGATGTCGGTTAATCATGCCGCTGGCAAACATTCAGTCCAAGTTTCGAGCGGTACTTATAGCCTAATTAAGCTGGCGGTTAAAGAGAGTCGAGCTAATTTTGGCTTTAACGCCTTAATTGGACCAGTTGTTAAGTTGTGGTCGATTGGCTTTAAGGATGCACATGTGCCTACTGCTGCCCAGATTAAAGAAAAAATGAAGTTAATTGATCCGTTTAATGTTGAACTCGATGATGATAATCAGGCAGTTTTTTTAACTGAAGAAGGAATGGAACTGGATCTTGGTGGAATTGCTAAAGGCTGGATTGCCGACAGAATTCGTGATTTTTGGCATGCATATGGTGTTAATGCTGGAATTATTAATCTTGGTGGAAACATTTTGCTGGTAGGTGATTCACCTAAAAGGATAAGTGGTCAGTGGTCAGTTGGGGTGCAAGACCCTAAGAAAAAACGCGGTAATAATATTACTTCTGTAATGGTTTCTAAGTGTTCAGCAGTGACAAGTGGTACGTATGAACGTTATTTAGTAGTTGATGGTCATAAGTATCATCATCTAATTGACCCACGGACGGGTTATCCAGTAGAAACGGATTTAGCGGGTGTAACAACTTTTACCAAGGATTCAGTTGAAGCAGAAATTGAGTGTAAGCGACTATTTTTTGCGGGACACCCACTTAAGGGCTGGCACGATGATCCTGATCGTATTGGTGCAATCTTTGTATATAATGATGGTCATGTTGAATATGATAATTTTGATAAATAAATTTAGGGGGAACTGCAATCCAGTTCCTTTTTGCATGCATTAATTTAGCTAAAAACATTATATATTCTTAACAAAATAGGCATTAAAATTGCTAAAATCACTTACAGGTATTTAAAATGAAGTTATAATATGCATACCTTAGTATGAAGTTAAGAAAGGAATATTTATGAAAAAGAAAATAATTTCAATTGCTGTAATACCGATATTAGCTGCATGGTGTGTGTCTTCAATCAGTACTGTTCATGCTGCAGCTAATGATAGTACAACTAACAGCAGTAATACTGAGGGCATCACTGTGATTTCTTTAACAGGGAACAATACTTCGATTATATTAGCGAAAAATAACCCGGTATTTGTTGGCGGTTATGCTGGTACAATAACTTGGACTTTAAATGGGGCTGCAGCTTTAGCAACTCAATCAGCTAAGTAATCATGAAGATTACTGCCAACCAAAAGCCTCGGCTTTTCAGTTTATTCATGCTGCTTATATTGCTATGTTGCTTGTTTGGAGGCAAGCAATCTGTCAAAGCCGCAGCAAGTTTTTCTGTTAAAGTTGCAGGCAATGATACTACTTATATTGAGCGCAAGGTTAAGCCTCGAGAGATAATCCATGTTAAATTGATTTTTGCCAATAATAGTTCTAAAATGCAGCGCCTCAAAGTTGCTGCCAATCCGGCTTTTACTGGTGATAATGGTCTAGTACAGTATAATCTTACTAATCCTGGACAACGTTATTTCGGTAAAAATGATTTTGCTAAAATGACTACTGGACCTAAGCAAATCGTTCTTCATCCCGAAACTAGTGTAATCAAGACTTATACGATTACAATCCCCAAAAAGAAGTTTGTGGGTGTAATTGCAGGTGGCTTTTATGTTTTACAAGTAGCGATGAAGCGGACTGATAAGAATAGTGCAAAAGAAAATCTGGCAATTGACTATCAGAATGTTTATGCTTATGCCATTCCGGTAGTATTGCGGGAAAGTAACCAAATAATTCATGCCAAGTTGACTTTAGAAAAGGCAACAACTGAAGTTAAATATGCTAATGCCTTTATCGTAGCGCGAATTGCCAATGTAACACCAACGATGTTTGGACAACTATATTTCAAAGTAAAGCTGATTGATCCGTTGACTCAAGAAACTGTCTTTGAGCAAAATAGAAGAAACATGGCAATGGCACCACTAAGTTATTTTAATCAGCACATTTTACTTGATAAAAATGTGCCAAGTGGCAATTATCAACTGCTGGTAACAGTTAAATCGGGTAAACGTCATTGGAAATTTAAACGTCACTTGCGGATTGACGCAAAAGTAGCTCACGCTACAGGAGAACAGGTTCAGCCAAAATCAAAGTTTAAAAATTGGTTGTGGTTGGCAGTTATTGGCGGTATTAGCTTGTTAGTAATTTTGTTTAGCGGAATGTATTACTTGAGCAGATATCATAGTAAAAAGTAGGTTAGATAATAAAAAAGAGCTCTTAACAAGATAACGTTAAGAGCTTTTTATTAGTTAAAATTAAGCAGTAGTCCGGCTGATACTAAAGATGCTATTGAACATACCATTGGATAATCCCGGTGTGTAATAAATAATGAACCGTAAGAATGATGAATCCAAAGTTTGCTGGATGAACCATGGATTCTGCAATGTGTTAAGCATTGAGAGAATAATATAAACGAAAAAGTAACTGGCAACAAATGATACGATAGCACCTAAGACACCGTCAAGGATACTGCCAAAATTGGTTGCATGGGGATTTTTATTTGGCAGCCAACCTTTAAAAAGCTTGCTGATCATTTTGCCAACAAATAACAAAATAAAGAAAGCAATAAAGCGAAAAAGAATTAAATTAGTTCCTGGAGTTAAGGTTGTCTGAATATTTTGTCCGGTAATTTGGCCATAAAGCCAGTTACCTACTGGATTCTGGAATAAAATGGCAACGATGAAAACAATCGCTGCAAAGATTAAATTAATAATCAGTTTGGTAAAACCTGTTTGGTAACCTTTGTAGGTTTTTAGGGCCAAGTAGGCGATGACAATTAAAGTAACAATCATATTGATCTCCTTTGCTGTCTATTATAGCTTATTTTTGCGCATTTAGACTTTGACGATTGCCTAAAAATACTTCATAATTAAAGAGATGTAATGGCTTTACAATAAGCTGTTTTTGGCGTTAAATTTATAGAGTGTGAAACAAGGTTTCACGGGTGAAAAATGAATCCTGAACAATTTGTCCAAGAATTATCAAAACATAATTTTAAGTTAAGTGAAAAGCAAATCAAACAATTTAAACTTTATTTTACTAGTTTAGTTGCGGCAAACGAACATGTTAATCTGACGCGGATTACTGCTGAAGATGATGTTTATTTAAAGCATTTCTTCGATAGTATTACGCCGTTATTTGTTTTTAGTAGCGTTTTTAAGGCAGATGCAACTTTATGTGATGTTGGGGCCGGAGCTGGTTTTCCATCAATTCCACTTAAGATTTTGATGCCACAGCTGCAAGTAACAATTGTTGACTCGCTAGGCAAAAGATTAACCTTTTTACAAGATTTATGTGAAAAATTAAATCTGGAAGGCGTTAATTTAGTTCATGGCCGCGCTGAAGATGTTGGTCAAAATAAGCAGTACCGTGAGCAGTTTGATCTAGTTACGGCGCGAGCAGTGGCCAATATGGCGGTTCTAAGCGAATATTGTCTGCCGCTAGTTAAGAAGCAAGGCTATTTTATTGCGTTAAAGGGTCCCAAGGCTGAAAGTGAGTTAAAGGATGCGAAAAAAGCGGTAAAACTGCTTGGTGGTAAGGTAGTTGACTTACAAGAACTGCAACTGCCAAATAGTACTGAAGAGCGGACTTTAATTCTTGTGCACAAAGTACAGGTGACACCTAAGAAGTATCCGCGGCAAGCGGGGACTCCGCACCGTAAACCAATTCATTAAGCAGGAGGACTCAATATGTCAATTTTTTCTTCTTTACGACATCATGATGAAGTTCCTAAAGATAAGCAAATTAAGGATCTTGACTTAACCAAGATTAAAGCCAATTCTCATCAACCACGCCGCGAATTTTCTGATGAGTCAATTCGTGAGTTAGCATCAACACTTGATAAAGATGGCTTACTGCAGCCAATCGTCGTGCGTGAAAAAGGCGAGAATTATGAGATTATTGCAGGTGAGCGGCGGTATCGGGCAGCTAAGCAGCTGGCTTGGAAAACCATTCCGGCAATTGTTAATAATATGGATGATGGTCAAGCGGCGTCCTTTGCTTTAATTGAAAATTTGCAACGCGAAGACTTAAATCCAATTGATGAAGCGCAAGCTTATGATAATTTGATGAAGTTGAATAATTTAACGCAGACGGCTTTAGCTAAAAATATTGGCAAATCGCAGTCTTATATCGCGAATAAATTGCGGCTGCTTAAATTAACGCCTAAAGTGCAAAGTTATTTGGCAAGTGGGCAGATTTCATCACGTCACGGCCGTTGCCTTGTTGGTTTAAGTGAAAAAGATCAGGGTCGCGTTTTGGATGAAATTTTAGCTAATAATTTAAACGTTAATGCAACCGAAGAAATTGTTAAAGACGTCGACGACTACTTTATCAATAAGGACAAACGCGCTAAAGATAAAGAAAAAAGTGAACGAACTAAGCGCGCTGTCAACCGGATTCCTAAGGACTTAAAGGTGCAGATTAATACAATTAAGCGGGCAGTTAAGTTGGCTAAGGAATCTGGCATTAAGGTAAAGGTCAAGGAAAATAATGATCCTAACGATTATATGATTACAATTGAATTGAAAAGAAAGTAGGAAGGCATGGAAAATATGGTGAGTGTAATTTCTGTTGCTAACCAAAAAGGTGGCGTTGGTAAAACAACTACAACCATTAATTTGGCTGCTTCGATTGCAGAACGTGGCTATCACGTTTTAATTGTCGATATTGACCCGCAAGGTAATGCAACCTCGGGCTTAGGAATTGAAAAATCGGAAATTGATGAAGATATTTATAGTGTTTTGATTAATGATGTTCCGATTAAAGATACGATTTTCCATACTTCAACTAAGCGGCTAGATTTGGTACCGGCAACGATTAACTTGTCTGGTGCCGAAACAGAGTTGATTAGTATGATGGCTCGTGAAACACGACTAAAAGCGGCTTTGGACACTGTAAGTGGTAACTATGATTTTATTTTTATTGACTGTCCACCATCTCTTGGTCAGTTATCGATTAACGCTTTTACAGCCTCGGATTCAATTTTAATTCCTGTGCAAAGTGAATATTATGCTATGGAAGGGTTAAGCCAGCTGCTTAACACAATTCGGTTAGTGCAGAAGCACTTTAACAAAGATTTAGGTGTCGAAGGTGTCCTGATGACAATGCTAGATGCGCGGACAAATCTGGGTGCAGAAGTGGTCAAAGAAGTACAATCTTACTTTACTGACAAAGTATACAAGACGATTATTCCGCGGATTACTAAGTTGGCAGAAGCGCCAAGCTATGGTGAGGCAATTACAGAATATGCACCTAGCTCGCGGGGAGCAGAAGTATACGATGATTTGGCAAAAGAGGTGTTAAAGAATCATGGCAAGAGACTCAAAAAGTAAAGAAGCGAAGAGAAAAGGTGGCCTTGGTCGTGGTATTGAAGCCTTGTTTGAGGATGAACCACAGGTTGAGGAAGTAGAAGAAGAAATCCTTGATCTTGATTTAAGTGAAATTCGCCCCAATCCCTACCAACCACGGAAAAATTTTGATGATAAAGCCTTGAAGGAATTATCGGACTCAATTAAGGAAAATGGTGTTTTTCAACCGATTATTGTGCGTAAGTCAGTTAATGGCTACGAAATTATCGCAGGTGAGCGGCGGTATCGGGCTTCAAAATTAGCTAAAAAGACAACTGTACCTGCAATTGTGCGTGATTTTGATGAAAGTCAAATGATGGAAGTTGCGGTCTTAGAAAACTTGCAGCGTGAGGATTTGACGCCGCTTGAAGAGGCTCAGGCTTACGAAATGCTGCAGAAGAATTTAGGCTTAACGCAAGAAGAAGTTTCCAAGCGGATGGGTAAGTCACGGCCGTATATTGCTAATTATTTGCGGTTATTAACTTTACCTACTAAGACGAAACATTTGCTTCAACATGGCAAACTCTCGATGGGACAAGCGCGGACATTACTTGGCTTGAAGAATAAGGATAAGATTGACGAAGTTGCTAAGCGGGTTGTCAAAGAAGGTATGCCGGTACGTAAAGTTGAGGCTTTAGTTGCTCGAATAAATGCTAAAAAATCAAGCAAACAGGCGGTGCAAAAGTCAGCGTTTATTCGTGCGAGTGAACATCAACTTGCTGATAAATTAGGCTCAAGTGTCAATATTTCTGAAAGTAAAAAGGGTAAAGGTCACTTGTCAATTGGTTTTAGTTCAGTTGATGAATTAAACCGTATTCTTGATGTGCTAGGTGTTGATCTTGATGAATAAAGAAATTGTTTATAATTTGGGCGAGACTGTGCAAATGAAAAAGCCACATGCTTGTAAGACTAACGATTGGGAAGTTTTACGTTTAGGTGCTGATATTAGACTTAAGTGCATGGGATGTGGCCATGTGGTATTAATGCCGCGTGGTAAGTTCACTCATAATTTGAAAAAGATTTTGACAAAGGCAAATGATCCGGTTAATCATAAAAAAGAGTTTTATGTCCCTGAGGATGAAATTCTAAGACCAGATTTTAACGAAGAGTAAGTAATAATTTAAAAAGAAAAAGAGGATAAAAATGTCATTAACTGCTGGAATTGTCGGCTTGCCAAATGTTGGTAAGTCAACCTTGTTTAATGCGATTACTAAAGCTGGAGCCGAAATGGCTAATTACCCGTTTGCGACAATTGAACCTAATGTAGGTATGGTTGAAGTGCCAGACAAACGGTTGGCACGGATTCAGGAATTAATTCCTGCTAAGAAGATTGTGCACACAACTTTTGAATTTACTGATATTGCTGGATTAGTTAAAGGTGCTTCTAAAGGTGAAGGTCTAGGTAATAAATTCCTAGAAAATATTCGGCAAACAGATGCGATTATTCACGTTGTGCGGGCGTTTGAAGACGACAATATTACCTCAGTTACTGGTAAAGTTGATCCCGAAGAAGACATTAATACGATCAATTTAGAATTGGCAATTGCTGATCTTGATGCTGTTAATCGGCGGATTAACAAGGTAAAGAAAATTGCTCAGCAAAATGATAAGGAGGCTAAGGCTGAATATGCTGTCTTACAAAAGATTAAGCCGGTTTTAGAAGAAGGTAAGGCAGTACGGTCGATTGATTTTACTGAAGATGAAGCTAAAATTGTTAAAGGTTTCTTCTTGTTAACAGATAAGCCTGTTATTTATGTTGCTAATATTGCAGAGGACTCAATGGCTGATCCAGAGAGCGATCAGTTTTATCAAATTGTTAAAAAGCATGCGGTTAGTGAAAATGCAGAATGCTTGGGCATTTCTGCAGCTACTGAAGAAGAGATTGCCGGTCTTGATGATGACGAAAAGGCGGAATTCTTGGAAGCTGAAGGTGTAACTGAATCTGGACTTGATCGTTTAATTCGGGCTGCTTATCATATTTTAGGCTTACGGACCTTCTTCACAGCTGGTGGCCCAGAAACACGGGCGTGGACATTCCATGAAGGGATGAAAGCACCACAAGTTGCCGGTGTCATTCATTCAGACTTTGAAAGGGGCTTTATTCGGGCTGAAGTTGTGTCGTATGCAGATTTGGACCAATTTGAAACAATGCAAAAGGTTAAAGAAGCAGGTAAGTTGCGTCTTGAAGGCAAGGATTATGAAGTTCAAGACGGTGACATTATTGAATTTAGATTTAATGTTTAGGATAAAATAATGGCAGAAGAAAAAAAAGAAGTACAAGCAAAAATTGATACTAATAAGCAGGAAAAACTAAAGGATAAGATTGAAAGTCAAAATAAAGATGATCAATTAAAGCAACTGTCCCCAGAAGAATTACGTGGGGAGTTAAGTAATAAGAATGCTGACTATATTTTTCGGTTGCAAAAAGAGTTGGCAGTACAAGGTAAGATGAGTCAAGCAGAAGCTGCTGCTAAAGTGGATGAATTATTGCCGCAATTAGTTATTGCCCAACACCATGGTCAGCCAGCCAGTACATATTACAATCTGTCACCAAAATTAAAGGCAGCTGATATGCTCAAGCCAAAGAAGAAGACTGCAGCTGATGTACCTTTTTGGCAATCAGCAGTTGATGGTGCACTAGTTTATATTGCAATTTTTGTTGGTCTGTTTGGTGTTATTGGTTTATTCTCAAATGAGCAAAAATATAATTCTCAAATGGGAATTTTAACACTGTTAATTGTTGGGGCAACAATGGGTGTCTTTATGACCAAGTATAATGAATGGGTATTGCCAAGTGGTAGTAAAAATAAGAAAATTCCGTGGACTAAGTTGATTTTAGGAATGGTTGCCATGCTAGTTGTACTTTTTGTCCTAATTTGGATCCTCTCAATTCCGGCTTTACGCGTTATTAACCCTGTCTTGTCTGGTACAGCCAATATTATTATTGCCATTGTGGCATATGGAATTCGTTGGCTTTTCAGACGGCATTATCAAATTATTGGTTCAGTCTTTACACCAGCGCCAAAAAACAAATAGTGTGCTTTTTAGTGTTAAAAGGTCTATACTAAACTATCAAATGTTAAAAAGGATAAGCAGGCAGTTAAGTCTGTTTATCCTTTTTTGAAGCTTTTTGCGTGAATGAAAATATATTTATAGTAACTTAGAGAAAGAGGTATTTAATGATTAACACACTGCGTAAATCAATTAGGCAGTATAAGAAACTGTCTTTACTGTCGCCATTATTTGTTACTGGTGAAGTTATCATTGAAATGTTAATTCCGTATTTAGTCGGTATTTTAATCGATAACGGGATTATGAAGGGGAATATGGCATATATCACTAAATGGGGTATGATCCTTCTTGTTTTGACGATTATTTCGCTGGTTTTAGGTGCTAGTGCTAGTTATGTATCGGCTCATGCCGCTTCTGGTTTTGCTGCTAATTTGCGTAAGGACATGTTTTATCATGTTCAAGATTATTCGTTTGAGAATATTGATAAGTTTTCTAGTGCCAGTTTGGTAACGCGGATGACAACTGATGTAAACAATATTCAGATGGCTTATCAAATGCTTATCAGAATTGCGGTTAGAGCACCAATGATGCTGATTGTTTCCGTAATTATGTCCGTAATTATTAGTCCGCGTCTGTCACTAATTTTCGTTGTAATTGCTCCGATCTTTGTCTTGTTGCTGGCAATAATTATTAGAAGTGTATATCCGTACTTCCCGAAAATCTTTAGGGGCTATGACCGGATGAATCAGGTTGTTCGGGAAAACATTCGTGGTATTCGCGAAGTTAAAACCTATGTTCAAGAAAAGCCACAAACAGCTGAATTTAAGAAGTCCTCGGGTTTCATTTATAAACTGTTCTCAACTGCACAAAAGATTATGTCATTAAACTCATTAATCGTAATAGCAGTTTTAAACATTTCTAACTTAGCTATTTGTTGGTTTGGTGCAAAAGAAATTGTTGGCGGTAGTTTACAAACCGGGCAATTGATTTCAATGTTTTCATATTCTAACTCTGTTTTAAACAGTTTAAATATTTTGGCAATGATTTTTACTCAATTGGTTATTTCTGGTGCCAGTGGCCGCAGAATTGCTGACGTTATTAATGAAAAGCCATCAATTGAGAATCCACATAAGCCACTTAAGCATATTAACAATGGGGAAGTTATTTTTGATCATGTTAATTTCAAGTATGATCAAGACGATAAGGCCTTGGCTTTAAGTAATATTAATTTGCATATCAAACCGGGTGAAACCATCGGAATGATTGGTAAAACCGGTTCATCTAAATCAACACTGGTTGCAATGATTCCGCGGCTTTATGATACAGATTCTGGTGCTGTAAGGGTATCAGGTCATAATGTTAAATCCTATGATTTGAAGACTTTGCGTGATAATGTTGCTATGGTTTTGCAAAATAATGTATTGTTTTCTGGCACCATTAAAGAGAATTTAAAGTGGGGTAATGAAAACGCCACTGATGAAGAAATCTTGAAGGCAGCTAAAGTTGCGCATGCTGATGATTTTATTCAAGAAATGCCTGATAAGTATGACACAATGGTTGAACAAGGTGGAACCAACGTGTCTGGTGGGCAAAAGCAAAGAATTACTATTGCGCGGGCGCTTTTAAAGAAGCCAAAGATTTTGATTCTCGATGATTCAACGTCTGCTGTTGATACTCAAACTGAACGGGAAATTCGAGAGTCTTTGACCAAGGATATGCCAGAAACGACTAAAATTATTATTTCACAAAGAATTGTTTCGATTAAGGATGCCGACCGAATTGTGGTTATGGATGAAGGTAAAATCCAAGATATTGGAACTCATGATGAACTGATGAAGACAAATGAACTTTATAGTTCAATTGCGAAGTTCCAAGAAGAGCAAAAGAAGTAGGTGAGCGATTTGGATAAAGCAGTAGAAAATAAAGAAGCAAAAAGTTACGCGAAACGCTCCACTACTTTGTGGCGTTTGCTTAAGTTGGTTGCAACAACTAGCCCGTGGATGTTGATTACATCAACAATTGCAATTGTTTTAGCAGCTGGTGCTAATGTCTTAGGTTCATTATTTATTGAACGGTTAATTAATGATTACATTATTCCGTTGACTAAAGAAGCACAGCCTAATTTTATGCCGTTGTTACATGCGATTGAGATTATGTTTGGCGTTTATGCCATCGGTTTTATTTCTAATTATCTTTTTGCAATGTTGATGGCTGTGTTAGCGCAAAAGACGCAGTACAGAGTCCGTAACGAAATGTTTGCGCATATGGAGCAATTACCGATTTCATATTTCGACCAAAACGATTATGGTGACATCATGAGTCGGTATACTAACGATATTGATACTTTGATGCAGATGATTTCACAATCAATTCCGCAGTTTATGAACTCGGCATTGAATTTGATTTTTGTGTTAGCAGCAATGATCAGTTTAAGTTGGCAATTAACAATCTTTACGTTGATTATTTTTGCGCTATCAATTGGAGTTGTCCGGTTCTTAACGGTTCGTTCTTCACACTTTTTCCAACTTCAGCAAAAGGAGTTGGGGCAAGTTAATGGTTATAATGAAGAAATGTTGAACGGTTTAAAGGTTATCAAGGTCTTCAGTCATGAGCCACAAATTGAAGCAGACTTTGATCAATATAATGAAAGTCTAAAAGAAGCTTCTGGTAAGGCGAATACTTACGCCACAGTTTTGTTCCCAATCATGGGTAACATTGGGAATTTGCTGTATGTTTTAATTGCGGTTCTTGGTGGAGCTGTAGCGATTAATCGAATTGCACCGTTGTCACTTGGGGTAATTGGTGCTTTCTTACAGCTATCTAAGCAATTCGCAATGCCAATTGCGCAAATATCACAACAGCTTAATTCGATTGTGATGGCTTTAGCTGGTGCCGAAAGAATCTTTAATTTGGAAGATCAAGCAGTTGAAGTCGATAATGGCGACGTCACGATTTCTAAGGATGAAGATGTCAAGGGAACATGGTACTGGAATGTGCCGCAAAAAGATGGTTCTGTTAAACGGGTCACAGTTAAGGGTCACATTGTGTTTGATGATGTTAACTTTAGCTATTCACCTAATAAGCAAATTTTGTACAATATTTCCATTGATGCGAAGCCGGGAATGAAGGTTGCCTTAGTTGGTGAAACAGGTGCTGGTAAGACGACAATTTCAAACATGATTAATCGTTTTTATGAAATTGCGTCTGGAACAATTACTTATGATGGTATTCCAATTACACGGATTAAAAAGGATGACTTAAGAAGGTCACTTTCGATTGTGTTGCAAGATACGCACATGTTTACTGGAACTATTATGGACAATATTCGTTTTGGTAATCCAGAGGCTAGTGATGATGATGTTTATCAAGCAGCTCGTTTATCACATGCTGATGAGTTTATTCATCATTTAGATGAAGGTTACAAGACGGTAATTGATGGTAACGGTGGCGATTTGTCTCAAGGACAGATGCAACTGCTCAGTATCGCACGGGCAATGATTGCTGATGAGCCAGTAATGATTTTGGATGAAGCTACTTCTAGTATTGATACGCAAACTGAAAAATTGGTTCAGGCCGGAATGGATAACTTATTAGCTGGCCGGACAAGTTTCGTTATTGCGCACCGGTTATCCACAATTGTTAATTCAGATTTGATTTTAGTGCTTGATCATGGTCATATTATTGAAGCTGGTAATCATGATAAATTGCTTAAGGAAAAGGGCTACTATTACGAGTTATACACTGGTAAGAAGGAAATCGAATAATTTTATAAAAGAGTTGAGAGCTTCTCAGCTCTTTTTTAATAAAAAGATAAAATTATGCCTGATTAGTATGTTTAACCGCGAAAAATGATTAAAATATTAGTCATAGGTTCTGTTACACTATGACTAATAGAAATTAAATGAACGAAAAGGGAGGAATTCGCCCGATGAAAATTTTAGTTGTTGATGACGATAAAGAAATTGTTGAATTATTGAGCATTTACTTAAAAAATGAGGGCTACACACCCATTGCGGCATATAGTGGTAAAGAAGCCATTACACGTTTGACAACAACGCCGGATATTGCTTTGATGATTTTGGATGTCATGATGCCAAATATGAGCGGGATTGATGTGATTAAAGAAGTACGTAAGGATTCCGATATTCCAATTATTATTGTTTCGGCTAAAACCGGTGATATGGATAAAATTCAAGGTCTGATTACTGGTGCTGACGATTATGTTTCCAAACCGTTTAACCCGCTAGAAGTAATGGCTCGGGTGCGTTCACTTTTGCGCCGTAGTCAAAAGCAGGTTAAGGATGAAAAACCTGATGTTTTGGAAGTAGGACCATTAGTGATTAACCGGGACTCTCATGAAGTGAAAACGATTGATGGCAAGGATATTCAATTAACGGCACTTGAGTTTGGCATTTTATATTTGCTTGCCAGTCATCCTAACCGGGTTTTTTCAGCTGATGAGATTTTTGAGCGTGTTTGGCAACAAGAGTCAATTGTTTCAGCTAAGACTGTGATGGTTCATGTGTCACATTTGCGCGATAAAATTCAAAAAGCAACTGGCGGTGAAGATGTTATTCAGACTGTTTGGGGTGTCGGCTACAAAGTTGAGGCTTAACTAAATGAAAAAAGAACGTGTTAAGTTAACTGCCACGGAAAAGAGCGAATTATTTGCGGAAGGTGTAATTACCGTCGTTTTGTTGTTATTGCTTAATTTGTCAATTATTATCTTAATTAATCTGACAATTTTACAAAACAAAAATTTAATTAATGGTATTTACTTCTTAAAGAAAACAATTACTTTTTATGGCGGACATCTTATCTGGTCGTGGCAGAATATTCTGCTCATGATTATGGGGTTAGCTGATCTAATTGTGCTATATTGGCGGCTAATTCGTCGTTATCATCAAATGCAATTGCGGCACGTGATTTCGGAGTTGCATTATATTGCTCAAGGGCATTTTGATCATTATATTTCCTTTAAGGTTAAGACTGATTTACAGAAAGTAATCGATTCGATTAACTCGTTGGTTGCTAGTACGGTCAGCGCAATTAATGAAGAAAAGGCAATTGAACAATCCAAGGATGAATTAATCAGTAATGTTTCGCATGATATTCGTACGCCGTTAACGTCAATTATTGGTTATTTAGGTTTATTGAAAACTGGCGTTTCTAATCCGGAAGACCAGCAGAAGTATTTGAATATTGCTTATACAAAAGCAGAACAAATGAAATCATTAGCACATGACTTACTGGAATATACAACTCTAAAATCAACTAATATTAAACTTAATTTGTCACCACTGCATATTTTTTCAATGTTGGAGCAAGTTGAGGCTGGATTTGAATTTGAGGCTCAAGAAAAAAACGTTGAATTTAAAATTGAAGTACGGCCACAGAATTTAACAATTCAAGCCGATCCAGAAAAATTGGTTCGCGTTTATAACAATTTAATTACGAACGCCTTAAAATATGGCACAGGAGCAACACAAATTAAGCTCATTGCGAATTTAGTTAATGATACTGAAGTTGAGTTACGAGTTGAAAATAATGGTGCTAAAATTCCTCAGGCCTCACTAAAAAAGATTTTTGAACGTTTTTATCGAGTAGAAACTTCACGCAATACTAAGACTGGTGGGACGGGCTTAGGCTTGTCAATTACCAAGAGTATTATTGATTTGCACCATGGCAAGATCCGTTGTGAGTCTGATGATCATTGGACACGGTTTATCATTCAATTGCCATTAAACCCAAAGAATGCAAAAATCAGCAGCTAGCTGTGTTATAATTTTGACTGAGATAAAAAAACAGAGGGGCATAGAATGAGTATTTCCTTAAATACCTGTATTTTAATTTTAAAAGAACATCACTTACTAAAGTCAAGTGCTGTTCAGGACACGGTTGCAACCAAGATGGAGTATGTTTCCTATGATTCACGCGACATTCAAACAAATACCTTGTTTTTTTGCAAGGGTGTAGGCTTTCGACCGACTTACTTATCAATGGCTAAGGATAACGGCGCTAATTGTTATGTTGCCGAGCAGCCTTATCCAGAAGGCAAAGGAATGCATGCGCTAATTGTGCGCGACGTTTCTAAGGCAATGGCCTTATTGTCGGCAGCCTTTTTCCGCTTTCCACAAGATGATTTATTTGTTGTGGCCATTACCGGCACCAAGGGTAAGACGACTACGGCATATTTCTTAAAGGGGATGCTGGACCAAATTAATGGTGGTAGAACGGCACTTATTTCTTCAGTTAATGATGTCGTTGGTACTAAGCCTGAAGATAGTTTTAAGTCGAGTTTAACAACACCTGAATCATTGGATTTATTCCGGGATATGCGTCGTGCCGTTGATAATGGGATGACGCACTTGGTAATGGAAGTTTCTAGTCAAGCTTATAAAAAGAATCGGGTTTTCGGTTTAACTTATGACTTGGGCTTTTTCCTCAATATTACGCCAGATCATATTGGTCCTAATGAACATCCTAACTTTGCGGACTATTTGCATTGCAAATTGCAGCTGATGGTTAATGCGCGTAAGTGTATTATTAATGCTCAAAGTGACCATTTTGCTGAAATTTATGCGGCGGCAACAACGACCACTGATCCAGACAGTATTTATTTATTTGCTGATGAAAAATTTTCTAATCCTAATCTGAAACAGCCAATTGATTTTCGCTATTCGTCTGAAGAGAGTGATTTGGCAGAAACAAGATTTCAAGTTTTGTGTGCTAGTGACAAGGCAAAAGCGTTAAAAATCGCTGGCGATTACAAGTTAAAAATGCTGGGTGATTTTAACGAATCAAACGGAACAGCTGCAATTATCGGTGCAGGTCTGGCTGGAATGGATTATACTGCTGCTGCTAAGGGAATTAGCACGGTAACTGTTCCCGGCAGAATGCAAACAGAAGTGACGCAAGACCATGGTCTTGTGGTAGTTGATTATGCTCATAACAAGGCATCGATGATGGCTTTAATGGGCTTTATGCAACGTGAATTTAATAATCCAAAAATTATTGTGGTAGTTGGTGCTCCAGGTGATAAGGGTGTATCACGCAGACCGGGTTTTAGTCAAAGTTTGAATGCTTATGCAGACAAGGCCTTTTTGACAGCTGACGATCCGGGGTTTGAAGATCCTAATGATATTGCACAAGAGATTAATGCTGGTATTGATCATACTAAGGTTGAAGTTACAATTGAGTTAGACCGAATGAAAGCAATTCATGAGGCAATTAGCATGGCTCACACTGGTGATGTTGTGTTAATTTGCGGCAAGGGTGCTGATGGTTTCCAAAAAGTACGCGGAGTTGATACGCCGTATCCATCTGATATTGTTGTTGCTCAACGAGTAATTGACGAATTAGAAGGTCAAAAAGAACATTTTAATAAGTAAAAGAGTAAAAAAATGAAGCACTTTTTTAGTATTATTGGTGGCATGGGAACAATTGCCACTGAAAGTTATGTGCGGCTACTGAATCACCGGGTAAAAATTACCAAAGATCAAGATTATTTAAATTATATTCTAGTGAATGATGCGCAAATTCCTGATCGAACAGCGTATATCAAGGATCATACTCAACCTAATTGTTTGGTTGATTTGCGTGCTGATGTATTAGGCCAAGCAAAGTTAAAGCCTGACTTTTTTGTTATGCCATGTAATACTGCTCATTATTTTTATGATGATTTGGCTAAGTTAACAGATATTCCTTTTTTGCATATGATGCGCATTGCCGTGCATCAGTTTATTGAGCAATATCCGGATGAAGCTAAAATTGGGTTAATTGCTACTGAAGGTTCGATTTACGATCACTTGTATGCTGATGAAATTCAAGCAGTTGGACGACAAGTTGAGCTTGGTGGTCCAGAAATTCAGCCGTTAGTGACCGAACTAATTTATGCCAATATCAAGGAAAAGGGTGTAGTCAATCGTGAGCTATACCACCATATTTTGCAACTAATGCATGATAAGTATGGCTGTAATGTGATTTTACTTGGTTGTACAGAATTATCGCTAGCTCAGGAAAAAGCGCCAGATCATCCGTATAATGTAATTGATCCGCAATCGATTATTGCTGACGTGGCGATTGAATTGTCGTTGAAAATCCGGTCGGGCATGGATCCTAAAGAAGTAACAAAGAAATATTTATATTAAAATTTAAAAGAAGAGCCTAGGAAGACAGACTCTTCTTTTTTAGGAAAATAATGTAAGCGATTCTATAAAAGTGATTGACAATTTCACTATTATCGTTTAGTGTATTATCAGAGTAATTGAATACGGTTTCTTCGGGGCAGGGTGTAATTCCTGACCGACGGTGACAACTTAAAGAAGGTTGAAGTCCGTGACCCGCGTACATCGCGGTGGAGCTAGTGTGAGTCTAGCACCGACAGTTAAAGTCTGGATGGGAGAAGAATAAATTAAGCTAATATTTGACTCGCGTCAGTTTAGACTGCGGAAATCATATTTGGTTAATAATTGGACCTCGTTGAAATAATCAACGGGGTCTTTTTTTGATATTTAGGAAGTGAAAATAGTGCAGGATACAGATTATATGCAAATGGCGGTCCATGAAGCATTAAAAGCGCAAGGAATGACTTGGACTAATCCGCTTGTTGGCGCGGTTTTGGTTAAAGACGGACAAGTCTTAGCAACTGGTTATCACCACCAATATGGTAAAGAACACGCAGAAATTAACACCTTGTCACATTTAGCTGATCCGAAATTGGCAGAAGAAGCGACCTTGTATGTAACGTTAGAGCCGTGCAGTCATTACGGTAAGCAGCCTCCGTGCTGTCAAAAGGTCGTGGCTGCAGGTATTAAACGTGTGGTTGTTGGTCAAGTTGATCCGCATCAAGTTGTTGGCGGTAAAGGAATGCAATATTTAGAAGAGTACGGCCTTGAAACTGCGGTAATCGGTGGTGTGGACCAGTTATATGAACGTTATAACTTTTTCTATCAAAAAAAGCGTCCGTTTGTGACACTCAAGTATGCAATGTCGCTTGACGGCAAAATTAATGAAGCCGGGCAAAGCCGGACACTTTTGACGGGTGACAAGGCCCAAATTGATGTGCAAAAGTTGCGCTGCAATCAGCAAGCAATTTTAATTGGGGCTAATACCTTACGTATTGATGATCCGCAGCTAACAGTTAGAATTAAAAATTTGCCAATTCCGCCAATTAGGATTGTTGTCACGCGGGATGTCAATCAACTTGATTTTACTAAGCAATTATTCCAATTGCCAGGTCAGATTTTGCTTTTGAGTGAGCGGCCGTTAGCCAAAAAGTTAGGCGAAAACGTTGAATGCCTGACAGCTGAAAAATGGACACCAGAAAAAATTGTGGACTTGCTAGCGCAGCGAGAAATTCAGTCATTGCTAGTTGAAGGTGGTAGTCAAATTCAAGCCGAATTTATTGCCGCTGATTTAGCAGATAAAATTATTACTTATATCGCTCCACAAGTATTAGGTGGTGCCGGCTTACCAGCAGCTGTTGGTGCGGCTTTAACTAAAAAACAGCAGTATCAACTTCTTGATGTCCACCAATTAGGTCAAGATGTGCGTATTTGTGCAAGGAGAAAATAAATGTTTACAGGAATAATTCAGGGTACAGGCAAAATTACGCGTTTAGATATTACAGAAAAGCACGCGAAGTTAGGGATTACTTCAGCGAAAATGGCACAAAAAAATCTGCCACTTGGAGCAAGTATTGCGGTCAACGGTATTTGTTTGACGGTAACTGAATGGAAGAATGATGAGTTTACTGTTGATGTCATGCCCGAAACGATGAAGCGGACAAATTTAGGTAAGCTAATCAAAGGCAGTTTAGTTAATTTGGAACCATCTGTTAGTACAAATGGCACGCTTGATGGTCATATTGTTGCTGGACATGTTGATACAACAGCGGAATTAATTAAGCGTACTGAAACAGAAAATTCCATCGAATTACGTTTCCAGGTGCCCCACAAGTATGATCCATATATTGTTGAAAAGGGTTCAATTGCAATTGATGGCATTAGTTTGACAGTTACAATGGCAGAAAATGATGTCTTTGGTGTTAGCCTAATTCCATTTACGATTGCGAATACTACGTTAGCTAATTGCCAAGTTGGCGATCACGTTAACATCGAGGTTGATATGATTGGTCGTTATGCAGTTAAGCAAATTCAGGCTTGGAAAAAAGAATTTTAGGAGGATAAAAATGAAGGACGAATTAAACGAAAAAATGGCCAAAATTCTTGACCATATGAGAAATGGCGGCTTGGTTATTGTGGCAGATTCACCGCAGCGTGAATCTGAAGGCGATATGATTGGCTTAGCGGAAAAAGTAACACCGCAAATGGTTAACACAATGATTACCAAAGCGCGTGGGTTGTTATGTGTGCCAATGAGTAAGGCGTACGCTGACCGTTTGCAGCTGAGCCCACTTGAAACAGGTTCAAATGATACTTTTGGCACCGCCTTTACGATGAGTGTTGATTCAATCGAGACGACAACAGGTATCTCTGCTTTTGATCGGGCTAAGACAATTAAAAAGTTGGCAAATCCAGATAGTCAATGGGCAGACTTTTATCATCCCGGCCACGTTTTCCCATTAGTTGCTAAAGAAGGTGGCGTTTTAGAGCGAACTGGTCATACTGAAGCAGCATTAGACTTAGCACGCTTAGCTGGGGTTGCGCCAGTTGGCTTTATCTGTGAATGCATTAAAAAAGACGGCACGATGGCCCGGCGTAAGGACTTGAAGGCATTAGCAGAAGGAATAGGCATTCCTTACTTAACAATTGAAGAATTAATTGAATATCGTAAACGGCAAGAGAATAAAGATTTGGCAATTGCATCCGTTACTAAAGTGGATTTTCCAACTAAATATGGTCATTTTCAACTTGAAGGCTTTAAAGATAATAAACATCCGGAAAAGCAACCAACACTGCTAATTAGTAAGGGTGAAGTTAAAGCAGGAGAACCACTTTTACTGCGGCTGCACAGTGAATGTTTAACTGGAGATGTTTTTGGTTCCAAACGTTGTGATTGTGGCGCTCAATTAGCAGAAGCGTTGACTAAAATTGAAGAAAATGGTTCAGGTGCGGTCTTATACTTGCGTCAAGAAGGCCGTGGAATTGGTCTTGAAAATAAATTACGCGCATATAAGTTGCAGGATGAAGGCATGAACACGGTAGAAGCTAACCAGCAATTAGGATTGCCAGTTGATGCAAGACGTTATAATGTTGCTGGCGAAATTTTACGCCAAAAAGGCATCACAGAAGTTAAATTAATGACTAACAATCCAGATAAAGTAGAACAGCTGGAAAACTTTGGCGTTAAAGTAGTTGAACGTATTCCGATGGAAGTTGGTCTCACTGAGGAAAACAGACAATATCTGAGTACCAAAAAGCACGAAATGAACCATATTTTAAATGAGGTAGATTAAAATGAAAGAAATTACAGGAAAATTGGTGGCTGGACAAGATAAAAAAATTGGAATTGTGGTTGCCAAATTCAATGGTGTTGTAACTGATCGCTTGCTTAGTGGGGCTATTGAGCAGTTAGAGATGTCTGGTGTAGCTAGTGACAATATTGTTGTTGTTCATGTCCCGGGCGCGTATGAAATCTCGCGGACAGTTAACTGCTTGGCTAAAAGCGGCAAGGTTGATGGCATTATCGCTTTGGGTGCGGTTATTCGCGGTGAAACTGACCATTATACTTACGTTTGTGAAGGTACTGCATCACAATTAGCAGCGGCAACGGCTAATGGTCCAGTGCCGGTAATGTTTGGCGTTTTGATGACCGATACTGTTGCCCAAGCAACTGATCGTGCTGGTGGTAAATCCGGTAATAAGGGTGCAGAATGTGCAACTGATATTTTAGAAGTGTTAAGTTTAGAAGAACAGATTAATAATTTATAATATCGCCACTTACATAAATACATGTTTAAAAGCCATGACTAAGAAGAAGTCATGGCTTTTTTTGGATGATTTAGTTGTCGAAATCGAAAAATTGACATTGGTGTCATTTTTAGATAGCTGCACTTAATTAATATTAAGTGCCTTATACTATTCTTACTATTCTTTGAGATTTATTACAGAAGCTCGTAATTTCAGTTTAGGATGATGAACAATAGAATGAATATGATTTTTTTGAATTAATTTTAATATTCCACGACCAGCTTCTTGTCCGACTGAAGTACGTTCATAGTTCATGGTTGTTAAACTAGGATTTAAGTAAGCGGCAGAATCAAAGTTATCAAAGCCTACTAAAGAAATATCTTTAGGAACTTTGATATTTGCTTTTTTTAACATGTCAAGTACTAATAAAGCAAGACTATCATTGTAGCAAGCAATGGCAGTGGGTCGTTGATCATTATGTAAATAAAAGCTTATTTTTTTGCTGATAATGTTAAAGCGATCATGTGAACTATACATAATAATATTACTGTCCGCAAGGTCAGTCCCAATTTCTTGGTATGCACGTACAAAACCATTCATTCTGTGGACACCTTGAAGATCGTCAACCTGAAAAATACCTAAAATATGTTGATGACCTAACTTTAGTAAATATTCAATTAATTTTTTCTCAGCAGCACAATCGTCGTTAACAATTGATGGAAAATTTAATTCTGGATACTCAGCATTAATAAACAACAGTGGGATTTTGCTTTTAGCAATATATTGATAAATATCTAAATTGGGGCTAGGCTTAGCACTTTCACTGGGTTCAACAATTAAGCCAGCGACTTGAGAATCAAGCATTTTAATGAGACTTTCACGTTCTTTTTTCGGTTGATTATGTGTGTTGGCCAAGAGAAGTGAATAATCTTGCTCGCTAATTTTGGAATCAATTTGAGAAATGATTTTAGGGAAAATGTAATCAGCAATATGGGTGCAAATTAAGCCAATGGTTTTACTTTCTGGATTAACTTGCCATTTCTTATTCCAGTCTTGGATAAACATCCCACTACCTTGAACTTTATAAATTAGATGTTCATCTTGCAAGGCAGTGAGTGCTTTACGTACAGCATAACGTGATTTGTTAAATTGCTGCATTAGTTCTGTTTCAGTTGGTAATTTTTGATTAACTTTAAAATTACCAAAAGTTATTTCTTTTTTGAGGCTCTCTTTGATTACTAAATAATCGCTTTTCATTAAGTGATACTCCTAAATTTGTTTGAAATTAAATAGTAAACTATTAAAAACAAAATACTATCTTTAAATAGTAATGTAGAAACGTTGATAATACAGGTAATTATATCACAAGTTATTTTAAATTATTTTATTTTTAGGTGTCAATAAAAAATAAATATTTTTATAAAAGCGGTTAAAGGATACACTATATAAGTATTTTATCAACTTTTATGCGCTTATATTTATTCGAATGAATTATAAAAGATATTGCTATATAAGATAAATAGGCTATAATGAAAATGCTTACAGAAATGTATAAGATCGGAGGAGAATTTAAGTGGTAGCAAAGACAAAGAAAATACCAAGTAAATATATATATTTTTTTGGTTCTTTTGGTGGAATTTTATTCGGTTATGATATTGGTGTTATGACAGGAGCGTTACCCTTTTTGCAAAAAGATTGGAGTTTAACAAATGCTTCAATTGTCGGGTGGATTACTTCAGCCGTAATGTTTGGTGCTATTTTTGGTGGTGCCGCTGCTGGACAACTTTCTGATAAATTTGGTAGAAGAAAAATGATCCTAGTTTCGGCAATTATTTTTGCGTTGTTTTCAATAATGTCAATGATTGCTCCGCATAATGGCTCGATTTATTTAATAATTATAAGAATTTTGCTTGGACTAGCCGTGGGTGCTGCATCAGCGTTAGTTCCAGCATATATGTCAGAAATGGCCCCTGCAAATGCTCGAGGAAGTTTGTCTGGGTTAAATCAAACGATGATTACTTCTGGGATGTTGCTTTCTTACATTATGGATTTTTTGCTTAAAGGATTACCTGAACCTTGGAATTGGCGACTTATGCTAGGGCTAGCGGCAGTTCCAGCAATTATTCTTTTTTGCGGTGTTTTACGTTTACCAGAATCACCACGTTTTTTAATTAAGAATGGTGAAGAAGCAGAGGCACGACAGGTTCTCTCATACATCAGAAAAGATGATAAAGAGATTGAAAGTGAAATTGAGGAAATCAAAGCTGCATCGGCAAAAGAAAATGCGGCATCGGAAAAGACTACTTGGGGATCTTTATTTAGTGGTAAATATCGTTATTTAGTTATTGCAGGTGTTGGCGTAGCAGCTTTTCAACAATTTCAAGGTGCTAATGCAATTTTTTACTATATTCCTTTAATTGTTGAAAAAGCTACTGGTAATGCTGCTAGTTCAGCATTAATGTGGCCAATTATTCAAGGGATTATTTTAGTTGTTGGTTCACTCGTGTACATTGCAATTGCTGAAAAATTTAAACGTCGGTCCTTGTTAATGATTGGTGGCTTAATTATGGGATTATCATTTTTATTGCCATCGATCATTAATAGTATTAATCCACATTCTAATCCAATGATGATTGTTGTGTTCTTATGTATCTATGTTGCGTTTTATTCGTTTACTTGGGCACCACTAACTTGGGTATTAGTTGGCGAAATTTTCCCACTGGCTATTCGTGGTCGTGCTTCAGGTCTTGCTTCATCGCTTAACTGGATTGGTTCCTGGGCGGTAGGGCTGTTATTTCCAATGATGACAGCATCAATGTCACAAGAAATGGTTTTCGCAATTTTTGGAGTTATTTGTATTTTGGGTGTTTTATTCGTTCGTTTCTTTGTTCCAGAGACTAAAGGTCATACTTTAGAGGAAATTGAAGAAGAAGGAATGAATCATGGCTTAAAAGAAGCAAAGTAGTTGGGGGATGAAAAAATGAATATTACTGATACAGCTGAATTAATTCAGTCAGGAAAAACTGCTTTAGGAATTGAATTTGGCTCAACACAAATTAAGGCAGTACTAATCGACAATCAGTTTAAACCGATTGCGACAGGTACTTTTCAATGGGAAAACAGTTTAAAAGATGGTATCTGGACATATTCAGATAAAGAAATTTGGTCTGGTTTAAGAGCAAGTTACCAACAACTTGCGGCCAACGTTAGCAGTAAGTTTCATGTTAAGCTTGAAAAAATTGGTGCAATTGGAATTAGTGCCATGATGCATGGCTATTTAGCATTTGATCATCATGATCATTTACTTGTACCATTTAGGACTTGGCGTAACACGATTACTGCTGATGCAGCCAATGAGTTGACCCACTTATTTAATTTTAATATTCCGCTTAGATGGAGTATTGCACATTTATATCACGCAATTTTGCAAGGTGAAGAGCATGTTAAGGAGATAGCTTACATTACTACCTTAGCCGGTTATGTTCACTGGCAACTATCGGGTAAAAAGAATATTGGTGTTGGTGATGCTTCTGGTATGTTTCCTGTTGATAAAACAGGAAGTTTCAATTCAAAAATGTTACAGCAGTTTAGCAATTTACCACTAGTTAAAAAATATCAGTGGAAAATTGAAGATATTTTGCCCAAGATTATGAAAGCCGGTCAGATTGCTGGTTATTTAACTGAGCGTGGTGCGAAATTGCTTGATCCGACTGGAACTTTGCAAGCAGGCAGTGTAATGGCCCCACCTGAAGGTGATGCTGGCACGGGAATGATTAGTACCAATAGTGTTCGATTAAGAACTGGTAACATTTCGGTAGGAACTTCAGAATTTTCAATGGTGGTTTTAGATAAACCATTAAAGAAAGTACACCGTGATATTGATATTGTGGCAACGCCAGATGGTTTACCGGTCGCAATGGTACACATTAATAATTGTTCATCAGATATTAATGCTTGGGCCAATATTTTTAAGGAATTTGCGGCTAGTTTAGGACAAAATCTAAATTCTAATGAGCTTTATAGTACTTTATTTTTAAATACTACTAAATCTGATCCTGATGCTGGTGGACTGGTTAATTACAGTTACTTTTCAGGTGAACCAGTAACTAATACTGACGAGGGTCGACCATTATTGGTTAGAATACCTAATAGTCACTTTACTTTAGCGAACTTTATGTTGGCACAACTTTATTCAGCCTATGCACCATTAAAGATTGGGATGGATGTTTTGACAGATGAAGAAAATGTTAAAACTGACGTCATGATTGCTCAAGGTGGACTCTTTAAGACACCAGTAGTTGGGCAGCAAGTTTTATCTAATATTTTAAATATGCCAATTTCAGTGATGGTTAATGCTAGTGTAGGTGGTCCTTGGGGAATGGCAGTGCTGGCTAAATATAGTGAGATGCAGGCTGATGTACCACTTGCTGATTATTTAGATGATCAAGTCTTCCTTAATTCAGAAACAATGGCATTAAGTCCGGAACCTAAAGGCGTTGAGGGTGCACAGAAATATATTGATCGTTATAAGTTAGCGCTTGATCTTGAAAATCGTGCGGAGATATTGAAAGACGAGGAGAACTAATGTTAGAAAAGTTAAAACAAACGGTTTATGAAGCTAATATGCAGCTGCCTAAACTTGATTTAGTAACTTTTACTTGGGGTAATGTTTCTGGAATTGATCGTGACAGCGGCTTGTTTGTTATTAAACCATCAGGTGTCGAATATGATCAAATGAAGCCTGAAGATATGGTAGTTGTTAACTTGAAAGGTGAAGTAGTAGAAGGCAAAATGAACCCTTCAAGTGATACACCAACACATACGATTTTATATAATGAATTTCCAAAAATTGGTGGAATTGTGCATACGCATTCACCGTGGGCAGTATCCTTTGCGGCGGCTAAAATGGATATTCCAGCTATGAATACAACACATGCTGATACTTTTTACAATGCGATTCCAGCAGCTGATGCATTAACTAAAGCTGAAATTGAAGAGGATTATGAAGGCAACACTGGTAAAGCTATTATCCGTACCTTTAAAGAACGTGGCTTAGATTATGAAGCAACGCCTGGTTCACTAGTTAGTCAACATGGCCCATTTTGTTGGGGGTCAACGCCAGCCCAAGCAGTTTACAATGCCAAGGTGTTAGAAGTAGTAGCTGAAGAGGATTACCACACATTGCAATTAACGCATGCTAATAGTGAGTTGCCGCAGTATTTATTAGATAAGCATTATTACCGTAAGCATGGTCAGAATGCCTATTATGGTCAAGACAATGCCCAATCAAAAACGCATGCGAAGCGGAATGGGAAGTGATAGCTGATAATTGAAAAGGGTATATAAAGATAAAGGTTTTAATTGGTTTATTTTATTTGATTGAGAGGTTTTAATTATGTTAACAATTCCTAAATATGAATTTTGGTTTGCTGCAGGTAGCCAGCATCTTTATGGTGAAGAAGCATTGCGTGAAGTTGCAGAAGATACTAAGAAAATTGTAGCTGGTTTAAATGAAAAAGGTAATTTGCCATATAAAATTGTGTTCAAGCAAGTTTTGACAACTGCTGATGAAATTACTAAGTTTATGAAAGAGGCAAATTACAATGATAATGTGGCCGGTGTAATTACTTGGATGCATACTTTTTCTCCAGCTAAGAATTGGATTCGAGGTACGCAACTATTACAAAAGCCATTACTGCATTTTGCTACGCAATATTTGAATTATATTCCGTATGATACGATGGATTTTGATTACATGAATTTGAATCAAAGTGCTCATGGCGATCGCGAATATGGTTATATTAATGCACGGTTAAATAAGCATAACAAGGTAATTTACGGCCATTGGCAAGATCCAGAAGTATTAAAGCAAATTGCTGATTGGGAAGATGTAGCCGTTGCTTATGACGAGTCATTTAAGACTAAGATTTGTCGGTTTGGCGATAATATGCGTAATGTTGCTGTAACTGAAGGTGACAAGATTCAGGCACAAATCCAATTAGGTTGGACCGTTGACTATTATGGTATTGGCGATCTAGTTGCTGAAATGAACAAGGTTAAAGAATCCGAAATTGATGATGAATATGCTGACTTGAAGTCAAAATATATCTTAGTTCAAGGTGATATGGCTAAGAAAGATTTTGAAGATACAGTTCGTTATCAGTTAAGACAATATATTGCAATGAAACGCTTCTTAGAGCGTGGTAATTATACTGCCTTTACGTCAAACTTTGAAGATTTGCATGGCATGAAACAATTGCAAGGTTTATCAGCTCAATTAATGATGCGGGACGGTTATGGCTTTGCTGGTGAAGGTGACTGGAAGACCGCAGGATTATTGCGTATCTTTAAGATTATGACCCATAATACAAAGACTGCCTTCATGGAAGACTATACTCTTGATTTACGTAAAGGTCATGAAGCAATTTTGGGATCACATATGCTTGAAGTTGATCCATCAATTGCTTCAGAAAAGCCACGGGTTGAAGTTCATCCACTTGATATTGGTGGTAAGGATGATCCTGCTCGTCTAGTATTTTCTGGCGGTGAGGGTGATGCTGTCGATGTAACTTTAGCTGATTTCCGTCACAACTTTAAGCTCGTAACTTATCCAGTTGTCGGCCATAAGGCTGAGGAAACGCCGTATTTACCTGTTGCTAAACAAATGTGGACACCAAAGCTCGGTCTTAAAGCAGGTGCTACTAAGTGGATCCAAGCAGGTGGTGGTCACCATACGGTGATGTCATTTGCTGCTAATGAGGATCAAGTTCATGATTTGGCAGCACTTTATGGTGTTGACTTATGTGATATTGAATAAAATGTCAATTTGATAATTTTGATTTAGGACTGATTTGCAGTAATACTGTTAAGTCAGTCCTTTATAATTTGAGGTGTAAAAATGGAAAATAAAGTTGTTGGTTCAATTAAAGACTTTGATGAGTATCAGGGACATAAAATTCAAAAACTTAGTTTAACTAATCAGAATGGTGTAACTCTGTCACTTTTAACACTTGGTGCAACAATTTATGAAATTAACATACCGAGTGAAACAGGAGTACAGAATATAGTTTTAAACTATTATCATAGTAAGGATTATCTTGCTAATCCTTACTACGTTTGTATGGCAATTGGCCGAACAGCTGGTAGAATTAAAAATGGTAATATCATTCTTGCTGGTCAATCAATACAACTACCACAGAATGAAGGAAAAACTAATTTGCATGGTGGTACTAATGGCTTTAATAGTCAAATTTGGCAAGGAAAAATCATTCAAATTGCGGGCAATGATGTTATTGAAATGAGTCATCTTCAAGAAGGAGATGGTTATCCAGGTAAGATGCGAATTAAAATTTTGTATTCTTTGTCAGCGGATGATGTTATTGAGATTAAATTTTGTGCCATTAGTACGGCTGATACACTGTTTAATCCTACACAACATATTTATTTTAATTTGGGCAAAAATGATACTGTCAAGGAACATTTGTTAAAAATAAATGCTAAGCAAATTCAAAAACTGGATAGTAATAAAATTCCATTAGCTGATAGAGTAACCGTTGCAGATACGCCCTTTGATTTTCGCCAACCAACCAGTTTAGATAAAGCTATTGCGGCAATGAATGATACAGCAGAAAAGGGTTTTGATGATATTTTTGCTGTTGAACCTGATAAAGATAACCTAGTTGCAGTATTATCTGATCCATTATCTAAAATTAGTGTTGCAATTGAATCTGCTAGAAATGGCTTGGTTGTTTTTACAGCAAATTCATTTACGCAACAAAATATGAATTTTGTAAGAACTAATGGTATCGGTAAGCGATATGAGGGAATTGCTCTTGAACCACAGACACTGGCTCCATCTAAGGGTGATGGGCTATTTTCAGCAATAAAATTAGCAAAAGGTGAAGAAAAAACATATACGATTAAATATCATTTGAATTATGAGAGATAGCTATTTGAAATACTTAGAGTAGATGAAATTGATTTTTAATAAAATTAAAGCACATTGATATTTGTTTAAAATATCAATGTGCTTTTTTGGTATGTAGTTTTTTGTAGTTAAAGATATTTTTAATCAGTAACTGGTATTAACTCAATTGACTTCATTATATCTATAACACGTTCTCGTTGAACAAAACCTGTTTTGGTTTCCATGGCATTAGCAGTACCTGCTGCTATAGCCCAACGAATTGTAGATAAAAAATCTAACTTTTGATCTAAAGCATAAAGTAAACCACCAACTACAGAGTCTCCAGAACCCTCGGTATTAACTACTTTTACTGGCTTGAATTTAACTTGATAAAATTGCTGTTGATGCTTTACAAGAGCACCTTTGTCTCCTAAAGAAACAATAATATTATTAACTTTATTTAAAATTCCATGTGTGATTTCTTTTTTAAGTTTATGACAATCACGAGTTACTGTTGCTGCTAATAATTCAGCAGCTTCTTGTTCGTTAGGTTTAATAAAATCTGGTAAATTTTTACTTGTTAAAACGTCTGTTAATGCTTGACCAGATGTATCTAAAATAATTTTAATATTAGGATCTGTTTGCCTGATTAAAGCGATAATCTTAGGATAAAAATTATTAATTTTGGTTGGAGGTAGACTACCATTTAAAGATATTGCTGAAACATGATTATTTTGTATTAGTGTCTTAATAGTTTTAAGTAAACTTTCAAATCGATCTAAATTTAAAAAATCACCGTGTTCATTAATTTCTGTTTTATTGTTATCGTCTTGAATTAATGTGTAACAATTTCTGGTATTTCCATTTGTTTTAATAAAATTTGCTATGTATTGATCATTATGTGCTTGTTCTAAAATGTATTGTCCATTGTAACCTGCTAAAAAACCAGTTGCTGTTGTTTTTGCTCCTAAATTTGCCGCTACACGTGCGGCATTAATTCCTTTGCCACCGACCATCTTTTTAATTAGCTGTACTCTGTTAAGAGAACCTACTTTTAATTCTTTAAGTTGGTATAACCGATCTACTGAAGGGTTAACTGTAATTGTAATATCCATTGTTATTGCCTGTTTTCTAATTAATAAATCATTTTAATATATCGTGAGTAATTGGTGATATCTTCCTTTGTAACTTCAGGGTCTGTTACAAGACAGTCAAATTTATCTAATCTTTGAAAAGTAATAATATCTGAATGATTTAGTTTACTATGATCAGCTATAATAAATGATTTTTCAGAATGTTCAATTGCAATGTTTTGAATATTGCCTTCTGGAATAGTACTGGTTGTTACACGATTATCACTGATTCCGTTAGTTGAACATAAAGCATAATCTAAATTTAAACCTTTAAATATATTTTCAGCTTTAACACCTAAAAATTCCTCAGTATTTCGGTGTAATTCACCACCTGTTAGCAATAAGCGACAATCATTTTTATTTATTTCGTTAAATGCTGGCAAACTATTGGTCACAAAAGTAAGGTTCTTACGAACCAATAAAGGAACAGCCATTAATAAAGTTGTACCTGCTCCTAAAAAGATCGTTGAATTATTGTCAATTTGATTGGCTAGTAATTTGGCGATTTCTTTTTTTTCAGTAATATTTTTCTTTAATTTTTCATTTGTTGTAGATTCCGGTTGATTATTACTTTGCGCACCACCATAAATTCTGGTTATCTTACCTTGTTCTTCCAATTTTTTTAAATCTCGTCTGATAGTCATTGAAGAAACTTGTAAATTTTTTGCAATATCAACTGTTGTCATGAAACCGGTCTTGTTTAGAAGATCATTGATTTCTGTTAATCTTTTTTCTTGTAGACTCAAAAAATCACTTCTTTTTTATAGAATTCCTTGTTGCACGATAAGTATATCAAACATTTTTAAACAATAAAAGTTATTTTGTGTTTATCTTTGTTAAAATTAGGTTGACATTGTTTGAGTTTAAGATTATATTGAAAACGTATACAAATAAAGAAGGGAGGTTTCGCAATGTTTTATCAAAATTTAATTGATTTAAATATTTCTGTAAAAACTGAAGAACAACTATTTGATTTAGTAGGGTCAAGAGCAATTAACTTAAATTATGCTAATTTGGGATATATTTCAAATTTAGAAAAGAGAGAATTGTCTTATCCAACTGGATTAAAGTTTCCACAGATTTCTCTTGCCTTGCCACATGTTGATCCGCAATATGTTAATAATCCATTTATTTATATTGCTCGGACTAATCAGCCATTAGTTCTTAAGCAAATGGGAGATAGCGCAGAAATGACAGCCAATAATTTTTTGTTTTTAGGCTTAAAGAATGGTAATAAGCAACCAGAACTTTTAGCAAAAATAATATCTGCTTTTCAAGATGAAAATTTTGTAGAGCAATTTAAGAAAACAGAAGCTTCAGAAAGAATGCTTCAATTAGTTAAAGGAAAGTTTGAGGGATTATTAAAATGAAGACTATCTTAGTTTGTTGTGGTACAGGAGTTGCTACTAGTCCACAAGTTGCCAATAAAATAAATGATTACTTAGCTGAACAAGGTTTGGATCAAATAGCTAAAGCAACGCCCGAACCAGTTGCAGAAGCTAAGGGTTCTGTTGAAAATGATGCTAATGTTATTGTTTATGTCGGAATTGCACCTGCAGATGGTGAGTTACAAGAAGCACTCGATAAAAATAATGTCGTTGGCATGGTAGGGTTACCATGGTTAACTGGTATGGGTCAAGAGGAAGCCAATCAAAAAATAGCAGATATTGTAAGACAAGCTTAATAACAAGTCACAAGGAGATGATTTGAATGGATTGGAACGCGATAGTTCAAGGAATTTTAAGTGTCGGAGCCCAGGTTTTGATTCCAATTTTAATTATGATTTTGGGATTGATTTTTGGTATGAAGCCTTCTAAAGCAGTTACTTCTGGACTTTATTTAGGAACTGGATTTATTGGCATGTCAATGGCAATTAATCAATTGACACAAACTGTTAGTCCAGCTGCAAAAGCATTGGCAAAGTATACAGGTATTAATTTACCAGCTGTTGATTTTGGTTGGACGGGCGCTGCTTCAATTACATGGAGTTGGACATTGGCCTTTCTATTTTTTGCAGTGGAAATTGTAGTTAACATTGTTATGCTACTTGCTAAGATGACTGATACGATGAACGCTGACATGTGGAATGTTTGGGGCGTTGCATTAACTGGTTATATGGTTTATCAAATTTCAGGTAGTTTAATTTGGGGCTTTATCTGTGGTGCTCTTCAAGTGGTAATTTGCTTGAAACTAGGTGATATGTGGAGCAAAGAAATCGCTAATATGCTTGGTTATGAAGGTGTAACTGTTACACATATTGAAGCATTTACTGCTGTTATTATGTCGCCAATTAATAAATTGATGGATTACATTCCTATTTTTAATCGTGAATGGGATGCTACTGCTTTAAAGAGAAAAATAGGTGTTTTTAGTGAGCCTGTAGTTATGGGATCGATTATTGGTCTGATTTTAGCTTTAGCAGGAAGATATAGTATTGGTGACGCACTTAATCTCGCGGTCACTGTAGGTGCGGTAATGGCGATTTTTCCAGTAATGGCTAAGTTCTTTATGGATGCTTTGACACCATTTGGTTCAACTATGAGTGACTTTATGAAAAAGCATGTTAAAGGTAGAACATTTGTCATCGGTTTAGATTGGCCTATTTTAGGTCAAAGTACGGAATTATGGGTAACAATGGTTCTAATGATTCCTGTATCAATTATTTATGCTGCTATTTTACCTGGGAATACTATTTTACCAATTGCTGGTGTTATTAATTACTGTATTGGTGTTGGTGGATTGTTACTTACAGGTGGCAATTTACTAAGAATGCTGGTTTTAGGCGTTATTTATGAACCGGTTTTCTTATACGGTGCATCATACTTTGCTAATATTTTTACTAAATTAGCTAAATCGAGTACTTCCATTAAGGTACCAGCTGGATCTCAGGTCTCATGGAGTTCAATTGAAGCTCCTGAGTTAAGATATGCAATGGCTTGGGCTGGACGTGGCAATATTTGGGCTATTATAGGATTGATTGCCTTACTTGCTATTTTCTGGTGGCTATATAGATCATTTAAAAAGAATCCGATTCCAGCTTTAAAGTATCAAAAACCTACTGCTAAAACAGAATAGGAGTTACAAATGAGAAAAAGCTCAAGTAAAAAAATCTTTTGGACTTGTTTGTCTTTTTTAACTTTTGGTTTATTTAGTTTGGCACTTATTTCTAAAAATTATTGGCTTAATATTTTCGTTATTATTTTAGGGATGCTTATTAATAAGAAGGGAAGTGATGTTCTTTTTATTAAAAAAAGTTTTATTGCTAAAAATGATATGAGGAGGAAAAATAATTTATGAAATATCCTGCAGGAAGAATTCCTTTTGAATATGAACGGGAAGACTTAGCAAAAGTTGTTCGTGAAGTTATGGAACGTCGAGACACTAATATTGTTGGTGGCAATATTAGTATTAAGGTTCAAGACGAAACGGGTAAAAATTATTATGTTATGACACCAACAATGATGTCAGAAGCATATATGGGTTATCTAAATGCTGATCAAATTTTGGTTATTGAACCACATACGCGTAGAGTAATTTCAGGTAATGGCAAAGTTACTCGTGAGATTAATATGCATGAAGCAATTTATGATACCAATCCAGATATTAAATGTGTTTTTCACTCACATGCAGATCAGTGTATGTTTTGGGGAACAAGTGGCTTGAATATGCCAAATGTTACAGAAGCTACACAAAAACTTAAAGAAATTAGAACGCTTGACTGGCACCCCATGTGTACAGAAGAACTGGCCCAATATGTTGCTGGTGAAATTAAGAAGTTAGGTTCTAAAGCTTTAAGAAATGGTTTTCTGTTGAATTCTCATGGTACATTGTTTACTTCAGGTGGTAAGGATATGGATCCATTAACAGCACTCCATAAATCTTTAGCCGATGTAGATATTACCGAATATAATGCTAAAGTTGCATATAAGCAAACTGTTTTCCAACAAATTGGAGTATTGGATGGATATTATTCTGAAGATACTAAAATTGGAACTTGGGAAGATGTTAAGGCCGGAAAAGCACTTTATAATAAAAAAACAGCTCAAAATAAAAAGGGCGACTAAAAAGTGCCCTTCTTACAAAGTTTGACCACTTTGACAATATAATATTTTTTTATTGAATGCAACTATTTATCAAGATTAATTGTGCAAAACCTGATCATTTTGATCAGGTTTTTTGGTGTAATTTATTGATAGTTATTGTTTGAATAAGTTAAGTTACACAAAGATAAATATATAAAATTTAAGTAATTTTTTAGCAGGTGAATTTAATGATGAAAAAATTGCAATAACAATTAGATAAAATTGCATTTGCGGCTAAAGAAATTAACTTAAGTCAGCGCATAATTACCAAGTATTGCCGAAAATTGAATATTGCTAACAGTTGTTAACCTCAAAAAAATAGCAACAATCTGAATATACAGATTGCTGTTATTTATTATCAAAGTGAATTTTACGGTAGATCATTACCTGCAGCTAAGTAAATGTCATACCATTCTTGTGCGGTTAGATCGATGTCAGCACCTTTAGCACTGTCAATAATATGGTCTGGATTCATAGTGCCGATAATAACCTGAATTTTAGCAGGATGGCGCAAAATCCATGCCGCCGCAATGGCATTCTTGGAAACACCTTTTTGATCGGCTAATTTTTGCAAGGCAGCATTTACTTGTGGGAATTTAGGATTACCAATAAAGTTACCCTCGATTTGGCCATATTGAAATGGTGACCAAGCTTGAACGGTCATGTTGTGCAAGCGTGAATAGTCAAGGACACCGCGGTCGTGGTCAATACTACGTGCATCAGTCATATTAGTATGAATGCCAAAGTCAATTGGCCCCGTGTGCATAACGCTAAATTGCAACTGGTTAATCAGTAACTTTTGACTAATACCTTGTTGCAACAATGCAACTTGCATTGGATTAAAGTTAGAAACACCGAAGTGGCGCACTTTTCCTGAAGTTTGTAATTCGTCAAAGGCAGCACTAATTTCAGCTGGGTCCATCAGGGCATCAGGTCGATGCAAAAGTAGACTATCTAGGTAGTCAATGCCCATTCTGTTTAAAATGCCGTCAACAGCATTGATAATGTACTTTTTAGAAAAATCGTACCGGGTGGTTTTGTAATTTAGTTCGGAATTCTCGTAAATACCAGTTTTGGATTGGATATAAAAGTCATCGCGGTTAAGACCAGATTGTTTAAAGGCTTTGCCAAAAATTTTCTCAGATTTACCATGTCCGTAAATGTCAGCCGAGTCAAGACAGTTGATTCCAACTTCATGAGCAGTTTCGAGAGCGGTCACGGCTTGATTAACGGTTAAGGCATTCATGCGCATAATACCTAAAGCAATGGCTGAACCAGTAAAGTTTGTCTGACCAATTTTAATTTGTTTCATAAGAATACCTCCTTACAATTAGTATAAAGCTTTTTTAGACAAAAAGTATGGCGAATAATTAAGGCTGATATTTAATTACAAAAAGGAAACATATTTTCCTTAATAGAACAATTCTTGCAAATAATACGAATTATTAATAAATATCTTTATACTTAATCTTAAAAATCCGAATAATAAGCATAAAAAGCATTGAAATTTTACATTTTAAAGTCTACAATTAACAAGAATTATCAATTGATGGTTTAGTGATAAATAATAACAAGATAGTGGGTACCAGCTATCTTAATTTGTGAGGATAAAAAAGTGTATCATAAAAAGGGATTTATTTTTGCAATCGTGGGAACAGCTTGGCTGTTTGATGCGATGGATGTTGGACTGCTGTCCTTTATTATGCCAATTGTTCATCAGGAGTGGACATTGACTAATTCTCAAACCGGATTAATTAGTTCAGTTAGTACAATTGGGATGATTTGCGGTGGCTTCTTCTTTGGTTACTTAGCTGATCGGATTGGACGTAAGAACACGTTAATGTTGTCGCTGCTTACATTTTCAATTGGTAACTTTATTTTAGCTTTTGCTCAAGGATTTGATTCTTTTTTGATCATTCGTTTCTTTGTTGGCATGGGGCTTGGCGGTGAACTGCCAGTGGCAGCAACTTATGTTTCGGATTTATACAGTGGAGCTAAGCGGTCACGGATGTTAATTTTAGCTGATAGTTTCTGGGCTTTGGGTTGGTTAGTTGCGTCGTTCTTGTCATTTGCATTAAATGGTATTTTGTCATGGCGGGGATTATTAATTGTTACTGCGATTAGTGCCTTTTTTGCAATTGTTGTGCGAAAGCAAGTGCCAGAATTAAAAAAGCCAACTGCTAAAAAGCATCATTTTGTCATTAGTAAATTTTTGAATTTTAAAACGATAATGCTATGGCTAGCATGGTTTATGGTAATGTTCAGTTATTATGGTATGTTTATGTGGCTGCCAGGAATTATGACTAGCAAGGGTAATAGTGTTGTTGATAGTTTTGGTTATTCTGTCATTATTATTGTGGCGCAATTACCCGGTTACTTTACAGCGGCATGGTTGACCAAAAAAATTAATTTGCGTTATATTTTTGCTATCTATATGATTGGCACTGCAGTTGGTGCGGTTTTATTTGGTCAAGCGCAAACGCCGGTTGCAACAGTAATTTGTGGTTGTATCCTATCATTCTTTAATTTGGGTGCTTATGGGACGATTATTGCAATTACTCCTAGTATTTATGATTCGGCAATTCGGGGGACAATGACTGGGATTGCTGAAGGTATTGGCCGAATTGGTGCAGTTATTGGGCCGCTTTTGGTTGGTATTTTAATTGATCAAAAAGTAGGCATTAATGCGATTTTTATTATTTTTATGGTTTCTTTAGTTATTGGGGCTGCTGCGATGTTGCTAATTCCTAATCCAGAACATTCAACGGTTGAGGAAGGATAGTAAGATGAATAACTTATTATTACGCGAAAAATTAATCACTTTTTTGAAAGAAGATCTTGAAAAGGGTGATTACAGTACCCAATTTTTAACTAATAAAAAAATTAGCGGTCATTTTGTTGCCAAGCAAGATGGGGTTATCTGTGGTCAGCAGGTACCACAGGTTGCTTACAATTTGTTAGGTCAAGCTCAGTATGAACCGTTAGTTGCGGATGGTACGGTTATTAAAAAGGGTATGCAAATTGGTAAGGTAACTGGCGATGCTGCTGTGATTTTAAGTGCTGAACGAGTTGTATTGAATTTAATTCAACGCATGAGTGGCATCGCGACAATGACTCATATGGCAATTCAAACTCTGAATGATGCAACAATTAGAATTACTGATACCCGTAAAACCGCGCCGGGTCTACGGATGTTTGATAAGTATGCTGTTAAAATTGGTGGCGGGGTTAATCATCGTTTTGGTTTAACCGGCGGCGCGATGTTGAAGGATAATCATTTAGCCTTAATGGGTGGAGTTAAAAAGGCACTTACGACATTACAATCAGTTCAAGGTCCGTTAACACCAATTGAGGTTGAGGTAGAATCGCTGGCAGAATTACAAGAAGCAATTGCTGTTAAACCAACAACAATCATGTTTGACAACCAATTGCCAGCAACGATTAAGGAGTGGTCTGAATTAGTGCCAGATGAAATTGTAACTGAAGCTTCTGGTGGCATTACAATGGCTAATTTAGCTAGTTATCGTGGCTGCGGTGTTGATTATCTTTCAATGGGCTGCTTGACTAACGATGTGACACCAGTTGACATTAGTTTTTTGGTTCAAGGCGTATATAAATCTGGCGTAATTAATTAAACAGTCTAGTCAACTTTTAGGGCAATGGTAAAATTGATTTTACTGAATAATTACTTTTATTGGGAAAAAGGAATGAAATTTATGAATACTAAAGAAGACTATATTAATAAGTTGGGTTTGGAACCACATGCTGAAGGCGGCTGGTTTAAAGATATTTCACATAGTCCTGATAAATATTTTGCTCCAGAAAGTGATGGCGAACGGTATCGTTACACGTCAATTATTTTTTTGCTTGATTCAAGCAGTCCCTCGCATTTACACAAGTTAAATCATGACGAAATCTGGTTTTATCATGATGGGCAGCCAGTTATTATCCATTGTATTAGTGAATCTGGTAAATACTGGACGGTTAAGTTGGGCAAGGATATCAAGAATGGTGAGGTTTTACAATACAGTGTGCCGCAAAATACCATCTTTGGTGCTGAAATAGCAGGTAGTGGTTTTGGCGTTGTTAGTTGTGTCGTTGCTCCGGGTTTTGATTACCATGACTTTATTTTATTTACACGCAGTGAGTTACTAGAACAATATCCACAATTGTCTGCTGTGATTACCAAAATGACAGTAGCTGAAAAATAATTTTGTAATTAAAAAAAGCGTTCCTAGTTAATTAGGAGCGCTTTTAATTTGAACCAAAGTTTGTGACAAAAAATCGCTGATATAAAAGATAAGATCCAAGTCAACAGGTAAAGACTGCTGGCTAATAATAAGGGCGAACGTAATTTACTTAATGCTGGCACTAATGTTATCCACAAAAGTTCTAACCAAAAAACGTGACTTAAGAATGCACGGTAAGCATAAATTGCTAAAAAGTGGAAAACTTTGAGCATGTGTATTTGATGTTTTCTAATTTGATAGAAGGCAAGACTACAAATTAAACCAATGATTGTTAAGCAGTAGCAGGTTGTGGACAGCTGATAATAGGAAGAATTGCTGAGCTTGACTGGTAAACCAAAGCTGAATAATTCGCGATTAAGCCAACTATAGCTGATCAGCCAAGCAACAAGTAATAACGGCCAGCTCTGTCTAAGCAAATGAGCTAATTGTTGGTGAAATTGCCAAGCTAGGCAACCTAAAACAGCATAAATTAGAAAACTTGGGAAAAGGCGATCAAAGTAGTACCAAGAATTTGCATGTGGACCGTGGAAAACTTGACGGTTATACACAAATATCCACAAGAAATACACAATGGTTGTGCTTAATATGACCAGCCAACATTTTTGTTTGGTTTGCTTGACCCAAGTTAGAAGCTGCCAAAAGAAGGGCATAAGGATGATAAATTGCAGCATCATTGTGTTATACCACAGGTGTGGCGCAGCATTGCCGCTAATAAATTGCACCAGCCAGCTAATTAAATTAGTAAAATAGCCATGTTGTTGAAGTTGAGGCATAAGGAATAAATACACACTTGTCCACAAGATACTGGGGATAAACAGTGCATGCCACTGTTTTTTTAAATATTCGGGATAATTTGACCACGAAGAATGTAAATTAGTTCGTGCGGTTGTGTATAAAATACCAAAAATAAAAGCTGGCGCTGTAAATTTCACTAAATTATAGATTAAACCAATATTAATTTGTGAAGTTTTAGTTAGGTGAAGTTTTACCATAAACGCTAAAACAGATTGTAACATTACTGCTGTACATGCAAATGTTTTAAGGTAATCACCAGGATCTGCTTGAGTTGAAGTATCCAATTTTTATATTCATCTTTCTAATACATTTTTAAAATTAATTTTATTTTTAACACTTAATGGCTTATAATATAAATTACATTAACAGACCTACTGTTATTTTAGGCAAATACCGATGTTTAGTAAATAAGGAGGAAGAATAATTATGAACAAGATTGGAATTATTGGCGATGGCCATGTTGGTTCGACAGTTGCACATCAATTAATTGTCGCTGGTTTAGTAGATGATTTAGTTTTAATTGATGAAAATGAGGGAAAAGTTAAGGCTGATGCCCTTGATTTTGAAGATGCAATGGCAAACTTACACCATCATACTAATATTACCGTGAATGATTATTCTGCTCTGGGTAATGCAGATATTATTATTAGTGCGATGGGCAATATTAAATTGTCCGCGAAGGATCGTTTCGGCGAGTTGCGCTATAATAAGCCCCGTATGGCTGCAGTTACTGATGGCATTAAGAAGAGTGGCTTTAACGGGATTATTATTTGTATTTCTAACCCCGTTGACGTAATTACTGGCTTATATCAGGAATTAACAGGGCTGCCGAAAAACCATGTCTTTGGCACAGGAACACTGCTTGATACGGCGCGAATGAAGCGTGCTGTTGGTAAAAAGACCGGAGTTGACCCCCGTTCAGTTATTGGGTTTACGCTTGGTGAACACGGTGATTCACAGTTTACTGCTTGGTCAACGGTTAAGGTCTTGGAAAAGCCATTTATTGAAACTGCTAAGAATAATTCTTGGAGTTTGGCTGAGATGAACGAAGAAATTAAGCAAGGTGGCTATACTGTTTATGCTGGTAAGCAATACACTAACTTTGGTATTGCGGCTGCCGCTGTTCGCTTAGTTGAAGCCGTCTTAAGCGACTCGCGTACAGAAATGCCGGTATCTAATTATCAAGAAGAATATGGCACATACATGTCATATCCTGCAGTAATTGGTAGGGATGGTATCGTACAAAAGGTTGAATTAAATTTAACTGATGCGGAAAAGAAGCAATTGAAACAAACTGCTGAAACCATTAAGAAAAAGGCACAGAAAGAAATTTAATTAAATTAAGGCTAGCAAACTTTTATGGGTTGCTAGCCTTTTTAGTTTAAAAACTTAAGGTACTTTAAAAATTCGTGAGTTATCATATAATATATGAAAGCGATTTATATAAATTGAATAATTATTATTTAAAGGAGTACTTAATGACTAAAGTTAAAAACGATTATATTATTGGCTTGGATATTGGAACTAATTCCTGTGGCTGGGTCGCAACTGATAAGAAAAATAATATTTTACATTTACAAGGTAAAACGGCATTAGGCTCACATTTATTTGACGAAGGAAAAACAGCTGCTGATAGACGTGGTTTTCGTACAACTAGACGACGGCTTAATCGTAGAAAGTGGCGTTTAAAATTATTAGAAGAAATATTTGATCAGCAGTTAGCTAAAGTGGATCCATATTTTTTAGCTAGAATGCGAGATTCATGGGTTTCACCACTAGATAAAGATAGAAAAAAATATTGTGCAATTATTTTTCCAACGCCTAAAGAGGATCAAAAATTTTATTGTAAGTATCCAACAATTTATCACTTACGTCATGCATTAATGACTGAGGATAAGAAATTTGATTTGAGATTAGTCTATTTGACAATTCATCATATTGTTAAATATCGTGGCAATTTTTTACAAGACACATCTGTAAAAAGTTTTGATGCTTCTAAAATTGCTGTTGGACCTATGCTTGAGGTCCTGAACGCTTGCTATAAAGAATTAGCACTTGATGATCAAGAGGTAATCCAATTTAAGAATAAAAGTTCTCAAGAGATTGAAAAAATAATTAGATCAAAAACAAGCTATAAGGCAGATAAAGTAAAGAAAATTAGCCAATTGATGCCGAATTCTACAGATAAACTTACTAAAAGTGTAGCTAAGCAGATTGCCAATGCGATTATGGGTTATAAAGCACAATTTGAAACAATTTTACTTAAAGAAATTGATAAAAATGATAAGAAGGCTTGGGAATTTAAGTTAAGCGATAGTGATGCTGATGAAAAATTAGCTGAATTGTTACCTGACTTTGATGAAAATGAACAAACAATTGTAGCAGAAATTCATAAATTATTTAGCGCTATAATTTTGAGCACGATTGTTGATGAAGGTAAAACTCTTTCAGAGTCGATGATTGCTAAATATGAGCAACATCGAAGCGATTATCAATTACTTAAGCAGGTAATTGATAGTCAAACAGATAAAGAAAAAACTCAAAAGTTACGGTTAGCTTATGACTTATATGTTAACAATCGGCACGGTAAGTTGTTAGATGCCAAAGAAAAATTAAAAACTAATATCTTAAACAGGGAAGATTTTTATAAAATAATTGAAGCAAATTTAGATAACTCTCCGGCAGCACAAAAAATTGAGCAAGAAATTAAACGTGATGAGTTTATGCCTAAGCAAAGAACTAGTGCCAATGGTGTTATACCAAATCAGTTGCATCAGTTAGAATTAGATAAAATTATTGCTAAGCAAAGTAAATACTATCAATTCTTAGCTGAAGTAAATCCTGTTAAGGAGCATCAAGACCAAGCACCGTATAAGTTAGATGAATTGGTTCGCTTTCGTGTACCTTATTATGTTGGTCCAATGATCACTGCTGATGATCAAAAGAATACTTCAAGTAAAAATTTTGCTTGGATGGTGCGCAGAGAAGCTGGCAGAATTACACCGTGGAATTTTGATCAAAAAGTTAATCGGATGGAATCGGCTAATAAATTTATTAAGCGAATGACAACTAAGGATACTTATTTATTAGGTGAGGATGTTTTACCTGCTAATAGTCTGTTATTTCAGAAATTTACGGTATTAAATGAGCTAAATAATATTAGGATCAATGGTAAAAAAATTAGTCCTGATTTAAAACAAGAGCTTTACAATAATTTATTTAAAAAACAAAAGACGATTACTGCTAAAAGATTAGTAGATTATATTAAACAGAATAAGCAATTAACTACGGTTGAAATTAAAGGCTTAGCAGATCCAACTAAATTTAATTCTAGTCTAGCAACGTACAATTGTTTACGAAATAAGAAGGTTTTTGCTAAACAATTAGATGATCCTAGCTATCAAAACGATTTTGAAAAAATCATTGAGTGGTCAACTATTTTCGAAGATAAAAAGATTTATCAGGAAAAATTGAAAGAACTAGATTGGTTGACAGCTGAGCAATTTGAAACTATATCAACTTGGCGGTTTCAAGGTTGGGGTGCTTTGTCACGAAAATTATTAATTGGTCTCCATGATACTAGTGGTCAAAATATTATGGAACAGCTGTGGGACAGTAAGAATAATTTTATGCAAATAGTTACACAGCCAGATTTTAAAAATTTGATTGAGAAAGAAAATGAGCAGGTTGCAAAAGAAAATGATGTTGAAGATATTTTAGCAGATGCGTATACATCTCCAGCTAATAAAAAGGCGATTCGTCAGGTGATTAGGGTTGTTGATGATATAGCTAAAGCAGCCGGGGGTAAAGCACCAGCGCAATTTGCAATTGAATTTGCTAGGGATGCAGATAAGAATCCTAAATTATCTCAGCAACGTGGTAATAAGTTACTTAAAGTCTATCAAGATACAGCAAAAGAATTAGTAGATCAAAATTTAACTGAGAGTTTAAAGAATGCCAAGGATAGTCGTCAATTAGTTAAAGACAAATATTTCTTATATTTTATGCAAGGTGGCCGTGATGCCTATACTGGTCAAAAAATAAATATTGATGAGATTACTTCTGGGTATCAAATCGATCATATTTTGCCACAAGCTTTTATTAAAGATGATTCACTTGATAATCGAGTATTAACCAAGTCGAAATTAAATAGTGAAAAGTCTAATGATGTGCCTTATAAGCATTTTGGTATGAAAGTAGTTCATGATTTGGGTATTACTGTTAGTGAAATGTGGAAAAGATGGCAAAAGGTAGGCTTAATTAATAAATATAAACTCAGAAATTTGTTACTGGATCCTGAACATCTTAATAAATATGAAAAAGCAGGTTTTATTAAACGACAGTTAGTTGAAACAAGTCAGATTATTAAGCTGGTTTCGATTATATTACAAAATAAATATCCAAATTCAGAAATTATTGTTGTTAAGGCTAGTTATAATCATGCTTTACGTAAACGGCTTAATTTATATAAGAGTCGGGAAGTTAACGATTATCATCATGCGATTGATGCATATTTATCAACTGTTTGTGGCAATTTCTTATATCAAGTCTATCCTAAACTACAGCCATTCTTTGTTTACGGTAAGTATAAAAAGTTTAGTTCAAATCCAGATTTAGAAAAAGATATTATAAGAAGTACTAGAACTTTTAACTTTATTTGGCCACTGTTAAGGAAAGATAAGCCAGATGAGCCAGCTCCAGAAGAGATTTATGAGTTCAAGACAGATAAAGTGGTATTTCATAAGCATGCAGATATTTTTTATAAACTGCGTAAAGCATATAACTATAAATATATGCTAGTATCGCGGCAAACTTCAACTCAAGATGAAGCAATGTTTAAGATGACGATCTTTCCACGATCAGACCGTGATACTAAAACAACAAGATCTTTGATTCCAAAAGCTAAAGGATTAAATCCTGATATTTATGGCGGATATAGCAATAATGCAGATGCTTATATGGCAATTGTTAGAATTGATAAGGCTAAGGATACAGTTTACAAAGTTGTTGGTGTTCCTATGCGAGCTTTAGGTGACCTAAAGAAAGCTGAAGAGGAAGGTAAATATAATCAAGTATTATACAAGATTTTAAAGCTATCAATTTTGCTGGATAAAAAAGGAAGGGTTAAAAAGAGAATAAAAGATTTTACAATTATTAAAGGTCGAGTACCATACAAACAATTAGTTCAAGATGGTGCTAAAAAATTTATGTTGGGCTCTTCAACGTATATGTATAACGCAAAGCAATTAACTTTATCCCCGGAAGTAATGCGAATTGTGACAGGTAATTTTGCAGTAGAAGAAGATCGAAATGAGGCATTATTAAATGCGTACGACGAAATTTTAAAGAAGGTTGATGACTTTTTACCATTATATGATATTAATAAATTTAGAGAAAAACTTCATGATGGTAAGAATAAATTTGCAGCTTTAAAAGTAGATGAAAAGCAGTCTACTTTAACTGAAATTTTGAATGGCTTGCATGATAATCCGGTTATGGGTAATTTGAAAAATATTGGCTTTAGTACATCTTTTGGACAAATGCAGGCACCTTCGGGTATTACATTATCAGCAAATGCCAAATTGATTTTTCAATCACCAACTGGATTGTTTGAAAAGAGAATTAAGATTAAGGATTTATAAAAAGCAAAATAACGAACCGAAGAAATCCAGCTCGTTATTATTAATATCTTTAGACCCAGTTGAGTACGCGTAGCGTGCGAAACAAAAAACCACCCGCTATGCAGGTGGAAGCCACAAAGTTACCACAAAAAACTCCTCTTTTGTTTTAGAATATGATTGTCGAAGTCAAAATCTAAAAAGAAGAGGAGAACAATGGCACAAAAACTAAATAGTTTAGCTCATACCAAATGGTTATGTAAATACCATATTGTGTTTACACCAAAGTATAGAAGAAAAATAATTTATAATCAATATCGGCGCGATTTAGAAGAATATATCAAGCTGCTTTGTAAGTATAAAGGTGTAGAAATAATTGAAGGACATATGATGCCAGATCATGTTCATTTGTTAGTAAGCATACCGCCAAAATTAAGTGTAGCATCGTTCATGGGATATTTAAAAGGCAAAAGTGCGCTAATGATGTTTGATCGACACGCAAATTTAAAATATAAATTTGGCAACCGACATTTTTGGGCAGAAGGATATTATGTGAGTACAGTAGGATTAAATGAAGCAACAATTCAGAAATATATTAGGGATCAAGAAAAACAACATGATATAGCGAAAGATAAGTTGACAGCGGTAGAATATAGAGACCCTTTTAAGGGTAGCAAATAATACAAAAGCCGCTTAAAGCGGCAGCGAAGTAATAAAAGTATTTTGGCTTTGACGAAAGGAAAAAGCCAGCGCCTTGAGACGCTGACTGATCATGAGGGCTTATAGCCCTGAGCAAACCACCCGTTTTACGGGTGGTTATGATTTTAAGTAATAAAAAAGTCCCAGCCATAGGGTAAGGGACAAATGTTGAAACTCTGCATCTAAAAGATGCATTGCTTGATTTTAAATCTGGTTGTTAGATCAATAATGATTAAAATCTCATCGGGAGCTACCCGACAATTACATTGTATCATTTTTTAATAAATAAACAAGGAGAAAATAATGGGGTGGAGATCAGTTATTATAACGCAACATGCTAAACTTACATATTCGATGAATATGATGATTGTGCAAACGCGCGATGGTATTAATCAAATTCCAATTGAAGATATTAATTTATTGCTTGTTTCAACAACACAGGCTGTAATTACAAGTGCATTGATTAGCAAGTTAGCACAAAACCAAACAAAAGTGATTTTTGTTGATGAAAAAGATAATCCTGTAACAGAAACGGTGGATTATTATCCAGGATCAAGGAAATCATCTAAATTGGTAAAACAATTTAATTGAGAACAACAATATAAGGAAAAGTTGTGGACTAAGATTGTTGATCAAAAGGTTAAAAATCAAATTTCAGTACTTAAAAATTATAAATTAGAGTGGCAAAGTGTTCAAGATGAGCTTGATCAATTAGAAATTGATGATAAGACAAATCGAGAAGCAATTGCTGCACGAAAATATTTTATGATCTTATTTGGTAAGAATTTTGTTCGGCGTGCAGATAATGCTATTGATGCAGCAATGGATTATGGTTATAGTATTTTGTTATCAAGTTTTAATCGTGAAATTGCTATAAATGGTTATTTATCATATTGGGGTGTTCATCATCATTCTGAGGAAAATCAGTTTAATTTGGCTTCAGATTTAATGGAACCTTTTCGTCCTTTAGTCGATTATTGGGTTAAAGCTCATGAAAAAATTAAAGAATTGACACCGGATATTAAATATGGATTAGTAGAATTGTTAAGTCTTGAAATTCAATTTAATGGTAAAAAAACAATTTTAACTAATGCAATCGCAAGTTATACACATGATTGCTTATATTATTTAAGTGGTGAGAGTAAAAATATTCCTGAAATGGAGATGAGTTTAACTAATGAGGTACCGAATAATGCGCTTAGTGATAATGTTTGATTTACCAATGGAAACAGCTCAAGAAAGAAAAGAATATCGACAATTTCGAAAAAAATTAATTAATGAAGGCTTTTTAATGATTCAGTATTCTGTTTATGCACGAGTATGTGTAACTAGACAAACTGCTAAATTTTTAGAAAATCGAGTAAGGAAATTTTTACCACATAGTGGAATTGTCCAATCTTTAATGGTTACTGAAAAGCAATATAATGATATGCATTTTCTTGTAGGTAATCCAATTGACGATGTACGTAATACGTCAGATAGGACGGTGATTTTATGATTTTATCGTATTTAACTCACAAAAAGTGGTCTTTTACTGATAATGGTATTAAGTTGATTACTACACAAAGTGAAATTGTATATCGAGATTTAATTCAAAGCTTTCAAGGAATCAATAAAATGTTAGTCTGTACGGATGACGATTATCAACCGCTTGAAATTACTAAAAGTTTTGATTTTATAGGTGATCCACTTCTTAGTGGTGATATTACTAAAAAGTATTTATTACAAATTGCTAAACATTATATTACTAATTTAGATGAAGCAAATCGTGATAAAATATTTACTGCTTTTCATGATTTAGAATTAGTGTTACAAGATTCATTATTATTAGAAGATTTACCATTAGAAATAAATTTTGATGAAGACCTAAAAAAATTACTTAAAATTACGGAATTACATTTAGATCAAAAAATTTTGCTTGATCCGTATGCTATAATAGAAACAGTTTTAAGGATACATCAAACTTGTGATCTAAAAACAATTCCTGTGATATGTAATGCAGCTAGTTATATAAGTGATCAGGAGTTAAAGGAATTATCTAAACTTGTTAAGCAAATGAATATAACTTTGATTTTAATAGAATTTTCAACTCCAGATTTATTGGTTGTGCCTGAAGATGTACAATTTTATTATATTGATAAGGATCTAGTCGATTGGTATTAACTACTATATTAAAATTATATGATAAAATATCGGTTTTAGATGGTTGTTAGATCAATGATGATTAGAACTCTTATCTTATTCATTTACATTATCTCCTCGTTTTAGATGGTTGTTAGATCAATGATGATTAGAACTGCATGCACTTAAAAAGGTGCCATACAAGAGTTTTAGATGGTTGTTAGATCAATGATGATTAGAACTTATGCAGGTTGGATTAAGCCCTAGTCAGAGTTTTAGATGGTTGTTAGATCAATGATGATTAGAACTAGTTAGAGAGTTACGCAACTGGTATAACGGTTTTAGATGGTTGTTAGATCAATGATGATTAGAACGGGGACATCCCATTTTGCTTTTCAAGATCTGTTTTAGATGGTTGTTAGATCAATGATGATTAGAACCTGATTTACCAGAAGTCAAGAATTGTATGTGTTTTAGATGGTTGTTAGATCAATGATGATTAGAACTTCAACCATTATTTTTTCTCCTCGCTTATAGTTTTAGATGGTTGTTAGATCAATGATGATTAGAACTATCATTACTGTACGTTTTAACCAGCCATTGTTTTAGATGGTTGTTAGATCAATGATGATTAGAACATGATGTGAATGCTAGAATTGCAAGTCCAGGTTTTAGATGGTTGTTAGATCAATGATGATTAGAACAATGATGACTTTGTTGCCGGTCAAGTGTGGGTTTTAGATGGTTGTTAGATCAATGATGATTAGAACTGATTAATAACTATCAAGGCTGGAAAGATAGTTTTAGATGGTTGTTAGATCAATGATGATTAGAACTTATGCAGGTTGGATTAAGCCCTAGTCAGAGTTTTAGATGGTTGTTAGATCAATGATGATTAGAACAATAGTTAATGCCAGTTACATCGTTAATTCGTTTTAGATGGTTGTTAGATCAATGATGATTAGAACACATTGCTTGGTTATTCTCCTGATCGAGTTGTTTTAGATGGTTGTTAGATCAATGATGATTAGAACAGCTAGAGCTGCATTGGCATTCATTCAGGGGTTTTAGATGGTTGTTAGATCAATGATGATTAGAACCTTTCCCGAACGCATTTTCACACTTTAGCAGTTTTAGATGGTTGTTAGATCAATGATGATTAGAACTTCGATTTCTTTAATGCTGTTTATATTAACGTTTTAGATGGTTGTTAGATCAATGATGATTAGAACTTTGACCGTCCCAAACCAAAATTGGAATACGTTTTAGATGGTTGTTAGATCAATGATGATTAGAACAGACGCAAAAGTTGAGAATGCACTGCATAAGTTTTAGATGGTTGTTAGATCAATGATGATTAGAACTCACAAATAGTTAAGGTTACCCCTTCACTTGTTTTAGATGGTTGTTAGATCAATGATGATTAGAACCGCTACCGTCTTCAGTCTCATATACTAGTGGTTTTAGATGGTTGTTAGATCAATGATGATTAGAACGACTTTAAGCAGCTCGTCGTCGTACCCGAGGTTTTAGATGGTTGTTAGATCAATGATGATTAGAACTTAAAGTAGAAAGTGCTATACTTGCGTATAGTTTTAGATGGTTGTTAGATCAATGATGATTAGAACGTTAATAGATTAAAAAATGCTTGCGAGGTAGTTTTAGATGGTTGTTAGATCAATGATGATTAGAACCGTAAGGCTCTAACTAATTTGCTTACACTAGTTTTAGATGGTTGTTAGATCAATGATGATTAGAACTCTTGCAATGTATGATACGGACACTATGACGTTTTAGATGGTTGTTAGATCAATGATGATTAGAACGTCCCAGAATCTGCTCGTGCAAGTATGTTGGTTTTAGATGGTTGTTAGATCAATGATGATTAGAACAAAGCTTGATGCAAGCAAGCTAGACACCGAGTTTTAGATAGTTGTTAGATCAATGATGATTAGAACAATAAATAGTTTCAAGTCGCTTACTTCTACGTTTTAGATGGTTGTTAGATCAATGATGATTAGAACGAGAATTGCGAGCAACTAGCTCGCAAATGCGTTTTAGATGGTTGTTAGATCAATGATGATTAGAACAATGACTAGAAAAGAATATAGAGAGCAACAGTTTTAGATGGTTGTTAGATCAATGATGATTAGAACGAATATGATTTACAACACCGTCAAATGTATGTTTTAGATGGTTGTTAGATCAATGATGATTAGAACATCAGCCAGCCAGCTATGCCAACGACATCTGTTTTAGATGGTTGTTAGATCAATGATGATTAGAACGCATTGCTTTTGAGTATGCTGACGATACAAGTTTTAGATGGTTGTTAGATCAATGATGATTAGAACTTTTAATTATTTTAAACTTATATATTACACGTTTTAGATGGTTGTTAGATCAATGATGATTAGAACAAAAGATTTGTTATTTAGCTTAATAACATAGTTTTAGATGGTTGTTAGATCAATGATGATTAGAACAATTCACTAACTAAATTTACCAAGGATAAAGTTTTAGATGGTTGTTAGATCAATGATGATTAGAACTCTTGATCGTGTCAAGAATTGTCATGCAAGGTTTTAGTTGAATATTAATTAAGGCTAGCAATCTTTATAGGTTGCTAGCCTTTTTATTTTCTGTTATAACAAAAAATAAAAAAAGGAAGCTACAAAAATGCGCATTAATATTTTGCAACATACTCCTAATGAAGGACCGGGATCAATTTTAGATTGGGCTGAAAGCCGCCGACACGAAGTTTATACATACCATCCCTATCAGTTTGGGTACTTGCCAACTGCTAAAGAAACAGAGATGTTAATCATTTTGGGTGGCCCAATGAGTCCAAATGATGATTTACAGTGGATTAAGCAAGAACGAAGTTTAATTAAGGAGTTATTGGCGCAAAATAAACCAATTTTTGGTGCCTGCTTTGGTGCACAGCAGATTGCGAAAACACTGGGAGCAACAATTAAAAAAGCAGCAGTTAAGGAAGTTGGCTGGGCTCCAGTTTATTTGGAAACACCAATAATTTCTGATTTGCCAGCTAAGCTGTTAGCACTGCATTGGCATGAAGAAATGTTTGAATTGCCACAGGGCAGCCGATTATTGTTCTCTAGTCAGTACCATCAAAATCAAGGCTTTGTCTTAAATCATCGTGTGCTTGGTTTACAATTTCATTTTGAGCCGAAAGCTGATAATGTTCGTGAAATGGTAGTTAATGATTTTTCTTATCTTAAAGGTTCTGTTCTAAAGCAGACCGCGGCTGATGTTTTACGTCAACCAGTACCGGAAGAAAATAAAACAGTCATGTTTAAACTCTTAGATTACATTACTGGTAAATAAAAAATGCAATATGCTGAAAAGCATATTGCATTTTTACTTTTATTCACCTTTGAATGTACCAGCTTCAACTTGCTTGATGAAGTCAGCTAAGTGTTTGTAGTAGACAGCCGGGTTGTCAACCATGTGGTGGTGACCACCTTCTGGTGTTGTAACAAGGCGAGAATTAGGAATTTCCTTTTGCATCGTTTGAGCAGTAGCAATTGGCATGGTTTCGTTTTCGCCAAAAGTCAATAACGTTGGCACCTTGATGTTTTTGAGTTGATCGCGGAAGTGCCAATCTTTTAATTTACCAGTGATGACAAACTCATTATCACCTTGGAAAGCATTATAAACGGCGGTTCCGCCGATGTCCTTTAAGTGGTAGAGTTTAGACGGTTGCTTACGATCAACAAAGTTAATGTTTAAAATATTGACGTCTGCTTGGTAGCGCTCGTTATCGTAATCATTATTTGCTTCACACTTGTGCATGAAATCAATTTCGGTTTGCGGCAATACTTCTTGCCGGCGCCGATTAACTGAAGCAACGTATTCGTCAATTTCATCAACCATTGAAGAAATAATTGCACCCTTTAAGTGTTGACCATACTTAACGGCATATTCTTGAACAAGCAAACCGCCCCAACTTTGACCAATTAAGTAGATATTATCTAATCCTAATTTAGCTCGAACCTCATCAACTTCATCTAGAAAATATTCGTAAGTTAAATATTTTTTAGCAATTTCTGGGTCAGAATAATCTGGTTGATCAGAATATAATGAGCCTAGTTGGTCATACATTGTTACTTGTACGTCCAAACCTTGCTTTTTTAATTGTTCAGCGGTATCTTCCCAATATTCGTGGTTGCCACCGGGGCCACCATGTAAGGCCAAAAGGTGAATATCACCGTGACCTTGGGTGTTAGTCCATAGGTGGTAGCCGTTGTCTAAAGTAATAATTTTAGTACCAGTTTTCATTGTTTTCTCCTTTGCGGTATTTATATCTTATATTTTAGCTCATAATTAAATGAAAGAAAAATGATGTAATTAATTATAGAAATTATTAATTAGTGTCGCTGTTAAAACGTTTTTGTAATATACTTATATTAAAAGATAGTAATATTACTAACAAGGAGAACTAATATGGCAGAACCAGAATGGTTGAAGAAAATGAATGCAGATGAGTATCTGCAAGAAGACTTTGATGCAAAAGGCACAAGTCGTTACACTGTTACCGGATTAGACAAAAAAGATCCTAACTGGTTAGCAAAAGCTGCTAAAAAAGTTAATGCGGCAGAAGGTGATGATTACGTTAAGCTCGATAGCGGCTTACTAACCGTTAATCAGATTAATTGGATGCTTCGTAGTACCATTGGTGAATTGTCATTTGTCGATGATAATAATCAATTTTTATGGTATAACCGACCAGCTGATCCTAAGGCAAAAATGAAAGCTAAGCGAGTACCTGAGCAAGTTGGTAATACGATGAGTGACGTTCATCCACATGTTGCAGATGTTATTCCAGAAGCTAAAAAGGTTGTCCATGCCTTGCGCGTTAATCAAGATGGCCATGACGATGTTTATATGCCGGTACCAACAGGTAATCTAAAGGAATTAGTCCTGCACTATTACAAACGGGTAATTGATGATCAGGGTAATTATGCTGGCATTTATGAATGGGTACAAGATTTATATCCACTAGTAAAATATTTTTGTGAAACTACTGGTCAAAAATTAGTACTTGATGAAGATGCCACAACAGGTGCAACTTACAAACGTAATTCTGATCCAGATGCTGCAAGTGGTGCTTCAACTAAGGCTGAAGCTGCTGCAGAAGAAAAGCCAGCAGAACCAGAACCGGATACCACAAGTAGTGCTTCAGAAAACTAAATATTTATAAGTGGTAGCCAGCTATTAGCTGACTACTTTTTGTTATACTAAAGGCACAAAGTAATTTTGAATTTGCTAGGGTAAAGGATGACAATGTTATGACTTTTTACACGCTTAAATATATTGAGCAAAATCAAAATACAAGCAAAACAATCCTTTATGTCTTAATTGCGTCAGCAGCATTGACCATGATTGTTTTTACTCTGTTATATTTGCGACATCGGTTTGATACTCGTTACCGGGATTTAGGAATTATTGCGCTATTATTTTTGTTATTATTTGTTGGTACGCAATATGAAAAATATGTTGAAACTAATCTGGTGAAATCGCAATCTGCCCAGATTGCTCCGTTTATTAAGTCAGTTGCTCGTGATCACAATGTGAAAGATTCGGATGTGTTAGTTAATTCAACCTCACTGCAAGATGGAATTATTGTGCGCTTAGAGTCAAAGGATATTGATTACCAGCTTAATTTGAACGGCGATAATAATAGTTATACTTTGAAAAAAGCCCATGTAATCAATCATGATGTTAATGTGAAGAATTAGGAGGATAAAAGCATGGATTATTTGCAACTTTTTATTAAATTTGCGCTTGGTGTGTTAACCCTGATTTTTCAAATTAATGTTTTTGGGAAGAGCAACTTAGCACCAACAACAGCGCTTGATCAGCTTCAGAATTACGTCCTTGGTGGTATTATCGGTGGAGTTATCTATAATGCTAATATTTCTGTTTTACAATTTTTGCTTGTTTTAGTTGTGTGGACGTTAGTAGTTTTTATTTTAAAATTTGCGCGGGAGCACAACAATTGGATTCGCAACATGATTGATGGTAAACCAATTCAAGTAATTAAGAATGGCAAGGTGCTAGTACGAAATTGCTTAACTGCAGGGATTTCAGCTAATGAGTTGATGTTTAAATTACGCAGTCAGGGGATTTATTCAGCCGAAAAGGTGAAAAATTGTATTTTTGAAAAAAACGGTCAATTGACGGTGATACAAAAAGATGAAACCAATGTCCGTTTCCCTGTAATTAATGATGGTCAAGTGAACCAAGATGTGCTTGAATTAATTCATAAGGACAATGATTGGGTTAAGAAGCAGGTAGAAAAAGCTGGCTATCAGAATGTCAGCGATATTTTCTTGGCTGACTTTAATCATGGTCAGCTTTCTTTTACTGGTTACCATGATGATTAGAGAAAGAGTAGTACATGGAAGATTTTAGTAAGGCACGAAAGATGTTGGCTGATGCTGATGCGATTATTGTGACTGCTGGTAATGGAATGGCACAGGTTGAAGGCTTGGACATGTTATCGCAGGAGCAATTTGCATGCAACTTTCCCATGTTAGTGCAAAAAGAGAATATCTTGACAGTTGGTGATGCATTAGACAAGAAGTTTTCGTCTTGGCAAGAGCAGTGGCTGTTATGGAGTGTATTAATTCAGAAGTATTCACTTGATTATCATCCGAGTAAAGCGATGTTGCAATTAGCTAATATAATAGGAAGAAAAAAATATTTTATTGCAACAGCAACGTTTGGTCATTTTTTTGAAAAAGCTGGTTTTAATGAAAAGCGAATTTTTAACGTTTTTGGTGATTGGACTAAGATGCAGTGTTCGAGCGGAATTAACCATGGTCAAAGGGATGATGTTAGTGAAGTAAGAAATTTGCTTGCAGCGCAGAAAAAAGGCAAAATTACAGCTGACTTAATACCTAAGTGTCATGTTTGTGGTAGACCAATGGAAATTAATTTGCCATTAACTGCACACTTTTATCCAGATACGGATGCTAATACCCGGTTTCGGTGGTTTTTAACAGGAAATGAAGATAATAAGGTTGTCTTTTTGGAATTAGGAGTTGATGAAACGAGTCCGCAATTGCGCGAACCTGTCATTCATCTGGTGCAACAGTTTCCGCAATGGTCATATGTAGCTGCAGATATGAGCCAGGAGCAGTTACCGGTAACCTTGAAGCAGCGCAGTGTGGTTACTACTGTGGGTCCGGCTGCCTTGCTGAAAGAATTAGAACTAGGAAGTTAAATGAGTATTTTTGTAAAAAATGGGGTATTGCACGTTTCTGGTGCACAGGAAAAATTACGTGGTAAAGGCCAGGAACATCCGGATTTTATTGCCGATTATACAATGCTCGATATTGAAACAACGGGCCTCAGTCCATATCGTGACCATGTTACAGAACTGGGTGGAGTTAAAGTACGAAATAATAAGGTAGTTGATCAATATAGTAGTCTGGTTGTCTATCCGCGATCTAATCGGGTACCCAGCTTTATTACTAAGCTCAACGGAATTACGGAGCAGCAGTTACTTGCCGAAGGAGTACCAGTGCAACAAGCGATTACAGAATTTCGCAACTTTATTGGGGATGACGTGATTGTTGGCTACAATGTCAATTTTGATCTTAATTTTTTGTATGACTTAACCAAGAAATTCAAATTGCCAGAACTTAATAATGATTATGTTGATGTTTTACGCTTGGCACGGGTATATTATCCGCGCCAGCATAACCGGTTGCTTGATTGCATTCAGCGGGCAGGGATTGCTCAAGTTGAGCAGCATCATGGACTTGCGGACTCGCTTGATACCAAAAAAGTTTATGATGATTTTCGTGAGCATTTTACCCCGGATATGTTAACTGCGGCGCAGAATAAAATTAAGAACATAAACTTATTGGCAGATGAATTAACGTCTTGGCAGCTAGGTTTTCATAATCCGGTTACTCATAAGAAATTTGCATTTGCGGGTAACTTAGATATGGTTGAAGATGAAGCGGCCCAAATGATTAATAATCTTGGTGGTGAAGCTCAGGAAACCGTTAGTCCGATGACAAATTACTTGATTATGGGTGATCATGACTTCTTTGATCGCAATAATGACGCCAGACTGAAGGCAATAGAGTATAACAGGCAAGGTGGTAAAATCAAACGCTTATCTGAAGGCTTTTTCCTTAATATGATTGCTGAGTGGGCGCGAAGTTAGTTCGTAAAAAGATGGGCATGACCAAAGTGTCGTGCTTTTTTCTTGTCTTTATTGCAAACAAGAGTTCGATTAGCTATACTTAATTAAGATTAATTAAGGAGCAAGTTTTATGGCACGTAGGCGCAGAAGACGAACTAATAAGAAGAGCAGTAGTAATTTTTGGTCAGCGATTATCATCTTGCTTGCCCTAATTTGGGGTGTTTCAACTAAGGGTGGCAGCGATTCTAGCGGTAATAATTTAGTTAATCAACTAACAGGTCAACATGCCAAAACTAGCGATGTTGGTAAGGCACAGGTAGCTGCTAAGGCTTACGGTGGTCTAGCACAAAGGGATTATGATAAGTTAGCCAAGCTGGATTTTAAGAGTGGCGGTCATGCTTATATCACAGTAAATCATGATCAATCAACATTAATTAAGCATGCATGGAAGGTCAATCGGGTTATTTATTCTGACTTAGATAGTTTGAATAGAACTTCGAATTCTAACACTGCTTTTTTAGAAAAGCGCAACGTGGCTAACGATAGCTTGCGGGTAAGGCAGTTTGTTGAACCAACAGCATGGCATTATAATCATCGTGGTAGCACTCAACTGTATAATCGTGGTCATATGATTGCGTATTCTGTTTCTGCTGGAATTGATCAAGAGGGTAATTATAATCCTGATAATCAATCAGGTGACCAGAATAACCCGAAAAATTTATTTACGCAGACTGCCTTTTCTAACCAAAAAATTCAGACAATTTTTGAAAGTAAAATTAGAGCGGCTTTAATAGCAGATAAACATGTGATCTATCAAGCAACGCCAGTCTTTCGTGCTAATGAATTGATGGCCCGCGGAATTAACTTGCAGGCTGTGGCAACTGATGGTAGTCTTGATTTCAATGTTTACTTGTTTAACGTGCAGCCTGATTATGTCTTTGACTATCATGATGGTCGGGCAAAGGTGGATCATGAGTTACAAGTTATAGAATAAAAAATGTCATTGGGGGGATAATCCTCAATGACATTTTTTGTGAGGTATAATAGTGTATTAGATATATAATACAATTAAGAAGAAGGAGGAGGAATTTGTAAACCTGTTAGCAAAAGTTATTCTGAACTTACCAAAAGAAGTTAAGAAGGAAACTAAAAAATTGAAGTGCCTGCTCATCAAGCTCGATATGGCAAGCATAATTGCAGCTTTATTTGTGGTTAGCGCTTTTTAACTGCTAACTGTATATGAAAGTGGGTGGTAACCGCAACATTATTAATTACAGAAAAAAGCGCCAGAATGAAAAAATTGTCGCTTTTCCTAAAAGCGTTGAAAATGTTAATTGACAGTTTGCAAATTGACTGTTGGAAGAATAATAATAAATATACTAGCTAAAAAGGTTACCGTAATTAGGGTAGCCTTTTTAGTGTACACGTGTTTTTAAATTAATTAGCGAACATAATTATTTCTTGATTTAACGCTTGATAAACATCAGTTGCTCGTGTTTTTTTAAGACATGCAAGCAACGAAAAACCTCTTGCTGGCAAAAAACTAGGTAACTTTGAGCTAAAAATAATTTGTTATAACGAAAAGTATGTTTAATGAGCGGCAATATTTTGCTTAAGTTAGGAATTGCATTAGTGAAGTTTAGATGTTCCATACCAAGAAGGGTTTTATTAAGAATAAAGTTAATTTCTAGTGATGTTAAAAATAGTTAAGTATTAGAATAAGCAGTTGCGAATTTTAGAATGATAATTATATTGAAAATTATAATATTTTAACTAATGTTCGGTTAATTAAATTAATTATTAAATAATAGTTGTTAATAAGGTGATAGTAAGAATTATCGCCTTTTTCTCATGTTATATTAAATGATTAAATTCGAACATTATCCAAATATATTTAATTATAATTAATAATTTACCTAATAAAAGCTGAACAATTGCTTTAATAAGTAACTATTTTTTAGTAAACCGCGAATTTTTATTAAGAAAAGATAGTTGTGCTACGTTACAATTTAGCTTAAAATTAAGGAAGTGAATCAACAAATAATACAAGATATAGCGGTGCTAATTTATGGATGATAATAAGTTCGTTGAAGTGAAGAATCTCAGAAAAGTTTATGATAATGGCCACGAGGCCATTAAAGATGTCAGCTTTGCTGTCAAAAAAGGGGATTTAGTTTGTCTGTTAGGGCCATCAGGCTGTGGAAAAACAACTATTTTAAATATTTTGGCTGGACTACTCAGTCCAACTGCAGGTGATATTTTGTTTGGGGGCAAGTCAGTCGTCAAAATTGCCCCTAAAGATCGGCAAATTGGCTATGTTTTTCAGAACTATGCCTTGTATCCGCACATGACGGTATTGCAAAATGTAATGTTTCCCTTAGTTGTAGGAAAAAATAAAAAATCAAAATCTGAGGCTGAACAAATTGCACATAAATATATGGCATTAACACAAATTATGGATTTAGCAGAGCAAAAGCCGGGTAATTTATCTGGCGGTCAGCAGCAGCGAGTGGCGATTGCACGGGCCTTAGTTCAAGAACCGCAGATTTTGTTAATGGATGAACCCTTGTCTAACCTTGATGCGCGTTTGCGGTTGAAGATTCGTGAGGAAATTCGCGCATTAGTCAAGTCTGTGGGCATCACAACATTATTTGTTACGCACGATCAGGAAGAAGCCTTATCAATTGGTGATAAGATTATTCTTTTTAATGACGGCGTTATTCAGCAGGATGATTTGGGCCAGAATTTTTATCTGGAGCCCAATAATTATTTTGTCGCTAACTTTGTTGGTAATCCGGTAATCGATAATTTTAAAGTAACTAAAGTGGCTGATGAATTACGGGCGAGTGATTTTACTATTAAGCTGGCTGATTTAGACCAAACAAGGTTTAAGCGGAAACTGCCAGATGGCGAATATACCTTGTCAGTGCGTCCAGAAAATCTTATTCCCCAAGAGGATGGTATTTTAAAAACGTTGGTTGATGATGTGGAATTAATTGGGCGTGAACGTATTTTGAAGTTTACGCATGATGACGTGCAGGCGCGAAGTTTAGTTGATTTAGAATCACCGTTAAAGCGCGGTGACCAGATTAATTTAGCCTTGCGCCTTGATCGGATTTTTCTCTTTACACCTGATGGGGAGCGTGTGTATTAATGAAGCAAAATCAAAAAAAGGCGTGGCTCTTCTTAGCACCAACAATTATTTTTGTTACATTATTTAGTATTTATCCAATTTTGCGGGCGTTTGGGATGAGTTTACAAAAAGGTTCGCTGATTGATCTTTCATGGACTGGTCTAAGTAATTATCAGTATCTTTTTCATGATCCTGAATTTTGGTTGGCAATCAAAAATACGATTTTGTATGCTGTTATTTCGGTACCGGTTGGCTTGGCAATTTCGCTAATGTTGGCTTGGATTATTTTTAGTAAAGTTAAGCATCAAGCTTTCTTTGAAACCACGTTTTTCATGCCATATGTAACTTCAACAATCGCGATTGGGATTGTCTTTCGTTATATTTTTAACGGTGATTACGGGCTGCTCAATTTTATTTTACGCAGTATGCATTTGCCAGCACCAAATTGGATTGACGACCCTGCGATGTCATTGACGACGATTATTATCTTCGGTATTTGGTCATCGCTAGCCTTTAATATTGTAATTTTAATGGGTGCGTTACGTAATATTGATCCTAACTTTTACACTATTGCAGATATGTATGGCGCTAGTAGTAAGGATCAGTTCTGGCGGATTACTATGCCTGAGTTAATACCGACGATTGCCTTTTTGTTAACGATGAATATTATCGGCGCTTTTAAAATCTATACTTCGGTTTATGCTCTATTTAACGGTCAAGCTGGGGTGGGCAACTCTGGTACGACAGCAGTATTCTATATTTACAACAAGTTTCAGATTGTTGGCACACCGGGTGTTGCCATGGCAGCGACAGTTGTCTTATTCTTGATAATTTTGCTGGCGACATTTTTCCAACGTAAGATGATGAAGAGGATTGGGGAAAATTAAATGAAAAAACTACGTTTGGGTATGTTGTTTAGTTATCTTATTTTGTTTATTTTCGCAGTAATTACTGTTTTTCCTTTCATTTATATGCTCTTGGGTGGCCTGATGAATTTTCAGGAAACCACCTCAATTCCGCCTACGCTGATTCCACATCATTTTGAATGGGGAAATTATGCAAAAGTTTTTGCACAAGCGCCATTTGCCCGCTACTTCTTTAATACAGTATTGACGGCTAGTATTACAACAATTGTTAGTTTATTTAACTCATTACTTGGTGCCTTTGCCATGGTCAATTTGCGTTTTAAAGGTAAAGGCATTGTACAAATAATTTTACTATCACTGTTAATGGTGCCGGGTGAAGCAATTATTTTTACTAATTACAATACGATTGCTCATTTGGGACTGCTCAATACTTATGTTGGGTTAGTGTTACCATTTTTGACATCAATTTTCTATATGTATTACTTGCAGAGTTATTTCGGCTCAATTTCGCCGACTATTTATAAAGCAGCGATGATTGATGGTGCTAGTGATTGGGAATATATATGGAAGATTTTAGTACCTATGTCTAAAGGTGGTTTGTTTACTGTTGGCTTGCTTAGTTTTATTTCGGGTTGGAATTCATTCTTATGGCCACTCTTAGTAACTAACGAAGATACAATGCGCTTGCTTAATAATGGTTTGGCTAGTTTTGCCTCAGATGCTGGTAGTGAAACCCAATTACAGCTGGCGGCCGCAACGCTAACAGTTTTGCCAATTTTGATTTTGTATTTTATTTTTAGAAAACAAATTATCCAAGGAGTAGTGCGTAATGACCTTAAAGGATAAAACGACAATTACTTTTTATAATGGACTAACGACAATTGGCGGTCCAATGATTGAAGTGGCTTATGGCAAATCCCATGTGCTGTTTGACTTAGGCGAGGTATATCGACCGGAGTTGAAATTGCCGGATGAAAGTTATCAGACGTTAATTGACAATCAATTAATTGGCGATGTGCCTAACTTTTATGATCCGCAGGTAACTGGTAAGGTAATTGATCATGAGCGCTGGGAACATGCGGCTGCATATCTGTCACACTTGCATTTAGATCATAGTAAGGCAATGAATTTGTTAGCACCAGAAATTCCTTTATATGCGGGGCCAATTACGGCTAAGATGTTGCCAGCTTTAAATGAACGAGGGGATTTTCTCTTGCCAGCTGTTGGTCACGCGTCTAATTATACGCGGCCGATTATTGCGGCAACATACCGTCAGCCAATTAAAGTTGGCGATATTACGCTGACAATTTGGCCAAGTGACCATGATGCTTATGGCGCCACAGGTTTAATAGTAACGACACCTGACAAAAAAATTGCCTATACTGGTGATATTCGTCTGCACGGGTATCATCCTGAGTGGGTACATGAATTTTTAGCGGCGGCGCGTAAAGCTGATGCTTTAATTATTGAGGGAACCGGTGTTTCTTGGCCTGAGGAACAACATGATCAAAACAGTGAAGAATTTACTGGTCCTAAAAATGAACGCGAATTAACTCAAGAAATTGTGCAGCTGCAAAAAGAAAATCCGCAGCGGCAAATAACTTTTAACACTTATCCAACTAACGTGGAGCGTCTGCTTAAAATTATTGCTGCATCGCCGCGCACAGTGGTACTACATGCGGCAAGGGCCCATTTGCTCAAGGAGAGCTTGGGTAAGGATTATCCTTATTATTACTTGCCGCAGGAAGCGAAGTTTACTGATCTAAGGCCAGAGTTGGCAATCCCTTATCAAGAATTGCTGCTAGATAAAAGTAAATACTTGTGGCAGGTAGTTGGTGACGTTGTAAAGTTGCAGAAGGGTGGATTGTATCTGCATTCTAATGCGGAGCCGCTGGGTGAATTTGATCCGACATATCGACCTTTTGTTCAGCAATTTGCTGCTAAAAAGATTGAGTTCAAAGCTTTGCGGTGCTCTGGTCACGCTGATGTGCAAGAGCTCAAAGAAATTATTCAGGAGGTGCAACCTCAAGCGTTAATTCCGGTGCACACATTGCATCCGGAGCTAGAGGAAAACCCATTTGGTGAACGGATTTTACCTAAGCGTAAGCAGACAATTACGCTTTAGTGAATCAAAGATTGTTGTTTAGTTTTTGTTTTTAGGAGGTTTACCTAATGAAGTTTAGTAGAAAACTCGCTGCTGTATTGGTTGCCAGTTTGGCACTGATTGGGACAGCCGCTTGTTCTAATGGTAGTTCATCTTCAAGTTCGAACTCGGAAAAGATTCCCACTAAGATTACTAAAAAGACTAGTATTGTCTTTTGGCATGGAATGCCGGGTGTACAGCAGGATGAACTGAAAAAGCTGACCCAAGAGTTTGAGCAAAAGAATCCGAAGATTACAGTAAAATTGGAAAATCAGGGTGCATACAATGATTTACAGGCTAAGATTAATTCGACACTGCAATCACCGAATAATTTACCAACGATTACGCAGGCATACCCTGATTGGTTGTATACGGCAGCGAAAAATAAGCTGTTAGTTGACTTGAAACCTTACATTAATAACCAGAATGTTGGTTGGGGCAGCAGTCAAGCCTCAAAAATTACGCCGGCATTACTTACTGGCGCTAAAATTGATGGTATGCAGTACGGAATTCCGTTTAATAAGTCAATTGAAACATTGACTTATAATGCAGATATGTTCAAAAAATATGGTATTAAAAAGGCGCCGGCAACAATGGCAGAATTGAAGCAAGATGCGCAAACAATTTATACTAAGAGTCACCATCAAGTTGTCGGTGCTGGCTTTGATTCTTTGTCTAACTATTATGTATTGGGGATGAAGAATGAGGGTGTTGATTTTTCAAACAAAATTGACTTCAATGGAGCTGCTTCTAAACGCGTAATTAATTATTATGCAGATGGGATTAAAGCTGGTTACTTTAGAATTGCTGGTTCAGAACATTATTTGTCAGGACCATTTGCTAATCAAAAAGTTGCCATGTTTGTTGGAACTTCTGCTGGTGAAGGTTTTGTCAAACAAGGTGTTGGCAGTCGATTTACTTACGATGTTGCCCCACGTCCGGGTAAATATACCATGCAGCAAGGAACCGATATTTATATGTTTAAACATGCGACTGCTGAACAAAAAGCTGCTGCCTTCATGTATATTAAGTTCCTAGTTTCAAAAACTAGCCAACTTAAATGGGCTAATGCCACAGGTTATATTCCAGTCAACAAAGAAGTGGTTGCTTCTAAGGAATATAAGTCTAGCAAGAAGATTAAGTTACCAGCTAAGCTAGAAAGTGCGATGAAGAACCTATACAGTGTGCCAGTTGTTAAGGATGCTGGAGCTGCTTATAGTGGACTTAATCCAATTATGCAAAATATTCTGTCTGCAGCACAAAAAAAGCAGGCAGTTGCTAATGCCATTAAGTCTGGCAAGGCTAAATTTGATGCATCGTGGAAACAATAAAAACTAAATAGCAAATTACGATAATTAAAAATGTCTGTCCTAATTATAGGGCAGGCATTTTTAAGTGCATATTAAGTACAAGTATTTATGATTGCAGTTTATATTTTCAAAGCTTATAATTGCGGCATATAAGTTAATTATGAGGCATTAATTATGAAAGTTAAGCAAAAGCTAATTGGATTACTTGCTACGGTCGTGCTAACTGTGCCAGCTGTCTTGCAAGGCAATAATGAACCTGTGCAGGCGCAATCTGTGGCAGCGACTAAAACTGAATTACAATTAAATCATTCACGTGTTTATAATAAATATGGTCAAAAGTTATGGTCATATCTTGGTAAAAGCTCCTTGATTACTGCTAAGTCAATTAAGATAGCTAAGCAAGTTGCATCGGTAACTGATCCGGCAACTAAACGTTATTCTTTTCATGATCAAAATTGGGATTGGTTTTATTTACCATACAAGTTGATTAAGGGTAATGTCTTTTACAGTATTGGTCATGGTGGCTATATTAAAGCTGCTAATGTTACCAAGATAAATGGTCAAGAGCTATTAGCTAATCAAGCTGCAATTAAGTTAACTAAAAATATGTTTGACGATAAAAAAGCCGATACCATTTTGGTATACGATGCAGATCAGGGTAAAAAAGTAGCCAGACATTTTACTCCGGGGCAAAAGGTGACCGTGGATGCAAGTGTAGATGGTGAAGATGAGGGTTATCAAATTGATGAAGGCTACTCAATAATGTACCGCATTAAGGGAAGTAACCAATTTTTAACTGAAGATTTTGATGATGGTGATGTTTTAACGGCAGTCTATAGTAAAAAAGATTTGGCATTGTTACCATGTAGTAAATATATGAAAATTCAGTTAACTAAGGATACAGATTTTTATACATACAGGGGTGAGCCAGCTACTGAAAGTGTTGTTCCTAATTCAAACTTAATTATTGTTCCTGACAATACGCCTAATTCAGTTGTTCAAGTAATTACTGATAAAAAGGGTACTACTGAGTATGCAACCAAGGCTGTATATTTGAATTTACCGGGGCAAGCTAAACCGGAGTTGTTTTATCAAGTAAATTCTGCATTAAGAGATGGTAGTCATGGCTTAATTAAAGCCGCTGATACTAAATATATGTATGGTATTAAATTGACGCCAATTAATACGCCAGAAACTGCACTAAATAATGAACCTGTTGCTTCAGCTGCTAAAAGAGCTGAACTAAAAGAGTTGTTAGATCAAGCACCAACAGTTCGTGCCAGCGAAAAGTATCGTTATTCTAATTCGAGTAGCAGTACATATGAGTATTGTTTAAAGCAAGGTCAAATGACCTATGACAGCATAATTAGTACTGATGCCGAGGTGCAACAAGCAATAACTGATTTGCAACAGGCACTAGCAAGTCTTAATCAGGGAAACCGTGTAAAAGTTAAGGATATTAATCATTTAACTGCTAAAGAAGCTAAAGCAATTACTTCGTTGGCTAACAGTGATATTCAAAATAAATATCCTAAAGCAACTAATCATTTTTATAATGCGCGGTTTAATGCTGATAATACTGAATTAGATGTTTATTTATCAGATTATACAGTTCATCCAGCTGTAACTACTAAGGTAGGCAAGTTGAATATTGCAGATTATGTGGAAGTAGAAAAATAAAATATTTTAAGACTGATTGCTTTAACTTGCAATTGGTCTTTTTTGCTGTGATTTTTATTCAACGAAATTAGAACAAATTAGTTTCTTTTAAATCTTTAATTAATAAAATACGAACTTTAATTATAATTAAATATAATATATCCACAAAATCCGAATTTTTATTTAAAATTTAGTTGTAATTTTACAGAGCTTGCTATACAATTAACGAGAATTATCAATTAGTATTTTATTGCAGATTAAAAGCAATTATTTTTGGAGGAAAAGACAAAATGAAATTCGGTAAAAAGCTTGCCACCCTTGTAGTAGCTGGCTTAGCTTTAATTGGGACTGCTGCTTGTTCAAACAGTAATTCTTCATCTTCAACTAGTACTAAAATTCCTAAAGTTACTAAGAAAACAACGGTCGTTTTCTGGCACGGAATGCAAGGTGCTCAAGAGAATACCTTGAAGAGTTTAACTAAAGAATTCGAGAAGAAGAATCCTAATATTACAGTTAAATTGGAACAACAAGGTGCTTATAATGACTTGCAATCTAAGATTAACTCAACTTTGCAGTCACCTAAAGATTTGCCAACAATCACGCAGGCATACCCTGATTGGCTGGAAAGTGCCGCTAAGAACAAGATGCTGGTTAATTTAACTCCTTACATGACTAATAAGGATGTTGGTTGGGGCAGTCAAGCTTCTGGAATTAAGGCAGACTTACTTGATGGTGCCAAGATTAACGGTACCCAATACGGAATTCCGTTTAACAAGTCAATTGAAATTTTGATTTATAATCCAGCAATGCTGAAGCAATATGGTGTAAAAAAAGTGCCAACTACGATGGCTGAATTAAAGCAAGCAGCCCAAACAATCTACCAAAAGAGTAATCACAAGGTAGTTGGTGCTGGCTTCGATGCTTTGGATAACTATTATGTTTTGGGCATGAAGAATGCTGGCCAAAACTTCTCCAGCAAGATTAGTTTTGCTGGTTCACAATCTAAGCAAGTTATTAATTACTTTGCTGATGGTGAAAAAGCTGGTTACTTTAGAATGCCGGGTTCAGACAAATATCTGTATATTCCATTTACTAACAAGAAGTTAGCAATGATGGTAACCTCTTCATCAACAGAAACTTGGGTTAAGCAAGCTGCTAAGAAGGGTTTTACTTATGATGTTGCGCCGCGGCCAAGTAAATACACGATGCAACAAGGAACTGACATTTACATGTTCAATCACGCAACTGCAATGCAAAAGTCTGCTGCCTTTATGTATATGAAGTTTCTCGCTTCAGAATCTAGTCAAGCTAGGTGGGCTAAGGAAACTGGTTATGTTCCCGTTAATGAGAATGTTGCTAAGACCAAGAGTTACAAGGCTAATAAGGATTTGAAACTGCCAGCTAAGTTAGAGGACGTTTTAAAGACTAACACGATGTACAGTGTGCCGGTAATCAAGGATTCGGGTGCAACTTATGGTCAATTGACACCAATTATGCAGTCAATTTTGGCAGCTGCACAAAAGAAGCAGAATATCAACAATGCAATTAAGACAGGTCAAAGTAAGTTTGATGCTGCGTGGAAACAATAATTAAAGATGATAAATGAAAAACAGACCTTCTAGGTCTGTTTTTTATTTATCATTTTTCACTTGAATGGTAAGATAAGGGAGGCGTATAAGTTGACTCAATGAGTTAATTAATTTGGTGCCAGGGGTGAGAATAGTGATTAGAGAACAGAATTTTCCTGTGGAAACTAACTATAAATGGTATGATATTAGTAATTTAAGTGAGGAAGATAGTAATAGATTACAGGATGAATTTAGTTTTACCCCGGATATGATTTCTTATATCTCTGACCGTCATGAACGACCGCACTATGATTATGATACCCATACTAATATCCACTTATTGGTTTATGATGTTCCTATCTGGCCAACGAAAACGGTTAAGCATTTTACCTCGCATCCAATCACTTTTTTGGTATCTGGCGAAAATATTTTTACGTTTCATACGGAATCAACTAGTTATGTGTTTGATGAATTTAATGATCGGCCGATGCGACGTAAATTATCCCAAGCACAGGATGTTACTGAGCTCTTAATGAAATTTCTGCTATTTTCATCACAGTATTTTCAACGGGCAGTTACACAATTAGACGTTGAGCGTAATAGTTTGGACCAGAAGTTGTCAGATGATATTGATAACCGTGATTTGGTTGAATTATCCAATATTGAAAAGAGTTTGGTTTATTTAGCCAGCTCGATTCAGACTAATCTGATGATGTTGCATAGTTTGAAATTATCGAAGTTGAGTTTTACTAAGTATGCTAGTGAACGTTTAGATGATGTGTTAATTGAATCTAATCAGGCTTCAGAAATGGTAAAAATTTCTCAGCAGGTCACGGCGACACTCTCACAAACATCAAATAATATGATGAATAATAACCTGAACGATACGATGAAATTTTTGACAGTTTGGTCATTAGTGCTGACGATACCAACAATTTTGACTGGCTTTTACGGGATGAATGTTAGTTTGCCTGTGGGTCATAAGCCGTCAGATTGGATTACAATCACAATTTTAGCCATTGTGTTAATGGTTTGGCTAATTATTTTAATGAAACGGCATCATTTCTTCTAGCTGAGGCTAATTATGAAAAATAAAATTTTGGTTGGTTCATTACTTGTGGCATTTTTCTCTTTTATGCTTTATTCGACAAGTTTAAAGCGGATTGAAAATGCTAATTTGCATGTTGTTGAACCGCGTCAAAGTAAGACAATTAAAGGTAAAAAAGCAGTATCCAAACCCAGTGAACCGCATGTTGATGAAGTTGAATATGCCAATCATGTTAAGGTTGCGCGGGGAAGCGAAAAATCTTGGGCTAAGCAGATTGAACAAACTCTAGGCCAAGAAAAATCCTATCAGGTTTGTGTGCAGGATTTAAATTCGCATAAATTTGTGCGGATAGCCAATTCAACTAAGCAACATGGGGTAACTGCTACTAGTCGGTTGTTTTTGTTAGTCTCTGTTTATTATCAGGAGCAGCATGGTAAGTTATCGGCTAGAACAGCAATTAAGGTTCATAAGAAAGATCGAGTTAAGGGTGAGAAGCTTCTGCGGGTCGGTTATTCATATGGAATTGCTTATTTGAAGCAGGCAATGATGCATGGTAATAAGACCGCTGCTAATGTTTTATTGCGCAAAGTTGGGCCAAGCCGTGTGAACCGCCTGCTCAGCAAAATGGGGGCAACAAATACCAAAATTGGCAATAAGTTTACTGCTAATCCAGTTAGCATGACAACTGCTGCTGATTTAGTACAAGTGATGACCAATTTAGGTCAAAATAAAACTTTGAATCGGCAGTATGTGGGGATGGTTTTAACAGCACTTAATTTAACTCACGCGAAGTCACCATTAGTGCGGGCAATTAACGGGCAAAGTTATTCAGTCTTTGATAGTAAGTCAGTTGTTGCTTTGGTACAAAGTCGGGGCCATACTTATTGTGTTGGTTTCTGGGGTAGTAGTAATCAGAATATGGCTAAGTTAGGAAGAACGATCAATCAATTCTTTTAAATAGATAGTCAAGACCTTGTAATAAAGGTCTTTTTATTTGATTTCAAATAATTTACAGCATGTAGATTGTAATCTTCAATGTGTAGTGCTATATTATTCATCGTATTGTTGAAGGAGGCGTTAAATGGTTCAAAAAAGAAGCCTTGATTTGGATAAGGTGATTGCGAAGGCAACGGAATTAATTGAGCGGAAGGGACTTTCTGCAACAACTTTGCCTAATTTAGCTAAAGCGCTGGGTGTGCGCTCGCAGTCACTATATCATTATGTTACAGGTCGTAAGCAGTTATTGTCACTTGTTGGTGCGAGTAGGATTAAAATCTTAGGTAAGAAGTTAGTTGAAAATTTGATCGGACTTTCAGGTGATCAAGCATTGCTTAAGTTTGCTGACATTGTTCGCAACTTTATTCTACATGATCCAGCTTTACTCAGTATTCTGTACCATTTAAATGAGTATCAGCAGGATGATGCTATTAGCCAAGAGATTATGCGGATAATTGCTTTAGCTGAGAAGCTGAATTTGCGTCATGATAGCTCGGTTTCGCTTCATGGATTAATTGGTGCTGTACTTGGTTATGTCTTTTTGGATGTTTCGGCATTTACAAATGAGACTAAGCAAAAAGCAGACCAAGGTTACCATCAACTTCTGCTGCAACTAGTTCAACCTAAACAAATTTTACAAAATTAGAGAGGAAAAAAGAGAGTGCGAAAACTACTAAAAAATCATGTATTTTCATTAATTGCATGGATTTTAATTTTAATTATTTCTGTTGTCGCTTTGCCTGATATTACAGGACTAACACGTGACCATTCCAATGTTTCCTTACCTGCCAATGTTCAAAGTGAAGTTGCGCAAACAATCCAGAATGGCTGGGGTTCTAAACAAAAGAATACTTACCAAATGGCGGTTGTTTTTAACAAGGAAAAAGGTAAATTGACGGCGGATGACAAGCAAGCTGTCAACAATACCATTGATAATTTAAAGAATCATCAGGATCAATATGGAATTAAACAAATCTTAGGTCCTGAGGATAACATTGCAACTAAGAAAAAGCTGGAATCAAAAGATGGCACCACTTGGATCATGCAGGTTAATGTGGCTAAAAAGCATGCGCCAATTAATGAAGTGGAAACGCAATTAACCAACGCAGCTAAAACTGCAGGGATTGATACTTATGTTACTGGTGCTGATGCTTTACAGAATGCATTTACTAACTCAATTCAAGAGGGAATCAAGAAGACAGAGTTAATTACGGTCATCTTTATTTTCATTGTGTTAGTGATTGTCTTTAAGTCACCGATAGTACCGTTAATTTCATTATTAACTGTCGGTGTTTCCTTTATTACGGCGTTTTCAATTGTGACTAATTTAGTTGCACATAATAATTTTCCATTCTCTAACTTCACACAGGTCTTTATGATTATTGTCCTGTTCGGGATTGGTACAGATTACAATATTCTGTTATACGATAAATTTAAGGAAGAGTTGGGCCTAGGAAAGAACCGTTATGAAGCGATGAAAGAGGCTATCAAAATCGCGGGTAAAACGATTTTGTATTCAGGTTCATCAATTTTAATTGGTTTTACGGCCTTAAGTTTAGCTAAATTTTCGATTTACCAATCAGCTGTTGGCGTTGCCGTTGGTGTAGCTGTCTTATTAGTAGTCTTGCTAACGTTGAATCCATTCTTTATGGCTGTTTTAGGTGAAAAAATGTTCTGGCCAGTCAAGAAGTTTGCTGGTGAACATGAAGATAAATTGTGGCATGGTATTTCTAAGGGTACATTAGCGCACCCAATTGTTTATCTGTTGATTTTGGCGGTTGTTGTAACACCGTTTGCGTTAATGTATTCAGGTCATTTGAATTATGATGATACTGATGAAATTGCCAACAATGTTCCAGCTAAGGCCGGTTTGTTAGTGGTTGAGAAGCACTTTTCAAAGGGCTTGGCTGAACCAACAACTTTGTACATTAAAAGTAACCATCGGCTTGACAACGAAGCTGATTTAAAATTATTGGATCAATTGACAAGACAATTGCAGGCTTCTAAGAATGTTGCTTTTGTAACTTCTGTAACGCAGCCGTATGGTGAAAGTATTCAACAATTATATGTTAATAATCAATTGAATACAGTGAATGATGGTGTCGACCAAGCCCGGACTGGTTTGGGTAAATTAAGTAAGGCCAGCAGGAAATTAACACTTGGTGCTAATCAATTAGCTAATGGAACTGACCAGCTGCAAAGTGGAACCAGCAGCCTGCAAGGCGGCGCAAGTAAATTGCAAAGCGGTAGTCAGCAGCTTGCTTCAGGGTTGAACCAATTAAACTCGCAACTTTCATCTAGTGCGCAGGGAGCAGCTGTGCAACAGCAGAACATGCAGGCTAACTTACAAAAGAGTTACCAACATAACCTGCAAAAGAACATTGGTAGGTTGCCAGGTTTATCACAACAACAAAAAGCAGCAGCAATGCAAGCAGCTGGTGCGGCGTTGGAAAAATCGTGGGCAAGTATTGCCTCTAATACGCCTAATACATCAGGTCAAATGGGACAATTACAATCTAGTGTTGGCGGGTTGGCCGCGGCATCTAACCAATTAAGTTCAGGTGCTTCAACTTTAAATAATGGTATTGGTCAACTTAATTCTAATACAGGTAAGTTAAGTTCAGGTGCTAGTCAGTTAGCTAGTGGCACGCCAAAAATAACTTCTGGTGTTGATGGCGTTAATAGCGGCTTGGGTCAAGGAGCATCATATTTGACTGGCTTAGCTAGTTCAGCTGCAGCTGATACTTTCTATATTCCAACCGAATTTATCAAGTCAGATACTTTTCAAGATTCTATGAAAGCTTACCTTAGTCCTAACAAGAAGTCAGCTATGCTGATGATTGTCTTTAACGTTAATCCAAGCAGTACCAAGGCAACTCGCAGTGTGCAAGATCTTAGTGAAATGGCACAAAAGACATTGCAAGGTACTAAGTTAGATAAGGCAACTGTTGCTATGGGTGGTGAAAGTTCTAGAATTTCTGACATTAAGCAAGTTGCTAATGGTGACTTTATTAGAACTGCTGCAATTATGTTAGTTGGTATTGGAATTGCCTTAATTTTGGTGACAAGATCATTATTGCAACCACTATATATTTTAGGAACATTGTTGATTGCTTACTTCTGTTCATTATCGATTAGTGAATGGCTGGTTAAATTAATTTTAGGCAATAGCATGTTAACTTGGAATACACCATTCTTTAGCTTCATCATGTTGATTGCTCTAGGTGTTGATTATAGTATCTTCCTTATGACGCGGTATCGTGCACTTGAGGACGGTAGTCCGAGTGAGCGTATCTTGAAAGCTTGTGGGATTATTGGAACTGTTGTTGTTTCGGCAGCAATTATTCTCGGCGGTACTTTCGCAGCATTAATTCCTTCAGGCATTCCAACCTTAATTGAAGTTGCTTTGGCTGTAATTATTGGCTTAATCATTTTAATCTTTATTATGCCAATTACTTTGTCAGCCGCAGTTAAACTGACGTATGAGGGTTTGCATTGGAAGCACAAGAAGAAGCATGTAAATAATTAAAAAAATAAAAGATTGTGTAACTTTCATAAGAGAGCTGCGCAATCTTTTTAATTGCTTAAAAATAACAATTTTTGGTTGTAAACTGCCAATTTTGTTCTATGATTAACTTAAAAGTAACTGGTAAAAATAAGGAAGTGTAGTTAATGACTACTTGTCCAAACTGCGGCAGAACAATTACCGCTAACGACGAAATATGTCCTAATTGTCATTTTAATTTACAAAAATATCGGCAGACCTTTTTTGTAAAACAAAATGAAGTAGAACAAGAAACACAGAAAAATGATCAGGTCAGTCGCAAGGCTTGTTGGCAGGAATTTTATCCTGAAAAGCAAAATACAATTATTGCAAGAATGCTGACGTGGATTCGGGTTAATAGTATGATTGTCTTTTTAGTTGGGATTCTATTGTTAATTTTGATGAGCTTCTCACGTGGTTTAGGCTGGCTTAGCTTTTTCTTATTGATCATTTGGCTTTATTTTGTTTGTTTACGGCAAGATAAGATTGAGCGTTATACGGTTGATAGACGGTTAACTGAAAAAGTAAACCATTGGGGTTCACACATGTTTAATCAAATTGAAGAACACAGTGAGCGGGTGCAGAAGACACATGCACAAGTAGAACCAACATCGCAGGCTGAGCAAAGTGCAACTGCTCCAATGACTAAAAAAAAGCATTTCGGTTATTTAAACTTATCGATTTTGATGATGGCATTAATTAGTCTAGTAGTTTTGTTTACGGGTTCTGGTGCAGAAGTTTCCGATATTGCTTATGCAGGCAAGCTGTCGATTAGTCGGATGGTGCTTAGCTTAGCAGGGCAGTTATTTTCTTCAGGATCAACAGTGCTGCAAGGCATTCTGTTATGTATCTTTTGGGCGCTGCTAATTATTTTTCCACTGCTAATTATCTACCAAACGCTGCAAAACACTCATCAGAGTCAGATTTGGTCTTTTGTCTTATCATTAATCGAAACCATTTTTTTAATTTATCTTGTTTTTAGATTATCAAGTAGTGCGCGGGCTAATACAGGAGTTTTACATAGTCTGACAAGTCAATTAATAATGTACGCTGTTTCAGTTGGGGCATCAACTTACTTTTTGATTTTATCAAGTGTGATGACAACTGGGTTAACAGCCTTTAACTTATTTAGAAAACATTCTTAATAAGACAATAAAAAATGCTGAGTTTTACTCAGCATTTTTGTTTTGGCATTAACTTTATTTATTTGGAAACATCAATGACAAGGTGTTGGTTAACAAATGCCATCATTCCTAGATCACTTAATTCGCGACCATAACCAGAATTCTTCACGCCACCAAATGGTAATTCACCAGCAGTAATCCACGTGCCATTAATTACTGTCATTCCTGTTTCGATTTGTGCAGCTAATTCTTGGGCATGGTCAACATTGGCACTAATGATAGAAGAACCAAGACCATAACTTGAGTTATTAGCTAAGGCAATCGCTTCATCTTCGTCTTCAACTTGGTAAACGACAGCAACTGGGCCGAACATTTCTTCATCAAAGGCAGGATTATTGTGGTCAACATTAGTTAAAATAACGGGACTGAAGAAGGCGCCAGCAGATTTGATTTCTGGATATTGGTAGAAGACCTTAGCACCACTATCAACTGCAGCCTGAACTTGCTTAGCTAACTTATCGCGGGCACCGACGGAATTCATTGGCGGCAAAGTTGTGCTGTCAAGCATAGGATCGCCAGCTTTTAAATTAGTAAAGACATTCTTTAATTCGTGTAGTACTTCATCATAACGCGATTTGACAACAATAATTCTCTTTGAAGATGTACATACTTGACCGCCATTGTAGGTTCTGGCTGTAGCTAATACTTGTTTAAGAACTTCAGGATCAGCGTCGTCTAAGATAATGAACGGATCGTTACCACCAAGTTCCATTGTTGATTTCTTTAGATTTTTACCAGCATTGGCGGCAACGGATGATCCACCACGCTCGGACCCAGTTAGAGCAACGCCTTGAATACGTGGATCAGCAATAATATCGTCGAGTTGATCATAAGTAGGGTAAAGGTTAATGAAGCTACCTTCAGGTGCGCCGCCCTCCTTGACAATCTTAGCAGCTAAAGCAGCAGAACCTGGAACATTATGGGCGTGCTTTAACAGCATAGGATTACCTACGACAAAGTTAGGTGCAAAGACTCGAATAATCTGATAAAGTGGGAAATTCCATGGTTCACAGGCCATAATAACGCCAGTTGCTTGTTTTAAGTAGTAGCCGTGGCCCAATTTAGATTCAATTGGCTGCGGTTTGAGCATTTCGGGACCTTTTTCAGCATAATATTCACAAATATTGATACAAATTTCAACTTCTTCTTTAGATTCGTGAAGCATTTTGCCCATTTCACGTGTCATTATTGTAGCCATTTCGTCTTCGTGTTTACGTAGACTGTCAGCTACTTGATGCAAAATCTTAGCGCGACTTGTAGGACTTTCATGTTGCCATTTTTTATAAAGTGTGTGTGCCAAGTTAATTGCTTCATCGATTTGAGTAGCAGTTGGATTGTCATAATCGGCAAACTTTTCATTTGTATATGGGTTAATTGATTGATATTTAGCCATTTAATTACCTCTTTTAAAATTGTTTCGAACTAAATAGTTCTAAAATCATTATAAAGCGGTTCCAGCGAAAAATGTAATAATTGAACTAATTTTTATGAATAATTAATTTGTAAGTAAAAAACAGCCGCAGAAAAAATTGTTTCCTGTGACTGTTTTTAATTAAGCTTACATCATTTGATTAAGGTAAGCGAGTGAAGCGTCAACGTATTCGTTGGCGTAAGCCATTGCATGTTTTTGACCCGGGAGAACGGTAAGTTCTGCACCCCGGTTTTGTGTAGCTAAAGTTTGAATAAAGCTTAGGACATATTTCAACGGGGATAATTCATCGGCTGAGTTGATTAACCAGAGATGACCTAACTTATTGTAGTCATAAGAGGCAGCGTCCAATTTCTTAAGAGTTGCTACATCACTTGAGCCAGCATAGGCAAGGCCAAAGTACTTATAGAAAGAATTATTGATTTCCTTAGGATCGGTTAAACCAAGTTCACCTTTAGCATCAATTGATGCTGGGGTATTTTCGTGTTCTTTCATCCAAGCTGAGTAATTAACCGGTGCTGACCATGTAACTGTTGGGAAGCCATATTTACCAGCGATATATAGTGCCATAACACCACCAGAACTAGCACCAATTTGGGTAATTCCTGTAGTGTCGCTGCCAGTGTAATCAGACTTGAGTAACCATTCAACAAAGTTAACGGTATCGTCATGAGCTGCTGGGAAAGCATCAGCTGGTGCAAGCCGATAATTTGGTACAAAAACCGTAAACCCTTTACTTGTCATTTTGATGCATAAATCCTTAACGTCACCTTTATCGCCGCGAATCCAGCCACCACCATGCCAAAAAATTAGTACTTTAGTCTTAGCTGCGGCTTGGTCTGGCTCGTAAATATCAACTGCCAGATTATGTTTTTGGTCATAAATAATATCATTTTTGATTTTAACCATATATTTAACCTCCAATATAATTAAGTTTAATCACTATCTATCTTAGAATAAATTGTACCAGTTGCGGTAAAAAATTTATAAATTATGATAATTTTTATTTATAATAGCGTTCATTGCCCCACCAATTAGGAATTAGCTCGGCTAACGTAATTGTTGTTCGAGCTTTATAATCAACTAGTATTTCAATCTGATTATTTTGTTGGTTAAGCTGCATTATTTGCTTCAAGAGTACAAACAGCGGTGCGTGCGATAGATAAATGGCGAAACTTCGCCGGGATTGTATTCTTTTTTAGCTTTCTTATATAATTGTTCCCAAACATCCATTTTGTCCTCTTTTAATGAACATAATTTTAAATTATTTTAATTATTATTCTGATTATTTAAAAAAGCAATCATTGGGAGCAAAATTTTGGTAGAATTGACCTTAATACATGGAGGAATATTATGCACTTGTCACCTAAAGCTAGTCGCCGGTTAATTAACATTTTAACTGTCGTCAGCGGGATTATTATCATCTTGCTGTGTATCTATTGGTATCGTTTGGGAATTTTAACTAGCCAAGCAAAGATGCACGCATATTTGGCTAATAAAAAAATTATTGGACCAGTTATTTTTGTGTTAATTCAGACTACACAGGTTGTCTTTCCTATTATTCCTGGCGGGGTGTCGCTGCTCGGTGGAGTAGTGTTCTTTGGACCGCTAGCGGGGTTTATTTATAATTATATCGGTGTTTGTATCGGTTCGATTATTGACTTCTTTTTGGCGCGCTATTATGGGCGGCCGTTTATCTTGCATATCGTTTCCGAAAAAACGTTAGATAAATATATGAAGTGGACTAAAAATCAACGGAAGTTTAACTGGTTTTTTGCGATTTGTATTGTTGCTCCCATGGCACCAGATGATGTTCTATGCATGCTGGCGGGGCTAACCGATATGAAGTTTTGGACATACTTTTGGATTATTATCTTAGGTAAGCCATGGACAATTGCTGCTTACAGTTTTGCTTTAATGTTTGGTATGGATTGGTTATTAAAATTGGTCGGTAAATAATGACACGGGTTTATTTGCGGTCTTTTAAGTTGCAGGATGCGCCGTTACTTTTAAAATGGGGTCAGGATGATGATTATTATCGCTTGGCTGGTTTTGCTCGCTATCAAAATTTAATGCAAGCTGAAAAAGCAGCGGGACAATATGCTGCTCGACCTTATAGTTATGCGCTGTGTCTGCAAAAAACGCAACAATTGATTGGTTTAGTTGAGTTATATGACCGCGGCACCAATGAACGTGATTTATTGCAGACCAAAGAAGTTGGCTTCTTATTAGATAAGGAGTTTTCAGGACATGGTTATATGACAGAAGCTCTTGGTTTAGTGTTTAATTATGCCTTTAATCAGTTAAAGCAAGAAGAAATTTGGGCAGGTACTTTTGCGGCTAATTACAAATCGCAGAAGTTATTGCGGCGCTTGGGTTTTAAATATGTTTACGAAGTGGATTTAAGTAAAATAAGTCATCTTTTTTCCTATCAAGAAAAATACTATTTGCTTGAACGAAAAGAATGGCTTAAAATAAAGACAAACACGGAGTCTTAAGACTATTTCAGAGAGTTCGCGGTCGGTGTGAGCGAATAGAGGTCGTTTCCGGATTCCTTTAATGTGGGTAATTAATAGTTGCACGGCTTGCGGCACCGTTATCGCCAAATAATGAAGTGCAGTTGTTTTTAATAAAAAGTAGCTGAAACTGGGTGGTACCGCGAAGTTATGCAAGAGCCAATTCGTCCCAAGGTGTAGGGATGAGTTGGCTCTTTTTTATGGAGGTAAAACAATGCTGGATATTAAGGTGATTCGTGAGAATCTCGATTGGGCGAAGAATAAGCTTGCTACGCGAGGCATTAAGCCAGAGCAATTGGACGAGTTGATTAAGATTGACCAAGAACGGCGTGAAGGCTTAAATCAAAGTGAACAATTGAAGGCTAAGCGTAACGATGTATCTAAGAAAATTGCGGAGGCGAAACGTAACAAAGAAGATGCTGCAAGTGCAATTGCAGAAATGCGTGAAGTCGGCGACGAAATTAAAGATTTAGATAATAAGGTTAATAAGTTAACCGATAAGCAAAACTATATTTTGTTACGCTTGCCCAACTTCCCTGATGATTCTGATCCAATTGGTCCTGACGAAAGTTACAACCAAGAAGTACGTAAATGGAGTGAACCAACAAAGTTAGACTTTGAACCTAAAGCACACTGGGATTTGGGAACAGACTTGGATATTTTAGATTGGGATCGAGCTGCTAAAGTTTCCGGTGCCCGTTTCGTCTACTACAAGGGTGCCGGTGCACTTTTGGAGCGTGCTGTGTTTAACTTCTTCTTAGATGAGAACACAAAGGCTGGTTACACGGAAATTATTCCACCGTATTTGGTAAACGATGAATCAATGCAAGGAACAGGTCAATTCCCGAAGTTCCATGAGGACGTTTATACGATTGTGGATAATGATGATCCAGATAAGGCACTTGATCTAACCTTAATCCCAACTGCTGAAGTACCATTGGTTAATTATTTCCGTGATGAAATCATCCATGAAGATCGGCTACCAATCAACGTAACAGCACTATCGCCAGCATTTAGAAGTGAGGCTGGATCTGCAGGACGTGATACACGTGGCTTAATCAGAATGCACGAATTTAGAAAAGTCGAAATGGTTAAGGTATGTAAGCCTGAAGAATCATGGCATGAACTTGATAATTTAACGCATAATGCGGAGAGTTTGCTGCAAAAGCTCAACTTGCCATATCATGTTGTTGCATTGTCAACTGGGGATGCTAGTTTTACCAGTGCCAAGACTTACGATTTGGAGGTCTGGATGCCAGCGCAAGACAAGTACCGTGAAATTTCTTCTTGTTCTAATTGTACCGATTTCCAAGCACGCCGTTCACAAATTCGCTACCGCGGTGAAGATGGTAAGTTGCATTTAGCTCATACTCTGAATGGTTCTGGTTTAGCTGTTGGTAGAACAGTAGCGGCAATTTTAGAGAACTATCAAAATGAGGATGGTACAGTAACAGTTCCAGAAGCATTAGTTCCTTATATGAATGGTATGACTAAAATTACTAAAGAACAGAGCTTAATTTAGTGAAAAAGAGACCTTTTGGGTCTCTTTTTTAGTTTTTTACCAAAAAAATAAAATTATTTTTAAATGATTTTTGATCGTAAAGCAGCTTAATTACGAATAATTTTTAGAGATAATTTCTAATAAATAGAAAAGAAAGCGGAAAACAGGCATTAGCTAAAACTAATTGCGGGGTAGAATCGTTAAAATACCGAACAAAATAGTAAACTTGACGAAAACGAATAAAGAGGGTAAAGTATTACTTGCGCTTGAGAGAGCTAACTACTTAATCAGGTGTAAATAAAAAAGATCAAGCTAAGCAGTTGACAAAGAGTGAAAGGTTTAGTAAGATAATAAACGCTGTTGAGTGAAGCGAGAATTCATCAAGAGCGTTGCAGAAGAAAGTTCTTGACAAAAGAAATTGCTTCTGTTAAAATAAAAAAGCGCTGGTGCAGCTAATGCATCAGCGGGTAGTACCTTGAAAACTGAACAATGTTTTCGCAAAAAGTGTGCGGGTGTAAGAACCCAAAACAAAAAAGCGAAGTCAATTTCGCAAGCAAATAAATCCGAGATGCAAATCTTGGAACGAATGAGCAAACATTCAAACAAACATTTAAAAATGAGAGTTTGATCCTGGCTCAGGACGAACGCTGGCGGCGTGCCTAATACATGCAAGTCGAGCGAGCAATTTTAACAGAATACCTTCGGGTAGGAAGATAAAAGCGCGAGCGGCGGATGGGTGAGTAACACGTGGGTAACCTGCCCTCTAGATTGGGATACCATTTGGAAACAGATGCTAATACCGAATAAGAAGTAAGATCGCATGATCTAGCTATGAAAGGCGGCTTTCGAGCTGTCACTAGAGGATGGACCCGCGGTGCATTAGCTAGTTGGTAAGGTAATGGCTTACCAAGGCGATGATGCATAGCCGAGTTGAGAGACTGAACGGCCACATTGGGACTGAGACACGGCCCAAACTCCTACGGGAGGCAGCAGTAGGGAATCTTCCACAATGGACGCAAGTCTGATGGAGCAACGCCGCGTGAGTGAAGAAGGTTTTCGGATCGTAAAGCTCTGTTGTTGGTGAAGAAGGATAGATAGAGTAACTGTTATCTATTTGACGGTAATCAACCAGAAAGTCACGGCTAACTACGTGCCAGCAGCCGCGGTAATACGTAGGTGGCAAGCGTTGTCCGGATTTATTGGGCGTAAAGCGAACGCAGGCGGGAAGACAAGTCAGATGTGAAAGCCCTCGGCTCAACCGGGGAATTGCATCTGAAACTGCCTTTCTTGAGTGCAGAAGAGGAGAGTGGAACTCCATGTGTAGCGGTGGAATGCGTAGATATATGGAAGAACACCAGTGGCGAAGGCGGCTCTCTGGTCTGTAACTGACGCTGAGGTTCGAAAGCATGGGTAGCGAACAGGATTAGATACCCTGGTAGTCCATGCCGTAAACGATGAGTGCTAAGTGTTGGGAGGTTTCCGCCTCTCAGTGCTGCAGCTAACGCATTAAGCACTCCGCCTGGGGAGTACGACCGCAAGGTTAAAACTCAAAGGAATTGACGGGGGCCCGCACAAGCGGTGGAGCATGTGGTTTAATTCGAAGCAACGCGAAGAACCTTACCAGGTCTTGACATCTAGTGCAATTCATAGAGATATGAAGTTCTCTTCGGAGACACTAAGACAGGTGGTGCATGGCTGTCGTCAGCTCGTGTCGTGAGATGTTGGGTTAAGTCCCGCAACGAGCGCAACCCTTATTATTAGTTGCCAGCATTAAGTTGGGCACTCTAATGAGACTGCCGGTGACAAACCGGAGGAAGGTGGGGACGACGTCAAGTCATCATGCCCCTTATGACCTGGGCTACACACGTGCTACAATGGTTAGTACAACGAGGAGCGAACCTGTGAAGGCAAGCGAATCTCTTAAAGCTAATCTCAGTTCGGATTGCACTCTGCAACTCGAGTGCATGAAGCTGGAATCGCTAGTAATCGCGGATCAGAACGCCGCGGTGAATACGTTCCCGGGCCTTGTACACACCGCCCGTCACACCATGAGAGTCTGTAATACCCAAAGCCGGTAGGATAACCCTTCGGGGAGTCAGCCGTCTAAGGTAGGACAGATGATTAGGGTGAAGTCGTAACAAGGTAGCCGTAGGAGAACCTGCGGCTGGATCACCTCCTTTCTAAGGAAGAGCGAATAGGTGGAGAGTAGAGATACTAGAGGAAGCCTAGGAGCAACGGAAGCACACGAAAGGCGCGAACATTGTTTAGTTTTGAGGGTAGTACCTCAAAAAGAGAAAAGAAACAGATACGCAAGAGACGGGCCTATAGCTCAGCTGGTTAGAGCGCACGCCTGATAAGCGTGAGGTCGATGGTTCAAGTCCATTTAGGCCCATTGACATCAGAGTTATTTGACTGTCGAAGAGAAGAGTATTTGGGGGCTTAGCTCAGATGGGAGAGCACCTGCTTTGCACGCAGGAGGTCATCGGTTCGATCCCGTTAGCCTCCATTGGATCGTAACAGATCCATATGGTTAGTACATTGAAAACTGAATATAATCCAAGAAAAAAACCGAGACACAATCATTGAAGAAAAGAAACAGATTGCAAGAGCGACCGAGAGAGTATCTTGAGTAAGGTCAAGAAAAGAAGGGCGCACGGTGAATGCCTAGGCACAATAAGGCGAAGAAGGACGTGACAAACAGCGAAATGCTTCGGGGAGCGGTAAGTACGCAGAGATCCGGAGGTATCCGAATGGGGGAACCCAGTATGAGAGATCATATTACTAGCTGATGAATAGATAGTCAGTTAGGGCAAGACGCAGTGAACTGAAACATCTAAGTAGCTGCAGGAAGAGAAAGAAAAATCGATTTCCCTAGTAGCGGCGAGCGAAGAGGAAAGAGCCCAAACCAGTTGATTTATCAATTGGGGTTGTAGGACTGCAAGAAGGTAGTACAGGAGATAGCAGAATTATCTGGGAAGATAAGCCAGAGAGGGTGAGAGCCCCGTAAGCGAAATTGAAAGTACGCTGAGCAGAATCCTGAGTAGGCCGGAACACGAGGAATTCCGGTTGAAGCAGCGAGGACCATCTCGCAAGGCTAAATACTAAATTGTGACCGATAGTGAACCAGTACCGTGAGGGAAAGGTGAAAAGAACCCCGGAAGGGGAGTGAAAGAGAACCTGAAACCGTGTGCCTACAAGTAGTCAGAGCCCATTAAAGGGTGATGGCGTGCCTTTTGTAGAATGAACCGGCGAGTTACGTTAACTAGCGAGGTTAAGTCAGAAAAGACGGAGCCGTAGCGAAAGCGAGTCTGAATAGGGCGAGATAGTTAGTTGATGTAGACCCGAAACCAAGTGACCTACCCATGGCCAGGTTGAAGGTGCGGTAAAACGCACTGGAGGACCGAACCCACGTAAGTTAAAAATTGCGGGGATGAGCTGTGGGTAGCGGTGAAATTCCAAACGAACTTGGAGATAGCTGGTTCTCTCCGAAATAGCTTTAGGGCTAGCCTGGTGCGAGGATGATAATGGAGGTAGAGCTCTGTTTGGACGAAGGGCCCGTCAGGGGTTACTGAATTCAGATAAACTGCGAATTCCAGATATCAAAGCACTGGAGTCAGACTGCGAGTGATAAGATCCGTAGTCGAAAGGGAAACAGCCCAGATCACCAGTTAAGGTCCCAAAATCTATGCTAAGTGGAAAAGGATGTGGAGTTGCGTAGACAACTAGGATGTTGGCTTAGAAGCAGCCATCATTAAAAGAGTGCGTAATAGCTCACTAGTCGAGTGACGCTGCGCCGAAATTTACCGGGGCTAAGCATAGTACCGAAACTGTGGATGTGTAGTAATACACGTGGTAGGAGAGCGTTCTAAATGCGGTGAAGGCTAATCGAGAGGATAGTTGGAGCGTTTAGAAGTGAGAATGCCGGTATGAGTAGCGCAAGATAGGTGAGAATCCTATCCGCCGAAAGACTAAGGTTTCCTGGGGCAGGCTCGTCCGCCCAGGGTAAGTCGGGACCTAAGGTAAGGCCGAAAGGCGTAGCCGATGGACAACAGGTAGAGATTCCTGTACTGCGTTAGATCGTTAAAAACGAAGGAGGGACGCAGGAGGCAAAGAACGCATGGCGCTGGAAGCCATGTTCAAGCGATAAGTGAGAGAGTGAGTTAAATGCTTGCTTTTAATAATCATGAGTCGTGATGAGGAGCGAAATTAAAGTAGCGAAGGTTTGGAAGTCACACTGCCAAGAAAAGCTTCTAGTGAGAGCTAACGTACCCGTACCGCAAACCGACACAGGTAGTCGAGTGGAGAACACTAAGGTGAGCGAGAGAACTCTCGTTAAGGAACTCGGCAAAATCGCCCCGTAACTTCGGAAGAAGGGGTGCTGGTGTAAGAGCCAGCCGCAGTGAATAGGCCCAAACAACTGTTTATCAAAAACACAGGTATCTGCAAAGTCGTAAGACGACGTATAGGTGCTGACACCTGCCCGGTGCTGGAAGGTTAAGGAGAGAGCTTAGTCGTAAGACGAAGGTTCGAACTGAAGCCCCAGTAAACGGCGGCCGTAACTATAACGGTCCTAAGGTAGCGAAATTCCTTGTCGGGTAAGTTCCGACCTGCACGAAAGGTGTAATGATTTGGGCACTGTCTCAACGAGAGACTCGGTGAAATTATAATACCCGTGAAGATGCGGGTTACCCGCGACAGGACGGAAAGACCCCATGGAGCTTTACTGCAATTTGATATTGAGTAGCTGTTAAACATGTACAGGATAGGTAGGAGCCAGAGAAGATAGGACGCTAGTCTTATCAGAGGCAATGTTGGGATACTACCCTTGTTTGATGGCTGCTCTAACTAATATCTCTAAGCGAGATATAGGACAGTGTCAGATGGACAGTTTGACTGGGGCGGTCGCCTCCTAAAGAGTAACGGAGGCGCCCAAAGGTTCCCTCAGAATGGTTGGAAATCATTCACAGAGTGTAAAGGTATAAGGGAGCTTGACTGCGAGAGAGACAACTCGAGCAGGGACGAAAGTCGGGCTTAGTGATCTGGTGGTACCGCATGGAAGGGCCATCACTCAACGGATAAAAGCTACCCTGGGGATAACAGGCTTATCTCCCCAAGAGTTCACATCGACGGGGAGGTTTGGCACCTCGATGTCGGCTCGTCGCATCCTGGGGCTGAAGTAGGTCCCAAGGGTTGGGCTGTTCGCCCATTAAAGCGGCACGCGAGCTGGGTTCAGAACGTCGTGAGACAGTTCGGTCCCTATCCGTCGTGGGCGTTGGAAATTTGAGAGGAGCTGTCCTTAGTACGAGAGGACCGGGATGGACATACCGCTGGTGTACCAGTTGTCTTGCCAAAGGCATAGCTGGGTAGCTAAGTATGGCAGGGATAAGCGCTGAAAGCATCTAAGTGCGAAGCCCCCCCTCAAGATGAGATTTCCCATACGAAAGTAGTAAGACACCTCAAAGACTAAGAGGTAGATAGGCTAGGAGTGGAAGAGTCGTGAGACTTGGAGCGGACTAGTACTAATCAGTCGAGGACTTGACCAGAGCTTGAGCAATCTGGGATTGTAAGTAAGTTTTTTTTAAGAGATTATATTTAGTTTTGAGTGTAAGAACTCAAACAGAAAAAGTACGGTGGCAATAGCAAGAAGGAAACACCTGTAACCATGCCGAACACAGCAGTTAAGCTTCTTCACGCCGAGAGTAGTTGGTGGGAGACTGCCTGCGAGGGTAGGACGCTGCCGTGCTTTTTTAATATTCCGGCTTAGCTCAGTTGGTAGAGCGCTTGACTGTTAATCAAGATGTCGTCAGTTCGAGTCTGACAGCCGGAGCAAGCAAGGAAAAGAGGATCTATTGGATCCTCTTTTTTGTGTATTGTGGTTTACGAAGATTTTTGTAACGTATGATATACTAGAAGCGGATACATTTTATCTAAAGGAGGAATTAACATGGTAGGAATTTTGTTAGCCAGCCATGGCGGGTTTGCTGATGGAATTGCGCAATCTGCGCAAATGCTTTTCGGTGAACAAGAAAATTTTGCTCATGTAATTTTGACACCTGACGAGGGACCACAAGATATTCATGACAAAATGGAAAAGGCGATATCTTCGTTCACTGATCAAAATGAAGTTTTATTTTTAGTAGATCTTTGGGGAGGAACGCCCTTTAATCAAGCTAATAGCTTAATTGAAGAACATGCGAATTGGGCAATTGTTGCTGGTATGAATTTGCCAATGGTAGTTGAGGCGCTAACACAACGTCTAACTAATCCTGATGCAACAGCTCACGCAATTGCAACGGCAATTGTTAAGCCGGCCCAAGATGGTGTTAAGACAAAACCGGTTGACTTAATGCCACAATCTGAAAATCCGGTTGTAGCTAAGGAACAACCTTCTGAGAGTAAAAAATCAATTCCAGTTGGTACAGTAATTGGTGATGGTCATCTTAAAATAGTTTTGGCTAGAATTGATTCACGGTTGTTACATGGGCAAGTGGCAACTGGTTGGATTCCAACAATGCATCCAGATCGAGTAATTGTTGTTTCTGATAGTGTTGCTAAAGATGAAATGCGTAAGAGTATGATTCGTGAAGCAGCTCCAGCCGGTGTAAAAGCACATACAGTACCGATAAAGAAAATGATCGAATTGGCTAAAGACCCACGTTTTGGTGATACTCACGCATTATTACTATTTGAAAATCCAGAAGATCTGCTGACAGTAATCAAGGCAGGAGTAGACATTAAAACTGTTAATGTGGGCTCAATGTCATATTCAGTGGGCGATGTTAATGCAAATAATGTTTTATCAATGAATCAGCAAGATGTTGATACTTTCCGTGAACTTGAAAAAATGGGTATTAAATATGATGTGCGTAAAGTACCAACTGATAAGTCTGGTAATATGGATGCGATTTTAAATAAAGCTCAAAATTTGCTTGATGAACAAAATAAATAATAAATAGGAGTAAAAAAATGAACGCTATTCAAATGGTTTTAGTTGTTCTGGTTGCTTTCCTTGCAGGTATGGAAGGTATCTTGGATCAATGGGAATTTCACCAACCTTTGGTTGCATGTACGTTAATCGGGTTGGTTACAGGACACTTAGATTTAGGAGTTATCTTAGGCGGCCAATTGCAAATGATTGCTTTAGGCTGGGCTAATATTGGTGCTGCGGTTGCTCCTGATGCTGCTTTGGCTTCAGTTGCTTCCGCTATTATTTTAGTGGAAAGTGGTCAAGGTACTAAGGGAATAGGTATGGCGACAGGGATTGCGATGCCATTAGCTGTTGCTGGCTTGTTTTTGACAATGATTGTCCGGACGATTTCAACAGGGATTGTCCATATTATGGATGCTGATGCTAAACAAGGTAATTGGCGTAAAATTAATATGTGGCAATGGATTGATGTTTGTTTACAAGGATTAAGAATTGCGATTCCAGCAGGACTATTATTAGCAATTCCGGCATCAACGGTGCAATATTGGTTAAGCTTGATGCCAACTTGGCTTAGTGATGGTATGTCAATTGGTGGTGCGATGGTTGTTGCTGTCGGCTATGCAATGGTTATTAACATGATGGCTAGTCGTGAAGTTTGGCCGTTCTTTGCAATTGGTTTTGCTTTGGCTGCAATTAAAGATCTGACCTTAATTGCTTTAGGTGCAATTGGCTTGGCATTAGCTTTGATGTACTTAGCTCTTGAATCCAATGGCGGCAACAATAATTCTAATTCAGGTAATAAGGGTACCGGCGATCCACTCGGCGATATCATTGATGACTATTAAAGTGATATTGAGAGGAGAATTTTATAATGGCTGATCAAAAAATTAAATTAACAAAAGCCGACCGCTTTAAAGTTATGTGGCACTCACAATTTTTGCAGGCTTCATGGAATTATGAAAGAATGCAAAACGGTGGTTTTGCGTATTCGCTAATTCCAGCATTGCGCAAATTGTATCCTAATAAGGATGACATGTCTGAAGCTTTGCAAAGACATTTGGTGTTCTTTAATGTGCACCCATACTTAGTTTCACCGATTTTGGGTGTTACCCTAGCTTTGGAAGAAGATAAGGCTAATGGTGCTAAAGTTGAAGATGAAGCTATTCAAGGGGTTAAAGTCGGTATGATGGGACCTCTTGCTGGTGTTGGTGACCCGGTTTTCTGGTACACAGTGCGACCAATAGTTGGTGCGCTAGGTGCTTCAATGGCCATTCAAGGCAATATCTTAGGCCCGATCTTGTTCTTTGTTATTTGGAATGCTATTAGATTGGCGTTTATGTGGTATACACAAGAGTTTGGCTATAAAGCTGGTTCGGCAATTACCAATGACATGTCAGGTGGTTTACTGCAAAAAGTAACACGTGGTGCTTCAATGATGGGAATGTTTGTCTTGGGTTCACTAATTGAACGTTGGGTTAACATTAAATTTACGCCGACTGTTTCTAAGACACCTGTTCAAAAAGGTGGCTATATTGATTGGAATTCATTACCAGCTGGTGCTAAAGGAATTCAACAAGCCTTAATTGGTCAAAGTAATGGTTTAGCATTGACTAAATTTAAGACAACAACCTTGCAAAATAACCTTGATAGCTTGATTCCGGGCTTAGCTGGCTTATTGTTAACATTCTTCTGTATGTGGTTGCTGAAGAAGAAGGTTTCCCCAATTGTAATCATTATTGGTATCTTCATCGTCGGTGTTGTTTTACACGTTTTACATGTACTTTAATTTAAAATGGTTAAATCAAGAAATACCAAAGTTGACCTAACTACTAGTGCTACCTGGTTTCGTGGGATTGCAACGTATGGAAAAGCGATGGTTGGCGATCGTGCTTTTGAATTCTATAATGATCATAATTTAAATGATTATGTACAAATTCCGTGGGTTGAGGTTACTTATGTTGTAGCTGATGTTCATTTTCATGGTCGGTATATTCCACGGTTTGAAATTCGTACACGCACTAGTGGTACGTTCATTTTTTCAACACGTGATAATAAAAAGACGCTGCGGGCAATTCGGCAGTATTTGCCAGCTAGTCATTTACGTCAGGCGTTGGGCTTATGGCAAAAATTAAAACAGCGGTTTAAATCATAATTTAGGCAAAAAAAACTTAGATCCAATTAGATCTAAGTTTTTTTGTTATTCAGCTTTTTCTTTGTGCCATAATTTGGCAATTCCTGAAAGAATAATAAAGATTAGTAAGGCTGAAATCATCGAAACACGATTATCCGGTAAGATTAATAAGAGAACAATCATCAGAATAAAGAAGGTTAAAGTTGCGTAATCAAGGTAAGGAAATCCTGGCATCTTGAAATTGGTCAACTGATCTTCTGGTGTAACTTTACGGTAGGCAACGTGTGAGAGTAGCATAATGCACCAGATAATTAAAAACATACTGGTCGTTGTTGATGAAATAAAAGTAAAGGCTTGATTACCAATCATCACAATTAAAACAGGTGCCAATTCAATCATACAGGCTGATAAAATTAAGCCATTTTGTGGTAATTGTCGTCTCAAATGACCAAAGGTTTGATTCCACTTACCCTTGCCGTTATAGGTAATTGAAAAGAGTAAACGGCCAGCGCTATATAAAACACTGTTAGTTGATGATACAGCTGCTGAAATAACTACAAAGTTGATAATTGAACCAGCATCGCGAATACCTGTTGCTGCTAAAGTTTGGACAAACGGACTGGAACTAGTCGAAACTTTATTCCACGGAATTACCACTAAGATAGCAATAATTGCTAAAACATAAAATAAGATAATTCTTGTTGGTACTTCATTAATTGCCTTACTGATGGTCTTTTTAGGATTCTGAGCTTCTGAAGCGGTAAAACCTAACAGTTCAATCCCTACGAAACTGAAGATAACCATTTGGAAGCCAGATAAGAAACCAACGCTACCCTTAGCAAAAAAGCCACCGTTATTAAAGAGATTGTTGAAGCTAACGGGACCATAGCTGGTACTTTTACCAGTAAGTAATAAGTAGAGAACTAATACTACAAAGGCAAGAACCGTAACGATTTTAATAATTGCAAAACTAAATTCAAGATTACCAAATAGTCGTGCTGATAATAGGTTAATGCAGAGCAAGACTACAATTGTTATTAATCCAGGCATCCAAGTTGGTAAATGGGGGAACCAATATTGAAAGTAAATTCCTAGAGCCGTCATTTCTGCCATTGCTAAAGTAATTAAACAAATCCAATATAGGTAGCCCGTAATAAAGCCCGTGTCTTTACCCAAATACTTTTCAATAAATTCGATATAGGTATGCTTACTTAGGTCTGAAATAATTAATTCACCCAAGGCACGCATTAAGAAGAAAAGGAAAATTCCGACAATCAGGTAAATCAGGATTACACTAGGGCCTGATTTTTGAATACTATTACCAACTCCTAAGAAGAGGCCAGTACCAATTGTCCCACCTAAAGCAATTAATTGAATATGCGTATTGGTTAGAGCACGCTCATATTCAGAAGAATTATTTTTTTCCATCGTGTCACTCCAATTTAAAATTAAATTAGTTTATAAATATAAATTTTATTACATCACATTGAGCTAATTGGCTCGTTCGCGGTGCCATAACTTGCTAACAGCCCATAAAATCACAAAAATAAGAATTGCGCTGATCATTGACAATCTGTTAGCTGGCAGTGCTAATAATAGGATAATCATTAAACCAAAAAAGATTAATGTAATATAGTCTAACCAAGGATATTGCGGCATTTGAAAGTCGTGCAGTTCATTAACCGGTGTTTGTTTGCGGTAAGACAGGTGCGTTAAGATCATTAAACACCAGATAATAAGAAACATACTAGTTGATGTTGATGAAATAAAGTTGAAGGCCTGGTTACCAATTAGGATAATAACTACCGGAGCTAGTCCCATTAAGCAAGCTGATAAAATCAAACCATTTTGCGGCAGCTGTCTTCTTAAATGGCCAAAAGTTTGATTCCATTTGCCCTTACCATTGTAAGTAACCGAAAATAATAATCTACCGGCACTATAAAGGAAACTATTAGTTGAGGATACTGCAGCAGAAATAACAACGAAGTTAATAATTGAGCCAGCATTTCGAATTCCTGTTGCCCCTAGTGCTTGAACAAAGGGACTGGAATTAGTGGCAATCTTGTTCCACGGAATAACTAGCAAAATTGCTAAAATTGCCATCACATAAAAAAGAATAATTCTTAATGGTAGTTCATTAATCGCTTTTTTAATGGTAACTTTTGGATTTTGTGCTTCAGCAGCAGTTAAACCAATTAATTCAACACCCACGAAACTAAAAATAACCATTTGAAAACCGCCTAAAAAGCCTTTACCACCAGTAGCAAAAAAGCCGCCATTCTTAGTTAAATTACTGAAACCAACAGGACCAAAACTGGTTTTGCCGCCCGTAACTAAGAGGTAGGCAATCAGTAGGACAAAGGCAATAATTGTCACAATTTTAATAATCGCAAAACTGAATTCTAGATTACCAAATAGCCGTGCTGATAATAGGTTAATACCCAATAAAACCACAATGGTAACTAAACCAGGTACCCAAGTTGGTAAATGGGGGAACCAATACTGGAAATAGATTCCTAAAGCCGTCATTTCTGCCATTCCTAAGCTAACCCAACTAATCCAATACAGGTAGCCCGTGACAAAACCGATATTTTTACCTAAATATTTTTCGATAAATTCGATATATGTATGCTTTTTTAAGTCGGAAAGAACTAATTCACCTAACGCTCGCATTAGGAAATAAAGAAAAATACCGACGATGATATAGATTAAAATTACACTGGGGCCAGCCTGATGAATACTGTTGCCGACACCCAAAAAAAGACCAGTGCCGATCGTGCCGCCAAGCGCGATTAGCTGGATATGAGCGTTAGTTAGTGTACGTTCATATCCAGAATTGGTAGTTGAGTCTTTCTTACTCATTAAATCACTCCAAATTTTAAGATACAATGTTACATTAATGTTACATTGTAGATAATTTTATCATTTTTTAATGAGTTTTGCCTTAATAGATGAAAACTTTGCTAAATCATAACTTTTACAGTAAAGATTGATATTGACAGTATTAGTACTTTATTAAGTAATATGTTAATATGAAAATTATTAAGAAATAATTAGGTTAGGTGGAAAATGTTTGTTTTAGATGAATTTATGATTAATGCTTTAAAAATAAAATTAGTTTTGCCAGAATTAAATCAGGCATCAGCAATGTTAAACTTAATTGCCAAAGATCGCGCTGAATTAGGGCGATGGCTGCCTTGGGCTCAAAGTATGCAAAAGGTTACGGATGAAGAAGAGTTTATTAAGCTAGTGCGACAAAAAACAGCGGATTATACGATGTTAGAATTGGTGATTTTGGTTAATGAACAAGTTGCGGGGATGATTGATATCCACAATCTTAATTCTAAAAATCAATGCGGTGAAATTGGTTATTGGCTAGGCTCAGCATTTCAAAAGCAAGGGATAATGACACAAGCGGTTGCTCACTTAATTAAAATTGCTTTTACTAAAATGAAGGTGCATCGTCTTAATTTGCTGGCTGATCACGAAAATAATGCTAGTCGAGCAGTTGCCCAGCGTGCGGGGTTAACGCATGTAGCACTTTTGCATGATGAAGTTAAGTATCATGGTGAATTTCGAGATATGGATCTGTACACAATTATTAATGAAGCATAATAAAACAGCTTGCCAGTTACCTACTAGCAAGCTGTTTTATTGTTATTTATCATTGTAACCATTAGGATGAGTTTGGTGCCACTTCCAAGCACTAGTCATTACTTCTTCAGCGCTTTCGTGTTGCGGCTGCCAATTCAAAATGGTTCTTGCCTTAGTTGAGTCGGCTATAAGTGAATCAGGATCGCCGCCACGTCTTGGTCCCATTGTGTAGGGGATGTCAATTCCCGTAACTTTCCGTGCTGCTTGTAAAATTTCTAGGTTGGAATAGCCATGAGCTGTTCCTAAGTTGAAGACATCAGACTTGTTAGTCTTGAGTAAATGATCGAGGGCTAACAGGTGAGCGTCAATTAAATCCTCGATTTGAACATAATCTCGGACGTTAGTGCCATCTTTAGTATCGTAATCATTTCCATAGATAGTAAACTTACCATCTCCTGAAATAGCGCTTCTTAAAATATTAGGAATTAAGTGAGTTTCAGGATCATGGTCCTCGCCAATTGAACCGTCACTAGCAGCTCCAGCAACGTTAAAGTAACGTAAAGCAATTGACTTAATACCATCAGCCTTGTCAGCCCAGTGCATAATTTTTTCCATCATGACCTTAGTGTCACCGTAAGGATTGATTGGTTCAAGTGGTGAATCTTCGGTAATCGGGAGTTTTTTGGGAATACCATAGGTTGCGGCACTTGATGAGAAGACAAGATATTTAACGCCGACATCGTTCATGGCTTCAAGCAAAGCAATCATACCAACAACGTTGTTGTCGTAATATTTAAGTGGCTTCTTGACAGATTCAGGCACCAATGAGTAAGCAGCAAAGTGCATTACGGCATCAATTTTTTCATTACGCAAGATTTGACTAACTAAGAATTTATTTTCAATATCGCCTTGATAAAATTTGGCTTTGGGATCAATGGCTTTTTTGTGGCCAGTATATAAAGCGTCAAGCACAACAACGTCATTGCCGTGTTCGATTAACTTTTTAACAGCGATTGAGCCGATATAACCAGCGCCACCTACAACTAATACGCGCATAATTTCCTCCATTAATATATAGATATAATCAAATAAATTTTAGCACAAGCTGAAGGGAAATGCTGATTATTTTTGGGAGCATTGCTGCTAATTGACAGTGATGTTATTCTGCAATATACTTACTTTTAGTAAGGCAAATAGGAAAGAAGTATCAAAATGATTCATAATACAACAATTGATAGTCAAATTAATCACCGTTCGATCCGTAAGTTTAAAGATCAAGAATTAAGTGCTGACCAGTTACAAACTTTATATACAGTTTTTCAACACACGGCAACGAGCATGTTCATGCAGAATACATCTTTACTGCATATTACTGATGAAGCTAAAAAGGCTAAAATTAGAGAATTATGCAACCAAAATTATGTTGGTGCAGAAGGCGATTTGTTTATTTTTGTAGTAGATTTATACCGTAACCAACAGATTCGTCAGCAATTAGGTAAGGATGACGGCCGGCTGCACATGACGGATTTGTTCATGCAGGGAATGGATGATACATTATTGGCCTGGCAAAATGTAGCCAACGCTGTGGAAAGCATGGGCTTGGGCTATGTGCCATTAGGAACAATTAATGATCATCCACTAGCAATGCTGGAAACTTTAGCTTTACCAGAATTGACGTTCCCAGCTCTTGGGATGCAAGTTGGTGTGCCTGATCAAGAGCCACAATTAAAGCCGCGCCTGCCACAAAAATTTACAGTCTTTGAAGATAAATATCGGCGTGACTTTAAGGTTAGTGACTTAGATGATTATGATCAAATTGTGACCCAGTATTATGATTTGCGGGATTCTAATCGCCGTATTGATTCTTTTACTAAACAGATTACGGGAGCTAAATTGGACAAGCATTCAATTGACCGTGATGAACTGCCAGAGTTGCTGCACAAGCAGGGTCTGTGCCTTGATTGGAAATAAATAATCAGGGCTATTGCGTGACGTTGGGTCTTTTGGTATAATTTAAACGTTGCGAGTTGCTGATTTAGCTCAGTCGGTAGAGCGTTTCCCTCGTAAAGAAAAGGTCGCCAGTTCGATTCTGGCAATCAGCATTTTTAATAGTAATTCAAAGTAATCAACCTTGATTTATCAACGTTTTTCAAAGATAAGTTAAGGTTGATTTTTGTTTAATAATAGATATTTGGCACCCAAAATGGCACCAGAAAATAAAATTTGGTGCTAAAAGGTAAGTTTATTCTATTGGCGAATACCTGATGGTGTCCCTATTAACAGGATATTTTTCTGTATAAAAACAAAAAAATAGGATACCGAAAATGTCTTTCCTTGAATATCTATGTTAAAGATTACTAGTATCCAAAGCAGGCAATTTGATAACTTTTTTAGTTAGATTATTTTTATTCAGTGTCAATACGATAATGATTACGTTAGTGACATTACATATTTATTAATAATTGTAAGTAGAAGTCTTGTGTAAAAGCACTTGACAAAAAGATTACTGCCATTTATAGTATTAAACATAAATTAAATTTTAAGGAGGATATTTTAATGAAAATGAATAAATTAATTAATCAAGCAACTGTTAAAATGTCCGCTATGCAAAATTTAGTTATTATTTTGGTTCCCCGATGGACTCGACTACATTAATTACTTTAAGTAATTTTTTCAGGTTAAGTCCTTATTTGCATCTTGATGATTGGGACTTAACTAATAACTAACACCCCATTCATTAAGTTGAATGGGGTGTTTTAAGTTATAAGGAGAAAAAAATGAGGTTGAAACAAAAATTATTGCTATCGACTGGTTTATTGGCTGCAGCGTCGCTGACATTAACTGGTTGTGGCAAAAATAATGCTAATACTAATCAGAAGGTAAATAAAAAATTCCCTGAAGAAACACCGGTTAAAACAGCTCAACAAGGAGGAACATTAAAGGTTGCTGAAGAAACAGATACACCATTTACTGGTATCTTTGCTGATGAATTAAAAACGACCGTTGTCGATGAGGACGTTGCAAGTCCAGGTGAAGAAAACCTTTTTGATACTGATAATCACTATAAGATTAATGATCATGGGCCAGCAACTTTAAGATTAAATAGAAAAGCTAAAACTGCTACAATTGCTATCAAAAAGGGAGTTCGCTGGTCCGATGGTCAGCAAGTTGTGGCTAAAGATATGGAGTATGCCTATGAGATTTTAGCTAATAAAGCAACACAATCGCAAAATTATACTAGTTCTTATGAAAACATTTTGGGCATGAAAGAATATCATGAGGGTAAAACTAAGACCATTACAGGTTTGGAAATGCCTGACGGTGAGAATGGCCGCCGACTTGTAATTCATTTTAAAGAATTAAAGCCGGGAATGCTTTATTCAGGAAATGGTTTTATCTGGGAAAAGGCGGAGCCATATCATTATTTAAAAGATGTGCCTTTTGCCAAACTGCAGTCATCTGATAAAATTCGGAAAAGCCCAATGTATTTCGGTGCTTTTAAGTTGAAAAAGTTGGTTCGCGGGCAATCAGTAACGTGGGTACCTAATAAGTACTATTGGCGCGGCAAGCCAAAATTGAATAAGATTGTAATTTCCGTTGTTTCTACTAATTCCGCATCGCAAGCAATTAAAAGTAAGGTGTTCGACGTTACTAAAGTAATTAATTCGCAATGGGAACAGGTCAAGAATACTAAGGGAGTTGACTTCGTTGCTAAGGTGCCATTGAGTTACTACCTTGTCGGCTTTCGGGTTGGTAAATGGGATGCTCAAAAAGGCAAAAATGTCATGGATCCTAATGCGAAGATGAATAACAAGGCTTTGCGCCAAGCAATTGGCTACGCAATGAATACCTCGGCTGTTTATCAGCGTTATACACACGGCTTAAGCTTCCATGTACCAACCTTAATTCCGGCCCAGTTTGGTGATTATTTTGATAAGAATGCTAAAGGATATTCTTATAATCTGAAAAAGGCCAACGAATTATTAGATAAAGCTGGTTATAAGAAAAAGGGCAAGTGGCGGGTACAGCCGAATGGGAAACCATTGACAATTCACTATATGGCACGTCAGGGAGATCCAACACAAAATCCAATTCAACAAAATTACTTGCAGCAGTGGCATAAAATTGGCTTGAATGTAAAATTTCTCGGTGGGCGGTTAACCGAATTTAATTCTTATGTGAATAATTTGCAAAATGATAGTCACGCATTTGATATGTTTGAACTAGGCTGGAGCTTGGACAGTGAGCCATCTCCAAGTAGTCTATATTCAGAAAATGCACCGATGAATTATACGCGGTTTGTCACTAAGAAGAATACAGACTTGTTAAATGCAATTGATTCTGAAAAAGCATTTAACCATAAATATCGGGTACAAAAATTCCACGAATGGCAAGAGTACATGAATGATGAAGCTTATGCAATTCCTGAGTATAATTCGTATTCGGTTTATGCAGTTAACAATAAGTTAACTGGTTATAGTCTTAAGCCAGCAGATAATACCAGTGGTCACCAATTGTGGTATCAAGTTGGTTTTGTTAAGTAAACGAAAAATACGATTTTGGTAAAAACCAAAACCGTATTTTTAATTGCTGATAAATTATTCACCTAAGTAAGCAAAGGCAACTTTTTCATCATAAACATGTAACATTTTATCTAAAATAAAGCGACAGGCTAAGGCAACCGCAGCAGGAATAATCAACCAGGCAAGCAGAGCAAGTAACCAGCTAATGCTATTTGGACCGGCATTAAGTGATGCTAATGGGCCAACAATTCCTACAAGACCAAAGCCTGCAGAAGCTGGAGTGCCGCAAATGTGCCACAGAGCGACGGGCAGTGCGGAAACAGTGGCAGTAATAATGATTGGTAACATGATAATTGGATGTCTAAATAAGTTAGGAATCATCATTTTCATGGCACCTAATGCAACAGCAATCGTGACACCAGCCTTATTGACTTTCCATGAATGAACGACTAGCACAATTGTTGTTGCTGCCACGCCCATTGCTGCTGCACCAGCGGCAATGCCGTTCAATTGAATCGCCATACCGATAGCTACGGTTGAAACAGGGGTAACAATTAATAAGGCAAACATCCATGCAATTAGCACACACATCAAGACAGGTTGTAGCTTAGTAAACGAGTCGATAATGGCGCCAAGTCCCGTAGTAATTTTGCTTACGAATGGCAATATTAAATAGCCAAGATAAGCCGAACCGCCGCCGACAACAATTGGACTTAGGACAATCTTAACGGAACCAAAAGCATTACCAATTAATATTGTCAGGAAAACTGCAATAGCAGCCGTAATCATTGTGTTAATTAGATCGCCAGTTCCGGCTGAGATAAAGATACCTGCCTGTTTAGTTGCTGGATTAATTGCTTGGGCATTAAATTGAGTTACGCCTGAACCGACATATGAAGCACCAGCAACAATGGCAATATCAATTGGCGCAAAGTTAAATTGATATGCGATTAAAGCGCCAATTAATAATGGGGTGGCTACTTGAAAGACGAGCAAAACGTGAGTCAAGCCGAGTGTAAAAGCATTATTGCCACATAATTTTAAAATGGCACTTAAAACGGCGTTGGGAATCAAGCCGACAATAATTCCTGTGGCGGTTCCTGACAGAACTTTATTGAAGAAGTCTTTTACTGTCACTGATTGCTTGGTGTTATTCATAAGATCATTTCCTTAATTTTTATTTAGTAAAGCCAATGTCATACCAGATTGGGTGCTTGTTGGCACACTTAGATGGTGCAACCGAATAGTTAGTTAATTTGTTATTAACAGCTGTAATTTCGTATGCACTGTCTAGCGGTACAATATAAGCTTCATCGTTCATATATTTTTGCCATTCATGGAAGATTTGAACTCGATGTTGATGATTAAAAGAAGCAGGTGCATCCATTTCATTGATTAGCTTCGTATTTTCTGGTGTGGCAAATCGTGAAAAGTTGCCCAACGATTTTTCGCTGTACAAATTGGCTTGTGAGGGTTCAGTTGATAGACCAAAACCACCGATATAAGCGTTGACATCAGGATTATCTTTTTGCAATTTATCATAGAAAGAGTTTTGCTCGGTTAAACGACCACCCAATAACTTAACATCAAGGCCAATCTTGTGCCATTGCTGTAAATAATTTTGGATAATTGGCTCTTGGGTAGCATTACCGCTCATTGCCATGAAATTGATTTTAAGTGGTTTACCGTTAGGTTGAACACGCCACTTGCCTTTCTTCTTATAACCAGCCTTGTCCAAGATTTTGTTAGCCTTATTTAAATTAAAGCTATAACCCTTAGCATTTTTGTCGAAGTAATCGCCAAAACCAGCAGGAATTAAAGTAGGGATACGGAATTTCAATCCTTGGGTATAACGCTTGTCGACCTCGCTGACATTCATGGCATAAGCCATTGCTTGTCTAAGAGCTTTATTATTCATAATGTTGTTTTTATCAACAACATTCTTTTCTTGTTTGCTGTCCCATTTACCAACTTTGAAGCCAAGATAGTAGTAAACAAGTGGAATTTGGGCCACGAAGTTAACTCCCTTAGTATTCTTGACTTGGTTCCATTGGGTATTAATAACGTTAATAACATCAAATTTGTGACTCTTAATTGCTTCGGAAGCAGAATTGGTTGAAACGACTGAAGCTACAATCTTATCTAACTTTGGCCGACCACGCCAATAGTACTTGTTTGGTACCCAAGTAGTTGATTGACCACGGACAATTTTTTGGACTTTATAAGGGCCAAAAAACAATGGTTCCTTTCTGACTTGATTGCTTGACTGTAATTTATCGAAAGGAACATCCTTTAAATAATGATAAGGTGCTGCTGTTTCGCTATAACAGTTGCTGCCGGCATTATACATTCCGGGATACATACGCTGGAAGTGAATTACAATACTGCGGCCATTTTCACCATTTGGATAAGTAATTCCGGAAATAGTTTTACTTTTACCATCGTGATAAGCTTTCAAACCAATAATGTTGGCCATTTGGTCTGTGTAACGGTCGCAGTTAGTCTTTTTGTTAGCAATAATTTCGTAAGAATATTCTAGGTCCTTAGCATTAACTTGCTTACCGTCGGACCATTTGACACCTTTTTTAGTAGTTACTGTAATCGTCTTGTTTTTCCGGTTAATTTTAAGTGTAGCCGGACCCTTATCATTAATCTTATAATGATTATCATAATAAAATAAAGTTTCATCACCAAATTGGGATGCCAAATAATCAATCGTATTTTCTGAAATTTCATCTAAGAAAATGCCTTGAAATGGTGTGTCTGTTTCAAGAGCAACTTTAAGGGTACCACCTTGTTTGACTGGCTTGGTTGGCACCGCTTCTTTAAGCTTATTAACACTTGGTGTTGCTGAATTATTTGTGTTATTGCTTTTCCCACAAGCAGTTAACGTTAGAGCTGCCATTGCAAGCAAGCTCAAATATTTAACAAATTTACCTTTCTTCATACTTATACCTTCTATTTTCATGTTCTTTTAGTAAAAACTATTTTCTATTGTTATAAATCATAGCAGCGATTAAATTAAAATACAATATATTTTTTAATTTAATTTTATTATTAATAGTGCTAAGGTATAATAATTATTGCTGAAATGTAAAGGAAAATATAACTTTGTTAATGCTTAAAGTTAGCTTATAACTATAAAGCAATTAATATGATAATAAATAATAGTTTTAGAAGGGGAACAGAATGATTGTCAATATATTAAAGCAGGATGATTTTTATAAAGTAACTTATTCTAGTGGTCTAGTAGCACGTATTTATTTGCTTGCGCCTAATATTTTTCGTTATTATATTGATCCAACTGGTCAATACCAAGCACCTGAGCAATCACAATCAGGATTGCATGCACAAATTTTAGCTCCAGATGTTGCTGAATATGGTCTGGCTTCAATTAGTAGTAAAATTCAAGAAACTGCTACTACATGGTCGATTGTAACTACAGGTATGGTAATTAATTTTGCTAAAGATACTGGTGCAATGAATGTACAAGTGAACGGCAAGACCATTTTGCAGGAAGTGCAACCGGTTATTGTTAGTGATAATGGCAGTAAGCAATTTTTGCAAGCAACTGCTAAAGCTAATTATTTTGGTGGTGGTACACAAAATGGCCGGTTTAATTTAACCCACCAGCGAATTGTTGTTGCTAATACTAATAATTGGCTTGATCAGGGAGTAGCATCACCAGCACCTTTTTATTGGTCAACAGCTGGTTATGGCGTTTTACGTTACACTTTTACGCGTGGTGAATATGATTTTGCTAGCAATAATAATGTAGTAACTACTTGGCACGAGGAAAATCGTTTTGATGCAATTTATTTCTTTGCGCCCACGCCGTACAAGTTGCTTCATACGTATCAGCAATTAACAGGTTTACCGTTGTTAATGCCAGTGTTCGGCTTTTATGAGGCGCATTTGAATGCTTATAATCGTGATTACTGGGTAAAAACTTCGGCTCAAGCTAAAGGTGCAATTAAATATCCTGATGGCAATTACTATCGGGAATATCATCCGCAAGAATTACCGCCAGAACTAAAGGATAAGGCAATTCGCGAAACTTTAAATGGTGAGCAAGGTGGGGCAGCTTATTTATTAAGTGCACGTGGGATGTTAGATCAATATTTGGCTAACGATCTGCCATTAGGGTGGTTTTTACCTAATGATGGCTATGGTGCTGGTTATGGTCAAACAGATACATTAGAAGGTAATTTACAAAATTTGCGGAATTTTATTCGTTATGCCAATTCCCGTGGCGTAGAAGTAGGACTATGGACGCAGCAGAATTTACAGCCTGTTGATCCGGCTCATCCGCAAACTAGCGATCGTGATTTTGAACAAGAACTGGCAGCAGGCGTTACAGCGTTGAAAACTGATATGGCATGGGTTGGTGCAGGCTACTCTTTTGGTCTGAATGGTACACAGACTGCTGCGGCAATGATTAAAAAAATTAAGGGTAAAAATTTACGTCCGTTCATAATTACGATGGACGGTTGGGCTGGTACGCATAATACAGCAGCAGTTTGGACTGGAGATCAAAAAGGTGGTCAATGGGAATATATTCGTTTTCAAATCCCGACCTATATTGGTGAAGGGCTATCTGGTCAACCAAATGTTGGTTCTGATATGGATGGTATTTATCTTGGCAGTAATCCGATTGTGAATACGCGTGACTATCAGTGGAAAGCTTTTACCCCAATTCAACTAAATATGGACGGCTGGGGAACTAATCCGAAAAATCCGTTTGCATTTTCGGATCAAATTACAGCCATTAATCGCGCCTATCTAAAACAAAAGACAATGTTATTGCCGTATATTTATACTGCTGCACGGGCAGCAGTAACTGCTGGTAAACCACTTGTGCGGGCGCTCTTTTTAGAATATCCAGATTTACCAGAATGTTATTCTGACTTAGTAAAGTATGAATATTTATGGGGTGATGAATTTTTAATTGCCCCAATTTATCAGAATACCGCTGCTGATGCCGGAGGTAATGATATTCGTAATGGTATTTATTTGCCTGATAAGAAGCAAATTTGGTTTGATTACTATACTGGAAAAGCTTATCAAGGTGGTCAAGTATTGAATAATTTTGCGGCACCGCTTTGGAAATTGCCAGTCTTTGTTAAGGCTGGTGCAATTATTGCTAAGGCACCAGCGACGAATACGCCTAAGGAATATGAGCAAGTCAAATCAGTAAGGCAATTTGAAATTTATCCGGCAAAAACCAGTCAAATTACCCTTTATGAAGATGATGGTATTTCTGCTAAGTATCTTGATGGTGCATTTGCGCAAACAACAATCATGGCACAATTAGCAGCTGATAAATTATTAATTAAAATCGCTCCAACTATTGGGCATTATGACAAGATGAATTTAAACCGGTCAACGGAACTAGCAATTAAGTTGAATAAGCAGCCGTTAGCGGTCTTGGCTAAATTGGCTGGGCAAAAATGTGAACTAAAGCAGGTAGATAATGCTGCTGATTTTATGCAGAGAACTAATGTTTATTACTTGGATAAGCAATATTTGCCTAATCCATATTTAGCTAATATTGGTACAGAATTAGCACAAACTTTTTTGCGAATAAAATTGGCAACGGTTGATGTTAGTCAAACAGCGATTGAATTGCAAATTACTAATGTAGATACAGCAAGTACACCGCAAAATTGTTTACCAAGTAAGCAGGTCGCGTGTGCTGCGCCCACTGATTTTAGTAGTAGTAATGTTCAAACCACTACTTTGTCATGGCAATTAGCTGATGAAAAGCTGGGCCGTGTTACCTATAATGTTAAGGTGGATGGTGTGCTTTATACTGGAATTACAGAACCCAAATTAGTTGTTCAGGGATTGACGCCAGGTCAGCAACATTCTTTTGCAGTTCAAACCGTTACTAGTAAGGGAGCTACTGCTTGGAGCCGGCAGCAATTATTTTAAACATTGTAAGCAGGAAGGCTTTAATCAAAGTCTTCCTGTTTAGTTTGGTGTGAATAGCTGATAAAATGAAAAAATATTTTAAAATATTTAATCAGTAAGATAAAGCATAGAAAAGACGATAATTTACAATTATTTTTTGTTCATTTTATATAATTTAAACATGTTCAAACATTGACAAACAAAAAAGAACAATTATACTAAAGATGAACTAAGTTAGTTGCTTAATCTAGTTTAAAAAGTAGGTAACCAATGTTAAAAAGTGAAAGACTAAAAACAATTTTACAAGTAATTAATACCCAAAAATTTGTTACTGTGGATGAATTAGCTCAGGCGCTGAAAGTTTCAGATATGACAATTAGACGTGACCTAAATGAATTGGATAAGTTGGGTAAAATTTCTAGAATTCATGGTGGTGCACAATTAATTTCAGATCAAATTAGAAATGAAAAGAGCTATCAGCAAAAGCGAGAAATTCATAGTAAGGAAAAGCTTGAAATTGCTAAACGAGCTTGCAATTTAATTCATGAAAATGATTCTATTTATGTTGGCCCAGGTACCACTTTGGAATTAATGGTTGCTAATCTTAAGATTAAACATCTGCGAATTGTAACTAATTCGCTGCCTGTTTTTGAAGCAGCACGTAACAATCTTAATGATTATGAGTTAATTATGGTTGGTGGTTCATATAGAAGAATTAGTGGTGCTTTTTTGGGAACTCTTACTAACAATGAATTAAAGACCATGTCATTTTCAGTTGGTTTTGTTGGGGCAAATGGGATTAAAAATACTTCTATAACAACAGCTAATTTGGAAGAGGGTCAGACTGAGGGTATAGGACTAGACCATTCACAAAGTAAATTTGTTGTCGCAGATTATTCAAAGTTGGATCATAGTGATTTTCATCAGTTTTATGATTTACGAAATGTGGATGGGTTAATTACTAATCACGAAGTTGGATCAGATGTAGAAAAGCATTACAGTCAATTTACAACTGTTTACAAGTAGTTTTACTGAGAGGAGATTAAACTATGAGAGTTGTTATTGGTAGCGATCAAGATGGTTTTGAATTAAAAGAAAAGGTGAAAAATTATCTTAACGCCCGTGATTATGACGTTTTAGATGTAACGCCAGAGCCAGCAGAAGATTTTGTTGAATCAAGTTTAAAAGTTACTCATGAGGTAATGGATAACGGGATTAAAAAAGCAATCATGTTTGACGAATATGGTGTTGGTTCTGCTATGGCTTCAAATAAAGTTAAAGGTATGGTTACAGCCAATGTTAATGAGGAAAGAACAGCTCATATGACGGCGATGCATAATGGTGCTAAAGCAATTGCTTTGGGTAGTGGCATTGTTGGTGACAAACTTGCGTATTCAATTGTGCAACACTATCTTGATACTGAGTACGCTGGCGGTCGTCATCAAATTCGCTTAAATATGCTTGAGGAAATGATTTAAGGAGGTTTTGCAGATGTTTGATAATGATAGACCACAACCAGAATTTATTGATCCTAAAATTGATAAGCACATGGTAATTGCTTTGGGTAATGACCATATTGTTACTCCAGTAAAAATGGCTATTTCTGATCATTTAAAAGAAGAGGGCTACCAAGTTATTGATGAGGGTACCCATGATAACACTAGAACTCATTACCCAATGTATGGTAAAAGAGTTGCTGAAGATGTAGCTGATGGCCGTGCAGATCTGGGTGTTGTTCTTTGTGGTACAGGAATAGGTATTTCAACCGCAGCGAATAAAAATGAAGGTGTTCGTGCTGCCATGGTTGGCGATGTTGCTCAGGCTGAATATGCTAGACGCGAATTAAATGCCAATATTTTGGGATTTGGTGGAATTGTCCTGGGACGTGATTTCATTTTTGATATTGTAGACTCATATCTGAATGCTAAATATGAACCATCTGATGCTAATAGAAAACTTATTGATAAAATAGATCATATTGCTATACCAAATCCGGATCAAAAAGATAATGTTCACTTTTTTGATGAAGAAAACAGAAAATGGTCCGAAGGTGTATATCACGACTAATTTAGAATAAATAAAAATAATAGAATTTAATCGCACACGAAAAAAGCAACTCACTGACTATGAGCTGCTTTTTTTATATTTATTTTAAAAAAGCGCTTGCAATAAATAGAAAATGAAGTAAAATTATCATATAAAGCGAACAAAAACGAACAATTTTAATCTATTTTGAACATAGCTTTTGTATTACTTTAAATAGTGAATGAAAGGAGAACTAATATGTCTGCAGATATTGTATTTACTAGAATTGATAATCGATTGGTTCACGGACAAGTGGGGGTTAGCTGGACAAAAGCTGTTGGAGCAAATTTAATTGTTGTTGCAAATGACCAAGCAGCTCAAGATCCATTACAGCAAAAGTTAATGTCTGTTACAGCAGATAGCTCAGGTGCTGGAATTAGATTTTTTACTATTCAGCACACTATTGACATTATCAATAAAGCTGCTGCAAGACAACATATTTTTATTGTTGTCAAAACTCCTGCTGATGCGCGGAAATTAATTGAGAATTCTGTTCCTATTAAGCAGGTTAATGTTGGAAATATGCATCCTCAAAAAGGCAAGGTTGAAATTTCCAAAAAAGTTTATGTAGATCAGCAGGATAAGGATGATTTATTAGCAATTGCAAATTTTGGCGTTGATATTTTCATTGAAGATTATCCTGGTGATAGGAAATATCCTATTACACCTGAACTTCTTGCTAAGGTTTAAAAATTCATAGTATGAAAGGAGTGAAGTAATATGGCTATCACATTCACACAAGGTGTTTTAATTGCAATTTGGGCAATGATAGCAGGATTAGATTGTTGGCTGCAAGCATTTTATATTTTTAGACCTATAATTGTATGTACTATTACTGGTTTAATTTTAGGTGATTTGCGGTTAGGTGTTATTGCTGGTAGTTTGACTGAACTAGCATTTGCGGGATTAACTCCTGCCGGTGGGACACAACCGCCTAATACTGTACTTTGCGGTATTATGACTGTTGTTATTGCAGCAATGAACAATATTTCTCCAACTACTGCAATTGGTTTATCATTACCATTTGCAATGCTTATGCAGTATATATTGTTGTTCTTCTATTCAACATTCTCATTATTTTTATCTAAATTTGATAAGTATGCTGAAGAAGGTAATGCCAAGGCTTTTAAGCGCTTGAATTATATTCCGTTAATTATTGTTACTGTTTCATTTGGTATTGTTGCATTCTTGAGTGCTTATGCAGCTCAAGGACCAATGAAAGTATTAGTAAATTCAATGCCACATTGGTTAACACATGGTTTTGAATTAGCCGGAGGTATGCTTCCAGCAGTTGGTTTTGCAATGTTACTAAAGGTTATGTTAAAGGGTCAATATTTATCATATCTAATTTTAGGTTTCGTAATGGCATCAATGATTCCATTCTCAAATGTTTTGCCAGTTGCTTTAGTTGGTGTCGTTTTTGCAATGATCGAATTTTATCATAATCGTGACCAAGCAAAATTAGAAACTAAGATTTTAAATGATCAACGTAATTCTGCAGGAGGTATGGACGATGGCATCTAACAGTAAAGAAAATAAAGATAGCATCTTTACTAAACATGAAATATCGATGTTGGGAATTCGGTCTAACTTAGTTCAGGCTTCCTTCTCATACGAGAGAATGCATGCACCAGGTTGGACATGGGCACAATTACCATTTTGGGAAAAAATATATAAAGATGATCCTGAAGGGTTAAAAGCCGTAATGACCGATAATATGGAATTTATTAACAGTTCACCGCCTTTGTATCCTATTCTGATGGGCTTACTGTTAACGATGGAAGAAAAGCACGTAGATCGTGCTACTATCAAAGGTTTAAAGAATGCAATCTTTGGTCCAATGGCAGGAATTGGTGATGCAATTTTCTGGTTTACAATTATGCCAATTGTGGGTGGTATTAGTGCATCTATTGGTAAAGATGGTAATGTATTAGGACCAATTCTATTCTTTCTTGTATATTTGTTCCTATTTTGGAGCAGAATTCCTTTAGCTCATTTAGGATATAATTTAGGGACTAAATCAATAGATGTTATTCAGGATAATTCCACAATTATTTCTCATGTTGCTTCTATTTTGGGCTTGACTGTAATTGGAGCATTAATTGCCAGTTACGTAAAAATGTCTCTAACTGTAAAGATTAGTGCTGGTAATTCAGCAATTAGCTTACAGAAAGCTTTACTAGACAAAATTTTCCCTAATATTTTGCCATTTGCATTCGTATTTTTGCTATATTGGTTATTGAAGAAAAATATTAATCCAATTTGGTTGATAGTTATTACATTTGCTTTGGCAATTGTAATGGCAGCAATTGGTTGGATGTAATAATCTTCTATAGGAGACGCATAGTGAGTAAAGTTAAAGTAATAGTAACAGGCCACGGTTTGTTTGCTTCTGGTATTAAAGGTGCTTTAAAATTATTAGCTAAAATTCCCGATAATTGGTTTTTTATTGATTTTTCTGAAGGCATGAGCGATACAGATTTAGAAAAGCAATATACAAAAATTATCAATTTTGATCAAGATCAAGTGCTATTTTTTACAGATCTAGCTGGTGGTACTCCATATAAAGTTTCTGCGACTTTATCGACTAAAAGTGCTGGAATTTCAATTGTTTCCGGTGGAAATCTCGGTTCGTTATTAGAAACTTTGTTCACGGATTATGATAATGCAGCTGAGTATGCACGAGATATTGTGGAAATTTCTAAAAAGGGAACACAGATTTTTTCGCTAAATGACATAAAATCTACTAATCAAAATCAAGATATTGATAGTGATGGTATTTAAGTCAAATCATTATAAGAGGCATGACCATTCATGCCTCTTTTTATAGAGGAGCAAGTATTAGTATGACGATTGGTATTTGTCTTATTTTACTTAGTTTTGTAATAATGTTGTTGTTACTTGTATTACAACGCAAAAAATATTTTTATATTGGTAATTTTGTCAATAATGATGATGGTCTAGTAATTAAATTATCTGAAACGGGACGTTATATTATCAATAAAACTATCTTAGGTAACAAAGTTAGTAAACAAGCAGTTTTTCAAATTGAAGAAGGAAAATATTCAGTGAAAGATAATACAATTAAACTTGTTCCTGATAATGCAATTAAATATTATTTCCACAATGTCAATCAGCTTATTAGAAATAATTGGTTTAATAGTGAAAAAATGCAACTTTCATCTTCTATTATTACCATTAAAAAAAGCAAATTAATAATGAATAATAATGAGTTACAAAAATTTTTAGGTGGAAAACTTGTAACGTTAAGGAATTTCAATAAAGTTTCAAAAAATAGTAGTACTTAAGTCATGTATAACATTGAATATGTTAAAATCGCTAATTATATATGTAATCGATTGCAATGAACGATAGCTGTATTTCAATAATCGTGAACTAAATAGATGGATTAGTACTATTAATTAGACAAAACCGCAAATCGTAATTTGGGTAAATGAGCTCAAGTTAGGAATTGCGGTCTTTTTTGTGAAAAAGATAATAAATATTATTAAAATACTCATTGAAAACAAGTACTGTCTTTGCTAAAATTTAAAGTGGTATCAACCAGTTATAAAGGAGATGCTGCTAATGCAAAAACCATTATATCGACAAGTAATTTCAGATTTAGAGATGAGAATTAGTAAATTAAAAGCTAATGATAAATTACCAAGCGAGCGAAAATTGTTAATGCAATATGGTGTTAGTCGTAACACTATTAGGTTGGCATTACAAGACTTAGAGCAAAGAGGACTAATTTATCGGCTGCATGGTAAAGGAACATTTGTTTCAAGTATGTATCTTGACCAACCGAATATCGGCGGGATGTATTCTTTCTCTGAAGAAATAAAGCGTGCCGGACAAAAGGCAACAACTAAAAATCAGAGTTTAGAGTTAGTAACGCCAAGTGAGCAAATTGCGAAACAATTAAATTTAGTAAGTGATGAACAAACTTACAAGCTTGTTCGTATTCGATTGGCAAATGATGAACCGCAGATTTTTAGTACAACTTATTTACCGAAAAAACTTTTTCCAGATCTTAAACTTAGCGATTTGCAAGCTGACACTCTTTATAGCGTATTAAAAAGCAAATATAGTCAACTTAGTGTTATGGCGTTTGAGGATGTCCAGGCTGTAAACCTGTCAGCCACGGAAAGTAAGTTTTTAGCAGAAAAAGCTGGTGCAGCTAGTTTAAAAATCTATCGTAAAACAATTAATGATAAAAATGTCCCAATTGAATTTACGATTTCACTGGCTCGTAGTGATAAATTTATTTATCGATCAAAGCAATATAATCATTTTCTTTAATTTAGTGAAAGGTAGGAATTAGTGAAATGTTTTCAAAAACAGATGAAGAATTAGAACAAATTAGTGCCAAGATTACGACGCGTGAGATTCAGCAGCAACCTGATTTGTGGCAGGAAACTTGGTCAATTTATCAAGAAAAAAAGGCAGAAATTCAGGCTTTCTTAAGTAAAATTAATCAAAAATGGGGCAAAGTACGAGTAATTTTTACCGGTGCTGGTACGAGTGCGTATGTTGGTAATATGGTTATGCCGTATTTGCAACGTCATGGTGACCGGACTAAGTATAATTTTGAAGCAATTGATACAACTAAAATTGTTTCGACGCCGCAAGATTATCTCGAAAAAGATACGCCGACAATCTTAGTTTCTTTTGCGCGCAGCGGTGATTCACCAGAGTCGGTTGCCACAGTTGAACTTGCTAAAAAATTAGTTAAAAATTTATACCAAATTGCAATTACTTGTGCTCCTGAAGGCCAACTAGCTAAGGATCTAGAACATGATCCTTCAGGGCTAGTTGTATTAACACCAGCTAAGTCCTTGGACCAGGGCTTTGCAATGACTGGTTCATTTTCATGTATGAGTTTAACAGCTCTGTTGATTTTTGATACTTTGGATAATCAATGTAAAGAAAAAATTATTGGTGAGATCGTCCAAATGGGTCAAAGTGTCGTTGACCGTGAAGCAGAAATTCAAGCAATTGTCGATACGAATTTTGACCGGATTACTTATGTTGGTAGTGGTGCTTTAGGCGGTTTAGCTGAAGAAACTCGGTTAAAGATTTTGGAATTGACTGCTGGAGAAGTTGCGGCATTATTTGATACTTCAATGGGCTTGCGTCATGGACCTAAATCATTTTTAGATAAGAAAACGATTGTCTTTGATTACGTTTCTAACGATTCATATACTAGACAGTATGATTTAGATATTTTGAATGAGATTAAAGGTGATCAAATCGTACCGTTGGTGATGGCTGTTGGTCAAGAAAAAGAAGGCCAAAATTTTGCGGGTAAATCCTTTATCTTTAAGGCAGATGAACTATTACCTGATGCCTATTTGGCCTTGCCTGATGTGATGTTTGGTCAAACAGTTGCCTTGCTTACCTCAGTAAAGGTTAATAATAAGCCAGATACGCCATCACCTACAGGAACAGTTAATCGGGTAGTTAAAGGTGTAACTATTCATAAATTTAATGAATAATATTTAATCTCAAGGAAGGTGTTTTTATTTTAAATACCTTCCTTTTTCTGTTTTTGCAAGTTACAGTTGACAAAAAGTGGTAGGTACCTTATTATATTCATTGAAAGCGCTTTATAAATAATGAATTTAGTATTTATCATATCGGTTCCACATAGCTGAAGCCTGTTATGTTTTGGAGGTACGTTATATGAATATTGTGGGTGCAAGAATCGATGAACGATTAGTGCATGGTCAAGTTGCCAATCTTTGGACACCTAAGTTGCAGGTAGAACGCATCATTGTACTTGATGAAGCTGCCGCGAAAGATGATATCCAAAAGAGTGGGTTAAGAATGGCCACACCAATGACAACACGATTAAGTGTTTTACCAACCGCAGTTGCTGCAGACCATTTACTAAAAAATCGTTACGGTAATCAGAGATTATTTCTTGTTGCTAAGCGACCAGAGAAGTTTTTAGATCTTCTTAATTTGGGAGTTAAACTTGATTTGATTAATGTTGGTAATATGTCTAAACGCGATGACACAACTGAATTAACTAAGCAAGTTAACATCAATGAAGAAGATGTCAAGCTGTTTAAGCAGATAGCTGGTCAAGGTGTTAAGTTGATTGCTCAAGTAAATCCTAGTGTTGACGCACGGGATTTTATGAAACTAATTGATGAAAAGATGAATTAGGAGGTAGAAAAATGGCTTGGTGGCAAATATTACTGCTGACGTTATATGCGGGTCTAGAAATTTTAGATGAATTGCAAATTTATTCAGCATTAAATACACCCGTTGGCGCTGGATTAATCGCTGGTTTAATTATGGGCAATATGCCTACAGGATTATTTATTGGTGCTTCAATGCAGTTGATGGTTTTAGGTGTTGGTACTTTTGGTGGGGCGTCAAGAATTGATGCGACTACTGGTACGGTTTTAGCAACTGCCCTTTCAGTTAGCATTAAGGGTATGAGTCCACAGGCCGCAATTTCAGCAATTGCAGTTCCGGTTGCGACAATCATGGTTGAGTTAGACGTCTTAGCTAGATTTGCCAACACGTACTTTTCACACAGAATTGATCATTTGATTGATCAAGAACATATTAACTATAAGGCTGTTGAGAGAAATGTCTTGTATGGTGCTCTGCCATGGTCATTATCTCGTGCCATTCCGGTTTTCATTGCTTTAGCTTTTGGTCGAGGATTAGTGCAAACAATTGCTAATGCCTTGAATGGTAACTTGCTCTGGTTAGGTCAAGGTTTAACTGTTGCTGGTGCAACATTACCAGCAGTTGGGTTTGCTATTTTACTACGCTACTTACCAATTAAAAAGCATGCAGCTTACTTGATTTTGGGCTTTACTATTACAACATTGTTTTCAGTTTTATTCAGCAGTATCCAAGCATTGGGTGTTGGTGTAACTGCAGTTAACAAGAGCTTCACGAGTGTCTTCAATGGCCTACCAATGTTAGCTATTGCGTTGATTGCCTTAGCTTTGGCAATGTTACATTACAAGAATATTCCAATTAATAACAATACTACACAAAGTAAAGAAACAAGCTCAAATGTTAATAATGACGAAGGAGAGATCACTGATGACGAACTCTAAACCAAGATATAAGTTAACTGATAAGGACTTTAACCAAATTAACCGGCGGTCACTATTTGGCTATCAACTGGGCTGGAACTACGAAAGAATGCAGAATAGTGGTTATTTGTACACAATTTTGCCGCAATTACGGAAAATTTATGGCGATGACAGTCCTGAGTTAAGAGAAATGATGAAAACGCATATGCAGTTCTTCAATACTTCTAACTTCTTTAACACAATTATTACAGGAATTGACCTTGCAGTTGAGGAAAATGAAGGAATTAAGGGCAAGGATACGGTTACAGGTATGAAGGTCGGCTTGATGGGCTCGTTTGCCGCAATTGGTGACTCAATTTTTGCGTCACTAATTCCAACAATTTTTGGTGCCTTAGCTGCTTCAATGGCCCACGAAGGTAATCCAATTGGAGTTATTATTTGGGTAGTTGCCTCCCTATTAATCTGTGTCTTTCGTTGGAAGCAATTGCACTTTGCCTATAAAGAAGGGGTATCTTTGGTTACAGATATGCGTGATCAATTAAATGCCTTAACTGATTCAGCTACTGTAATGGGGGTATTCATGGTTGGTGCGTTAGTTGCCACGATGGTTAACATTAAGTTTGGCGTACCAAAAATTGGTCAAGTTTCGATGAATATTCAAAATAATTTGGATATGATTATTCCTAAATTGTTGCCAGCTGCTGTAGTCGCCTTTGTTTATTGGTTACTTGGTAAGAAGGGTATGACTTCAACTAAGGCAATTTTGATTGTACTAGTTTTGTGTATTGTTCTTGGCGGTACTGGTATTATCGCTAAAGTTTAGTAATTGGAGAAAGAACTTTTAATGGCAGAGAAAGAATTAATTTTAATTAGTCATGGTACGATGGCTACAGGCCTAAAGGATAGTGCAGAGTTAATTATGGGTGAACAAGAACATGTTCATTCCGTGTGTTTATTGCCTGATGAAAGTCCAGACGATTTTAAGAAAAAGTTTACCGAAGCAATTGCAGGAATGAACATTAGCGATATTACTGTTTTTGCCGATTTAATGGGTGGTACGCCAGCTAATGTCGTCAGCCAAATGATTATGGGTGGACAAAAGCTGCAATTAATATCAGGCATGAACTTGCCATTAGTTATTGAATGGCTTAACAGTCAAATGAATGGTAATGACTCTGATTATATTACTGCTGGCAAAGCGGGCATGGTTAATATTACCGAAATGCTCGCTAACATGAAGAAATAAAATATTTATTACATAAAAACACCGTAAGATGATTAATCTTACGGTGTTTTGCTATCTGAAATCCAACTAACTTTAATCAAATATTAGTTGGATGGTTTCTAACGGCTTGAGTTCTTCGTTAATAATAGCAATGCCATCTTTAATATTTATTGGTACTTGCTTTGCACTGACTGTTTTGCCTTGTTGACGAATAATTGTGGCATGAGTATTGCTTAGCGGCTTACTAAGGTGCCACCGAATTTGGTGATAGGCATCTAAAGTAAAGTTTGCCAGCCAAGCAAGATGACCGTCATTTTGAATATTTAATTTAACATTAGGCATGGCAATTAAGTAGTCAATTGAGACGATACTAGCTAGCATTTGCTGCAAAAGGCCTTGTTTATAAGTTGTAAATTGTGCTTCCCAACCGTGTTTGGGGTCCTGATCAATTGGCAGTACGATAATGTGCTGATCAATTACTGCCATCATATTACCCAATTCCTTATCAGTTGAGTTATATGCTTTAGACCAAACGACAACATCACTATTTTCATCGTAATCAAGCTTTAGGTAATTACCGGTATGCTGCAACATCGTAATACGAGGATTCTGTACACCGTCAACAATGCAGCCATCTGCTTGTTCAAATGATTGATATGCTGAACGAACCTTGTGCCATTCAGCTTGTTTGATATGCAGCAGGTCACCTAATCCACGTTCAACTAGTACATTAATGCTTTCACCATCAAGAATCACCGTATTATTTTGAATTAGGTTGGTGATTCTTTGATTAGAGAAATTGCGTAGCAGCTGTCCAGCAATTGCAATGATTTGATTGTGCAGTTGAGTTTGATTATTGACTGGCAGAATGGTAGTTGCAAACCCAAAGGAAGATAGGAGACTGGCCCAATTTTTTTCATGAGGTAGTAATTCTTCGCTCGCAACACCGTTAGTAGTATGGATACTGTAACTAGAGTCTTGGTCGACTAGAATTTTAATACCCCTCAGATGTTCAACATGTAACCTATTTTCTAATAATTTGCTGGCAAAAGGTTTGATTTCAGCTAGTGCTTCTGCATAATGCCATGAATCATTGATGCCATTGCCCATCATATCAAAGAGATTTAATAAAATTCCTTTGCTGCTGACTAGAGCAGTAGTGATTATTTGAAATTTGATAAAAGACAACGACTTGACCAGTGGCGAAAACATATAATTTTCAAGTTCAGGATATAGCTCTGTATTTTCTCCTAAATAACTAGCTGTAACACGGGTATATTCCTCAAATGCCCGTCCATATTTTAAAGGTGCGACTTCGTTATATGCTGGTAAATGCGGTCTAGCTACTTGGGGATGACCATCTCCTGCTTGTGCAGCAAATAATTTTTGCCAGTCGCGACCTTCGATGGCATGCCAATCAGGAAACGACGTCATCTGTGCAAGGTCAGTTTCAGGACTGACTTGGTGTACAGCGTGTTCAATTAAATGTTCATTTTCAATCATCTCTTGCCGAGCTTGATCAAGGTAAATTTTGCGTTCAGGAAGTGGCTTGCCGGGTTTGAGCATATTTTTAACAAAGGTTGCCCGCAATTCAGCTTTGCCTAATTTTTGTTGGTAAAGCTTCATATGGTAATCACAAAAACACATTAATTTTAGTGGGGTATGATTATAATGGCGGAAGTCATCTTCAAGCCATAATCGGCGGGGATGAATACTAGCATATTGAGCATAAGTTTCTGTAATATATTTACGCCAAGTTGGATCTGCTGGACAAGCCATATCTTTTGCTTGGTGACCGTTAAGATCGATGAAAGTTCGAAAACCGATTTTTGGATTGATACTAAAGCCGCGATCTGAATGCATGATGGTAGTCCATGGATTCAAGCTGGTAGTTACACCGATTTCTTGTAATTTTTTTTGCAGGGGTTTAATTGCATCTAGCCACACTTGAGTTTCTTCAGCAGTTAGGTGGCTGTGATTTAACTCTTCACCATTAATGAAGAAAGCTACATCATCTATTTTGCCTTTTTTAACAAAATTAAGTAATTTTTGGTCTTTTGCAGGTGTGTTTGTCCGTGGATCAAGCATATATCTTAGAGTATAAATAAACGCCATAGTGTTCTCCTAATTAATCTGCTAAATGATTAAATATTTATAGCTAAATTTTAGCATAAAATTATTGATAATTTTTGTAATTAAACATAGTAAAAATAAAGATATATGGGTGGACCGTTTTATTTATAAAAGCTATTTATTAAATAACACGTGTAATGTATAATCTGCTTATAAAGCGCTTTCTTTGTAAAAAATAAATATTTATAAAAAGCTAGGAGGTTTACTTATGTCTAGCAGAAATAATTTATTGGAAAGGAAGAAGAGCAGTAGTGATCAAATTGTGAGATGGTCATTACGTCGCTTAAGTACGGGAGCCGCTTCGATTGCCGTTGCTTGCGGTTTTATTTTTGGTGTAATGCAAGCACCACAAGAGGTCTCGGCCAAAACAATTAGTACCACTAAAGTAGGAAAAACCAAGAAGTCTAAATATGTGGTTGAACCAAAGTCGCAATTGAAACGGAAAAAACACTTAGTGACTACTAAGACGAATAAAGTGGTTCAGCCTAAGCAATCTCAAGAACAAGGTGTGGCTGAACAAACTGAAACAACAACTAATGATTCTAATACTGCTGTTACATCTGGAATCGAAAATGTGGTCAAGCAAGACAAGTATTTTGAAGTCACTTATAAGAACGGTCAAGTTGCTAGATTGTACATGTTGAATGACAAGACTTTCCGTTATTATATTGATCCTGATAAGAAATATGATGAACCAGAACAATCTCAAAAAGGATTGAATGCCAAAATCTTGGCAGATGAAGTAGATCCCAAAGGAACGGGTGGTCTGGCAGACACTGCAGTAACTCAGAATAATGACGGTTGGACACTAGCAAATAGCGCAATTTCAATTAATTTTGATAAAGCTGCTGGTACAATGAGTGTTGCTAAGAATGGCAAGACTGTTTTACAAGAAGCTAAACAAGTTGAAGTTGGATCAGGAAGGTCCAGTCAAACTCTTAAAGATGACGGTAAAACGCGTTATTACGGTGGTGGTACCCAGAATGGTAAGTTTAATTTGGACAAGGAAAATGTCAAAATTGCAAATACAAACAATTGGGTAGACAAGGGTGTGTCTTCACCAAACCCATTTTATTGGTCAACCAAAGGTTATGGTGTTGTGCGTTATACTTTCAAACCTGGAAATTATGACTTTGACAGTGAAGGCAACGGTGACATCATTACAACTCACAATGAAGATCGGTTTGATGCAATTTACTTTTTTGATGACTCACCATATGATCTAATTCATGATTATCAAGAATTAACTGGCTTGCCAGCATTAACTCCAATTTATGGCTTTTATGAAGCACATTTAAACGCTTATAACCGTGATTATTGGGTTAAGATGCCTAAAGGGACTAGTGGCGCTATTAAATATCCAGATGGAAACTATTATGTAGAATATCAGCCAAGTGCTTTACCAAGTGATAAGAAAGACTCGGCGATTCGTGAAACTTTGAATGGTGATAAGGGAGAAAATGATCCTAGCTACCAGTTCAGCGCGCGGGCAGTAATTGACCAATATCTTAAACACGACATGCCATTAGGCTGGTTCTTACCAAATGACGGCTATGGTGCTGGCTACGGTCAAACTGATACTTTAGCTGGTAATTTAGAGAATCTGAAGAACTTTATCGAATATGCCAATTCTAAGGGAATTCAAGTGGGTTTGTGGACCCAGCAGAACTTGTCACCAGCTGATCCTAATAACCCTAAGCCGTCAGACCGTGACTTTGAAAAAGAAGTTGAAAATGGTGTTGTTGCCTTAAAGACTGACGTTGCCTGGGTTGGTAACGGTTATTCATTTGGTCTAAATGCCACTCAGACTGCTGCTAACATGATTAAGAATATTAAAGGCGATACTTTAAGACCATTTATTATCTCTCTTGATGGTTGGGCAGGAACCCAAAACACAGCTGCAGTTTGGACAGGCGATGAGACTGGTGGTGACTGGGAATACATTCGCTTCCAGATTCCTACTTACATTGGCGAAGGTCTTTCCGGCCAGCCTAACTCAGCTTCTGATATGGATGGTATTTTTGGTGGTAATAACCCAATTATTAATGCCCGTGAATATGAGTGGAAGGCTTTCACGCCAATTCAATTGAACATGGATGGCTGGGGTTATAATCCCAAGAACCCGTATGCTTTTGATGATACTAATCCTGAAGTAACCAAGATTAACCGAGCTTACCTGAAACAAAAGACGATGTTAATGCCGTATATTTACACGATGGCACATGACGCAACTGCCAGCGGTAAGCCAATGGTACGGGCAATGTTCTTAGATTATCCAGATATCCCTGAAGCATATACTGACCTAGTTAAGTATCAATACATGTGGGGTGACAACTTCTTAGTTGCGCCAATTTATCAAAATACCAAGATGGCTGCTAACGGTGATGATATTCGTAATGGCATCTATTTGCCTGATAAAAATCAAATTTGGATTGATTACTATACTGGTAAAGAATATCAAGGCGGTCAAGTAATTAATAACTATACCGCACCATTATGGAAACTGCCATTGTTTGTTAAGGCAGGCGCAATTGTCCCAACCGCTGCGGCAACGAATACTCCTAAAGACTATTTAGCAGGAAGAAATGCCCGTCAATTTGAGATCTATCCAAGTGGTACCACAGAAGCTAGTGTCTATGAAGATGATGGTATTTCAGCACAATACAAGTCAGACAAGAGTGCCGAAACAGAAGTAAAGAGCAGCTTGGATGGAGATAAATTAACGGTAACAGTTTCGCCAACCAAGGGTAGTTACGACGGAATTGACACTAAGAGAACTACTGAATTTAACATTAGAACTAAGAAAGCTCCAAGTGAAGTTAAAGCAACAGTTGGCGGTAAGGAAGTCACCTTACGCGAGGCAACAGACTTGGCAGACTACGAGAAGTCAAGCAATGTTTACTATTATGATGATGCATATTTAACTAATCCATATTTGAAGGAAGTAGGAAGCGGCTTAGAGCAGAGCTTCTTGCGAGTCAAACTAGGGCAAACAGATGTAAGGCAAAATGGCATTGAACTGCGGATTAGCGGTGTTGATGAAACGCCAAATATTAGCAATGGTATTCCTGGTGAAAGTACTGAAGTAAAAGTACCTGCTAATATTGTTGAAGACAAGACGACAACTACTCCAACAACAGTAGGAATTAAATGGGATTCTGTAGATGGTGCTAAAAGTTATAACATTAAGGCTGATGATGTTATCTATACTGGTATTCCAGATACTAGCTTTGTTTTAAAAGAACTAAAACCTAATACTACACATACATTCCAAGTTCAGACTGTTACAGCAACTGGAGTATCGCCTTGGAGTGAAGAACAGAGTTTTTCATCTGCAGAAGATCCATTGAAAGATGCGGTTAAGATTACATATCAAAGTACTACAACTGATATTGGTACAACTGATAAAGATATTTGGCAATCTGGTTGTCCCGTTAAAAATTTATTTGATCAGGACTTATCAACTTTGGCGCACACTAATTGGTACCCACCAACAGGAAAGAATGTTACTCCAATTACCATCAGCACTAAGTTAGATGGTATTACGGATCTAGATAAATTAGTATATGTGCCAAGAGATAATGGTGGTAATGGTAATATTTCGGCTATTGAAGTGTCAACAAGTATTGATGGCCTTCATTGGAATAAGATCACCGCTAGCGCTTCAGGTTGGCAATGGGACAATACTAAAAAAGTACTGAAATTTGCTCCAGGAACAAAAGCATATTATGTTAAATTTACTATTCCTAATGGTGCCACTAGAGGCAATTACTTCTCTGGACAAGAACTTTTACTATATAAGAAGCCTAATTCTGTAGTTTCAGTCCCTGGTGATTTTAATAACGACGGTGTTATTAATGACAATGATCAAACATTTTTATTGAATTATATAGGCGAAACTAAGTATGCCGATAATGACTTTACTGGCTATGTTGAAAATGCTGATTTAAATCAAAATGGTCGAATAGATGCTTTTGACATTAATTACACAATGAGTAAATTAGGCGGAGGAGCACATTTTGCTTCAGACGGCTATGTCATTCCATCAGGCAATATGACGATAAAAACTGATAAGAGCAAGTATAAGAAAGGTGATACGATTACAGTTACTGTACTCGGTAACAAGTTAAGTCACGTTAATGCTTTATCAGCAAGATTACCATATGATAAAGATGAACTAAGTTTTGAAAGTATAACATCTGGCGATTTAACTAATGGAATGGTTAGTTTCGCTAAGGATAAAACTCATTCGGATGGTAATAGTGATGTTAACGTAGTATACAGTAATAAGGGAGAAGCTCCGAGAATAAATATCGGTAATAATTTTGGAATTATTGCAACAATTCAGTTCAAAGCTCTAAAACCTATAAATTGTCATAGTATTTCATTTAAGCTTGATCAACAGTTGTTGGCAAACCAGTTTGCTTTGGAGTATGAACCGGAAGATTCAAATACTGTTTCAGTAGAAGTTAATAGTGAAACCGATGCAGAAACAAATACCCCAAGTGGTCGTGATGTGACGGTTAAAGTAAATGAGAAGCTGCCGGACGCAGACTCGGCGATTATTAATGCCAAAGATCTCCCCGCAGGAACGAAGTATAACTGGAGTAAAGAGCCGGATGTAAGTAAAGTAGGCGATACGACGGGAGAAGTAACAATTACATATCCTGATGGCTCAACTACCAAAGTAACAGTAGTAGTTCATGTTAAGGCAGCGCCAACCGATGCAGAAACAAATACCCCAAGTGGTCGTGATGTGACGGTTAAAGTAAATGAGAAACTGCCGGACGCAGACTCAGCGATTATTAATGCCAAAGATCTCCCCGCAGGAACAAAATATAACTGGAGTAAAGAGCCGGATGTAAGTAAAGTAGGCGATACGACGGGAGAAGTAACAATTACATATCCTGATGGCTCAACTACCAAAGTAACAGTAGTAGTTCATGTTAAGGCAGCGCCAACCGATGCAGAAACAAATACCCCAAGTGGTCGTGATGTGACGGTTAAAGTAAATGAGAAACTGCCGGACGCAGACTCAGCGATTATTAATGCCAAAGATCTCCCCGCAGGAACAAAATATAACTGGAGTAAAGAGCCGGATGTAAGTAAAGTAGGCGATACGACGGGAGAAGTAACAATTACATATCCTGATGGCTCAACTACCAAAGTAACAGTAGTAGTTCATGTTAAGGCAGCGCCAACCGATGCAGAAACAAATACCCCAAGTGGTCGTGATGTGACGGTTAAAGTAAATGAGAAGCTGCCGGACGCAGACTCAGCGATTATTAATGCCAAAGATCTCCCCGCAGGAACAAAATATAACTGGAGTAAAGAGCCGGATGTAAGTAAAGTAGGCGATACGACGGGAGAAGTAACAATTACATATCCTGATGGCTCAACTACCAAAGTAACAGTAGTAGTTCATGTTAAGGCAGCGCCAACCGATGCAGAAACAAACACCCCAAATGGTCGTGATGTGACGGTTAAAGTAAATGAGAAACTGCCGGACGCAGACTCAGCGATTATTAATGCCAAAGATCTCCCCGCAGGAACAAAATATAACTGGAGTAAAGTGCCAGACGTAAGTAAAGTAGGCGATACAACAGGAGAAATAACAATTACATATCCTGATGGCTCAACTACTAAAGTAACAGTAGTGGTTCATGTTAAGGCAGTTCCGGGCAACGAAGTAATAAGTGTGCCAAGCAATAATTTACCAAGTAATGTAAATTCTGACAAAGATAAAAATAATTTGCCAGATAAAGATAAGCAAGTTACTAAGAAAAAAATAATGCATAATGTATATTTGTATGACGGAAATGGAAAGAGAATTACTGGTCAACCGGTTCTTAAAGTAGGAACAATTATTGAAATTCAGGGTATTAAGACAATAAACGCCCAAAAGTTTTATGATTTAGGCAATGGTACATATGTTGCTGCTGGTAATATTGATGGCAAATTACGTAAATTAAAGCATAATTCGTTTATTTACAACAAACGTGGTAAAAAGGTAGGACATAAGATATTACGAAGAAAGAAGCAAATTATAACATATGGTAGTTCTGTAACTATTAAAGGTAAGAAATATTATATTATTGATAAGAACAGGTTTGTAAAGGCAAATAATTTCAGCTAGATCTGTTTACCATGTTGTAATTAATAATTTTTTGAATAATATGGAACTTGGTTGCTTGGCACTTGAAGGCTAAGCAATCAAGTTTGTTGATTTAAGGAAAAATAATGAAAAAACATAGAAAGTTTAAATTTAAAAATTTGTTAGCACTAGTTTTTACAACTTTATTATTAGTAACAGGTGTTTCAAATACAGCGGCTAAAAGTAGCAAAGCAACTAATTCAACTAAAGTAACAGTAGTTTCAAAGGTTAAAGATCAAGATTATCAATTGGCTAAAGTCGTAGTTTTGAGCAGGCATAATGTTCGTGCACCACTTTCAACTAAAGGGTCAGATTTGTATAAAATGACATCGCATAAATGGATTGATTGGTCAAGCAATGCCGGTGAATTATCGCTTTTAGGCGGTGATTTAGAAACCTTAATGGGACAGTATTTTAGAAAATATCTGGCTAAAAAAGGATTAATTGCTGAAAATGCCCGTCCTAATACTAAAGAGGTTCGTTTCTATGCCAATTCAATGCAGCGGACAATTGCTACTGCAGAATACTTCTCAAGTGGCTTCTTGCCTGTAGCTAACGTTCCTATTGAATATCATAATGAATTGGGAACAATGGATCCTGTCTTTAGTCCGCAATTGACTTATGTTAATGATAATTTCAAGCAGCAAGCACTAACTGAAATTGCCAAAATGGGTGGTAAAAAAGGTTTTGCTGGAATTGAACGAAATCTAAGTAAAAACTATAAACTACTTGCTAAGGTTCTTGATCTGAAGCATTCAGAAAAAGGCTTGAAAGAAGGCTACACTAAGTTTCCGTTAAATGACCTGCAAGTTAACTTTAATTTGAATCAGGAACCATCAATGACTGGTTCATTAAAAGTAGCAACTACTGCAGCCGATGCTTTGGTGTTACAGTACTACGAAGAGCATAATGCTGTAAAAGCAGCTTTTGGACATAAATTAACTGCTAAGCAATGGGATCAAATTGCCCAGATTACCGATACCTATGGCAAGGTTCTCTTTAAAGCACCTAGTGTTGCTAAAAATGTCGCTCATCCAATGCTGCAAGAAATAGACAACGAATTATCTAATAATTCACGTAAATTTACTTTTTTATGTGGTCATGATTCAAACATTGCTAGTGTTCTAACGGCTCTTGATGTTAAGGAGTATCAATTGCCTAATAGTGTTGAAAAGACAACACCAATTGGTGGTAAAGTTGTAATGGAAGTTTGGACCAATAAGAGCGGGCAAAAGTTTGTAACCTTTAAGCTAGTTTACTTTTCTGTTGATCAACTGCGTCATATGCAGGCAATGAATTTGGATCATCCACCAATGGTGTATGATTTATCATTTAACGGTATGACTAAAAATGCTGATGGAATGTACGACTATAATGATGTACTTGCAAGATTTAAGCAGGCAATAAGTTCATATGATGCGTTGAAGTAAAGTTTTACTAAGTTAAGAATAAAAAAGGTAAAGCTTTACATATGTATAGGTTTAAAAGTGGTTGGTATGAGTATATAATAGTAATGTGCGATTGATTTGAATTAAAGGAGAAAAATAATGAGAACAATTTCTTCAGAAGTTGCCAAACATATGGCTAACTTGTCAACCAATGAAGGCGTAATTAGTGCCTTGGCAATTGACCAACGTGGTTCATTGAAAAAAATGTTGGCAGAAGCTGCTAATAAACCAGCTGATAAAACAACAATTGTTGATTTTAAAAAAGCAATTTCAAGTGAATTAACACCATATGCTTCGTCAATTCTAACTGATCCAGAATATGGCTTGCCTGCAACTAAGGTTAGAGATAAAAATTGTGGACTATTGCTTTCTTACGAAAAGACCGGTTATGATACTACTGAGCCGGGTAGAATGCCAGATTTAATTGCTAACCAATCAGGATTACGGATTAAAAATGAAGGTGGCGATGCAATTAAGTTTCTGCTATATTACGACCCAGATGAAGGTAAAGAAATTAATGACAAAAAGCAAGCCTTTGTTGAAAGAGTCGGTGCTGAAGCTAAAGCTAATGAATTACCGTTGTTCTTGGAATTACTTACCTATGATGCTAATATCGCTGATGCTAAAGGTGTAGATTTTGCCAAGATAAAAGCCGACAAAGTTTTGAAAACCATGAAGGAATTTTCAGCACTAAAATATGGTGTAACAGTTTTGAAAGTAGAAATTCCGTTTAATATTAAGTTTGTTGAAGGCTTTAATGGGGATAACGAAGTTGTCTATACTCAAGCCCAAGCTAAAGAATTGTTGAAGAGACAATCAGATATAACAGATTTGCCATATATCTTCTTATCAGCTGGAGTTACATCCGAAGAATTTATTGCTGAAATCAAGATGGCGAAAGAAGCAGGTGCTGACTTTAATGGTGTTCTTTGTGGTCGTGCTACATGGAAGCCAGCAATTAAACCATTTGCTGCCGAAGGTGAAGAAGTTGGTAAGAAATGGTTAGCTACTCAAGGTAAAGAAAATATCGAAAACTTGAATAAAGTCTTAACAGGAGCAAAATCTTGGCGCGACAAGCTAACAATTGAAAAATAAAATAATTGACTGAAAATAAAACATTCTATGGATAAAATCATAGAATGTTTTTTCAGTTTGTGCTGATTAATCTGTTATGGATGGATCTGCTGACTTAGCTTTCATTACAATATATATTTTGATATTTATTGGTAAATTTAAAGTCTTATTAAATTAAAAAAGGTAAAATATAGGAGTAAAGATCTTAACTAATTAATATATAAAGGCTGAATAATGGATATCTTAACTAAACGACAGAAATTGATTTTAACAAAATTATTACATGAAAAAAGTGGACTAAATATTGAAGAATTTACGAATGCTTTTAAAGTTAGCAAAAGGACAGTTTATCGAGAAATTGATAGATTGCAGGGATTTCTAAAAAAAACATCATTAAAAATAGTTCACCAGCATCATGTTTATTTTATTCAAGGAAGTCGCAAAGCAATAACTGAACTTAAAGCTAACCTTTCTATTAAAGCAGTACCAGATGAATTATCTATCAGACAGCGGCAAAGTGCGATCATGATTTTGCTGTTATTGAGTGATGAGCCACAAAAAATTCTTAATTTAGCGTTAGACCTAAATGTTAGTGAGACGACAATTAGCAACGATTTGAATTTGATGAATAAATCTTTTCAGATGAATGGTATTAAATTGGAAAAGAAAAGAGGTTTGGGCATTTATGTTCAGGTTAATGAAGAAAAACGTAGAGATATTTTAACTAATATCTTTTTAAGTGAAATTAACGATTATGAATTCTTTTGTTATTTACATGATCAAACTGATCAAGTTGATGATTTCTTTGTTGCAATGTTACCGGGAACAATTTTAAAAAATGTTGCATTGGTACTTAATCAAACTATTTTTTCAAAACTTAATATAGAAAATGATCAAGAGTTAATTAAAATAATTTTAGCTTTTACAATAACTGTTTTACGTATTAAAAAGGGTCAGCAATTACAAAAAATTACTAAGATTAATATAAATCCCTCATTTACTACCTTGGTGGCTGATTTTGACCGAAATATAACAGCTAAAATTGACGTAAAGATTAATTCCTGGGATAAAGCATATTTAGCGCAGAAACTTGCAAGTGTCGATAAGCATCAAGCAGAGCTTCATTATGACAATGATTATGAATTATCTATTTCGTTGAAAGTAAAAAAGTTTATTAATCTTGTTTCTAAAGAAGCAGAATACGACTTTAAAAGAAACACCAGTTTTATTAACAAAATAACCAGTCACATTTTGGGCTTACTTGAAAATAACGTTGAACCACTTCCTAATACAAAAATAGAAACTTTAGAGAATTTAAGAAAAAGATTCCCGAATTTATATAAAATTATTAAAAAAGTTTGGGCAAAAGAATTTCAGCAGTATCCTCTTTCTTTATCAGAATTGGAATTGTTATTACTCTATTTCGCTAACGAATATACAAATATAAATAATAAAACTTTTGCGGCCTTAATTGTATGTGAAAATGGTATAGGAGTTTCTTCAATTTTACGAAGCCGAATTATGCAAGAAATTCCAAATATTAATAATATAACTTTAAGTAAGATATCTGATTTACAAAATTTGAATTTGAAAAAATATAATTTAATTTTGTCAACTACTGAATTAAGAAATTTTACTCATGATTATTTACTAGTAAGTCCATTATTACCGAAAGAACAGGTTACTAGAATTAAAAATTATTTGGCTCATCCCCGAATTAAAAACAACCAAGTAAAACAGCAGTCTCATGATGTAAATACTCAGGGTGCAGAAAAAAGACTATCGCAAGCAACTATTGATTTATTATTTTGTAATGAGCTAGTTAACAGCATTAAGGTCGAACAAATTACGACGAATTATGTCGATATTATAGATTTAATTGCACAATGTCTACTAAAAATAAGTAGTTCAGTCGTCAGAGATGGAAATATGGTGGCCCAAAAAATATATGAGCGAATTAAAATTGCGCCAGTTGGCATCCCAGATAGTAACATTGCCCTTTTTCATACAAGTAACATTGCAATTAAAAGGTGTCAATTTACCATTTTTGATTTAAAGAAGAAATTAAAACTTGAATCAATGGATCATAATTATATTGATGTTAATAGAATTTTGTTAATGCTCGGCCCTGATAACTTGTCGTCGGCTGAACAAAAGGTGATGAGTTTAATAAGCAGTATGATAATTATGAATGATGTTAACTTAAAGTTATTCAGCGTGGGCAGTGAGCAGCAAATCAAGGATGTGGTGGCTAGAGAATGTTTGACTGATATTTTATATAAGTATTAAGCAAGTTATATTTTTTACAAACTTTGTCATCAAAAAGTGTGCCAAAGTCACTTCTTCATTTTATTGAAAGCGATTACTATAAATATTATTATTAAATAGTAAGTTAAGAATTGAAGGAGGAGATATGATGTCTCAAGAAAATACTAAATCTTCTGTTAAAGTGAAGATTCAGAAATTTGGTACATTTCTATCTGGAATGATTATGCCAAATATTGGTGCTATTATTGCTTGGGGATTGACGGCAGCCATTTTTATGACGCCAAATGGTTGGTTCCCTAATGCTAAAATTAATAATTTAATCAAGCCGATGCTTAATTATCTTTTACCGTTATTGATTGGTTATACTGGCGGTAAGATGATTGATGAAGAGCGTGGGGCAGTTATTGGTTCTGTTGCAACAATTGGTGTTATTGTAGGTACTGACCAGCCAATGTTTTTAGGTGCGATGATTATGGGGCCTTTAAGTGCTTGGTTGATGAAAAAGCTGGATAATCTGTTTCGTGACAAAATTAAATCTGGCTTTGAAATGATTTATGATAACTTCTCACTAGGTATTTTAGGATTGATGTTAGCGATTTTTGCTTATTTTATTGTCAATCCAATCATGGTAACAGGTAGTAGATGGGCAAGTACAGCTGTTGATGCAATTATCAGAGTTCACCTGTTGCCACTAGCTAATATTATTATTGAACCTGCTAAGGTACTGTTTTTAAATAATGCTATTGGTAATGGTATTTTAGTTCCGTTAGGAATTCAACAAGCTGCTCAAGCTGGGAAATCAGTTTTGTTTATGATGGAATCTAATCCTGGTCCTGGTTTAGGAATTCTGCTTGCATTTATGCTATTTGGTAAAGGCAGTTCTAAGAGTTCTGCCCCAGGTGCAGCAATTATTGAATTTTTTGGTGGTATTCATGAAATTTATTTCCCATATATTTTAATGAAGCCAATTCTAATTATCGCTGCTATTGCTGGTGGTGTATCAGGAACATTCTTGTTTTCATTATTAGGTGGTGGATTAAAGGCTGCAGCTTCTCCAGGATCAATTATTGCGATGTTGCTTGTTTCTGCTAAGGGAACATATTTTGGTAATATTGTAGGTGTCCTTGGTTCGACACTAGTTTCTTTTGCTATTTCAGCAATTATTTTAAAGAATGATAAAAGTGTTGACGGGGACTTAGCTGCTAAGCAGGCACAAATGCAGTCAATGAAGGCAGTTTCTAAAGGACAAGAAATTGCTCCTTCTGAAAGTGCTGCAAATTCTGTACAATCTTATGCTAATGTTAAAAAAGTTATTTTTGCTTGTGATGCTGGTATGGGTTCGTCAGCAATGGGTGCCTCACTTTTGCGTGATAAATTTAAAAAGGCCGGTATTAATATTGCTGTAACTAATATGGCAATTAGAAATCTTCATGATGATAGTAATTTATTAGTAGTAAGTCAGAATCAACTTGCAGATCGTTCATTACAAAAAACTCCTAGTGCAATGCATGTTTCGGTTGATAATTTCTTAAATAGTCCTAAGTATGATGAAATTGTTGCTAATCTTACAACTTTAAATCAGGTAAATGACGATAATTCTAAAAATATATCTTTAAATAAGACAAATACTTTAGCTGATATTAATTTTGATGAAATTAAAGAAGTTAACTTTATCCGTCATGACCAACATATTGGGACATCAACAATGGCCACAAATTTATTTACTAATAAATTAAAAGAAGCTAATAAGTCAGTTCTAGTGAAAGCAGTTAGAATTGAAGATCTAAAAGATGATCCGAGTCATTTAGTAATAGTTACTCCAGAAGCTGAAAATAATTTGAAATTGCGTTATAGTAAAATTCAAGTGATAGTTGAGGATGATTTGCTTCAAGGAAAAGAATTGGCTGAAATAGTTGCTAAACTTAACTAGGAGATGAAATTTTAATGGAATTAAAAACAAATATGATAAAACTTGATCAGGAAGTACCGACTAGAGATCAAGCAATAAGAATTGCGGGTCAATTATTAGTTGATGGGGGTTGTGTTGAACCTGATTATATTGACTCAATGATTGCTAGAAATAATGATGTATCAACTTATATGGGTAATTTTATTGCGATTCCGCATGGTACTGATAGTGGTAAAAAATATATCAAGGAAACAGGAATATCAGTTGTCCAAATTCCAATGGGTGTTGACTTCAGTGATCCGGATGAAGATCAGGAACAATTAGTAACAGTTGTTTTTGGTATTGCTGGTAAGGGCAATGAACATCTAAACATTTTGTCACAAATTGCTTTGTTTTGTAGTGATGTTTCGAATGTTGCAAAAATTGCTGATGCAAAATATCCAGACGAAATTATTAGTTTATTACAAGGAGTAGGAAATTAAATGAGAGCAGTACACTTTGGTGCAGGAAATATAGGCAGAGGTTTTATTGGTGAAACTTTAAATGATAATGGTTTTGGCGTAGATTTTGTTGATGTTAATGAAACTATTATCGATGAGTTAAATAAACGTGGCGAATATGATATTGAACTGGCTGCTCCAGGGAAAAAGAAAATACACGTTACAAATGTTGACGGAATTAACAATGGTAAAGATCCTAAGAAGGTAGTTGAAGCAATTAAATCAACAGATATGATCACTACGGCTATTGGGCCTAAAATATTACCAATTATTGCACCTTTAATTGCTGAAGGTTTAACAGCAAGAATTAATGCTGGTAATACAAAGCCATTAGATGTCATTGCATGTGAGAATATGATTGGTGGTTCAAGTCATTTAAAGGAATATGTTTATAGTCATTTAGATGATGAAATTAAGCCCCAAATTGATCAGTATGTAGGTTTTCCGAATGCTGCCGTTGATCGAATTGTACCTATTCAAAATCATGATGATCCATTGTTTGTTTCTGTTGAAGATTTTAAAGAATGGGTTATTGACGAAAGCCAGATGAAGAATAAGGATATTAAACTTAAGGGAGTTGATTACGCTGAAGACCTTGAGCCATATATCGAACGAAAATTATTCTCTGTTAATACTGGACACGCAACTGTAGCATATACTGGAAAGAGCCTAGGTTATGAAACCATTGGCGATGCAATTAAAGATCCGTTAGTGTTAAAACAAGTAAAGAGTGTTTTAGGTGAAACTAGAGCATTACTTTATAGTAAATGGCATCAAATTTTTACGGAAGAAAGCTTAGAAGAGTATCACACAAAAATTTTGCATAGATTCCAAAATCCGTATATTTCTGATGATGTTGCACGTGTTGGCAGAACACCAATTCGTAAATTAGGCTATGATGAAAGATTTATTCGACCAATTAGAGAACTTAAAGAACGTGGTCTTGATTATAGTGCTTTAGTGACAACTGTTGGTAGAATATATTTGTTTGATGAGCCTAAAGATGCTGAAAGTCAAAAGTTACAAGAAATGCTTAAAACAGATGACCTCCAACAAGTTATAATCACAACAACAGGATTAAAAGATGACCAAGATTTAGTTGATCAAATTGCTGATTCGTATCAAACAGCTAAGGCTTCTATAAAATAATTGCTAAAAAAGAAACTTCAATTTTGAAGTTTCTTTTTTTACTTAAATTGATATTGTGTGATTTTTGCCAAGTACTTTTGACGTCTAACTAGTGAAGAATTAGTGATACCGCCAAAGTGTAACCAATGGCGGTCTTGCATATCCAGCTGACGTAAGGTTTGATTAATAAAAATCCTTTTAATTGCATTACCGCAAAACAAGCGAAGATAAAATTTTGGTGAAGTTGAGGTTGTTAGGACGTACGTATGTTTGATGTTGTTTAGTTCGCCATGAATTCCCGTTTTAGAAACAGTGTGTGACAGCCCCGTTCCTTCTTTCATTACTTTATCGATAAAGCCTTTGAGCATACCGGGAATACTATTCCACCAAAGAGGAGTAATAAAAATTATGGTTGATGTTTCTTTTAGCATTGTTAAATATTTTTTGACAAGAGGGTCATGTGTGCCACCTTCGTGGAATAAACGCAGTTCTTCTTGATCGTAAGTTGGGTTAAAACCATCTTGGTAGAGATCGATTATGATAAAGTCACGCTTATTTTTAATGAGGTTTTCTTTGGTAGCCATTAGGACAGCATGGTTAAAGCTTTTGTTATATGGATGACAGTAGATAATTAATGTTTTCATTTTAGTTAGTTCCTTTAGCTAATTGGGTTAATGTTGTTTGGATTAGCTGCTTATCGTAATTAGTGATTCCATTTTTAATTAGAAGTGAATAACCTTGGATAAAGGACCAAATTTGAATGAAAAAATCGTGGCCGGTAATATTGCTGTTTTGAGTAATTTGGTCAGTTAATTGCAGCATTTTTGTTAAAAAAGGGAATTGATGATCGCTATTTTTAAAAGCTAGTGTTGCGTTATTGTTGAAAAAGAGAAATTCCATTATATTGGGATGTTCTTGCACTTGTTTAATAAAATAGTCGGCAATTTGTAAGAGTTGTTTTTCTGGTGCCTTGCTGTGAAAGTTTATTTGGGCAATAAATTCTTGCGATAGCTGAATAGTTGCTTGTTTAAATAGGTCATCCTTGCTATTAAAGTGTTTGTAAAAAGCGCCAGTAGTCAAGCCAATGGCAGCTGTCAGCTTGCGCAGCGAAAAGTTTTGAAATCCTTCTTGGTCAATAACTTTGATCGCTTTTTCAACCAATTGCTTTTCTGTTTCTTTCATAATTTATACCTCTTGTTCTAGATAACGGTGTTATCCGATATTTAAAAAGAATGATAACACTGTTATCAAAAGGGATCAAGCAAATTTTATACAATAAAAAAACTTCCTTATATAAGGAAGCTTTTTTATTTAAATTAATCTTCGACCTTTTTGGCTTCATTCATTGCCTTCATCAATGAAGGGTTTTTGGAGTGACAGTCTTTAATCATTTGCAGGTCTTTTTCATCTAGTTTGACAACGTACTTGCTCATAATGATGTTCCTTTCTTTAAAAATACAATTTAACTATAGCACTTTTAGGTTGATTAGACGGGAAATCCTAGTATTTTATTTTGCAATTGTGTTGCAGTTTAGCAGAATGTCTAGACCAGTTGCTAGATGCAAACGCACGCTCCAATGAAAAATAATGCTGTTGACCCCTTGTAACTAAGGGATTCTTGCTTTAAATTGGCAATAAAAAATAATATTACAAATGTTACATATTTTAATTTGCAAGTAATTGATTCTTAAAAGCCGAGAGATATTTTTGTTATGGTTCTGACACGTTAACACTGTAGTATATAGACAATCAATTGGGATTAGCACTACGGTGCTTTTATCAATTTAGAAAAGAATAGATATGAAATTTTTTTATTAAGGAGAGAATATTTTTGAAGGTAAAATCTATCTTAGTTAAATCAGCAGCTGTAGCAGCGTTATCAGTTTCGGGTGTTGCCGTAATGAATAGTGTTAAAACAAACACTGTTCATGCAGCAACTGTTGCTAATGATGCAGCAGTCGTAACTGTTAATTATGTTGAGGGCAATAGCATTCACGTTTGGAATAGCTACGAAAATCCGGTTGCTACTGGTCAAATTTTACCAAGTGCTTCTTCTTGGAAAGTGATTAGAACAGCTTATGATGCTCAAGGCAATAAGTGGTATGACTTGGGTAAGAATCAATGGGTTAGAGCTCAATACGTTAACAAGGGCTACTATCCAGCTGATAATACCAAGGCAGAAACAGTAACTAACACTAACCAAGAAAATACTAATTCTGCTACTACTAATACTGCTACAGTTACAACTGCCTCAACTTCTACTAGTCAAACTTATGCAGCTAATGCTTCTGATTCAGAAGCTAGCGCCAAGGCTTGGATTGCTGGTCGTGAATCTGGTGGCTCATACAGTGCACAAAATGGTCAATACATCGGTAAGTACCAACTTTCTTCGGCTTACCTTAATGGTGATTACTCTGCTGCTAATCAAGAAAAAGTTGCTGATAACTATGTTGCTAGTCGTTATGGCTCATGGACAGCTGCTAAGGCTTTCTGGCAAGCAAATGGTTGGTACTAATTTTTAAACTGTCAATATTAAATAGTCAATACCAATTAATTAAAAAATAAACGTTAGTCAATCAGACTAGCGTTTATTTTGGTTGTGGTTATTTAAGTGGTTGTTTATTCGTGATTATAAAACCAGCTAGTAATAAAAGAATGCCTAAAATTGTATAAGCAAGAAAAATTGGTGTCCAAGAATGAAGTAATCCTTGAAGATAGCCTGATAAAGTCGGCCCAATGGCTGCTAAGAGATAGCCAAATGATTGAGCAGTTCCTGAAAGTTGAGCCGTTTGTCTAAAATTAGCTGTTTTCTTTTGAAAGAAAACAACACAAAGACTAAAAGCTGATCCTGCACCAATGCCCATAATAAAAGCTAAAATCGCGTTGGCAATAAAATTCCCTTTGCAGATCAGTAATAGGGCTGCACCAATAGCAAAGCCGCCGCCAACAATCCCGGAAGCTAACATCATGCCGGATTTTTTACGGGCAATAATTGGTGTTAATAGTGACATCGGCATCCCGCATAATTGGAAGATGGTAGCTAAAAGTCCGGCAGTTGTGACATTGAAGCCACTTGTTGACCAAAAAGTTGGTAGCCAAGTCAGCATGGAGTAGTAAAGCAATGATTGGATACCAAAGAAAAAGGTAATAATCCAAGTCAAACTGTAGTGATTAATGGAAGCTGGTCGCTGAGCAGTCAGTTTTGCATGTTTGGGTTTAGGCACAACGCAAGTTACTATGGTCCATACGATAAAGGCAATTAGGCCAACAAGGCTGAATAAGGCTAGGGTAGTTGGAAGGTGCAGTTGCTTGACTAAAGGCGCTGCTAAACCGGTACCTAAAGAGGCCACTAGACCCATTGTAAAAGTATAAAGGCTTGTAAAAATAGTGGCTTTAGTCGGAAAATATTCTTGAATAACAGCGGGAAGTAAAACATTGCCACCAGAGATACCGATTCCGACTAAAAGCGTTCCTAATAATAAGAAGATACTGTTGGGAACAACTCGCAGATAGCTGCCAATTACCAAAATTAATAGCGTAAAGAATAGGACAACAGCATTGCCTTGTTTAATTCCTAAATGAGCAATTAGCGGCGATAATAAAGCAAACATTAATAATGGAATAGTGGTTAACCAACCGCTCATGCTGGGAGCAAAACCAATTTTTGCTTCTAGCCAGGGTAGAATTGGCGGCATCATTGTAATTGGCAAACGTAAGTTGGCTGCAATTAATAAAATGCCTAATCCGATTAAAAAATTTTTCTTTTTCAAATTAACACGTTCTTTCTAGTTAGTTGTAAAAAACACCAATAAATAACTTTAATGGAAAAATAATCATTTGGCAAATACTTGATTTTTAGGAAGTTAAAAAGAATTAAATTAATTGGCATTAACTACTAATAAGTTTTAAAATGACAGATAAAGCTACAAGAGGGATACTGACAAAGAATATTCTTGAGGAAGTTAAATGAAGAAAAAAAGATTCACTGTTACTTTAATCAGTGCTATTTTATTGTCATCATCAATTACTGGGGTGCTAAGTCAGCCACAGCCGGTGACAGCTGCAGTTAAAGGCTATGTAAAAGTTAAAGCTAAGAAGAAGGTTCGACTTTATTATGCAACTGGTAAGCTTTCTCGCTTTTATGCGTTAACCAAAAAACGTTATCCGTACAGTGTAGAAAAGAAAATTGGCAAACAAAAACGGCTTGCTTATAAAATTGGTAATAATGCCCATTGGGTTTTAGCTAAGGACGTTCATGTTAGTCAGCGAACGGTTTATGTTGAAGCAAAAATCAAGCTGCCAAGTGGCTATACCCGCACTGAGCTGCTTAAGGCTTACCAAGGGAAGCCAAGTAATGCTTTTGTTGCTGCTGCAATGCAGGGGATGAAGCAGAATAATTTTAGTCGTAATAAGATTGCAGAAAATAAGACAGATGATCATCTGCAAGTTGATTTAGATGCAATTACGACAGCGCAATTAGCTGAACTAACAGCTTTTTCTTTACGCTTAATTAATGAAGCTAGAAGCAATTTAGGATTGAAGCCTTGGCAGGCAAGTCAAGGAACGCAAAAATTAGCACAAGATATTGCTTTTGAATATTCCAAAAATGGCAAAACAATTAAGGAAGGTCACTATGTTCCCGGAATTGTCCGTGCTTGTCAAGCTAATGGCCTGAATCTGGATGATAATTATGTTGAAGATATGGCTGGCTTTTATAATCAAGAATCAGCGTTATCGATGACAGAGTTAAAGAAAAGTATTTACTTTGGAATTAAGCAGATGATTTTTGGTTATGTTGGTAGTGGTGAAAGTCAGCGCAATGAGCGTAATTATTATCAGGAATGGGGCCATGCAGGCGATCTGTTTAATACTCAGGGAACGCTTCATGATGGTGATTATAATTACTTTGGGTTGAGCATGTCACGAACTGATAATATTTGGTCGATCCACTTTATCAGTGTTCCTAGTTATGTTGTTAAAAGTAAAAAATATAATCTTGGATTTAAGCCTTGATTTTGTGCAATTAAAAAGTGGTCCACGTAACTGTGAACTACTTTTTTAATTGATTAAAATACAAATTTGTTAAAGGCTTGGCTAATACCATCTTGGTCATTTGTTGCAGTAACATAATCAGCTTTATCCTTGGCAGGTTGACTACCGTTTGCCATACAGACACTAGTACCAGCAAAGTCAAACATAGAAATGTCATTACGCTCATCCCCCATAGCCATGACTTCACTTGATTGAAGATTGAGTGCAGCACATAATTCTTTGAGGCCATTACCCTTGTTAACCTTTGGATTAAGTAATTCAATAAAATGTGGGTCAGAGCGAATGACGTATAATTCTTGACCGAAAACCTGATTAATAGCTTGTTCCCATTGATCAAGTAGGTCAGCTGCTCCAACAAAGCAGCCTTTAGCAACACCAAAATTCTTTGGTAAGTCGTCGGGAGTACGCACATATAAAGGGGCAGTGTTTTCGTAAGCTTGCAAATAAACAACGTAATCAATATTATGATTGGCTGTGATAATATGTGAATCTTCGTCGACAATGTTAAATGGTAATTGATGGGCTAATGCAAAAGCAGTCATTTTGCGGTAAAGTTGGTTGGAAACTAGATCTTTAGTAATAATTTTACCTGCTGCGTTGCGCGTGATTGCACCGTTTAATGTCACGGCATATTGCTCTTTGCCAGTAATTCCCAATTCATCCATATAGGACTTTAAACCAGCAATTGGTCTACCAGAACAGAGCACGACCTTAATGCCTTGCTTTAAAGCTTGAGTAACTGCTACTTTGGTACTAGGTAAAATTTGCCCGTTTGAATTTAATAATGTTCCGTCGGTGTCAAGTGCAATTAGTTTAATCGCCATTTAAATTCCTCCTAGCTATTGCGATTTTTACTGTCATTATACTAAAATTAAATTATTAATCATAGTAGAGGTGGAGAAAAAATAATGGCAATTTATATTCGCTGGGCTGAAGCTAAGGACTTACCAGCAATGATGGCAATTATTGCTCAAGCAAAACAATTATTAAAGAGTGACGGTAGTCCGCAGTGGCAAGATGGTCATCCTAATGAGGAAATGTTTAAAGCGGATATTGCACAAAAGCGGGCTTATGTGCTAATAGTTGGTCAAGAAGTAGCTGGCGTCGCGGTTTTGCAAACAACGCCTGAATTAAGTTATGTTCAGATTGATGGTGCCTGGCGTAATTCAACGATGCCGTATGCGACCATCCATCGCATTGCATTTTCTGACAAATATCGTGGTCAACATTTAGGGCAAATCTTTATTTCAAATTTATTGTCTCGAGGTCAATTTTTAGGTTTTCATAATTTCCGTATTGATACGCATGCTTTGAATAAGCGGATGCAGGGCTTAATTAAAAAAGTCGGATATCATTATTGTGGAATAATACATGTGAATCCAACCTCGGATGGTGCCCGGTATGCTTATGAACTGAACTTAGCATAAGAAAATAAATTTTTTGCTTGACTTGGGCAGCACAATTCTCTATACTTATAAATGTTGAGCAACAAGTAAAAGCTCAAATGTTTGGGTTATAGCCAAGCGGTAAGGCACTAGTTTTTGGTACTAGTATGCGCTGGTTCGAATCCAGCTAACCCAATAGATGTAATTAGTCTTAATGTCAATTAGCTTCAAGCGTTGGTGTTAAGACTTTTTTTGTTGTTAGGAATTAGATAAATTAGCTGTAATTTTAAGAATCGGTGCAAAATTTTAGGCAAAGGTAGGCTAATCAAAATATTCTAAAATTGGTCTAAACGTAAAAAAGTGACCCGAAAAATACTATAATAAATGTATTCAGTAATTTAAATCTAGTAGTTTAGATACCTCAAGAAAGCCTTAATAGCGGGCTTTCTTTTTGTTTGCCATTTATTTAAGTTAACCAGTTTTTAGTAAAAAAGTGCGGTGCAAAGTTTTTAGTATTGATTGTGTAATAGATTGAAATAATCGGATTTAATTAATATGTAGGTACAAAATTCGGTGCATTCCTTTAGGGTGTTAAATTGTTTACAGCCTAGTAAAACCTTGCTGGGTACCGAAACGGTATTGAGTAACGTTTCGTGACGGTATTAAAAAATCCTCTGCGCTAACAGAGGATCATTTTAATGACTGCCTAAAGTAACCAACTTTAGGACTTTGGAGGTTTACCCCAATGTCAACATTTATAGTTGGCTTAGTATCAGGAATACTAGCCAATGTTATTGCTGATATGATTGTCGATTATATCAGACGTCATCATAAGCAATAATTTCAAAAAAGGAGCGTGTGGGCAATACCACTGCTCTTTTTTATTATAGCAGATTCAAACCAATCTTGGGATTCAAAAGAGGTCTAAGCAATATAGTTTAATAAATAAATTATTCTGTCGTTTCTATTTAAAAATTCTACTAATAGAGTTAAGATATCCACTGTAATTTGACTTTGATTAATATTTAGTAGAGGTTTAGACAAGTAAAATTATGAATAAAAACAAAACAATTATCTTTGGTCATCGCGGCTATCCAGCTAAGTTTGCGAAAAATTCGCTTGAAGGCTTTCGTCATGCTATTAAAAATGGCGCTGAAGGTGTTGAATTTGATGTGCATTTAACTAAGGATGGGATTCCAGTTGTGATGCACGATGAAAAGGTTGATCGTACAACTGATGGCACAGGCTATATCAAGGATTTTACGTTAAAACAATTAAGACAGCTTCATTTAACTAATGGTGAGCCGGTGCCGGAATTACAGGAATTGTTTACGTTACTTGATGGCCAGGATATCCTGATTAATTTGGAGTTCAAGACAGGAATTATTCATTATGAAGGAATTGAACGGACGGTTTTAAATCTAGCTAAAAAATATCAGTTTGTTCATCCGATTATTTATTCATCATTTGATTACATTACATTAAAGAACTGTCAGGAGCTTGATCCTAAGCAAATTTATTGTTATTTAACGGATCAGACCGTTGCTAATTCAGCTAAGTTAATTAAAGAAAATCATTTTGCTGGTATTCATCCAGGTAAGTTTATTGCATCGCCAGAGGCAATTACACAACGTATTTGGACAGTTGATGATCCTGATACTGCTAAAAAATATTTTAAGCACTATGTTGCGGGGATTTTTACCAATAATTATCCAATGATGCTTAAGTTGCGCGATCAAGTGCAGGGTTAAGCAAAAAAATTAGTTTATAATTAAAAAAAACTTGTAGAAATATGATGACATTAATTGTATAATTTATGCAAACGATTTAAGAAAGTTTGGTGAAATATATGGTTAAATTAATTAATTACATGAAAAAAGGCTTAGCTGATGCCCCTTCGAATCCAATTTTGAAGTTTTCTGATTATGCTAGCAAGATTCCGAATGTTTTGAAGTTCACGTTGGGTGAACCTGACTTTAACACACCGGATCATATTAAAGAAGCTGCTAAAAAGGGGATTGATGACAACCATTCTCACTATGCCCCGTCTAACGGTACAATGGGACTTAGAACGGCAGCAAGTCAGTTTTTAGCTAAAAAGTATGGGCAAAAGTATGACCCAGCAACAGAAGTGTTAGTCACTAATGGGGTAACAGAGTCAATTTTTGATGCGGAGATGGCTTGCTTAAATCCTGGCGATGTAATAATTGTGCCAACACCAGTTTTCTCACTGTATATGACTGATGAGACGGTTATCGGTACAGGTGTTAAAATCGTTGAAATTGATACTTCTGCTGATGAGTTTAAGTTAACGCCAGCCAAGTTGCAAAAAGCCCTTGATGAATATGGTGATAAAGTTCGGATGCTGATTATGAATTATCCGAGCAACCCGACTGGTGCAATGTACAGCCAAGAAGAGCTCGATGCTTTGGCTGATGTTGTTCGTGATAAGCCAATTTTTGTTGTTTGTGATGAAATTTATAGTGAATTAAATTACGACCAACCACATGCCTCAATGGAAAAGAGCTTGCATGACCAAGTAATCTTGATGAATGGGGTCTCCAAGTCTTGGGCAATGACTGGTTATCGGATTGGAATTGTTTGTGCACCGAAAGATATTTTGGAACAAATTGCCAAGGTCCATCAAGCAGTGAACACCACCGAACCGACACCAATGCAGGATGCTGCTGAAGAAGCCTTTAAGAATGGCATGGATGATGCGCAGCCAATGAAGGCAGAATTCTTGAAGCGGCGCGATGTGCTATATAATGGTTTGACCAAGATTGGCTTTGAATGTGTTAAACCTGATGGTGCATTCTACATTTTTGCTAAGATTCCAGATGGCCTTGAACAAGATGATGAAAAGTTCATCTATGAATTGGTTGATAAGGCTCGTGTAGCCGTAACTGCTGGTTCTTGTTTTGCTAAAGCCGGCAAGGGTTGGATTAGATTTTCTTATGCAGTTTCGATGGAAACAATTAATGAGGGTTTGAAACGGCTCGAGAAATTTGTTAAAGAAAATAAGAAATAAAATTTAAAATTTTTACTTGCAATTACGCACGTTTTTCGGTAATATAGTTAACGTGCGTTATGGAGGAGTAGCGAAGTGGCTAAACGCGGCGGTCTGTAAAACCGCTCTCTCTGAGTTCGGCGGTTCGAATCCACCCTCCTCCATTCATTGGGTTATAGCCAAGCGGTAAGGCACTAGTTTTTGGTACTAGTATGCGCTGGTTCGAATCCAGCTAACCCAATTGTTCTTTACGAACACCCAACCCGAAAGAAGCAGTTCCAATTTTGGAGCTGCTTCTTTTTATATAATAAAACAGCCGGCTCATTTGCACCGGCTGCTTATGTTCTTTACTATTCTAAATTTTGTGCTTTAACATATTGATTAGTATCAACAATAAAATAAAGCTTGTTTTTAATTGTGATTGCTTTGCCAAAAACTTGAACATGATGGTTTTTCTTAAGCACTGCCTTATTCTTGAGCCGTTTACCATTGCGGTTATAGGTATAAGCGTTGTGAGTTACTCGTTTGGTTTGACCATCAATATCTGTGCTATTAGCATAAATATTTTGCCCGAGTATATAAAACTTCTGGTTATTGATTATCTGTGTACCATAAGTTTCAATTGTTAGTCCAGCCTTCAAAATAGAATTCTTAATTGGTTCGCCTATTTGATTATAAAGTTGGATGGGATAATAAAGCTTTTGTGGTATTTTGGTAACTTTTTTAGCTTTTGCATTGGGGTCATTAGTTGCTGGTATGTTTACCGGAGGAGTAGCCGTTACCTGAGTAGTTTTTGAACTATCACTGCCTGGTGCTTGTGGTGGGTTAAATGATTTGTCGGGAGTTTGGTCAGGGCTTGCAGCACCATTATTGATTGGCGGTTGATAATTACTTGAAGTCGAGTCACCGTTTGTTGGTGTTTTGCTTGGTGAGGTATTAGGTAAATGATTAAATGGACTCTCATCATCATTTTTGGCAAAATCAAGTGGATTATACGACCATTTAATTGGCTGACTTACATAAGTTTCTGTAGGACAATCATTGTCTGTGGCACTATAACGATTTTTAAGTTCAGAAAGTGAAATTGTCTTACCTGCTGGTGCAGCTGGTGTTCCACTGGCAACGGGAATAATTGCTTTCATTTGTAAAGAAGCTAATGCGTTAGAAGCTAAGTGATGCTTGCCCAAGGTAAGGGCAAAGCCAGCAGAAGTTGCACCAAGATTGGCAAACATGTTAGTCATATCAACGACGTTAGCAGTATCCCAACGACTTAAGTTAAGCTGCCTCAATTCAGGATCATTAAACAGATAGCTCATGTCAGTCACATTATAAGTGCTCCAGTTATTAATATCATTGAGGTTAGTAACAGCAATGCCATTAAACATATTATTCATATCGGTAACGTTGCCTGTTTTCCAGCCAGCTAGCTTGAGGTTGGTTAAAGCAGTATCGCCTTCAAATAAGTGACTCATATCAAAAACACTACTTGTATTTAAGTCATTCAAGTTTAAATTGGTAAGATTGTTATCTTGTTTGAACATGCTATTCATGTCAGTGAGGCTGCTGGTGTTCCAAGCATTTAAATCCAAGTAGGTGAGTTGCGGGTCTTGGGCAAACATACTGCTCATGTCGTCGACATTGCTAGCGTCAACATTGTAGAGTCCATCAATATCAATTAAATTTGGCAAGTTAGCAAATTTACGGTTACAATTAGAAGCTAGGACGATGTCACCGTTTTGCTTATTGTCTGTTGTTGTAATTTTAAAAACAATATGATGGACATCTTGAGGAGTAATTGAAAGCCCCTTATAGTTAGCTGCTGTCAGCAATTCACTAAGTGGTGTATCTGATAAAAAACCAGATTCAATTGTTAACGTGCCTGAGCGATTATCAAAAATCCATGTACAGGAATTATCTTTGCCGCGAATAAGTCCGCCATAAGGAATCTCCAAATTATTAATTACGGTTACATTATTTACGGGATTATGAATCTGCTCTTGGATTGAAAAATTGGGAGAATTTTGCTCGGCTGCTACGACCTGTTTACCAAAGACTAAGCAAGAACTTATTAATACTGAAACAGTTAAACTATATGAAATAATCTTCGTACTGTTATTCTTAATAGAATGGTGACTTGTGATTCTATGACCAGTGATATTTAACTTTAACATAACAAAAACCACCTTTATGTAATTTATATTTTCCCCTACATAACAAGGTATACAGCGATGCTACTAATAGGTCAAATATCTGAACCGCAGTATATGATGCTTTTAGTTATTTAAAGGCTAATAAAAAACGATAAATTAAGCAGGTGGTTAATAAAGCGCTTAGTTTATCGTTACTAAAAAATGTTATTTATTAAAATGTTATTTAAATAATTATTTGCAGTAAATAAGGGTTAATAATTACTAATTAAATTGGATTATTTTAACGGTAATTAATTAAAGTTTGCTGCTTTGACAAAGTAATTGTTGTCAATTGTATAGTAGTTCTGTCCTTTAATGGTTACTGGTTGACCATATGTGCGGACACTTGTACCTGCTGGCAATACTTTATGACCAATTCGTTGCCCATACTGGTTATAAAGATAAGCATTATTACTTAAGCTTCTCTTCGTACCATCAATATTCTCAGCTAAAATTCGGTTGCGGCCATAATTGAATTCATAATATTTTTGACCGTTGATGATTTCACTGATAGCTGCGTAACATTTAGTGCCAATTTTTAGGATTAGCTTGTTAGTACGGTTGCCATTTTGATCATAGATATATGCTTTATGTTTAAGTAGACCATTGACAACAAGGCCATTTACATAGCCAGGACGCTTAGGAGTTGGAGTTACCGCAACAAAGTTGTTTTTCTTAACTAAGTGGTCAGCATCAATTAAGTAGTATTCAGTACCTTGAATAGTTACAGGATCACCATGAGTTGTAATATATTGTCCTTTAGCTAAAATTAAAGGTACTTCTCTTTGACCATATTGATTGTAAACGTAGGAATTACGTGCTAACTCACGTGATTGCTCGTCAATATTGCCAGCTGCCAAATAAATTTGATTACCAAGATCATAAAATTTGCGGTTGCCAATATTAGTAGTGCCGTATGTTTCCACGGTTGAACCAGCGGTAATTGTAATATCGTTAGCACGGTTACCATTTTTATCATAAAGATAAGCATTATGATGCAACAACTTAGCAGTCGGATCAAATGATGAAGATTTTGGTGAAGCTTGAGTTACTGTAGGACTTGTGGTATTAGCACTTACAGGCTGTTGGTTAAGACTAATTAAGCTGGTTCCTAACAATAGCGCGCTAATGCTATATACAGCAATTTTTTCTTTATTTAATTTAAAACAATTGTCATTAGCTACTTGCGATTTTATATTATCAAATTTTTGCATATAAGGAACAACCTTTCTGTTATTTATTAAGTGAAAAATTCTACATACACTAATATTACGCTAAAATCAAGTAATTTACCAAGTATTTCTCACCTAATTATTATCTGGGAATATGTTACTTTTATTTATGAACGATAGCTATTTTAAAATCGGACCTTAACTATTGCTGCAGGAAAAATAGTACAATAGTAGCTAGTTTGTTTTTCACTTAGAAAGGGATTGCGATGCCGAGATTAATTAAAGTGGGAGCTGGTGGCGGTGAAATTAGCTGGCATGAAGCTCTAAAAGATTTGTGTGCTGATGACGTGTTATTTCTGGAGCCAGGATTTTATGAGTTGCCACAAGGGATTACCTTGGCTGATATTACGATTAAAGGCACAGGTAATTTACCTGAAGATACAACGATTTTGGGTCATATTGATATTGCTGTTGGCAGTCGGTTTGTTAATTTAGAAAATCTGTGCCTCAATACTAACAAGGACAACAATAGCTTATTTGTTCCCGCTGAAGCCAATACTTACCTTAGTTTACGTAATTGTGTCATCAAGGGATTTGGCAATGATACCGCAGCGATTGCAGCTAATGGCAAAATCACTTTAGAACTGTATTCAACAAAAGTATTAAATGGCTCAGTATCCTTGTTTAAGGATGCTGATTTTCGCTTAGAAATGAATGATTCTTCGATTGAAAATGTTGCCGAAGAATTTGGCGTCTTAGCTTTAGAAGGTCACGGGACAGCAATTATTAATAATTCACGTATTCATGGCAGTATTGATACTTTTGTCAAAACTAATGCCGAAGTTGATCTAAACAATTCGGTTGCCGATACGATTTTATTGCAGGGACAGACATGGCTGAACATGTTGAACAGTAAGATTTTGTCAGACGATGATGCCTGCATGTATATTACTGATGATTCTTGGGTAAATATTATTGATAGTAAATTTGTCGGTGGCGTTTATCTAGACAAAAAGCCACATGTGATTATACAAAATAGTGAACTTAATCGGTTAATTGCGGTCAATGAGGCACAAATTACTTTAGTCAATTCAGTCATTTTGAACCATGCAGATTTTCAAGATCAGGTTCACTGTATAACACGCCGGACAACTTTTAATGGTGGCATGGAATATCAATATTTTTTGGCAATTAGTGATCATGCTCAATTAGAAGGACATGACTTAGTTTTTAATGCTAATGGTGCGGACCTAGCAGTGCAGAATAATGCAAGTTTACATGTCAGTGTGGTAGCATCTACTGCAGAACCAATTACTGTTGAATGTAGTCCTGAAGCAAATATTAATATTCTGGGAATAAAGTGGACCGCTAAGAAAAAATAGGTGCTAAAAATTAATTTACGTTTGCTTATGTACAATAGACCAATTTAGATTATAATAAGAAATACATTTGGAGGTGCACTGATGGAAGAGCCAATGTATATCAAAATTCATAATCAAATTAAGCGAGATATTGAGAATCATGTTTATCATGTTGGCAGTAGAATTCCAGCTGAGAGACAATTAGCAATGAAGTTTGGTGTTTCACGCATGACCTTGCGCCAAGCAATTAAGACGCTTGAGGATGAAGGAATTTTGGAGCGGCGTGTTGGCAGTGGTACTTATGTTGCTAACCAAAAAGTTCAGGAAAAGATGTCAGGGATTATGTCGTTTACTGAGATTACCCATGCCAATGGTCAGACACCATCAAGTAAGCTGATTTCCTTTAATATTGGTAAGCCATCTTTATCTGAAAAAGAACGTCTTAAGTTAGTTGACCAGGAACAAGTTTTGCGGATGGAGCGTATCCGCTACGCTGATGAAGTTCCAATTTGCTATGAAGTCGTGACAATTCCTTATAAGCTGATTAAAAAAATGTCTAAAGCTGATATTTCTGCCCATCTTTACCAAACTCTAGAAAAGAACGGTTATCAGATTGGTCGTGTGACGGAACATATTTCTGCAGCAGTGGCGAATGAAAATGCGGCGCGTTTATTAGATGCTAAAAAAGGTGAGGCCTTGATTACGCGATTACAGGTGACAGAACTATCAACTGGTGATCCGTTTGAATATACACGAGCAAACTATGTTGCTGATCGTTTTGAATTTACTTTTTCCAAATAAAAACCCTGAACTAAACTTCATTAATCAGAATCTCAAAAATGAGAGGGTGATCTTAAGTTGCTAGTTCAGAGTTTTTTTATTTTAGATCCTTTTTGATTTTGCTAGTCGAAATGCCGGGAGTCCGTGGTAAGTAAATCACATTGCAGTATTGTTTTAAAAAGTCAAATTTACCTTGCCAATCGTTACCCATTACGAAGGTATCAATGTGATATTTTTGAACATCATTAATTTTTTGGTCCCAATCTTGTTCGGGAATAACTTCGTCGACATAGCGAATGGCTTCTAAAATATATTTACGTTCAGCGTAATTATTATATGATTCCTTATGCTTTTGTAATTCGTTAAACTCATCGGTTGATAAGCCGACGATTAAGTAGTCGCCTAATTCTTTAGCGCGTTTAAGTAAACGAACGTGACCATAATGCAATAGGTCAAATGTACCGTAGGTAATTACTTTTTTCATTTGTTGACCACTCCTATCATGAATTTGTGCCAATCTTCTATTTATAGTATAAAGGTTAAAACATAACCCGCAAGTTGTAATTATTTGCTAAAATAAGATTAAGAAATGCTCAAGGAGGGTTGTCAATTGAGTAAGATAAATATTTTGGGCGTCGATTTTGACAATAAAAGTTTTAAGCAATTTCAAAATGAGTTTATTGGTCGAATTAACATGCATCAATCAACTTTTACTGTTACTGCTAATCCTGAAATTGTAATGGCTGCTAATGAAAATCCAGAATTCATGAAAATTTTGAATTATGATGCAGATTATATTACGCCTGATGGGATTGGAATTGTGAAGGCAGCACAAATGCTGGGTACGCCTTTGCAGGAACGGGTAACCGGGTATGATTTGTTTACGTGGCTAATGAGGGTTGCCAGTGAGCGCAATTTGCGGGTTTACTTAATTGGTGCTAAGCCTCAGGTAATTCATGCTGTTCAAGAAAAAGTTGCGCGTGAATATTCTGGTATTCAATTAGTTGGTGCAAAAGATGGCTATTTTAACGAAGATTTGGAAATTGTAGCTTATCAAATTGAACGAACCGAACCAGATTTAGTTTTTGCGGCGTTAGGCTCACCTAAACAGGAACAGCTGCTAGCTTTATTGCGAAAGAATTTACTCCCAGCGTTAATGATGGGAGTTGGTGGTAGTTTTGATGTTTTTGCAGGTGCTGTCAAACGAGCACCACTTTTTTGGCAAAATGCACATCTAGAATGGTTTTATCGGTTAATTACGAATCCAACTCGCTGGAAGCGAATGTTAGTCTTGCCTAAGTTTGTTGTTAATGTTCGAGAAGCTAAAAAGGAAAAGAAGTAACGATGAAGGTTTTGCATGTCAACGCTGGTTTAGAAGCAGGCGGGGGCTTGACACATATTGTTAATTTATTGAAAGAAGCTAAAAAAACAGGCGAAAATTTTAGCTTACTGTGTCTAGCGGAAGGACCAGTAGCGCAAGCTGCTCGCTTGGCTGGATTACAAGTTGATGTTTTGGGATTTAATAGCCGTTATGATCTAGGTGGTTTAAGACAACTGGCTTCGTTTATTAATGCTGGTAATTATGATATTGTACATACACACGGCGCACGAGCTAACTTATTTGTAGCTTTAGTTAGGCACAAGTTTGATGCTAAGTGGTGTGTGACGGTTCATTCTGATCCCTATTTAGATTTTTCTGGTCGGGGATTAAGCGGTAAGTTGTTTACCAATGCTAACTTATATGCTATTCGGCGTGCTGATTGTGTGTTTGCAGTGACGAAAACTTTTGCGGATTTATTAATTAAAAAAGCGCGAGTTAATTGCAATAGCGTGCATGTAATTTATAATGGCCTCTCTTTTCATCAAGATAGTCAAATTCCGGCTAAGTATCAACATCCGAATTTTAATATTGTCAATGTTGCGCGAGCAGAAAAAGTTAAAGGGCAAAAGTTATTGCTGCAAGCGTTGAAAAAATTAGATAATGCTAATGTACATCTTTATCTTGCAGGTGACGGTTCCCAATTAGCTCATTTAAAAGAATTGACACAGAAGTTGGAATTAGGTCCACAGGTAACTTTTCAAGGATTTATGACACAAAAGCAGCTAACTAATTTATATCGGCGAATGGATTTGGCAGTGCTAACTTCTTATTCAGAAAGTTTCCCCTTAGTTTTATTAGAAGCTAGTGATAACTTACTGCCATTAATGTCAACAGCAGTTGGTGATATTAAAATGATGATACCAGATCAAGATAGTGGTTTTGTTGCTCAAGTTGGTGATCTTGATTCGATAACAGCTGTTTTGAGGCAAGCAGTGGCAATGCCAAAAAGTGAATTATGTGAAATGGCAATCCGTGAAAAAAGCTATCTTTCCGAACATTTTTCTTTAAAAAGCCAACTTGAAACCATTATACAAGAATATCAAGCAATAATTAAGCGTTAATTACTATTGCTTATACTCATACAAATGATTATAATTAAGGGCAAAATAATCAGAAAATTGATATAAGGGGATAACATGTTTTATCAAGAATTGGATCAAGATGATTCGTTAATCTTGCACACAGATTTGTATGAGTTGAATATGATGTATACTTACTTTAAAAAGGGAATTGCAGATCGTAATGCTGTTTTTGAAGCTTTTTACCGGACAGAACCGTTTGGTAATGGCTATTCAGTATTTGCGGGACTTGAACATGTTATTATGTACTTGCAAAATCTGAAGTTTAAAGAAAGCGACCTGCAATATTTAAAAGAAGAAGTAGGTTATGACGATGATTTTATTGATTATCTGCGTAACTTTAGATTTAAGTTAAATGTGCGGTCAATGCGTGAAGGTGAAATTGTTTTTGCTAACGAGCCATTGGTACAAATTGAGGGGCCGTTAGCTCAATGCCAATTAGTTGAAACTGCGATTTTAAATATTATTAACTTTCAAACGCTGCTGGCAACTAAGGCTGCTCGCGTTAAGTTAGCAGTGCAAGGCGATGGCGTCATGGAATTTGGTACTCGCCGTGCCCAAGAAGCTGATGCGGCAATTTGGGGGACACGTGCTGCTTATATTGGCGGCTTTGATTCTACCAGTAATGTACGTGCTGGTAAGTTATTTGGTATTCCAGTTTCTGGTACACATGCTCATTCGTTAGTTGAAGCTTTTGGCAGTGAATATGAAGGCTTTAAGGCTTATGCAGAAACGCATAAGAACTGCGTCTTCTTGGTAGATACTTATGATACAGTCCGCAGTGGCGTGCCGAATGCAATTCGCGTTGCTAATGAAATGGGCGACAAGATTAACTTCCAAGGAGTACGGATTGATTCTGGTGACATGGCCTATATTTCTAAGCAAGTACGTAAGGAATTAGACGAAGCTGGCTACCCGAATGCCAAGATTTTTGCTTCTAATGACTTGGACGAAACCACGATTACCAGTTTGAAGATGCAAGGTGCTAAAATTGACGTGTGGGGGATTGGAACTAAGTATATTACTGCCTTTGACCAACCAGCATTAGGTGCAGTTTACAAGTTGGTATCAATGGAAGATGACCATGGGCAAATGCAGGATACGCTTAAAATTTCTTCAAATGCAATTAAGGTTTCTAATCCGGGTAAAAAGCAAGTTTGGCGGATTTCAGCTAATCAGAAAAAGAAGAATGAGGGTGATTGGATTGCTCGTGCTGGTGTCGATCCACGCGAGTTTGATTCTCTCTACATGTTCCACCCACAATATACCTATATTAATAAGGTAGTGCGTGATTATACAGCTGAACCACTTTTAAAGGAAATCTTTAAGAATGGTCAGTTAGTTTATGAACAACCGAAATTAATTGATATTAAAAAGTTCTGTGCGCAAAATCTTGATGGGCTTTGGGATGAATATAAACGGATGCTTAATCCACAAGAATATCCAGTGGACTTGTCACAAGATTTGTACGATAGTAAGATGAATTTAATTAAAGATATTCGTGAAAAGATCACTGAGAGGAATAAGGTTAAATGAGACCACTGCAAAAAGAAATAATCGCTTATGAACATGTTTTGCCTGAGATTGATCCTAAACAAGAAATCAGACGTTCAGTTGATTTTTTGAAAAACTACTTGAAGGCTAATCCGTTCTTAAAATCTTATGTGTTGGGGATTTCTGGTGGTCAAGATTCCACTTTAACTGGAAAATTGACGCAGCTGGCAATTGATGAAATGCGTGCAGAAACGGGCGATAATTCTTATCAGTTTATTGCAGTGCGGCTGCCTTATGGAGCCCAAGCTGATGCTCAAGACGCGGCTGATGCGATTGCATGGCAAAACCCTGATCAGGACTTAATTGTGAACATTAAGTCTAGTGTTGATGCAACGGTTGCTAGTTTAGAAGCTGCCGGGGTAACAATTACCGACTTCAATAAGGGAAATATCAAGGCCCGGCAGCGGATGATTGTGCAATATGCGATTGCTGGAGCACATCAAGGTGGTGTTGTGGGGACTGATCATGCAGCTGAAAATTTTAGTGGCTTTTATACTAAGTACGGTGATGGTGCCGCCGATGTGACACCGTTGTTCCGCTTGGATAAACGGCAAGGTAAGCTACTACTAAAAGAATTGGGTTGTCCTGAGCATCTTTATCTGAAGACGCCAACAGCTGACTTAGAAGAAGACCGGCCAGATTTGCCTGATGAAAAGGCGCTTGGTGTCACTTATAATGAAATTGATGATTACTTAGAAGGGCGTGAAGTTCCAACAGCTGCTGCCAAGCAGATTGAAGCTTTGTGGTTAAAGAGCGAACACAAGCGGCATTTGCCTGTGACAATATTTGATGATTTTTATGAAAAGTAAAAAAGGGCTTATTGCTTAATTGTAATAAGCTTTTTTATTAGGCTTTTCAAAAGTTATAGTAGCTTTAGATTTTAATTAACAAATGATAATGTAAGTGCTATTATTTATTTAGATTATATAATAATTTTTTAACAAGGAGTAGAATTATGAAAAACAAGAGGTTGCTTACTAGCTTGGCAGTTATGCTGGCGATTGGTATTTCATGGATAACAATTGCCGGTAATGCTAATCAGGTTCTAGCAGTATCAAGAAGTGCGCAAAGTAAATATCAAATTACGATTGCTAGTACAGATGTATATACTAAGGATGGTGGCATTAATTATAAATATCCTGGTGTAAATGAATATGGTAAATTAAAAGATAATACTAAACTTAACACTAATGGGATAGTTAAAACTGTCGATAATATGAAATGTTATGATGTTGGTCATGGTGGTTATATAGATACAAGCAGAGTTACTAAAATAAATAATCGTGCTGCAATGACTATCGGACATAATTCACGAGTTTACAACAAATATGGCAAAAAATTATGGCAATATCATGGTCAAAGCTCATTACTCAAAAACGGTACTGCCATCGGTCATATTGATGATGTTGTTTCACTTAATAATGTTGATGGTAAGAAGTATTTTTTAGTTTCTAATAATGAAAAGCAATATAGTTGGTTACCATATAAGGTAATTCGCGGTACGGCATACTATAATATTGGCGATGGTGGCTATATTAAGGCTGCTAATGTAAATTTCATCAACAGTAACGTTGTTTTTACGGATCAAGAACCAGTAAAAATTACTAAGGAAATGTGTAATTTTAAGAAAGATAGTGTGACAGTTTTTAATGATCAAGGTAAAGCGACTCCAAAGCAACTTAAGATAGGGCAAAAGATTATTGTTGATCGAACCATTGATCCATATGTTTTGACCGGTATTTATGGCGACGATGACGATGATGATGGTTATAAGCAAATGTTTTATCATATTAAGGATACTAAGGAATTTATAAGCATTACTTTTGGCTATCATGGTCATGCTTTACTTAATTATGATCAACCGCTTGGAGTAATGAAAGTTAAGGTTTTAAGTGATAGCAATTTATATACCAGTACTGGTACTAATGTCATCGATCATTTTGATCCAGCGCATAATATAGCTTTGGTAGATCCTAAACACCCTAATCAAACGCATGAAACTCAAGTTAAAGATACAACTGTGCAAATTAAAAAGAATACTGAAGAATATGTAACTGAAGCACGTTATCTGTGGGTTCCGAGTGAGCAAAAAGCAGAATTATTTTATAAATTGCGCTCGCCTTATGTATCAGGGCCAGAATATTTAGGAATTGAAAATGGCGAATTTGTTAAGGCAGCTGATGTTGAATATGTATCAGGTTCGCAATTAACACCGGTTAATACGGCCGATACAGTAGTTAAATAAGTTAAGCTAAGATGGAAGTTGAATAATTAAACTTCCATTTTTATTTGCAGTTTTTATATTTTAAAGGAAAAAGTAAGGTATAAAAACTTGACGTGTGTCGTTAAAATAAGGTATCTTTTGTTAATCACTTACAAAAAGTAAGAATGGCTAGAACAAAAGAGGGGATTAAACGATGATACTTAATAATGAATTGATTTTTGGCGTAGACTCATTTGGTGATGTTCCTGATAATCTGGAAACAAATCAGCCTGTGACTTATGATACTGCCCTCAAACAAATCATTAAAGAAGCACAGTTGGCCGATGAATTGGGCATTGATGTGATTGCTCTTGGTGAACATCATCGTCCAGAATATGCAATTTCTAGTCCAGAAATAATGCTGGCAGCGATTGCCAGTGTTACTAAGCAGATTAAACTAAGTACAGGTGTAACGGTTTTGAGTTCTGATGATCCTGTTCGGGTTTATGAACGCTTTGCAACCTTAGATAATATTTCTAATGGTCGTGCGCAGATAATGCTGGGTCGGGGTTCATTTACGGAGTCGTTTCCCTTATTTGGTTATGATTTAAATGACTATAATGAATTGTTCGAAGAAAAAGTTGCCTTGTTTAGTGAGTTGCGTAAAGGCCAGCCAGTAACATGGACTAGTGATTATACTCAAAATCTTGATAATATCCAGGTATACCCTAAAATTCAAGGTCATAAGTTAGATACTTATATTGGTGTTGGTGGAACTCCAAGCTCAGTTATTCGGGCTGCTCGTTATGGCTTTCCGGTAATTATGGCGATTATTGGTGGTGATCCGGTTAGATTTAGATCATTAGTTGATCTTTATCAGCAGGCAGCAGCTAAATTTCATAATCCACAATATCCATTGGGTATGCATTCTCACGGAGTAATTGCGGAAACTGATGCCGAAGCTTATGAAATTGGGTGGCAATATTTGCGTCGTTCAATGGATCGAATTGGTAGTGACCGCGGGTGGCCGCCAATGACTAAGGAACGATTTGATTATGAAGTTCAAACAGGTGCTTATTATATTGGTACGCCTGAACATGTTGCACATAAGATTGCCGATAAAATGACAAAAGTTGGTGTGAAGCGATTTGACTTTATTTATGGAGCTGGTGGTCAACCTGCAGTTCTTCGAGAACAAATTCTCAAACTTTATGGTCAAAAAGTGGTGCCGATGGTTAAAGATTTAATTACGTCGGGTACATACCAATATAGGTGATTTAAATAACATAAGCAAATGAATTAAACTTGTGTGCTTATTTTTGTCTTGCTAAAATAACGTTAATAATGAATATTATTTTAGACAAAGGAAACATTACAATGAAAGATTTATATTTAATGCGTCATGGAGAAACAATTTTTAATCAACGTAAATTGGTTCAAGGGGCAGTTGATTCGCCGTTGACCAAGACGGGAATCAGGGATGCAATTAAAATGGGTAAATATTTGCAAAAAGAAGGTTTAACCTTTGATCATGCTTATACTTCAACCCAGGAGCGAGCTAGTGATACGTTAGAATTAATTACTAAGCAGCCGTATAAACGATTAAAGGGGCTTAAGGAATGGGACTTTGGCTTGTTTGAAGCTCAAGCTGAGTACTTATTGCCCAAGTTTACTTTTCAGGATCCAGCGGAAGCCGAGTTTTTTGTTCCTTATGGTGGGGAGTCGGCAATGCAGGTAATGCAGCGGGTAAACGACACAATCAGTCAAATTATGGCTTACCCTGATAATCACCAAGTGTTAGTGGTTAGTCATGGCGCAGCAATTTTGATGTTTTTGACTAAATGGCTGTCACTACAAGAATTAATAACTAAAATCAAAGATTTACCCAATTGTTGTGTTTTGCATTTTACTTATGATGCTGGTCAATTTACTTTTCAAGAAATGTTAGATGTTGAAAAAGTATCTGATTAACGATACTGGCGATGTTTTATTACTGATAATTTAATTGTGAAAAATCGAAAATTATCAGTAAACTTGCTTGAAAAGACTTTTTCACATATGAATGTTTTGTTATAATTAAGCAATCAAACAAAAATCAGGAAGTTTTGGGAACAGTGGCTGCTTTTGAATGCAAGATTATACCTAATGGTTAAGGTAGCGCCATTTCCTGGTATTGTACAAGATAGTCGCAACAGTTTTTAAAATTTTGCTTGTTGTTTGAAGGGTAAGGGATTCTGCAAAATTGCAGAAGACCTTTTTTCTTATACTCAGTTTAATCAGGACGTAATAGAATGCAAAATTATCTTATTGTAATAGATATGCAAACCGATTATGTAGGTGCAGAAAAGAAATTTGCTGATCCTAAGTTGATTTCTAAAATTAATAAGAGAATTGCCTTGTATCCTGCCGATCAGGTGATTTATGTTGTTAATCGTTTTTTGTGGGAAAGTAGACATCATGTTAAAAAATTAGCCCCAAATTTAGATGTTGTCTCATCTTTAGTTTATGAAAAAAGACATGCTTCTTGTCTGACAAATAAGAATTTGCAAACTTTTTTGAAAAATAAGAATGCTAATCAGTTGGAATTTGTTGGCGTTGATGGCAATTATTGTGTGAATTCATCGATAATGGCAAGCATAAAAAATGGCTACTCTGTTTCAGTTAAGTTAAATTGCATAGGTGCCAAAAAAGTAAAAAAATTTGAGCGAACAATACAAAAATGGCAAAAGATGAGATGTCAAATAATTTCAGATTAGTTGTTGATAATAGTTTTGGTTGCATTAAAGATTGACAAAGATTGTTCAAGTAGTACAATTATTTTTAACTGAAGATATGTTTTTTAAGTTAATCATTCAAAGAGAAAACCGAGTGCTGAGAAGGGTTCATGACTGCTTAAAAAATGCTCCTTGAGCGTTAAATAATAATAATTAAGAGGTAACAAGCACTGTTGCAATTGAGGTGGTACCGCGTTTAGTAGCGTCCTCAGGTTTGCTGACAGTGTTTTTTATTTTATTAAAAAAGGAGAATATTAATGAAGAAACTGACAAGTTCTGAATTTAGACAAATGTTCTTAGACTTCTTTAAAGAGCATGGCCACATGGTGTTGCCGAGTCAATCACTGATTCCGCAAGATGATCCAACATTATTGTGGATTAACTCTGGAGTTGCTACGATGAAGAAGTATTTTGATGGTTCAGTTGTGCCCAAGAATCACCGAATTACTAGCTCACAGAAGTCAATTAGAACTAACGATATTGAAAACGTGGGTAAAACCGCGCGTCACCAAACTTTCTTTGAAATGCTTGGTAACTTCTCAGTTGGTGATTACTTTAAGAAGGAAGCAATTCCGTGGGCTTGGGAATTTTTGACCAGTCCTGACTGGCTCGGATTAGATAAGGATAAGTTGTATTGCACGGTTTATCCTAAAGATACTGAAGCACAAGAAATTTGGAAAAAGGCTGGGATGCCTGAAGACCACATCGTGAAGCTAGAAGAAAACTTCTGGGATATTGGTGAAGGTCCATGTGGTCCTGACTCCGAAATCTTTTATGATCGTGGTCAAGAAAATAACGATGTCGCTGAAGATGACCCAGAGAACTTCCCGGGTGGTGAAAATGCGCGTTACCTTGAAATCTGGAATATTGTGTTTTCACAATATAACCATTTAGCTAATGGTAAGTACGTCGATCAGCCACATAAGAATATTGATACGGGGATGGGACTAGAACGAGTTCTGTCAATTTTGCAGGATGCGCCAACTAACTTTGAAACCGACTTATTCTTGCCGATTATCCATGAAACCGAAAAGATGACACCAGGTAAGAAGTACGAGATTGCTGATGAAAATACTCCAGCATTCAAGATTATTGCTGACCACGTGCGGACTGTTAGTTTTGCCATTGCTGATGGAGCTTTGCCATCAAACACTGGACGCGGCTATGTTTTGCGGCGATTAATTCGGCGTGCCGACCTGAATGGTCAACGCTTGGGAATTAAGGGAGCTTTCCTTTATAAATTAGTGCCAGTTGTTGGCGAAATCATGCAAAGCCACTATCCAGAAGTGACTGACCAAAAGGACTTCATCGCTAAGGTAATTAAGAATGAGGAAGAAAGATTCCAAGTGACACTTGAATCTGGCTTGACCCTACTTGATGACTTAATTGCCAAGGGTAAAGATTCAGATGATAAGACGATTTCTGGTAAGGATGCTTTCAAATTATTTGATACTTACGGCTTCCCTTACGAATTAACGTTTGAATCTGCTCAAGATGCCGGTTTAAAGGTTGATAAGAAGGGCTTTGATGCCGAAATGCAAGCCCAAAAAGATCGTGCACGTAATGCTCGGGGGAATTTGCAATCAATGGGTGCTCAAGATGTTACTTTAATGAATATTAAGGATAAGTCTGAGTTTGAATACGGCATTTATGAAGAAAAGCACGCTAAACTGATTGATATTATTGTTGACGATAAGTTAGTTGATAAGACTGACAGTGAACAGGCAATGCTTATTTTTGATAAAACGCCATTTTACGCAGAACGTGGTGGTCAAGTTGCCGATCATGGTAGAATTTACGATCAAGAAGGCGAATTGGTTGCCGAAGTAACTGACGTCCAACATGCGCCAAATGACCAGAATATGCACTTGGTTCAAGTAATTTTGCCATTAGAAAAGGGCCAAGAATACGTTTTAAAGATTGACCGTAAGCGCCGTGAGGGTTTGCGTCATTCGCACTCAGCAACGCACTTGCTGCATGCGGCATTGCGCAGTATTTTAGGTGACCATACACATCAGGCTGGTAGTTTAGTTGAACCAGATTATTTACGCTTTGACTTTACAGCGATTGAACCGTTAACTGATAAGGAACTGAAGTCAGTTGAAGAATTGGTTAACCAAAAGATTTGGGAAGCTCTAGACGTTAAGACGACAATTACTGATGAAGAAACTGGTAAAAAGATGGGTGGTTTAGCCTTATTTGACGGTAAGTACGGCGACAAGGTTCGCGTTGTCCAAATGGGCGATTTCTCCAGTGAATTCTGTGGTGGTACGCACTGTGATAATACTAACCAAATCGGAATTTTTAAGATTACTTCCGAATCAGCTGTTGGTGCCGGTGTTAGAAGAATTGAAGCTGTCATGTCTAAGAAGGCTTATGCTTACCTTGCTGATCGTTCAGAGTTACTTGATGAAATTCAAGCAGAAGTTAAGTCGACTAAGCCAGAAGATATTATTGATAAAGTTGATAGTCTTGAAAAAGAACTGCATGATAGCCAAAAGCAAGTTGAAGATTTGAATTTGAAGATTAACCAAGCTAAGGCTGGAGAAATTTTTAATGATATTCAAAAAGCAGGCGACTTGACCGTTATTGCTAAGAAGGTTGATGTTAACGGCATGAATGATTTACGCGAGCTTGCGGACACTTGGAAGAGTGGCAATAAGTCCGATGTTCTTGTTTTGGCAGCTGCTAACGATGGCAAAGCAAATATGATTATCAGTTTGGGTCAAAAAGCACTAGATAAAGGCTTAAAGGCAGGCGCTTTAATCAAGCAAGCTGCACCAATCTTTGGTGGTGGCGGCGGTGGTCGTCCGAATATGGCTCAAGCTGGTGGTAAAAAGCCAGAAGGACTTGATGAAGCCATTAAGACAGTCGTTGACGCAATTAATATAAATTAATTGATTGAGTTTAAACTGTTTTTCAAGTAAAATTGTGTTAGGAGGAATAAAAAATGAGTTCGCTAGATAAAACGATGCATTTTGACTTTAACCAAAATAAAGGCAAAAATGTTTATGATACTCTGCAAGATGTTTATAATGCACTTGAAGAAAAGGGTTATAATCCAATTAATCAGATTGTCGGCTACTTATTGTCTGGTGATCCAGCATATATTCCACGGCACAATGACGCTCGTAATTTAATTTTAAAACATGAGCGTGATGAAATAATTGAAGAACTTGTCAAAAGTTATCTTGGCAAAGATAAATAATGCGCTTAATAGGTTTAGATGTCGGCTCTAAGACAGTAGGTGTTGCGGTAAGTGACGAATTGGGAATTACTGCCCAAAAAGTAACAACAATTCCGATTGATGAAGATAAGTTCAGCTTTGGGATGCGACCATTAAAGAAGATTGTGCGGCAATATGATGCAGACGGTTTTGTTTTAGGTCTACCCAAAAACATGGATGGCTCGTCAGGTAATTCGGTTGCTCGCAGTAAGGCTTATGGTGATCGGCTAATTGCTAAGTTTGGGTTGCCTGTTTATTATTCAGATGAGCGGTTAACGACAATTGAGTCACGCAGAGTGCTGGTTGAAGAAGTAGGAATGCATGATCGTCATCAACGTAAGCAGGTGATTGACCAGATGGCTGCTGTCTTGATTTTACAAAATTATTTAGACTTACACCGAAAGGATTAATATGACACAAGAAGTTCACGGTGATGACCGGCAAATTACCCTTGTTGATGACAAAGGTAATGAAGAATTATACGAAGTTTTGTTTACATTTCACTCAGATGACTATGATAAGTCCTATATCTTGCTTTATCCTGCCGCTGTTGGCGATGATGAGGAAGTTGAAGTTCAGGCATTTAGTTATGATGCTGATGATGCAGGCGATGTAACCAGCAGCGATTTGCACGAAATTGAAGCAGATGATGAATGGAATATGGTTCAAGGGGTGCTCAACACCTTCTTGGATGATGACCGTTTAAGTGGTGAATAAAAAGAAAAGACTGGCTTAGCCAGTCTTTTTTTATTAATAGAGAAAAATTAATACTAATGAATAATAAAATATTAAAAACGTTGGAATTTGCGAAAATTACACAAAAATTGAGTCAGCAGGCAATTACCAAGCCAGCTAAAGAAAGAGCAATGAAGTTGCAGCCTAGTGGTGATTACCAACAAGTAAAAACATCATTGGCACAAACACTAGTACTTGTTAATTTGCTACGTGTTGAAGGTCAATTACCATTGACTGATTTTGTTGATGTGCGCCCTAGTACTAAACGGTTGCGTATTAAAGCAAATTTAAATGCCAAAGAATTAGGTAATTTACTATTGGTTTTGACGTTAGCTAAGGAAATTACTAGTTTTGTTGCTGATGTGGACGAAGAAAAAGTTGATTTAGCAGCAATCAAGATAATTTTGGCAGAATTAAATATTCCGGAAATGCTGTTAAACGAGCTTAAACGAGCATTAGATTATGATGGCGAAGTTTTGGACACTGCATCGAGCAATTTAGCGCGGCTGCGACATGACTTGAAAAGTAACGATGAAGAAATTAAAGCACGCATGGATACTTACATCAAAGGCAACGACAGTAAGTATTTATCTGAGCAAATTGTGACAATTCGTGATGATCGCTATGTTATCCCGGTTAAGCAAGAATATCGTGCTAAATTTGGTGGGGTAGTACATGATCAAAGTGCTAGTGGTCAAACTTTGTTTGTTGAACCTGGAGCAGTTTTGAACTTGAATAACCGGCAGCAGAACTTATTGGCACAAGAAAGACAAGAAATTCACCGTATTTTACGGCACTTGTCAGACTTAGCACGTACAGAAGTTGACCAGTTGGATGCGATTGCTGCAGCATTAACTGAGCTGGATTTCTTGCAAGCCAAGGCTCAGTTAGCTAAGGCAATGCAGGCAACAGAACCTAAGTTGAGTGCCGCTAATGAATTGCACTTGTTGCAAGCACGCCATCCCTTGATTGCTCCTGAAAAAGTTGTTCCAAATGATATTCGGCTAGGCGGCGAATTTGATACTATTTTGATTACAGGGCCGAACACTGGTGGTAAGACCATTACGTTAAAAACCGTTGGCTTGCTTCAGTTGATGGCTCAAGCAGGATTGTTTATTCCTACGGCAGAAGGCAGTCAGGTTGGTGTCTTTCAGGATATTTGTGCTGATATTGGTGATGAACAGTCGATAGAGCAATCACTTAGTACTTTTTCATCGCATATTAATGATATTGTTCAGATTATGAAAAGGGTTAATGAAAAAACTTTAGTTTTAATTGATGAAATTGGTGCAGGAACTGATCCTGAAGAAGGAGCAAGTTTAGCAATTAGTATTTTGGACTTTTTGCGGAAGAAAAAAGCTAAAATTATGGTAACTACTCATTATCCCGAATTGAAGTTGTATGGCTATAATCGTCCTAAAACTACTAATGCTTCGATGGAGTTTGACTTGAAGACTTTGTCGCCAACTTATCGCCTGCAAATCGGTATTCCGGGACACAGTAATGCATTTGCGATTGCTCGACGGCTTGGAATGCGTGAAGACGTTGTGAAGACGGCTCAGGGATTAATGTCTGATGAAAATACAGATATTAATACGATGATTGCCAAATTGAACCGCCAAACTAAAGAAGCAACTGATGCGCACAATCACTTGGCTAGCAGTCTTGATCGGAGTGAAAAACTGGAAATCAAATTGCAGCAAGCACTAGATTGGTATAATCAACGAGTGCAAAAACAGCTGGAATTTGCTCAAGATCGTGCTAATGAAGTTGTAGCGAAAAAGCGTAAAAAAGCTGACCGAATTATTGCTCAATTGGAGCAGCAGCATGGTAACGTTAAGCAAAATGAAGTGATTGCAGCTAAAGGTGAGTTTAATCAATTAGCTAAGCAAGAAGAAAATTTAGCGCATAACAAGGTATTACAACGTGAAAAGAAACGACACCATGTCGAAGTTGGCAACCGCGTTAAAGTTTTATCTTACGGTCAAGTTGGTACCATTACTAAAAAATTGGGTGATCACCAATACGAAGTGCAATTAGGTATTATGAAAGTGAAGGTCAGCGATCGTGATGTGGCCAAGATTAGTAATGAACCTAAAGCTAAGCAAAAGACTGTTCATGCAGTTAGTGCTAACCGCCGTAGTAATGCCCGAAGTGAATTGGATTTGCGCGGTCAGCGCTATGAAGAGGCAATGACTAATTTAGACCGCTATTTTGATTCTGTTCTTTTAGCTGGACTTGATATAGTTACGATTATTCATGGTATTGGTACCGGTGCAATTCGCAAAGGTGTTTGGCAATATTTAAAATCTAGCAGTCATGTTGCCAGCTATAATTATGCGCCAGCCAATGAAGGCGGCAATGGGGCTACGATTGTTCATTTAAAGTGAACTACTTGTAAAAAGTAAGTTAACTTGCTATACTAAATTTATTAAGAAAAAGTCTTAGATTAATTAGGAGGTATATTCATGGTTGATGAATTAACTGATACAAACTTTGAAGAAGAAACTAATAGTGGTGTTGTATTGACGGACTTTTGGGCAACTTGGTGTGGTCCATGCAAGATGCAGTCACCAGTTATCGATCAATTGGCTGAAGAGCGTCAAGATGTTAAATTTACTAAAATGGATGTTGACCAGAACAAGGAAACCCCAAGTTCTTTAGGCATTATGGCCATTCCAACAATGATCATTAAGAAAGATGGTAAAATCGTTGATCGGTTAACTGGTTATACCCCAAAACCCAAGCTTAACCAGATCTTAAATCAATATACTGATTAATAAAAAGCTTCCTGTATTCAGGAAGCTTTTTTATTTGCCTTGTTTTTCTAATAGGTCACGAATTTCTTTTAAGTAGTCTTCAGCAGTTGGTGGGGCTGGTTTTGCTTCTGGAGCTTTCTTATTTGATAGTTTATTAATGGCTTTGACTAGTAAGAAAACAATGAAAGCAATAATCAAAAAATTGATGATTGCATTAATAAATGCACCATATTTAAAGGTTGCACCACCAACTTTGATTGCTAAATTCGATAGATCAATGCGCCCAATGAATAAACCCAGAAGTGGATTGATGAGATTTTTTACAAGTGAATTAACAATGTTGGTAAATGCACCACCAATGATAACACCAACAGCAAGATCCATAACATTACCGCGTTGAATAAATTCTTTAAATTCTCGAAGCATTTTAGTTCCTCCTCTATTTACTTTAATCATATTGCAAATAGTAGTAGAAATTCAATTAATTGAGCATGCTTAATCAAGGCGAGCGGTTAATTGGACAATTTGCTTTTTATCATTGATTGCCAACTCGCATTCAGTTGTGCGTCCGGTTTCTTTTTGGATTGCTTCAGCGATAATACCGGCTTCAAGTGAAAATTCATGACTGCCGCTATTTAATCTATCAGTAACATTTTGTCCTGATAATTCAAAGGTAATTGTGGCTTTTTTCTCTTTGCTTTTGCTTAATGAACCAAATTCAGTAATTGTGAAAAAGCTGTTAATATCTTCATACGATGCAAGATCGTATTTGCGGGCAATTTGCTTGCCGGCCCAATAAAGAATTGCTTCAGTATCATCTCCTAAAATCTGGGGTAATAAAAAATCGCGGTATAGTTGATTGACAAAATATACATGTTCACTTTGTTCGTTGTTGTTTTGCATAAAGTATTCATCCCTTTTATTCTTATCTATTTTACCGTAAAATTGATAAAAGTAGAAAATATTTAGGGAGAATTTTGTATTATGGATAATCGACCAATTGGTCTGTTGGATTCTGGTGTTGGTGGCTTAACTGTTGTTAAAAAGGTTATGCAAAAGATGCCACACGAATCAACTGTTTTTATTGGTGATAATGCTCATATTCCTTATGGTGACAAGTCTAAGGAAGAGATTATTGCATTAACTCGTCAAAGTGTTAAGTTTTTATTAAGTAAGGATGTTAAACTAATTATTTTTGCTTGCAATACGGCCACTGCTGCGGCAATGCCGACAATTCAAAAAGAGGTTGACCAACAAATTATTGGTGTTATTCAATCTGGTAGTTTGGCTGCTGCAGGTGTAACGAAGAATAAGCGGGTAGCAGTTGTTGGCACACAAGTAACGGCGGCGTCACATGCTTACCAAAAAGAACTTAAATTTCGAGATCCTGAAATTAAGGTGACAGAACTAGCTGCACCTAAATTAGTGCCGCTAATTGAGCGTGATGCTGATGCGGCAACTTGCTTAACGGCGGTAAAAGAAAGTCTAGCGCCGATTAAGCAGCAAGATTTTGATACCATAATTTTAGGGTGTACGCATTTTCCGATTATTCGCGATCAATTTGCCCAAGTGCTCAGTAAGCGGGTGCAGATTGTTGATCCAGCTGATCAGGTTGCGCAGTATACTTACAATGTGATGAAGCGAGATGATTTATTTAGTAGTCCGCAAGCAATGGTCAGTCATGAGTATTACACGACTGGTGATGTGGCGATGGTAAATGAATTAGGCCGCAGCTTTTTAGGTGAGCCAATGTTTAGTGCTCGCCATCTTGATGAGGGAGAAAATCATGGTTAAGGAGATACTATTTGCGACAACTAATCAGGGTAAGGTTAAAGAATTGCGTGAGGCTTTTGCACAGGCAGGGATTGAGTCTGTGATTAAAACTAACGTGGACTTGGATAATCCACCAATTGTGGATGAATACGGAACAACTTTTGAACAGAATGCCAAGCTCAAGGCTCATGAACTCGCTGACTTTAGTGGAATGATTACAATTGCCGATGATTCGGGGTTAATGGTTGATGCGCTTGATGGTGCTCCGGGAGTGCATTCTGCACGTTATGCTGGTGAAGGCCATAATGATGCCCAGAATAATGCGAAATTATTGGCAGAGCTTGGCGGAGTCCCGCAAGAAAAAAGAACAGCCAAGTTCAATACAACAATTGTTGCTTCAAGGCCAGGTCAATTTGACCGTGATCTAGTCGTTAGTGGTCAATGCAGCGGCCAAATCTTAGCTGTACCACGTGGTGAAGATGGCTTTGGCTATGATCCGCTATTTTACGTACCAGAAAAGGGTAAAACTTTTGCGCAAATGACTTTGGATGAAAAAAATAGCCTGTCGCATCGCGGAAGGGCAATTAAAAAGTTACTCAAGAGTTGGCCTGAATGGTTAGCTCAGTTTAATTAAAAAGCAGGTCAATTTCTGATGAAATTGGCCTGCTTTTTATCCTGCTAAAGTAATTTGATGTTCTTGAAGAATTTTTAAATAGTAACTTAAATACTTATCTTGAACAATTGCCTCTTTGCCGGGCTTTACCTGAAAGTGAATTACATAATCAACAGTTTTAGCGGTTTGATTAGTAATTCCAATAATCTTCGGTCCTTGCACCAAAGTCTTTTTAGCAAGTCCCACCTGATTATTAGCCTGTTTAATCAGGGCGCGGACTTTGTCAAAGTCATTTTGGACATTTAATTGCAAGGTAATATCTAAGCCGATGCCGCCATGAGCCAGATTCTGCACAATTGAAATATTGCGGTTAGGAATATAGATGATTGAGCCATCGCTGCCTTTGAGGCGAGTGGTTCTAAGACCTAATTGAATAACGGTGCCGGTTTGATTATTAATCTGTACAATATCGCCAACATCAAATTGATCTTCACTTAAAATGAAAAATCCGTTGACTAGATCGCTAACAAAACCTTGCGCCCCCATCCCTAAAGCTAGGGAAAAAATTCCGGCACTTGCTAGAAGCGTACCAATTGGAATCCCCAAAATTGATAAAACCCCAAATAAGTAAAAGAAAATTACGGTGTAGCTAAAAATACTATTAATTAAGGCGGTTACAGTCCTTGTTCGCTTATTTTGTGGTCTTTTTTTGTGTATTAAGTAATGGTTGATAATTCTTTTACCGCAGTAATCAATTATATAAAAAACAGCTGTTGATAAGACTAGTTGCCAAATAATTGTGAGTAAATGTTCGCCAATACTGTCCCAATTTAATTTTAAAAATTTGAGATATATTTTAAGTAAGTTATTCATGGTGCCTGACTTTCATTTATCTAAATTAACTATAGCAAAATATGATATATAGGTTGAGATTAAAGTGTTTACATGCTAGACTTTTTTTAGATGTAAAATTGGAGGTAGAAGATGGAAATTTCCTATGGTGCACTGGCAGGATTGATTGCTGCTGTTGCATTGATAATTTTAGTACTTTTTACAATTCCAGTGCTAGTTCGTGCTGAAAAGGCTACTAAAGAAGCAGAAAAAACAATTAAAACTGTGGATAAATCGATTCAGCTGTTTGCAAAAGATGTTGATGGCTTGCTTGATCAAACAAATGATTTGCTCGACAAGACGAATGTCTTGCTAGCGGATGTTAACAGTAAAATGAAGACTCTGGATCCTGTTGTGCAGGCAGCTGCCGACTTAGGTGAGAGTGTTTCAGATGTTAATGCTTCTTCGCGTAAAATGGCGGAACGTGTCAGCCAAGTTCACTTTAAGCGTAATGGAGTTGTTGCTTCTGCTTTAGCATCGATGTTTGCACGGCGAAAACGACGTAAAGGTGAAGATTAAATAAAAGGAGTTACTTGTATGAAAAAATTAACAAGTTTTGTCTTAGGAACAATCGTTGGCTCAGCTGCTGGCTTTATCGCTGGTTCACTCTTAGTTAGTGACGATCAAGTTGATGATCTGAAAAGCAAGGTTAAGAACAATGATACTGTTCAAGATCTAAAGAAAAAATATGATAATGGAACTGAAGTAGTTAAGAACCAATTGGCATCTTTTCCTAAGAATGTTGAAGATGATTCTGAATTAAAAGATTTTGATGATATTGTTATTGATGATTCTAAGGATAATGACATTGCTCAAAAGGATAATGCAGAAAAGACGGTTGATGACTTGCATCATGCTGAAGCAAGTGATGATCCCGCAACTGATGCTTATCCACGTGCGTAAAAGCAGCAAGTAATTTAAATTAAATGCACCAAGTAGGAGTAATTCTTACTTGGTGCATTTTAGTTAGTGATTAAATTAATCGTTGATTGGTAAAACCTTTAATTGCTTGTCAGTACGAGTGAATGGCTTATAGCCATCTTTAGTAACAACACCACAATCTTCAATTCTAACGCCGGCTACTCCAGGAATATAGATTCCAGGTTCAATTGAGAAGCACATTCCTTCTTCAATAATTAAGTCGTTACCTTGAACGATTGATGGATATTCGTGTACATCCTTGCCGATACCGTGACCTAGTCGGTGGATAAAGTATTGCCCATAACCAGCTTTGGTAATAATATCACGGGCAACACCATCTAGTTCACTAGCAGTCATTCCGGGTCTAACAGCTTCAATAGCTGCTTGTTGAGCTTCACGATCAATCTCGTAAATTTCTCTTTCCTTAGCTGATGGTTCACCATAAGCAACTGTTCGACTAGAGTCAGAAGCATAGCCATTGTGCATCGTACCAAGATCAAACAAAACTAATTCATTAGGCTTAATTTTAGTCATTGATGGCCCTAGGTGTGGGTTAGCAGCATTGGCACCAGCTTGAACAATGGTTTCAAAACTTTCATGCATGACACCTTTTTGCAGCTTTAATTGGTAATCAATTTGACCTGCAATATAACGTTCAGTAACTCCAGTCTTAATGGCATTGAAGCCAATTTCAAAAGCAAAGTCAGCTTCACGGCCAGCAGCTTGTAACTGCTTAATTTCTTCTGGAGTTTTGTAAAGCCTAATTTTGGCAATAAAGTTAGAAACATCACCGCTAAAATCGGCATCAGGAAATTGCTGGTGAATTAATTGGTAATGAGCAACAGACAAATTATTTTTCTCCAGGGCCCATTTGTGATAGTCTGAAGTTCTGCTTTTAACTTTGTCAGCAATGATGGCCCATGGATCTTCAGAATCGAGGTAACCATAAACATCACCGTTCCAAGCTGAGTTTTTGGCTTCTTCAACGTTCAAGGCCGGAGTAAAAATAAAGGGCTCCTTGTCCTTAAAGGCTAAGAGAGCAAAAATGCGCTCGTGTGGTTCCATTTCGTAGCCGGTAAAATAAGCAATTGTAATTGGATTAGAAATGTAAGCTACATCGTTGCCAGAACTTTGCAGCCATTCTTGTAATTTAGTTAAATTCATGTGCATATTCCTTTCAAATCAAATATCTGATTAAGAAAAGTATATCATGTTCTAGGCATGAAAAAATGAAAGAATAGTTGTAAACGTTTGCAATTAATAGCAATACATGCTAAATTTTATAATGAATATTTTTTAGATAGGGGATTAAGAATGCGTAAACAAGAAATTACAATTTATGATGTTGCTCGGGAAGCCAAGGTTTCAATGGCTACCGTTTCACGAGTAGTTAACGGCAATACTAATGTACGTAAAGACACACGTGAACGGGTAATGAAAGTAATCAATCGGTTGCATTATCAGCCAAACGCTGTTGCTCAAGGACTTGCTTCTAAGAGAACAACAACAGTTGGTTTGATTGTGCCGGATCTGACCAATCTTTATTTTGCTGAATTATCCAAGGGAATTGATGATATTGCTCTTTTGTACAAGTACAATATTATTATTACAAGTATTGAAAATCGGTTGATGAAGGAAGATCAAGCTATTCAAGGACTGTTAAACAAACAGGTTGATGGTGTGATTTACATGGCTAATAGTTTACCTAAAGAAGCTGTCGAGGCTTTTAAACGGACTGATACGCCAGTCGTACTTGCTGGCACTAAGGACAATCACAAGGAATTTCCGTCAGTAACCATTGATTACACTAAGGCTGATACAGAAGCTTTGAACTTGCTTTACAATGATGGCAAAAAGAATTTGGGTCTAGTTGTAGATGATGCAGAAGCTGTGATTAATGCTAATTATCGGATTCCAGCATACAAGCAATTTATGGCTGATCATAATTTGGGCGAAGGTCATATTTATACTAATATTAAAGACCATTCTGATGGTTACAATTTATATTCTCAATTATTGCAAGATGGCGTTGATGGCGTAGTTGTGACACGTGATATTACCGCAGTTGGTATTTTAAATTCTGCAATTGATGCAGGTAAAAAGGTACCGAATGATTTGGAAATTATTACTGCTAGTGCAACTCAAATTGCTTCAGTTGTTCGGCCAGCTTTAACGGCAATTCGGCAACCGCTATATGACATGGGGGCAGTTGCAATGAGAATGCTGACGAAGTTAATGAACAATGAAGAAGTAACTGATACTCAAATTGAGCTACCATATGAATTATTAAAAAAGCAAAGTACAACTAACGAATAGATTACAAATAAAAGTCGCTTTACATCACCAAGGAGGTAAAGCGACTTTTTTAGTTACAAAGTTTGCTAGTAGCCTGAATTAATTGTGGCAATTTTTTAATTTGCGGAATTTCTGGCAGCAGGTAAGCTGTTAAAGCGATATTGTGATAACGGCTGATTCGTGGTAATTGCCGGTAATTACGCCAACTTGTTTGATCAAAAAAACCATAGAAGAGAATATCTTGAGCTTTGATCCACCCAAGTTTAGTATCAAGCCATAGACTTTGAGGACTACCGTTAAAGTTTTCAATTTTATAGAGTTGATTGTTAGCTAATTGTTGGTTAGTCTTGGACTGATTATCTGGATAGCGGTAGATTGGGACTTGCTTATGGGGTTTAGCGATAATTTGTTTATCCTGATATGGCGCAATATCTTGGGGTTTAAGGTCGAGGTTAACAAATTCAGCTGAAATAAATGTTTGATCGGCAACTTGATAAAAGAGCTGATTGTGTGCCCGCACACCATACATGACATTAAGTTTCTGGCCGGGATAAATGTACTTGTGCTGCTTAATGCGGACATAAGGATTCATCATAATTGGTGTTTTAGTTTTGCCCAAGTAAATACCATTTCTGTGGATATCATATTTACTGGTGCCTTCCTTAGCCAATTTATATTTGAAGCCAGTCGCTGGGAAGTTAGTGACAACACCGTCAACGTTCTTATTAATTAGCCAATGCCACAAGGCTGGTGACTCATCCATCTCAGCCCAAACATAAACTTGCTTATTGAGTAAGTGCAGCCAGTGAATTAGCCAAGAATGATTTTGAATAACATCAGATGAAACATTGACAGCATTGACCTGTGGCAAGTTACTGAAGTTAATTCGCTTAAGGCTGCCAACAATTAGAATTAAGTAGGCATCTGGCAGAAGAGCGCGGAGATGGAATAAACTAGCTGCTGAAAATGAATGGATCATTACGCGGTCTTGCATATGATATTTTTTAATGGTTTGTGCAATCTCGTCTTCTAATTGGTACGATGGATCAACAGAATGGTCAATTTTGGTTTCCAGAACAAATTTTGTGTTTGGCTGATTGCGGTAATGGTGAAAGAGTTGTGCTAGACTAAGCACATGTTCACCATTATCATATGTTAACTGACTGAGTGTTTGCCAAGTATTTTGTGATACAATTGCATGTGTATGAGTAACTCGAAATAAGTCATCATCATGTGAAACAACCGGCACGCCGTCAGATGACAGGTGAAGGTCGAGTTCAACATAATCGGCACCAGAATTGAATGCGGAATTGTCACTTTGGATGGTTTCCTCAGGATACTTACTTGGATCGCCTCTGTGGCCGACAACAGTAAAACCACTAGTTGTTACAAAGATTAAGCTAAAAAAAAGAGCCAGAAGCATTTGGCTTTTATGTTTCATGTGTACACCCCTATCGCTTATACAATAGCATGGTTACACATTTTTTGCTATATAGCAAAATTTTTATTTCATGTAGGTGAGTTAATGGATCAACAATATGAAGAACTAGATTTAATTGAAGAAATTACGCGTAATGATAACAGTAAATATTTTGAAATTTCCAATATTGATCAAAATGGAATTGCGGAATTAGCTGTTGATCACGGGATGATTAAGAACGTGCGCATTTTACAGCTAAATATTCCCCGGACCAAAGCGTTAATTACGTATGAAGAATATATTAATAAAAATTATCAGCTGGAAACCTTAACTAATGAAGATGATTGGAAAAATCCAAGTTGGGTAGAATGGGACAAGCCTAAGGGTAAAATTCTAGATGCTTATCAAATGATTTTAAAATCCAACCAAATTGGATAGAAAAGCGGGGAAAATGGAGACACTTCGAATTTTACACACTAATGATTTACATTCGCACTTTGAGCATTTTCCTAAAATTGGGCGCTACTTAAAGCAGGCACAGGCAGATAAATCAGTCGATCAAATTTTAACCTTTGATGCCGGTGATTTTATGGATCGCTCGCATCCGTTAACTGACGCGACTTTTGGGCAAGCAAACATTGATTTAATGAATTCCTTTCATTACGATGCCATTACAATTGGCAATAATGAAGGCATTTCAAATTCACATGAAGTGGTTGAGCGGTTGTTTGATCGGGCTAAGTTCCCGGTGATTTTGGCTAATTTGCGTGAAGAAGACGAGTCGATGCCTCATTGGTGTGTGCAAGACAAGTTATTAATAACTAAAAAGGGCACGCGAATTGCTTTAGTAGGCTTAACTGCTGCATATCCATTATCTTATAAGCCCAATCATTGGCATGTCAAAATGCTTAAAGAAACAATGGATCAAGTTTTACCACGATTGGCAGGTAAATATGATGTTTTGATCCTATTAACGCATATTGGCTTGAACATGGACCGCTTTTTAGCACGGCATTATCCACAAATTAATTTGATTATTGGCGGTCATAGTCATAATTTGCTTAAGCATGGTGAACAGGTCAATGGTGTTTGGTTGACGCAGACGGGTAAGTGGGGCAATTATGTCGGTAATATTCACGTTGAACTTGATGACCACCACCATGTTCAAAAAATTGTACCGTGTGTTGAATCAACTAGCTTGATGAAGGCTGAAAAAGCTGATGAAAAAGTTATTCAGGGATATGAACAACGTGGGCAGGAGATTTTAGAAAAAGAAAAAGTTGCTGATTTACCTGCCAAATTTGCTGATAATCGTCAGGCCGCAATTCAGGTATCGCTTGATGCGATTGCAAATTTTGCTGGTACAGATTTGGCAATGCTTAGTTCGGGCTTATTTTTGGCACCATTTAAAAAAGGAATTTTAACTAAGTATGATTTGCAAAAATGTTTACCACATTCCATGCATGTTGTTCGTTCAACTTTAAGGGGCAGCGATTTGTGGCGATTAGTTATGGAAATTGAAAAGAATCGGCATTATCTGGAGCATTTTCACTTGCAGGGGATGAGCTTTCGCGGGAAGATTTTTGGTCAAATGTATTATCGCGGAATTAAGTTTGATCCGGTTAGCCGCATTGTTTATGTTAATGGGCAAGAAATTGATCCGCAAACAGATTATCAAATAGCAGTTCTTGACCATTATGTTTTAGTTCCATTTTTTCCAACATTAGCAATTGTTGGTGATAATAAATTTTTATTCCCACAGTTTTTACGTGAAGTAATTGGTAATTATTTAGCTCAAGAGTACCCGATTAATAGGAAGTGAAGCAGATGACAACTAAATCGAGCGAAAACGAAAACAGTCACTTAGATCATGAAAATAAATTTGTTAAGGAGCAGCCTTTACGCCATTCACTGGCAGTTGTCGGTCAAGATGATGACAAAATCAAAATTAATCAGCAGACTTATCAGCTGCTGATAAATAAGCGCGATGCGTTAGATATTGAAATGCTTAGGCAAAAATATGATCCGTATCTTGATCAGTATGATTTTTTAGTTGGGGATGTTTCTAGTGAGCATTTACGCTTAAAGGGCTTTTATCGGGATAATATGCGGACGGCAATTGATCGTAAAGAGCAAACGATTGCAGATTATCTCATGGAGTATTGTAATCCTGGGGCTGGTTATTTTATTTTGCAACTAATGAATCCAGTGCATCATTATCGCACTAAGCAACATAAGAATTGGCATCGTGCAGGTTCGTGGCATCGGCAAGGAGCAGCTGCCAAGCACTCAAAGACAACTTTTAAGCGGCGTAAAGTTTACAAAACTAGCTTTAAAAAACACGAAACAGTAGCTGTGAAAAAAGAGCGCAGCAACCATCATTCTTTTGTAATCAAAAAAAGAAAGGGTAGCAAGTAAGTGAAAGATTATCAATTATTTTTAATTGACCTTGACGGAACAATTTATCGAGGCAAGGGTACGATTGAAGCCGGAGTTCGGTTTGTTCACCGATTAGAGCAAGCGGGCAAAGACTACCTTTTTTTAACAAATAATACGACGCGAACACCAGAGATGGTTGTGGATAAGTTGGCGCTTCATGGTGTAAAAACTGATACTGCACATGTGTATACTCCTAGCATGGCAAGCGTGAGTTATTTACTAGAACATGCTTCTGGTCAGCTGCCGATTGGCGTTTATTTAATTGGTGAAATTGGTTTGCAGCAGGAATTTTGGCAGCATACGGAATTTGAATTAAATAACAAAAATCCAGATTATGTTATTGTAGGAATGGATCGTGATTTGACTTATCATAAGGTGCAGGTAGCAGCTGACGCTATTAGGAATGGCGCTGTCTTTATCGGGACTAATGCAGATTTGAATTTACCGAGTGATGAGGGGTTGCTGCCCGGTAATGGGTCACAATGCGCGATGATTGCTGTATCAAGTGGGCACGAGCCGCTTTATATTGGTAAGCCGTCACCGATAATTGTTAAAATGGCCTTAGCCAAGATGCATTGTCAAAAAGAACAGGCAATTCTAGTTGGCGACAATTATCAAACGGATATTAAGGCAGGCTTTAATAGTCAAGTTGATCAGTTATTGGTAACAACTGGAATTACTCAATTGGCTGACCTTCAGGGTAAGAGGCAGCCAACATTTGTGGTCGATAGTTTGGATAAATTTAAATTATGAGCAAAAAAAATAACATTTTAACGATAATTTATCACTTTATTTTTGCGTTAACGAGTAGTGTGGTTGGCGCTATAATTGCCAGTTGGCCGTTACTGTTAGTTTTTGTTGTGGTGCAAAAAACTAACAGAACAGTTAATTTGTCACTAGGTCAGGTAATGTTTAATTATGATCAATTGTTATGGTACTTGATTTGGCCATTTAAGCACCGATTAAAAATGCGCGATTTACCGACTTCTGTAATGGCAGCACGGCATTTCGCTGACGTTAAGCGGCTGTTTGTGTTGGCATTTGTTGCTTTCTTGTGCTGTCTGGTAATTAATTTTTGGTGTCGCAAACAAAAAAGTAAGGCACTTAAATTAAATAAAGTTTGGGCCTTGCTCTTTTTATTATTGCCGATTGCCATTTTGCCGTTTGCATTAACTAATTTTGATAGTTTTTTTGTTGTTTTTCATCATTTGCTTTTTGCAGGTAGCACTACGTGGCTGTTTGATCCGGCAACTGATCCGATTATTAATTTACTGACAGAAGGCTTTTTTGCGGCCTGTTTTGCGGTTAGCGGTGTGATTTATGAATTATATTTTGCTGAAAAACTATTGCAGCGTTAAAAAAGGAGTTCCATTAATGGAACTCCTTTTTTAATGAAATGTGTTTTTTAACTGTCATAATCAAAATTGGAACAATTGAAATAAAAATAATTGCGAGGATTAATAACGAAAAATGTTCTTTTACAAATGGAATGTTGCCGAAGAAAAATCCGATAACAGTAAATACGCCACACCAGAGAATACCGCCGATTAAGTTATAGCTAGCAAATTTACCATAATGCATTTTGCTACCCCCAGAAATAAAAGGGACAAAAGTTCTGATAAACGGAATAAAACGACCGATAACAATCGTGATTGGACCGTGACGCTCAAAAAATTGTTCTGCAGCTAAACGGTTTTTTTGATTGATTAACTTGTTAAACCAGGAATGGCGAATGCCAGCGTTGACTGAGCGAACACCTAATTCATAATTGCAGGCATCGCCGAGAACAGCTGCAAGTAGCACTGTGAGGTAAACTAGCCAAATATCTAAGTGATACTTGGGATTAACTGCCATGGAACTGGCAGCAAAGATCAGCGAATCTCCGGGTAAAAACGGAAAGATCACGAGGCCAGTTTCAATAAAAATAATGCCAAAGAGAATGATATAGGTCCAATTACCGAATTGATTAACGATAGTAATCAAGTGCTGGTCAATGTGTAGGATAAAGTTGATTAGCGTCATAAAGCTCTCTCCTAAATGCTAGTTGAGTGGATGGTTAAAGTTTTCTCTGGGAAAAGTGACCGCATAATTGAAGTAATTGCGATTTGTGCTTCGCCAAAACCAAGACCAATCACTGGTACGCGCCCAGGATAGGTAGTAGCATCACCGATTGCGTAAATACCGGGAATGTTAGTTTTCATTTCACTAGAGACTGTAATTTGTCCTCCAGATAGATTAACGCCCCACTTGCGAACAAAGTTATTATTAGCGCGAAAACCATAGGCAACAACAATTTGGTCAAAAATTTGCTGATTAATAGTTGTTGTGCCGACTTGTTTTAAGCCGATGCTTAGCTGATTATTCACTAATTGTAAGGTTTTAGGAAGATAAGGCGTTAGAATTTCAACATTTTTTAAACTTTTTAGTTGCGTTAGACTACCTTCTAAACCGCGAAATTCGTTTCGTCGATGGATTAGTTTGATTTGTGTGTCCGGCTGCTGAGCTAATTCTAGTGCCCAATCGAGTGCTGAATCACCACCGCCAAAAACTCCTATTGTTTGCTTGGCGAATTTTTTAGGCTCTCTTATATAGTAGTGAACGTGCTTAGTTTGCTCTTTATCCATCTTAAGTGGAAATTTTTTAGGTGAAAATGAGCCGGTTCCTGTAGCAATAATAACGCTTTTAACAAGAAATTCATGGTCAATTAGGAAATGATCATCGTCATGATTAATTTCACTTACACGATGATTTAAAGAAAAAGAAGCATTTTTTTCAGCTTGCAACTTTAACTGTGTAATTAAATTCCGACCCGTAATTGAGGCAAAAACGGGAATGTCAAAAATCTTTTTGAATGGATAAAGTAATTTAGGTTGGCCGCCCACCTCCTCTAATGAATCGAATACAATTGTTTTTAGACCATGTAAATGAGCAAAATTAGCAGCAAAAAGTCCAATTGGACCTGCGCCGATGATTGCAATGTCAAATTTTTTTATTTTAAAAACTCCCCTCAAAACGTTGATATAACAACTTTACCATGAAATTAGAAGTAAGTCATTTTAATAATTTGCAAAAAAAGCTTGCAAAAGAGAGAGTAAGTTGGTAGTATTAATAACTGTCGTCGGGCAAGAGAGCGAAAGGCTTGAGAGTCAGAGGCGGCGAAAAAAGATCAAGCTAAGCAGTTGACAAAGAGTGAAAGGTTTAGTAAGATAATAAACGCTGTTGAGTGAAGCGAGAATTCATCAAGAGCGTTGCAGAAGAAAGTTCTTGACAAAAGAAATTGCTTCTGTTAAAATAAAAAAGCGCTGGTGCAGCTAATGCATCAGCGGGTAGTACCTTGAAAACTGAACAATGTTTTCGCAAAAAGTGTGCGGGTGTAAGAACCCAAAACAAAAAAGCGAAGTCAATTTCGCAAGCAAATAAATCCGAGATGCAAATCTTGGAACGAATGAGCAAACATTCAAACAAACATTTAAAAATGAGAGTTTGATCCTGGCTCAGGACGAACGCTGGCGGCGTGCCTAATACATGCAAGTCGAGCGAGCAATTTTAACAGAATACCTTCGGGTAGGAAGATAAAAGCGCGAGCGGCGGATGGGTGAGTAACACGTGGGTAACCTGCCCTCTAGATTGGGATACCATTTGGAAACAGATGCTAATACCGAATAAGAAGTAAGATCGCATGATCTAGCTATGAAAGGCGGCTTTCGAGCTGTCACTAGAGGATGGACCCGCGGTGCATTAGCTAGTTGGTAAGGTAATGGCTTACCAAGGCGATGATGCATAGCCGAGTTGAGAGACTGAACGGCCACATTGGGACTGAGACACGGCCCAAACTCCTACGGGAGGCAGCAGTAGGGAATCTTCCACAATGGACGCAAGTCTGATGGAGCAACGCCGCGTGAGTGAAGAAGGTTTTCGGATCGTAAAGCTCTGTTGTTGGTGAAGAAGGATAGATAGAGTAACTGTTATCTATTTGACGGTAATCAACCAGAAAGTCACGGCTAACTACGTGCCAGCAGCCGCGGTAATACGTAGGTGGCAAGCGTTGTCCGGATTTATTGGGCGTAAAGCGAACGCAGGCGGGAAGACAAGTCAGATGTGAAAGCCCTCGGCTCAACCGGGGAATTGCATCTGAAACTGCCTTTCTTGAGTGCAGAAGAGGAGAGTGGAACTCCATGTGTAGCGGTGGAATGCGTAGATATATGGAAGAACACCAGTGGCGAAGGCGGCTCTCTGGTCTGTAACTGACGCTGAGGTTCGAAAGCATGGGTAGCGAACAGGATTAGATACCCTGGTAGTCCATGCCGTAAACGATGAGTGCTAAGTGTTGGGAGGTTTCCGCCTCTCAGTGCTGCAGCTAACGCATTAAGCACTCCGCCTGGGGAGTACGACCGCAAGGTTAAAACTCAAAGGAATTGACGGGGGCCCGCACAAGCGGTGGAGCATGTGGTTTAATTCGAAGCAACGCGAAGAACCTTACCAGGTCTTGACATCTAGTGCAATTCATAGAGATATGAAGTTCTCTTCGGAGACACTAAGACAGGTGGTGCATGGCTGTCGTCAGCTCGTGTCGTGAGATGTTGGGTTAAGTCCCGCAACGAGCGCAACCCTTATTATTAGTTGCCAGCATTAAGTTGGGCACTCTAATGAGACTGCCGGTGACAAACCGGAGGAAGGTGGGGACGACGTCAAGTCATCATGCCCCTTATGACCTGGGCTACACACGTGCTACAATGGTTAGTACAACGAGGAGCGAACCTGTGAAGGCAAGCGAATCTCTTAAAGCTAATCTCAGTTCGGATTGCACTCTGCAACTCGAGTGCATGAAGCTGGAATCGCTAGTAATCGCGGATCAGAACGCCGCGGTGAATACGTTCCCGGGCCTTGTACACACCGCCCGTCACACCATGAGAGTCTGTAATACCCAAAGCCGGTAGGATAACCCTTCGGGGAGTCAGCCGTCTAAGGTAGGACAGATGATTAGGGTGAAGTCGTAACAAGGTAGCCGTAGGAGAACCTGCGGCTGGATCACCTCCTTTCTAAGGAAGAGCGAATAGGTGGAGAGTAGAGATACTAGAGGAAGCCTAGGAGCAACGGAAGCACACGAAAGGCGCGAACATTGTTTAGTTTTGAGGGTAGTACCTCAAAAAGAGTTAGTACATTGAAAACTGAATATAATCCAAGAAAAAAACCGAGACACAATCATTGAAGAAAAGAAACAGATTGCAAGAGCGACCGAGAGAGTATCTTGAGTAAGGTCAAGAAAAGAAGGGCGCACGGTGAATGCCTAGGCACAATAAGGCGAAGAAGGACGTGACAAACAGCGAAATGCTTCGGGGAGCGGTAAGTACGCAGAGATCCGGAGGTATCCGAATGGGGGAACCCAGTATGAGAGATCATATTACTAGCTGATGAATAGATAGTCAGTTAGGGCAAGACGCAGTGAACTGAAACATCTAAGTAGCTGCAGGAAGAGAAAGAAAAATCGATTTCCCTAGTAGCGGCGAGCGAAGAGGAAAGAGCCCAAACCAGTTGATTTATCAATTGGGGTTGTAGGACTGCAAGAAGGTAGTACAGGAGATAGCAGAATTATCTGGGAAGATAAGCCAGAGAGGGTGAGAGCCCCGTAAGCGAAATTGAAAGTACGCTGAGCAGAATCCTGAGTAGGCCGGAACACGAGGAATTCCGGTTGAAGCAGCGAGGACCATCTCGCAAGGCTAAATACTAAATTGTGACCGATAGTGAACCAGTACCGTGAGGGAAAGGTGAAAAGAACCCCGGAAGGGGAGTGAAAGAGAACCTGAAACCGTGTGCCTACAAGTAGTCAGAGCCCATTAAAGGGTGATGGCGTGCCTTTTGTAGAATGAACCGGCGAGTTACGTTAACTAGCGAGGTTAAGTCAGAAAAGACGGAGCCGTAGCGAAAGCGAGTCTGAATAGGGCGAGATAGTTAGTTGATGTAGACCCGAAACCAAGTGACCTACCCATGGCCAGGTTGAAGGTGCGGTAAAACGCACTGGAGGACCGAACCCACGTAAGTTAAAAATTGCGGGGATGAGCTGTGGGTAGCGGTGAAATTCCAAACGAACTTGGAGATAGCTGGTTCTCTCCGAAATAGCTTTAGGGCTAGCCTGGTGCGAGGATGATAATGGAGGTAGAGCTCTGTTTGGACGAAGGGCCCGTCAGGGGTTACTGAATTCAGATAAACTGCGAATTCCAGATATCAAAGCACTGGAGTCAGACTGCGAGTGATAAGATCCGTAGTCGAAAGGGAAACAGCCCAGATCACCAGTTAAGGTCCCAAAATCTATGCTAAGTGGAAAAGGATGTGGAGTTGCGTAGACAACTAGGATGTTGGCTTAGAAGCAGCCATCATTAAAAGAGTGCGTAATAGCTCACTAGTCGAGTGACGCTGCGCCGAAAATTTACCGGGGCTAAGCATAGTACCGAAACTGTGGATGTGTAGTAATACACGTGGTAGGAGAGCGTTCTAAATGCGGTGAAGGCTAATCGAGAGGATAGTTGGAGCGTTTAGAAGTGAGAATGCCGGTATGAGTAGCGCAAGATAGGTGAGAATCCTATCCGCCGAAAGACTAAGGTTTCCTGGGGCAGGCTCGTCCGCCCAGGGTAAGTCGGGACCTAAGGTAAGGCCGAAAGGCGTAGCCGATGGACAACAGGTAGAGATTCCTGTACTGCGTTAGATCGTTAAAAACGAAGGAGGGACGCAGGAGGCAAAGAACGCATGGCGCTGGAAGCCATGTTCAAGCGATAAGTGAGAGAGTGAGTTAAATGCTTGCTTTTAATAATCATGAGTCGTGATGAGGAGCGAAATTAAAGTAGCGAAGGTTTGGAAGTCACACTGCCAAGAAAAGCTTCTAGTGAGAGCTAACGTACCCGTACCGCAAACCGACACAGGTAGTCGAGTGGAGAACACTAAGGTGAGCGAGAGAACTCTCGTTAAGGAACTCGGCAAAATCGCCCCGTAACTTCGGAAGAAGGGGTGCTGGTGTAAGAGCCAGCCGCAGTGAATAGGCCCAAACAACTGTTTATCAAAAACACAGGTATCTGCAAAGTCGTAAGACGACGTATAGGTGCTGACACCTGCCCGGTGCTGGAAGGTTAAGGAGAGAGCTTAGTCGTAAGACGAAGGTTCGAACTGAAGCCCCAGTAAACGGCGGCCGTAACTATAACGGTCCTAAGGTAGCGAAATTCCTTGTCGGGTAAGTTCCGACCTGCACGAAAGGTGTAATGATTTGGGCACTGTCTCAACGAGAGACTCGGTGAAATTATAATACCCGTGAAGATGCGGGTTACCCGCGACAGGACGGAAAGACCCCATGGAGCTTTACTGCAATTTGATATTGAGTAGCTGTTAAACATGTACAGGATAGGTAGGAGCCAGAGAAGATAGGACGCTAGTCTTATCAGAGGCAATGTTGGGATACTACCCTTGTTTGATGGCTGCTCTAACTAATATCTCTAAGCGAGATATAGGACAGTGTCAGATGGACAGTTTGACTGGGGCGGTCGCCTCCTAAAGAGTAACGGAGGCGCCCAAAGGTTCCCTCAGAATGGTTGGAAATCATTCACAGAGTGTAAAGGTATAAGGGAGCTTGACTGCGAGAGAGACAACTCGAGCAGGGACGAAAGTCGGGCTTAGTGATCTGGTGGTACCGCATGGAAGGGCCATCACTCAACGGATAAAAGCTACCCTGGGGATAACAGGCTTATCTCCCCCAAGAGTTCACATCGACGGGGAGGTTTGGCACCTCGATGTCGGCTCGTCGCATCCTGGGGCTGAAGTAGGTCCCAAGGGTTGGGCTGTTCGCCCATTAAAGCGGCACGCGAGCTGGGTTCAGAACGTCGTGAGACAGTTCGGTCCCTATCCGTCGTGGGCGTTGGAAATTTGAGAGGAGCTGTCCTTAGTACGAGAGGACCGGGATGGACATACCGCTGGTGTACCAGTTGTCTTGCCAAAGGCATAGCTGGGTAGCTAAGTATGGCAGGGATAAGCGCTGAAAGCATCTAAGTGCGAAGCCCCCCTCAAGATGAGATTTCCCATACGAAAGTAGTAAGACACCTCAAAGACTAAGAGGTAGATAGGCTAGGAGTGGAAGAGTCGTGAGACTTGGAGCGGACTAGTACTAATCAGTCGAGGACTTGACCAGAGCTTGAGCAATCTGGGATTGTAAGTAAGTTTTTTTTAAGAGATTATATTTAGTTTTGAGTGTAAGAACTCAAACAGAAAAAGTACGGTGGCAATAGCAAGAAGGAAACACCTGTAACCATGCCGAACACAGCAGTTAAGCTTCTTCACGCCGAGAGTAGTTGGTGGGAGACTGCCTGCGAGGGTAGGACGCTGCCGTGCTTTGGAGGATTAGCTCAGCTGGGAGAGCATCTGCCTTACAAGCAGGAGGTCACAGGTTCGAGCCCTGTATCCTCCATACCGAGTCGTTAGCTCAGTCGGTAGAGCATCTGACTTTTAATCAGAGGGTCGACGGTTCAAGCCCGTCACGACTCATGACCCCATTTTGCGGGTGTGGCGGAATTGGCAGACGCGCTAGATTTAGGTTCTAGTGTTTTCGGACGTGTGGGTTCAAGTCCCACCACCCGTATTGGCCAATATAGTTACCATATTTACATCATGCCGATTTAGCTCAGTTGGTAGAGCATCTGTCTTGTAAACAGGGGGTCGTACGTTCAAATCGTATAATCGGCATTTATATATTACGCGGAAGTAGTTCAGTGGTAGAACATCACCTTGCCATGGTGGGGGTCGCGGGTTCGAATCCCGTCTTCCGCTTCATTACTTGCCGGGGTGGCGGAATTGGCAGACGCACGGGACTTAAAATCCCGCGGTTGGTTTCAACCGTACCGGTTCGACTCCGGTCCTCGGCATATAATGACGCGCCCTTAGCGCAACTGGATAGAGTGTCTGACTACGAATCAGAAGGTTGAAGGTTCAAATCCTTCAGGGCGCATGCATAAACGGGAAGTGGCTCAGTTTGGTAGAGCACCTGGTTTGGGACCAGGGGGTCGCAGGTTCGAATCCTGTCTTCCCGATTTGTAATCTTATGTTTTTTGTGATTACTTCTTGGCGGTGTAGCTCAGCTGGCTAGAGCGTCCGGTTCATACCCGGGAGGTCGAGGGTTCGATCCCCCCCGCCGCTATTGCTAGAGCTTGGACCTTTAGCTCAGTTGGTTAGAGCAGACGGCTCATAACCGTCCTGTCGTAGGTTCGAGTCCTACAAGGTCCATAATTTGGATTTTGTACTTTTTATTTTAATAACATCGCGGGATGGAGCAGTTAGGTAGCTCGTCGGGCTCATAACCCGAAGGTCGGTGGTTCAAATCCATCTCCCGCAATATGGTCCATTGGAGCAGTGGTTTATCTCGTCTCCCTGTCACGGAGAAGATCATCAGTTCAAATCTGATATGGACCGTAAGATGGCTCGGTAGCTCAGTTGGTAGAGCAAAGGATTGAAGCTCCTTGTGTCGGCGGTTCGATTCCGTCCCGCGCCATTATTTTACATATTTGTGCGGGTATGGTTTAGTGGTAAAACGAAAGCCTTCCAAGCTTTAGTCGCGAGTCCGATTCTCGTTACCCGCTTAATGGGCCTATAGCTCAGCTGGTTAGAGCGCACGCCTGATAAGCGTGAGGTCGATGGTTCAAGTCCATTTAGGCCCATTGGAGACTTACTCAAGTGGCTGAAGAGGCGCCCCTGCTAAGGGTGTAGATCGGGTTATTCCGGTGCGAGAGTTCGAATCCCTCAGTCTCCGTTAATTGAATATTATTTTAGAAACACTTTGAGTATTAATTCTTAAAGTGTTTTATTTGGTATAATGTATTTTCAAAAATTCAGATTAGTATTTACTGGCTAACGTTATTATTCAGCAGTCGTCAAAATAAGGTTTATATATTTTCTGATAACTTTCAAGTTATTCTTGACTACTCGTTATACTGAAGAGTGATTTTTATTTTAGGTTCAAGATTAGTTCACATAAGTAAAAATTTGTTTGCAGAGTAAGTATAATATAGCAAACTTAGGTAGTTTTTAGAATAAAACTTCCATTTACTTGATAGATAAAAGGTTGAAATATCAATGGTTAGATAACTGTTATACAAAAAAGCAAACTTTTTTATATAAAAGTCTTGCAAGATTCGGTGTAATCCTGTATTATTAATAACGTTGTGATTCAGGTATGTAATGCAACACTTGAATTTACAAAATAAAATAGTTGACTTTTCAGACAATATTAGGTATTATAATTAAGCGTCTTATGTTGTAAGAAGAAAAGAATATGACCCGTTGGTCAAGCGGTTAAGACATCGCCCTTTCACGGCGGTAACATGGGTTCAAATCCCGTACGGGTCATTGCCAACAAGTTTTGGTATTTTTTACATTTTGGAGGATTACCCAAGTGGCTTAAGGGGACGGTTTTGAAAACCGTTAGACGGGTTTCTCGTGCGTGGGTTCAAATCCCACATCCTCCTTTAATAACATCGCGGGATGGAGCAGTTAGGTAGCTCGTCGGGCTCATAACCCGAAGGTCGGTGGTTCAAATCCATCTCCCGCAATATGGTCCATTGGAGCAGTGGTTTATCTCGTCTCCCTGTCACGGAGAAGATCATCAGTTCAAATCTGATATGGACCGTAAGATGGCTCGGTAGCTCAGTTGGTAGAGCAAAGGATTGAAGCTCCTTGTGTCGGCGGTTCGATTCCGTCCCGCGCCATCAGCCTGGAGGAGTAGCGAAGTGGCTAAACGCGGCGGTCTGTAAAACCGCTCTCTCTGAGTTCGGCGGTTCGAATCCACCCTCCTCCATAATAGGGATATCGTATAAAGGTAGTACATCGGTCTCCAAAACCGCTAGTGTGGGTTCAATTCCTACTATCCCTGTTTACCTTCATGGCGGAATTGGTGAAGGGGTTAACACACCGGTTTGTGGATCCGGCATACATGGGTTCGAATCCCATATTCCGCCCTAGCATTGGGATATAGCCAAGCGGTAAGGCACTAGACTTTGACTCTATTATGCGCTGGTTCGAATCCAGCTATCCCAATCTATTATTAAAATAGCTAATGGCGGTGTAGCCAAGTGGTAAGGCAGAGGTCTGCAAAACCTTAATCGTCGGTTCAAATCCGATCCCCGCCTTTTGGTTCATTGCACGGACTATTAATTAATAATTTAATATTATGGCGGTGTGGCGGAATTGGCAGACGCGTCAGACTCAAAATCTGGTGTCCTTTTCGGACGTATCGGTTCGACCCCGATCACCGCTATTATTAGAAACAGCTCCTAACGGGAGTTGTTTTTTTGTTTTATAAATAATAATTTTTCTTATAATAATTGCACATGCAATGCATAATCTTTATAATACCAGTATACGGAGGTATTCAGATGAATATTGGTATTTTTACCGATACATATTTTCCACAAATTAGTGGTGTGGCAACATCGATTAAAACGCTTAAGGATGCCCTTGAAGCAGAGGGGCATAATGTTTTTATTTTTACAACGACTGATCCACATGTCAAAAAAGGGACAGTTGAAGCTAATGTCTTTCGTTTTAGCAGTGTACCGTTTATTTCATTTACTGCTCGTCGAGTGGCCTTTCGCGGCTTTTTTGAAGCAACTAAGGTTGCTCGTGAGGTTAAGCTAGATGTTGTTCATACACAAACTGAATTTGCATTAGGAATGATTGGTAAGTATGTTGCCCATCAACTTAAAATTCCGGCAATTCATACCTATCACACAATGTATGAAGATTATCTGCATTATGTTCTGAATGGCCATTTACTGCGGCCATATCACGTTAAGCAATTTACCAATGTTTTTCTTAAAAATATGGACGGTGTAATTGCCCCAAGTAAGCGCGTAGAAGCTCTTTTGTACCGCTATGGTGTAAGTATACCTATGCGCGTAATTCCGACTGGTGTGGACATTAAAGAAATGAATCAAGCGGCAATTCATGATGTTCGTCAAGAACTTGGAATTGCTAAAGACGCTCCCGTTCTATTAACGCTCAGTCGCATTGCAAGTGAGAAAAAAATTGACCGGATATTGAATGCAATGCCTGAAATCATTGATGAATTTCCAACGGTACGCTTAGTAATCGCTGGCGATGGTCCAGATGTTGATGATCTCAAACAGCAAGTTGAACGTCTAACTCTCGAAGATTATGTTATTTTTGCCGGTAATGTTTTGCATGAAGATGTGGGTGCTTATTATCGAATGGCCAATCTTTTTGTATCTGCTAGTGATACGGAAACGCAGGGCTTGACTTACATTGAAGCCTTGGCTGCTGGAACCAAGTGTGTTGTTTATGATACGGATTATACTGAACACGTTTTTGATGATCCTGATTTTGGTCAAGTGTTTACTCAGCCAAGTGAGATGCTGACAGATATTCTAGGTTATTTGCGGCAGGGACAATACACAATTCCTAAAGAAAAATTGACTGCTAAACTTGACCAAATTTCAGCCGAACATTTTGGTAGGAGTGTTCATCAGTTTTACCAGGAAGTAATTGATAACTATAAAGAGGAATCTAATGATTAGAATAAATATGTTCTCTCAAGCTGCTTCAGTTAAAGGCCAGGGTGTTGGCTCAGCCTATAACGAATTAATTGGCTTACTTAGGACACGCTTAGTTGATGAGTTTTATGTGACCAATAATAAGTATGGTGCAAGTGATTTAACGCATTACCATACGATTAATCCCACGTATTTTGCTAATAGCTTTTCACCGAGTCGTGGTCGTAAAATTGGCTACGTGCATTTTTTGCCGGAAACTTTGGAAGGTTCAATTAAGTTACCCGGTTTTGCTAAAAAAGTTTTTTACAAGTATGTAATTGATTTTTATAAGCGAATGGATCAAATTGTTGTTGTTAATCCAATTTTTATTGATAAATTGGTTAAGTATGGCATTAAACGTGACCGAGTAAAATATATTCCCAATTTTGTTTCGAAGACGGAATTTTATCCTGAGCGGCAAGAGAAGAAAAATGCGTTTCGTCATCAATTGGGGATACCGCTAGACAAATTTGTTGTCTTTGGCGACGGTCAGGTACAAGCTCGTAAGGGTGTTGATGATTTTGTTAAAATGGCTACAGCTAATCCTGATATTCAATTTATTTGGGCTGGTGGTTTCTCTTTTGGAAAAATCACGGATGGGTATGATCATTTTAAAAAATTAGTTGATAATCCACCAGCAAACCTTAAATTTACGGGAATTATTGAGCGTGCAGAATTAGTTGACTACCTCAATATTGCAGATTTATTCGTTTTGCCGTCTTATGATGAGTTGTTCCCGATGTCTGTGCTCGAAGCCTTTAGCTGTGGTACACCAGTTTTGTTGCGAGATTTGGATTTATATCAGGCTATTATTAGTGGCTACTATCTTAGTGGGCCTGATTTTGAGGCGATGAATGCCCAGCTGCAAAGAATAGTTAATGACAAGGAATTGCTGAATAAGTACCAAAATTTGTCTAATTTAGCTAGTCAAAAGTATTCTGAGGAGCATTTGGCACAAATTTGGAATAATTTTTATCATGAACAATATGAAATTGGTAAAAGAATGGGGCAGATCCACTGATGAATAAAAAACATTTGTGGGGAATACTTATTGTCTTAGCAATCAGCAGCGGTGTTTTGTTTGTTGACTTAAAAGAAACGCCAGTAGCACAACTTTTAGCGGCAGCAAAGAAAATCAATCTTTGGAGTTTAATTGCTGTTTTTGGTTTAATGTTATTATCTTATGTTTTTGAAGCAAGTATTTTGGCAGTCTTAGCACATAGAAAGAATGAGCCTAAGCGTTCAAAATGGTCATTTATGAGGATTCCACTTATTCAAGCCTTATTTAATGCCATCACACCAATGTCGACGGGTGGACAGCCATCACAATTAGCGGCTATGGTACAAATGGGTATTGAAGGTGGTCGTGCAACATCACTATTGCTGATGAAATTTATTATTTATCAAATAGTAGTATTTTTAGCTTATGTTGTGACCATTATCAGCGGGTTTCATATGGTCGTAACTAAATTTGCCGGACTTGCATTTTTTATTGCAATTGGCTTTTTAATTCATGTTAGCTCGATCATTTTTTTACTAGCGATTTTATTTGCTTATAATTGGACTAAAAAAGCAGCTGATTGGTTAATGAATCTGCTGGCAAAAGTGATTAATCCGCAACGTGTCGCTGTTTGGCGGCAAGCGACAATGGTTAAAATTGATACTTTTTATCGTGAAAGTCAAAAATTAAAAAAAGAAAAAACCAAGCTGCTTTTAAGTGGTGTGTTTACGATTTTACAGTTGCTTTGTTTTTATTCAATTCCGTATCTGGTATTAGTAACCTTGAATGTACCAGCTAACTGGGCTAGTGTAACGCAAATGAATATTATGATTATTATGTTTATGGCAATTATTCCGATTCCAGGAGCTTCAGGTGGTGCTGAATACAGTTTTCAGACGCTCTTTGCTACTTTTATTTCAACTAATGGGACCTTGGTTTTAGGGATGTTTTTGTGGCGGTTTGTGACGTATTTCTTTGGGATGATTCTAGGAATTTTCGGTTGGATATTTAAACCACAAAAAATTATTAGTCCGGCAAATGATTAATTTTTGCTAAAATCACTATGTTTAATTTCGCTTTAGCGTAGTATATTAACGTGGTGAGAGGAGAAGGAAATGACACGGATCAAGTCTTTTTTGCAAAGGTTGACAGGAACCAAATTAGGCTTTTTCACTATTGTTTTAGTGACTTTTTGGCTGAAAACATACGCAATCTATTTAACAAAATTTAATTTGGGAGCAGTAGGAGCAACTCAAAATTTTTTACTCTTACTTAATCCATTACCAGCAGGCTTGCTTCTATTAGGAATTGGTTTATTCTTTAAGGGCCGCAAATCGTATTGGATTGTTATTGCAATTGATTTTGTACTGAGCTTATGGTTATTTGCTAACATTTTGTATTACCGTGAGTTTTCAAATTTTTTATCGTTATCAATTATTAAGACTTCGGGTTCAACTGCAGATAATCTTGGTAAAAGTATTGTTGGGATTACACACGCTACTGACTTTCTAACGTTTATTGATGTAGGTGCGATTATTTGTTTACTTTGTAGTGGCATTATTAAGTATGACTTACGACCATTTAAGTTGAAATTCAATCTATTATTAGAAGGATTAGCCGTAGTTTTAATTGGTCTTAACGTATTAATGGCACAAAAAGACCGTTCGGGTTTATTGACGCGGACGTTTGATAATAATTATATTGTTAAGTATCTGGGGATGAACGATTATGCTGTCTATGATGGCTTTAAGACTGCACAGACAAGTGCCCAGATGGCTAAAGCAAATGTTTCGGATTTGAGTTCGGTGCAAAAATATCTGCAGGCAAATTATGTTAAGCCGAATCCGCAATATACTGGTGTAGCTAAGGGGAAAAATGTCCTAGTTATTCACTTAGAAAGTTTTCAGCAATTTTTGATTGGGTATAAATGGAAGGGAAAGGCAGTTACGCCTAACCTAAGTAAGTTATATCATGCTAAAGATACTTTGAGTTTTGCTAACTTTTATAATCAAGTCGGTCAAGGTAAGACATCTGATGCTGAAATGATGTTGGAAAATTCGCTTTATGGTTTGCAATCAGGCTCTGCAATGTCGAGTTACGGCACGTCGAACACGTTTGAAAGTGCACCAGCGATTTTAAATCAGCGGGCTGGCTATACAACTGCGGTCATGCACGGTGGCGCTGGTTCATTTTGGAATCGTAATAATGCCTATAAGCAATTTGGCTATCAGTATTTTATGCCATTATCTTATTATCAAAATAAGCCGAAATATTATGTTGGCTATGGCTTGAAAGATAAAATCTTTTTTGATCAGTCAATTAAGTATATTGAACGTTTACCGCAGCCATTTTATTTAAAGCTGATTACGGTAACTAACCATTATCCCTATGACATTGATAAGAAAAACCAAACAATTGCAAAGACAGATACTGGGGATGAAACTGTTGACGGCTATGTGCAGACAGCTCATTATTTGGATCAAGCAATTGGTGAGTTAATGCATTGGCTGAAGAAAACAGGACTTGATAAAAAAACTTTAGTTGTATTGTATGGCGATCATTACGGTATTTCAGGTAATCACCACAAGGCAAGTGCACAATTGCTGAAGCAGGATGAATTTACGGATTTTGATAATTTGAAGTTTCAACGGGTGCCATTAATGTTTCATATGGCAGGCCTTAAAGGCGGCATTAGGAAGACTTATGGCGGCGAAATTGATGTTTTACCGACGCTGCTTAATTTATTGGGAATTAATAATCAAGGTACTATTCAGTTTGGCCATGATTTATTAAGTAATAAGGCACCACAGATTGTCGCCCAGCGTAATGGCGACTTTATCACACCGCAATATGCTAAGGTCAGTGGTACTTATTATGATACTAAGACAGGAACAGAACTTGTTGCGCCGAATAAAAAACTCAAATTGAAGTTAACGGCAATTTCCAACAAGGTAACGACGCAGTTATCTTTATCTGATCGTGTAATTGATGGTAATTTGCTGCGCTTTTACAAGCCAAAGTGGTTTAAAAAGGTTAAGGCACGTGATTATGACTATAACAAGGACAAAGCCTTAAAGAAGCTGTTTAAACCTGTTAAATCATCTTTGTGGTATCAGAATCATCGGAAATCAACGCAGTCTAAATTTAAGACAGATGCACCAGAACTTAAAAAATAAATACTCGAAAAAAGTCGACTTTTATGATAAAATTGATGAATAATCGTATCTGGATATTGGAGGCAGCGCATTGTACAATTTATTTATGACGCTACTAATTATTGTCTCGATTTTAATCGTGATTGCGACAATGATGCAGCCGCAGAAGCAACAGGATGCATTGAATGCCTTGTCAGGCGGCGCAGTTTTTAGTGGCCAAACGAAGAAACGTGGTTTTGAAGCATTTATGGAAAAAGTAACGGCCGTTTTGCTGGTTCTCTTTTTCGCTTTTGCTATCATATTAGCTTATTTGTCTTCAAAGTAAGTGATAGTTCCTCCCGATCAAACGATGGGAGGAATTTTTTTATATTTTTAAATAAGAAACGGAGATTAGTGCATGGCACAAAATGAAAAGATCTTAGCTAATGTTTTAGAAATCTTTCGCCGTAATCCCAAAAGTCAATATCAAGTAGAGCAGATTGATCGAATGTTGCGGCGAGATCGTCTAGGCAGTTTTTCAGATATTGTTAAGGCTCTTTCTTTTTTGGAACAAGAAAAAAAGATTATTACCGATGGTAATGGTCATTATCAATTGGCACAGGAAAATACTGAAGTTGAAGGGACTTTCAAGGCTAATGATAAGGGGTTTGGCTTTGTAAAATTAGAAGATGAAGAGACTGATGATATTTTTGTTGCTAGTGATTATACCGCCTATGCAATTGATGGTGATAAGGTTCGCGTTAAAATTACAGCTGGTGGTAATCCATGGAATGGTAAGGGACCAGAAGGTCAAGTTGAGGAAATCATTGAGCGTAGTCTCGAGACCTTGGTTGGGGAATTTCATCCTTTAACTGATGCGCAGGTAAAAATAAGTCATTTTGTTGGCTATGTTTTGAGTACCAATAAAAAGCTGCATAAGTACCGTGTTTATGTCGGTGAAGATGGTTTAAGACCGCAAATGGGTGATATGGTTAAAGTCACCATTGCTAATTATCCAAGTAAGGATAACCCTGATTCAATGGCAGGATTAGTTATTGATATTATTGGTAATAAGAACGATCCCGGTGTTGATATTATGTCAATTGTATCCGCTCATGATGTACGGACAGAATGGCCAGAAGATACGATGGCGCAGGCCAATGCTATTCCAGACCATATTGAAGCGCAAGAGCGTGCTAATCGTGAGGATATTACGGCTCAACCGGCAGTTACTATTGACGGCGATGATTCTAAGGACTTTGATGATGCCGTTGTTTTATGGAAATTACCTAATGGTAATTATCATTTGGGCGTTCATATTGCCGATGTTTCTCACTATGTGACAGAAAAAACACCACTTGATGAAGAAGCTTTTGCTCGAGGTAATAGTACATACTTAGTTGACCGCGTAATTCCAATGCTACCGTTTCGATTATCTAACGGAATTTGTTCATTGAATGAGGGCCAAGATCGGTTAGTTTTATCTTGTGAAATGGAAATTACGCCAGCAGGCGATCGGGTTAATTACCGGATTCATCCGTCGGTAATGCGGTCGCATGGACGTTTAACTTATAATAATGTTAATAAGGCCCTTGATCCAAATAACACTGAACAATTAGAAGAAAAATACATTAAATTGCGGCCAATGTTGCAAGACATGGCAGAATTGCATAATGCTTTATACAAAAAGCGCCATGAGCGTGGGGCAATTGACTTTGAAGAACCAGAAGCTAAAATTGTCGTTGATGAGCAGGGTAAACCAACTGATATTGTTTTACATGATCGTGGTACTGCCGAAAAAATGATTGAGTCATTCATGTTAATTGCCAATGAAACAGTTGCTGAAGATTTTTTCAAAAAGCATGTTCCCTTTTTGTATCGAGTTCACGAAACTCCAGATGGTGAAAGAATTAAGAGCTTCTTTGAATTTTGTAGTGCCTTTGGTTTGAATATTAAAGCTGATCCTAATCATGTAAAGCCGATTGATTTGCAGAAGGTTGTTGCTAAGACAATGGACACTCCTGAAGAAGCTGTTGTGCAGATGATGATGCTGCGTAGTTTGAAGCAAGCCCATTATTCTGAAGAAGCACTGGGTCACTTTGGGTTAGCTGCTAAGTTCTATACTCACTTTACTTCACCAATTAGACGGTATTCTGATTTAATGGTGCACCGCATGATTCATGCGTATAGTGACCAAGGAACTGGTAAAGAAGTGCAGCAACATTTTGCTAATTATTTGCCAGATGTAGCTGATCAAACTTCAACACAAGAACGAGTTTCTGTTGATACTGAGCGTGAAGTTAATGATTTAAAGATGACTGAGTATATGGCCGATCAAGTGGGGCAACATTTTGATGCGGTAGTTTCATCTGTTACAAGTTTTGGAATGTTTATTCAACTACCGAATACCGTTGAAGGCTTAGTTCATATTTCGAATTTAACTGATGACTTTTATAGTTTTAACGAAAAGAGTTTAACTTTAACTGGGCGTGGTACGCACAAACAATATCGAGTAGGGATGCCAATCAAGGTAACCTTAATTAATGCTAATGTTGAACAACATCAGTTAGATTTTGAAGTCTATGATCCTAACGCACCGAAGCATCCACATAATAGCCGTGGTAACAATAACCGGCGGCGCGGCAATCGCGGCTTTCACAATGATCATGGTCATCGCGGCGGACATAATGGTAATAGTCGTAATGGACATGGTGGTTTTCATAAAAACGGAAATCATCCGCATTTTAGTAAATATAAGCACTAGGGCAGATAACTGATGAAAGAAAAAAATGAAAACTTAATTGCTCAAAATAAAAAAGCGCATCATGATTATTTCATCAAGGATACCTATGAAGCAGGAATTGCACTAACTGGTACTGAAATCAAATCGGTACGCGCTCGTAGAATTACGCTGCGTGATGGTTATGTTCAGGTGATTAATGGTTCGGCTTTTTTAGAAAATGTGCATATCAGTGAGTATAAAGAAGGTAACCGTTATAATCATGAACCACTTCGTAGTCGTCGCCTGCTGTTACATAAAAAAGAATTAGCGCGCTTGGCTAAGGAACAGCAAGAACGTGGGGTTACGATTGTACCGCTTAAAGTATACTTAAAGCATGGCTTTGCCAAGGTTCTGATTGGCGTTGGTCAAGGTAAAAAGCAATATGATAAGCGCGAAACAATTAAGAAACGCGATCAAGAACGTGAACTTCGCCGTAAGTATAAAGTTTAAAATAGTAGTTTAATTAGTTTGCCTAATTAAACTACTATTTTTGTATATTGCGGCTATTAAAAAACGAAAAGAAGGAAAAGCAACTGTTTTGACTAATACAAACGAAAGTTATTTATTGAAAAAATAATAACATTAAAGTAATATTCGTATCTATTACGCCGATTAAACCAATTATTAACTTAATATTACTTAATTAAAAAAATAAGTAAAAATTATTTGTTATCTTTACTGATAACCTTTGCATTATTGCGCATTATTTATTAATATTATTAGTGTGTATATGACTGACTTAATTAATGGTAGTTCGTAATTTATTGCTTTTTTAAGGAATAGTTAGCGAATACCTATGTGGCGGAAAGGACTCTACCTGTGTTTGGTTTATTTATAAAGTTATTCATTTAATAATAACGAGTGTTTTAAATATGCTCAGTTTATATGTAAGGATTTGAATGGGAATGGAATTTAATAATGTATATAATCATGAACGTGTAACGCGTAAGTTTACTAATCGTAAAGTTAATGAAAAATTACTTGCTAAAATAATCAGAGAAGCACAGCAATCACCATCATTACTTAATTCACAACCATGGCGTATCTATATGGTAACCGGCGATGCACTTAGCGGTTTAAAGAAGGAAGTTGCCGAGCAAATCAAGAATCATATTAATCCCCATGAAGATTTTGCGACGATGTTGTCACTTAATTGGGATTCATATCCGAGTCAAAATATGGCAGCAGTTGGTGCGTCACAGCCATACTTTTTCCGCAATCGCATGGAATTGTTTACGCAAGCTAATGATACAATGTTTAACGCACAGGATGTTGCTTTTTTGACAATTCCGCGAACGTCACCTGCTTGGTCAGTTTTTGATTTAGGGATTTTTGCGCAGAGTATTATGTTGCTGGCACTTGATGAAGGATTGTCAGTAATGCCGGCACACTCGATGGTTTCGTATCCTGAATTGGTGCGTAAGTATGGTAAGATTCCAGAAAATGAGTTAGTGGGGATGGCAATTGGCCTTGGCTATAAAGATAAATCAGCAGAAGTTAATGATCCAAAATTTTATCCAGATCGATTACCATTTGAAAAAATTTATAAATTAGTTAAGTAAAATCTAGTTTTTGATGAAGAAAAAATGCTATTAATGCTAAAATATAAGTTATAAGATTTAATTTTTAACAAAAGGTGATCATAATTTTGAGTACAGCCCAAATACTTACTTACTTAATAGCGACTTTAGTAATTTTTATCTTTGCTGCATTCTTTGTAGCGGCTGAGTTTGCGTTAGTGCAGACTAGATCAAGCCAGCTAGAAGATATGTTAGCTAATAATAATGGCAACCGCCGCAAGGTGAAGCGTGCACTGCACATGGTGCATAATTTAAATGAATATTTATCAACTACCCAAGTAGGTACGACACTTGTTGGTGTCATTTTGGGTTGGTTTTCAGCAGATACATTTGCAGCTCTTTTTGCTAATTTACTTAATCTAACTAATCTGAACCATTCACTTATTCGTTCAATTAGCGCGTTACTAGGAGTGATTTTGTTAACTTACTTGGAAGTAGTAGTAACTGAAATTGTACCTAAGAATATTGCAATCGATATGCCTGTTAAAATGCTGCTGGAATTAGTAACACCATTACAATGTTTTCACACACTTGTTTATCCTTTTGTTTGGTTGCTTAATACTAGTTCTAATGGCTTGTTGAAAATTTTAGGCTTTGAACCTGCTGATGAAGAAAATCAGGTTTATTCACAATCCGAAATTATTAAGTTATCACGTAAGGCAGTTCATGGTGGCTCACTTGATAAGAATGACTTAACTTATATGAAGCGGGCATTTGAATTAAATGATAAGGTTGCCAAAGATATTATGACTGATCGTACGCGATTGATTGTGATTAATTCGACTGATACAATTGCGCAAGCATTGAAAACATACCTTAAAGAAGGCGCGAGCAGATTACCAGTTGTGCGTAACAATAATAAAGATGACATTGTTGGTTATGTTTATGCTTTTGATGTTGTGCAGCAGAGTCGCATTGATGCTCAGGTAGCCGTTACTCGGATCATTCGGACAATGATTACAGTTCCGGAATCAATGCCAATTCAAGATATTCTGCATTTAATGATCAAAAAGCATACACCAATTGTACTCGTAGTAGATGAGTATGGTGGAACAAGCGGTATCGTCACAGATAAGGACATTTATGAAGAATTGTTCGGTACTGTTAAGGATGAAATTGATGATGTATCCGATGATTACATTATCAAAGATAAAGAAGGTAAAATTCATGTGTCTGGCAAGACTACCTTATATGACTTTGAACGTTATTTCAGAAGTGATTTAAAGAGCTTTCAAAATAGTGATATCATAACAATTGGTGGTTATATGATGGAGCATTATCCAGATCTTAAAAAGGATGAAGCAGTTGAATTTGGTGGCTTTGAATTTAAACTTGACAGCATTGAACAGGGCTTTATGCGCTGGTTTATTGTGAAGCCATTGGCTAAGGATACCAAGCAAAAATCTGAATAATTTTGACTAACAAAAAAAGACTGCTTATATGAAGTAGTCCTTTTTTATTGCTTATTTGTTGTTAACAATTTTAATGATTTCTGGTTTTAAAACGCCAATGTAGCGGATATTGCGAAAAGCATTCATGAAATCAAGGCCGTAACCAACGACAAATTCATTACCAACTTTTGAACCGTAATATTCAATTTCAACGTCAGTAGCTCTGTTAGCTTCTTTATTAAGCAAAACGCAACATTTAACGCTCTTAGCACCACGCTTTTTAAGTAAATCCTTCATGTATTGGAGAGTTAAACCGGTATCAACAATATCTTCAACGATTAAAACATCACGATCTTTAACATCAGTAGTTAAATCTGAGACAAGCTCAACTTTACCTGAAGATGAGAATCCTTCGCCATAGCTGGAAACGTCCATAAAGTCTAATTCTTCTTCAACATCCATCTCACGAACTAAATCAGTTAAAAAGAAAATCGCACCCTTAAGAGCACCAACCACTAGTGGCTTTTTTCCGGCATAATCTTCGGTCAGCTGCTTACCTAAGCGGACACACATTTGATGAATATCATCCTCAGTAAATAATTTATGATCAATAATTCTATTAATATTGTCGTTTTTTGGCATTTATCTATCCTTCACTTCAACTAATTCAAGATTCCTAATACGTTTGATTATATCATTTTTTAGATGAAAAAGAAGGATGATTAGCACTTTTTAAGGGGGTTAAGGACTAAGACAATATTAAACTTCTGTAAAAATTAAAATTTATCGTTTTATCTGAAAAAATGATTAAATTGATTAAGGCACGCGTAAGAATCTTTGTTACAATGAAAGTAAATATTTTTAAGTGAAAGGCTAAGCAAATGAAAAAAGAACAAGAAATAAAGATGTTAAAGGCATTTTCGGATGCTAACTCAACTTCTGGCTTTGAAGAAGAATTTGTCAAATTGTTTACTAAGACAGTTAAAGATATTGCTGATGTTAAGGTCGACGGGATGTTGAATGTGTATGCAGCCAAAAAAGAGAATCAGGCTAATAAGCCCGTCATTCAACTTGATGCCCACTCTGATTCGGTTGGTTTTATTACGCAGGCAGTGCGACCGAGTGGTATGTTAAAGTTTGTGCCCCTTGGCGGCTGGGTGAAGTACAATATTCCAGCTTTGCGAGTTAAAGTGAGAAATCGTGATGGTGAGTATATTCCAGGTGTGGTTGCAACTAAGCCACCGCATTTTATGACTCAAGAAGAACGGAACAATGTACCTGAAGTTGCTGAAATGTCAATTGATGTTGGTTCAAGTTCTCGTGCAGAAACGATTAATGATTATAAAATCGATACTGGTTGTCCTATTTTTGTTGATGTTAAGTGTGAATATCATGAAAAGTCTGGTTTGTTTTTTGGTAAAGACTTTGATGACCGTTTTGGTGCAGCAGCAATGGCTGATGTCTTGGATAATTTAAAAGGTGAAGAGACTCCATTTAATGTTGTTGCGGCCCTGTCTAGTCAAGAAGAAGTTGGTCTGCGTGGTGCTTATGTGACAGCAAAAACAATTAAACCAGATGTTGGCATTGTGCTGGAATCATGTCCAGCAGATGACACTTTTACACCTGATTGGTTATCGCAAACAGCTCTGAAGCATGGTCCAATGATCCGTGACATGGATACTTCGTTTTTGCCTAATCCTAAGTTTGAACAATATGCTTGTGATCAGGCTGATAAAAATCATATTGCCTATACTCGTTCAGTTCGAACTGGTGGGGGTCAAGATGGCGCCGCAATTTATTATGAAAATGGGGCACCAACGATTGTAATTGGCATTCCAGTTCGTTATGAGCATTCGCCATATTGCTTTACTGCTTACCAAGATTTTAAGGCGGCAGTTGATTTAACAGTGGCAATTATTCGTGATTTAACTAAGGAAAAATTAGCCAGTTTTAGTCAATTTTAAAAATAATTTTTTAGTTGCAAAATATTAATAAACGAGTAAAATAAACTTTCAAAGAAATAATTAAGCGACAGAGAGCGCTTGTTTCGGAGGAATTAAAGATGAATATAATTAATGAGTACAGTCATGGCCTAACTAAGGAACAGAAGTGGACAATTGCGTCAACTTCGTCTGGTTTTATGTTGGAGAACATGGATGTACTTTTTTTATCGTTTGCGATGAGCTCAATTATTAGCGACCTACATTTGTCTGGTGGTGCTGCTGGGCTAATTTCATCAGTTACTAATTTGGGGATGCTAGTTGGCGGTATTGTATTTGGTATTTTGGGCGATAAAATTGGTCGGGTAAAGACCTTTAGTCATACTGTAATTATTTTTGCCGTAGCAACAGCTTGTATGGCATTTGCGAATAATCTTTACTTAATTTATGGCTTGCGGTTTTTGGCTGGAATTGGTGCTGGTGGCGAGTATGGTGTAGGAATAGCTTTAATTGCTGAAGCCTTTCCTAAAAATCAGATTGGGGAAATGACTTCAATTGCAGCCGTTGGTGGCCAAGTTGGTGCCATTTTTGCCGCTTTAATTGCAGCTTGGATTATTCCAACTGCAGGTTGGCACATGTTATTTTTAGTGGGAATTGTACCAGTTGTTTTAATTATCTTTGTGAGAAGACATTTACATGAGAGTAAGCAGTTTTTAACAGTTAAAGCAGAAGAAAAGGGCTCATTATTAGTTAATGTTGCGCAAAAAATGTTTGCTTCTGCTCGACTTGCTTGGCAAAGTATCGGATTAATGATCATGATGACTGTGCAAATTGCTGGATATTTTGGCTTAATGAATTGGTTGCCAACGATTGTACAGAAGCAGTTACACTTAAATGTGGCTAATTCAAGTTTGTGGATGATTGCAACAATTGTGGGAATGAGTATTGGCATGATGACTTTTGGAACGATTTTTGATCATTTTGGTCCGCGACGCGCATTTGCAATTTTTTTAATTGGGTCTGCAGTCATGGTATACACTTTGAGTTTAGCGAATAGCTTACTCAGCTTGTTATTAATTGGGGCAGTGGTCGGTTTCTTTTCTAACGGGATGTTTGGCGGCTATGGCGCGGTTATCAGTAGGTTATACCCAACAGAAATTCGTTCAAGTGCTAACAACATTATTGTTAATATTGGCCGAGCAATTGGTGGTTTTTCTTCGGTAATTATTGGCATTTTAATGGATCACTACAACTTAACGGTAGTGATGGGCTTTTTGTCTAGTCTGTATGTCATTAGTTTGCTAATTATGTTTAGCTTGCCCGGATTAAAGAACTTAGCAGATTAGTGTAGTTTGATTTTAATAACATAAAAGTTCATAGTTGCGTAGTTGCAGCCGTGAACTTTTTTAAGTTATAATTAAAAAATCTCGAAAGATTATTACAAATTTTACAGAAAAATATGGTAACATTGTTTCAGATATAATACAATTTATCTGTAAGCGATTACTAAGAAAATTATCGAGATAATAATGATGACAAATATACATAATCGAATTGAAACCAAGAGTCAAGTTATAACTGACATGTTTTATTCATCTAAATTAAATTTGGATTGGAATTATGATGTTTACTTGCCGGCAGGCTATGACAAAAATAATCCTGGCGGTTACCCTGTCTTGTATTTATTGCATGGCTTGGGTGGTAATCATCGTAATTTGTTAGAACGATTTGATTCCCAACAGATGCTAGATCAGCTGATTGCTGCAAGTGGTGTAAAGCTGATTGGCGTGTTTGTTGATGGCTTCAATTCTTTTTATATTAATGGCCAAGCTGGCGGGATGCAGATGGAAGCCGCAATTATGCAGGATTTGTGTTCGTTAATTGAACATAAATATCGGATAAAATCTGAAAAGGCAGCTCATATAATCGGTGGAATTTCGATGGGCGGTTATGGTGCTGCCCGATTAGCCTTAAAGTATCCTGATTATTGGAGTAAGGCGATATTACTGTCACCAGCTGTGTGGCGGGATTTACCTGAAGATAATCAATTTCGGCAGACTTTGCATGCTTGGCAGAATGAAGAAGAATCGTGGTCAACTAAGTTATATAACGCAACTTTTCCGACGGCTTATCTTAATTCGCAAAGTAAAGAAAGTAGTTTTTATGTAGAAACAACGGCTAAAGATACAGTTGTTCCAGTTGCTGATGTTAGAGATTTTGTTCAAAAATTACGGCAAAATCAGGTTAAGGTTAAGTTCGTCGAAGATAATATTGATGATCATAATTGGACTTATTGGGCTAAAGTAGCTCCTAAGGCTTATAGTTGGGTAATTGCGCAATTAAAAAATAATGGTGAAGCCAAGCATGATTGAATTTATCGCACTTGAAAGTGAACCACACGGCTCTTTTCAACAGGATATTACTTATCCTCAAGCAGTACCAGCAGTGAACTTAACAACGGCGCTTCTTAACTTGCAAATGCAAACTTTTCAGTCATATTTTGGCCAAGGAGTGCTTTATCTAAGATTGGCTGCAACGGCGACTAAAGATAAATTATTGATTAATGGTCAACCGTTGGAACTTGCGGCTTTACCAGCTTTGGTTTGGGTAAAGGTTGATATTAGCAGCTATACAATTAACGGGGTTAATAAGTTGCAAGTTGGTTTAAATACCGTTAACCAAAAGCTGCAGCTTAAAATTCCTTACCCAGTTTTAGTGGATCAGACAAAGCAATATCAGAAAAATAATGGCTTTAAGTTAATTGATACGTTAATTGAAAATGAAATTGCAGCAGGCTTTCCGTCAGCACAATTAGTAGTTATTCATAATGGTGCAATTGTGAAGCAGAAGTCTTATGGACGGGTTAATCGCTATTCGCAAACCGGTCAGATGTTGACAGCTGCACCTAGAGTAACTGATGGAACACTTTATGATATTGCTTCTAATACTAAGATGTGGGCTACTAATTTAGCTTTACAAAAATTAGTTTATGAGCAGCAACTAGATTTAAAAGCGAAGATTGCTAGTATTTTTCCTATCTTTAAGGATCAACCTGACGATCAGATTAAGGGTAAAAATGATTTGACTGTTCAAGACTTGTTGGAGCACCAGGCTGGATTTCCAGCTGACCCACAGTATTTTGATAATCATGATCCACTGGCTGCTAGGATTTATACCCAAGATCGGAGTCAAATTTTAGCAAAGATTAGTGCGACACCATTAAGTTATCAGCCGGGTACAAAAACAATTTATTCTGATGTTGACTACATGCTTTTGGGATTAATTATTGAAAAAATTACTGGTCAACGTGAAGATGAATATGTTTTTAAGAATATCTATGAGCCATTAGGATTGCTGCATATTACTTTTAATCCACTTGCACATGGCTTTAATCGTGAACAGATTGCAGCAACTGAACTTGACGGAAACACTTTTGCGGGTTGTAATTATTTTAATCATGTTCGAACGAATACAATTCAAGGTGAGGTGCATGATTCTAAGGCTTATTACACAATGAAGGGTGTTAGTGGTCATGCTGGTCTGTTCAGTAATGCAGCTGATTTAGCAGTTTTAGCTCAAATGGTACTTAATTATGGTGGCTACGCGCGACAACAGTTCTTTGACTTGAATACTTTAGCTGAATTTGCTAAACCCAAATCTGCTGATCCAACTTTTGGCTTGGGTTGGCGGCGGCAGGCTGATGATGGTTATGCACGAATTTTTTCTAACCAGCCTGGATCTAATACAATTGGGCATACAGGTTGGACAGGCACGGTGACATTAGTTGACTTTCAACGTGAAATAGCAATTATTTTGCTGACTAATAAGCGTAATTCGCCGATTATTAACCAGCAGACGAAGGATTTTGCTGGTAGCCATTATCTAGTGGGCAAGTACGGTGACCTAATTAGTTTAGTTTATGCGGCGCTAGATGAAGATAGTGTTGCAGCTAATGATCAAAAATTATGGGATCTATTGCGATCAAAGTATATTCAGATCGTAATCCAGCCTGCAGCAGCTGTTCAAGCTGATAAGCAGGATTTAGCGGCTCTGTATCAAACTGTAATTGATCGTGCTCAGAGTAATCACGATATTTGTCAATTGCTTCAATCATCATTAGGAATAGAGATTAAGCAGTTTTTAGCTGAAGATTTAGGTGAAAAATCATGAAATATCGAATTGGTATTGATAGTGGCGGTACGCATATTGTTGCTAGCAGCTTCGATGAGCAGGGGCAATTACTAAAGCAGGTGACAGCTGGTCCGGGGAATATTTTTTTGGATCAGACAGGAACAATTAGGCGTCTGCTGGAGGTAATTAATGAGTTAACGGCTGCATTGGGTAAGGCTGACTGCACACGAATTTTAATTGGCATTGCTGGTCTTGAAACTAATGGTAATGTGCACGAAGTAACTAGTGAACTACAGAAGCAGCTGCAGCTTAAAGTTGAATTAGTTAGTGATGCACAATTGGCATTAATTAACGGCTTGCACGGACAAGATGGCACTTTGGTAATTGCTGGAACAGGTTCAATTGTTTATGGCACTTGTCAGGGACAAAGTTACCGCTTCGGTGGTTGGGGCAACTTGCTGGATGATGCTGGCAGTGCTTATAAGATTGCGGCAGCTGCAACGCAAATAGCATTGCGACAATATGATCAGGGAAAAGAAACAACTCTGGGAAGCTTGCTGTTGCAACTGACTAAAACAGCAACAATGCCGGCTTTAGTGAAAAAATATTATCAATTAAGTCGTGAAGAAATTGCTGCTTTTGCGAAAGAAATTGCAGTTTTGGCTGCAAGTGATCATTTGGCTGAACAGGTAATTACCCAACAGGCAGCAGCTTTGGCTGTAGAAGTTGTGGGCTTGTTAGAGCGTTATCCGCAGCCAATGCCGAAGCTGCTAGCTTTATCTGGTTCAGTTTTGACTAATAACCAGCAATTTAGAGTAACCTTGTTAAGACAAATTAAGCAGACTTATCCACAAATTCAAGCACATATTGTTACTGATAATAATAGTTGTGGTGTTTTATATTAATAGCAAGTAGTAAAATTAAGAAAGAAGGTGATGCCAATGGACGGAATTGAACAGGTTGCTTTTGAAATGATCAGCAATACTGGTGAAGCCAGATCGTTATTGATGAAGATTATTGATGATGCAGATAAAGGTAATTTTGATAATTATGAAGCTGATTTTAAGAAAGCTAATGACTGCTTGAAAACAGCACAGAAGGTGCATTTGAAGGTAATTAGCTCTGAAGCAGATCAGAAGAAATTACCTTTTAGTATTCTATTAGTTCATGCCGAAGATCAAATGATGGCGGCAGAGTTGATTCGCGATTTAGCTCAATATATTGTTAATATTAATAAGCAACTAGTTGAGCTAAAAGAAAAGGAAAAATAATTATAAAAATTAATTGTATTCACTTATGAAGGAAGTACATATGAAATTTAATTCAGAAAAAATAGCTAACGGAATGGCATCCTTAGCTGGGAATCGTTATTTTACTGCTATTCGTGATGGGATGTCGGTAATTATTCCGGTATCAATTGTTAGTTCATTTTTTACGTTGGTAGCACAGCTGCCAACATTGATCCCAGCATTAAAACCAGCTTTAACGCCATATTTAGCTGATTTAACAATTCCAGTAACATTTTCAATTGGGTTAATGGCGTTGTTTTCTTGTTATGCAATTGCTGCAAGTTTAGCTAAAACTTATAAGCTGGATCGTAATTCAACCAGTACAATTGCAACGATGGTTTTCTTACTATTAGCAATTAAGCCAGGAACAATTACGCCGCAAATGGCTAAAACGACTGGAATTGCAGCTGGTACGGTTTTCCCAGCACAAAACTTTGGTGCTTACGGGTTGTTTACCGCAATGGTAGTAGCCATTTTATCAGTTGAAGTTATTCGTTTCTTTAAAAAGCATAACTTAGTTATTAAGATGCCGGATGTTATTCCGCCAGCTGTTTTAAATGCTTTTACTTCGTTAATTCCAGCTGCAGTTTTAATTATTGTAGCTTGGTTTATTAGAGTAGGACTTAATTTTGACTTTAATGCCTTCTTAATGCAATTATTGTCACCATTAGCTTACTTTGGTAAAGATAATTTGATTTCCGTATTAGTACCAATCTTCTTTAATTCACTGTTTTGGATGTTCGGTATTCACGGAGCTATTACGTCAACACCAGTTGTCCCATACTGGTACGCACACTTGAATGCAAATATGGCTGCTATTGCTCATGGAGCAACTGCTGCAACTGTGCCACACTTTATGACTGAACAATTCTTGCAATTCTTCGTTTATATTGGTGGTTCTGGTTCAATTTTGGCACTTTGTATTTTATTAGCTTTCATGTCGAAGTCTAAGACTGGTAAGGCAATGGGAGCAGTTGTTTTAGTACCAAGTATCTTTAATATTAATGAGCCAATTATTTTTGGTTTGCCAATTGTGTTAAACCCTTACTTTGCAGTACCGTTTATTTTAGCGCCAATGGCTGATGGGATTATCACTTGGGCAGCTACAGTAATGGGACTATTAAATAAAACAACGTCAATGGTTCCATGGCCGCTTCCAGCACCAATTGGTGCCTTTCTGGCTACTGGTTATGATTGGCGGGCAATTATCGTTACGTTAATTAATATTGCGGTTTCTGCTTTGATTTACTTCCCATTCTTCAAGATGTGGGATAAGCACCAAGTTAAGATTGAAGCTGAAACAGCTGCTGAAGAAGCTCAAGCTGCAAAGGCTTAATTAATTTTAGGAGGATACCTGATGAAAATTTTATTATCATGCAGTGGTGGAATGAGTTCATCATTGATTGCTACAGGTCTTGAAAAAGAAGGTAAGAAACGTGGTCAAGATGTAATTGTTAAGGCTACAGGCACTGAAAATGTCGCTGATGATTTGAGTGCTGACCAATATGATGTTGTCTTACTGGCACCACAGGCTGTTTACCGTAAGCAAGCAGTTGCAGATGAGGCTAAGGATCATAATATTAAGTTTGTTATGATTCCGCGAACAATGTATAATCCTCTAGCTGCGGGTAAGTTGCTTGACCTAGTAAATGAAGAATTGAAAAAATAATTTGTAAAAAGCACTTCAGCAGATATTGGTGAAGTGCTTTTTGTTAAAACGATAAGGAGAAATTTTATGACAATGCGACATATTGGGTTATCCATTTATCCTGATCATAGTGATGCCCAAAAAGACGAGCAATATTTATTGCTGGGAGAAAAGTATGGCTATACCCGAATTTTTATGAGTATGTTAGAAGCTAAGGATGTTGAAGCAACTAAGAAAAAGTTTCAACATATTATTCAGTTTGGTAATAAGCATGGCTTCAGTACAACTTTGGATGTGTCACCCCGGATTTTTAAGCAATTAGGAGTTTCATATACTGATTTATCATTTTTTAAAGAGTTAGGTGCTGCAGCAATTAGGCTTGATGAAGGGTTTGATGGTAAGACCGAGGCCGAATTGACTTATAATCCTGAACAGATGATTATTGAATTAAATATGAGTAACAATACGGGCTACTTAGATAATATTTTAAGCTATCAGGCTAATGAACCGTTTATTTATGGTTGTCATAACTTTTATCCTCAAGTAGGTTGCGGCCTAGAAGACCATTTCTTTGAGGAATGTAGTAAAAATTTTAAGAAGCATGGTATTCATACAGCTGCGTTTGTTTCTAGTCAATGTGGTAAACATGGTCCATGGGATGTGAATGATGGTTTGCCAACACGTGAAAACGACCGATACTTACCGATTGAGGTACAGGCTAAGTCATTATTTATGACTAATTTAATTGATGATGTCATTATTGGTAATTCATATGCTAGTGAAGATGAATTACGTCGGCTGAGCGAATTAGACAGATATATGCTTTCTTTTGATGTTGATTTGTTGCCAAGTATTAGTCCATTAGAAAAGCAAATTTTGTTAGAAGATAAGCATTTTCGCCGTGGTGATAGCAATGCCTTAGTAGCTCGTTCAACTATGCCACGAGTTTGGCATCGTGATGAAGCTAATCCTGCTCATGATAATCAAGAACAATTTCAAGTCGGCGATATCTTAATTGGTAATGATGACTTCGGGATTTATAAGAATGAGCTACAAGTTGTTTTACAGCCGCATAGTGATAAACGGAAAAATAAGATTGCTGCAATTAAACCAAGCGAATTGTCATTACTCAAATATTTGCGGCCGTGGACTAAATTTAAGTTTGAAAGCCATCAGGATGAATAATGGGTACTGCTTTAGTTATTGTCGTAGTTTTGCTGGTCTTGTTTTTAGTAGCTCTTAAATTGGTCGCGCAGGTTTATCGCGCGGGTTATCGCATTTACAGTATTCTTCTTGAAGTAATCAGTATTGTATTGCTAACAATTATTCTGGTTTATTGCAAAAATAAAGTTGTACTTATGTTAGCGATGGTTATCTTTGCCTTTTGCTGTATGGTCTTTTTGATTGCCTTTAGTCGTAATTTTCAGGCGACAATGAAGGGTGAAGGCAAGGGAATAATTGCTAAATGGATTCGTAAAACAACTACCAAAAATAAAAAGCATTAATTAAGCTATATTGGGGGATTTTTTTATAGTAATGATTGTGCTATACTATATCTAATTTATAAGTAACGTCACTAGGGGTGCTGATAGCTGAGAAATACCCTTGGAACCTGAACAGGACAATACCTGCGTTAGGGAAGTGTTAATACAAGCATTTAATTTGTACTCCTTGCTGACGTCATAGTTAGTTAGGAGTATTTTTTATGTTCACAAGATCATCCAAATGGAATGTGAAGTCGATTATTTTGGTGGCTTTAATAGGTATTATTATGGGTATCATTTATACATACGGCTTTAATTGGGCTTATAACTTAGTTAAAATGGCGTTATTGCCAACCGGTTTTGCGCCAGTGACAGATACTGTCTTTTCTGGTTTATGGTTAATTGCAGCGCCATTGGCTATGTACTTTGTCCCTACTGTAGGTTCAGGTACAGTTGGGGAAGTCTTAGCAGCAATTGTTGAAATGGCGATTGGTGGTCAATGGGGTGCAATTACCGTTGTTTCTGGCTTAATTCAAGGAGCAACCAACGAGATTGGCTTTTTCCCGAAAAAAGAACGTTACCAACAATTTACGTGGAAAAGTGTTATGACTGGAGCATTTTTTGCAGGACTAGGTGCATTTATTCCAACTTATTTCTTATATGGTTGGAATAAATTTAGCATAACTTTGCAAGTTGTCATGTTTATTACTGACATTGTTTCTGCACTTGTATTTGACGGGGTTTTGGTAAAGTTGATTACCAACTTATTTGATCGTGCTTTGCGGCCGCGCTTAGCGTAAATTAATTTGAATCTGGCGAATGATGTTTATTAGATTTTCAAAATGGAATATTAAAGCAATTATTTTTGTTGTCTTAATTGGGATTTTATTAGGTTTTATCTACGAGTTTGGTGTTGATAATTTATATAATTTAGGCAAAATCTTATTGGTACCGACAGGCTTTGCACCAGCAACGGATTCTATCTTTACAGGGTTATGGCTAATTGCAGCACCGTTAACCATGTACTTTGTTCCCTTGCCAGGGGCTGGAATAATTGGTGAAGTTTTGGCTTCTGTGGTTGAAATGCTGCTAGGTGGTCAATGGGGCATTATGACAATAGTTTCTGGCTTAGTTCAGGGAGCGACAAATGAAATAGGTTTTTTCCCGAAAAAAGAACGATATCAAAAGTTTTCGTGGAAAAGTGTCTTAACTGGAGCTGTTTGCGCTGGCATTGGTGCGTTTGTTAGAAGATACCTTGTTTATGGTTTAAATTATTATTCGTGGCAATTACAACTTAGTATTTTTTTAATTGATCTTTGTTCGGCCATTGTTTTTGATGGCATTTTGGTTAAGTTGATTACTAAGTTATTTGCACGAGGATTAAAACCGAAAATTAAATAATAAAAAAAGCTACGATTAATATCGTGGCTTTTTTATTATTTTTCTTTTTTTCCTAAAATAGCATGTACCTTAGTTGTCAACATATCGATTGCAACGTCGTTTTCGCCGCCTTCGGGAACAATAATGTCGGCATAACGTTTAGTTGGCTCAATGAATTGATGATACATTGGTTTAACTGTACCTAAATATTGCTCAATTACAGAATCAATTGAGCGACCACGATCCTGAATATCGCGCTCGAGTCGTCTAATGAAACGGATATCATCATCAGTATCGACATAAACTTTGATATCCATTAAATCACGAATCTCCTCACTGGCTAAGACTAAAATTCCTTCTAGAATAATAATGTCAGCGGGTTCAACATGGATTGTTTGCTTGCTTCGAGTGTGTTCTTTGAAGTCGTATACAGGCATTTCAATTGGTTGGTAATTAAGCAGATCATTAATTTGAGCTTTTAATAGGGGAATATCAAAGGCATCGGGATGATCATAGTTAATCGTCATTCTTTGGCTCATTGGAATTCCAGTATTATCTTTATAATATGAATCTTGCGTCATAATCAAGACATGCTCATTTTCTTGCATTTGATCAACGATTTTATGGGCAATGGTTGTTTTTCCACTGCCTGAGCCGCCAGTAATGCCAATTACGACGGGTTTTTCAAGTTTAGACATTAGACTCTCCTTTTTTATCACATAATATTTTACTTTAGTTTTTATCGGAATACCACTAAAAAAAGATTAAAGTGAAAATTTATTACATTCTCTAAGGATTACAAGTGAAAGAGTAGCTAGGTAATTTATTATATAAATTTACAGTTGCAATACTTTTATCTTATTTAAAAACTTGAATTGATAATATATAAGCGCTAACATAATTATTATATTAGATAATAAAAATGAAAAAAGGCAGTATAAAAAATAATTTTGAAGAGATGGGAAATATTAAAAAGAAAATTGACTTTTATGAAATAGGTGTTCTATATCAGAATGAACTGAGCAAAAACATGCTCATGATACAGATTTTAGACAATATACGAGTAAGTAGAGATTATAGTTATAAATTACAAGCAATTAAGGAGAAAAAACTATGTTATTAGGCTCAATTGAAGCCGGTGGTACTAAATTTGTATGTGCAGTCGGTAACGAAAATTATCAAGTTAAGGATACAATTACTTTTCCAACAACTACTCCAGAGGAAACTTTACAGAAGACTGCGGATTATTTTAAGCAATTCACTGTTGATGCAATTAGTGTTGCCTCATTTGGTCCTTTGGAAATCCGTCAAACATCGCCTAAATATGGTTATATTACGACAACCCCTAAAAAAGGTTGGCAGGATACTGATTTTATTGGCTTTTTGAAAAAACAGGTTAATGTGCCAATGTTCTTTACAACTGATGTTAATGGCTCAGCTTATGGCGAATATGTGATGTCGTTATTGTCAAACGAAGATCTTGATTCATTGGTTTATTACACGATTGGTACTGGTGTCGGCGGCGGAGCAATTATTAATGGTAAGTTAGTCGGTGCATTAGGTCATCCTGAGATGGGGCACGTTCTACTTAAGCGTCATCCAGATGATCTTGATTTTGCTGGAGTCTGCCCATATCACAAAGATTGTCTTGAAGGCTTAGTGTCAGGACCAACCTTTGAAGCAAGGCTGCATCAAGCGGGACAGAATGTGCCATTGACTGATCCTGTTTGGGATATTATGAGTTATTATGTAGCTCAGGCTGCGTTACAGGTAACCCTAATTTTGCGACCAGATAAAATTATTTTTGGTGGCGGCGTAACAAGTGAAAAGTTCTTACAAAAAGTACGACGCGATTTTGCTAAGATGTTAAACGGCTATGTTGATATACCAGATTTAACCAAGTATATTGTGATGCCAGCAATTGCTAATAATGGCTCAGCAACTGTGGGTAACTTTGCTTTGGCTAAGCGATTATTAAAGGAATAAATCGCTGATAAAATAATTGGGATGGTATGTGAGAGAACTTTGTACGTTTCCTAGGTGTCTTTAATAGTAGCAAAATTAAAACGACAGATTATTTCTGTGGTTAGTCTGGAAACAGGAAAAAGTATACCGATAATTATTGGTAATATTTTACTTAATAAAACATAATATATTTACAGCTATTTAAAAATACAAGTTCGTAATAAATAAAAGCATAAAAAATGTAATAAATAACGTTGTATTGCAAAAGCAACTGCTTAAGCTTAATATAAAACCAGCAATATTTATAATGTAAAGGGTGATATAAATGAGTAATACGTTAATTGGTCTAATCATGGGAGTAGTATGTATTCTTGCTGGGTTATGGGAATTTTATGCTTTTCGAAAGCATTTACAGTTTATTCGGACTAATGGTAATAAGGAAACTTCTACTTTTTTGTTGAATTCTTATTGGTTTAGTATTGTTTTCAGTGTTTTATTTTTTATTGCTGGTGTAATTTGTTTGCTAAAGATATTGCTGTAATTAATGAATAAGTAAAGCTTCTTAGAGCGATACGTCTAAGAAGCTTTTTTAGTTAATATTTGGTCTAGTTAGTAGTATGGGACTGATCCAACGTTTATTTTTAGCCTTGTAAACAATTTAATATTTAAATTGTTTACTGTTTATTTGAAAGCGCTATAATGATATTATATAAAATTAATATTTAGGAGAAATTAAGGAGATAACATGGCTGATAATAAAGAAAATGCAGAAAAGAAAACTGCTGAAGATAAGGAACAAGAAACTTTAATGGCTGCAATGGGCTTGATTGCTAACGGTGGCAATGCTAAAAGTTTAGCTTTTGAGGCAATTAGAGCTGCCAAGAAGGGTGATATTTATACCGCACGGTCCAAGCTAAAAGAAGCAGATGATTCTTTACTGCAAGCACATAATTCGCAAACCAATATGTTAACTAAGGAAGCTCAGGGTGATCATACACACATCACTTTGCTAGTTGTTCACTCACAAGATCACTTAATGAATGCGATAACTTTTAGAGATTTGGCTGGAGAAATGGTTGATTTATATGAAAAATTATATCAAGCAGATGCTCTAAAAAAGGCTGGTGAATAGGTTAACCTAAGGAAGATCAAGTTGGTCTTCTTTTTTTATTTACAAAATATTATGAGTGATTATAATAATTATTTAAATGTAACATTTTAAATAAAATGGAAGGAAAACAATGATTGAAAAAGCTTTTCAGGTTATTCTTATTTTATTGGGAATCTGGGAGTTGTATGCAGTATATAAGTCCTATCAAGGTGTTAGGAAGCATGGTGGTAAGGGTACGTCAGCATTTTTACCACTTGCTTTATGGTCTGGAATCGTTTTTGGTCTAGTATTAATTGTTTTGGGTTTGAATTACTTGTTTAAGTAATTCAAATAAATTTTGTTTTGCAGTATTACGAATTGTAATACTGCTTTTTTATACTTGATTTAATGTTAATTCACCTTATGTTGAGTCCAGTTATTATTTTGCCACCAATAGTTTATTATCCGTAAATATATTTATTTACTAATGGATTACCGTTATAATTTATGTCGAGTTGAAGGTTAAATTTAGCAGGAGTAAATATTAATGGAAATTTCAATTATTGTTGCAGCCTATAATGAAGAAAAATTACTGGGTCGTTGTTTGACTTCTTTGGCTGAGCAAGATTTTAGTCAAAGCTATGAAGTGATTGTAGTTGATGATGGCAGTACGGATCAGACTTTGACAATTGCTAAACAATTTGAACATGAATATCCGGATGTTTTTAAAATTATTCATCAAAAAAATCAAGGTCAGGGAATGGCAAGAAATGTGGGATTAGAATGTGCTCAAGGTAAATATATTGGTTTCACTGATGCTGATGATTGGGTTGAGCCGAATTATTTATCCGAGTTATATAATAATCTAATTAAGTATCAAAGTGATATTGCAATTTGTGATGTTCATAAAATTTTTGTAGAAAATGCAACTGCACAAGATGTTGTTACTTTGCCTTGTGGTGAAGGTGTGATTGATATTGCTACATATATTACAACGGCTCAGAGTAATTCTTATTCATGGAATAAGCTATATCGTCGTGAAATTTGGCAGCATCATAGCTTTAAAAAGATGGCTTATGAAGATTTGGATATTTTGATTCCGCTAATTAGTCATTGTAAGAGACTTTCATATGTTCCTAAGGCACTTTATAATTATTATAAGCATGCTGATAGTACAACATCTTCGTATACTAATCCGCGTTTATTTGGAATTTTTACTGCTTATCAGGATTTAATTAATAATTGTGCCACAGAATATCGAATAGCAGCTGAATATTGTGCGTTAAAAAGAATGATAATTAATATGAAAACGCCAGGATTTAGATATTACTTGTCGTACTTTATTGAGTTAATTCAAAATCTAAATTTAGCAGCTAATCAGTTAGTAAAAAACAGTGAGTTTGCTGCTGATAGTTTATACTATTCGCAAGTTTCACTGTTGCCTAATAATTTTTATTTATCTAATAAAATTGACTTAAACAACTGGCAAAAATATCAAAATAATGAATACTTTAAAATATTTATTAATGATCAAGTGACAGAATTAATTGATCAACTTGATCGTTATGGTGGTATTGCTGTATTTGAGCCAATAAAATTACAAGCACCTATTGGTTATTTGCGAGCAATTGGTAATTTTGTTGTTGTAGATGATAGCAATAAGTGCATAATGTTGGGTATCAAGCCCAAACATCCATTAATTAACTTTTTGCGCGGAAGTGCAGATAAGCTAAAAAAGATTAATGAATTGATTATTAATAATAAAAATTATGCTGCAGACTTATTTGATGTTCATGTAGTTACGGTTAGAGCTTTGTGTGATAATGTCGTGTTTAAAATTTAATTGAAATTAAAGTAATTACATTTTTTCTAAAAATAAGTCCTCCTTTTGTTGTTGTAAATAATTAATAAAAAACATATAATATTTTGTATAAAATAAATTATTCACAATATGAAAGAGAGGAAATATGAAGACTTTAGAAAGAGTGAACTATAAAGGGTTTATTTCGCCCTTAATAGTTGGCGTTATTTTGTGGTGCGCTACACCATGGCGACCTGTTGGACTGACGCCGCAGGCTTGGGAAATGTTTGCTATTTTTGTGGCGACAATTGTTGGTTGTATTACTAAGCCGTTGCCAATTGGTGGGACTACCTTAACTGGTTTAGTAGTTATGGTGTTAGTTGGGTTAGCGCCAATTAATAACGTTGTTAATCCCAAAACTGGCGTTGTAACTACGGGTATCTTGAGCGCATTTAGTAATTCTGCAGCTTGGTTAATTGCTATGGCTTTCATTATGGCATATGGCATTACTAAGACAGGTTTAGGTAATCGGATTGCGTATTGGATGATCGAACGTTTTGGTAAAAAGTCGTTGGGTATTGGTTATGCAATTACTGGTCTAGAATTGATTTTAGGCGCTTTGATTCCATCTAATAGTGCAAGAACGGGTGGTGTTGTTTGGCCGCTGACAGAATCAATTTCGAAAAGTTATGATTCTAAACCTAATGATCCGTCACGTAAAAAAATAGGTTCTTATATTGACTTGGTTGCTTTTCATGCCAATATCTTATCTACGGCATTATTTTTAACAGGTGCGGCAGCAAATGTTGTTGCACAGCAAATGGCAGCACAAAAGGGCTACCAAATGACATGGGCAAGTTGGTTTATTACAGCAATTGTTCCAGTCGCAATTTCAGCAGTAATTGTTCCGTGGCTTCTTTATAAAATATATCCGCCGGAAATTAAGGAAACACCGAATGCTAAGCAATGGGCTAAAGATAATTTGACAAAAATGGGTAAGGTAACAGTTCCTGAGAAGATTATGGCTACTGTTTTTGCCTTGGCAATTTTATTATGGATTTTGTCAGGAATTTTCAAAGTTCCACAATTGGATGCAACTTTTGTTGCCTTTTTAGCAGTCACTTTGCTACTTCTGACAGGTGTATTAACTGCTCAAGATATTTTTAACCAAGCAGGTGCTTGGAATATTTTGGTTTGGCTGTCAATCTTAGTCTTTATGGCAGGGAAATTAATTTCATTTGGCTTTATTGCTTGGTTCTCGCAGACCATTCAGAGGAGTTTGCATGGTGTTAGTTGGAGTATTGTCTTAATTATTTTAGTGTTAGTAATGTTCTATACGCATTATTTCTTTGCTAGTGGAACGGCTCATGTGACAGCTTTATACTTACCGTTTTTGTCAGTGGCTGTTGCAACTGGTGCACCATTGCCATTAGCTGCGATGTTATTAGCATTTACTACAGTAATCAATAATTCGTCAACACATTATGCTAATCCATCAGCATCAATTTTGGCAACAACGGGTTATGTTACTCAGGGAGAATGGTGGAAGAACAACTTTATTATTGGTCTAGTCTATCTAGTAATCTTTGGTGTAATTGGTACATTATGGATGAAAGTTTTGGGTATGTGGTAAAATGTGGTAAAAATTGTTGAAACAAATAGGGCTTCTGTATTAATGCAGAAGTCCTATTTATTTTTATTTTAATAGTTAATCTAAATCTTGACCATTAGATTTAATTACTTTTTGGTACCAATAGAATGAGTCTTTACGTGAACGCTTTAGGGTTCCCTTGCCGGCATCATTTTTGTCAACGTAGATAAAGCCATAACGTTTATCCATTTGACCAGTTCCAGCTGAAACTAGATCAATTGGACCCCAAGGAAGGTAGCCCATGAGATCAACACCATCAATAGCAACTGCCTTTTCCATTTCTGAAATATGTTTGCGCAGGTAATCAACACGATAATCATCATGAACGGAGCCATCTGCTTCAACTTTGTCATAAGCACCAAGACCGTTTTCAACGATAAATAATGGTAAGTGGTAGCGATCAGTTAAATGATTTAAAGCGATGCGTAGACCTTCTGGGTCAATTTCCCAGCCCCAGTCACTGCGCTCTAAAGTTGGGTTTACAGCAATTGCTTTTGCCAAGTCAGTCAATTCATCTGGCTTAACCTTTTCTGCAGAAACGGTTGTTGTCTGATAGTAACTGAAGCCGACATAGTCAACAGTGCCTTCTTTTAAAACAATCCGATCTTCGTCAGTGATGTCTGGACGATAGCCATGATGCTCAATATAGGCCTCGACTGCTTTAGGATATTCACCAAAAACATGGACATCCGAGAACCAATCACGCCGTTGTTCAAACTTATCGGCTAGTAATACATCATCTGAAGATGATGTTAGTGGCCGTACAGGAGAATAGTTAATCATGCAGCCGATTTGAAAATTAGGGTTAATTTTGTGTCCGACCTTAACAGCCAAAGCAGATGCGACTAATTCGTAATGGGCTGCTTGATACATTGCAGCTTCTTTTTCTTCATCTGTCATACCTTGTTTAAATAAAATACCAGAGTTAGTGGCCATTGAAAAGTCATTATTATATTCGGATTGATTATCAATTTCGTTAAATGTCATCCAATACTTAACCTTATTTTGATAGCGCTTGAAGCACACTGTTGCAAAACGTAAGAAAAAGTCAATGACTTTGCGATTAGTAAAGCCATTGTATTTTTTGGCTAAGTGGAAAGGCATCTCAAAGTGAGATAGCGTAATTACAGGTTCAACACCATATTTATGACAGGTATCGAATAAGTTGTCGTAAAATTTTAATCCGGCTTCATTGGGTTCAGCATCATCGCCATTAGGAAAAATTCGTGTCCAAGCAATAGATGTTCTAAAGGCCTTAAACCCCATTTCAGCCATTAACTTGATATCTTCATCATAATGATGATAAAAGTCAATGGCACTGTGATTGGGGTAATTTTTACCCGGAATAACGCCATCGGTTATTTCACGAGGCTTAGTAGCCGAACCAACAGTCATGACATCGGCCATTGATACGCCCTTGCCTCCCTCCTTCCAGGAACCTTCTAATTGATGGGCAGCAACAGCGCCACCCCATAAAAAGTTATTTGGCATTTTTGCTGAATACATATTAAAACCTCTTTTTAAAATTTGATTACGTTTACAAAAAGCATTTTACTATAAGGTTTTTATACACTTCAAGTATGAATTTAAACATAATAAAAAGTTAATGTTTGTTTGACTTTTTTGCAAGCGTTTTTATAATAATAAGTATAACAATTATAATTTGTTGGATACATTCAGGAGGAATTTAAAATGGCAGAACAAACAATAATGCTCAATTGTGCAGCAGGGATGAGTACATCATTGCTGGTAACCAAAATGCAAGAAGCAGCAAAAAAGCAAGGTCTTGATGTTAAGATCTTTGCTTGTCCAGCGTCGGAAGCACCCCAGCATATTAGTCAAGAGAGTATTGATTGTGTCTTACTTGGGCCGCAAGTTCGTTATATGGAAGATGATATGAAGGATAAGGTTAAAGGCAAGGGTAAAGATGGTCAAGATATTCCTGTTGCCGTAATTGATATGCAAGCTTATGGCATGATGAATGGCGAAAAAGTCCTTAAACAAGCCGAAGATTTAATTAACGGTTAGGGGTATTAATTAGATGGCTGATGAAAAGGATGAAATAGCTCGTAAAAAATATGAAGATAATCTGAAATATCTTTATTTTAGTCGTTATCTAATGTTGAGATATTCAGTTTCAGCATATTTATTTACAAACATATTTTGGTTGATATTTTCATTACCATATAAAAGAATAGCTGGAATTATTGCGGCGGCAATAATGACAATTTTTGCGGCGGCAGCAGCTATTGAGCAGCTAAGTAAAATGCATAATCGCGACTTAAATGTGCCAATAACTAGAATTTATTTTTGGATTCAAATTGTAGTAAATATTTTGTTGATTATTTTGTTACAGCTTCCAATAGAAAAGTATTTTTTCCCGTTTGCTGTTGATCAAAGCAGTAAAGTATTGATTTTAACGATTTTATTGGTTGGAATTGCTCTTGCTGGTTGTTGTGAAGTCCGAATTAAAAATATTATTAATGGAAAAGATCGCTATACCAAAGTAATTGCAACATTTAAAAAGAATCACTAAAGCCAGATAGAGGCTTTAGTGTTAGAGGAGGAACGTCATGGCTGAAGAGAAGAAGCCGATGAAAGATCGAATATCTAAATTAATTGGTAAGTTTGCGGCTACTAGATTTGTCCGTGCTATCATGGATGCGGGTTACAGTGTAATTTCATTTACTATTGTCGGAGCATTTTTCTTAATTTTAACGGTTTTACCTGATGTAGTTAGAAATCCTGGATTTACCAGCTTTTATAATAGTACAATTGGTCGATTTGATAATTTATATCAAGCTGTTTATAATGCCACGATGGGTATTTTGGCACTAGTCTTTTCAGGGACATTTGCATACTCATATACTAAGATATATCGCGATGAAGAACACATTAATTTAGTTCCAGTCAATGGCTTGATGATGTTCTTAATGGCCTTCTTTATTACCGTACCGGAATTAATTTGGAAGAATGGTACAGTTCAATTTGTTACTATGTTTACTAAAGATAAAATGCTCGCAGGTGGCTACCAAGCATCACAAACTGCAGGTATTTATCGGATTGGTGCTGTCGGGATCTTTATTGGTTTAGTAATTGCATGGTTAACGGTTCAAATTTATCGCTATACAATTAAGCATAATTGGCGAATTAAAATGCCAGCCTCAGTACCAGCTGGGGTATCGAACTCATTTAGTGCGTTAATTCCTACAGCTTGTGTATCAATTATCGTTGCTGTAATTAATATGGCATTGGTATTGATGGGAACAGATTTATTTAAGGTATTGTTTGTTCCATTCTCATTTATTAGCAATATTGCTGATAGTTGGTGGGGAATCCTAGTTATCATGTTCTTAATCCACTTCTTATGGTGGTTTGGAATTCATGGTGCAACAATTATCAGTTCTTTCTATACTCCAATTGTATTGGCTAACTTACAAGCTAATCAACACGGAGGTGCTTACCATGTGTTTGCTGGTGAATTTACGAATGCATTTGTCACGATTGGTGGTTCTGGAGCAACATTAGGTGTCGCTATTTGGTTAGTACTGCGAGCTCGTTCGGCACAGTTAAAGGAAATTGGTAAAGTAGAAATTGTTCCAGCAATCTTCAATATTAATGAACCTTTGATTTTTGGTTTGCCAGTAGTTTACAATGCTAATTTAATGATTCCATTTATTGTAGCGCCGATGGCTTCAAGTTTGATAGCATACCTAGGGATTGCAACGCATCTAGTACCAAAAATTATTGCGCAACAGCCATGGCCATCACCAGTTGGCTTAGGTGGATTGGTTGCAACGGGAAGTTGGCAAGGTGCAGTTTTGTCAATCGTTTGTGCAATTGTTGCGTTTGTTGTTTGGTATCCATTCATCAAGCATTACGATAATGTTTTATTGAAGCAAGAAAAAGAAACTTCTGTACAAGAAAATGCTTAGAAGATAGTTTATAAATAAAAGCAGCTAGTTATTAGAACTAACTGCTTTTTGTTTTAAAAAATGACATTGAATCTCACTTTTTCACAAACAAGTTTTAAGTAATCTAACTCACTTTTTGTTATGATAAAAATGTAACCAAGAGTGTTTGAATAGGAGGAATTTTATTATGAAATATCCTAAGACAAAAGAAGTTTTAAATCAATTAGTAGCAGATTTGACGCAAATGCACATGATTGTGCACCAGCACCATTGGTACATGCGTGGTGAACGTTTTTTGAAGTTGCACCCATATCTTGATAAAGTAATGGACGAATTGGCTAATCAACAAGATTTAGTTGCAGAGCGATTAATTACTTTAGATGGTTCACCAGTTTCAACACTTAGCGATATTGCTAAAATGACTAACATCAAGGACGAAGAGCCAAATTGGAATGAAACAATTGATGAACGTTATAGTAAAATTATTGCTGGTTATCGTCAATTGGAGCAAGACTACCAAAAGGGTTTGGAAGTCAGCGATGAAGAAGGCGACTATTCAACCAATGATATGTTTACCACTTGTCATACAGAAGTTGAAAAGCGCATTTGGATGATGTCTGCAGAGATTAATCAGGCACCAGGAATTGATCCAGAATAAAAATAATTGTTAGAGAGTAGTTTGAATAAAGCTACTCTTTTTTTATTGTGATTACTAATAGAAAATTTTGCTATAATAAGGTTGATTTATGAGTTGTTGATGATTTAATAGTGGGAAAGTATGACGATGGATAAAGAAGAACAGGATAAATTAAAGCAAAAAGCTGGGATTAAAGCTGCTAGCTTGGTTAAACCGGGCATGAAATTAGGGATTGGTACTGGTTCAACAGTAGCCTTTTTGATTGATGCTCTAGGTAAACGCAAAAAAGAAGAAGGTTTGGAGTTAGCTGCCATTGCCACTACTTCTAGTAGAAGTAAAAAGCAGATGGAGAGTTGGGGCTTTAAAGTTGACCAGCTTGCTGAAATTGACCAGCTTGACTTAACAATCGATGGCGCGGATCGCTTTGCGACTAACTTTGATGGCATTAAAGGCGGCGGCGGCGCCCTAACACTGGAAAAAAACGTTGCGGTTAATTCAAAAAAAGTAATGTGGATTGTTGATGAATCGAAGGTTGTAGAACATTTGAGTGGTTTTGCGCTGCCTGTGGAAGTTTTACCAATTTCTTGTGAGCAAAATTTCCGTCGTTTTGAAGCAGAAGGTTTAAAGCCTAAGTGGCGTATGGCTGATAGTAAACGTTTCGTAACTCACTATGGTAATTATATTATTGACTTAGACCTTGATCGCATTCCCGTACCGCATGGGTTGGCAGATTATCTTGACCACACTGTGGGTGTTGTGGAACACGGCTTATTCCTTGATATGTGTGATGAAGTTATTATTGCTCATCGCAACGGTGAGATTGAGGATCGGAAGAAATAGTAGACTAGTTTTAGTGATATTTATTTTTGACATTAAAACGGCAGACAATTCACAGATTTGGTATGATTGACATATAAACTTTTTAAAAGAGGAAAACCAATGATAAAGAAACCTTTAATTATCAGTACAGATCCGGGAATTGATGATGCCGTTGCAATTACAATTGCCTTATTCGCCAAAGAATTAGACGTCAAATTAATTGCGGCAACTTGGGGTAATGTGACACTGAATAAGACATTAAAAAATGCCTTAAAGTTAGAAACTTTTTTAGGAACTAAAGTCCCAGTAGTAGCTGGAGCTTCAAGACCATTATTACGGTCTGCAATTGACGCTTCAAGTGTTCACGGTAAATCTGGCATGGCTGGCTATAATTTCCCTGAAGCTGACAATTCGTTATTGGTTCCGGGTATAGCTGCCGAAGCGATCCATGAAGTAGTTGCTAAAAGTAGAACCAAGGTAACTTTGATGCAGATTGGCCCGGCAACAGACTTTGCTTTGTACTTTAGACAATATCCTGATGACCTTGCTAAGATTGAAGAATTAGTAATTATGGGTGGTGCGATTGGTCGTGGCAATTGGGGTCCATATAGTGAATATAATGTTGCCGGTGATCCCGAAGCTGCTCAGATTGTTTTTGACAGTGGCGTGCCAATCAAGGTGGCACCACTTGAATTAGGTCATCAAGCATTTATAACCCAAGAAACGCTGCAGAAGATTAAAGTTTTGGGCAAGACCGGTGATATGTTGTACCATCTTTTAACTAACTTGCATGATGAAACAGAAACTGATGGTCGCGAGATTTATGATGCCTTGGCTGCAGGGATACTGTTAAATCCTAAGATGTACACTTTTAAACCGGCTTATATTGTGGTTGATACTAAGAGCCCACATGCGTATGGCGCATCAATTATGGACTTTAATAATTTCTTTGGTAAACCAGCTAATGCCCAAGTTGGCGTTAAGATAAAGCAAGACGTATTTTCCGATTGGATTATTCAGGCAATTAAGCAAGCAAATTAGTGAGGCAATAAATGGCAGACTTTGTTTATCGGACAGTGATGCATGATATTAAGCAGAACATTTTAAATAATAAATACGAGGGGATGAGGTTGCCTGACGAGCGCAGCTTGGCCGAACACTATCAAGTTAGCCGTTCATCAATGAAGCGGGCAATGGAATTGTTGTCGCAACAAGGAATTGTCTTTAAAAAACGCGGCAGTGGCACGTTTATTAACCCACTTTATTTGAAAAATCAGTCCTTATTTCGCTATGAAGGTTCTAATTTGGGCTTAACCGATAGTTTAAAGGTTCCCGGTAAACAGCAAAAAATTAAGTTGCTTGATTTTCACGTTGTTAAGACACCTGAAAGCATCGCTCAAGATCTATTCTTAAATAAAAATGACTTTGTCTATGAATTTCGCCGTTTGCGATTAATGGATAATCAACCTTTTTTGATTGAAACAGGTTATGTACCAATTAAAATTGTACCTGAATTGAAACCGCAGCATTTGAAAAACTCATTGTTTAATTACTTAGAGGATACTCAGAATAAGGTTGTGACCAAGGCATATTTAAATATTACGGTTGCATCTTCAAGTGAAGAAGACCAAAAGCGGCTTCAACTTCAGCCAGTTGAACCAGTTGGGGTAATGGCCGGCATCTTTTTCTTAGATGATGGGACACCGTTTGAATTTTCAACGATGCGGATTCATTATAAATACATGCGGTTCAATACCTTTGTTAATTTGAATAAATAAAAAAACAAGTCGTAGCTCAATAATTTTGGGTTACGACTTGTTTTTATTTTGGATACATTCGATATAAAAGAGAAACTAATGGCAGTCACTTCCTTAGTACTGGAATAATTTGCGTTGTTTTGGCAAAATTTTGCCGAATGTCATCAGACAATGGTTCATCAGTGATGACAACGTCAATCTGATCGAGAGGAACAGCCAGATAGGGCGTAACTTTAGGATTGTTAAACTTGTGCTTTTCGGCGACTACGATTACCCGTTTTGCTCGGGAAGCAGCCGTTCTAATTAATTCTGCATCGTTAATTTTCGGTAGATAGATACCATCGTTTTTAACGTTGGCGGTACCAACGAAGGCAGTATTAAAACTAGTTCGTTTTAATAGATCAAGGGCAGCAAGAGAGTAATTAAAGCGATGCTCCTTATTAACTGTGCCGCCTAGCATAATTACTTCAGGGAATTCTGTGCGCATCAACTCAAGGGAATTATCAATTGAATTAGTAACAATCTGTAAATTAGTGCCACTAATCAATTGACATAGTTTTTTCAATGTTGTCGATGGTCCAATAAAATCACATTGCTTAGGATGAATAAAACGCTTAGCCATTTCTGCCATTTTTGTTTTAATGGGTGAGTCAATGTGATTTCTCGTTAAAAATGGTACGTCATCATCATAGTTATTATTGATTACCCCGCCATGAACGCGAATTGCCTGACCAGTTGAGACTAGCCGGATAACATCGCGTCTTGCTGTATCAAATGAAATATTAAAGTGGTCAGCTAAATCACGAGTGATTAGGTGATTTTGCTGGATTAGCATTTGTTTAATTTCGTGTAGTCTTTGCTCTTGTGACATCTTTTTTCCTCGGAGATTAATTTAACATTTTATAGCTTTTTTGAAACAAAATCTGTAAAAAATCAGAATTATTATCTGTATTTATTGGCATTTTAGCATATATTAACTGATTGTAAGTTAATGAAATGTCGTTATAACAATATTTTTTAATTTATATTTTCAGTAAATGCTGATTTATAAAATTGGGACGAACCAATTTTTAAAATGGTTGAACTTTATAAAAAACTTGCTATAATATGTTGTGTAAAGAGAAATTAAGTAAGTAATTGCTAAAGGAGAAAAATTATGGCAGTTGATTACGATTCACAAGAATATTTAAAGAGTGTTGATGCATATTGGCGTGCAGCCAATTATTTATCTGTTGGACAGCTTTTCTTAATGAGCAATCCACTATTAAAACGCGACTTAAAAGCCAGCGATGTTAAGCCTAAGCCAATTGGTCACTGGGGCACAATTTCACCACAGAACTTCATTTATGCTCATTTAAACCGAGTAATTAAGAAGTACAACTTGGACATGTTCTATATCGAAGGTTCAGGTCATGGTGGTCAAGTAATGGTTTCTAATGCCTACCTTGACGGCTCATATAGTGAACGCTTCCCTGATATCAAGCAAAATGAAGAAGGTATGGCTAAGTTATTCAAGCGGTTCAGTTTCCCAGGTGGTTCAGCTTCACATGCGGCTCCCGAAACACCGGGTTCGTTGCATGAAGGTGGTGAGTTAGGTTATTCACTCTCACACGGTACAGGTGCAATTTTGGATAATCCAGACGTCATTGCTGCTGTTGAAATTGGTGATGGTGAGTCAGAAACCGGACCACTAGCAACTAGTTGGTTCAGCGATAAGTTTATTAACCCAGTTAAAGACGGTGCAGTGTTGCCAATTTTACAAATTAATGGGTTTAAGATTTCTAATCCAACCATTGTTTCGCGAATGACTGACGAAGAATTGACCAAGTACTTTGAAGGCATGGGCTGGCACCCATACATTATTTCTGCTTATAATGGCGGCGAATTTAATGGTTACAAGGACCACATGCAAGTTCACGAAGAAATGGCTAAGTTAATGGATACTGTGATTGAAGAAATCAAGGCAATCCAGAAACATGCTCGTGAAAATAATGATGCTACTTTGCCACACTGGCCAATGATTATTTTCCGTGTACCTAAGGGTTGGACTGGTCCGAAGTTTGACCTTGATGGCAATCCAATTGAAAACTCATTTAGAGCACACCAAATTCCAATTCCTGTTGAACAAGACGATATGGAACACAAGGATATGCTGATTGACTGGCTTAAGAGTTATAAGCCAGAAGAATTGTTTGATGAAAATGGTGCACCAACTGAAATAGTTAAGCAGAACATGGTTCACGGCGATCAAAGAATGGCAATGAACCCAATTACTAATGGTGGTAAAGACCCTAAACGTTTGGCTTTGCCTGATTACCGTAAGTATGCTTTGAAGTTTGACAAGCCAGGTTCAGTTGAAGCTCAAGACATGGCTGAATGGGCAAAATATTTGAGCGAAGTTGCTAATTTGAACCCAGATACGTTCCGCGGCTTTGGTCCAGATGAAACCAAGTCAAATCGGATGTTTAAGTTGCTTGATGACCAAAAGCGGCAATGGGAAGAACCAATTCATGATCCAAATGATGAAAACTTGGCTCCAAGTGGTCGGATTATTGATTCACAATTATCTGAACACCAAGATGAAGGTTGGCTTGAAGGCTACGTTTTAACTGGTCGTCATGGTTTCTTTGCAACTTATGAAGCCTTTGGTCGCGTGGTTGACTCAATGTTAACCCAACACATGAAGTGGTTGCGTAAAGCAAAAGAACAATATTGGCGTCATGATTATCCATCGTTAAACTTTGTTGCTACTTCTACTGTGTTCCAACAAGATCACAATGGCTATACCCACCAAGACCCAGGTATTTTGACTCATATGTACGAAAAGAACCGTCCAGATTTAGTTCATGAATATTTGCCATCAGATACTAACTCACTGTTGGCAATTTCACAAAAGGCCTTAACTGAACGTGAATGTATCAACATTTTGGTTACTTCTAAGCAGCCACGGCCACAATGGTTCTCGATTGATGAAGCAACTAAGATTGCGCAGCATGGGTTGTCATATATTGACTGGGCTTCAACTGATCATAATGCTAAGCCAGATGTTGTCTTTGCTTCAACTGAAACTGAACCGACAATGGAATCACTGGCTGCAATTGATATTTTGCACAAAGAATTTCCAGATTTGAAGATGCGTTACATCAATGTGATTGATATCATGAAATTGATGAATACTAAGGACAATCCAGATGCAATTTCTGACGAAGAATTCGATCAATTATTCCCAAGTGATGTACCAGTAATCTTTGCATGGCACGGTTTTAAAGCAATGATGCAATCAATCTGGTTTGGTCGCAAGCGCAGCAATATTCATATTCACTGCTACGAAGAAGAAGGCGACATTACAACACCATTTGATATGCGGGTTGTTAATGAACTTGATCGCTTCCACTTGGCTAAGGATGCCGTTTTGAGCGTACCACGTTTAGCTGACAAGAGTGCCGGCTTTGTTGCTAAGATGGATAGTTTGCTTGCTAAGCACCACCAATATATTCGTGATAATGGTAAGGATATGCCAGAAGTTACTGAATGGAAATGGACTGGCTTAAACTAAAGTCACGCTAATAAAACTTACTAAATAAGAAAAGAGCTTAACTTCGAGAATGAAGTTAGGCTCTTTTTAATATTGCATGTGCATAGTAACAATAGATAAGCTATTGTTTGTTAAATTTGCAGTAATAAATATTTTGTTGCTGCTAAAATCAAATTCATGTTGATATTAACGAACGATATAGTGTAAAATTAAGAAAATAGTTAATATTATCAAATCAAAGTAAAGGAAGGAAATATGACTAAGCAAATAAATATCTTAACAACAACGGACATTCACGGTTTTATTGCTAATCAGGGCCAATCACCAGCTTTGGCTTTACAAGGATTAAAGCAGCAATATCCTAATTCATTATTAATGGATAGTGGTGATTTCTTTGTAGGTAACCCATTGACAACTTTCTTTTGTGATCAAAAACATATCTCACCACTGGTAGAATATGCTAATCGTGTTGGTTATGATGTTATGATTCCTGGAAATCATGATTTTGACCACGGTCTTACTTACTTGCAGACGCAAGTTAAACATTTACAGGCAGATTATGTTTGTTGCAATGTTTTTTCAGGAAATGGTAGTTTGATTTTTCCACCTTTTACAATTAAGCAGATTGCAGGTATTAAGGTTGGCATAATTGGCTTATTAACAAGCAGAATGGCAATGATTAGTGACTATGATGTGACAACAGGAGTTATTGTAAAAGATGCGTTACCTGAATTGCAAAAACAGGTAGCGCTTTTACGTGATCAGGTTGATTTAGTCGTAGTTGGTTATCATGGCGGCATTGAACGTGATTTGATAACTCAACGTGAAACAAATTATGCAACTGGTGAAGATGAAACTTTTAAGTTGGTTTCACAGACACCGGGAATTGATGGCTTCAGTTGTGGACACCAGCACCGAATTAATCATGGACGAATTAATGATACTCTGGTTGTTCAAGGTGGCTATCAGGGACAATGCTTTGGCAGAATGAGTTTTACCTTTGATGATCAAAAACAGATTACAGAACGTAAAGAAGAAATTATCATGACGAATACTTTGCCCGCTGTTTCTAATAATTTTTATGATGAAGCTGAGTATCAAAATTGGTTGGCAGAACCACTGAACTTGGATTACTTAGTTGCATTTTTGCAACATAAATTTGCTAGGCAAGATATGGGTATTTTTATTAATTTACAGGGGAAAACACGGCGAGAAGTCATTGCTTCATTTACAATTCCTTATGGTGTTCGTATTTATCATTTGAATAATTCAGAATATCAGGCATTCTGTCAACAAGATTGGACGTTTAAGATTGAACATTTTGCTCCGGGTGCACAAGATTTTGTTATTTTGACGAACTCTTATCAGGTTCCAGAATATCGGTTAACAGAACAATTTGTTGACAATATTTTTGATGAATATTCATATTATTTAAAGAAGCATAACTAAGGAGATAGAAATGGGATTAATTGGAATTGCAGCTGTACTTGGTCTGTTATATTGGGCAAGTTTTGATCGCAAGCATATTGACTATAAGTCGATTATTTACTTATTCATTACGGAAATTGTTATTTTATTTTTGATTTTAAAAACAACTGTTGGTAGTTGGATGCTTAAGGGATTGGCGGGCAGCTTGAATATTATTAGTGTTTCTAGCAGCAAGGGAGTTAATTTTGTTTTTGGCGATTTAAAGAATCCAGCGGCTGCTTCACAATTCTTCTTGGATGTTTTGTTACCATTAATTTTTATTTGTGCCTTAATTGAATTACTGCAGTATCTGCGAATTTTGCCTTTTATTATCAAGTATGTTGGGAAGGTTCTTAAAAAGTTGTTTCATATTGATGAAATTAATGCCTTTACCATTTTGAGTTATCCGTTTGTCAGCAATGGTGTCTTTGTGCCCTTTAAAGACCAGATGAAAGAAATGGCACCTAACCAGTTATTTACGTTATCAATCTATACGTTGTCTAACACAACGGTCACGATGATTGCTTCTTATATGCATATTATTAAGTCGGAATACATTATTGTCGCCTTAGTGTTAAATTTATTTACGTCAATTATTGTCGCTAAGATTGTTGCTCCCTATGATATTAGTAAGGTTAATTATGAGATTTCAACTAAAAATACCAACAAAAAATCACTGATTACACGGCTAATTGACAGTATGAATCTTGGTTTTAGATTGGCAATAAATATTTCTGTTTCGATTATTGGCTTTGTTGCTTTAATTACATTTGTTAATATTATCTTTAAGTCGGTTTGTGGAAAAACGTTGACTGCCTTGATTGGTTATGTATGTGCACCTGTAGCCTTTTTGATGGGAATTGATCCTCATGCCATGGTCAGTGCTGGAACAGTGCTTGCAACCAAAGCTTTTACCAATATTTTTGTTGCAATTAATCAAATTAATATGCATACAGTACCAGTTAAAACACAGGCAATAGTTAGTGTCTTTTTAATTTCGTTTGCTAATTTACCTAATTTAGGAACGACTTTGGGTATTATGCATACCATGGTTGATGAAGAACATGGTGAAGCAATTGCCAGTCATGCGTTACGTTTATTCTTAGTGGCAACCGGTGTCAGCATTATTAACGGTGCCTTAGCCGGATTATTCTATTCATTTTAAAAAATTATGCTAAAAGTAGTTGACAAATACTAAAAAAACTCCTATTATTTTTGTTAAATATAAATGATAATAAAATTAAAAAGCAATGAAGAAGTAAGTAAACCAAAAATCTCGGTTAGCGAATCTGGTCTAGTGTAAGCAGAGACGAGTATTTGTAGTTGAAAATCACTTTTGAGCTGCAAGCTGAAATTATAGTAAGCATTGCCGGGATGCCACCGTTATTTTCGCAGCAAATTGCAGTTATTGCTGTTTGTGAATAGAGGCTTTGATTAAAAAGCAAAATTAGGTGGTACCACGCCAATAGCGCCCTGATTAAGATCAATTCTTAATTAGGGTATTTTTTTATTATCAAAAATGTAAAGGGAGAAGAAATATGACAACAGGAAGTAGAATTTTAACTTTAGATAATGGCTTTCATTTATTTACTAGAACTGTAGGTGAAGGAAATATTAAATTATTATGTGTGCATGGCGGTCCCGGCAGCAACCATGAGGAATTTGAAAATTTTGCTGAGCAGCTAGCTCCCGCTCATGTTCAAGTTTCAATGTATGACCAATTAGGTTCGTTTTATTCTGACCAACCAGATTTTTCTGACCCTGCTAATCAAAAGTATTTGACAATTGATTATTATTTATCTGAGTTGGAGGAAGTTCGGCAGAAATTAGGCTTAGATAATTTTTATTTATTAGGTCATTCTTGGGGTGGAATATTGGCCCAAGAATATGCATTGAAATACGGCAAGCATCTTAAGGGCTTAATTATCATGAGCATGATTGATAATATTCCAGAATATATTAAAAATATTAATTATTTGCGTAAGCAAATGTTTCCTGAATTTGAAGTTAATTATATGGAAGAAGTTGAGAAAGACGGGCGGTTTGATGATCCCAAATATAATGAATTAGTTGCTAAACTGTATAAGGTATACGTCACGCGGCATCCAGAAAATGATGGTCACCATACTGTTTCAACTAGGGCCACTGCTGTTTATAATTATTTTCAAGGTGACAATGAATTCGTGATGACGGGTACTCTGAAAGATTGGGATCACCGCTCGAAAACTCATAAAATTACTAACAAAACACTACTTACTTTTGGCGATCATGATACGATGCCATTAGCTGCCGCTGAACGAATGCACCATGAAATTAAACATTCACGGTTTGTATTAACTCCTGATGGCGGTCACTGTCATAGTGTTGATAATCCGCAGGCATTCTTTCAGACTTTGCGACAATTTTTGACAGATGTTGAAAATGGTCGATTTTAGGAGATGATGATAATGAAACGACAAGCATTAGCAGTACTAGTAGCGAGTTTGGCAGCAGTTACTTTAACTGGCTGCAGTCAAAAAAGTAATTCAACTTCAGGTAAGGCTAAACAAGAAATTACATTAATGCAGACTAGTGATTTGTTATCATTGGATACATCAGAGCATGCTGATGTACCAACTTGGAATACTTTAGAAAATTCGATGGAAGGCTTGTATAAGGCTAATAGTAACAATCAACCAGCGCCAGCGATGGCAACTAAGGTAGTAAAGCCAACTAATGGTGGTCTAACCTATACTTTTCATTTACGTAAAGATGCCAAATGGAGTAATGGCGATCCCGTTGATGCCCAAGATTTTGTTACTTCGTGGCAACGTTCGATTTCTCCTAATTCTAAATCAGGCTACAATTATATTTTTTCTGGAATTAAAAATGCTGATGAAATCATCGCGGGAAAGAAACCGGTTAGTCAATTGGGGGTTAAAGCATTAAATGATCATACTTTGCAAGTTCAATTAGCACATCCAATGCCGTATTTTAATAAAATGATGGTAATGCCGGCCTTTTTCCCAGAAAATCGTACAGCTTTAAAGAAGTTCAAAACGCGTTATGGTACTAAATCACAATATCTTTACTACAACGGTCCATTTAAGGTAACACAGTGGAATGGCTCTAGTGATAGTTGGGTCTTGAAGCCTAATAAATATTATTATGCCAAAAAGCAAATTCATTTAACAGCGTTGAAATATTTGGTGGTTAAAGATGCTAATACAGCTCATGAATTGTTTGACCAACATAAGTTAGATGATGCAACAATTACGGGAGTAACTGCTAAAGAATTGCAGGGCGATAAGGCATTGCTGCATGAGCGTAAAGCAGGTAATTATTATTTACGGGTTAATTTACGTAATGGGCGACCATTGACTAATGTTAAGATGCGGCAAGCATTAAATTTAGTTTTAGACCGGCAGGCATTAACTAAAAAAATATTAGCTGATGGGTCGCTGCCCGCTACTACTTTTACAGCTAAAGACTTGGCAATAGACCCAACTACTAAGATGGATTTTGCTAAAGAAACCAGTACTAACACAACTCTTAATATTGCTAAGGCAAAGAAGTTATGGCAAGCTGGGTGCCAAGAGAGTCATTTGACTAAAACAATTAATCTTGAAATTTTAGGTGATGACCAAACGATTACTAAGAATGTTGCCGAATTTTTACAGGATTCGCTGCAAAAGAATTTGCCTAAGGTTAAAGTAACAATCCGTAATATTCCTGAAAAAGCTTCGTCTAGTGAATCACAGGCTGGTAAGTTTGATTTAGGCCAAACATTTTGGCTGGCGGATTTTTCTGATCCAATAAGTTTTATGGGCATTTTAACGAGTAATAATCCTCAAAATCGTGGCAAATATAATGATGCCAAATTTAATAAAATGTATCAAAAAGCTACTTTAGCCAGCAGTTCTAAGGAATATTGGCAAATAATGAGAAAAATGCAAAAGCATCTGAATCAAACAATGCCGGTCATTCCACTCTATCAAATGGTTGAAAGTCATTTGGTTAATTCAAAATTAGTAGGTGTTCTGCGTCATCCAGTAGGTGAAGATGATTATACGCGGGCTTATTTAAAATAGTTTAGGCAAACTTAGCTTGAAAGTGGACTGGTGATAATAATTAATATATAATTAACATAATCATAAGGGAGTAACAGCAATTACTTGCGATAAGTCCAACAGCCGAAAGCAAAACTTTCTGGGCTTATCTTAATTAGTGAGACTTGTGTGCGGTGAGCATATAAGTCTCTTTTTTATTAGGAGGTATGTAAATGGCGCAAGATTATTATGCACAAACTAACCAAGAATTGACGCAAGAGTTGGACACGTCTTTGGTTTCTGGCCTGACAACCAAGCAAGTTGAGCAATTGCAAGATGAATATGGCCCGAATAGTTTGGCAGGTAAAAAGAAGGTTAGTCTTTGGCAACGCTTTTTAGCACAATTTAAAGATTTGATGATTATTGTCTTAATTATTGCAGCGTTACTATCTGGTTTGGTTGCGCAAGAATGGACTGATGCTGCGATTATTATGATTGTGGTTTTATTAAATGCTGGCTTAGGCGTTTTCCAAGAAGCCCGTTCGGAAGAGGCAATTAATGCTTTGAAAAAAATGGCGACACCGAATGCCCATGTTAAACGAGCTGGTCAAGTTGTGGAAATTCCTAGTACTGAATTAGTACCAGGAGATGTGGTGCTGTTAGAAGCCGGCGATGTAGTGCCAGCAGATTTAAGATTAACTACGGTTAATAGTCTAAAAGTGGAAGAGTCGGCTTTAACAGGTGAATCGATTCCTGTTGATAAAATAGCAACTCCTTTAGCAGCAAAAAAAGTTGCTTTGGCTGATCAAGATAACATGGCTTTTGCTAATACTAACGTTACTTATGGTCGCGGTGAAGGTGTAGTTACCCAAATCGGGATGCGGACAGAAGTAGGTAAAATTGCGGCTTTACTCAATAATACTGATGAGACAGACACACCATTAAAACAAAATTTGAACCAGTTGGGTAAAACCTTGACGATCATGATTTTAGTGATTTGTGCCGTTGTTTTTGCTGTCGGCTTTTTTACTAAACAAGGAACTGAGCCGACTGATAAATTAGCGATTGATATGTTCTTAGTGGCGGTTTCGTTAGCGGTAGCGGCAATTCCAGAAGGATTGCCAGCTATTGTCACGATTATCTTAGCCTTGGGAACGCAAGTAATGGCCCAACATAAGTCGATTGTGCGTAAGTTGCCAGCTGTTGAAACCTTAGGGGCAACTGATGTTATTTGTTCAGATAAGACGGGTACGCTGACGCAAAACAAAATGACCGTAGAGCAGTTATATTATGATGGCCAGCAGCACCAAGCCCGCCAGCTGATGCCAGCTGATAACCCGGCTTTACTTGCAATGCTTTTGGCAAATGATACGAAAATTGCCAATCACCAGCAGCTTTTGGGCGATCCCACCGAAACGGCATTAGTGCAGTTTGCATTGGAGCAAAAAATTAATGTGCAGCAACTTTTGCAAGAACATCAACGTGTTCAAGAAGTACCATTTGATTCTGAACGCAAATTAATGAGTACGGTAAATAAGTTTGACGCACATTTTTTAGTAGCAGTTAAGGGTGCACCTGACCAATTATTGCAGCGAGTAACCAAAATTGAGCAAAATGGGCAAATTGTACCAATTTCTGCTAGCCAAAAAGAGCAAATCTTAGCAGTTAATCAGGAAATGGCACAAAAAGCATTGCGCGTCTTAGGACTAGCATATAAAAATGTTGATCAAATTTATACTGAACCGACAAGTGCAAATGTTGAACAAGATCTGGTTTTTGCTGGTTTAGTTGGGATGATAGATCCTGAAAGGCCTGAAGCTAAAGCCGCAATTGCACAGGCGCGCCAAGCAGGGATTAGAACGGTAATGATTACCGGTGACTTTCAAGTAACTGCACAGGCAATTGCCGAGCGATTAGGAATTTTAGAGCCGGGACAAGAGCAACAAGTCTTGACTGGTGCTGAATTTGATGAATTGAGTGATCAATATTTAGCTGAACATGTTGCAGATTATAGTGTTTACGCCCGCGTTTCACCTGAGCATAAGGTGCGAATTGTTAAAGCATGGCAGGCTCAAGGCAAAATTGTGGCCATGACGGGTGATGGGGTTAATGACGCCCCAAGCTTGAAGCAAGCGGATATTGGCATTGGTATGGGAATTACAGGAACAGAAGTTTCTAAGGGTGCCAGTGATATGATCTTAGCTGATGATAATTTTGCAACGATTGTGGAAGCAGTTAAACAAGGACGTAAGGTCTTTAGTAATATTCAAAAAGCCATTTTATATTTGATGAGTTGTAATGTCGGTGAAGTTTTAACGGTCTTCATGATGACCATGTTAGGTTGGGATATTTTGGCACCTGTGCAATTATTGTGGATTAATTTAGTTACTGACACTTTGCCAGCAATTGCACTAGGCCTTGAACCCGTGGAAAAAGGTATTATGCAACGGCGTCCGCGGGGTAAAAAGTCTAATTTCTTTAGTGGCGGGGTTGCCAGCTCAATTATTTATCAAGGCATATTAGAAGGAATTTTGGTATTAATAACTTATCAATTGGGGCTTAATTTTGGCCCGCATGTTGGCAATAGTCAATTGCAGCACGGAGATGCGCTAACAATGGCCTTCTTAACTCTAGGATTAATTCAACTGTTCCATGCGGTTAACTCAAAGTACATTCACCAATCAATCTTTACTAAGCAGACGTTTGCTAATAAATGGTTTAACTGGGCAATCTTGGTTTCAGCATTAGTGATGGCGTCGGTCGAATTACCGTTCATGACGAAATTCTTTGATGTAACTGAATTAAATGGTCGGCAATGGTCGATTGTGCTTTTAGCCGGAATTAGTATGATTGTCATTGTAGAAATTGTGAAGTTGGCCCAGAGAAAATTGGGGAAAAATTAGAAGTAAATGTTATTGGCGATCGTATTAGGTCGCCTTTTTTGTTATAAAAAAACCACTTAAACTACTATATTAGGTGACTAAATGCTGGATAATATTTTTTAGCTTAAAATTAACTCTGCAATTTTACTTAAAAATTCTGCGTCAACTTCGTCAAAAGTTGCGAAATCATTGCTGTCTAAATCCAAGACAGCAATTAATTTGTCATTTTTAATTAGTGGCACGACAATCTCGGAATTAGTTGTGGCATCACAGGCAATATGACCTGCAAATTGATGAACGTTTGGGACAATTTGCGTTTGCCTGAGTTTAGCGGCTGTGCCACAAACGCCCTTACCAAGTTGAATATGCATGCAGGCGACGGGTCCTTGGAATGGTCCTAAAATTAATTCACCATCTTGATAGCGGTAAAAGCCGGCGTAACTAACGTTGGGTAGACCACTGAATAATAGTGCACTAATGTTACTCATGTTGGCAATCAGGTCGTGTTCGCATGCAAGTAAGCTACTGGCCTGCTTGAGCAACAATTGATAATTCTCTTGTTTATTCATTTATTTCTCCTTATTAAAGTTAGTGTAAACTAATTCGTTAAATTTGAAAACGATAACAAACTTACGAAACTAATTTCATTTTGTTATTCTAAATAAGTCGTCTAAAAATTAGGGACGAAATAGGAGGAATTTTGATGAAAAAAATGGACGCAATTGTCAAGGTGGAAAAGCCTTGGCTTGTAATGGCAGGGATGTTAATCGGCACCTTTGTGGGGATGCTGTCAGAAACATCACTGAACATCGCATTGCCCCAATTAATGAAAACTTTTGGCGTCAGTAGTTCACAAATTCAATTTTTAGTAACAGGCTACATGTTAATTATTGGGATTATCTTGCCATTTTCAAGTTTATTAACTAAATGGTTTAGTACACGAAAAATCGTTATTACCGGGTTATTGGCCTTTATTATTGGATCAGTTATTTCAGCTATGGCACCTAATTTTGTCATTTTATTGACTGGCCGAATGATTCAAGGAATTGGAACGGGCTTAATTTTACCGATTACCTTTACAGTTGCGATGTTGATTTTCCCACCATACAAGTTGGGGACAGCAATGGGTGTCTGCAGCTTGGTTATTATGCTGGCACCGGCAATCGGCCCAACTTTAACTGGAATTATCTTAGGTAAGTTATCGTGGAGCTATGTCTTCTGGTTGTTTGTACCATTCTTAGTTATTGCATTAATTTTAGCCATTTTTGGGTTAAAAAACGTTGGTCAAATTACTAAACCGCGCGTTGATTTCTTATCTGTAGTTGAGTCAGTGGTTGGTTTTTCAAGTTTGGTTATGTCAGTTAGCCTGGCAAGTGGCTTGGGCTGGAGTTCACCAGTTGTCTTAGGATTACTTGTTCTTGGCATAATTGTCTTATTCTTTTATGGCAAGCGTCAATTACACTTGACTGAGCCGGTTTTGAATCTGCATGTCTTTAATAAACGTGCCTTTACTTTGGGTGCATTAAGTGTGATGGTCGACTTTGCCATTATTTTGTCAGCGATGTACTTATTGCCACAATATTTGCAAAAAGGGTTATCATTACCAGTTGCGATTACTGGGTTAATCATGTTGCCAGGTGGAATTATTAATGCAGTAGTTTCAGCTTTTGCTGGGAGAATGTATGATTCACTTGGAGCAAAAATTCCAGCAATACTTGGCTTTATCTTGGCTATTGTTGGGATCGTGATGTTATTAATGTCTAACAGTCATTCCAGCTTGGCTTATGTTGTGGCAGCACACATCATTTTGATGGTGGGTTGTCCGTTAGCGATGTCGCCGGCACAAACTTACGCCTTAAATTCTTTGCAGGGGCAAGAATCGGCTGATGGCAGTACGATTTTGAATACCATGCAACAGATTGTTGGTGCCTTGGCAACGGCTTTAGCTACTAGCTTGCTTGGGTTAGGACAAGCAGCTTATCAAGGTGCTGACAACGCCGCTCGGTTTACTAACGGAGTGCACTATGGTTTGTTCTTTACCCTTGTATTAGCCATTGTCGGTGTCTTATTGGGAATTAATTTTGGTGCAAGAACGCCAAGTAAAGATCTTGATGCTTAAAAAATAATACTACTTAAATAACTTTTATCTTTTAATTTGAGGTAAAAGTTATTTTTTACTGATATAATTAAAAAAATATTAAGTATTTAATATTTTACTTAAAATAAGCCTTAATTTTTTTAAAAAATAAATTGGTATAGTAAAATAGCTATAGTTATAGATTAAATTTTATTGCAATGATAATGAAAGGGGCGACAATGATGTCAATGATAGAATTTCATGATGTGCAAAAGTTTTACGGCCATTTTCACGCACTGCATGACATTAATTTAAAGATCGATCGAGGCGAAACGGTGGTCCTAATTGGGCCATCTGGTTCAGGAAAGAGTACATTGGTACGAACTGTTAACGGCTTAGAATCAATTCAAAAGGGACAATTGATTGTGAATAATCATGATTTATCTGATCCTAAAACTGATCTGAATATTTTGCGGCGTGATGTTGGAATGGTCTTCCAGCATTTTAATTTATATAAGAACAAAGATGTTCTGGAAAATATTATGTTGGCTCCACGAATTGTTAGCCACATGCCGGAAAAAGAAAATAAGGAACAGGCAATGCACTTGCTTGAGATGGTTGGCCTTGAAAAATGGGCGCATAATATGCCGTCACAGATTTCCGGTGGTCAAAAGCAACGGGTGGCAATTGCTCGAACGCTAGCCATGCGGCCAAAATTGATCTTATATGATGAGCCAACTTCTGCACTTGATCCAGAAATGATTGACGATGTGCTGCAAGTTATTAAAAAAGTCACGGCTGATAGTGGCATGACTTCATTAATTGTGACGCATGAGATGGGCTTTGCCAAAGAAGTTGCTAACCGAGTGATTTTTATGGATCGGGGTAGAATTGTTGAAGATGATCAAAGTGAAAGTTTCTTCAAACAGCCTAAGACGGAAAGGGCACAACAATTTTTGAGTAAAATTATTGCTCACTAAGGAGGATCAATCATGAAAAAGAAATTTTGGTTGTTTTCTCTGGTAGCTAGTTTATTTTTGCTAACTGGTTGTGGTCGCAGTTTGAGTGACCAATCGGTTTTAGATAATGTAAAGCGGACTAATACAATCTCTTGGGGTGTCAAGGGCGATGTTAAATTATTTGGCTTAATTGATGTTAAAGATGGTCAGCAAAAAGGATTTGACGTTGATATGGCCAAGGCAATTACCAAACATATTTTAGGTCCAACGGGTAAAGCTGAATTTACAACAACAACTTCGCAATCACGGATTCCGCTATTGAAGAACGGAAATGTGGATGCGGTGATTGCAACGATGTCAATCACACCGGAACGGAAAAAGGTAATTTCTTTTTCTAAGTCTTATTTTGATGCGGGGCAGTCACTGTTGGTACCCAAAAATTCGTCAATCCATAGTGTTAAAGACCTTAATGGCAAGACAGTAATTGGTGTTGTGGGGGCTAATTCAGTTCCTAATATTAAAAAAGTGGCACCTAAGGCACGTGTAATTGAATTGCAGGATTATGCTCAGGCAATGAATGCATTAAAGTCTCACCAAGGTGATGCACTAACAACAGATAACGGAATTTTGTTTGGGTTAGCTGTTCAAAATCCGGGCTATGAAGTTCGTGGTGGAACATTTACAGTTGAGCCGTATGGTGTTGCAGTCAACAAAGGGCAGATTGGTTTTACTAAAGCTGTTGACAAAGCGGTTTTGGAAATGCAGCACGATGGCGAATATAACCGCTTAATTAAAAAATGGTTTGGTGATGTACCGGGATTTAAGTATAAGGAGTTGTATCGCAAATGATTAATATTTTCTCTCATTTTAGCAGTCAACTGCTGGTTGGCTTGGGTTGGACTGTGTTATCAAGCGTGATTGCCTTATTCTTCAGCCTGATTATCGGTACCTTATTTGCAATTATGGAAATTGTACCAAATAAAGTTTTGCGGACAATTGGTCGTGCTTATGTAGAAATTTTTCGAAATATTCCGCTGTTGGTAATTACGATGTTCTTTTACCTTGTTATTCCAATGTATGTTGTTAAAATCAACGGTTTTACAGCGGGAACAATTGGGTTAACGCTCTACACTTCAGCTTTTATCGCTGAAACGGTACGTTCAGGTATTCAATCGGTTTCTGGTGGTCAGATGGAAGGTGCTCGTTCAACGGGGATGACCTATTGGCAAGCAATGCGGTATATTATTTTGCCGCAAGCCTTTAAGATTGTAATTCCACCGCTGGGTAATCAATTTGTTAATTTGGTAAAAAATTCGTCGGTTTTAGCCTTTGTTGCTGGCTTTGATCTTATGTATCAGGCTAACTCAATTGCTTCAACTACTTTTGATACAATCAACAGTTACTTGGTTGTTGGTGTTTTATATTTAATAATTACTTTGCCGCTTAGTTATTATATGCAGCATTTAGAGAAAAAGTTGGCCTAGAGGAGGTGCAGGAAAATGCAAAATTGGATTAACGCCTTTTCGTGGCTCAACGTTCGCTTTTTGTTGATGGGGCTGTGGGTAACGATTTATATTTCAGTTATATCAGTTATTTTAAGTTTTATCTTAGGTTCAATTTTAGGAATTATTCGTTATTCAAAGATTAAGTTTATTTCTAAAATTGTTGGCTTTATTATTGATATTATCCGTAATGTGCCACTATTGTTGATTATTTTCTTTACGTATTTTGGTTTGCCGAATTTTGGTTTACGACCAGAAACAATTCCTGCGGCAATTATTGCAATGACTGTCTTTGAATCGACGATGATTGCCGAAATTGTGCGCTCAGGTATTCAATCAGTTGATCCGGGGCAAATGGAAGGTGCTCGCTCGACTGGAATGAGTTTTGTACAGGCTTTATGGCATGTTGTTTTGCCGCAAGCATATAAGAATATGATCCCCACAATTATCAGTCAATTTGTTTCTTTGATTAAGGATACATCATTAGCCACGATTATTGTGGTACCGGAAATGATGCAACATGCACAGGTTATTTATGGGCAAAATGCCAACTATATTTTGCCGATGTTTGCGGCCTTAGCAGTGTTATATTTTATTGTTTGCTTCACATTATCAGTGATTGGTAATCAGATTGGTAAACGATTGTCATAAGGATAAACTATAAATTTTTAAAAAATAATACGGAAAAGCTTGAGTTTGCTCGAGCTTTTTTTGTAGGCTTAAAATAGAGATTATTTAAGAAAGATTGATTATGAAAAGTTTTTTGTTTCGCCTTTATTTACAGGTAATGAAGCTGCTGGCTCATTTTACTAAAATAAATAATAAGGAAATTGTCGTTCTGAATGGTGCGGGACGGTCAGGATCAAATGGCTACTTGTTTGCTAAGTACGTGCGGGCAAAGCAGCCAGATTATGTGGTCACATTAGTTGAACCGTGGCCGTCAGCTCATTTGCCGTGGGCTACTTGGCGTAAAATTGGTGCGGCCAAGTACGTTGTAACTACCCATCAGCCTTTTAAAATACGTCAAAAGCAGGTTAACATCCAATTTTGGCATGGTATTCCGTTGAAGCGTATGGGCTTGTTAGCTAATAATACTAAGACAAGGGATAATCAGCGTAATCGCAAATTGTGGCAGCATAAAGCAGATGTAGTGTGTTCAAGCTCGGATTTGTATGAAACTTTGATGAGTGCCTGTGTTGGGATTGAAGCAAAGCAGTACCAAAAATTGGGTTTTCCGCGGCTGGATGCTTTACGTCAGTCAATAATTAGCAAAGAGCAGCTAGTGCAGGACTTATTTGATACAGATGATAGTCAAGCACAAGTTGGAATTTACATGCCGACTTTTCGTTATGAATTAGAAGATCAAGAAGTAATGTCGCGGATTAAAGCTGGCAATTTTTTTGCCTTAGCTGATTTTGCCGGTGCTAGATTGAATGAAGCTTTAAAAAAGCAGCATCAATATTTAATTGTTAAACTCCATCCTTACGAAATGCAATTATTTAATAAGTTAACTAGTGATTTTTCTAATATTGCGTTTCTTAATAATGATTATTTAGCTAAAAATGATTATGATTTGTATGAATTACTTGGTGCAACAGATTTTTTGGTAACGGATTTTTCGTCAATTTATTTTGATTACTTAAATTTGGCGAAGCCCATGATTTTTGTTACTAATTATTTAGAAAAATACGAGCAGACACGGGGACTATTATTAAGTCCTTATGAAGAAATTGTACCGGGGCCGTGTGTTAAGACGCAGACAGAATTATTGGCGGCATTAACGCAAGTAGCTTGCGGTCAAGATGATTACAAGCAAAAGCGGCAGTATTGGCTTAATTTAATTAATGAAGTTCAGACTGGTGATAATTGCGCGCGGGTATTTAATTTTATGACGCAGAATTATTAGAGGGAAATTGTGAAGAAAACATTTTTAAATATTTTATATAATGCAGTTTACCAAATTTTCCTTGTTTTAGTGCCGATAATTACGGTACCTTATTTGTCACGGATTTTGGGTCCTAAGACTTACGGAATTTATAGTAACGTCAATAATATCATGCAGTTTTTGATGATCTTTTGTACGTTATCAATTTCTTATATCGGAATGCGGACGATTTCACAGACGCGAACTTTTGGAACTAAGCAAGAACTAACGGAAGCCTTTTGGGGGTTATGGTACTTTCAAGCATTAGCTGGAGTAGTTACAATTGTGCTGGTTATCAGTGTTGCAAGTGTTTTTCATATTAAATATTGGAATTACCTGCTCCTAATGGTGCCGTATTTGATTTCAGCGCAAGTAGACATTTCGTGGTTTTTTCAAGGATTAGCTGATTTTGGTCGGGTAGTTGTGAAAAACACGGCAGTGAAGCTGGTTTCGGTTGTGTTAATCCTTTTATGGGTAAAAAATCCTGGTGACTTGTGGAAATATATGTTAATTATGTCAGTATCGACAATGCTGGGTTCGTTTGTCTTTTGGTTTGACATTCACCGTTATGTTGGCGGGCCGGTTAAGCATTTTTACCGGTACCAAACGACGATTAAGGCAATTATTACACTGCTAATTCCACAAATTGCCACGCAGATTTATACTTCATTAGATAAACCAATTCTGGGTATTTTTCAAAATTCGACGCAAGTAGCTTTTTATGATAATTCACAGCGAATTTCGAACATGGTTTTAGGTGTGATTACTAGTATTTCACTTGTAATTATGCCCAAAATGGCAAGTGAGGGTAAAGATGAACAACGGATTGTCTTAAAAAAATCGTTGGAAGCAACAGTTTGGCTGGGGACGATGTTTGCGGTAATTATTATGGCTAATACACGGGAATTTGTGCCGTTTTTCTTTGGAGTCAAATTTACGCCCATGGTGCCATTAATGTTTTTCTTTACTTTGACAATCATTATGATTCCCACCGGTGGGGTATTTGCCAATCAATTTGCCTTAGCCAATCATCGCGATCAAGATTATGCTTTACCAGTGATTGTGGGAGCAGTTTTGGAAGTGGTTTTGAGCTTTTTCTTAGATCGATTTTATGGTGCAACTGGAGCTATGATCGCAATTCTAATTACAGAATTTGTCGTTTTATTATTACGGTTATGGATTGTCCGTGATGGTTATGATTTTAGGTATTCTTTTAAAGAAATACCTAAATATTTTGTGATTGCGGCAGTGGTCTTAGCAGTGGGGCTGTTAATGCCACAAGTTGTAGCATCAGATTTTTTAAATATGATAATTAAGTCGATTATAATGTTTGCTTTGTATCTTGTCTTGATGTGGCTGATGCGGCTAGATTTTAATCAAGATATTATGCAGCTACTTAAGAAATTTTTTAAGCGAGGTTAAAAATGATTCCGAAAATTATTCATTATGTTTGGGTTGGTGGCAATCCCAAGCCTAAAAATATTCAGCGTTGTATGAAGACATGGCAAAAGCACTTACAGGGTTATCAAATTATTGAATGGAATGAAGATAATTTTGATATCCACGAAAATAAGTATGTTGAACAGGCTTATCAAGCACGAAAATGGGCTTTTGTTTCTGATTATATTCGAGCTAAAGCGGTTTATGAAATGGGTGGTATATATTTAGATACTGATGTTTTAGTTTTAGATAGCTTAACGGAATTACTTAATAATCGTGCTTTTGTGGGCTTTGAAAATCAAGCTAACCCGTTTACTGCAGTTTTTGGTGCTGAAGCGGGTCACCCGTTATTAAAAGATATGTTGGATTATTATAATAACCGCAATTTTACTTTTGATAGTCAAGATCAATTAGCTGGTGTCAATACGGTGTCTGTTTCTGATATTTTAAAAGAAAAATATGGGGCGCTTGCTAATAATCAGGAACAAATTTTAAAAAGTGATATTCATGTCTACCCTGATGGCGTGCTCTGTAATCCATCGCCTGCTAGTAAGACAATCCACGTTTTTACTGGAACTTGGATGGAGGGATCTAAGCCTTGCAAGCGTAAGTTAGTGACTGCACTTAAAGTTCGAATTAAGACCAAACGGCAGGCTGCCTTGTATGCGCGCCTGATTAGGTAAAATGACGGAGCAAGAGTTACAACAGTTAGTTGAAAAGCTGTCGTTGCAATATTTTGGTCGGCGTTTTCGCCATCGAGTTAAGATTAATCGGCGAATGACAACGACCGGCGGTCGGTATCATTTAACTGATCATCATCTTGAAATTAATGCGCATTTTTTAGCACCGCAATATCATGAAGAACTACTTGGCATTATTAAACATGAGCTAGTGCATTACCATTTACACTTGGCTGGTCGCGGTTTTCGTCATCGTGATGCTGACTTTAAATTATTGCTTAGGCATGTTGGTGGTCTGCGTTATGCCCCTGATATTGGCTTACGTCACCAGCAAAAGGCTAAATATGTCTATGTCTGCCGTAAGTGCGGGCAAAAATATTTCCGAGTTCGTAAAATAAACGTTCACCGATATAGTTGCGGCAAATGTGGTGCGCAATTAAGTTTAATTAAAAAATAAAAGTAGCTTTAAGAGGCACTGTACAATCTTAAAGCTATTTTTATTTGACAAAATATTAGGTACCTAACTATAATTTGAATTAGTAGTATTATGTACGTGACACAATTAAATAAAGGAGAGCTATTATGACACAAACTGGGCAAAAATTAATGAATCAATTGCAATTTATTATGCGTGCAAGTCGTTACTTTTTGCATCAAAATCAACGGCCACTTTCGGGGCAAAAACGAGTTTTGGCAGTGTTAAAACTTGAAGATGGCTTAACGCAAAACTATTTAGCTGAAGTTTTGGCATTAAAGCCGGGTTCATTAGCTGAATTACTGAAAAAGCTGGAAATAAAAGGTGAGATACGCCGTGAAACTGATGCAGATGATAAGCGAGTTAAGCGGGTTTATTTAACGGCTGCAGGCAAAGAGACACTTGCCGAATTAGAGGAATTGGCTAGCCCAAATTCTGAAAATGATTTTTTTGCAGGTCTTACTGCTACTGAGCAAGACCAATTTAGTCAATATTTAGAAAAAATTGCAACTGGCTGGGATACGGATTTTCGCCAGCAAACAGAGCGCTTTTTAGATCCGACTGCGCGAATGGAAGCAATGATGAATTGGCGTAGGTTAAGACAGAATGATGACTCTCCAGCTGAAATGCGCACTTGTCGCCGAAAAATAAGAAACTGGCACCATCGTAGCTGCCATTATGATTGTGATAATAATGTTGCACGATGCAACCCAGAAGATTATGAAAAAATGTGCGAATATAACCGAGACTTTTGGCATAATTTTTGGCATAATGAAGATGATGAAATATAGTTAAAAATACAAATAAGAAAGTGGTAATTAAATGGTGTCTAAGTCAAAAGTAGACAAGGAAAAACGGGTTAAGCTAAAAGATTTTTTTCACTTGCTGAGATCTCTGCAACTAAAAAAATCGTTATTTTTGCTAGGACTTGCTTTTAGCTTGATTACTAGTAGTGCTAATTTAATATTGCCACTGTTGACTAAGCAGCTGATTGACACGAGCAGCTTGACAAAATTTAATTTTACCGTGCTAGTTATTTTAGTTGGACTATTTATTTTGCAGCTTATTTTGGGAACAATTGGCAGTTATGTCTTGCGTTATTTTGGTGAGAGTGCAGTTAAAAATTTACGAGAAAAATTGTGGACGCAACTTTTGCGCCTGCCGGTAGCGTATTTTGATGTTAATAAGGCTGGCGAAAGTAGTTCGCGGTTAGTTAATGATACTGGCGTGATTAAGGATTTAATTGCTTCCCAATTTCCTAACTTTATTACGGGTGCAATTCAATTGGTATTTTCAGTTGTTATCCTATTTATAATGGATTGGCAAATGGCTACATTAATGTTTATTAGTGTGCCATTTATTGTGGCTGTCTTTGTGCCAGTAGGGCGAATCATGGCGCGATTAGGGCGAAAACTGCAAACAGCTACGGCTAACTTTAATGGTGATGTTAGTGAAAAATTGGCCGATATGCGCTTAATTAAGGCCAGTAATGGAGAACAAATTGAGCAAGAACGCGGCGAAAATTTTATTGCTCAGATTTTTGCGATTGGAATTAAGGATGCGCGGGTTGAAGCAGTTTTGCAGCCAATTATGACAACGATTATGATGGCCGTTTTTGCCGGAATTTTGGCATATGGTATTGTGCGGATGAGCCAAGGCACCTTGACTTCTGGGACATTAGTAGCCTTTATTTTGTACTTATTTAACGTGATTGCTCCAGTTGGCAATTTTGCAGTTTTCTTTTCACAATTACAAAAAGCAATGGGTTCAACCGAACGGATTCAAGAAATTCTGCAGCTAAAGCCAGAACAAGCAATGGGACATAAACGAATTAATGTAGAAGGTAAAAACTTAACTGCTAGCAATCTAGTCTTCAGCTATGAGCCAGATGAACCGGTTCTGCATGAAATTTCTTTTACTGCCAAGCCTAATACGGTAATTGCCTTTGCGGGACCTAGTGGTGGTGGCAAATCAACAATTTTTGCTTTATTGGAGCGCTTTTATCAACCAGAAAGTGGCCAAATTACAATTGGTGGGCAAGATATTGCAGCAATTGACTTACACAATTGGCGGTCACAAATTGGTTATGTTTCTCAAAACAGTGCGATTTTTTCTGGAACTATTCGGGAGAACTTACAGTACGGTTTAACACATGAATTAACGGAAGCTCAATTATGGCATGGGTTGCAGTTAGCTTATGCCGAGCAATTCGTACGTGCGTTTCCACATCAATTAGAAACGGAAATCGGTGAACGTGGGATCAAACTTTCAGGTGGGCAAAAGCAACGCTTGGCAATTGCACGTGCCTTTTTGCGTGATCCCAAAATCTTGATGCTGGATGAAGCAACAGCTAGTCTTGATTCTGAGTCAGAGGGTAAGGTACAACAGGCTCTTGATCAGTTAATGGTAGGACGGACGACTTTGGTAATTGCACACCGGTTGTCAACAATTGTCGATGCCGATCAAATTTACTTTATTGAAAATGGTCGTGTTACTGGACAAGGCACGCACCATGAACTGTTAGCAACACATGAATTATACGCGCGTTACGTTCAAGAGCAGATGGTTGACTAACTTTTAGAAAAAAGATGAAGAAAAGTCTTGTGCTGAAAACAATTTTGCGTTATAGTATTGATTGTGTTGCGGGCATGGCGGAATGGCAGACGCGCAAGACTAAGGATCTTGTGATCGTTTTTAGATCGTGGAAGTTCGAGTCTTCTTGCCCGCACTAACTATGATGGAGCTTAGGCTCCATTTTTTGTTGGGCAAAAGGATATTCTTGATGAAGAAGATCCTTTTTTTGTTTTAAAAATTAATTACATTGCATAGTTTATTTCTCTAGACAGGTTATACTTAAAGTAAACATTTTTAAGTAAGGAAATTTTCATGGCAAAAAGACGTAAACATAAGACACAATCAAGTTGGCAAATTATTTTGCGCGCGTTTATTATCTTGTTTTTATTAATAATTGCATTTGTGGCTTTACGATATTATCGTAGACAGGCAATTCAATCGGAGCAAATTCGACAGGAACAGTTAGAGCGCGAGCAAGCAAGAGAAAAAATTATCAAGCAGCATAAGACATTTATTAAAAAAATTGGTCCAATTGCTAAAGAAGTGGATAAATCATATGATTTACTGCCAAGTATTACGATTGCTCAGGCTTGTCTTGAGAGTGATTATGGTCAGAGTAGTTTGTCACAAAAGTATAATAATCTGTTTGGCGTTAAGGGTACTAATCCCAATACCTCGGCAGTGTTGACAACTAAAGAATACGTTAAGAATAAATGGCTTGTTGTTAAGGCGCGCTTTCAAATCTATGATTCTTATGAAGCATCAATTCGTGCCCATGCAGAACTTTTTCAGAAGGGTACTAGTTGGAATAACAAGCAATACCGGCATGTTTTGGCTGCTAAAGATTACCAAAAGCAGGCACACGCACTTGTGCAAGATGGTTATGCGACTGATCCCGATTACGCCGACAAGTTGATTAATTTAATCAAGCAGTATAATCTTGACCGGTTTGATAATTAAAAGGCTACTAGCCGGATTTTGTCTTGGTTTTTGGTACAATAAAATAGTTATGAAAAAAATTTTGTGAAGGGAATTAGAATGAGCGAAGAATCAATTTTAGCAGGATTAAATCCGCAGCAAAAAAAGGCCGTCCAAATTACTGAAGGACCTTTGCTAGTTGTTGCTGGTGCTGGATCAGGCAAGACCTCAGTCTTAACGCGCCGAATTGCTTACCTAGTTGAAGAAAAGCAGGTATTGCCGTGGAATATTCTGGCAATTACTTTTACCAATAAAGCAGCTAGTGAAATGCGCGAACGGGAACAAAAACTGTTGGGACCAAGTGCTAATGATATTTGGATGTCAACATTTCATGCTTTATGTGTGCGAATTTTACGCCGTGATGCCGATAAGATTGCTTATAGTCATAATTTTTCAATTGCAGATTCGGCAGAGCAGTTAACTTTAGTTAAGCATATTGCTAAGGAATTAAATATTAATCCCAAGATGTACGAACCACGGAGAATTTTATCAGCGATTTCAAATGCTAAAAATGATTTATTGACGCCAGATGCCTTCGCTGCTAGTGCGAGTTCTCCTTTTGACAAAGTAACAGCTCAAGTTTATACGGAATATCAAAGACGCCTCAAGCATGACCAAATTATGGATTTTGATGATTTAATCATGCAGACTTTGGTATTGTTCAAAAAAGACCCGACGGTTCTTCATTATTATCAAAATAAATTTCGTTACTTGCTTGTGGATGAGTATCAGGATACCAATCAGGCACAGTACGAATTATGTCATGAATTAGCAGCGCAGTACCAAAACATTTGTGTTGTTGGGGATGCTGACCAGTCAATTTATGGTTGGCGCGGAGCTAATATGGAAAATATCATGAATTTTGAGCAGGATTATAAAAACGCTGGTGTGCAGACAGTTAAATTGGAACAGAATTATCGCTCAACTGGTCATATTTTAGCTGCTGCTAACGCAGTTATTAAGAATAATCATAATCGAAAAGCTAAAAATTTGTGGACTGATCAAGGCGAAGGTGCCAAGGTTACCTATTATAAAGCACAAAGTGGTGATGATGAGGCTCATTTTATCATTAGCAAAATTCAGGAAGAATTTAAGGAAAAAAAGCGTTCTTACAAAGATTTTGCGGTTTTGTACCGCACTAATGCGCAATCGCGAACGGTTGAAGAGGCTTTTGTGAAGGCAAATGTTCCTTATCAGATAGTTGGCGGTCACAAGTTCTATGATCGCAAAGAAATTATGGACATTATGGCTTATCTTAAACTGGTAGCTAATCCCAGTGATGCTCTGAGCTTTAATCGGATCGTCAATGTTCCTAAACGCGGAATTGGTGCAGTGACAGTAGATAAATTCATGACTTTTGCTCAAGCAAACAATTTATCATTATTGGCAGCATTTGCTAATTTAGCAAACGCAGGTATTTCAACGCGTGCGGCTGCTAAATTGGCTGATTTTGGTGTTAAATTACGCGATGCAATTAAATTTGCTCAAGATCATAGTGTCACTGGATTGACAGAAAAGATTTTACAGGATTTTGGCTATACAGCGGCATTAAAAGCTGAACATACAATTGAGGCTGCAACTAGGCTGGAAAACTTGGATGAATTTTTATCAGTTACTAAACGTTTTGATGAACAATACGAAGCGGAAAATGATGATAGCAATCCGTTGAGTGATTTTTTGGCAGAAGTTTCATTATTGAGTGATCAAGATGATCTAGCTAATAATGATGAGCAAGTGGCATTGATGACTTTGCATGCTGCTAAAGGTTTGGAATTTCCAGTTGTTTTCTTAATTGGTATGGAAGATGGGTTATTTCCACTTTCTCGTGCTTTATTAGAAGATGATCAATTAGAGGAGGAACGCCGGCTAGCCTACGTTGGCATTACCCGAGCTAGACAGGAACTGTTTTTGACTAATGCATATTCGCGAATGATGTTTGGTCGAATGCAGAATAATCCCCCTTCAAGATTTTTAGAAGAAATTGACGCTAAGGACTTAGAAGTTGAAAATCCCAATGCTGGTAATATTATTGCCAGTGACTTTCAAGCTCAAACAGCTCCCTTTGCTAAGGTTGATGAACGGGCGCGAGCTCAAGTTTACACTCCAAGAGTTAAGCCAGCAGGAGCAGTTGGTGCTGAAAAGAAGGGTTGGAATATCGGTGACCAAGTAGAACATAAGTCTTGGGGTCGTGGTGTTGTTACTAAGGTTAACGGGACAGGTGAGGACATGGAACTTGATATTGCCTTCACAGGCAAGGGAATTAAGCGGCTTTTAGCAGCCTTCGCCCCAATTAAAAAGGTATAATTAACTTAATAGTATTTAGTCAGGAGGAAGAAAATGACAGATTTAACTCTTGATGAAGCCCAAAAAGAGGTTATCAAACTTAGAATAGAATTAGATGAGTGGGCAGAGGCTTACTATACTAAGGATGCACCGCAGGTTGAAGATAATGTTTATGATCAAAAATATCGGCGGTTAGTTGAACTCGAACATCGGTTTCCTCAGTTAGTAACACCGGACTCAATTACGCAAAGAGTTGGCGGTCGAATTAACTCTGAGTTCACCAAAGTTGATCATGAAATTCCAATGTTGTCAATGGGAGATGTTTTTTCTAAACAGGAATTACAGGAATTTGATGACCGTGTGCAAAAGCTAGTTGGTCATCCAGTGGCTTATAATGTTGAATTAAAAATTGACGGTTTGTCAATTGATCTTGAATATATAGAAGGTAAGCTGGTGCGAGCTTCAACGCGGGGTAACGGTCAAGTGGGTGAAGATGTAACAGCTAATGCACGCTATATTGCAGATATACCCCAAACGTTACCGAAAAAAATCACGACCGAAGTGCGTGGCGAATGTTATATGGATAAGGATGCCTTCGCAAAGTTGAACCAAGCACGTGATGAAAAAGGTGAAGCTGCTTTTGCTAATCCGCGTAATGCGGCTGCTGGTTCACTGCGACAATTGCATGCGCGGATAACTAAAGAGCGGCATTTAAGTACTTTTATTTATACGTGGGTTAATCCACCTGAAGCAATTACCAGTCAGCATCAGGCAATTAGCGAAATGGCGCGGCTGGGTTTCCATACTAATAAAACGGGGCAAAAATTGGCAAAAATGGCCGAAATTTTTGCTTTTATTGACGAATATACTGCTAAAAGAGATACGTTGTCTTATGGGATTGACGGAATTGTCTTGAAGGTTGATGACCTTAGTCTGCAAAAGACGATGGGCAATACTGTTAAGGTACCGCGGTGGGAAATTGCCTATAAGTTTCCACCAGAAGAACAGGAAACAGTGGTTCATGAAATAAAATGGACAGTTGGGCGTACAGGGGTAGTAACTCCCACAGCAATTATGGATCCAGTACAGCTTGCGGGAACAACGGTTTCCCATGCAGTTTTGCATAATGCCGACTTACTAAAAGAAAAGGATGTCCGCATTGGTGATACAGTCTTGCTGCATAAAGCTGGCGATATTATTCCGGAAATTTCACAAGTTGTTTTAGCTAAAAGACCTAAAGATGCGCTGCCATATCCAATTCCAACTAAATGTCCGTCTTGCGGCGAAAAGTTAATTAGGCTTGAAGGTGAAGTCGCATTGCGTTGCGTTAATCCATCTTGTCCTGCTCAAATTGAGGAGGGGATTACCCACTTTGCTTCACGTCCGGCAATGAATATTGATGGTTTAGGGCCGAAAATTGTGCGGCAATTAATTAGTAATGAACTTGTGCATAATGTTGCCGACCTTTATAAGTTAGATGAAACGGATTTGGCTAAGTTAGATCATTTTAAGGAAAAATCAATTAATAATCTGTTGACCGCAATTACTAATTCTAAGAAAAACTCGGTGGAGCTGCTTTTAACAGGTTTGGGAATTGATCATGTTGGTGCAAAAGCTGCGCGGTTAATTGCCCAAAAATTTAAAAATATGACAAAGATTATGGCAGCTAGCGTGCAAGATGTGGCAGCAATCGCTACAATAGGCATGACGATTGCTGAATCGCTCACAACTTATTTTGCTCAGCCCGAAGTTACGCAATTAATTAATGAATTGGTACAGAGTGGCGTTAATATGGCTTATCTTGGTGTAACTGCTGAAGAGTCTGCTGCAATTCCAGATAATTATTTTAAGGATAAAAAGGTTGTTCTGACAGGTTCATTGGCGCATTATACGCGTAGTGAATTTACCAAGCAGCTGCAGTCACTTGGGGCAAAGGTTACTGGTTCTGTTTCAAGTAAGACTGACTATGTTATTTATGGTAAGGATGCGGGCTCTAAATTTACCAAAGCTCAAAAACTGGGAGTACCAGTTTTAACTGAGGAAGCAGCAATTGCTCAAATAAAGCAAAGGAATAACTAAATTGAAAAAATTTTTGCACATTTTGGTACTTTTGGCAGCAGCTTTAACATTAACAGCTTGTGGTAATTTAAAAAATTCGGATTTAGCTAATAATGCAAAAACGTCAAATACTAAGACGAAAACATATCAGACAACTGATACGGGAAATAATGGCTATACTGTTTTGTTAAAGAATGGTCACTATGTTACTAGTCCTATTGCCGGCTTAACTGCAACTGGTAATGATAATTCAGTTGATACCCGTGAAATTGAACGGGGTCTTGTTCAAATTTCTAAGGGCGTATATTCAACTAATTCTTATGTTTTTCAAGAAGGACAGTATATTAGTGCCGCTACTGCTAATGATTGGTTGGCTCGGAAGTCTAAGTCGAATCCCTCAGGGCTTAATCCTGAGCAGGGAGAAAAGAAGCATTATAAGCCGTTTTATTTAGAAGAAATATTAGAGCAGGATTATTTGACAGGCTCGGGCTCAAATTACCATATTGGTGGAATTAGTATTGGCTTAGCCATGAATTCGATTGATTATTATCAAAAAACAACGGGTGGTCCCGAATATCAAGAACAAATTTCTCGTACTGCTCAAACCACTGCTGGGCAAACTGCAGCTGAACAAATAGTGATGCGCTTGCGTCAACGTAAGGCATTGAAGAAAATTCCGATTACTATTGGATTATTTTCTAAAACTAGTAAAGATTCATTAGTTGGCGGAACATACTTTTTGAGCGGGACAGCGGCTGCTAATAGTAGTAAAATAACTAAATGGAAATCTATTTCCGCACAGGCGGAAGTACTGCCGACTGTTGGCAATAAAAAGGCAATTAATAGTAGTGATGCTTCAAGTTTTAATAGCTTTAAGGAATCAATTCAAAATTATTTCCCGAATATCAGTGGTGTAACAGCAATATTACGCTATGAAAATGGTAAATTAAGCCAAGAAAATATTTCAATTACGACTCAGTTCTATGGGTATGAGCAGGTGCAGAGTTTTACCCGGCTCGTTTTATCAACAGCGAAAAAGTATTTAGCAAATGATGTACCGATTGAGATAAAGATTGGTTCAGTTAATGATATTCAGGCATTAGTTGCTAAAGAAACAGGAGATAGTAGTTATCAAGTCCATATTTATGGCGGTGAATAAGGAGGGTCTAACAGTGGAAATCACAGAAGACACAATCAAGCACGTAGCAGTTTTGTCGCGGCTTGAATTCAATCAAGACGAAATCGGTAAGGTTACCGAACAAATGAATTCGATTATCAACATGGCTGATCAATTATCAGAGGTCAATACTGATGGTGTCAGTGAAACAGTACAAGTAGTTGATCGTGATACTGTTTTTAGAGAAGATAAGCCAGCACATTGGCAAGACCGTGCTGAATTAATGAAGAATGTTCCTGAACAAGCTAATGGCTTTATTAAGGTTCCTGTAATTATTAATAAAGATGAGGACGAGTAATGAACTACTTAAATGAAGATATTGACTCATTAAATGAAAAACTTGCGCAAGGCAGCTTGTCAGCTGAAAAGCTTGCACAAGATACTGTAGCAAATATTAAGAAGACTGACGACCAGCTGAATGCTTGGATTACAGTTCAAGAAGACGCGAAGCCTGCAGCTGATTTAGACTTTGCGAAGAATAAATTGGCTGGGATTCCAATTGCTATTAAGGATAACATCATTACTGATGGTGTTAAGACTACGGCTGCCAGTCATATTTTGGACAACTATATTCCAGTTTATGATGCAACTGTTATTGAAAGATTGAAGAAGGCCCAAGCAACTTTTGTTGGTAAAACTAACATGGATGAATTTGCAATGGGTTCTTCAACTGAACATTCCTATTTTGGTGCAACACATAATCCGTGGAATTTGGATAAGGTGCCTGGCGGCTCATCCGGTGGTTCAGCTGTTGCTGTTGCTTCTGGTCAAGTTGTTGCGGCTTTAGGTTCAGATACTGGTGGTTCGATTCGGCAGCCGGCTGCCTTTAATGGAATTTTCGGTATTAAGCCAACTTATGGCCGTGTATCACGTTGGGGCTTAATCGCCTTTGGTTCATCACTTGATGAAATTGGGGTTATGAGTAAACGGGCTAAGTCTGCAGCTGAGGTCTTGAATGTTATTGCCGGTAGCGATGAACATGATTCAACTTTATCTACAAGAGAAGTACCTGACTTTACCCAATTTATTGGTCAAGATGTTAAGGGATTACGTGTTGCAGTTGTTAAGGAATATATGGATGCCGTTGATGGTGAAATGCGCAAGGTTATTCAAGCACAAATTGATGCTTTGGAAAATGCAGGTGCAATTATTAGTGAAGTTTCATTGCCATTAACGAAATATGTTGTTCCTGATTATTACATTATTGCTTCAAGTGAGGCTTCATCTAACTTGCAGCGGTATGACGGTATTCGTTATGGTTACCGGGCTGAGGACACTAAGAACTTGCTTGATGTTTACGTTAAGTCACGTTCAGAAGGCTTTGGTACTGAAGTTAAGCGGCGGATTATGTTAGGTTCATTTGCCTTGTCAGCTGGTTCATATGACCGCTTCTTTAGACAAGCAGCTAAGGTGAGAACCTTAATTTGTGATGAATTTGATGAAATCTTTGCTAATAATGATGTCATGGTAGGGCCAACAACTACAGAGCCAGCATTTGACATTGGTAGTGAGATTTCTGACCCAATTAAAATGTACAATAACGATATTTTAACAATTTCTGCCAATTTAGCCGGTATTCCAGCTGCTAGTGTTCCCGCTGGTTTAGTTGATGGGATGCCTGTAGGTTTGCAAATTATGGCTAAGCGTTTTGATGAAGGCAGCATTTTTAAGACAGCTGACTTTATTGAACGGACGAATAAGTTTTATGAAAAAACACCAGCAGGAATGGAGGATTAACTGATGAATTTTAAATCAACAATTGGATTCGAAGTTCACTTCGAATTAAAAACTAAGAGTAAAATTTTCTCACCTTCTCCAGTAAGTTATGGTGCTGAAGCTAACACAGAAACAAACGTCATTGATTGGGCAATGCCTGGTGTCTTGCCATTTGTTAACAAGGACGTTTATCGTTTAGGAATTATGGTTGCCTTAGCTACGCACGCTCACATTTTGCCGACAACGCATTTTGACCGAAAAAATTACTACTATCCAGATAGTCCTAAGGCTTATCAGATTACGCAGTTCTTTCAACCATTAGCTCGTGATGGCTATGTTGAAATTGAGGTTCATGGTAAGAAGAAGCGTATTGGTATTCATGAAATGCATATTGAAGAAGATGCAGGTAAGAACACCCACGGAACCAATGGCTTTTCTTATGTTGACTTGAACCGTCAAGGTGTGCCATTGCTAGAAGTAGTTTCTGAACCAGAAATTGCTGATCCTGATGAAGGTTATGCTTACTTAGAAAAGTTACGTAAGATTGTACAATTTACTGGTGCTTCTGACGTTAAGATGGAAGAGGGTTCAATGCGGGTCGATACTAACATTTCCATTCGCCCTGCTGGTCAAAAAGAACTAGGCACCAAGGTAGAAATGAAGAACTTGAACTCTTTTGAGCACGTACGTAAGTCTTTAGCTTATGAAGAAAAGCGGCAAGCTCAAGTTTTGTTATCCGGTGGTCGGGTTCAACTTTCCACCCGTCGTTTTGATGAAGCAACAGGTAAGACTGTCTTAGAACGGGTTAAGGAAGGCGACGCTGATTATCGTTATTTCCCAGAGCCAGATATTGCGCCTGATCATATTAGTCAAGATTGGATTGATGAAATCGCTAAGACGTTGCCACGGTCTGCCGAAGAGCGTTATAGCCAATATGTTACTGATTTTGGCTTAAAAGATTATGATGCTAAGGTTTTATTGCAAACTAAAGAAAGTTCTGATTTCTTTGATCAGGCAGTTGCTGCAGGTGCTGATCCTCAACTTGCTGCTAATTGGATGAACACACAAGTTAACGGTTATTTAAATGATAATCGTGTTGACTTGAGTGAGATTAAATTAACGCCGGAACATTTAGCTGCGATGATTAAGTTAATCAAAGATGGTACGATTTCTTCTAAAATTGCTAAGAAGGTTTTTGCTGAAACTATTGCCAATGGTACTGATCCCAAGAAATACGTTGAAGATAAAGGCATGGTGCAATTATCTGATACTAGTGTCTTGGCACCAATGGTTAAGAAGGTTGTTGACAACAATCCGCAATCAGTTGAAGACTTTAAGAATGGGAAGGATCGAGCAATTGGTTATCTAGTTGGCCAGATCATGAAACAAACTCGTGGTAAAGCTAATCCAAAGGTAATCAATAAGTTGCTTAATGAAGAATTAAATAAGCGCTAATGAAAATTTTTAAGTAATAAGGTGTAACTATGACTAAAAAAGCAAGGCTGATTTATAATCCTGTATCTGGTCATGAACAGATGCCTAAAAATGTCGCTGATATTTTGGACGTCTTGGAACGTGTTGGTTATGAAGCAAGTGCTTTTAGAACTACACCAGCCAAAAAAAGTGCGCAAAAAGAAGCTACACGGGCAGCAACTGAAGGCTTTGATTTGATTGTTGCCGCTGGTGGTGACGGCACGATTAATGAGGTGGTTAATGGCATTGCCTTTTTGGAAGAAAGACCGAAAATGGCAATTATTCCAGCAGGAACAACTAATGATTATGCACGTGCCTTGAATATTCCGCGAGATAATATTGGCGAAGCTGCTGAAGTGATTTTAAATAATAAAACACGCAAGATGGATATCGGTCAAGCAAACTTTGCTGGTGAAGAGCAATATTTTATTAATATTGCTGCATGTGGGTCGCTGACAGAATTAACTTATGGTGTTCCGTCTGAAATTAAATCAGCTTTGGGGTATACTGCCTATTTAATCAAGGGTGCAGAGATGCTACCGCATTTAACAGAAAATGAATTGCGTTTAACTTATGATGCGGGTGTTTATGAAGGTAAATTGTCAATGCTGCTGCTGGGGATGACTAATTCGATTGGTGGTTTTGAACAAATTATGCCAGATGCCCAACTTAGTGATGGCCTGTTTCAACTAATCATTGTTAAACCAGCTGATCCAGTTAAATTGTTGCGGCTGATTGCGTTAGCCTTGAATGGCAAACATGTAGATGACCCGGATATTATTTATACTAAAACTCGGAGCTTAAAAATTGAGTTAGTTGGTAAGAGTATTGGTCAAAAGTTACCGGTTAATTTAGATGGTGAAATTGGCGACTATTGCCCAGTTACTTTTAAGAATTTACAAAAGCGAATTGAATTTTACGTTGGTGAATAAATTAATAGTGTTATTTTTCTGGTAGATTGATAACACTATTTTTTTATTTTTATTAATGCTATCAATCAATATATTTGCTTGAAAATTATTGATAACTTCAATGTAAATAATGACAGTAATAATATTTGCTTTAGCAGGAAAATCGACATTTTCCTGTTTTTTATTATCCTAAAAACCCAATTATATTAGACTTAAAATGCCCAAAGCATTGTTTCATATAGTTACAAAGCTGATTTATTGCTAATAAAAATCTTAGGTTATATTATTAATTTGTAAAGTTTAGAAAGCGCTTATAAATAACGCATTTTTGTATAGCTAATATAGGAGTAGAAATATGTTAGGAAAAAATAACTATAAAGAACAGTTGGGAAAAATTGACTTACAATCTAAAAAAGACCGTTTTTCGATTAGAAAACTCACTGTAGGAACAGCTTCGGTCCTGTTGGGTTTTACTTTTATGGGAGTAAAAGGGCAAACAGTTAAGGCTGACGCTGTTGATCCAGCTAAAACACAAGTTGAGCAGACGAATACAAGTGCAAATGAAACTAAGCCGGAGGCAACAGCTGATGGTAATTCAGTCACTTCCAAACAGGAGCCTGCAGCAAAGAATACTTCTGTAAAAGATGATGTGAAATTAGACACCTATGCAAATTTGAAATCTTTTTTGAAATCTGGTACACAAGAAAAAACAGTTTCATCAGATAATAATGAATCAACTAAGCCTGTTGCTGATGATTCAACGACAGCACAACCAACTGAAGCGGCGACAACAACTGATCAGAATCCCACTACTAATGATGCACCAACTACTTCAGCTGCAGAAACTAATACAACTGCTAAAGAGCCTGCAACTAATTCAGTTACTAAAGGACAAAAACAAACACCACAAGCTCAAGGCTTACTGGAAACGCTCAATTTGGCAACAACGACAGAATCCTCTGTTAACGTTGGTTCATGGACTGGCTTAGTTGCAGCTTACAATAATAGTAATATTCATGAAATTAATATTATTAATGATATTCAAGCATTTACTTATAGTCTCGGTGATATCCGGGTTGCTACTAGAAACTTGGTAATTAAATCTGCAGTTACTGATCCAGATAATCCTGCTGATAATCCACGTTACACGATTGATTTTCAAATGTATCAACCACGAGACTTTAATATCACACCTAATGTAAACGTAACTTATGAGAACTTGAAAATTTATAGTCAGACCTATTTTGGCTTGATGCAAACAAGTAGTAATACGCGAGCAATTGTTAATTTTAAGGATATTGATTTTATTGGCTCGCAGATGATGTACGTTGGTGCTCATACTGAAGTGCATTTTTATGGCACTAATACAGCGCAAACAGTTAAGAGTTATACCAATAGTTGGGGAACTTATAATACCCAATCTACTACTCAGCAATTATTTCAATTTACTAATGAAGGTGGCCGGTTAATTTTTGAGGATGGCACTCAATTTACAGGGACAACATATAGTGGCAACGTTATTGAGATGTCTAATGGGTCAACCGGCTTTGATACAATTAATGGTGTGCAACTGGCTAATGATAACGAGGTAATTGTTAAAACTGGTGCTAACGTTACTTTGAATCCTAAAGGTGGAGCAATGCCTGATAGTCCTAATAGTGTTGAAAATAGTAACTCTGCTAATGGGATTTTAATTTACAGTGGAAAAGGCTTAGTTGACATTCAACGAGGTGGTACGATTAATATCAATGTTGGTGGGACAACTGATTATACTGGTACGATTAATAATCGTAAGGCTAAAGCAATTAATTTAGCAGATAGCGGCTCGAATTTAACTGTTGAAGACGGTGGTAATTTAAATATTGTAACTAACGGTAATATTAGTGATCAGTCTAAAAGAGGACCAGCAAATACTTTAGTTAATATTGGTGGTAATTTAACCGTTGGCAAGAAAGCTTATTTTAATATTACTGGGTCCAATATGGGCAACTTTGCTGGCACCTTAATGAATATTAGTGGTACTTCTGCAATCACTGGCAGTGATTTTAGGATCAAATTAACTGCTAATCCAGGTACTGGTAAATTAACCTTGCTTAATCCTGGTAGTGGCACGACAATCACTAATCCCGATGATTTCTTGCTTGATAGAGGTTCGAATGATTTAGCTAATATCATTTCAACAGGTAACTTCACGCTTAACAGTGTTAGATTGAAGCAGCCAGGTGAAACAATTTCTAAGGCCTTCAGAACGTTCGGCTTTAAAGGTAATAGCACTGGTACGATATCAACTTTAAGTAATGCAATTGAAGGGATTAGTCCAAGCGATGAAGATGCTGCGATTGCATTAATTAATAATAAAAATTTGCCAACTTTAGAATTTATTAATGCCAATGAAGGCTTTTTAACAATTGATCCAATTAATGAGAACGATATTACAATTGATGATGATGGTAATGAAATAATTACTGGTTATGCGAATGAAGGTGATGCATACATTGCAGCAGTAATGCCAAATAATAGCCGCGTGGGTACAGTAACTAGTCCATACCATAAAGAAGCAGATCAAGGAATTAAATATGCAGCGGTTTCTGCAGCGACTGCGGAAACTAGTGGCGATCATCAAGGTAAGTTTAAGTTTACGGTAACAATTCCAAGTAGTCAGCTTGCTGGTGTTACATCAGGTAGTGTAGTCACATTAACGGCAACGAAGAATTTCGTTGAAGGTGACCCATCACTTACAGACTCGCAAAATCCGCAGACTGCAAAACTCTATTCCGCAGCTGAACTAATACCTAAGCGGCAAGCAGATGCAGCTAAGGCAATTAACGATGCCGCTACAGCAGCTAAGCAAGAAATAAATGCTTTATTGGGTTCAGATCCCACTAAGGCACAACCATATCTAGATGCAATTGATGAGTGGGTCACCAAGTCAACGGCTAATGACCCAACTTCGACTGATTCAGTTTATGGGACAACAGATAATACTGAAATTACGACGCGTCGTGATAACGCAATTACTGCCATTAATCAGCAAGTAATAGATGCCCAAACGGAGAATGCAGGAGCTGCCCGTGCTATTGCCAAACAAGCAGTTGCCGAGTATGCTCAAAAGGCTAATCAATATTTGGGTACAACTGAAGATGAAGCAATCAAGGCTTATGTTGATGCGGCAAATAGTGCGATTGATGCTGCCACTGGTGCAGATATTAATACTGCTGTGACTACGGCTAAGGATAATATTTTAGCTGAGTTTAAGACTAAAGCACAAGCAGCTGTGACAGCGAATACGAATACTAATTCAAATGAAATTAAGAATACTTTAGCTTTGTCATCAGCACAACAGACTAAGTATGATGATGAATTGCAAGCAGCTTCTAGTGCAGGTTTGGGTGCAATTGCAGCAGCAGATAATTTAGATACTGCTGGGCAAGCTTATCAAGATGCAAAAACAAATACGCAGAAAGTTTTTGATACTGCTAATACAGTTTCAGCTTTACGGACGTACAGAAATGATTTAAAGACTGCATATCCAAGTTTGGCTGACCAATTGGATAGTGAATCAGCAACCTATGAAGATCAGATTGATCACGGTACTAGTGATTTAGCTGCTGGGAAGGCTGCTCTTGACCAAATCGTCTCAGCTTACCACAGTTCAGCTAAGACTGATTTACAAAATGCCTATAATACGGCTCATGATGCATTGCAAAGTAGTACTAATTCACAAGTTCAAGATGCACTAACTGCTGCCCAAGCAAAGATTAATGCACTTGATTATGCAACTAGTGAAGCTGATTTAACTACTAAAAAGCAAGAAGCTCAAGATGCAATTAATAAGTTAAATGCTTTAACTGAATTACAAAAAGAAGCAGATGATCAAAAGGCAGAATATGCTGCAATGTATCCAATATCTGGATCAAGTGATAATCAAGCAATTGTTGACAAAATCAATCAAGGCATTGATACTGCTTTAAACGATGCAATTACTAATGTCACAAGTGACACAACTACGAGTGCTAATTTAGAGCAAGTAACGACTGCTGGGTTAGTTGCAATTGACAAGGTTGGTGCGCAAGAACAGCTTAATCAAAAGTTAAAAGAAATTGAGAATGGCTTGAATAACCTTTCTGGCCTGAGTGCTGAAGAACGTGACAATGCAATTCAAACGGCTAAAGACTTGTTGACTAATAGCCAACATACTGGTTATGGAGATCAGGTGGCTGCCGCTACAAGTCAATCTGAAGTAAGTGATGCTGTAACTCAAGGTCTTGCAGCAATGTCTGCTTTACTGGCAGAACAAACTATTGCTTCATTGCGTAATGAAGCAATGGATCAACTGCATACGGCACAAAATAATGCTAATGCAGCAATTGACCAAACAAGTTTGAGTGCTGAAGATAAGGCAAAAGCCAAGCAAGATGTGCAAGATCAAGTTGATCAAGCAGCAAGTACAATAGGAACTGCAACTACGCCAACAGCCATTGACACTGCCAAAACAACCGCTGAAACCAATATTAATAATATTGTGTCACAGGCGCATAACCAAAATCAGGAATTGCAAACAGCTCAAAGTGCTGCGATTGGTGAACTTAATCAAGCAGCCCAAGAAGCTAAAGCAGCAATTGATGCGATTCCAGATGATCAATTAAGTTCAAGTGAAAAGGAAAGCTATAAGCAGCAAGTTGATCAAAAATTAACGGCGGCAACGAATAATGTTAATGCGGCAACTACTCCTGAAGCAGTCACAAGTGCGGCAACTGCAGGCAAAACTGAGATAGCTCAAGTTCAAGCTGCTGCTAATTTGGCCGCAGCTAAGTCACAGGCACTAGCAGAATTGCAGGCAGCTCAAGCTACTAATAAACAAAAGATTGATGCTTTAGCTGCTGCCAACAAGATTGATGCCGCTAAACAAGCTCAACTCAAAGGTCAAATCGATGACTTTTATGTTGCTGCTGCTGAAAAGGTAAATGCAGACACAACTAGCACGCAAATTATCATTGATAAAACTGCTGGTATTAACGCGATGAACGGTGTAGCAGTTGATGCAGAAGATACTGCTGATCAAGAAATTGTTGCTGCAAAGAATGATGCAATTGATCATGAAGGTGACCCAATTGGCTTAAATCAATTGGCAGAAATGGTTAAGGAACACATTAGAAATGATGCTAACTTAGGCCCTGATGAAAAATTAACTTACGAAAGCCAAGTTGATGCTGCATTGAATCAGGCCAAGGCCAATGTTACTGGAGCAACAACTAAAGACCAAGTTGCAATTGCTGCCACTAATGGTCGGGATGCAATTAACCAAGTTAAAGATGCTGCTGATTTGAAATCGGCTCAGATTGCTGCTGAGAAAGCTTTGCAGGCAAAACAAACAGCAGTGATTGCTGCCATCAATAATTTAGATAATATTGATAATGTTGGTAAGGCTGCTCTAATTGCTAAGGTTAATAATTTCTATACTGCTGCTGTTAACAAGGTTAACAATCCTAACCCAGCAACGATTGCGCAAGTAAATACTGAGCGTGACACGGGAATTGACCAGATGCAAAATGTTCTGATTGATGCTGGTGACTTGGATACCACGATTAAAGAATATCAAGATAAACTGGATCAAGTTGCTCAAGAGGCAGTTGATCGGGTTAATGCAGCAGACATGACAGATGAGGATAAGCAGGCTGCAACAGCAGCAATTAATACTGCTCGCGATACTGCAAAAGCAAATGTTGCTGCTAAGGATAATTTGGCAGACATTAAGGCAGCTGAACAAGCTGGTGAAACGGCTATTTTGCAAGCTGAAAATGATACAATTTTAGCCGCAGCTAAAAATACTGCCAATCAAGCAATTGCGGCTGCTGTTGCTAATGCTAAATCACAGCTTGATGATCCAAGTCGGGGCATGACAGAGCCAGAAAAGGCAGCTGCTCGGCAGGCAATTGATGCTGCTGCTGTTGCTGCGAATACTGCAATTAATGCTGCATCTAATGTCGCTGGTGTAACGAGTGCAGAAGATACAGGTAAGTCAAACATTTACCAAGTAGTCAGTCTAGCAACGTTAGAAGCTAATAAACGGATTGCTAAGCAGGCAATTCAAGATGCAATTGATGCTGCTCAATTTGATGCCGCTGAAAAGACACGGGCAGAATCAATTCAAACAGCCGCTAATACTAATATTGATGCTGCTACTAGTTCGACAGAAGTTAACAATATTAAGGAATTAGCAATTGCGGGAATTAATAATATTAAGACAAGCGCTGAACTAAATAGTGCCAAGGATGATGCAATTGCTGCATTAGATAAAGAATTAAATGGTGATGGTACGTCAGCTAATCTGGGTGTCTTGGCCCAAATTAGCAATAATAATAATTTAACTGCTGAAGAAAAATTAACTTACAAGGCGCAAGCAGAGCATGCTTATGATCAAGCAGTTGCTGCAATTAATGGTGCTCAAGATGCTAACACAATTGCTGCCGAAAAGCACACAGGAATTACTAACATTAATCAAGCACTAGTTGATGCTAATTTGCAAGGCAAGAAGAATGCTGCTAATCAAGAGCTAGCACAGACTGCTCAAGAAACAACTACGGCAATTGATGCTTTAGCTGTTAGTCAAACTAAGAAGGATGAACTGAAGAGTTTAGTTGCTAGTGAATTAGAAAAAGCACAGAATAATGTTAATGCTGCAACGGATGAACCCGGTGTTAATGCTGCTTTAGTATCCGGTCAAACAGCAATTACGAATATTAAAGATCATGGTGAAGATTCTGAATTAATAGAAGCTGCTAGTGATGCTAAAAACAAATTAACGGAACATGCTGATCAATTGAAAGAAGATCTGAACCAAGCATATCAAGATGGTAAACTTGACCATGAGCAATATACTGCTTTAACTAATCAAGTTCAAACTGCTTTGGATAACGCAATTACGGCAATTAATCAAGCAACTACACCAGCGGAAGTCAATCAAGCTGAAGCAACGGGAACAACCGCTTTGAATGCTGTTAGTGCAGCCCAAGCTGTTGAAGAAGCCCTTAATAATAATTTACAGGCCCTGCAAACAGCAGCTTCGCAAGCTAATACTGCAATTGATCAACTTTCCGGAATTACTCCAGAACAAAAGCAACAGATGAAGGCCGAAGTTGAAGATGAACGTGTTAAGGCTGCTGATAAAGTTAAGGAAGCTAAGGACAGTTCAGATCCGTTTACTAATATGACTAATGCCAAAAATGACGGTGTTACTGCAATTGAAAATATTAGTAATTTGTTTGCTGATAAGGCAGAGGCTATCAAAGATTTGCAAGATCAAGCTGCGGCCGCTAAGGAACACTTGACAACAATTGCTAATAATCCAGCGGATGCTAATCATCCATTCTTGAGTAGTAATCAACTAGATTCTGCTGGTGCCTTGATTGATGCTGCATTAAATGATGCAATTTCTAAGATTAATAGTGCTGCTGATAGTACTGCTTTGGCTACAGCTGAGGCTGCTGGAGAATCAGCAATTACTAATGCAACTCTGCCAACTGAGTTGATAGCTGAAAAGAACCAGCAAATTGCTGCTATCAATGCTTATGCAGCTGCTAAAGATACTGAAATCAGTGGCTTGGACTTAACTGATGAGCATAAGGCTGACTTACAAGCACAAGTTGAAGCTGCTCGTAAGAAGGCGGTTGACAAGATTAACGATGTACAACTGCCGGCTAATGCTACAACTGCTGATTTAGCAACAGCTAAGACGCAAGTGGAGAATGCTGAAAAGGGTATTGCTACAGCAGGTGAAACTGTTAACTTTGGTGAAGCAGGAATTGACAAAATTGTTGCAGTTGCTCATAGTGCAGCAGCTGATCAAGCAACTTATGAACATAAGCAAGATAATATTAAGCAGCTTGAAGATTACGCAGCAGATGCTAAGCAGAAGATTGAACAATCAGGTCTGCCAGCAGATAAGCAACAAAAGGAGTTAGATGCTGTTCAAACTGCGGTTGATGCCGCTAAGGATAGTATCTTAACAGCATCTGATGTTAGTGCAGCTGATGCAGAATTAGCCAGTGGTAAAACGAAACTTGATGAGATTACGACAGCAGCTGAATTTGCCGGTCGCCAATGTCAAGCCCTAGATGCGGTTAAGGATGAACAAGCGAGATTAATTGCAATCGTTAATAAATCAAGTTTGACTCCTGAACAAAAGGAAGCTGCAATTTCTGATATTAATACTGCTTACGATGGTATTAAGACAGCAATCTTGGCGACAACTAATGATACTGAACTTGCAGCTGCTAAAGATGGGGCAATCAGTAAGGTTCAGGATGTTTTAAATAAAGATAATGCTCATAGCTATCCATGGTTCAATCACGAAATTGAAAATACTACTGACTTAGAAACTAGTTATCAAGGCTTAACTTTAACTGCTGAGGAAAAAGCTAAATATAGTGCTTTAATTAATGATATTGAAGCTGGAATTAATGGCTTGAAATCAGCAAGTAACTTGGAAGAAGCAGTTGCTGCTTACGATCAAGGTAAGACTGCTTTGAATAAGCTTCTCGCTGAACAAAAGGTCAATGCAGCTGCACAAGCAGCCAAGGACAACGTTAATAACATTCCTGATGATCAGCTTAGCCCAGCTGATAAGACCAACTTGCTTAATCAAATTGATCAAGCAGCGGCTACAGCAATTGCAGCAATTAATGGTGTGACACAACCTGATGGGGATGTTGCAGGTAAAGAAGCCAAGATCAATGATCTAAGTACTAACGCGGTTCAGGATATCAATAGTTATCTAAACCAAGGTATAGACAAAGCCAAAGACAAAGCCAAGGATAAGTTAGACGAAACTGCTGCTGCAGCAAATACGGCAATTGATAATTCAAGTTTGTCAGCAGCCGAAAAGGATGAACAGAAGCAGGCAGTTCAAGATGCTTTGAATACAGCCAAGGATAAAGTTGATGGTGCAACTAATGCTAGTGAAATTAATGATGCTTTGAATAATGGCCAAACGGCAATTAACAATATTGTGGCTGCAGTTACCGGTAATCCAACTAGTGGCGGTACAACTACTCCACCAACCACGTCAACTCCTAAGCCAGAAGATTCAGTAGGAACTGATCAGACTTTATTGCACAATGCATATCTTTACGATGAAAATGGTAAGCGAGTTAATAAAGTAGTGCTAAAGGCTGGCTCAATAGTTAAGACTTATGGTACACAAGAGATTAACGGTCAAAGTTACTTTGTCTTGAAAAATCAAGGTCATAAGTACTACTTAGCTGCTGGTAATATTACTGGTATTAAGCAAAAATTGACGCGTAATGCCTATATTTATAATAAGAATGGTAAACGAATTGGTAAGACTTTGCTCAAGAAGGGTGCACAATTTACTACTTATGGTGATCCTGTCAAAATTGGTGGCAAGCAATACTTCATTGTTGGTGCTGGTCAATATGTCAAAGCAGTTAACTTTGGCTTGACAACAAATACCAGTACACCAAGTGCTAATGTAGTATTAGCACAAAACGAAAAGTGGATAATGCATGATGCATACTTATATGATGACCAAGGTAAACGTGTTGGGCAGGCAACCTTGACTACTAGTTCAGTCGTGGAAGTTGTTGGGACAACAACGATTAACGGTCGTGAATTTGCTAAGCTAACCAACGGATACTATGTGGTAGCTACTAATATTTTTGGACAAAAATTTAGTCTAATTCACAATGCTTATATTTACAATGGCGCAGGCAAACGGGCTAACAAGAAGGCCTTGAAACGTGGCAAGCAGGTCACTGTTTATGGTGATGCCGTCAAGATTGGCAGTAAGAAATATTATATTGTTGGTAAGAATCAATATGTCAAACAAGGTAATTTTACAGTTAAGGTAGTTCCTTATTAATTTTTTACCTAAAGAAAAAGGTTAAGCTGAAGAGCTTAACCTTTTTTCATGCAAAATTATAGAATAGAAATTAATTATTATTGTTGCCGTAACCAAAAATTTCCAAAATGAAAAGGAAAATATTAATAAAGTCGAGGTAGAGCTGCAATGCACCTAAGACGGCGAGACCATTACTTGAAACTTGGTCACCATAGTTATTGTAGATTAACTTCATTTTGTTGGCATCGCTGGCAATTAAGCCGGTAAAAATAATAACACCAATAAAGGAGAAGATGTAAGTAATTGTTGGGTTGTGCAAGAACATGTTGACAATCCAAGCAATCAAGAAGCCGAACAAGGCAGCACTAAAGTAAGAACCCCAGTTAGTTAAATCTTTTTTGGTGAAGGTGCCAAAAGCTGCCATGGCAATAAAGACGGCTGCTGATGAAATAAAGGCAGTTGTCAATTGCGTGCCAGTGTAAAACCCCGCGATTAAAGCAAATTCGAAGCCGTAAATGACGGCTATAAGCATTAACATAATTAAACTGGCAACCGGATTACGATTGGCCTTGAAGCTGATGCCCATTGACAAGCCCAAGGGTACCAGTAAGATGATCCACATCATTGCGACCGGCATTTGCATGACCGCACTTCTAAAGACAGTCATTGTTAAGTAGGCGGTTAGAGCTGAGACCAGCACTGCGACACCCATTAACGCGTACATCTTGGTTAAAAAGCCATTGGTTTCAGAGAGCGTGTGAATTTGCCGCCTATGTTCAGGATTAGTATCAAAATTATTCATAGAAACTTCCTTTCTAGCTATGATTGTTTGTACTAAATTAACACAATTATGGTTAAGAGTGAAGGAAAAGAATTAAAAATTAGGCTAATCTATTTAAGTTATCATGTGTACCTAGATCAATTAATATTAAAATTAATTCTTCCCTTAGCCATTTAAAATGTTTAATATTTTTACTACAATACTTTTCTCGCATTTTCATGTAAAATAGAAATGTTAATCAGTGTTTGTAAAAAAGGACGAAAAATGGAAAAGAATCAAATTATTGACTTAGAAATCACCGACTTGTCTTACGAGGCAATGGGAGTAGCGCATTACGAAGGGATGACCGTCTTTGTCACCAATGCGCTGCCGGGTGAAACAGTCAGTGCTAAAATTTTAAAGGTTAAGAAGCGGTTTGCTTTTGCTAAAATCGAAAAGATTATTAAGGAAAGTCCCGACCGGGTAAATATTGAGCTTAATCAATGGGTGCAGACTGGCCTGGCATCATTAGCACACATTAAGTATGACAAGCAGCTAGAATTTAAGCGCAATCAGGTCGTTAACTTACTGCAAAAGGCGCACTTGGATAATGTGGAAGTTGGTCAGACTTTGCCAAGCCCAGAAGAGACAGGCTATCGCAACAAGGCGCAAGTGCCGGTGCGAACAGTTAATGGCCAATTGGAGATTGGCTTTTTCAGACGGCATTCACACGACTTGGTGCCACTAACAAACTTCTTTACGACTGATCCCGAGATTGATCGTGTCTTAGTTGCCGTGCGTGACATTTTACGTGCCAGCGATGTGCCAGCTTATGATGAAATTCATAATAAGGGCGAGGTTCGTTATCTTGATGTACGCCGCAGCAAAGCTAATGGTGAAATTATGGTTATCTTGGTTTGTCTGCACAAGGACTTTCCGCAATTAGAGAAAATTGCCGCAGAAATTAAGAAAATTGCAGGTGTCACGAGCCTAGTTTTGAATTATAACCCGAAGAAGACCAATGTCATCTTAGGTAAAGCAGACTACTTAATCTTTGGTAAACCACAGATTGTTGACCAAATTGGTGATGTTAAGTTCAGAATTTCGCCGGAAAGTTTCTTTCAAATTAACTCGTTGCAAACGCCAAGATTGTATGACTTGGCAATTAAGCAAGCTGACTTAAAGGAAACGGATACGGTGATTGATGCTTATTCTGGTATCGGGACAATTGGTTTGAGCGTTGCCAAGCACGTCAAGAGCGTGCGTGGAATTGAAGTTGTGCGGGACGCGGTTAAGGATGCCAATGACAATGCCGAAATGAACGACATTCACAATGCCAAATATTTCGTTGGTAAAGCTGAAGAATTGATGCCGCGTTGGGCCGACAAGGGCATCACTAGCGACGTGATTTTTGTTGATCCCCCAAGAAAGGGTCTGACGCCAGAATTTATTGCCGGCGCAGTTAAGACTGGCCCGAAGAAGATTGTTTATATTTCATGTAACCCTGCCACACTTGTGCGCGACTTGCAGGAATTCCAAAAGCTTGGTTATGACTTCAACCGAATTGATCCTGTTGATATGTTCCCACAAACGCCACATGTCGAAGCAGTGGCGGTATTGACAAGAAAATAGAATAATAAATGAGTAACTGCTTACAAAAAATTAAAAATGAATTTTTTAAAATAACTACACAATATATTAAATTATCACTTAAAGATTATAGATTATAGATCATATATAGGAGCAATGCTTTGGTCTGGATATGTTATTTATATGACTTACTTTTTTTAAAATGAATCAGGGATCAGTACAACAATATTTACTGTGATCATCTATTTTTATTATCGCTATTTTAAAATGAATGTCATACCGAAGTTTTATCCTAAATATACTTATTTTGAAGTAAGAAAAGTACTATATGAAAATGGAATTTATAATATAAAGCAAGTTGATATGCTTTTAAATGAAATTAATGAATTAAAACAAAATAGAAAAGAGAAGGTGAGCAATTATATTAGAGTAGGTTCATTATTTATTAATTCTATTTGGGTGATTTTTTCTGTTATAGTTATGGGTTTATTTTTTAAAATTGTTGATAGTAAGTTGATCTCCATCAATTTACTACTTTTTAAAAATGTTATAGAATTATTTATTGAAATTTCAGGAATTTTAGTTATGTTCTTTGGATTATATATTGTTATAGATCCAACCTTAGACGCTAAATTATTAACAACTGAAAAAATTCTTAAGGACATAAAATATAATTGGCTTGCATCTGAAAATTAAGTTTATTTTAGGCTAAAAGATATAAATTTGATTTTTGTAACTATTTCAAAATAGAAATGGAGCATGTATATACTTTTATAATTAAAAAGCTTAATATCTTAAGGCTGGACTATTATCTTAAGTATATTTAGGTAATAATTTATTTTTAATTTAAAAGGCTCTTTTGAATATGCTTAATTAAATATAATATAATGTATTACATTGGATACTTTATTAATATTTTTTTTGGTAAAAAAGGAAAAATAATGGAAGAATTATGGGATTTGACTTATGAAGATTGGAATGCAGCAGTTACAGGCTTTTTTAGCATTTTAAATTCACAATTAGATAAACATCTACAGACATATCCATTTATTAGATTTACTAATAAACAAAGAGAGTATATAGAAAGTGAAAAATTTTTTGATCAATATATAAAAAATGGAATAGTTATTGGTAAAGATATGTACTTAAAGGTAATTGATAACTTTATTCAAAAGGGTAATGGAAGTCTGCGTAGTATCGAATTAGTTACACCATTGATATACTTACTATTAATAGTTATTGGATATCATCTTTCAAGAAATATCAAAATAAATAAATATTCCGAAGCTTATTATGTGGGAGATTTTGAAAATAATATTTATTATTATAAGATTCCATATAAAAAATATACTGATAAATTAAAAAAATATAGTAAAAAATATAAATATTATTGTAAAACTGATCTAAGCAATTTCTTTCCAAGCATTGATGTTGGATTATTGTTTAAGCGTATTAGAAATTTATGTCCAAATGAGAGTGAAAGATCATTATTAATATATAGAAATTTAATTGAATACATAGGAAATGGTAAATTTCCTATAGTTGATGGTAATGTTGGGCTTTCATACATTGCAACAATTTGTTATTTATATAATTTTGATAAACTATTGTACGAATTATTGGGGAAAAGCAATATTATCAAAAAATATAAAATTGTGAGATATGTAGATGATGCATATATATTCTTTGATTGTGATGATGATTTGTATAAAGATTGTAAATTAGAAATATTAATTAAATTTCAAGATGCTGTTAAAGATTCAAGAATTACTGAAAATGTTGCTAAACGAAAATTTGATAAATGTGAAAATATAAAATTTGATTTATATAATGATTCATGCAACATTTATGCATTTGAATATGAAGATTTGGATGAAGATAAATATTGCGACTTAGATACGTTAATTAATTTACTTAAAAATCTTAATAAGTTGGAAGGTACATGTTCTTTTAATGAAGTTAAGGATACAATTGAGTGTTCACTAAAAAAAGAAAAAATTGACTATAATAGTAATGAGCTTATTAATAAGTATATTTACGATAAACAAGATTATTTCAAAGAATCTAAAGTAAAAGAATTGTTGTTTAATATTGCAAATCATAAAAAATATATTTTTATTTATTATAGTAGACAATTTATGCAAATGATTTTGAATACAAATGATACGAATTATATAAAAAAATTCTTGAATGAAATTTTTAAAAATAGCAGAAGTACTTATTTTTCTCAATATAATTTGCTGATGGCTATTCAATATTTGTTAGCGAGAAATTTTTGCCATAGTAGTTTGTTAAATCTAATAAAAGATGAAAATCCGAAAATATTTAATTATATAAAATTATATTGTAAGCAAAGTAAATATTATCATTATACTGAAGAAGACTTTAGGCAATTATTTGTTATAGGTAATAATAAGTTGTATTCAGACTTTAAGCAGAACTTTTTATATTTAATGTATAAGTCAAATGCTAATAAATCTATGGTTCTTGAAAAATTTGCTTACTATAAGAATTATTTTGATAGAAAGCTGACTAATACTCTAAATTTATTTAGGTGTTTTAAAAAGCCGATTGCATATAATGCTACGTACACGGTAAAACAGGCAACAAAATATTTTAAAAAACTTTATAATAAAAAATATATTTCTCAAAGTGAAAATGAAGAATTCCAAAGTATTGTAGAGCAAGCATGTAAATTAAGAAATCATAATCCTATAGATCATGCAAGTTCGGAAATTTTGAGTAATGATAATGTAAGAAATACTGAAATACAAGAAAGTATTTACGAATTGAATAAAATTTTAATTATTTTAGAAAAAAGGATAGACTAGCTTGCCTAGAATTGTATAATAATAAATCATCTATGGGTAATCTTTGAAAGCCAAAACTTGATAGGTAATATTTGTTCGCTTCGGATTTAGTCTATTTAGTTATTTTCAGCGTAACCCAGCTAGTTTGAAGAATGGTCTGCAAATTGAAACGAATTATTCGGCTCGTGATATTCTTGCCATTATGGCGAAAGTTGCAGAAGTCTCTGGCATTACAGACCAAGTAGGTTATACTATTAAATAGTATTATTTTCTTAGTGAAGGTGACTATTTATTTTAATTTCTAAATCTGCTATTTATCCTAATCAAGCTTATCGTGAAGCTAAAAGTCTGTATCTGTCAGCATTTCCTAAGTGGGAACGATTTCCATTATGGCAGCTTAACTTGATGGCACGGCATAAGAATGTGCATTTTCAAGCACTCTATGATAATGGCAAATTTTGCGGCTTGGTATATTATACTGTCGGCAGCCAAACTGTTTATTTGCTTTACTTGGCGGTTAATCCTAATCTGCGCGGGCAAGGTTATGGCACGCAGATTTTGCAACATCTTCAAGCTGAATTTCCAGATAAGCAGTTAACGCTGGATATTGAGCCGGTAACTAAAGCTGCTAAGAATTATTCACAGCGTGTGCGCCGGCTGCACTTTTATGAGCGGAATGGTTTTCACCAGACATCAGCCAAATTAATGGATGCTGATGGTGAGTTTCAGATTTTAACAACGGGTAAAAAGCTTAATACTGCATCAGTGATTGCAACATTAAAGCAGATGAGTTCAGGGTTTTACCATTTTAAAGTTGAATAATTACTGACATAACAAAAACGTCTTTTCACTAATTGTGAGAAGACGTTTTTTAATAAATTGGTATTGTTTAAAATTACAGTAGCTTTAAGAAGATGGAAGCAATGATAACAGAAGCAACTGATACTGTTGCGAAGCCACCGACTAACATTTTTGGTAAAATTTGGTCAACTAAAACTGCTTCCTCATCTTTATCTTTAGCAACATTATGACAAATTTCAGTTGTCAGGATGTAATCAGCAGGAAAGCCGAAGAGTGCAGTTAAGGAACAGGCAAAGGCCATTTCTGGACTCATGCCGAAAGGCTTAGCTAAGATCGCTGAAGCGATGAACATTCCTAAGATCCCAAGCAACATTAAAACTATAATCTGAACGAAAACCTGACAAATGATTTGTGGGGTAGTGATGCTTAATTGGGAAAAGATGTAAGCAAGCAGACCATACATTAACCATTGAAAGACGTTAGCCTTGTTTAACGCACTATCTTCAAGGAAACCTACTTGGTGCGCAATAACACCGAAGATTAAACAAACAACGTTGGCATTCAAGTCAAAATTGAATGAAGATTTTAACCAGAATGATAACCAGTTAGCAAGAGCAGCGACAATACCAACTTTAACTAAGATAAAGGCAGCTGTGTGGTACTCTTTTGGCAGTTTAAAAATGGATTTTTTACCTTCTTTTTCTTTGATTTCTTCAATTGAAACAGGTTTTTGAATGTTACCTTTTTGGTATTCATTAGCAACACGGCGACCTTCACGCTTGAGCATCCAAGCTGTTAATGGGTAGCCGACAACTGAGTGCATAACAAACATGGCAATTGGCAGTGCGACTAAAGTAGTAATACCAGCAGCCTTTAAGCCGTTAGTCATGAGTAATGCGGAAACTAACCCCCCAGTTAATGGTGGAACAGCAGCGATTACTGTATGCCAGTCAAAGATTTTGGTACCAATAGTTAGGGTTAACAGTAGTGTGCCGGCAACTCCCAGTAAAGAAATACAAACAGCCTTCCACTGTTGAATCAATTCTTTCAGATTCATGAGAGTTCCCAAGTGAACCAGCAATAATGAAATACAGATGTTAGCAAAGTCAGGACCAAAAGAAGCCTTGGCAACGAAGTCTTTTGGCAAGAATGTCCAATAACCAATAGCGAACAAGACAGCTGTGATAAAGACAGACGGTACATAAGCGTTGGTTAGAGACGATACCCATTCACCAATCATAATAAATAACATAACAACTGCAAATGAAATTGCAGCATACATTGCTGGATTCATAAATGCTCCTCCTAAAAAATAAATTAAATTTGTATGAAATTGATTATAAAAGATAAACTTTAATTTAGCAATATTTTTTTAAAAAACATTGTAAAATATGAAAAACAATCTTAAAATATAATCATTAAATTAAAAAATAAATAAAATAAGGAGTGCAAAATGACAACTTTATATAAGAATTGCAATCTGCTTGATACAGATAAAGAAAAAATGCAAGAAGCTGCCTGGCTGTTAGTTGATGATGAAGGCTTAGTTGGTGCTAGCGGTAAAGGCCCAGCACCTAAAGCTGATCAGACGGTAGACTTGCAGGGACAATACGTGATTCCGGGCTTGATTAATGCTCATACGCACATCATGATGGATCCAATGGACAATCACACGGCTTACTTAACGGAAACTGAAGCGACTGTCAATGCAATTAAAAACTTGAAGACTTTGTTGCGTAACGGTGTCGTGGCCATTCGTGATTGTGGTGCGGTTAGTGACACGGACGTTAAGTTAATGAAGTTAATGCACCAAGGCAGAGTTGAAGGCCCAGAAATTGTCCCTTCCGGTAGACCAATGAGTATTTTGGGAGGTCATGGTGACTTCCCAGAAGGTGATGATGGTAAGGAAGTTTGGGGCCATTTGACTACTTGTGCAGCTGATATGCGTCAAAGCGTACGGGAAGAATTCAAGCATGGTGCGAAGAATATCAAGGTCATGGCTACTGGCGGCGTTATGTCACCAACTGATCGTGTTGATGACACTGAGTTAACCGCTGAAGAATTGAATGCCGCAGTTGAAGAAGCCCACTCTAAACATATGACAGTAGCTTCACATGCTCAAGGTAACCGTGGTATTCAATTATCACTTGAAGCTGGTGTTGACTCAATTGAACATGGTATTTATGTTGATGAAGAACAGATGGACCTGATGATCAAGCAAGGTACCTGCTTAGTGCCAACCTTGAATGCTTGTCAATGTATCTTTGATGCACCAAAAGGCTCAATTCCCGATTACATGATTAAAAAAGATATTGAGGTTAAGGATATTTTCTTTAAGAATATCGGTAAAGCTATCAAGAAGGGTGTCAAAATTGTTGTTGGTACAGATGCTGGTACGCCATTCAATCGCTTTGATAATGGAACAACAACGGAAATGCAATTATTGGTAGAAGCTGGTGAAACTCCATTGCAAGCATTACTTGGTGCAACTAAGTATGCTGCAGAATTAATTCAATTAAGTGAGGATTACGGTAGTTTGGCAGCAGGTAAGAAAGCTGACTTCCTTGTTTTGAAAGATAATCCGTTAGAAGATATTAAGGCTGTTGCTCAAGAAGATAAGCAAGTTTATCAAAATGGTAAATTAGTAAAATAATTAAAAATAATTTTAGGAGGTATTTTAAATGACTAAAACTGCATATACAAATATGAATCTTTATGATGGTGAACAAGAAAAAGTTACTACTGGTAGTTATTTGGTTGTCGATGATGAAACTGGCAAAATTACAGCAATTGGTACAGGAGCTGCTCCTACTGCCGATAAGACAATTGACTTGGCTGGTAAATATGTAATGCCGGGGCTAATTAACTGCCATGATCATATGATTATGGATCCAGATGACCCAACTGGTGGAACGGCAACAGATGTTGTCCGGACAACTGTCAATTCTGTCAAAAATCTGCACACGATGCTTAAATCTGGCGTTACTTATGTTCGTGAATGTGGCTCAACTTATGACGTCGACATTACAATTGCCCATATGATTGATGAAGGTAAAATCACTAAGGTGCCAGAGGTTATGCCATCTGGTCGCCCATATTCAATGACTGGTGGTCACGGTGACATGCCAAACTTTGGTCACTTAGTTGATTCACCCGATGAAATGCGTAAGGCAGTTCGTCAAGGCTTGAAGAAGGGTGCGAAGTCAATTAAGGTGATGGCTACTGGTGGTGTTATGACCAAGAACGACTTTATGACCGACCCACAATTGAGCGTCGCTGAAATTCATGCCGCAGTCGAAGAAGCACACCACAAGGGTTTGATTGTTGCTGCCCACGCTGAAGGTAATCCAGGAATTATGAATGCGATTAAGGCCGGCGTTGATTCAATCGAACATGGTTTTTATGTTAACGATGAAGAAATTGACTTGATGCTTAAACAGGGGACGTATTTAACACCAACAGTTGTTGCTGACTGGGCCTTTCCAACTTATGCCGAAGGTAAAGTTCCGGATTGGGAAATTAAGAAGGCTTCTGATGCACTTGGCGATTTGCGTAAAAATATCACTCATGCTAAGGATCGTGGCGTTAAGATTACTTTGGGTACTGATGCCGGTACGCCATTTAATGACTTTTCAATGACGCCAACTGAATTGCAATTACTAGCAGAGCAAGGCTTTACCAATTATGAAGCTTTAAGAACCAGTGTCCATTCTGCACAATTGATGAAGATTGATGATGAATATGGCACTTTGGCAGAAGGTAAGTATGCCGACTTCTTGGTACTTGATGGTAATCCACTGGAGGATATTAAGGCTGTTGCCCAAGAAGACAAGGCTGTTTACAAGAAGGGTCAACGCGCATATTAATTATGATATGTCATTGACAAGATTAAATAGTGATGATAAATTTATTATAACTAAATATTAAACATCTTGAAAAGCAGAGTAGCTATTTGCCAGTCTTTAAAGCGAGACGACATTATGATGAAAGTTGTTAGGCTTGTGGTAGTGAACATGGGCTTTGAATTGGTGACTGCTGGTGATAGTTAACTAGCAGCGGGGTTGCAGCCGTTATCAATGCAAGCTATTGTCAGATAGCTAGTGAGGTTTGTCGTGTGAATGGCAAACAAATTAAAGGTGGTAACACGAGCACTCGTCCTTGAATTAGGACGGGTGCTTTTTTAATTGCCAAAATAGGAGGCATTTTGATGAGTAAGACGGTTTTTACTAATATTAATTTATTTAATGGCAAAGATAATGAAATTAAGGCAGACAGCTACTTGTTGATTGATGACAAAACGGGCAAAATTGTCCAGGTGGGTTCTGGTGAGCTGCCACAAGCTGATAAGACAGTTGATTTGGTCGGCAAGTATGTGATGCCGGGATTAATGAATTGTCATACGCATATTTTTATGGATCCGACAACTCCTGATGGTGGTTCAAGTGCTGGGGTTGTTCCCTCAACTGTCCGTGCCGTCCAGCATTTGCATGATTTGTTAAAATCTGGCGTTACTTATATTCGTGAATGCGGCAGTACTTATAATATTGATATTGAACTGGATAAATTAATTAAGGCAGGTAAGTTAAGTCGGGTACCCGAAATTATGCCTGCAGGTCATCCTTTTTCAATGACTGGCGGTCATGGTGACATGCCAAACTTTGGTCGTCTGGTTGATTCGCCTGATGAAATGCGCAAGGCCGTTCGTCAGGGAATTAAAGAGGGGGCAAAAGCAATTAAAATTATGGCGACTGGTGGTGTCATGACCGAAAGTGATGCACTAGACCAGCCGCAATTGAGTGAAGCCGAAATGCATGTGGCAGTTGAGGAAGCTCACCACAAGGGCTTGATTGTTGCGGCGCACGCTGAAGGCAATCCGGGGATTTTGAATGCAATTAAGGCAGGCGTGGATTCAATTGAACATGGTTTTTATGTTAATGATGAAGAGATTGAATTGATGCTTGAAAAAGGAACATATTTAACGCCAACAATTGTTGGTGCGTGGGCCTTTATTGCGTACGCTCCCGGTAAGATTCCTGATTGGGAAATGGCTAAAATTTCTGCCGCTTGGAAAGATCTGCGGGGCAATATTACTAAAGCCAAAAATGCTGGTGTTAAGATTACATTAGGCACAGATGCCGGTACGCCATTTAATGACTTCACGATGACACCGCAAGAGTTGCCGCTGTTAGTTGAGCAAGGGTTTACCAACTTTGAAGCTTTGCAAACAAGCCTCAATGATGCCAAGTTAATGAAGATTGACAATGAATATGGCACGCTAGAAGCCGACAAGTATGCGGACTTCTTAGTTTTAGATAAAAACCCGCTAGCTGATATTACCGCTGTTGTTCAAGAAAACAAGGCAGTCTATAAAAAGGGGCAACGAGCATATTAATTTTATTGAAAAACGTCTTTTCATTATGAAGAGGCGTTTTTTACGTGGTTGTTGGTAGTTGTTAGTGCGAGTCAAACAGAATAAAATATAATTAATAAGATAAAGGAGATAATGAATGAAAACTGTATATCAAAATTTGAATTTGTTTGACGGTGAACATAACCAAATTCAAACTAATTCTTGGCTAGAAGTTGATGAACAAACCGGTAAAATTATGGCTTTAGGCAGCGGCGATGCACCACAAGCTGATAAAGTAGTCGATTTGCAAGGCAAGTATGTGATGCCGGGACTAATTAATTGTCACGACCACATGGTGATGGATCCAACTGATCCACGTGGCGTAACTGACTTTAACGTGGTGGAGACGACAGTTGATTCTGTTAAGCATTTGCATGAAATGCTTAGGTCTGGGGTTACATATGTGCGTGAGTGCGGTTCGACTTTTGACATTGATTTAACAATTGCACAAATGATTAATGAAGGCAAAATTACTGATGTACCTGAGGTGATGCCATCAGGACGTCCATATTCAATGACTGGCGGTCACGGGGATATTCCTAATTTTGGCTACGTTGTTGATTCACCAGATGAAATGCGTAAGGCAGTTCGTCAAGGCTTAAAGCGCGGTGCCAAGGTAATTAAGGTGATGACCACTGGTGGGATTATGACTGAGCGTGACTTTATGGATGATCCTCAACTTAGTGTTGCCGAAATTAAGGCTGCAGTTGATGAAGCGCACCATAAAGGCATTACGGTTGCGGCTCATGCGGAAGGAATTGCTGGTATTATGAACGCGATTGAAGCGGGTGTCGACTCAATCGAACACGGTTTTTATGTCAATGATGAAGCCATTGATCTGATGTTGGAAAAAGGAACCTACTTGACACCAACAATTATTGCAGCATGGGCTTTTCCAGAATATGCAGCTGGGATTGCGCCAGATTGGGAAATGAACAAGGCAAAGAAAGCTTTGGCTGATTTACGCCAAAATATTGCTCATGCCAAGGACCGTGGCGTTAAGATTACTTTAGGTACTGATGCTGGTACAACTTTTAACGGTTTTGACAAGACGCCAACTGAATTGCAACTGTTGGTTGATGATGGCTTCAGTACATTTGAAGCCTTGCAAACTAGTGTTAATTCCGCTAAGTTGATGCAAATTGCTAATGAATATGGTACGTTAGCAGCTGGTAAATATGCGGACTTCTTGGTTTTGGATAACGATCCATTAGCAGATATTAAGGCCGTTGCTCAAGAAGATAAGGCTGTTTACAAGAAGGGCCACAGGGCATATTAAATTTTTGCTCAAAAATGACTATTAATCCCTTGATTTTTTAGCAGATAGTTTCATAATTGTAACAAGAAAAATAAGTTCCTATCACTTTGCCGTGGTAGGAATTTTTGTCTGAATTGATTTAGAGGAAGTAGAATGACTAAGAAACAGATTAAATATGTTACGCTGGCGCTGATGCTTGGTAACATTATGTCAGGATTGGATGGAACGATAATTAATACCGCGATCCCCGCGATTGTTGCGGCCTTGCATGGGATTCAGTTTATGGGGTGGATTGTTGCTATCTTTTTATTGGGGATGTCGATTTCAATTCCCTTGTGGACTAAAATCGGAGAAAAGATTACTAACAAACTAGCCTTTGAATTGTCATTAGTTTTATTCATTATCGGTTCGATTTTTGAAGGATTGGCACCAAATATCTTCTTCTTTTTGGCTGCTCGACTAGTGATGGGCATTGGTGCCGGTGGGATGGGATCGTTACCCTATATCATTGTTGGTTACATTTATCCTAATATTAAAACACGGACGCGGATTTTAGGTTATTTGACAGCTAGCTTTAATGTAGCAGCAATTATGGGGCCGCTGGTTGGCGGCACAATTATTGATGCAATGTCATGGCATTGGGTCTTTTATTTGAATATTCCCATTGGTATTGTTGCCGTGGTTTTGAGTGTACTCTACTTTAGACCTGTTACACCAAAGTCTAAACGTAAATTTGACTTTTCTGGTGCCTTTTTATTGGCTTTAGGATTGTTAACTTTCTTAATGGGAATTCAACTTTTGGGCTTGACCAGTAACTTACTTGTAGGATTGCTAGTTGTAATTAGTCTGATTTTTATTGGTGGTTTTCTTTGGCGGGAAAAACGAGCAACTAACCCAATTATTCCCTTAGTAATTTTCAAAAATCGGGCATTGAATGGTGACTTCTTACTGTTTGCTTTTACTTGGGGCGCATATCTTGCGGTTAATACTTATCTGCCAATGTGGGCTCAGGCATTGCTTGGTACTACAGCATTAATCGGTGGCATGACATTAGTCCCCAATTCAATGGTTGATATTATGGCATCGCAGAGTGTGTCGTTTATTAGCGGTAGAGTTCGGACTTTTACGCTAGTTTTGATTGGAATTATCAGTATCGGTATTTCTGTTAGCGGCTTGTTTTGGGCTGACTTGCATACACCAATTCAATTTTTAACTTTTGTTTGTGCTTTTTCTGGAATTGGTGTTGGTTTTATCTTTGTTGCACTGCAGGTGAAAGTGCAGGTTGATGCGGGTTTGACTAATATGGCGACAGCGACATCAACTTCGTATTTAATTCGGATTTTAGCGCAAACAATAATGTCTGCTGTTTATGGCGTTATTATGAATATGGCTTTAGCGCGCGGAGTACAGCGTCATTCAGGGATTACCATGCACATGATGAATGAATTGAGTGATGCCAAAACAGCTAAATTATTACCACATCAATTGTTACCGCTAATGCGTCAGATTTTTCATGCTGGGATTAAAGAAATTATGGCTGTTTCACTATTGCTCTTGGTAATCGCGTTAATTCTTAATTTTTATTTTAATTGGCATGTAGATGTACAGCAACATCATAAGTTTAGTCAAAATTAATTTCTTCAAATTTATTTTAAATAATTTTCCAATAAATCTTTAATTCTTTGTCCATGTTGGGTAAAATAGAAACAAAGAATTTTTTATTTAAAGGAGGATTTATTCTTAATGAAAGTTTTACTGTATAATATGACACCAGAGCAAATGTTTTACGTTAAGCAATGGCGTGAAGAACATCCAGAAGATGATATCGAAACAACTGAAGAAATTTTGGATGCGTCAACAGTTGATGAGGCTAAGGACTTTGACTGTGTAAGTTTAATGCAAGTTGTTGATATTGATGAAGAGGAAGTTTATAAGAAGCTGGCTTCATTTGGGATTAAACAAATTGCTTTGCGTTCAGTTGGTTACAATATTATTAATTGGGATTACGTTCATAAATATGATTTGTTCGTTACCAACACACCAGCATATTCACCGCGTGCTGTTGCTGAAAACGTATTGACTTCTGCAATGTATTTGTTGCGTAACTGGGGACAAATCTTCTATAACGAACAGCATGATTTAAATTTTGTTCGTGAAGAAAACTTAATGAGTGACGAAATTTACAATAAGACAGTCGGGATTATTGGCTTGGGTCGAATTGGGTCTGCTGTTGCCGAAATTTTTAGTTCTTTGGGAGCTAAGGTTATTGGAAATGATTTGATTGAAAATCCTGCTAATGAAGCTTTTCTTGAATATACTGATTTTGACACCGTTATTCAGAATGCAGACATTTTGACTTTGCATACGCCACTTGATCCGTCAATTGTTGATATGATTAGTGCTAAGCAGTTTAAGGAAATGAAGAATAGCGCAATTATAATTAATGCAGCACGGGGACCGTTGATTAATACTCAAGACTTAGTTGAAGCTCTAAAAGAGCACGAAATTGCTGGTGCTGCTTTAGATGTTTTGACTGAGGAAAATGACTTCTTTATGAAGAAATTCAATGATATTTCGGAATTGCCGCAGACTTATCAAGAATTGGCGAAAATGCCGAATGTTGTCGTAACACCACACTCTGCTTACTATACTAAGACTTCGGTTAAAAATATGATTGTTCATAGCTTGACTGATATTAAACGGGTATTAAACGGACAAAAGCCGGTTTATCTTGTTGAATTGTAATTGTTAGATTTAATGTAATAAGTGACTAACTTCTGTTAGTCACTTGTTTTTTGTTTGATTATCAAAAGTGTTGTTCTTCGCTTATAATTAAAGTGTTGGTATAATTGATTGACGTTGTTATAATTTAATGGAGAATTACGATGAAGAGGTTTCATCATAAATATACACTGCCAGCTATTTTAATGATGCTGCTAATTGTGGTGAGTCTTCTTTTAGTAGGCTTGGCTAATTTTAAAAAGCAAACGACGCTCCCACCAGATGCTAATTCTAGTGCAATTGGCGTGGAATTGAACCAAAGTTATGGCTATGTTGATTTGCATGAATTACAGGCTAATGGAATTTCTTTTGTTTATTTGCGCAGCACACAGGGCAGGTCATATTTTGATGATGATTATCTATCTTATCGCGATCAAATTTTGGGGACGAAGCTGGCTTTTGGAACAAGCATTGCTTATAGTAATGAGTCAACTCCGCAAGAACACTATCGCTATTTTGTAAAAAAGGTCGGCGGGGATACGGGCAGTTTACCGATTTTAATTGAACCAGCTGTAAGTGAGCGTAAATTAAGCTATATTAAGCAAATGGCTGCCTTTACCCGAATCCTTGAGCGCAGCGGTAAGTTGGTAATGGTTGATTTGGCGGTTAAGTATAAGTCGTATTTTCCAGCAGACGTCAAGTTTATGACGGATAGTAAGAAAGAACCGAATAAATTACAGTATTCATTTTGGCGGTACACAAATAATGGTCGGGTAAATAATGTACATGAACTAGAAAGTGGTGGCGTTGCAATGCTGGCATATAATGGTACGGTAGCACAATATAAACAGAAATATGGACAATTAACACAATAATGAAACAAGAAATCATAACAGTCTTAAACAAATTGGGCTTAACTAAGCCGACTTTAATTCAACAAGAAACCCAAACTGCCATTTTAAATGGTGCAAGCTTGGTGGCACTGGCAAAAACAGGTACAGGAAAAACACTGGCCTATGCTTTGCCAGCTCTAGAACGGGTCATTTCTGGAGAACCAAATAGTCTCGTGATTATTGCCCCGACAACTGAGCTGGCGGTGCAGATTAGACATGCCATTAATCCTTTTATTCATGCTTTGGGATTAACTGGGGTGAGTTTGGTGGGCGCTGGTAACCGTAAGCGTCAAGAAGATAATTTAAAAAAGAAACATCCGGAAGTTGTTGTAGCTACACCAGGCCGCTTTTTTGATTTCTTTTCAAGTAACCGAATTAAAGTTGATCAGATTAAAACTTTGGTAATTGATGAAGCTGACGATATTTTAGAATTTAGTAAAATGGAGCTGCTTAGTTCTTTAGGGCAGAATATGGCTTCTGATGCTCAAATTCTGTTATTTGGTGCGACCGAATCAGAGATTACACAAAGTGCTGAAGAAATTTTTGGTCGGGTGTTCTTATTGATTGATGTCCGCTCAAGGCAAGCAACAACGGTAAAAAATTATTTTTTGCAAATTGATAATGCTCATAAAATTGATTTTGTCCAGCGGTTGACACGTCTTGATCATTTTAAAGGTATATTATTTTTTGATTCTAACCAAACAATGATGCGTTTTGCTGGTATCTTTGCCCATACGAAGACTAAGTTTACATTGTTGGCGAATGAATTTGGCAAAGAAAAAAGAGAACAAGCATTATGTGACTTAAAAACTGGGAAAACAGGCTTGCTGCTAGCGACAGATTTAGCAGCGCGGGGGCTTGATATTCCAGGTGTCACTTATGTTATTAATTTTGATCTTCCTAGTGATCGCAATACTTACTTACATCGAGCTGGGCGTACAGGTCGGATGGGTGCTAATGGTTATGTTGTAACTTTGGGAGATGACCATGATTTTCGTGATTTAAAGAAGCTATTAGATGCTGAAGTTGACTTAGAGCGCGTATATTTTGCTGGATTTAGGTTAACGCCTGAACTGCCCAAGAAGAAAAAAAAGAAGAAGCTTGTGGCCTCAGCTGCGGCTAAAGAAGTCGTTACGCCAATTAAAAAGAAGAAGCACCAAAAGCATAAGAATAAAAATAAGGGATATCATCCCCATTATTTAAAGAAAAAGGAGCAAAAATGAGTCGATTAGTAGCCTGGCTGGAGGATTATGTTTTACCGCTGGCAAGTAAAATTGGTCAGGTGCGTTGGCTGGTTGCATTGCGGGATGCCTTTATCTCAGTAATGCCAATTACAATTGCAGGTTCAATGGCCGTTCTAATTAAGAGCTTAATTGCTGCTGCAAAGACAAATTTAGGTTGGAAAGCTTTTGCTTGGACAATGCAACCGTTAGTGTTAATCAGTGACGTTGTTTGGCGGGGAACTTTTGCCTTATTTGCACTTTTTTTAGCATTATCATTAGGTTATCACTTGGCTAAAAGTTTCGAAGTTGATTCACTTGCAGGTGCAATTGTTTCTTTGTCGTCTTTAGCAATGAGTATTGCTAATTTAACTAAATTGCAAGTTAATAGCAAAGTGATTTTCTTACCACATGCTTTTGATATTGAACAGTTTTCGACAACGGGAATTTTTACAGCAATTTTATTTGGCACAATTGGAGTGTCGATTTATGCAATGTGCTTTAAAGCCCGTATAATGATTCATTTGGAAACTAATTTGCCATATGCTGAACAGCGTGCTTTTGATTCACTTGTACCAGCAATTATTGCAATTTTTGGTGTTGGGGCAATTAATTTTGTTTTTCAATCAGTGACGGGGACCTTTTTTGGTAATTGGTTGCTGCATACAATTCAATGGCCGCTGGTCAGAATGGGGCAAGGGTTTGGCATGGTAATGCTGGTTACCTTATTAGTACAAATTTTTTGGTTCTTTGGCATTAATGGCTTAAGTGTAATGGCACCGATGCTTGATTCAATCTGGCTGACTGCGCAAAATGTTAATATTACAGCAGTTCGTAACGGTAAAGCTGCACCATTATTGTGGGCGCGTAGTTCCTTTGATGTTTTTGCTTGGTTCGGCGGTGCTGGTGGCACGTTGATGCTGATTATCGCGATCCTACTTTTTTCTAAACGTAGTGATTATCGTACCATTGCCAAGGTAGCATTAGCCCCCGGAATTTTTAATATTAATGAACCAGTTGTTTTAGGTTTGCCAGTAGTTCTTAATCCCGTCTACTTTATTCCATTTATTCTTGCGCCGTTAGTTAATGTTGCTTTTTCTTATTGGGTGACGATGATGGGGTTAGTTAATCCGGTGCAAGCAGCGGTTCCGGCAGTTATGCCGCCAATTCTCGGTCCGTTTTTGGCTTGCAATTATGATTGGCGGGCAATTGTCTTGAGCATCATTAATATGTTAATTGCTTTAGCAATCTGGACGCCGTTTGTATTTGCCGCTGACAAGTTAGCAGATACAAACAGCCCGCGGCCATATTATACAAGACAATATTAGTTACTAAAAAAATTGGCTTTTATCACGTAAATTTGGTAAAGTTAATTTATTACGGCCCTGTAGTTCATCTGGATAGAACAATGGTCTCCTAAACCGTAGAGGTGAGTTCGAATCTCACCAGGGTCATTGAAATATAGCTGTAATGTCTTACAAATCAAGCTTTTAGTATTATGGTTAGCCAAGGATAGATATAGTAAACCCCAAAAGTTAGAGTAACTAGCTTTTGGGGTTTATTTATGTATCTAAAGGTCTTTTTTTTAGTCTTTTAATAATCTATTTTCTTAACAGTTTTAGCTGTTTGATATCCGTATTCTTTAATGTTAATTGGGATCATCGTTGTAATAGCATTTTTAGCTTCATGAGGAATTACAACTTTATCAAGTGGTGTAGCTTCAGGATAATCAGTAGTATCAGCTAGCATGCAGCCAATTAAATCGTTTGCCATATAAATAGCATTATCTAAATCAGTTCCTTGAGTAGCTAATCCATTTTTCCCAAAATCTGGTACTAGAACATTATAGCCGTTTTCAGCTGGCCAAATAATTACTGGGTAAGCCAATAAATTCTGCATAAATTATACAATCCTTCTTAACTTTACGTGTTTAGTTTAATAAATTTTTTGCCAAATACCTAGGTGCGATTTATGATTTTAGGTTACTTGTCCTGTAACCATTTTTCCATGTCAACAGTGACATAAACTATGCTTTCATTAGGTTCTAATTCCCAATTCTTTGGGTCTTGTGGCTCAGGATATTCTTCACCCTCAATCATAGTGGCAATGGCGTCTTCTGCCCAAGACACCGCATCTTCAAAAGTGTCACTTTGAGTAACCATGCCTTTTATATTTGGCGAACTTACACAAAAATAATGACCGTCTTCATCAGTTACTTCAGTAATAATAACTGGATAAATTAATTTTTTATCTCTATCATCCTTTCCTAATCATTATATACAATAAACGTGTATAATGATTAAGTAATGAAAGCATTTATTATTTTTAACTAATAATAATTCCTTGATAATATGTAAGGAGTCTAAGAATGATGAGGGAAATAAACAAGTGAAAATATACAAATATCATTACCAAAATAAAAAAGGTAATATCATTATCAATACAACAATTGATTTAAGACCTAAAAAATTAGTTTTAGCAGGATTGATAATTATAGTAATCGCAGAAATAATAAAATTGCTAAAATAACTAGAGCAAAGAAAAATGAAAAGTAAAAACATGAAAAAACAAAAAGATAAAGCATCTGCTTTGGATATAGCTGCAGCAATTGCATCAATTATTTCAGCAGTTATTGCAATTCTTTTGTACTATGGTATTAAGCCTTAACTAAGAGAAGCATTGAACATATAAGATTTAATAAAGGAGAAAACAATGAGTAAATGTACAGCTCAGACAATAATATTCGTTTGTTCAATAATAACAATAATTTTTAAACTATTACCATAAAGTTCTTACATATATTAGAAAGGTACTTTTGAAGATTGACTAGACTAGTGCGGAATAACATGACTAAAAAAGAAAAGAAATATTATACATCTGCTGTGATAGCGATTATATTGGCAATCATATTAGATATAATTAGAAAGATAATCGCAAAAGGCTGATTGATTAAATAAAATATTTAAGAATTACATTTCGGATTGAGAAGAGAGCTACTAAGCTTAAATTTCACTTGCATCTATCTAATAGAACACTGGAGTTATTAAAAGATAGGTAGACAAAATTTGAACTAAAAGACCTAGCTGAATTAACAGCTAGGTCTTATTTTTTATTTAAAGATCTAATAATTGTTTCTTTTTAGCATCAAAATCTTCTTTGGTAATAATATCAGCTTCTAATAATGCTTTATAGTTTATTAGTTCTTTCATGATGTCGTTAGTTTGTTTCTTTTTTTGCTTTTTTTCTGTTTCATAATCCTGCCAAGTATCAAGAATGGAAATTACGTGTTCTAATTGAGAATATGCGCTATTGACACGAGCACTGGTCATCTCACTTTTGATAATTACAAATTTAATTTCAAATTCGCTATTATCAGTTATGCCCAGTACTGAGGCTGGATTTGTACTCTATTCAAGCAAGAATGTTGCTGACGTGATAGCAGATAATATTTAAAAAAGATAGTAATAATCAAAATGGCGGCACTGATATTTTTTAAGTAGCTGCTCTTTTTCATTTTTAAAAAATATGTTGACAGCGCTTACCAACTATTATATGCTTAAAATGACTCATGAGTCATTTGGGGATTGTAATTGTGTTAGTGCAAGCATTACCCACAAAAATTGTTATTAGAACAGTGGGTGATTCCATTGAGAGTTGTAAGAAAACTAAATAATAATGTGGTCATCGCTGAAGAAGAAGGAGAAAAAGTTATTGTATTTGGAAAGGGAATTGGTTTTAATTTAAAAGCCAATGATACTGTTCCAAAGGCTAGAATAGACCAAATCTTTTGGAATAAAAAAACAAAAAATTCAAAAGAATTTGATCGCCTTTTAAACAATACTAGACCTGAATACTTTGAAATTTGTAATGAGATAGTTCAAATTGCACAAAAGCGGCTTAAACAGAAATTTGATAGTAGTTTTTATTTTGCCTTGCTAGATCATTTACAACAAGCAGTTAAAAGACTACTAGCAGGTGTAGATTTACCCAACTTTTTGTTAAGTGATATCAGTCGTTTTTATGCGCAAGAATATGAAATTGGCTTAGAAGCTTTAGGAATTGTAAATCGCTATTTAAAAATCAGCTTACCTAAAGATGAAGCGGGCTTTATTGCTTTTCATATTGTGAACTATGAAGATGGCAGTGGGCAAATTGGCGCGCAAAAGGCGATGACTTTGATACACGAAGTGTTTAATATCGTGAAGTATCAATTGCTTTTAGATATTGATGAGCAAAGTTTTGCTTATCAAAGGTTTTTGACGCATCTAAAGTTCTTTTCACAGCGTTTGTTATCTACTGATACAGAAGAAAAACGGCCCGTAGATACACACATGTATGACTACATTAAAACGGCCTATCATGAAAGTTATGAATGTGCTGAACAAGTCGCAAAATTTATCAAGAAGAAATACGGTAAACAGGTTGAAAATTCTGAATTGATGTATTTGGCGATTCACATTCATGAAATTTATATAAACTCAACGGTTAAAAAATAAAATTGGATTGTAACAACAATTATTGTTGGCATTACCAAGTAATAACTCTAGCTACCTAGAGTTATTACTTGGTATTTTTTTGAAAGGAATTCTTATGGCAAAACGAAATATTCCTGAACTAGCTAAAAAAATCATTGCAGCTGTGGGCGGAAAAGAAAATATTGAGTTAGCAGATCACTGCTCAACCAGGGTCAGAATGTATCTGACTGATCGTGCTAAGGTTGATGAAAAAGCTTTAAACAGGATTAACGAGGTAGTCGGGATTGATAAGAGTACTGAGCAATATCAAGTTGTAATTGGTACTTATGTTGAAGAAGTAGTAGATGAAATTAATCGCCAAATAGGTGGTGGTGCAAGAAAAAATGAACATAAAGAAAAAACTAGCTTGAACCCAATTAAGTTAATTGAAAAGTTTATGCAATTGTTGGCTAGAATTTTTGCACCGATTGTTCCGGCATTATCAGTAGCTGGTTTTGTTAAGGTTATTCAAATCTTGTTACAGATGACAGGGATAATAACGACAACCAGTTCTACATACATAATTCTTAACACTCTAACTGATGCAGTTTTTTATTTTTTACCGGTTTATCTAGCAATAACATCAGCTAAATTGTTTGATACTAATGTGGTTCTAGCTGTAGTTCTGGCTTGCTTTATTCTGCATCCCGATATGACAACTCTACTGGCATCCAAAAAAGCACTAACTTTCTTTGGCATCCCAGTAATAAAAACGGCCTACAGCAGCTCAGTAGTTCCAATAATCCTGTCGGTTTGGATTATGAGTAAACTCGACAAGTGGCTCAATAAAATCATTCCTGACGCGTTAAAGAATTTCTTGAAGCCATTAAGCTTGGTGCTAATTATGGCAATCATTCTGTTAACTGCAGCTGGTCCTTTGGGACAAGTTCTGAGTAATTACATCTCTATTGCTGTTCAGTGGATGTCTAATAATATGGGAGCTATTGCGGTTCCAATTATTACGGCAGTTGGACCAATTATCTCGATGGGTGGCATGCACCTCGCATTAGTTCCACTTGCTGTGCAATCAATTGCTAAGGTTGGCTTCGATAAGATTATTAATGTTTGGTTCTTGTGCAATACGGTTGCATCTGGTGGTGTTGCTTTAGCAACTTTCTTAAAAACTAAGCAAAATAAATTAAAGAGTATTGCCGGTCCAGCGGCTTTAGCTGGTTTATTTGGTGGAATAAGTGAACCATCACTTTACGGTATTGAGTATAAAATGAAGCGACCATTCGTTGCCAAAGTAATAGGTGCAACTGTTGCTGGTGTTTACGCTGGCTTTACTGGCTTAAAGGCTTATGCCTTTGGTGGTTATTCGATTACTGCTTTGGCAGCTTACTTAGGTAATGCTCATGATATGCCTAACTTTATTAACGCTTGTATCACAGCAGCGATTTCAATTGGTGTTTCCTTTATCTTAACTTTGGTCTTAGGCTTTGATGATTCTAGTTTTGCAGAAGATGCTAGCGATAGTGATGATGAAAAAGCTACGGAAAGTGTAGAAACAAGTGCTGAGGAGTTTACAGCAGTAGCTAAAGGACAATATGTTCCGATGGCAGAAATCAACGATAATGTGTTTGCTCAGGGTACTTTAGGTCAGGCTTACGGTGTTATTTCCGAAGATGGTAAAATTTATGCTCCTTGTGCAGGTAAAGTCACAATGGTCTTTAAGACTAAACATGCGATTGGTATTACTAGTGAACATGGTGCCGAAGTTTTAATTCATATTGGTATTGACTCGGTAAATCTTAACGGCAAAGGTATTACTAACTTGGTTGAAACAGGTCAGACGGTAAAGGTAGGTCAGTTAATAGCTGAATACGATAAACAGGTATTTGCGGACAATAATATTGACGATACTACAATTGTAGCGATTACCAATTCCACCAGCTATAAGAAAATTAGCTTTTCTACAGTAACAAGTCCACTTACCCTTGATACTAAGATAATGGCGACAGAAATTTAAAAGTTAGGGAGGTTATTTTTATGAAGAAATATCCTGATGAATTAGTTACTAAGTTGCATACAAATGTTGAACAGATTAAGAAAAATGGCGTAACCTATATCTTTAAGCCGGTACCTGATAGCGAAGCGAGAAACATCTTGGATCCTCGGATTAAGGAAGTCATTAAAAAGAAGGCAGCTGCCAAGTCTAAAAGTAGAGGTTATTCGTTATATCATACGCGGAATCGCCCTGATAAGGTCAACTATGATATTACTCATGAAGATGTAGCGCAAGAAGAAAAGCTAATCAAAATCGGCAATGAACGATACATTGATGTTTTTATATTTAAGTCCGCTAACTTTGATAATACTTTGCCAATTTTGATTTATTTGCATGGTGGTGGTTTTACCGCGGGAAATATTGATTTGTATCGTAATGAAATGCGGTATTTAGCAGAAACAACTCAGTGTTTAGTGATCTTCCCAGAATATCGTTTGGCACCAGAAAATCCATATCCGGCTGCTATTGATGACTGCCTAGAAACTTTACAGTGGGTTAAGAAAAATCATGTTCAGCTAGGAGTAGGAACTGAAAAAGTGGTTATGATTGGCGACAGTGCTGGCGGCAACTTAATCAATTCAGTTTTGGTGAAAAATGAATTTAAAGATATTAAATTAATCGTTGAATTGTATCCAGTCATTGACAATCAGATTAGTAAACTGGAAATTGCCGACAAATTCCCGATTGTTTCGGAAGAACGGGATTTGGTTTACTCACGATTAAATAAGATGAAAAATTCTCAAGACGAGTCCTTATATTTAATGGACAAAGTTAAAACAGCTGATCCGATAGTTAATTTAGGTGAAATTTCTGATTTTAATCAGATACCAGCAATGACCATCATTTCCAGCCAATATGACCTGCTTAAATTAGGCAGTGATGCCTTTATTAAGAAGGCGGCTGAGCAAGGCAAAAAAATCAATTCAATACGCTATTTAGGCTGCGATCACGGCTTTTTTGACCTAATTGGGATCGCACCTCAAGCAGAAGAAGTCTGTTTAGAAATAGCGGATGAAATTCATAAAGTTATGGAATAGTTTCTAAAGATCTAAGGTATGTAAGATGAAAAAATGTTCTGTCAAAACAGTTACCAGCTTGTTAGCATTGGTAATGCTTAGTGCTGCTGGTGCTGAAACTATTGGTAATTCAGGTGTACCTGCAGTTGCTGCAACTAAGGCAAGTGTAAGTAGTAAGAAATTACCGTACAGCTTAAAACTGAAAGGTGTCGATAACGCAAGAAAAATCACTGGTTTAATCGGGACTAAGAAGCGCAAGCTGAAAGCTAATAAATTGCTGCGAACTGGCAAATTATATACGGCCACAAAAGGTGATTTAAAGACTTTAACTAAAAAGTATCATTTGACTGATGTCATTGATTTGCGTGGTCAAACAGATGCCACTACTCAACCTGATCCCAAGATCACTGATGTCAAAGAACATGTTATTGACTTATATGGTACGGACTTTTTAAATGATTTAGCTAAAAAGCAAGCCGCTGTTAAAGAAAACCTGATTGCACAGGAGGGGAAGGAAGCTGAATTTGCTCAGGAACCCAAATATATCGAATATATGAATTGGGGCGGCAGTCCTACTGCTTATGTACAAAATTTTTCTGATGTGATGCGTAGCTTAGCTAGTTCTAAAAACAGCCAGCAAGGTTATCGCCAAGTGTTTAAAGTCTTATTGAAGAGTAGGGGTGCCACAGATATCCATTGCACTTCCGGAAAAGATCGCACAGGAACTACTGTAGCTTTGGTCTTATCAGCACTGGGTGTTAGCCGTAAGCAAATTAAGCAAGATTATTTATTGTCGAATAATTATTATGAAAAGGCAATCACTGCCAGAAAGCAGGAATTGGCTGCTAAAAATTTTCCTCAAGGATTCATTGACGCTCAAAATGCTATAATCGGAGTTTCTTCAACTTGCCTTGATGCCTTCTTTGACGAAATTGATACTAATTATGGCTCTACTAAGTCTTATTTAATTAATCAAGTAGGATTAACCAACAAGCAAATTAAACAGTTGCAAAATAAGTTTTTAAAGTAAAAACGTTTTCAGAGATACGATCATGTCGTATTTTGAAACAAATGATACTGAATTTATTGAAAGTATTGTAATAGATAAATTGCTTGATATATTTAATTTAGTAAACGATTCGCTAAAAATATTGAAATTATTAAAGATAATGAATGAGATGTCAGAAGACAATTTACATCGGGATGCACACCAGCATTTTAAGAAGTATACTAATGAACTCTATAATAATAAAAATTGGAGTTTATTCCGAAAAAATTGATAAAGGGAACAAGTAGCTATGCTACACTTGAAGTGAAAAATATGTTATTTATTTGAATTCGATTAGTAGTAATTTTCTACTCTGTTGTTTTATTTATCTTGTTCTCAATTGAGGATTGAAATGTAGTATTTATTTTTGGAAAATCATGTGTCAGATAAAAATAATAAGTAAAAAAAGGAACATTGATGTTGGCAATGCTCCTTTTTTGTATGGAGATAATTAATGAGAAGTTAAGAAAGTAAATGGAAAGAACTGTAAGAAATAAATAGACTAGAAGAAAAAATATGGAAAACCATATTAAGATTTTTGTAGTAAATACAGATAATCAGGAATTGATAGCAGCGATAAATAAATTTGAGCCTTCAATGTATGAAGTAAGTAAGAAAACTTACATAGCCATTGGGTAACTTGGTTTGTTTGTTGATAAGAACTTGCTTAAGCTAAATGAAAGACCTGACTATGTTGAAAATAAGAATTATATTTATGAAGCCAAATTATATTATGAAACTGATATCCATTGGTATAATAAAGTAGGCAAACGTTGTGCTAATGTCAATTACATTACCTTAATGTTGGTAGCTAATGGGTTGTTAAATCTGAAATTATTGTACTACTTTTAATAGTAGCTTGATACACTTAATTAGCTAGTTGATCAGGAAATCAAATGATTCTTGGCTTAAAAACTTGCAGCTGATATTTACGGTTGTGTGATTTTAAAAAATAGTGGTATTATTAATGTGAAAATAATGAGCTTTTATTAAGGGGGTACAAATGTTATGAAAGTAAAAAAACAGATCTTAATGTACATGTGTGCCATTGTATTAGGACTAGGAGTTGCTGGCTTAAGTGCCGTGAATATAACTGATATCAGTGCTGCTAGTTATAATACTAAGACAGTTTATAAATTGAGTAATATCAAATTCTCTTATGATACTGATAAGAAACAGTTGCAAGTTAAAGGTAATGCCAAAGGATTGAAAAAAGTTAAAATTTTTTATAATAATAAAAAAATAAAAACAACTAAAGTTAACAAACAAGGTAACTTTAACGCTAATTTAACCTTCAAAGGATATCAAGGATTAACTTTGTATGGTGTGAATAAAAATAATCAAAAAGCAACACCTAAAATGAAAGTAAGTAGAGAGCAATATGCCGCTCCAACTCCAACAGTGATAAAAGCTGTGCGGGAATCAGATGGTTCTGCTACCTATAATGTAGAAACTAATAAGGGTTGTACGTTAGACTTTTATTATGGTAATGAAAAAATTATAGCTGTTAAAGTTACTGCTGAAAATACGCAGGTAGTCTTGCCTGCTAGTGAACTTAAGAATAAAGTTGGTCACTTTAATGTAAGACAAGAGCGGCCGGGAAAGAAAGACAGCTCACTTTGTAAGGCAGCTATCCCTGATATTGGCACTACAGTTGTTACAAGCTTCTAGCAATCTTAGAAGTTAATAATGTTTTTTAAATCCGTCCTGGATAGCTTCTCTAAGTTATTGTTTAGGGCGTTTTTTTTTGATTATTGTTAAAGTAATTTAATTTTTAAAAGGCTACGGCTATCCAATTGGTCGCGCCATCATTAGTTTAATGAGCAAACTAATGATGACAAATAAAACAACACTAATACCAAATAAAAGTTGCCGAAAATGGCGACTTTTTGTATTATCAAAACTAAAAACAAGACTGAAACTGGCAAAGACAATTAAGATGCCGGTACTTAATAATAAAATAAACATTGAGCGCTCTTTTCTAATTTATGACTTAATTAAACCATACTGGCTTGTTTTTAACCTATTAAATCAGGTATCATTGTATCAAGATGGAGGCTTTTATGATGAAAATTAAGGTAATGACGGTTTTTGGTACTAGACCTGAAGCAATTAAAATGGCGCCATTAGTGCTTAAGCTTAAGGCAGATAACCGTTTTGATGAAGTAACGGTAGTTAGTGCGCAGCACCGTGAGATGCTGGACCAAGTTCTAGAAATTTTTAAAATTAAGCCGGATTACGACTTTAACATTATGAAACAGAATCAATCACTTGAAGAAATTACGGCCAAGGTAATGATTGACTTAGCCAAAGTGATTAGGAAAGAAAAGCCGGATATTGTGCTGGTACACGGTGATACAACGACTAGTTTTGCGGCTAGTTTAGCTAGCTTTTATGAGCAGAGTACAATTGGGCACGTTGAGGCAGGGCTGCGAACTTGGAACAAGTATTCGCCGTATCCTGAAGAAATGAATCGGCAGATGACTGATGATTTAGCTGACTTATACTTTGCGCCAACTGAATTAAGTAAAGCGAATTTGTTAAAAGAAAATCATCGTGCTAATAATATTTTTGTCACTGGTAATACTGCAATTGATGCTCTCAAGCAAACGGTTCAACAAGATTATCATCATGATGTCCTTGATTTAATCGCACCGGGTCATAAGGTCATCTTGGTAACGATGCATCGCCGTGAAAATCAGGGTGAACCGATGCGGCGCGTGTTTAAGGTGATGAAGCAGGTGGTTGACAGTCATGAGGATGTTGAGATTATCTATCCTGTCCACTTGTCACCGCGTGTTCAACAAGTTGCTCAAGAAATTTTAGGTAATGATCCACGCATTCATCTGATTGCACCACTTGATGTGGTCGATTTTCATAATTTAGCCAAACGCAGTTACTTCATTATGACGGATTCAGGCGGTGTGCAAGAAGAAGCACCTTCACTTAATAAGCCGGTCTTAGTTTTGCGGGATACAACAGAACGTCCAGAGGGTGTCAAGGCTGGTACACTTAAATTAGTTGGTACTGAAGTTGATGCGGTACGTGAAGCGATGCTTAATTTGCTTGAAAATAAGGCAGCTTATCAAAAAATGGCTAGCGCCAAAAATCCATATGGTGACGGTCATGCTTCCGACCGAATTATGGATGATATTGCATATTATTTTGCAAAGCCGCACGGAAAAAAACCAGCAGATTTTGAATAGGAAATGTATTGTACTTGGGTTTAACAAATTTTGCTTCAATTTCTATTTATATACAATATTGACAAAAAATAAAGCTGTTAGAGTGAATTACTCTAACAGCTTTATTTTTTTACGATGATTTTATTTTGAACAATGTTCATTATAGATTGTAATTTTAACAGAAAGTATAATTTTGATGGCCTTGATTTTAAAAGTAACATGGTTGGCTATGCTGCTTAATTATAATCTTGCAAAATTAAATTAAGGCCTGAGTAACCGTTTTTTGAATGAAATCTTTGTTGCTCTTTAAGAAATCAATGAAATTTAAAATTTCAGGTGATAATTCTCTGTCAGAGTTATAAACAAGATAAACTTGTCTAGTATTTTTAGGTAAAGTAAGTTTGATTTTGTGAATACTGAAACCACTTAAATAAATAGTATTAGCAACAATTCCAACTGCATTATCGGCAATCACTTGACCAGCGATTGCTAATTCATCGTGTAAACGATTGATAATTGTTAGATCTGGTGTACTTGCTAAAAGTGCAGCTGTAACATCTTTACCAATTTGTATATTTTGTGAATAAGTAATTAAGTTGTCGCCACGTAATTCTTCTGGTGATATTTCTGTGATTTCTGCAAGATTACTTTCTTTAGCAACAATTGCAATAATATCTTCAGTGTATAAGGGTAGGTAAGTGAAATTATCAAATTCTGGTACAAATGAACAAATTCCTAGATCATATCGCCCGGCGTTAATCCCTTGGCAAATTTGCAGTGAAGGATTGTCGTGATAAATAAAATGTGCTTTTGTTAAGCTATCAGTTTTAAATTTTTTAACGATCTTAGGTAGTAAAGTACCAATTGCAGTTGGAATACTAGCAATATGAATGTTATGTTGATCTTGGCTGACCATTTGAGTGAGTCTTTTTTTACCATTTTCTAAAGAATTTAAGGTTTTAGTAACGGTAGCATAAAAGTTGCGACCGTACTTTGTCAATACAACATTATGACCTGAATGGATGAAAAGTTGACAATTTAATTCTGATTCTAGTTGTTTAATTGCAACCGAAAGAGTAGGTTGTCCGATAAAAAGATTAGCTGCAGCCTTAGTATATTGTTTTTGATCGGCTACTTCACGAAAATAATAGAGTTGATTTAGATTCATAAAAATACCTCTTAAAAGTTTTACTCTAAAAAGTATACACTTTTGTCATCGTCGATTAGGAAATTTGTGATTTTTATTATTATTCATAAAAATGATACATGTTAAATAATTATGAATTTTACTATTTAGAGTTTTGTTTAGATAATAAATTACGAAATTTGTGATTTTTTAAAAGGTGGTTTTATGAAGAAAGAAGAAAGTTACGTTGGAGCAGCAGCTTCAGTTTATTTAAACTATGCAGTTGTCGGTGCTGCAACAATTTTTATTAGTCAATATCGCGAAGTTTTAGCGCAGTCTTGGCACGCAACATCTGCAGCAATTTCATTGGTAATGGCAATGGTTGGCCTAGGTAGAATTATTACAATTCTATTTGCTGGTGCAATTTCAGATAGAATTGGTAGAAAGAAGACCTTATTGATTGCTTTAGTGTGTGATGCAATTTTCTTAATAGGTGCCGCTTTTGCTAATAATGTTTGGGTGGCTGGCATTGCTGCCATGTTCTTTGGTGCAACTAACTCATTTGGTGATACAGCTGGCTATCCTGCTTTAGCTGATGCATTTCCAGACAAAACTGCAACAATGAATTCATTTGTAAAAGCAGCAATGCAGATTATGCAAATGATTTTTCCGTTTTGTGTTAAGTTGATTCATGATCCAAGAATTACGGCGTGTTTGCTGGTTTTGCTGATAATAATTGATACAATTATTACCATGAAAACAGCGTTTGCACCACAACTTGAAGGAGCAGAAGCTGATGAACAAGAAAAGAGTACTGAAGATAAAGCAGAGGGTGGGAGTCAACCTAAATTGGCAATTGATGGCTTAATGCTAATTATTTTAGGCTTTACGATGTGCTTTACTTTTTATATCTTTTCATTGTATGCACCATATTATGGACAATATGTTTTGAATGAATCCGCAGCAAATGCTAATCAGTTAGTTTCTTGGTATTCAATTGCTTCGTTAATTTCTGTCTTTGTGACTTCGGTATTGGTAACCAAAATTAAACGATTAGTTTTGATTATAATCTATTCTATCGTGTCAGCTTTAGGTCTCCTCTTTATGGTACTTAGACCGTCATTAATTGCTGGTGAAATTGGTTCATTATTAATTGGTTTCTTTGCTGCTGGTGGAATTTGGCAAGTCGGCTTGTCAGTTTTGACATCATATTTCCCACAAGGTCATGGTAAGATCACTTCTTACTACAGTTTTGCACCTGCAGTTGTGTATTTTGTAGCTCCATTGGTAGCTGCTTTCGTTTTGAAAGCTAATTCAATCAGTACTCTAGCAGTATTTTGGTTTACAGCAATCATTACGATTGTTTCAGTTATTTTAACGCTAGTATTAATTATTCGCAGTCGTAATTTCAAAGTTGAAAATTAGAATAGGGAATTTGCTATGGTAAAGAAAACAATTAAAACACAAGCAGAAGGTCGTAATGGTCAAATCGATTTTGAAATTGAAATTAATGATAACTACATTAATGATTTGACAGTAACAAAAAGTGCTGAAACACCAGCAATTTTTAATCAAGCCTTTGCTAAGCTAAAGGATGAAGTTATTTCTGAACAAAGTTTTGAAGTTGACGCAATTTCTGGAGCATCAATTATGACACAAGCAATGCTGGATTCAGGTAAAGCAGCATTACTAGAAAATAATGTTACTCTGAACTCTAAAACTAAAAATATTAGTCATAAAGAAGAAATATTAACTGCTGATGTAGTTGTTATTGGCTCTGGTATGGCAGGATTGATGGCCGCTTCACGTGCGTTGTCAATGGGAAAAAGCGTTATTGTCTTAGAAAAGAATGGCTATCTTGGTGGTGCAACTGCTTTAAATGGCTCTAATGTTGTTGCTACTGGTTCTAAATTGGCAAGTAAACTGTTTGGTCAAGATGCTAAGAAAGACACAGCTAAACTATTATTCGATGATATAACACGTGAAAGTCGTGGTACTAACTATCCACAACTATCTAACTTATTAGTAAACAATATTGGTCGAGCAATTGACTTTATTACTGATTTTGCTGATTTAACTTATCAAAAGGCTGAAACACAAACTATTGAACATTCAGTTGATCGACAAGTTGAAATGCCAACTCAGAGTTCTTATGAGATTGTAATGAAGGTTGCTAAAGCATTTGAAGAAAAAGGTGGCAAGATTATACTTGATGCTCGAGTAGAGCAATTAAAGCAAAACAATCAAGGTGAACTTGTTTCTTTAGTTGCTGAAGGAAGGCACCAAACACTTAAAGTTAACTTTAAATCATTAATTTTAGCTGCTGGTGGCTGGGGAGCTAGAGACTATCAAAAGCATAAAACTAATATTCCTTATTATGGTCCAATGACATCAACGGGTGACTATTTCGATTTTACTAAGGATTTAAACCTAATTAGTCGTAATCTTGATTGGTACAAGGTATATCCACATGGTTTAGAGGTTGAACCTGGTATTGCAAAATTAACAACTTACTCGACTAAAGAAGCAACTGATATGGGTGCAATCTTTGTTAATACAGATGGTAAACGTATTGTAAATGAATCTGCACCATATACTCATTTTAGGGATGCAATCGCTGAGCAAAAAGATCAAGTTGCATACATTGTTATGGATGAAAGAACATGGAATCGTTTCTATGAATTGCTACTTAAATATGGCTTTACAGCTGATGAAGTTCAAGGATTCTTTGACCTTGATGGCAAAAAGAGCCCAGTTTTAGTTAAGGGCGACTTGGCAACAGTTGCTCAAAAAGCTGGAATTAATGCTGAAGTTTTACAAAAAACTGTTGCTTCATATCAAGAAGCTGTTAAGGCAGGACAGGACACTGAGTTTGCTCGTCCGGCTAAATTTATGCACGAATTTGAAGGTTCTACATATTATGTTATAGAACAAAAATTGCGGTATTGTACAACTTTAGGCGGTTATGAGACTAATAACCAAATGCAATTGCTTAATACAGACTTAACTGCTGTTAAGAATTTTTATGCTGCAGGTGAAATTATTGGTGGGGCTAATGGTCATGATTCGATGCCAAGTATGATGAATTCATGGAGTTATGCTTCTGGATTTGTTGCAGGAACAGCGGCTGCTGATAATACAAATTTTTATCAAGTAGAACCAACTGATGCAGCTTCTGGAGCCTCTAGTAAGTAAAATTAATAGTTAAGATAATTTATAAAGGAGAAAAATAATGAAAAACGAAATTACAGGTGTAAATGGTCCAATTACCGGCTGGCTTGATGGTCATACTTATTTAATCGGATTAATGGCATATCCAATTCGTCATTCAATGTCACCAACGATGCATAATAATTCTTTTGCTAAATTGGGCTTAAATTTCACTTATCTTTGTTTTGAAATTGGTAATGATAAGTTAAAAGGAGCTGTAGATGCAATTCGGACTTTGGATATGCGCGGTTCCAACGTTTCAATGCCAAATAAAAAAGAAGTTATTCAATATTTGGACAAATTGTCTCCAGCTTCTGAAATGTGTGATGCCGTTAATACTATTGTTAATGATCATGGTGTTTTGACTGGATACACAACTGATGGGATTGGTTTTGTTCAATCTCTCAAAGATGAAGGAATTGACGTTAAAGATAAGGTTATGACTTTAGCAGGCGCAGGTGGTGCAGCAACGCCAATTGCTGTTCAATCTGCCCTAGATGGTGTTAAAGAAATTAAAATTTTTAATATTAAAGACGATAAATGGGCTCGAGCTGAAAAGACAGTTAGAATTATCAGTGAAAAGACTGACTGTAAAGTTTCTCTAACAGATTTAGCAGATCAAGATGCTTTTAAAGAAGCGATTGCAGCTAGTGACATTTATTGTGATGCTACTGGTGTAGGGATGAAACCACTCGAAGATCAATCTTTAGTAGAAGATCCTTCTTGGTTCCATAAAGATATGGTTGTTTTTGACACGGTTTATGCACCTAGAACAACTAAATTAATGAAAGTTGCTCAAAAAGCAGGTGTTAAGCATGTTTTTGATGGCATCGGCATGATGATTGATCAGGGTGCTGCTTCATTTAAATTATGGACAGGACAAGATATGCCAACTGATTACATTAGAGAAATCATGTTTTCTGAAGAAGACAAATAATTAAGGGGAAATTATGTCTACAGTAAAAATTAGAAATATTATTTTGGGAGAGGGCTTGCCCAAAATAGCAGTTCCTAATGTCGGAACTAATGAAGAAGAAATCTTTGCTGCTGCTGAAAAGATTGCTATTGCTAAGCCCGATCTAATGGAATGGCGCATTGATTATTATGTTGCTGGAATTCAAGATAATACTAAGTTAATTGCAACAGCTAAAAAACTACGCAAAATTGTTGTTGACTTGCCAATTTTGATAACCTTTAGAACTAAAAATGAGGGTGGCGTTTTACGTTTAAGTGATGAAATTTATTTAAATTTAGTACAAACAATTATTGAGCAGCGTTTAGGTGATGCAGTAGATATTGAATTGTTCCATGATGAAACGAGAGTTAAAGAACTTGTTCAAATGGCACATAACTACAATGTTGTTGTTATCATGAGTAATCATGATTTTGAAAAAGTACCACCTAAGGATGTTATTGAATTTAGATTAAAGAAGATGGCAGAATTGGGTGCAGATATTGCTAAGTTGGCTTGCATGCCACATAATGCTAAAGATGTTTTAACGTTACTCGCAGCAACTAATGAGGTTCATCAAGCTATTGATCAACCATTAATTACGATGGCAATGGGTGAAATTGGTAAGGTAACAAGAGTGGCTGGTCAGTTATTCGGCTCAAGTCTATCCTTTGGTGCTGTTGGTAAAACATCAGCACCAGGCCAGTTATCAATTGAAGATTTACGTAATACTGAAAGCTACTTGGCTTTTTAGTAGTGCTAAAAACCACAAGATAAATTATCTTGTGGTTTTTTTGTTATATAAGTAGTAAAAAGCTAGAATATTTTGATTGTAAAAGAAATTTTAGCTGTTGACTGATGTAAGTGTAACTAAGGTTTCATAAAGTACTAGAAGTTATTCACGATTAGGCTTTAACATGATAGCGATGGTGAATACTAAAAGTACTGCAAGGAATGCAATGATGATGTCAGATCCTAATGCCAAATAAGTACTTGATTTAAAAAGTTGTCCTGAGATAATTGGTACCGAAATTGAAGCTAAACTACCAAAAAAGTAATAAAGACTAGTCATCAGTCCTCGGTGTTTAGGATGAAGGTTCATTAAAACAGTTAAACCAAGTTGCATAGCTCCACCCGCTGAACCGAAGCCGAATGTCATACAGGCTAAAGTGATAATCACTGTTTGTTTGTTGATTAAAATTATTGTTAAGGCTAGAAGGGCCAAACTATTACAAATAACTAGTAATTTGGTATTGTTTACTTTTTTGCGGGATAATAAATAAAGTGTAATAACACCAAGCATAGAACCAACGCTATAGGAAGACATTAAGCCGTGACTAATGATGTTGGAATAATGTAAGAATCGAGTACCGTAAATACTAATCCATTGTGTAAACCAAATCATTAGCGCCATGGAAGCATAGCCATAAATACTTAACAAAACTGTTAAGAAAAGATTCGTTTTGTTTGATATTCCTGAAAAGTTTTCAATTTCTTGAGTTTCTTCAATACCCAAATTTGGAAAATGAATTGGTAAAAGCAAGAAAAAGTTTAAGGAAATTAATAATCCCATAATAATGAATGACCAGCCATACCATAAATTTGCTTGTTGTAAAGCAGTAACAATTAAGGGTAATATGAACTCACCGATTGAAGTAAATCCTTTAATTAAAATGGTAGCATAGCCTTCACCATGATTAATTTCAACTAAAGTAGTATAAGTTCCAGCATCAAGTAGTGAATTTCCTAATCCGGTTAATGTTGTCATGCAATATAAAACGATTAAGTTTGGTGCAAGGATAATACCCCAAGCAAAGATAAAGTAGCAAAGCATGCCACTAATAATTGTAGCTTTACGTGGGTAACGATCAGAAAGATAGGCAGTGAGAAGATAACCGAGCAAACGACCAATTCCTGTTCCTGATGTGATAAAAGAAATTTGAGCAATCGTTGTATTAAAAGTTTGACTTAAATTTGCCATGTTTTGCGCAATAATAATTAAACTAAATCCGTGAACCAAATAATTTAGGTATAAACTTGTAGTTAAACGCATACGTTGTTTGGCTGATAATGTGGCAGTATTTTTCATATAACCTCCTATATTTGAACTAATAATTGATTGTAAAGCATGAGACACTTTAATGATGTGTTGCTAATTACACAATCATTATTATCAATTAGTTCTAAAAATAGGTAAAATTAATTTTTTTAATACATTTTGAATAAAAAATGATTTGTTTTTATTTGATAAAAGTAAAAACTAGTCAAAACAAAAAGCAAAAATTCAATTAAGAATTTTTGCCTTTTTTATTTGTTATTTTTATGATTTTGAATTCGCTTCTTAGCACGTTCAATCATGGTTGTTTCTTGTGCTTGGAATACTGACCTTGTTGTCAGATAATTGAAAATCCCAACCAGGAGTTGATCAACTATCTTAACGAGTAAGGCATTTAAATGCAGCCATGAAATACCAACGGACATAATCATCTGGTCAGGAATTAAACTAATAATTCTGTAAGTGAAAAAAACAATCAACTTATGCCAGGTTGAGTGATCTTGGTCAACATTGTTGATAAAGACAGCTTTTTGATTAAAGAAGTAGGAAGCTAAATTAGAAATTACAAACGCGATAATATTAGAAAAGAAAACTGAACCGCCCCACCATTTGTGTAGAGCCATGAAGACAATTGTATTAATTAATGCAGCAATAAAGCCAAAAATCATATAGACAAATAAGTTGCGGTGTCGTTTAACAAACTTAATGGGATGCCGCCATGGATTAATTCTATTAGCCATTTAATCGCTCAGCCATTTCCTTTGCAGCCTTGTCAATTGCATCGATAGCCGCATCATCTGGTGCATTTTCGATTGTTACAGGTTTAACGATTTCTTCAGCGCCGACTTGCTTAAACATTTTTTCAAAATCAAAAACATTTTCACAAAAATGATCATTGTAAGTCTTATCACCACTGCCCATTACGGCAAAGTATTTACCACTTAAATCTAGTTCTCTTAATTGTTCATAAAAATCAGCAACATCATCAGTCATTTTGCCTTCACCATAGGTGTAGGTAACGAAGATGCAAAGGTCACTTGCTAAATAATCGCTGGCATCAGTAAACTCAGCCTCACTGGTTTCCACGTCAAAATCATAATCTTGCAGATCTTCTTCTAAAATATCTGCCATATCTGCATCATTACCAGTCATACTAGCGTAGACAATTCTTGCCTTCATGCTTTTCATACCTTTCGTATTTAATTCATCATATTATTATACATAATTTAGACAGATTGATGAAAATCTTTAGTAAACTTTTAAAAAACGCTATAATGTAAACAAAGATGATTTTTAAGAGGAGAGTTAGTTTTGATTACAATTAAATCGATTAGAGAACTTAAAGGGATGCAGGCTTCAGGCCGGTTATTAGCATCAATGTTTGAAGGTTTGCGCGCTGTGATTAAGCCGGGAATTACAACTTGGGAGATTGAGGAGTTTTGTCAAAAATTTGTTAAGAGCCGCGGCGGACGTCTGTCTGAACAAGGTTTTGAAGGGTATAAGTACGGTACCTGTATCTCAGTTAATGACCAGATTGCTCACGCAACGCCGCGTAAAGACACCATTTTAAATGAAGGTGACTTGGTTAAGGTTGATGTTACTTGTAATCTTAACGGCTTTGAAACTGATTCTTGTACCACTTACCCAGTTGGTAAAATTTCGGATGCCGACCGTGATTTGATGGAAACAACCAAAAAGGCAATGTACCTCGGAATCGATCAAGCGATTTTGGGTAACCGAATTGGTGATATTGGTGCGGTAATCCAACATTTTGTCGAAGATGAACACGGCTACGGCGATGTTAAAGAGTTAGTTGGCCACGGCATCCAGCCAAGTATCCATGAAGATCCAGAAGTACCGCATTGGGGCAAGGCTGGTCATGGCTTGCGGTTGCGTGAAGGCATGACAATCACGGTTGAGCCAATGGTTGAAGCTGGCGGCGACTGGCGCATTGAACAAAAGACAGTTAGTGATCCTAACGATGATTGGGTTTATTATGCGACACCAGATGGTTCTAAGTCGGCACAGTTTGAACATACTTTTGCCATTACCAAGGATGGGCCAAAGATTTTAACTTTGCAAAAGCCGTATGATGGCTATGAAAAATATTTGCCACATTTTGATGAAATGGATGATTAGCGTGCATGAATAGTAAAAAGAAGGCAACACCAAATCGGGTTGCCTTATTTTATAAAACCTTGTCACTTAAATTTTCACAAGGTGAAGTTCTGACAAGTGCAATTGTGATTGCTTATTATGTTTTATTTTCGATTTTTCCGTTAATTATTATTATCGGAAATATTTTGCCATTGTTTCATATCAATACAACGCCAATTGCCAGTTATATTGATTTGATTTTTCCAGATCGAATTGCTAAGTTTATCATGCCAATTATTAATTCGTTGTTAAAACGGAAGTCTACTGGTTATATTTCTTTTGGTATCATTTTGGCGATTTGGTCAGTTTCATCATTAGTTAACGCAATTCGCATTGGGATGAACCGTGTTTATGGTGTTCGGGCAATTGAATTGCGGCAAAAATGGCAAGTAACAGTTTGGACGCGGTCAATTACGATTTTATTGACCAACCTGATGATTATTATTTTTACACTACTTAGCCTTACTTTGATTTTTGGGCAACAAGTGTTGGAGTTTTTGCGGCCAATTTTCTTTTTTTCGGTTGGCGAAATTGAAAAGATCTTCAGTTATCGCTATCCAGTGGTTTTGATTATACTGATTTTTACACTGTATTATTTAAACTATGTTTTGCCGAATATTCGCCTTAAAAAACGGGTTATTTGGCCTGGTGTTTTAACAACTTTAGTTGGTTGGCTATTGCTATCTTATTTGTTTAGTTTTTATTTACATCATTTTCATATTAGCTGGGAAAATTATGGCATTATTGGGACCTTTATTATTTTCATGTTATGGCTTAATATTGCATCAATTCTCTTGCTGTTAGGGACTTGTGTCAATGCCGCAATTACTGCTTTGCGTGTCGGCCAGGTACAATATTCAGTTGGGCACTTAGCTGAATATATTCAAAGAAAGCGGAAACAATAGGGACTAGCACATTTATTAAAAATCTGCTATATTGGTTTTTAAAGACTTGAAAAAGAAAGCGTAAAAACATGAAAGTAAGAAAAGCAATTATTCCAGCTGCTGGTTTAGGAACGCGATTTATGCCTGTCACTAAGGCTATGCCGAAAGAGATGCTACCGATTGTCGATAAGCCAACGATTCAGTTTATTGTCGAAGAAGCCAAGCACTCTGGAATTGAAGATATTTTAATTGTTACTGGTAAAAACAAGCGTCCGATTGAGGATCACTTTGATTCTAATCCTGAACTTGAGCAGAATTTACAGAAAACAGGGAAAACTGATCTTCTTAAAATGTCGCAAGAAATTACGCATTTAGGGATTAATATTTATTACACACGGCAGCCTTCTCCTGCTGGTCTAGGTGATGCAATTGCGCGTGGTCGCAGTTTTGTGGGGGATGAGCCATTTGTTGTCATGTTAGGTGACGACTTAATGATTGATAAGGTGCCGCTGACGAAGCAGCTAATTAATCGTTATAATGAAACTCATGCATCAACGATTGCAGTGATGCCAGTACCTCATAAAGAAGTTTCTAAGTATGGCGTAATTGAACCAGACACAGAAATTATGCCGGGATTAATTAACGTTAAGTCATTTGTGGAAAAGCCGGAAATTGACAAGGCACCGAGTGATTATGCTATTATTGGCCGCTATTTGTTAACACCGGAAATCTTTGATGTTTTAGCAAATCAAAAGCCAGGTCGTGGTGGTGAAATCCAGTTAACGGACGCAATTGACACCATGAATAAGACGCAGCGGGTTTTTGCCCATGTCTTTAAGGGTGAGCGTCACGATGTTGGTAATAAGGAAAGTTATCTTGAAACTTCAATTGAGTACGGTCTGAACCACCCTGAGACTAAAGATGACCTGAAGCAATACATTATTGCTTTAGGTAAGCAATTAGCAGCTCAAGATAAGAAAAAGTAAACTAAAGTTATTAGAAGCCGCACAGAGCGGCTTCTTTTTGTATTAGTCTTATTATTGGCGCTAACTTTAAATTTTTCCTTAATGTCGGGTCAATAGCTATGCTGCGGAAACAAGATTAGGTAAGATTTGTCGTAGATTTTAGATTAGGCAGGAGAAAATTGATGAAAGATATTTTTTTGGTTGCTGCTAAAAGAACGCCGTTTGGTCGTTTTCGTGGTCAACTAGCTGGACAAACTGCTGTTGAGTTAGGCCAGCTGGCATTAACTGGAGTAATTGAAAGTGCGGCACTTGCACCTACGGAATTAGATGCGCTTTTTATGGGTAACGTTCTTAGTGCTGGTCTGGGGCAAAACGTGGCCCGGCAGGTGGCATTCGCTGCGGGGATGAAAGAAACCAGCAGTAGTGTGACAATTAACGAGGTTTGTGGGTCCAGTTTGAAGGCCTTGCGATTAGCACAAGGACAAATGGAACTAGGTGATTGTGAATTAGTAGCAGTTGGCGGCAGTGAGAGTATGACTAATGCTGCTTACTATGCTGCTGAAAAAAATATGCCGTTAGCAAGTACAATGATTAAAGACGGTTTGACAGATGCTTTTTCACATCAGCATATGGGATTGACAGCAGAAAATGTGGCAATGCGATATCATATTACGAGGCAAGAAATGGACGAGTACAGTCTGCACTCACACCAAAAGGCTGCACGAGCTGCTGCTAGAGGTGATTTAGCAACTGAAATAGTGCCAATTAATCTTCATAACCACCAAATTACTCGTGATGAAAATATTAGGTTGGATACAAGTATGTCAGCCTTGGGACAATTACGACCAGCTTTTAAAGAAAATGGGTTAGTTACTGCTGGTAATGCTTCACCCTTAAGTGATGGCGCCAGTATGGTATTACTAGCAACGGCTACTAAGGTACAGGAGTTACACTTAAGGCCATTGGCTCGTCTTGGTGCTTTTGCAGAATCAGGAACGGATCCGGCTTATATGGGAATGGCACCATATTATGCTGTTAAAAAGCTGCTTAAAAAAACAGGTCAAAAAATTGCTGATTATGATGTTATTGAAGTTAATGAAGCCTTTGCGGCACCAAGTGTTGCTTTAACGCGGGCTTTAGCAATCCCTGAAAAGCGTCTAAATCCCTTTGGTGGTGCGATTGCTTTGGGTCATCCCTTGGCGGCAACGGGAACGCGGTTAGTAACAACGGCTCTTAATGGCTTGGAAAAGCTTCATGGTCACCGAGCTTTAATTACGCTTTGTATTGGCGGCGGTCAGGCAATTGCGTGTGAATTAATTCGAGATAATTAGATGAAATTTTATCAATTAACACCAGCTCAAAGGCGGGCACTTTTAAGTAAACAAGGAATTAAATTAGATGAAATTGAGGCGTCAACGTTAGAACGGTTAGATCAATTAAGTGAAAATGTGGTTGGACAATTGCGACTACCTTTGGGTTTAGTAACAGGATTGTTGGTTAACGGCCACAGTTATCTTGTGCCACTAGCCACGGAAGAACCTTCAGTTGTGGCAGCTGCTAATCATGGCGCGACTCTGTTTGCACGTAGTGGCGGAGTTCAATCTGTTAGTAAGCGTGATGGTATCTATGGGCAGATTATTCTGCAAATTACTGCAGATATCGACTTAATTAAATTGCAGGAACAATTTCCACAATTAATTGCTTTAGCTAATAAACAATTTAGCAGTTTAGTCAATCATGGCGGTGGTGTAAAAAATATCAAAATGCGGCGTGAAGCTGAACTGCTTTATTTACAGGTTTTAGTTGATCCAGCAGAAGCAATGGGTGCTAATAAGGTAAATTCGATTTTGGAATTTTTGGCAGAAAAATTAGTTCAGCTGCCAGGAATTACAGCTAAGCTGTTTGCAATCTTGTCGAATTATCCCAGTCAATTGACTAAGGCACAAGTTAAGTTGGATCTTAGCTTACTTGGCGGCCTGCAAGTTGCGCAAAAAATTGCCCTACTTAGTCAAATTGGTCAAACAGATGTTTACCGTGCTGTTACCAATAATAAGGGTATTATGAATGGCGTTGATGCTGTCTTAACGGCAACTGGTAATGATGTACGTGCAGTTGAAGCTGCGTGTGGAGTTTTGGCTAGTCAAAGTGGGCAATATTCTAGTTTGAGTAAGTGGCAAGTTGTCGATAACCAATTGTGTGGTGAGTTGACGTTGCCACTCGCTATTGGGACCGTTGGCGGTTCAATTACAGCTCGCAAGGATGTCCAGCAAGCTTATCGGATATTAGGTAACATTACTACAAGCGAGTTAGCTAACATAATTACGGCAGTTGGTCTAGCTAATAATCTCGCAGCTCTGCTGGCGATTGCTACCACAGGCATTCAGGTAGGCCATATGAAATTACAAGCTCGCAACCTAGTCGCTAATATACCAATGACAGCTGCTGAGCGGTCACATGTGTTAAAGTTAATGGTTAAAAATAAAAAATATTCACAGGCAGCTGTCGCTGAGTATTTGAAGCAAATCAGAGGGGAACAATAATGCGGGTTGGAATTGATCAGATCGGTTTTTATACACCGAATAAGTACGTTGACATGGTTGATTTAGCTCATGCTCGTCAGGAAGATCCTGATAAATATTTAATTGGTATTGGTCAGAGTCAGATGAGTGTAGCTGATCAAACGCAAGATGCAGTGTCAATGGGAATTAATGCCACGCAATTCTATCTTAAGCGGATAGAGCGCCAACGAGTTGGCTTACTAATTTTTGGAACTGAGAGTGGGGTAGATCAATCTAAATCAGCATCTCTATTTGTTAAAAGTGCCTTAAAATTACCACCAGAGGTACGGACTTTTGAGGTTAAGGAAGCCTGCTTTGGCATGACTGCTGGTGTAATGATTGCGCGCGATTATGTTCGTCTGCATCCACACCAGACGGCAATTGTCATTGGTAGTGACATTGCGCGCTATGGTGTTGGCAGTGGCGGCGAAGTGACGCAAGGAGCTGGTAGTGTTAGCTTATTAATTGCAGCTGAGCCGCGAATTTTGGCTATTAATGAGGGCCATAGTGCTTTTAGTCAGGATATTAATGACTTTTGGCGACCTAATGGAATGGCAACGGCTCTAGTTGACGGTAAATATTCAACCCAAGTTTATTTGGATTTTTTTACGCAAACATTTAAGCAGTATAAAAAGTTAAAGGGTTGGCAAACCAGTGATTTTACGGCGCTAGCCTATCATTTGCCATTTACTAAAATGGGTCTGAAGGCAAATCGGTTGGCCGTTGCTGGTCAAGCTGAAGTAACTAAAACACGCTTAGAAAAGAATTTTACCGCTGCCGCACAGTATGGTCGCACAGTAGGGAATATTTATACCGCATCACTGTACTTAAGTTTGTTAAGTTTGTTAGAGAATAAAAAATTACAGCCTGATAATAAAATAGGATTATTTTCTTATGGCTCGGGAGCAATGGGAGAATTTTATTCAGGTCAAGTGGTGTCAGGTTATGAGCGGCAGCTCGATGTGGTGCAAGATCAAAAAATGTTAGCACGGCGTCAACGTTTGACCGTTGCGCAGTATGAACAAGTCTTTAATAATGCATTACTTGATCCTAGTGATGGACTTGAGCTGACTAGTGATGAGCAGGTGGGTTACTGGTATTTTGCTGGGACCAAGGGCCAAGTGCGGCAATATCGTCAAGTTTAAGAAAAAACTAATGAATTTTTTCATTAGTTTTTTTATGTTAATCTAACGGCATTGCTTGCCGGCAAAATCTGCACACCATAAATGGCTAGCTGAGTGTCATCCAGCTTTATCCTAAGGGGAATACTGCGGCCGTGTAAGTGGCTAACGAGGCTGATAATTTTTGCCTTGGTAATTGGTTTTTTGCCCGGATAAAGTAGACAACAACTACTCGAAATTTTTAAGCGAGCCAGTGGCTGCATGGCACCGTTAATTGTCAGGTAAAATTTGGTTTGTTCATTTAAATCGTTGGTAAGTTGTAATAAGTCGGTTAGTCGCATAATATTTCCTATACAAAATTAAAATGTTATACTGATGCTATCAGATTTTAATAGAAAGTTGGTTTCGTCTTTTGAGACAATTAAAACACAAAAAATTATGGCTTTCATTAGTATCAGTCATATTATTAATTTGTTTATTATTTATTGGTGCAGGTTGTTACTTCTTTAAAGTTGCTTGTGTGCCAGGACACAAGAGCTTTTTATCATCATCAAGCAAAGTAATTAAGAAGTCTGATCCACTGTATAAACAGAAAATTTGGTTTAAAAAAGCCAAAAAGGATAAGTGGTACATGAAGTCTGCGGATAACAAGTACCGGTTGGATGCCAATTATATTCCTAGTAAAGATTCACATAAGACAGCAGTTATTTTGCCCGGCTACATGAATGTTAAGGAAGATATGGGTAAGTATGATGCCCTTTTTCATGAAATGGGCTATAACACTTTAACGCCAGATCCGCGTGCTCAAGGTAAGAGCCAAGGTAAGTACATTGGTTATGGTTGGGTTGAAAAGGCCGACATTAAAAAATGGATTAACCTCTTGCTTGCTAAAAACGGTCCTGACCAGCAGATTGTTGTTTTTGGTGTCAGCATGGGTGGGGCAACAACGATGATGGTCAGTGGCTTGCAATTGCCTAAGCAAGTTAAGGCTTTTGTCGAAGATTGTGGCTATACCAGCGTAAAAGATGAAATTGAACATGAAGCACAAGCTTTGTATAATATGCCGGCCTTTCCGCGTTTTCCAATGGTTGAGATTTTGAGCGGGATTAATCGCATCAAAGTAGGCTACTTTTTGAATGATGGTTCCAGCATTAAGCAGCTGCACCATAATTACCGCCCAATGCTGTTTATTCATGGTGGTAATGATACGTTTGTGCCAACAAAGATGGTTTATCGTAACTATCAGGCCACTAAGGGGCCAAAAGAATTATGGGTAGCACCCAAATCTAAACATGCTGATTCTTTTGCGGACCATCCGCAAACATATAAAGCGCATGTTAAAAGTTTTTTGGCTAAATATCTCAAGTAATTTTTAGATGTTCTTGCTAGCGCTTACAATAACTGATATAATAGATAAAAGTAAAATTTTAAATCTTAAAAATGTATATTGTCGAAATGCTCTACTAAATAAGTGTGTTAGTAGTAATATACGTTATCTTCTAAATAAAAACAGTTGCCCATCATAGAGGCAACTGTTTTTTTATTTACGTAAAGTTAATTTAGCAATGCACTCACACCGCGGTGTCTGCGGTAACATGTCAACATTCTCAATCAAGCGGACATCGTATGCTTCACTTAATAAAACGAGGTCTTGAGCTAATGTGGAAGGGTTACAAGAGACATAAACAAAAGTCCGTGGTTTAATTCGCAGTAAAGTTTTAATTAGGCTTTTAGCCAATCCTGTGCGTGGTGGATCAACGATTAAAGCATCAATTGCAATACCATCTTCTTGCAGACGGGGGAGAACTTTTTCAACACTACCTTGAATGTAGTCCGCATTCTTAATATGATTAAGTTCAACGTTGTGTTTAGCATCATCAACGGCTTCTGGAATGGTTTCGATACCGATAACTTGTTTAACGTGGTCACTGGCAATAATTCCTAAAGTACCAACGCCGCTGTAAGCATCAATTAAGGTTTCATCTTTATTTAGATCTAAGAATTTTAATGCTTCGGAATATAAGTTAACGGTTTGTACTGGATTCAATTGGAAAAAGGCGCGTGGCGATAAGGCGAATTTCTTACCAAGAATTTCTTCAGTAATTTGATTTTTGCCAGCTAATTTTTCGGTTTTGTTGCCCCAAACTTGTGGATTGCGCCAATCAGTTTCATTTTGATAGACACTGACAACGTTAGGCAATTTCATAATTTCCTTACTTAATGGTAAAAGATTTTTGATCTCGTGGCCAACAGTAATTAGAGTTACCTGAATTTCTTGCGTAGCTTCTGCCTGCCGAACAACAATAGTTTTTAATCCAGCTGAACGACGGTATGGATTAGCAATTGTCACGTGCATTTTTTCAACTAAGGCCTTGATTTGCCGTTCTGTTTTCTGGGTAGCTTCACTTTGTGTCGGCATTACCGGCAGATCATAAAGTTCATGAGAATTAGGAGCAAATAATCCTAATTTAACCTTGCCGTGATCTTGTTCAATTTGATATTGCGCTTTATTACGGTAATGCCATGGGTTAGGTGCTGCGATTGTCCGCTTGACTTTATATTTGTTGTAGCCACGAGGATGAAACTTCTTCAGAGCTTCAAGCATGTTATCGCGTTTAAATTCAAGTTGTTTGTCATAAGTCAAATGAGCTAGTTCTAAGCCGCCAATTGCGGGATTAACTCCCTTAGGAAAAGTAACGCGGTCGGGACTTTGCTGCTTAATGCGGACGAGTTCTGCTTGAATATAGTGAGGAAATTCTTCAAGGATTTTGGCTACCACAACCTCATCTGGTAAAGCTCCGGGAATAAAAATAATCTTTTTACGGTAGTAACCAATACCTTCACCGTTAATTCCTAGACGTTTAACAGTAATAATAACGTCTTTTTCTTTTGGTTCATGTCGTTTAAAATTTTTTCGCATAATGTTCTTTCTACAATAATCTATTAACTACTAATAGTTTATTGTACTCCTTCAAAAAAGTTTTTAGCAAGAATAGGAAAAATTTGCTAGCATATAAGGTAGGAAAGTGAAAGGTGACAAAAGATGCCAATTATTACTAAAGTCAGTAGTCAAAAGCGACCAGGACGCTACAATATCTTTTTGGATGGTCAATATGCTTTTGCGGCAAGTGAACAGACAGTTGCAACCTTTGTCCTTTTAAAAGGACAAGAATTAACACCTAAAAAAATAGCTGAAGTTAAACAGTTTGATGCTGATAGTAAGGCAACAAGCTTGGCTTCTAATTATTTGAGTTACCAAGCACGGACTGTCTATGAGGTTCTGCAATATCTGAAAAAGCACGACATTGCGGATGACTCAGCGCAAAATGCAGTAGCACAGCTATCAGCAATGGGCTTTTTGGATGATCAAAAATATGTTGCGCTGGCGATTAAGCAAAATTTACGCTCGGGAACAGATGGCCCGTTGACATTAACGCGGAAGTTGACGCAAAAGGGAATTGATCCAGCATTAATTCAGACGGAATTAGACGGAATTGCTGACGAAGATTGGCTGGGTGCTGGACAGCGTGTTTTAAAATCAATGAAAAATAAGGTTGGCAAGCTTTCTGAACGTGAATTAACACGCAAAATGCGGGCTAAATTAATGAGTCATGGTTTCAATAGTGCAATTGTTGGTTCAATAATTGCTGAAATTGATCTGCAGCCTGATGAAGCCGCTCAAGTTGAAGCATTAAAAAAGCAGGGTGTGAAAGCCTACAAACGTTTTCGCCGTTTTAATGAAGGTGAGCGAAAAACTAAGATTAGAAATTATTTGTTTACTCACGGTTTTTCTAGCAGTGAGATCGATGCTTTTCTGGCGGGTGAGATTATTCCATTAGATGAATTGGCTGAATATTAGGAGGATAAAATGAAAAAATCACAAGAAAAGCTTGCTTTTATTGGTCGCCCATTTGCAGATAGCTTAATGGATCAACAAAAATCTTTTGCTGAATGTAATGCTCAAATGGAGAATGATCAAAATTTTCAAAAATTCTTGCAGGATAACAAGTTACAATCTAAGCGCAGTAGCTTAATTGTCTTTGGACCAGAGCATTTTATGTACTGGTATGGGGTAATTGCGCCAGCAGAAACTGTTGCACCTGCTGGTTTAATGCGGTTTGTTCTGCCACAAGGCCAAGTAGCTGAAGAAGAACTATCTGAACAAACACTAGCCTGGTTTAATCAGCCGCTGAATACGGTATTGCCGCCATTCTTAGCTAAGGTTAGTGCTGAAGGTATTCAAGTCTATGAGAACCCAGGTGACAGTTTGACGCCGTATATTTTGCAACACTTAAATTTAAGCACAAAAAAATTGTCTCAAGACTTGTATCTTGAAGACAACTAGTAAGTTAGTGTTGTTGGGGATCAATTGACAGGTTGTCATATTCAACGTAGGCGCCAAGACAAGTTGATAAAAGCATAATCAAGAAGACCATGCCGACAGACTTGCCGACAATTTGGTCAAGGGTGAGAAAGTTGCGCACGATAAAAGTAGCCGCAAAGCAAAGGATAAAGTCTAGGATCATGTTGGCTAATAACAAAAAGTAACGTCGCCGGATACTAAAGAAGCGTAGTAGTTGTTTTAGCAGGCTGTCATTAACTTCCATTGCAAGTAGGTCAACAGGTCGCTGGATGGTTGCTTTAATAGCAAACATGATTAAAGCACCGACAAGTGCACCGATAGTTGTTCTGAATAAGTCAGCTGAGTGCAGCACTAGCGCGTCATAGCCAATGCCGATGATTAATAAACTGCATAAATAAGGAATTAGTAGTAAAAATGTAAAGACAAGTAAGACGTGACTTTTTTTCATTGGAATAACCTCGTTTCTTACGTGCTATTCTAACATATCAAGCACCTAACATGATATAATGTTATTATTTATATTGAGATTTTAAGAAAGAGAGAAAAATTATGACTAGCGACCCTGCCAAGGGGAATTTATTTGAACGTTTTAAAAATAAATTTTCCCCTGCAAGTGATGAAGAAACGAAGGAACATTTAATTAAGGAAATTGTGGCTTTGCACGAGCAGAAAAAGATCAGCGAAACCGAATATTCCATGTTAAATAATGTTTTGGATTTTCAAGGGCGGATGGTCCGTGAGGTAATGGTTCCACGGATTGACGCTTATATGGTAGATTGCGGTGATAGTTTTCAAGACAATCTTGATGAAATCTTGCGTGAGCCGTATTCACGAATTCCGGTTTATCAACAGGATAAAGATAAGATTATCGGGGTAATTCATATTCGAACAGTTTTGCGTAAGGCACGTGAGAAGGGTTTTGCCAATATTGATTATGATGATGTGATGAATCCGCCGTTGTTTGCACCAGAAACAACTGACTTAAGCGAGTTGTTAGTAGAGATGCAGCAGACCCAGCAACAATTAGCAATTCTAACGGATGAATACGGTGGAGTTGTCGGGATTGCGACAATTGAAGATTTAATTGAGGAAATTGTCGGTAATATTGATGATGAAGTTGATCATACCGAAGTATTATTTAACCAGATTGCACCTAATAAGTATGTGATTTATGGAAAAATGCCACTAGTTGATTTTAATGAGCAATTTGGCACCGATCTTGAGATGGAAGATGTTGATACTATTGCTGGCTTTATGATTACTAAGTTAGGAATTATTCCGGCTAAAGGTGAAAAATTAGCGGTTAAGTTAGATAATGGCATGGTCTTAACAACTAGAAGAATGATGCGGTCAAGATTGCTAACCGTGTTATTGACAATTCCAGAAAACAAGCAAGAAAAAGAGGAGCAAGATAATTAAATGAGTGAAGAACTTCTTTGTGAACATTAATTGATGCCTATTTTATAAAATTAAAAAGTTATCAATTAATTGGGTAGTAAAGCAAAAGAAAAAGAGAGTAATTAATGAGTGCAGGATTATTAGATAAGGTAAAGACAAGAAGAACATTTGCAATTATTTCACACCCCGATGCGGGAAAAACGACGATTACAGAGCAAATGCTTCTTTTTGGTGGTGTTATTCGGAGTGCTGGTACCGTTAAGGCTCGTAAGACGGGTCATTATGCTACTAGTGATTGGATGGAAATTGAAAAGCAGCGGGGAATTTCAGTTACTAGTTCAGTTATGCAGTTTGAGTATCAAGGTAAGCGAATTAATATTCTTGATACCCCAGGACACCAAGATTTCTCAGAAGATACTTACCGGACACTAATGGCCGTCGATTCTGCTGTAATGGTAATTGATTCGGCTAAGGGAATTGAGCCGCAAACGAAAAAGCTATTTAAAGTTGTTAAGCAGCGTGGGATTCCGATTTTTACTTTTATGAATAAACTCGATCGTGATGGTAGGCCGCCGTTAGACCTAATTGCCGAATTGGAAGATTTGCTTGGGATCGAAGGCGTGGCAATGAACTGGCCGATTGGCTCAGGACAAACCTTGCAGGGACTATATGATATTGCCAACAATCAAGTTGAAATGTACCACAAGGATGGCCCAGACCGTTTCTTACCGTTAGATAAGGATGGCAAATTGGCAGATAGCGAACCTTTTAGTCAAAATCCGCAATTCCAAGATACTTTAGATGAAATTGACTTAATTAAAGAAGCGGGTAATACTTTTGACATTAATAAAATTATCAAAGGTGATCAGACACCTGTTTTCTTCGGTTCAGCCTTAACTAATTTTGGTGTGGAAACTTTTTTAAAGAGTTTTGTGCAATTAGCGCCAGCGCCTGAAAGTCATACAGTTAATGACGATGAGCAGCTTAGTCCTGATGACGCGGAATTCTCTGGTTTTGTCTTTAAGATTCAAGCAAATATGAACCCACATCATCGTGATCGAATCGCCTTTGTCAGAGTAGGCAGCGGTGAATTTAAAAAGGGCTTAGATGTCACGTTGGCACGAACAGGTAAGCCGATTAGATTAAACAATGCAACGGAATTTATGTCTAGTGAACGGGTACAAGTAACTGATGCCGTTGCTGGTGATATTGTCGGACTCTATGATACAGGTAATTTTCAGATTGGTGATAGTATTTATGCGGGTAAACATAAGATAGTGTATCCGGCTTTACCTGAATTTACACCTGAATTATTTGTTCGTGTCACCGCTAAAAACGTAATGAAGCAAAAGTCATTCCACAAGGGGATGACTCAATTGGTACAAGAGGGTGCAATCCAACTTTACCGTAATTACCAAACTGACGAATACATTTTAGGTGCTGTCGGACAACTGCAATTTGAAGTCTTCAAGTTTAGAATGAAGAACGAATATAATTCTGATGTAGAAATGACTAGCATTGGTCATCGGGTGGCACGTTGGATTGATCCAGACCAGCTTGATCCGGCAATGTCAAATAGTCGTAACTTGCTAGTTAAAGATCGCTATGATCAACCGCTCTTCTTATTTGAAAATCAATTTGCAGAACGATTCTTCCAAGATAAGTATCCGGATGTTAAATTAACAGAAAAGTTATAAACAAAATAAAAATGGTTGGCACTGATTGTCAACCATTTTTTATATGTAGAATAGTGAAACTAAAAAAACCGGTATTTTAGAGTAAAGCTGAAGTGCCGGTTAAAATAGCAAGTCACTATTTATCAATGTGAATTTCAACTACTTGTTGATTTTTATCAAAAGTCAACTGATATGAAGGATCTGCTTCTTTAATTAAACGCTTGATGATAAATTCGACTTCATCTTTACGCACACGTCGATCATGATTTTCTATAGCAATACCAATTGCCTGATCACTTTCAGTGTAAATAACTGAAGTATTGCCCAAAGAGTAAACTTTAATATAATTGGCATCAGTCGAATTGAGCTGATTATGGACTAGATTGCTATAACTATTGGTTACATCTATTAAATGCATAAAACCTCACCCGTTTCTTGTAGTAATTCTTCTCTTCTAAGTATAACGCTAAATTGGTCTTTTTTCTGTAAATAAAAACATGATTATTATCATTAGTAATAATCATGTTTAAAAATCAATTTAATAATTAAAGTTTTGGACTTTCAGGTGTAACTGCTTGTTCAGGATCTTGCGCACTAATAATGATTTGATCATTGTTAACGTCAGCTGTGAGCTGCTTACTCTCAGGGTGGTCTAATTTAAAATCAGCAACCTTGTCTTCAATCTCTTCTTGAATAGTTCGACGTAACGGTCTAGCACCCATTGCTGGATTATAGCCGTCTTCAACGAGCTTCTTTTTAGCAGCGTCAGTAACTGTAATTTGTAGGCCTTGATTTTTAACCATTTCATTGGTTTTATCAAGCATCAAATTAACAATTTGAATGAGGTTATCCTTCGTTAATTCATTGAATTCAATCACATCATCTAATCTGTTCAAAAATTCTGGCTTGAAGAATTGACTCATTGAACTTCTTGCAGAATCTTTTTCTTCAGTAGCATTTTCAGCAGCAAACCCCACACTAGCTTTTTTAATTCCTTGACCAGCATTTGAAGTCATGATGATAATTGTATCCTTGAAGGAAACTGTTCTACCCTGTGAGTCAGTTAAGCGACCGTCATCCAAAATCTGTAAGAACAAATTCATGACTGACGGATCAGCTTTTTCAATCTCATCTAATAAAATCAGGCTGTATGGGTGGCGGCGTACTTGTTCGGTTAATTGACCTGCTTCTTCATAGCCGACATAGCCGGGGGCAGAACCAATTAATTTGGAAACAGAATATGATTCCATATATTCGGACATATCAAAACGAATCATGGCATCTTCTGAACCAAACATTTGCTTAGCTAACTGTTTAGCCAATTCTGTTTTACCAACACCAGTAGGACCGACGAAGAGGAAGGAACCGATTGGCCGACCGGATTTGTTAAAGCCAATCCGGTTGCGGCGAATTGCACGGGCAACTTTGTCAACAGCGCTATCTTGGCCGATCACATGTGCTTTCAAAGTAGGTGCTAAATTTTGCAGTTGATTTTCTTCTTGTTTTTGTAAGTCACCAACCGGGATACCTGTTTTTTCTTCAACAATCTTATTCATAATCTTGTCTGTAATAACAGGGGATTTGTCAGGATCAATTTTTTGATCTTTTACTTTGTTATACTTTTCAATTTGATCGCGATAATAAGCAGCTTTTTCGTAATCTTCGTTTTTAAGCGATTCTTGCTTTAGTTGCTGTGCCGCTGCAATCCGTTCTTTGATTTTATCCTTGTCAACGTAAGGAATGGTTAAGTTCATTCTTGAACCGGCTTCGTCAAGGAGATCGATGGCCTTGTCTGGTAAAAACCGGTCTTGGATATAACGCTCAGACAATTCTGCTGCTGCCTTGATTGCATCATCAGTATAATGAACATGGTGGTAGTCTTCATACCGCTTCTGAATACCCTTTAAAATACGGATCGTTTCGGCAACTGAAGGCTCTTTAACGTCAACTGGTTGAAACCGTCGGGCTAGAGCAGAATCTTTTTCAATTTCCCGATATTCTTTTAAGGTAGTTGCACCGACTAGTTGTAAATCACCGCGAGCTAAGGCTGGCTTAATGATATTACCGGCATCCATACCGCCTTCAGCATTACCTGCACCAACAATTTCGTGAATTTCATCAATGAATAAAATAATATCGTCATGCTGTTGTAATTCTTTAATTAATTGTTGCATCCGCTGCTCGAATTGGCCACGAATACCAGTACCTTGAACAAGTGAAACGACATTTAAAGAAATGATGCGTTTATCCTGTAGTTTAGCGGGGACAGAACCATCAACAATTTGTTGAGCTAAGCCTTCAACAACTGCTGTTTTACCTACACCGGCTTCACCAATTAATACCGGATTATTCTTAGTTCTTCTATTTAAAATCTCAATTACGCGGGCGATCTCCTTGTCACGGCCAATTACCGGATCAATCTTACCTTTTTTGGCTAGGGCTGTTAGGTCAGTACCATATTGGTCAAGTAAGCTGTGATTGCCGCCATGACCAGAACCGCCGTTACTCATCCGTGGTTGACCTTGACCGCCTTGACCAGCATTGTTAAACGCAGCGTTATTTCCGCCTAGATTATTAAATAAATCATCAAAGTCGCCGAAGAAACCATTGTTGTCATTATTCATATTAATATTTCCTTGTTGTTTAAGTTCTTGATAACATTGTCCACATAAATTAATTTCACGGCTTTGACCATTAACCTTTGCATAGAGGTGAATGGAAGCAGGCCGCTTTTGACAGTTTTGACAAAGCAATTATATTTACCGCCTTTCATTTCAAGTTTACTAAATTATATAATTAGCACTCTCAATAATCAAGTGCTAAAACTTAAAAACTTATTTTTTGTAAGCAACTGCGTAAGGGCTGCAATTTCAATTTTAGTAAATTTTGGATTATGATAAAAAGACTTAAAGAGAAACTTTAATGTAAGATTTTAATTTAAGTGGAATTTTTAACATAAATTTAAAAAGATGGTGAAATTATTGAATTATCAAAAAATTCTTGAACAACTTGTCAACGGTGAGCTTGAGCAGTATATTGTTGAACCTAAGGATGCCTTTGATTTTCAGGCAGCGTTGCGAGCTTTTGGTAAACGACAAAATATCACAGGTCGGGCTTTACGTGGTGGGAAAATTATTTATTCACAGTCAAAGTCTGAAAATTAATGATGTAAACTGTTACATTTATGTTGTCTAATTCACAAAAAAATGATAGTCTAATACTCGAATAGGTATTTACTACCGTTTTGATTTTTCAATATTAAAGGAGATAATTATAATGGAGAAACGCGATTTTCATGTTGTTGCAGAAACAGGTATTCATGCTCGTCCAGCCACACTTTTAGTACAGGCTGCTTCTAAGTTTGGTTCAGATATTAACTTGGAATATAACGGCAAGTCAGTTAATTTGAAGTCAATCATGGGCGTTATGTCACTTGGTGTCGGTAAGGGTGCAGATGTTACAATCACTGCTGATGGTGATGACGAAAAAGATGCAATCAGTGCTATTTCTGACACAATGAAAAAAGAGGGCTTAGCTGAATAATGACCAAGACTTTAAAAGGAATTGCTGCTAGTGACGGGATTGCTGTTGCTCCAGCCTATCTCTTGGTAGAACCAGATCTTTCTTTTACAAAGACTACTGTCAGTGATGCTGATAGTGAATTGGCTCGTTTTAAAAAGGCAATTGCGGCTTCAACTAAAGAAGTTGAGGCAATTCGTGATCGTGCCAAGAAGAGTTTAGGCGAGGATGAAGCTCAAGTTTTTGAAGCTCATTTAATGATTTTGAATGACCCTGAATTTACTGGTGCCATTGAAACTGAAATCAAGGATCAACAAGTTAATAGCGAAGCTGCTCTTGATGAAACTGCACAAAAATTTATTGCGATTTTTGAAGGTATGACTGATAACGCTTATATGCAACAACGTGCTGCTGATGTACGCGATGTGTCTAAGCGAGTAATGGCCCACCTGTTGAATAAAGAATTGCCTAATCCAGCCGCAATTGATCATGAAGTAGTTGTAGTTGCGCACGACTTAACGCCAAGTGACACTGCTCAATTAAATAAGAAATTTGTTAAGGGCTTTGTAACCGATATTGGTGGTCGGACTGCGCACTCAGCTATTATGGCACGTTCACTTGAATTGCCAGCTGTTGTTGGGACTGATTCAATTACTAAGGATGTCCAAAATGGTCAGACTTTAGTTGTAGATGGTCTTAACGGTGATGCTGTTGTTGAACCAAGTGATGACCAAGTTGTTGATTATCAAAAGAAGAGCGAAGCTTTCTTAGTCCAAAAGGCTGAATGGGAGAAGTTGAAGAACGAACCTTCGGTAACTAAGGACGGTAAGAAGTTTACAATCGCTGCTAATATTGGTACGCCAAATGATATGCAGGGTGTTAATGACAATGGTGCTGAAGCCGTTGGCTTGTACAGAACTGAGTTCTTGTACATGGATTCTAAAGACTTTCCAACTGAGGACCAACAATTCACTGCTTATAAAGAAGTAATCGAAGGAATGCATGGTAAGCAAGTTATCATTAGAACCATGGATATTGGTGGCGACAAGCACCTTGATTACTGGGACTTACCAGATGAAATGAATCCTTTCTTAGGTGTTCGGGCAATTAGGTTATCGCTGAAGAATGAAGAAATCTTCCGGACACAGTTACGTGCTTTGCTTAGAGCTTCTGCTTATGGCAAGCTGGGAATTATGTTCCCAATGATTGGTACTTTGGGTGAATTGCGCAAAGCCAAGTCAATTTTAGCTGAAGAAAAAGATAAATTAACTGCTAAGGGTATTAAAGTTGGTGCAGACTTACAAGTTGGAATGATGATTGAAGTTCCAGCCGCAGCTGTTTTAGCTGACCAATTTGCTAAGGAAGTTGATTTCTTCTCAATTGGAACCAATGACTTAATTCAATACACAATGGCTGCTGATCGGGGTAATGACAATGTTTCTTATCTTTACCAACCAGCTAATCCATCGGTTTTGCGTTTAATCAAGCATACGATTGATGCAGCCCATGAAAATGGTATTTGGTGTGGCATGTGTGGTGAAGCCGCTGGTGATAACACTATGTTCCCAATTTTACTGTCGATGGGTCTAGATGAATATTCAATGAGTGCTACTTCGATTTTGCGGATTAGAAGCTTAATGAAGAAGTTTTCAACTGCGGATATTAAGGAATTAGCTAACAAAGCATGTTACGTTTCCGAAACGGCAGAAGAGAATGAAAAATTAGTAGCTGACTTGATGAAAAAAGTTAACTAATAATTGCAAAAGAACATATTGACTTCGTCAATATGTTCTTTTATTATTTCTTGATAAAAACTTCACAATTTATTCACTTTTAGCTCCTATGATAAAAATATAGCTGGAATATTAAAATACTACTTACAAAAAAGAAGTAATGTGTTATAATATTACTAAGGTTAAAAAGTGTATTGTTCAAAGGAGCGTGAAATATATGGTAAATTTATATATATCTCCGAGTTGTACCTCATGTCGGAAGGCGAAAGCTTGGTTGAAGAAGCATGACATTGCTTTTAAAGAAAGAAATATTTTCTCTGAGCCGTTAACTAAAGACGAACTTATTCAAATTTTACGAATGACTGAAAATGGTACCGAAGAAATTATTTCTACGCGTTCAAGAGCTTTTCAACAATTAAAAGTTAATCTTGATGATTTATCAATTGATCAGTTGCTTGACTTAGTAGAGAAAAATCCTAGTTTGTTAAGACGACCAATTATTATGGACGATCGGCGGTTGCAGGTTGGCTATAATGAAGATGAAATTCGGCGGTTTTTGCCACGGAAAGTTCGTCGTCTTGAGCTTGAGGAAATGCAAAAGATTGCTGACATGTAATCTTACCAGCTTTTTATTAAAAAGCGTTAGTTTTTTCGACTAACGCTTTTCTTTTATCTCTAAAATACGCTACAATGGATAAAAGAATCCGATGGAGGTGAGAACTCGTGCATGTTGATCATATTAACGAAAATACTATTCGGGTAAGAATAGATAAAAATGAATTAGCTAACCGCGGACTCAAGGTGTTAGATTTGCTGGGTGATAAAAGTAAGATTCAGCACTTTTTCTATTCAATTTTAGATGAAGTTGATACGGACCATTCTTTTAGTCAGGATGCACCAGTAACTTTTCAGGTAATGCCAAATAAGGGTGGACTTGACCTGTTAATTAGCAAGGTAACTGATAAGGATCGTAATAATTTAGCCCAGTTTTTGAATGATGATGGTGAAACTGCAGAAGCAGAAGATGATTTAGACTCGCGGCGTTCATTTATTGATTTGGATGCTGATAATGAGGTGCAAGCACAACCTGCTCCCACCACTATCCCAGCAGAAACGGCTACTCCGAAAAAGGACAAGTCGTTTTGGAAATTTCAAAAGAAACAGGCTTACAGCTTTGATGATTTAGATGCTCTGACAGAGTTGGCAGATAACTTACGAGTTAGTGATTTGGGATCGAGTCTTTACTTTGAACGGGGAAAGTTTTTCCTTGAATTAACTTTTGCAAATGAAGATTATGCGGAGATTAAACCAGCTGATGCGTGGGCAATTGCCAATGAGTATGGCTTAAAAGTTAAGTCAGAAGAAATGGCGCGTGTTAGAACAACAGGTAAGTGTTTGATTGCTAGTGATGCGTTAGGTCAATTACGGCATTATTTTGGTCATGCTAAGCGTTAAATTGTAATTAATAATTAAAGGCAGGGTAAAAACCTGCCTTTTTTGCGTACTTAATCATGGGTGATTATTTTGTATGCAGCACTTTTAAATAAAAATTTAGTTTTGGCAGTGACGGAAGCTGATTTAATTAGGCGGGGCGAAAAAAGGTTGGTCGGTCAGCAATATTTGTGTCCCCGTTGCCATAAAAGAGTGCAATTAATTATTAAAGCAAGTAAGCCTTACTTTAAGCATCGACCAAGAATTAGCCATCTGCAGGGCGAAAAAGAGGAGCACGCAATGAGCAAGGCTTTATTGCAGTCGGCTTTATGTGCTGCTGGTTTTAGGGCACAAACAGAAGTTACACTTGCAGCTGGTCAGTTGCGCGCTGATGTTTTAGCTAGTTCACAGCTAGCATTTGAGGTCCAATGTGCTCCTTTGAGTAAAACAGAGTTTACTCATCGTCATCAGTTATATTGTCAAATAGGAATTGCTGATCTTTGGGTAGTTGGTCGTCGTCATTATTTACAGGCAAAAATAAAAACGTCACAGCTAATTTTCTTTCGCAAAAACCAGGTGTGGCGTACTTATTATTTTGAAATAGATCCTTATCATAGGCAGCTACGTTTAAAATATAACGTGCTGCTTGAACCATTAACGAATAAATTACATTATCAGATAGAATATTTTAGCCTAGATGCTACGGGGTTACGAGCCTTATGGCAATTTCAGCCTGCACTTAAACAATATGAAGTTCAGCCTGCTAAGCAAAAGCATTACTTAGAGCTGCAACTTGCTGAAAAAAGTAAAAAGGGTAGTCAAATTGCGTGGCAGTTATACCAACGGCAGATGACAATTAATGATTTGCCTAGTTGGGTTTTTGGTAAAATGAGGGAAGTTAACTATTCAGATAATGTAACACAATATTTTAAATTAAACGCAAGTGACAACCAGAGGAAACGCTAGAGACGTTTGCTGTTGGCTGTTTTTTTTCGTCAATTAAACGACTATCGTTCTTAAATAGCCGGATTAACTTGTCATGAGCGACCAGCCCTTCAAGCATAATACCGTTGTAATTACCACTCTCATTATAAATAACAGTTGTTGGAATGTTGTAAACCTTAGATTTCTTTGCTAGTTGCTTATCGCGCTCAATTGAATCATCAATATATTTGCTAATTTTAGGATCTTTAAGTCGTTTAAAATTTAAATTTAATTTTTTGATGATTTCTTGTTGCAATTTTTCAGAATAGACATTAAAATCACGATTTAGTGCCTGCTGTAATTTGATTAAATAATAGCGGGCTTTTTTATTACCATATTCGAACTTAATTGCATGATAAATCCGCAAAGTCTGGAATGCAGCAATAGTATATTGCGGAATATCAATGGCTTTTTGCCCATCTTTTTTGCGGCGAATAATGTCATGCTTAATAACTTCAGTATTAGTAATGGGAATAAAATGAAAACTAGTATCAATATTAAGTTCATTAATCGCTTGTTTAATTAAGACTTCTGTGTCGTAGCAATAAATGCCAATTGGATTAACGAAAAGAAAAATCTCAAACATAACCAAGCTCCTCCATATCTAACGATCAATTTTTACTTTACCAAATAACTGCTATATAAACAAAGAATACGCTCACATATTATTGATTTTTTTCTGATGGAGATAAGCACGAGCAATTTTAGGTTGATTTTTAGTAGTCTTAGTTTGCTGAAAATGATACTTTTCTTCTAATTGCTCTAGTACCTTTTTGATTAGATTAGGATTAGAATTTTCGATTTCCAATTCAAAATCTTCGTAGTCATCAGGATAACTTGTGGCATCAAAGGTTAGCTCACAATTTTGGGGACCAGCAGCTAAAATACGGTGTGTTTTACTAAAAGTTTGCAATTCTAATTTTAAATTAGAACCAAAATGTGCTTGTAAATATATTCCTACGTTGGCACTAAAGGTAATGATGTGCTTTTTTTGTGCTTGAGTAAGTAAATTTTGTGCATCAGATAATTTTAAGGTATCGTTAATTTCTAGTGCTTCATGAAAATGATGCTGCACTGGTTGTGAGTTGGGGACTTTTAATGTTTGTTCGGCATAATCAGTGAACAAACGTATACGACAGCTGATATGATGCTGCTTGAGTAAGCTAGTAGCAGTGTCAAAATAATAATTGACCTGCTGTAAGTCATGTTTAATGGGAAAAGCACGGCATAAAGTACGGTAAGTTTCTTTAGTTAAAATAGTTTTGGCTTCAATTTCGTTGTTTTCTGACATAATAATTACTCCAATCTGTTTATCTATATTATATGGTAAAATGAATATGCTGCTTGAGAAAGGAATTAATTCGATGAAAATGGATTGGGATAATTTTTTATGGCCTTATGGTGAGGCAGTAAACGAGTTAAAAGTAAAGTTCCGTTCCTTAAGACAGAGTTTTCTGACTAAGGGAGAACATTCGCCAATTGAATTTGTAGTTGGCCGGGTTAAAACAGTTGATTCAATTAAGGAAAAAATGAAGCGGCGGGTAATTAGTCCTGATGTAATTGAAACGGATATGCAGGATATTGCAGGAATTCGCATTGTCTGTCAGTTTGTTGATGATATTTATAAAGTGGTAGATTTAATTCATGGACGCCAAGACATGGAAGTTTTGGAAGAACGTGATTACGTGCAGAACGCTAAGCCATCAGGGTATCGTTCTTACCATATGGTAATTGCTTATACAGTATATTTACCTGAAGGTGCTAAAAAATTGCTTGCCGAAATTCAGGTACGCACTTTGGCGATGAATTTTTGGGCAACAGTTGAACACACCTTGAATTATAAGTATCAGGGCTCATATCCAGCTGATATTTCGAAACGGTTGAAGTCAACAGCCGAAACGGCTTATAAACTTGATGAAGAGATGTCATTAATTAAGGATGAAGTGCAGGAAGCACAGAAAATTTTTACCAAAAATAAGGGTAAGGAAAAATCATGAGAATAGCGATTGCTCATAATACCAATGATAAAACTTTAAAGGTTGTGGCTCACCTCAAGACCCTTTTGCAAAAAAAAGATGGTGTTGTCTTTGATGCAAAATACCCGGATGTGGTAATTACAGTTGGCGGGGATGGAACTTTAATTAATGCTTTCCATCGCTATGAAAATCAGGTCAGCTCGATTCGTTTTATTGGTATTCATACGGGACATTTGGGCTTTTATACTGATTGGCGCGGGCAGGATGTCGGTAAAATGACAGATGCGCTTTTTTTGCGTGAGCCAGAATCTGCTAAATATCCGTTGCTTGAAATTGAACTGGTAACAGAAGCAGGCGAGAAAAAACGCTTTTTGGCGTTAAATGAATCCGCAGTTAAGCGGGTATCACATACACTAGAAGCCGATGTCTATATTGATGACCAATTGTTCGAGAACTTCCGCGGGGATGGGCTTTGCATTTCAACACCGACAGGCTCAACTGGTTATAACAAGTCACTTGGTGGTGCAGTTATCCATCCGCAGTTAAAGGCTCTGCAGATGGCAGAGATTGCGTCAATTAATAATCGAGTTTTTCGGACGCTTTCGTCGCCGATTGTAATTGCTCCCGATCAATGGATTACTATTGTACCCAATGCTGACCACTTTGTAATGACAGTTGACGGTAAGCGAATTGATGTTCGAAATGCGAAAAAAATCAATTATCGAATTTCAAACAAGGTAATTCGTTTTGATCGTTTTGGTCATACGCATTTTTGGTCTCGGGTTCAGAGTGCTTTTATTGGTGAGCGTAATGACAAACTTTAAGTTAACTGTCCAAAGTAAAAGTCCACAGCAGTTGGGGGCTTTTTTAATGAAAAATGGTTTTTCTAAACAAGCCATTAATAATGCTAAAAATCATCAAGGCTTGATTTTAGTTAATCATAGACGTCGTTATACGAGTTATAAGCTTCACTTAGGTGATGAAATTATTTTTGTCCCGGGATGTGAGCAAGCTAATCCGTGGCTTAAATCATCAGATAAGCCGCTAACAATTGTCAAAGAAGAGCAAAATTATTTAGTTGTGAATAAACCTGCAGGCGTTTTGTCGATTCCGTCACGTTATGAAGATAATGATGCCTTGGTTAATCGGGTACTGGGTTATTTTAATTATCAAAGACAATCTGACCTAAAGCCGCATGTGATTACTCGGCTTGATCGTGATACATCGGGGTTGGTATTAATTGGCAAGAATCCGATTGCCCATGCACGTTTTGCTAAGTTAAGTAAGGTTGATTTTGTTAAAAAGTACCACGCGATTGTTCATGGCAATTTTAACCACGGCGAGTTAACAGGGATAATTAAGGCACCAATTGGTCAAAAGAATGGCACTGTTGTTCGTCAAATTGATCCTACTGGTCAGACAGCCGCAACTGAATATCATGTTCTTGAGCAAGTCAAAGGTGCAAGTTTAGTTGAATTACGCTTGTTTACTGGCCGCACGCACCAAATTCGTGTTCATATGCAGTCGTTGGGACATCCTTTATTCGGTGATCCATTGTATGGTGTTAAAGATGTTTTTTCTAGGCAAGCGTTGAATTGCTACTATTTGGCTTTTCCGGATCCATTTGATTTAGATCAACAAGTAGAAATTAAAATTCCCGAGCCGCTTGATATGCAACAGTTATGGCAGAATTTACAAGGATAAAAGTATGCAAAGCATACTTTTATTTTTTTCCTTATAATTTCCTGATAAATAGTTGATAAGCTTATCAAAAAGGGAGGTTAAACAGTGAGTGACAATGAATTATTGTTAGCAACAAAAAATTTGACTAAAAAATATGGTCAAACTGCAGTAATTAAAAATCTATCGATAACAATTCCTAAAAATACAATTTATGGTCTATTAGGAGCAAATGGTGCGGGAAAATCGACAACACTTAAAATGATTACCGGAATCGTTCGACTAACTAGTGGGAGTATTTGGTATAAAGGTAAACCATGGCAAAGACAGGACTTACATGAAATTGGTGCGCTAATTGAAAATCCACCTTTGTATGGCAACTTAACTGCATTTGAAAATTTACTGGTTAGGACAACTTCTTTAGGTTTACCAAAAGAGAGAATCAATGAGGTATTGGCAATAGTTGATTTAACGAATACAGGTAAGAAAAAGGTTAAGCAATTTTCTTTAGGGATGAAGCAACGTTTAGGAATTGCTCTTGCGTTGATTAATAATCCTAGATTACTTATCTTGGATGAACCAACCAATGGTCTTGATCCTCTGGGAATTGAATTTTTGCGTAAATTAATTTGTTCTCTTCCTAAAAAGGGAGTTACGGTTATTTTTTCAAGTCATATTTTAGCTGAGGTTGAGAATGTAGCCGATGAAATTGGGATTATTGCTGCTGGTAAGTTAGGTTACCAAGGCAAAATACCAGATAATACTGAGAAACTAGAGAAATTGTTTATGACAGTAGTAAGAAAAGAGCGGGTTAATGAATAAAATCCGAAATTTAATTAAGGCAGAAATTATTAAAAATCGTCATACTTTTATCGCACTCAGTCTATGGCTGTTACCTTTAATAACAACAATTTTAGCAACCTTTTTATTGGCAGGAAAACAATTACAGCAGGCTGTCTTTAATTGGTGGTATATGGTTATGTTGCCTGCAGAAGTTGCCTTAATTAGTGTTTATTTGCTCGAAAGCGATGAACAACAGAATTATTTTAATCTTAAGCTGACACCAATTCCTACCCTTAAAATTTGTCTTGCCAAAATTTTAACGGGTTGCTGCTATTTGTTATTTACTAATTTAATTATGATGCTTTTGGTTTTATTAGTGGGAAGGCTGTTTGGTAAGCAGTTAATGTTTGGCCAGGTCTTTCTGGCAACTATTTTATTGACGGTAAGCTTTGCCTGGCAAATTCCACTTGGTATGTTGTTAGAACTTAAATTACCAGCAGTTTTTACTTTAATTGTTATGGTTACTGTAAATGTATTTTTTGCTAGCCAAACTTTTGCTGGCAATAAGATATTGTGGCTAATTCCTTTTGCAATTCCTGCTAGACTAATGGCGGCTATCTTGGGTGTGAATCCTAATGGTGTTGTGTTAGCCAAAAATAGTTTTTTACATACAAAGAATGTTATTTTACCAGGTGTTTTACTTACTATTACACTATTTGGAATTTGCGTACTTGTACTTAATTATTACTTTAAAGAAGATAGGTTATGAAGTTACTAAATTTAATCCAAGCTGAGTTTTTTAAATTACGGCATACAAATTATTTTCTAATTCATATGGCCCTTCCTTTATTAGGGGGAACATTATGTGCTGGTTACTTTTTGATGACTAATTATCAATTTACTAGCTTTTTAATTGATTATTTCTTAGTAATTGCGCTTTGTTATCCATTTGCTTGTAGTTACGCTTGTAACAGTATTTTTGCGCAAGAAATAAGTAGTGATTGTTTTAATCTCTTAAGTGTAACGAGTCGTTGGCAAATTCTGCTAGTTAAATTATTTTATCTATTAATTGGTAGCTTAGTTTCTTGCTTGATGGCAATCTTTACATTTATTTGTTTGCTTAAAATAATGCGCGTTAAAATACTAATTAATGTAAGTTATTTGTTAGGAATGTGTTTGTTACTTTGGGGCAGTAACTGCTTAGCATATCTTGTTCATAGCTTTTTGGAATTAAAGTTTGGTCATAATGTTAGCTTAGTTTGTGCTGCTCTTGAATTTTTATTAGCAGCCCTGTTACTAACAGATTTAGGTAATTTGCTTTGGCCATTTTTTCCTAGTAGTTGGGGTGAACACCTCGTGCGAATTTATACAATGGCATTCTTTAATTTAAAAGTCGTCTCATTTATTCCAATACATTTTGCTTTATCAATAATTATTAGTTTGACATTAGCAATGTTAATTTTTTCTTTTTGTTGGTTCAATCAGTGGGAAGGACGCAGGAATGAAGGTTGATGATTTATCGAGAGGAGAAGATTATGTCTAAAATTCTTGCCATTGATGACGATCAAGATTTGCTAGTATTGGTTAAAAGAGCATTAACTCGTGAAGGCTACATTGTTGATACTAGGTGTTCAACAAAAGAATTAACTGCTGAAAGTTGTCGCTTTTATCAATTGTTGCTAGTTGATGTAATGATGCCTGATGAAGATGGATTTGATTTTTGTCAGCGAATTAGGCCAGTATATGATGGCCCAATTATTTTTTTAACGGCTAAAACTGATGATACTGCATTGGTGCGTGGATTAGGACTAGGCGGTGATGATTATATTAAAAAGCCGTTTAGCTTGGCTGAATTACGTGCACGAGTTAATGCTCATTTGCGTCGTGAGCAGCGGCAGCCACTTCATGCGTACGAACGCTCAGGTGTACTCTTTAATTTATCAGAGAGAAAAGCCTATGTTCATGGGAAAACTGTTCCTTTTACCAAAGGTGAGTTTCAGTTGGCAGCTCAGCTAGCAGAGCATCCAGGGCAGGTTTATACCAAGGAACAATTGTATGAAACAGTTTTTGGTTTTAATACTGCTCATGACAATGCCGCAATTGCTGAGCATATCAAGAATATTCGTGCTAAATTAAAAATATTTTCGTTAACACCAATTGTGACTGTCTGGGGAGTGGGTTATAAATGGCAAGAAGAAGGGGTATTTCCTACTTACTAATTAAATTTTTACTGATTAATGGTGGAATAATTATTTTTTTGACTTGTATCTGGTTTTTTAGTGCCCAGTATTTGTCGAATAGTGGTGTTGTCCATCCAGCTAATTATGATGAACAGAAAGTTCAACAGTTTGTTAAAAAACAACGTCATAAGCGTGTGTTTAATGCTGATGCAGTACCTGATAATGTAAGTTATGCTTTATTTAATACTCAGTATCACATCTTGAAGACTAATGCTACTCAAACTGACAGGCAAAAAATGAGTCAGTATTTGCATTATCCTGACCAGACTGTTTATGATTACCAACTTGTACGTTATCCGGATAAATCAGTTGTGGTCTTGCATTATTACTATTTAATTCGATATATTAATCCAGTTTTGCAGAAAATTTTGCCTCCATATGAATATTTTTCTTTAGGGATATTGTTATTCTTAATTTTGTTTTGCCTGGTTGTGACGACAATTTTATTAAGAAATAAGATTGTTAGGTCAGTCAATTTATTTCATCAAGTTGGTGAAAACATTGCTCAACAGAACTTAGATTTTAAAATACCACAATCCAATATTAGAGAATTTGAGCATGCTTTGAATGCAATGGCAAAAATGCGATCAGCTTTAAAAAAGTCTTTGACGAGCAAATGGGCACAGGAACAAAGCCAGCAGCAGGAAATCTCTGCTCTTAGTCATGACCTGAAAACCCCGCTCACTATTATTCACGGTAATAGTGAGTTGTTACTCGAAGATAATAATTTGACTCAGCAGCAGCGAAAAGATTTACAAAGTATTATGCGTAATACTTTGCAGGCTAATGAATATTTAAATTCGTTAAGAGCGGCAACTAATGGCAATGTTGAACAGGCAGAAAATGTTAATCTTAATACTTTGCAAAGTGTAATTCTTCGGCATGCCGAAGAATTAGTTCATACTAAAAAAATTAAGTTAATAGTAAGAGGCACCATGTCAGGTTATGCTTATTTACAAAAAAATCATGTCATTAGAGCAATAATTAATGTTATTGAAAATGCAGTTACCTTTACGCCTGCAGACAGGGAAATTAAGTTAACTTTTAAAAATCAACCAGGGCAAGTACAAATTAGTATTTATGACCAAGGTCCAGGCTTTTCTAAAAGTGCCTTGTTGAATGCAACTAGACGTTTTTGGAAAGAAGACCAAGCACGCAAGATTAATGGGCATAGTGGCCTAGGGCTATGGTTTGCCAATGATGTTGTTAGTAAAAATAAGGGACAACTAATTATCAAAAATGGTTCTAGTGGTGGCATTGTTTTGATAGATTTAGCAAAAGTTGTCAATAAACGTGAAAACTAAAAGGAGCCCATTCTTAGTGAATGAACTCCTTTTTGTCAGGTTAAAATTAATTATTCAAATAAAACACAAGTACCTTCTGGAACAGCAATATTTTTTTGGATAGGTGTCAGGCAGCCATTATCTGCATTGCGAGTGTAAAGCGTAGCGTTGTCAGTATTTTGGTTAGCGACTACCACGTATTGTTCATTTTCGTCCCAATTAAAGTCGCGGGGAAATTCACCAAAAGTGGCAATGTGCTGTACTAATTGCAAAGTATGATCAGCTTTAATGGCAAAGACAGCAAGCGAATTGTGACCGCGGTTAGAAACGTAAATGAATTTGCCATCCTGACTAATCCGAATAGCCGCAGCACCGTTGTGATCAGTGAAACCAGCAGGAATAGTTGAGTAAGTGGCGATATTTTCAAAAGTCCAATTTTGTTCATTAAACTGGACGACATTAATCTTGCTAGACAATTCACCAGCAACGTAAAAGTACTTGCCGTCCTGACTAAAGACAATGTGACGACTGCCAAAGCCGGGATCATTATGGTAGCTGGCTAAGTGGGTTAATTTTTGCTCCTTAAAGCTATAAAAATCAATGCGGTCATTGCCTAAGTCACAACTAACTAAGTTACCTTGAGGTGTTTCATCAAAAAAGTGTGGGTGCGGGCCGTCAACTTGTTCAGGTCGTGGTCCTAAGGTATCAGCGGTGTGGGTAACTGAATCTAGTAAAGTCAATTTGCCTTGAGAGGTATACGAAAGGACAGCTAAGACAGCAGTGTGATAGTTGGCGGTGTAGATTAATTGCTTTTCTTTGTTAATGCCGACATAGGCGGGTGAAGAACCGGGGGTTAAGTAAGAATCAGTTTCCTGATAAGTTCCATCAATTAGTTTAAAGGCACTGATACCACCTTTTTCACCAGCATTGTTAATTGTAAAAATTAAGTCATGATCTTGAACAAAGTAGGTTGGTCCACCAACTTTAATTATTTCTTTTGCAGAACCAATTTGGGGCTGTGAACCCGTGTTAGAGAGGACCAATTCATAAATGCCAGTGGCACTTTTTTTGGTGTAACCTCCAATTAATAACTTCATATTTGAGCCTCCATTTAAAATTTGTAATATAATTGGCATAATTAGTATAGCACGACATATCTTTAAAATTTAAGTAGTTAATATACCTAAAAAAGTGTTAAAGTAAGTTGTCGACTTTAGCAAAAGTGAAAATTTTTAGTTAAGAAGGTAACACTAAAATGGATGAAAATAAAATCCGTGAACTTTATGCCAAAAATGATGTTGCAGAAGTTTTTACAAATTTACATTCCTCATCTGATGGTTTGAGTTCCGCGGAAGCTGCTAAAAGACTGCAGAAGTATGGCCCTAATGAGATTAAAAAATCTCAGGATGAATCGCAATGGAAAGTATTCTTTAAGAATTTCGTTAGCATGATGGCGATTTTGCTGTGGATTTCTGGTGCAATTGCAATGTTAAGCGGCACAATTGAATTAGGAATTGCCATTTGGTTGGTTAATATTATTAACGGCTTGTTTAGCTTTTGGCAGGAACGTGCTGCCAAACGGGCAACTGATGCGTTGAATAATATGCTGCCAACGTATGTGCAGGTTGTTCGTGACGGCAAAAAGATGCAGATTGATTCCAAAGAATTAGTCCCAGGAGATGTCTTTATTTTGCAGGCTGGTAATGCAATCCCAGCTGATGCACGGTTGATTTCAGCTAGTTCAATGCAGGTTGATCAGAGTGCGTTAAATGGTGAATCAGTTCCTGAATCTAAGACAACTAAGTATGATGCAGGTGAAGGCAGCTATGCTGAAACCAATTTAGTTTATTCAGGGACAACAGTTGGTGCCGGAACAGCACGTGCAATTGCGTTTGCAACGGGGATGGAGACTGAATTTGGTCGCATTGCCCAATTAACGCAGAAGCAAGAAAAAGTTGATAGTCCGTTGACGCAGGAACTTAACCGGCTGACAAAGCAATTATCAATTATTGCTGTTTCAATTGGGGTTATCTTCTTAATTGCCGCTATTTTCTTCGTTAAATATCCGTTTGCTAAGGCATTTATCTTTGCCTTAGGGATGATTGTTGCTTTTATTCCAGAAGGATTATTACCAACAGTTACTTTGAGTTTGGCTCAGGGTGTTCGCCGAATGGCCAAAAAGCACGCACTAGTTAAGGAATTAAATTCGGTTGAAACTTTAGGTGAAACAACGGTTATTTGTTCTGATAAGACTGGTACCTTGACGCAAAACCAAATGACGATTCATTATATTTGGACACCTAAAAACGAATATAAGGTAACTGGCAATGGCTATGTTAACAATGGTCAGGTTGAATTAAATGGTAAGCAATTATGGTATGAAGAAAATCCCGACTTACATAAATTAATTCAGATTGCTTCTCTTGATAATGATACCGCGGTGCAGCCAAGCAAGGTTAAGGGCGGCAAACCTAAGATTTTAGGTACGCCAACTGAAGCATCATTAATTATCATGGCGCAAAAGGCTGGTTTTGACCGGCAAAAAGTTTTGGTTAAGTATCCAAGACTACGCGAATTGCCGTTTGATTCTGATAGAAAACGGATGTCAACAATTCACCGCTGGAATGACAAGCAATATATTATTTTTACTAAGGGTTCTTTCAGTGATGTAATTAAGCAATGTGACCAAATTCAAGTTGATGGTCAGGTCCGTGAATTAACGCAGGATGATCATGAACGTGCGGACAAAGTGAATGCTAATTATGCAGCAAAAGGCTTACGTAGTATGGCGATGGCCTATCGGATTGTTGAACGTGCGGCAACGGATGTTAACAAGCTCACAATTGCTGATGCTGAAACGCACTTAGTCTTTGTTGGTTTGACAACAATGAGTGACCCGCCACGTCCAGAAATTTACAATGCAGTTAAACGGTGTCATGAAGCTAAAATCAAAATCATTATGGTTACTGGTGACTCAAAATTGACGGCTAAGTCAGTTGCTGTTCAAATCGGATTAACTTCGGATAAGGCACGAGTTATTTCAGGAACTGAGCTTGAAGAAATGAGTGACAGTGAATTACGTGAGGCACTCAAGGGTGAAGTTATTTTTGCACGGGTTGCACCTGAGCAAAAGTACAAGGTTGTTAAGACCTTGCAGGAAAATGGTGAAATTGTAGCTTCGACTGGTGATGGTGTTAATGATGCTCCTGCTTTGAAACAAGCCGATATTGGAATTGCGATGGGAATGACCGGGACAGATGTTGCCAAAGATGCTGCTAACATTATTCTAACTGATGATAACTTTGCTTCAATTGTTGCCGCAATTGAAGAAGGCCGAGCTGTTTACAGTAACATTCGGAAGTTCTTAACATATATTTTGACCTCTAATGTTCCTGAAGCCTTTCCATCAATTTTGTTCTTGTTCTCTGGTGGCTTAATTCCACTGCCAATGACAGTTATGCAGATTTTAACGGTTGACTTGGGAACAGATATGCTGCCAGCATTAGGGCTTGGTGGTGAAGCTGTTGATCCAGATGTGATGAAACAGGCGCCAAGAAAGCGAAATGAACATTTGCTTAATCGCAGTGTTATTCTTCATGCGTTTTTATGGTACGGTCTTATTTCAAGTATTATTTCGATTGGTGCCTACTTCTTTGTTAATACTCAAAATGGATGGCCGCAAGCTGCTTTAGCTTCCAGTGGTTCTGTTTACATGCGGGCAACGACGATGGTTCTAGGAGCAATCGTCTTTACGCAAATTGCTAATGTTTTAAATTGCCGGACTAACAAGGTTTCAATTTTTAAGAAGGGCTTGTTCAGTAACCATAATATTTGGTATGGTATTATCTTTGAAGTTCTGCTTTTCTTAGTTTTGACGGTAACACCAGGTTTACAGCAATTATTCAATACCACTAGATTATTGCCAACAGATTGGTTATTCCTCTTCTGTCTGCCAATCCCACTGGTTTTAATTGATGAATTACGTAAATGGCTGTTTTTCCACAAGGAAACTAATAAGTAAAAAAATAAAATCGCTTATCTTGTTAGGTAAGCGATTTTTATTTATGCTAAAATTAACCTTTAAGGAGTAGTGCAAAAATGAAATGGATAGCAAAGATTGTTAATATTGGTGCACAAGCACTCGAACCGAAGACTAAAATGGTAATTTTATTCGGTGAAAATGTTAATCAAGATTTAAAGAAAGTAGCAATTACACAGCGATTTGCTCAGGCAACATCACTTAATGATTTTATCTTTAAAAAAGGTGATACAATCACAATTGCTGGGCAAACTTATGCTGCTACTTTTGTTGGTGCGATGACGCAGAGCAACATGAAAACTATGGGGCACGTAACATTGTATTTTGGACAAAAAGTCCCGCAAAATCCGTTAGGAAATGCAATTTATTTGCAGTTACCGGGTGCGCAGCTACTACCGAAATTTAAGGTTAATGATGAGATTATTTATGAACATATTTAGTTTGGGATGGGTTGATGAAATACAAACGAAGACAAGGTGAGCAAAGCGTTTTTCAAAAGTGGTTTTTGAATAATCGTTTTAGCATCGTTTTACTTAACTTTTTGCTGTTTTTTTTAGTAATCTGGCTATTTAATAAAATTTCTTTTGTTTTAAATCCAGCGCGATTATTTGTTAGCGCGATTTTACCGCCATTAGTGCTAGCAGTAATTCAATTTTATATTATGAATCCACTGGTTGATTTTCTGGAGCGGAAGTTTCACGTACCACGGTTCGTGACAATTATTGGTTTATTTTTGCTGGTTGCAGTTATCTTAGTTTGGATTATTAATACGTTATTGCCAATTGTGCAGAGTCAGATTAACTCATTAATTAAGCATTGGCCACATATCTGGAATAATGCTACATTGGCTATTCAAAATGAGCTTAGTGATCCCCAGTTTCACAGTGTTAAAAATAATATTAATGGCGCCATTAATCATGCTCAGAATATGTTGTTTAAATCTAGTCAGAATGCTATTAATGCGGCTCTTAATAATATTTCATCTGCGATTAGTGTGATTACAATCATTTTTATGACGGTTGTTACAGCGCCGTTTATTCTATTTTTCATGTTGAAGGATGGTCATAAATTACGACCATATGTTACTGAATTTGCGCCTAAACGCTGGCAAAAAAGTTTTAGTCAATTGCTTTATGAAATTAATGCTGCTCTAGCTTCATATATTCGTGGTCAGATTACCGTTGCTTTTTGGGTTGGCATTATGTTTGCAATTGGCTACACTATTATTGGACAGCCGTATGCAATTGCTTTGGCTGTGCTAAGTGGTTTTTTGAATTTGATTCCGTATTTCGGTACCTTTATTGCCTTTATTCCGTCAATTGTAATTGCAATAATGATTTCTGTACCAATGTTAATTAAGGTACTAATTGTTTTTGCAATTGAACAAACGATTGAATCCCGAGTAATTAGTCCGTTAGTGATGGGCAATAAGATGGCAATGCATCCAGTTACCACTATTTTGCTCTTAATTGGTGCTAGTTCAGTGTGGGGCTTATGGGGAGTTATTTTCGGAATTCCAATTTATGCCATTTTAAAGATAATCATTATGCGCGTGTATAATTACTATCGTAGAGTTTCGCAAGTGTTTGCGGAAGATAAAAGTGCTTCTTTGACCACAGAAGATGCAGAAAATAAAAATTAATGTAAGATTTAAGCGGAGTGTGGTTGTGTGCCACGCTCTTTTATTAAGGAGAAATAGATGACGAATCATGTTGTATTATACGAACCATTAATGCCGGCAAATACGGGTAATATTGCTCGGACTTGTGCGGGGACGAATACAGTATTGGATCTGATTGAGCCGTTAGGCTTTCAGATTGATGATAAAAAGATGAAGCGGGCTGGTCTTGATTATTGGGACAAGGTTGATGTTCGTAAGCATGATGACCTAGAGGCCTTCCTAAAAACATTGGGACCTCAAGATGAGCTATACTTAATTTCCAAGTTTTCTGCTAAAAATTATGCTGAAGTTGATTATACTGATCAGAATAAGAATTATTATTTCATCTTTGGTAAGGAAACTACGGGATTGCCAGAAACTTTTATGCGAGAATATTATGATCGTAATTTACGAATACCAATGTCGGACAATATTCGTTGCTATAATTTAGCTAACTCAGTAGCAATGGTTCTGCTTGAAGCGTTACGCCAACAAGGTTTTCCTAATATGGAAACGGCGCATCATTATGAAAATGATAAGCTAAAAGATGATTATAATCGCCCAGAACGCTATGAAAGAAACTTAGGGGAAAAATAATGAATTTTACAAAAGAAACACCAGTGATGGTTAAGAACTTTCACTATGATATTAATGAAAAACCAGAGGTTAAGGATCAGGTTAATTTTGGCTTAAAAAAGGTAGAAAAACAAAATGACGATGGCACAACTGATCCTGGTGACGGTGGCAGTTATTTTGATGTAACCGTGATTTTTGATGTTGCCCCAGCACCTGGAGAATTTTCTGTTAGCGGGATGATTAGTCAGATTGTCAAATTGGAAGATTATTTTGGCGATGGCAGTGACTTAGAAAAAACTGATTATAAGTTGTTGAGTCGGCCATTAGTTGAATATATTGAAACATTAACTTATGAAGTTACACAAATTACTCTGGATGAACCAGTTAATTTGAACTTCCAAGCTAATTTTTAGTTTTTGATTAGGTGCAGCTATGCCTAAGAAGAAAAAGAGAAAAGTAGTCAAAAAACGTAAAAAAGCGCAGAACGCAGGAATGACTTGGGCGGTTATTGGCTTAATACAAATAATTATTGCTGTGTTAGCATTTGTTAAATTTGGCGTGCTGGGCAAACAAATTGCTAATTGCTTTCGCCTGTTTTTCGGTGATTCGTACTTATTCATGGCCGCACTATGTGCTTTATTTGGCATTGTGCTGTTGATTTATAACCAACCAATGCATTTTAAATTTAAACGCAGTTTTGGCCTGTTTTTGGCAATTTTTGGCTTACTTTTGCTGCAGAGTAGTTTTTATTTTGAACATGAATTGGTTAATAATGCTTTTATAAATTCCTTTTGGCATGAAATGATGGCTGAATTTGGTCGAGCAGCAGTTACTGTTTCGGTTGGTGGTGGCATGATAGGTGCATGTGGTTATCAATTGTTTTATACGTTGCTGGGACATATTGGGTTGCGAATTATTGCAATTTTGCTGATACCAATTGGCACGTTGATGTTTTTTGATGTTAAATTTAGAACCATTATTATTAAATTTCAGTCTTTTAGTCAGCTATTTATTGATAAAAATAAGCAGGCTGGGACAAAAATTAAGAATAAATACGGTACAATTCGAGAACAGCAAGTCGCAAAAAGAGCGCATAAGCGAGTTGTCTCGGGAGGTAAAGATAATTCTATTGGTTCACAAGTGCCACTTTTTCCTGATGTTAATGATTTTACAGTTAAGAAGGATACGTCAACCAATGTTCCAGTTGAGCAAGATGCAGCTGAAGAACAAGTAGCAACACCTGCGGCAACGGAAGAAGAAACTGAACCGCAAATTCAAATTGCAAGTCAAAATGAGGATCAGACTAAAGTAGCAGAACCAGAAGAAGTGTCAGAAGTGCAAGAGACTAACTTGCCTAAGTCACATTCATTTGCTGATGAAGATCAAAAAATGCTGCAGGAACTAGCTAATGTTGATCATGGTGAGTTGAAGCAGGATAAGAAGACAAGTGCAGAATATAAGAAGCCACCTTTGTCACTACTTGATGCAATTAAAAATGCGGATCAGAGTGCTGATAAAGATTTAATTAGAAAAAACACCCAGACATTGCAGTCAACTTTTAAGAGCTTCGGCGTAAATGTTATCATTAAAAAAGCTATTTTGGGGCCGACGATTACCAGATATGAGGTTCAACCTGCAGTTGGGGTTAAAGTTAGCCGAATTGTGAATTTGGCTGATGATTTGGCATTGGCTTTAGCAGCTAAAGACATTAGAATTGAAGCGCCAATTCCTGGGAAACCATTTATTGGTATTGAGGTGCCTAATCGGACCAATTCAGTTGTTGCTTTTAAAGATGTAATGCAAAATCAGGATGCCAAGGCACGAGAACAGCCGATGGTTGTCCCGTTAGGTAAGGACGTTACGGGACAGACAATCTCAGCTAATTTGGCTAAAATGCCTCACTTGCTGATTGCTGGTTCAACTGGTTCAGGGAAGTCTGTGGCGATCAACACAATTTTAACTAGTATTTTAATGAAAGCACTGCCTGATCAAGTTAAACTGATTTTAATTGATCCTAAAATGGTTGAATTATCTGTTTATAATGGCGTGCCCCACTTGCTAATTCCGGTTGTAACTGATGCCAAATTAGCAGCAAATGCGTTGAGCAAGGCGGTTAAAGAAATGGAGCGACGTTATAAATTATTTGCAGCTAGTGGTGCCCGTAATATGGCTGAATTTAACGAAAAAGTTAAAGTTAACAACCAAGATAAGACTAAACCAGCAATGAAGACATTGCCGTATATTTTAGTTGTTGTTGATGAATTAAGCGATCTGATGATGGTTGGTGGTCATGATGTTGAAGGAGCAATTGTGCGGTTAGGGCAAATGGCGCGTGCTGCTGGAATTCACATGATTTTAGCAACGCAAAGACCGAGTGTTGATGTTATTACCGGATTAATTAAGGCCAATGTACCATCGCGAATTTCTTTTGCTGTGTCTAGTGGTATCGATTCGCGCACAATTTTAGATCAGACAGGTGCTGAAAAATTATTAGGTCGTGGGGACATGCTTTACATGCCTGTTGGTGCTTCTAAACCGGAGCGAATTCAGGGCGCTTATGTTTCTTCAAGTGAAGTTGAACGAATAATCAATTGGGTTAAACAGCAGCAAAAGCCCGAATATGATCAAGAAATGATTCCGCAGAAGGGAGCAGAAACAGCTTCTGGGTCTGCTGATGAACCAGAAGATGAATTGTATAATAAAGCAGTTGACCTTGTCAGGCACCAGCAAACTGCCAGTGTTTCAATGTTGCAGCGACGCTTCCGAATTGGTTATAATCGAGCTGCGCGGATTGTGGATGACATGGAAGCAAAAGGCGTTGTCGGACCTTCAGAAGGTTCAAAGCCGCGTCAGGTTCTACTGCCGCCAGAAGAGCAACAGACAAAATAAAATTTAAGAAAGTTTAGCAAGTACTAATTTTATGCAATCCTTGTAAAAAATAATGTTAAAATTAAAACGAACATTGTAGATGGAAAAGTGTAGAATTGAATAAGTCATTGTTATATAATTTGTACTATTGTGTTGATTGTTAGCTCATAATTGAGCAGAAAAGGAATATTGAAATGCAGCGAGCGATTGTGTTTGGTGCGACAGGTGGCATTGGGCAAGCGATTTGTACTGAATTGGCAAAAGCAGGTTGGTCATTGTATCTTCATTGCAGTCAAAATTGGGAGTTAGCTTGTCGGTTAAGTAAACAATTGATGCAGGATTATCCTGAGCAGGATTTTATTCCACTCAAACTGAGTTTTTTGGTTGATAATGATGATTTGACAGCTTTTGCGTCGGGCTTATTACCAATTAATGCTGCGGTTTTTGCCCAGGGAATTACAGATTATAATTTTGTTAGTGAGCAGCTAATGAGTAAGGTAGACCAAATACTGCAAGTTAATTTGTTGACGCCAATTAAGTTAACAGGGTTACTTGAGCCGCTGCTAATTAAAAATGATTTTAGCCGGCTTGTTTATCTTGGTTCAGTATATGGTGGTCAAGGTAGTGCAATGGAAGCTGTTTATAGCAGTTCTAAAGCTGGCTTATCGCGCTTTGCTCAGAGTTATGCCCGTGAAGTAGCATCAACTAACTTAACAGTTAATGTAATTGCGCCTGGTGCGGTTAATACACAGATGAATGCAATGTTCTCGTCTGAAACGATGGCGGAAGTGAAGAGTGAAATTCCTGCAGGTCGGTTGGCCGAAAGCAGCGAGGTTGCTTTTTGGGTTGAAACCCTGCTACAAGAGCGTTCAGGCTATTTAACTGGCCAGACAATTTATGTTAGTGGCGGTTGGCTTTTATAAAGGTAAAAATAATTAGTAGTATATGTTATACTCAAAGTGATGAATAAATATTTTAAAGAGGTAACTATGGCAGATATCGGAGACAAATTACGCAGTGCCAGAGAGGCAAAGGGACTTTCAATTGCAGATATTGAAAAAGCAACTAAAATTCAAGGTAGATATCTGACGGCAATTGAACAAAACGAATTTGATAAACTCCCCGGTGACTTTTATGTCCGGGCTTTTATTCGGCAATATGCTCAAGTTGTTGGTTTAGATGGCAAAAAATTGTTAAGTGAGTATCATCAAGATATTCCTAAACCTGAACCGGATGAATACGTTGAAGATTCGATTGATAATAAGAGCGAAGAAGTACGTAAAACAACCAGTAACAAGAAAAAAATCTGGAAGAATTACCTGCCACGAGTGATTGTTGGCCTAGCGGTAATTGTTGTTATTCTTGTTTGTTATGCGGTTTATGCTCATTTTTCAGCTAGTCATAATCAAAATGCTAATCCTGATAACAACGTTTCAATTTCTTCAGAAAATACAAATAAGCCGAAGAAGAAAGAGAAAGTTGCCAAGACTAATCCGGTTAAAGTTAGAGAAGTTGCTGTTAACCAATTTCAAGTTACTGGTTTGAAGAAAAATCGTAGTTTGATTATTCGTGCTGGTGCACAGACAACTACGGTAACGATTTCGATTAATGGTATTAGACGCGACGTGCAAACGCTAGCAGCTGATCAAAAGCATAGTATGGTTATTCCAACTGATGCGCAAAACGTTGTCGTTAGCTTTAGTAATGCACTTGATACTAAGATGACAGTTGGCGGTAAGAAAGTTCCATACAATCCACAAAGTGGTGCGCTTTCGATAACTTTGATTATTGGTAAAGGCAAAGCGCAAACTAATTCACAGTCTAGTTCGACGACGAATACTTACCACGATAATAATAGTTCAACTACTAATACTAATCGTTCGCAGACAACTCGTAATAATTCACAACGGCAAAATTCACAGACGCATTCAACTACTAATAGTGCTAATAATTCGCAGCATAGCCAAAGTTCACAAACTAATGGTCAGAATACGCAAAATAATAACCAAAGTGGTACAGGTTCAACTAACAATAGTAATCAGTCTAATAATTCATCATCTAATAATAGTGACCAAAATTAATTAAGAGGAGAAGTAATAAAGAATGAATTTACCTAATAAGTTAACGGTTTTTAGAATATTTTTGATACCGGTATTTGTATTAATTGTCATGTTTGGCGGTAATGCAAGTGTGCAAGTTGGTGGCAGTACAGTTTACTGGCGGCTAGTGATTGCGGCAGTGGTCTTTGCTGTTGCTTCTGCTACTGATTGGTTTGACGGTCACATTGCAAGATCGCGGAATATGGTAACGAATTTTGGTAAATTTGCTGATCCGCTAGCTGATAAAATGCTAACGATGACAGCCTTTATTATGCTAGTTTCATTGAATTTAGCTCCAGCTTGGGTAGTTGTAATTATTGTTTGTCGTGAGCTGGCAGTAACTGGATTACGTCTGATTTTGGCGGAGAATAAGGGTCAAGTAATGGCGGCGGCAATGCCTGGTAAAATTAAGACAACTTGTCAAATGTTAGCTGTCATTTTTCTCTTAATTGGTAATTTTTATTACATTGGTACAATTTTGTTATACCTTGCCTTAATTTTTACTATTTATTCAGGTTGGGACTATTTCCACAGTTCATGGGATGTCTTTAAAGGTTCAATGTAAATTACAGAAGTACTAACTTAGGTTGGTGCTTTTTTTGTACAATTTTTTAACTTTCAGGTTGGTAAAGCTGATATTTTTGCTTAATTGCAAGTGAATTGTTAGCATTAAATTAACAGAAATATTAAGAAAGGAGAATTTAGGATGACAGAAAAAATCCCAATGGTTGAATTTCGGGACGTGTCGAAGACCTATCCTAAAAGTAAAAAGTCAGCTGTTAAGCATATTAGTTTTAAAATCAATCAAGGTGAATTTTGTTGCTTGATTGGGACTTCTGGGTCTGGTAAAACAACGTTAATGCGAATGATTAATCGAATGAATACGGTCACTACCGGTACGGTTTTCGTTGCGGGTAAAAATGTCGAATCATTTAATCCTGTTAACTTACGTCGTCATATTGGCTATGTTATTCAGAGCAATGGCCTGATGCCACATATGACGATTAGAGAAAATATTATCTTAGTTCCTAAATTACTAAAATGGCCTAAGGAAAAACTAGCTAGTGCAGCAAAGAAATTAATTAAAATGGCAGAATTGCCAGAATCTTATCTTGATCGTTATCCTGCAGAATTATCAGGTGGTCAGCAGCAGCGAATTGGTGTTGTACGGGCTTTAGCTGCTAATCAAAATTTGATTTTGATGGATGAACCTTTTGGCGCACTAGATCCAATTACGCGTGAAAGTTTACAGAATTTGGTACAGCATTTACAAACAAAATTGGGAAAAACGATAGTTTTTGTTACTCATGATATGGATGAGGCCTTAAAACTAGCAACAAAAATCGTTGTTTTACATGATGGTCAGTTAGTGCAGGTCGGTACTCCAGATGAGATTTTGCATCATCCAGCGAATGACTTTGTTAAGACGTTAATTGGCGAAGAACGACTAGCTGCTGCTAAATATGAAACTGTTAAAGTGAAAAATGTGATGTTAGCTGATCCAGTTAAGATTAGTATTAGTGCAACGTTAACTGAAGCCTTAACAATGATGAAGAAGCGTCGAGTTGATACTTTATTGGTTGTTGATGATCATAATCATTTAAAGGGTTATATTTCAATTGCAACTTTACAGAGTAAATATCAAACTTTGACTAGCGTGAGTGATATTTTACAACCAATTGTTGAAACTGTTGGTCCTGAAGAATATTTGCGTGATAACTTTAGCCGGATTTTGAAGCGTAATCGGCAGTACGTTCCGGTTATTGATTCTGAGCAAAAATTAGTAGGTATTGTGACCCGGTCAAGTCTTGTGAATGTTGTTTACGAATCAATTTGGGGCAATTCTAATACTGCTGGCTCATCTTCAGTTAAAACTAATTCAACAAAAGAGGCGAATTAGAATGTCAGTCTTTTTCATGCAACATGGTTCAGAATTAATTGTTAAGATTTGGCAGCAGATTTATATTTCTGCGATTGCTTTATTCTTAGGAATTTTAGCTGCTGTTCCCTTAAGTGTTATTTTATTAAAATTTCCGCGAACTGCCAAAGTAGTTGTTGCAATTGCCAGTATGCTTCAAACGATTCCAGCATTGGCATTACTAGCAATGATGATTCCATTTTTTGGTGTTGGTCAAGTACCAGCAATTATTGCCCTCTTTTTATATAGTTTAATGCCTATTTTGCGCAATACATATGTTGGCTTGACTGGCGTTAATCAAGATACAATCGACTCGGCTCGCGGCTTAGGCATGACTCAGCTGCAGTTAATTACTAAAGTTGATCTTCCATTGGCAATGCCTGTAATTATGGCTGGTATTAGGTTATCAGCGATTTATGTAATTGCTTGGGCAACTTTGGCATCATATATTGGTGCTGGCGGGCTTGGTGATTTTATCTTTAATGGCTTGAGTTTGTATCAACCTAGCTTAATTTTAGGCGGTACAATTCCTGTGATTATTTTGGCATTATTAACTGATTATTTGTTAGGAAAATTAGAGAAAAAATTGACGCCAAAAGGGATATAAGGGGTGAGCATAATGAAAAAATCGGTTAGAAAATTATCTGTAATAATTACCGCTTTTTTAGTAATGCTGCTAACTTCTGCCTGTGGGTTACCTGGATTATCTGATAGCCAAGGCAGCAGTTCAAACGTGCGCATAACGGCGTTAACAACGACTGAATCGCAAATTATGGCGAATATTATTGCACAGTTAATCGAACACGAAACGCCGTATCAGGCAACGATTGTTAATAATTTGGGCTCTGCACCGATGCAGCATCAGGCCTTGTATCGACATGATGCTGATATTCAGGCGGCAGCTTATGATGGTGGTGAATTAACTGCTAACTTGTTAATGGCACCGATTAAAAATTCCAAAAGAGCTAATGATACTGTTCGTCGTGAAGTAAAAAAGCGTTGGGATCAGACATACTTACCAACATATGGTTTTGCGAATAATTATGCTTTTATGGTTAGAAAGCAAGAACAGAAACAAAAGCAGTTGTATAACATTTCTGATTTAAAAAAGTATCAAAATCAATTTTCTGTCGGCGTGGCTTCTGAATGGGTTAATGCCCCCGGAGTTGGTTATCCTGATTTTCAAACGGCTTATGGAATTACCTTTTCTAAACTGCACCCAATGAATATCGGTTTAGTTTATTCAGCTTTGAAAAGTGCCAAAATGAACGTTATCTTGGGTTATTCAACTGATGGTCGGATTGATAGTTACCACCTCAATTTGCTAAAAGACAATAGGCACTTTTTCCCACCGTATAATTGCGGCATGTTGATTAATAATTATTTGTTGCGTGAACATCCAGAATTAAAGCCACTATTAATGCGCTTAGTGGGTCACATTAATGTTCATGAAATTCGCGCAATGAATTTTCAAGTTGATGATCATTTGCTTGAGCCAGCAACAGTGGCGCATCAATTTTTAGTAAAGCATAATTACTTTCGGGAGAAAAAATAATGGCTAAATTATCTTTATGGCAGCAATTTATCTATTACTATCAACATAATGGCAGCTATGTGTTAGCTCAATTCAATCGAACATTTCTGATTGCAATTTATGGTGTTTTATTTGCAGCAATTATTGGTATTCCGGTAGGGATTTTTATTTCGCGGAATGCTCATCTTGGTGATTTTGTTGTTGAAATTGCTAACTTTATCCAGACAATTCCATCCTTAGCGATGTTGTCAATTGTGATGATTGGCTTGGGCTTGGGGGTAATGACTGTTATTGTAACCGTTACACTGTACTCATTATTACCAATTATTAAAAATACTTATACGGGCATGCGGAATGTTGATAAAAATGTAATTGACTCAGGAAAAGGTATGGGCATGACAAAACTGCAGCTCCTGTATCTAGTAAAACTGCCTTTATCATTGTCAGTGATTATTGCTGGGTTAAAAAATGCACTAGTGATTGCGATTGGGATTACTTCAATTGGCTCGTTTGTTGGTGCTGGCGGGTTAGGCGATATTATTATTCGGGGAACGAATGCGACTAACGGTAGTGCAATTATTTTGGCAGGAGCGGTACCAACGGCATTACTCGCAATTGTGGCCGATGTTGTGTTGAATTTGTTACAAAATTGGCTGCAGCCTAAGGGTTTACGGCAGTAATTTTATAAAAGAAACTAGGCGATTTTAGCGTATTTAATAATATGGGATAATGGTCTAAACATTTGTTCGCTTTCCCTTGCAAATAAACAATAAATCAAAGTATAATTAATGGGTATTAATTAGAGGAGGTAAATCGCTTGGCCAAAGACGAAAAACAAAAGGCGCTTGAAAGTGCATTAAAAAAGATTGAAAAGAATTTTGGTAAAGGTGCTGTTATGCGGATGGGTGACAAGGCTGATACTGAAATTTCAACAATTCCGTCCGGCTCGCTGGCACTTGATGCAGCTTTAGGTGTTGGCGGTTATCCGCGTGGAAGAATTATTGAAATTTATGGGCCTGAATCTTCTGGTAAGACGACAGTTGCTCTACATGCCGTTGCTGAAGTACAAAAGCGTGGCGGTACGGCAGCATATATTGATGCTGAAAATGCGATGGATCCAGCTTATGCTGAAGCATTGGGCGTCAACGTTGACGACTTGATTTTGTCACAGCCAAACACCGGTGAAGAAGGCTTGCAAATTGCTGATACCTTGATTGCCAGTGGGGCGATTGACATTTTGATTGTCGATTCAGTTGCTGCCTTAGTGCCACAAGCTGAAATTGACGGTGATATTGGTGATAGCCATGTTGGCTTGCAGGCACGGCTGATGAGCCAAGCTTTGCGTAAACTTTCTGGTAACATTAATAAAACAAAGACGATTGCAATTTTTATTAATCAAATTCGGGAAAAAGTCGGCATTATGTTTGGTAATCCGGAGACTACACCTGGTGGTCGTGCTTTGAAGTTTTATTCGACAATTCGTTTGGAAATTCGCCGTGCTGAAAAGATTAAACAATCTGGTGGCGATATTACTGGTAATCGCGTGAAGATTAAAGTAGTTAAGAACAAAGTTGCGCCGCCATTTAAGGTTGCTGAAGTTGATATGATGTACGGTAAAGGAATTTCGCAGTCCGGCGAATTGCTTGATATGGCAGCTGATAAGGATATTATTGCTAAAGCCGGTTCGTGGTATTCCTATAATAATGAACGAATTGGTCAGGGTCGTGAGAATGCTAAAAAATATCTTGAAGAGCACCAAGATATTTATGAGGATGTGCAACATCAGGTTCGACAAGCTTATGGAATTGATGAAAAGTCGATTGCTGATCGTGAGGATCCAGCTAAAGTTAAAGCTGAAAAAACTAAAAGTGCAAATTCACCAAAGGAGTCTTCTGATCAAAAAGAAGCCGCTAACAAAAGCAAATAAAATTGAAGAAATTAACCTTGACTTGGGAATTTAGATCAAGGTTTTTTTCTTGTTCATTGACATGAGCCCCGTGGTTCTTTATCATTAATATTGTGTGAATAATCTAAAAAATAAAAAAGGCGATAGTAATCATGACAAAAATAATTTTGATTCCCGTCGCGGTTGCTATTATTTCAATTTTAATTGGTTTAGGTATTGGTTATGCAATGCGGAAGAATATTTGGGAAAAGAATGCCCAAAACGCACAAAATGATGCCGACCATATTTTAACCGATGCAAAAGCACAAGTTGCTGCTGCAAAAGCTGAAGTTAATGCGCAAAAGCAGGCTACTGAGGCTTTAAAGCAGAGCGCTGAAAACACTAAAAAAGAGAAGATTCTTGAAGCACAGGAGCAGATGCAGGATTATCGGCAAAAGGTTGAAGACGAGTTAAATGTTAAGCGTGATACGATTGCGCGTAACAATAACCGGCTTAAACAACGCGAAGATACTCTGGATCATCGCAAATCTTTACTCCGTGAGCAAGAAGACGAACTTGAACATAAGAAAAAGCAGCTGCAGGAAAAGCAAGCCGAATTGGCTGAAAAAGTGCAAACTGCTGCTGATTTAGTTGATCAAAGACAACAAAAACTGTATGAAGTAGCTCATTTGGATAAGGAACAAGCTAAGAAGCTGGTTTTAAGCGAATTGTCCGATGAATTAGTTAAAGAACGTGCAGTAATGATTAAGGACAGTAATGAAGAAGTTGAAGCGAAGGCCGATCATTATGCTCGTCAAGTAATCATTGATGCTATTCAAAGTAGTTCTGCAGATACGGTTGCTGAAACAACGGTTTCTGTAGTTGATTTACCTAATGAAGAGATGAAGGGGCGGATTATTGGCCGTGAAGGGCGGAATATTCGTTCATTCGAAGCTCTAACAGGAATTGATTTAATTATTGATGATACACCGAAGGTTGTAACTCTTAGTGGTTTTGACGCAATTAGACGTGAAATTGCTAAACGAGCAATGGAACGTTTAATTAAAGACGGCCGAATTCATCCAGCTCGGATTGAAGAGATGGTGGACAAGGCACGCAAAGAGGTCAATGATGATATTTATGAAGCTGGTGAAAGTGCATTAATGGAGCTAGGGATCCATAAGATGAATCCTGAACTAGTAAAAACGCTTGGTCGGCTGAAATATCGGACGTCATACGGGCAAAATGTTTTGGGTCACTCAATTGAAGTGGCTAAACTTGCCGGTACGATGGCGGCTGAGCTCGGTTTAAATGAAAAATTAGCGGTTCGCGCGGGATTATTACACGATATTGGAAAAGCCATCGATCATGATATTGAAGGTTCACACGTTGAAATTGGCGTGGAGTTGACGCGGAAATATCATGAATCAGATGTTGTTGTTAATGCAATTGCGGCACATCACGGGGATGTACCGAAGTTATCGTTTATTGCTGAACTAGTAGTTGCAGCAGATACGCTTTCTTCGGCAAGACCGGGTGCTAGAAGTGAGAGCCTGGAAAACTATATTAGACGGTTGACCGAGCTTGAACAAATTGCTAAGCGGTATAATGGAGTTAAACAGGCATATGCCATTCAAGCAGGACGTGAAGTCCGCGTAATGGTTGAGCCAGAGAAAATTTCCGATGACCGTATTACTGTTTTGGCACGTGATATTCGTAATCAGGTTGAAAAAGAACTTGATTATCCAGGTAATATTAAAATTACCGTTATCCGTGAAAAGCGGGTTGTGGCAGTTGCAAAATAAAGTTAAAAAAGCTGGATTCGTAAGAGTCTAGCTTTTTTATCGCCTAATTTGTGCATTTTTACCCAAGCTTGTATAATTAAAAGCAACTAAATTATGAAAGTAGCCAAATTATGTTTAAAATTATTGTTGAATTATTCTTTTTAGTGATTATTCAGGCTGCCATCACACCCTTTATTAGAAGGCTGGCCTTTGTGCTAGGTGCAGTTGATAATCCTAATGCTAGACGGGTGAATAAAAAGCCGATGCCGACATTGGGTGGCTTAGGTATTTTTGTAACTTTTAATATTGGTGTCTTTGTCTTATTACGTGAACAATTTCCAACGCATGAGGCTTTTAGTGTTCTTTTAGCTTCTAGCGTCATTGTTCTGACGGGGATGATCGATGACATTATGGAATTGAAGCCGCGGCAAAAGATGTTCGGTATTTTCGTCGGTGCCTTAGTGATTTATTTTTTGGCGGGCATCAAAATGAACGTGTTGAATGTTCCGTTTACTAATAAGCAAATTAACTTAGGTTGGTGGAGTTTACCAATTACGATTTTTTGGATTTTGGCGTTAACTAATGCCGTTAATCTAATTGATGGACTCGATGGTTTAGCTGACGGAGTGTCAATGATTTCGCTGTTTACAATGGGGATAGTTGGTTACTTTTTCTTGCATACACGGCAACTGTATATTCCAATTGCTTGTTTTATGTTAGCATCGTGTCTACTAGGCTTTTTGCCGTATAATTTTCATCCAGCAAAAATATTCTTGGGTGATACAGGAGCACTTTATATTGGGTTCATGATTGCAGTCTTTTCACTGAAAGGCTTAAAGAATGTCACTTTTATATCGCTTTTAGTACCAATAATTATTTTGGGAGTACCAATTACTGACACGATTTATGCGATGATCCGGCGGAAGTTAAACAAACGACCTGTTTCGCAAGCAGATAAGCATCACCTGCACCACCAATTAATGCGGATGGGTTTATCGCAGCGGCAAACTGTATTAACGATTTATGCATTGTCGTTGATTTTCTCGTTTATTTCGCTGTTATTCTTGCTTTCACCGACGTGGGGTACGTGGCTATTAATCATTGGCCTCTTGCTTGCTCTTGAGTTATTTGTGGAGTCAATTGGTCTTTTAGGTGAAAAATACAAGCCATTTTTACATTTGACGCAGAAAATAATTAATGCACGCAGTACTAAGGATCCCACTGTTGAAGTTTGGCACTTAGGACAGGATCGACCTGAACAATTAAAACATAAAAAAAGTAAGAAAGATTAGGAATGGTCCTAATCTTTTTTACTTTTCGTGATAGTTATGTTCAGCAATTGAAATTTCATTATAGCGTTGCTCGCCTTTGATAAATTCAACTTTACCAGCAAGCAGATTAGTTAACTTTTTTTCTAAATTTGTTTGATCTTGATTAGCAATAAAAAGATGGATGTTAACGTCAACGCCATAATCAACGTGACTAACTAAAATTTCTTCTTGCTTTAAAAAATGATTCACTTCATCAAAGCGATTATAGGCAACATGAAAAATAATTTCTTGCTGCAAGACACGCTTAACTACACCAATTGCTTGGACGCCTTCCGTGACACTATTGGAATAAGCACGAATCAGGCCACCAGCGCCTAATTTAATTCCGCCAAAATAGCGGGTAACAACAACAGTAACATTTTTTAAATTCATTAGCTGCAAGGCCTTTAACTCTGGTACACCAGCAGTTCCTGAAGGTTCACCGTTGTCACTGGCTTTGACGTGATCATCATTTAACCCAATGGTGTAAGCAAAAGTGTTATGAGTTGCATCATGATATTTTTTACTAATGGTAGCAATAAATTCTTCGGCTTCTTTAATTGTCTTGGTTCGAGCTAAACTAGCAATGAAGCGGCTTTTCTTGATGATAAGTTCATGATTGCCGTTCTCTTTAATTGTTAAATAATTTTCGTTTGTCAAAAAAATCTACCTTCTTTTTGCGTAATTAATAGTGGAGGCATAGAGATGGAAGATTTGACTCGCCTCGCTGGTCGTCAATGGGTTGACGGTCAAGAGGATTTTAGCATAAATTCTGGCTTGAAGAAAATTGCAGCAATCGCAGCCGGTAAGTGCAATCGCTGTGGGGCACAAGTTACAGCCCAACTGCCTAATGGTAAAAAATATTGTCGGGCATGTTTAGGGATTGGGCGACTAGTTGAGGGCGATTATTTGGTGCGCAATCAAACAGCAGTGAGTTTTCCGGTTACTCCCGATGGTGGCTTAACCTGGGAGGGACAACTGACACCGTTTCAGGAGCAAATCTCAACTAAATTAGTCAGTAATTTTTATAAACGGCGTGATACTTTGGTTCATGCGGTTACTGGTGCTGGCAAAACCGAGATGTTGTTTGCATTAATTGCTGAATGCTTGAAAAATGGTGGCCGCGCTTGTATTGCGACGCCGAGAATTGACGTCGTTAATGAACTTTTCCCCCGATTTCAAGCGGCTTTTATGGGACTTAAGATTGGCAAATATCATGGTCGTGAATTTCAAGAACCGGGATTAGAGCAGCTAACAATTTGTACGACACACCAATTACTTAAATTTTATCGTGCTTTTGACTTATTAGTGATTGATGAAGTTGATTCTTTTCCATATGTTAATAATTTACAGTTACATTTTGGTGCGTGCAATGCTGTGAAAAAATTGGGGATGCGGGTTTATTTAACAGCAACGCCGACATCAGATTTAATGGCAGAAGTTAAGCAGGGTAAATTGCAAATTATAAAATTAAAGCGACGCTTTCATGGTGGGTTATTGCCAGTTCCTGAAGAGCAGCTCTTTTTGCGGCCTTTTTTGCAAAAAGGACGTCTCCATCCTAAATTGCTAACTGCAATTATTGCGACAATTGAAGCAGGTCATCCATTATTATTATTTGTACCTCGAATTGATCAAATACCATTGTATATAGCTGCTCTTAAACATGAAGAAGAATTACAAGATGTGGCACTAGATGGAGTTTATGCGGCTGATAAGCAGCGGTTAGAAAAAGTGCAGCAGTTCCGTGATGGTCGGTTGCAATTATTAGTAACGACAACGATTTTGGAGCGTGGGGTGACCTTTAAACATGTATGGGTAATTATTGTTGCCGCTGATGACCAAATTTATTCAGCGTCTAGTTTGGTACAGATAGCTGGTCGTGTTGGCCGTGCTCAGGATGATGTTGATGGCTTGGTATTATTTTGTTATCGCAAATATACGGCCAATATTCGCAGTGCAATGCGGCAGATTAGAGAAATGAACCGATGAGAATCTGTTTATTATGCGGCCAAAATTTTATTCCTAATACGTCGCTGCTGCAGGTCTTCTCTTTGCACAAAATACAGCAGCAAAATCTTTGCCGCCATTGCTTGATGAAGTTTCAATTGTTGACTACTACTAGATGTCAAATTTGTGCTTGTGAATTGCCTGAACGTGGAATTTGCCAAGATTGTTTACAATGGCGCAAGTTGTATGGTGATAATTTATTGCGTCATCAGGCGGTATACAAATATAATGGTGCTTTTCACGACTTAATGGTAAATTATAAACGTTATGGTGACTATGTTTTGCGTGAAGTATTACAGGAGTTGTGCAGGGCAAGTTTAAGTTTAATTCATGCTGACTATTATGTCCCTGTGCCGACTTCTGTTGAACACATTAAGCAGCGCCAGTTTGACACAATTAGTGCGATTTATGGCGATATAGTGCCCCTGACGCAGGCTTTGATTAAAATAGAGGGACTTGGTGCCCAAGGCGAAAAGACACGGCTTGAGCGTTTAAAGAGCCCGCAGAGTTTTAAAATAGCCGCAGGCATGAGAATTAATTTTAACCAGCAAAAGATATTACTTTTGGATGATATTTATACAACAGGTAGAACCCTGTATTACGCTCGGGATGCACTGTTAGCGGCTTTTCCTAAAGCGCAAATTGAAAGTTTTTCAATTTGCAGATAGTATTATCCTTGTTTAGCGCTTTCAACTTTTGCTATAATATATATAACGAAAGACTGCTAGGCAGCCCGAAAGGAGATCTCATTATGTTAAAGTATAATGTTCGTGGAGAAAATATTGAGGTAACTGATGCATTAAGAAGTTACGTGGAGAAGAGACTAAAAAAATTAGAGAAGTATTTTGATTTAAGTCAAGATATGGTTGCCCACGTTAACTTGAAGGTGTATCGTGATCGAACAGCTAAGGTTGAAGTTACTATTCCACTGCCATACTTAGTACTGAGAGCTGAAGATACAACGGATGATATGTATCGCAGCATTGACTTTGTTTCTGAAAAATTGGAACGTCAAATTAGAAAATATAAGACAAGGGTTAACCGCAAGAGTCGTGAAAAAGGGATTAATGATTTTTTTGTTGAAGCGCCTGATGAAGAGAAAAAAGAAAATTTAGTTAGTGAATTTGACATTGTGCGTAACAAACAAATTGGTTTAAAGCCAATGAGTCCTGAAGAAGCAATTTTGCAAATGAATATGTTGGAACATGATTTCTTTGTTTTTCAAGATGCAGAAACTAACGGAACTAGTGTTGTTTACCGCAGAAATGATGGCCGTTACGGTTTAATTGAGACTGAATAAAGGTTAATAATTTTTAATTAAAGGCCCCACATTTAATGTGAGGTCTTTGTTTTGTTTATTTTTCATTTTGCGTTAATCATGGTAAAATTATCATGTGTTTTTATACTTAAGTACATATTAAGGATCGATTTAATGGTAAACATTTTAAAGAAACTCTATAACAATGATAAACGAGAACTTAAAAAGTTCGAAAAAATAGCAGATAAAGTTGAAAATTATGCTGATGAGTATGGCAAACTTTCTGATGAAGAATTAAAGGCGAAGACACCTGAATTTCAAGGGCGGCTTGAAAAAGGCGAGAGTCTAGATGATATCTTGCCTGAAGCCTTTGCGGTTGCTCGAGAGGGTGCTAAACGTGTCTTGGGTCTATATCCTTTCCGGGTACAAATCCTAGGTGGGATCTCACTGCACTATGGTAATATTTCTGAAATGATGACTGGTGAAGGTAAAACTTTAACGGCCACTATGCCGGTTTATTTAAATGCCTTGGGCGGCAAAGGTGTTCACGTTGTTACAGTTAACGAATATTTGTCAAGCCGTGATGAAGAAGAAATGGGTCAGCTCTATAAGTGGTTGGGCTTAACTGTTGGTTTGAACTTGAATTCAATGTCACCTGATGAAAAGCGGGCAGCTTATGAATGTGATGTTACTTATTCAACTAACTCAGAACTGGGCTTTGACTATTTGCGTGACAACATGGTTGTTTATAAAGAACAAATGGTGCAACGACCACTCAATTACGCAATTATTGATGAGGTCGACTCTATTTTGATCGATGAAGCGAGAACACCGCTGATTATTTCTGGTGAAGCTGAGCAAGCTAATGGTGACTATATTCGTGCTGATCGTTTTGTCAAAACTCTACAGGAAGATAAGAGTGACGATGATGCTGATGATGACAAGGACTACGGCGATTACAAGATTGACTGGCCAACCAAGACTATCTCGCTAACCAGAACAGGTATTCAAAAGGCGTGTGAGCATTTTGGCCTGAAAAACTTGTATGATGTGGAAAATCAAAAATTAGTTCACCACCTTGACCAAGCCTTACGGGCTAACTATATTATGCTCAAGGATATTGACTACGTTGTTCAAGATGGCGAAGTTTTAATTGTTGATTCCTTTACCGGTCGGGTAATGAAGGGTCGGCGTTATTCTGATGGTTTGCACCAAGCGATTGAAGCCAAAGAAGGAGTTAAGATTCAGGAAGAATCTAAGACGCAAGCTACGATTACTTACCAGAATTTCTTCAGAATGTATAAGAAGTTGTCAGGGATGACAGGTACTGCTAAGACTGAGGAAGAAGAATTCCGCGAAATCTATAATATGCAGGTTATTACCATTCCTACTAACCGGCCAATTGCTAGAATTGATAAGTCAGATATTTTGTATCCAACTTTGGAATCTAAATTTAATGCGGTTGTTGCCGATATTAAGGAAAGACATGCTAAAGGACAGCCAGTTTTGGTTGGTACAGTTGCTGTTGAGAGTTCTGAACGGCTTAGTAAATTATTAGATAAGGCACGGATTCCGCACGCAGTTTTGAATGCAAAAAACCATGCTAAAGAAGCGCAAATTATCATGAATGCGGGTCAGCGTGGTGCAGTGACAATTGCAACGAACATGGCTGGTCGTGGTACTGATATTAAATTGGGACCTGGCGTCAAGGAGTTAGGTGGCTTAGCAGTTATCGGTACTGAGCGACATGAATCAAGAAGAATTGATAACCAGTTGCGTGGTCGGTCTGGCCGGCAAGGTGATCCGGGTGTTACCAGATTTTATTTGTCACTTGAAGACGATTTGATGAAGCGCTTTGGTGGTGAACGAGTTAAGGATTTCTTGGATCGTTTATCGGATAATGACGATGATAAAGTTATTGAAAGTCGTTTGATTACGCGGCAAGTTGAGTCTGCTCAAAAGCGGGTTGAAGGTAATAACTACGATACGCGTAAGCAAACTTTGCAGTATGATGATGTTATGCGGATTCAACGTGAGATTATCTATGGCGAACGGATGCAAGTAATTGGTGAAGAAGAGTCGCTTAAAGACGTTTTAATACCGATGATTCGGCGGACAATTAACAGTCAGGTTGATATGTTTACGCAGGGTGACCGGAAGAAGTGGCGGTTGGATTCACTGCGTGACTTTATTGTTTCTAGTTTAACCAGTGAAGATGTTGCTGATACAATTGACTTTAAGACCATTACCATACCGGAATTAAAGCAAAAATTATACGACATGGTTGAAGCTAACTTTGAAGATAAGGAAAAGGCTTTAGCTGACCCGTCTCAAATGTTGGAATTTGAAAAGGTAGTTATTTTGCGGGTTGTCGATGATCGCTGGACGGATCATATTGATGCGATGGATCAATTGCGGCAGTCAATTGGGTTACGTGGTTATGGTCAGCTTAATCCATTGGTTGAGTACCAAGATTCTGGTTATAACATGTTTGAAGAAATGATTTCGAATATTGAGTTCGATGTAACACGTTTGTTCATGAAAGCTGAAATCAGACAAAATCTTAGCCGTTAATTATAAGATTTAAGAGAAAGCAGCGTGCTTTCTCTTTTTTACTGAAAATTATTTAAAAAGGAAAAAATAATGGAAATTAGTGAAATTCAAAGTGCACTAGACGAACTTAAAACCCGTTTAGCACACTTTAGGGGGTCTCTTTGACCTTGAGTCAATCGATGAAAGTATTGCAGTTAATGAAGGTAAGATGCAGGATCCAGATTTTTGGCACCATCAGGAGCAGGCACAAGAATTAATTACAGCTAATAATTTACTGAAAGAAAAACGTGATTCGTTTGTTCATTTACAAGAAAATTATCAAAATGAGGCAACTGCTTTAGAGTTATTGCGGCTAGAACCAGATCAGGAATTGCAAGCTGAGGTTGAGGCAGATTTAACTAACTTGCAAGCTGAATTCCACGAGTATGAAATGGACTTATTATTGTCAGGTAAATATGATGCTCATAATGCCCTACTTGAGATTCATCCCGGTGCTGGTGGAACGGAAGCCATGGATTGGGCCCAAATGCTGCTACGAATGTATCAGCGGTATGCAGATTCACGTGATTTTAAATTCGAAATTAATAACTATGAGCCTGGTGAAGAAGCTGGTGTAAAAAGTGTTAGTGTGCGGATTACGGGTAAAAATGCTTATGGCTTATTAAAGTCAGAGAATGGTGTTCACCGGTTAGTGCGGATTTCGCCGTTTGATTCTGCTAAACGGCGCCATACATCATTTGCTTCAGTTGAAGTAATTCCTGAAATTGATGATAGTATCAAAATTGATATTAATCCTAAAGATTTGCGGATTGATGTTTATCGTTCAAGTGGTGCTGGTGGCCAGCATATTAACAAAACTTCTAGTGCTGTGCGGATTACACACTTGCCAACGGGTTTTGTAACCACTTCCCAGGCGCAGCGTTCGCAACTGCAAAACCGAGAAACAGCAATGAATGAATTGCGGGCTAAGCTGTTCCACTTGGAAGAAGAAAAAAAGCGTCAGCATAAGCAGGAATTAAAGGGTGACCAGAAGGAAATTGGCTGGGGTTCACAAATTAGATCCTATGTTTTTCATCCTTATGATTTGGTTAAGGATTTGCGAACTGGCTATGAAACAGCTGATACAAGTGGTGTAATGGATGGAAAGTTGCAGCCATTTGTCTATTCATATTTGCAATGGCGGCTGAGTCAAGATAATCCAGAATAGGTGAAAAAATGAGTTTTTGGGGAATTGTTGGTTTAGTATTATTGGCAGTAATTGCTCTAAGTATGCTCTTTGCATTCTTTCATATTTTCTTTATGTTGCTGCCAGCAATTATTGTAATTGCGTTAGTTATTTGGTTAATTAATCATTTTACTAAAAAAGATGATATACCAAATACGCCAAGCAGTGGCAGCAGTAGCTGGTATGATTGGCGTAGCGATAATAATACACAGACTAAACGTAAAAAAGCACGTAATGTCAAAACAAAAGATGTTGATAAATAATTTATGAGGCAAGCAAGATGGTCAAGGCTGTTAAATTAAAGAATTTAATTCGTGATAATAAAATAATACGTGTGGCTCAAGGTAAGCAATATATTGATAATAAAGAGATTATTGTATCTGATATTTATCGGCCTGGGTTGGAGTTAACTGGTTATTTTGATTTTTATCCTAAACAGCGGATTCAACTTTTAGGGCGGACGGAAATTTCCTATGCTGCTAGATTGGATCATGATAGTTTAATTAGGGTCTTCACTAAAATGTGTACCCTAGAAACACCGTGCTTTTTTGTTTCGCGTTCGCTGCGGATTCCGCGTGAGTTAAAAGAGGCGGCTGAACAGGCTAAAATCCCAATATTAACGTCATCGGAATCGACAACATATGTGTCTAGTATTTTGACTGAATATTTGCGTGAGCGTTTAGCAGTTCGGGATACAATTCACGGCGTATTAGTTGAAGTTAAGGGCTTAGGAGTCTTGCTGACAGGAGATTCTGGTGTTGGTAAGTCGGAAACCGCGTTAGGATTAATTCATCGCGGTCACCGCTTGATTGCGGATGATCGGGTTGATGTTTATCAAAAGGACGTTGAGACGGTAATGGGTGAAGCACCTCAAATTTTGAAACATTTAATGGAAATTCGCGGCATCGGTATTATTAATGTCATGGATTTGTTTGGTGTAGGTGCTGTGAAAAGACGTGCTAGTATCCGGTTAGTGATTAAGTTAGTTAATTGGGATAATACGGCTAATTATGATCGATTGGGTTTTGAAGAAAGTAAACGTAATATCTGCAATGTAGAAATTCCGCAAATTACAATTCCAGTTAAAGTTGGTCGCAACATGGAAGATATTATTGAAATTGCAACGATGAATTTTCGGGCAAAAAAATGGGGCTATGATGCTACTAAAACCTTTGATAATAACTTGACCAACTTGATTTCTGCTAACTCAAAGAAAGATTTGGCGGAGGATAAAAATAAATGATGTTAACGATTAACCCGGTCGCGATTCAGTTAGGAAGTTTAAGCATCAAGTGGTATGGTGTTATTATGGCTGTTGCGATTGTCATAGCAGCTTCAATGGCAATTATTGAGGGTAAAAGACGGCAGATTGCTAGTGATGATTTTATTGATTTGCTTTTATGGGGTGTACCGTTAGGTTATGTTGGCGCACGGATCTATTATGTTGTCTTTGAATGGAGCTATTATTCGCAGCATCCTGACCAAATTATCGCTATTTGGAACGGTGGTATTGCAATCTATGGTGGATTAATTGCTGGGGCAATTGTGTTGCTAATTTTTTGTTATAAACGGCTGCTGCCACCATTTTTAATGTTAGATGTGATTGCTCCGGGAGTAATGGCAGCACAAATTTTAGGACGTTGGGGCAATTTTATGAATCAAGAAGCCCATGGTGGTCCGACAACATTGCATTTCTTGCAAAGCCTGCACTTGCCAGCTTGGATTATTGCACAAATGAATATTAATGGGGTTTATTATCAACCGACTTTTCTTTACGAATCATTTTTTAATTTGCTGGGTCTGTTGTTAATTTTAAGTTTGCGCCATAAAAAACACTTGTTTAAGCAGGGAGAAGTTTTTATGCTTTATCTTGCTTGGTATTCAGTTGTGCGGTTTTTTGTTGAGGGACTTAGGACCGATAGTTTGTACCTATTCAATGTAATTCGTGTTTCGCAATTATTAAGTTTGGTATTATTTATTGTTGTTATTGCCCTATTTATTTATCGCCGGGTAAAAGTTAAGCCTAAGTGGTATCTTGATGGTAGTGGCCTCAAGTATCCGTATACAAGAGACTAAGATTATTAATTTGATTATTTAAAGAAAGTTTGGAATAAAAATGACAAAAATTGCAGTTTTAGGAGCAGGTTCATGGGGAACAGTTTTGGGCTCGATGCTTGCTGACAAGGGAAATGAAGTCGTTCTATTTGGTAATAACGAACAAGTTAACCAAGAGATTAACGAACAACATACTAATTTACATTATATGAAAAATTGGCAAGTAAATAAGACAGCTAAGGCAACTAGTGATTTGACAGTAGCTTTAACTGGTGCAGAAGTTGTCTTGTTTGTGCTGCCGACAAGTGCTATTCGCAGCGTTGCCAAAAATGTGCGTGCGGTTTTGGCTAAAATAGGTAGTCAACCACTTTTAGTAACCGCGACAAAGGGAATTGAACCAGGAACCAAAAAATTGATTTCTGAAATTTTGACTGAAGAAGTTTACCCTAATGATGAAGATAAGATTGTAGCAATTTCTGGTCCTAGTCACGCCGAGAGTGTGGCACAGAAAGATTTAACTGCGATTGCTTGTGCATCAACTAGTATGACTAATGCCCAAAAAGTGCAGCAATTAATGTCTAATGATTACGTACGCCTTTATACTAACGATGACTTGATTGGCGTTGAAGTTGCTGGTGCTGTCAAAAATGTCATTGCAATTGCTGCCGGAATTTTGGTTGGTAAGCATTATGGTGATGATGCTAAGGCTGCACTGATGACACGTGGTTTAGCAGAGATTACCCGGCTAGGAGTTAATTACTTTGGCGCTAAACCATTAACCTTTAGTGGCTTAGCTGGTATTGGTGACTTAATTGTTACTTGTACCTCGGTTAATTCTCGTAATTGGCGTTGTGGTAAGCAAATTGGTGAAGGTAAGAGCCTTGACTATATTGTTAAAAATATGGGTCAAGTTATTGAAGGTGCTACGACAGTTAAAGCGGTTCATGAATTATGCCAAGAAAAGCAAATCGATATGCCGATTAGTGAAGCTATTTATCGGGTTTTATATGAAAATACCAATGTCGATGATGAAATTACCAAGATGATGGGTAGAAGTCCCAAACAAGAAATTAGACTTTAAGCGTATTTTATTATACACTTTACTTACTAAAAATAAGAAACTTCTTGAGGTGAAAACATGGCAAAAAATTATGATGTAATTATCATTGGTGCTGGTCCTGGTGGAATGACAGCTGCTCTTTATGCTTCCCGAGCTAATTTATCAGTGTTGCTCCTTGATCGTGGACTTTATGGCGGTCAGATGAATAATACTGATGCAATTGACAATTATCCTGGCTTCAGTGATGTGAAGGGACCAGAATTGGGCGAAAAAATGTATAATTCAATTATGCGTTTTGGTGCTGAATTTGAATACGGTGACGTTCAATCGGTTGAGCTTGATGGTAATACAAAAGTTGTTAAGACTGATGCTGGTGAATATACTACGCAAGCTTTGATTATTGCGACTGGTGCTGATCATCGTCACTTGGGTGTTCCCGGTGAAGAAGAATATTCAGGCAAGGGTGTTTCTTATTGTGCGGTTTGTGATGCGGCCTTTTTTAAGGATGAAGACATTGCAGTTATCGGTGGCGGCGATTCAGCAATTGAAGAAGGTATTTATCTTGCTCAATCTGCTAAGTCAGTAACGGTTATCCACCGTCGTGACCAATTACGGGCACAGGCTACTTTGCAAAAGCGAGCATTTGCTAATGATAAGATGCACTTTATCTGGAATGCTAATACTAAGTCAATTGATGGTGATGGGCAAAAAGTAACCGGCGTAACTTACCAGGATAAAGAAACTGGTGCAGAGAAGCAGATAGCTACTCGTGGTGTATTTATTTATGTTGGTATGTTGCCGCAGACGACCCCATTTAATGATTTAGGTATTCTAGATAATAAGGGCTGGATTCCTACTGATGAACATATGCATACTAAAGTTGCTGGCGTTTTTGCTCTTGGCGATGTCCGAGCAAAAGATTTACGCCAGATTGCTAATGCAGTTGGTGAAGGTAGTGTTGCTGGTCAAGAGGCATATAACTATTTGCAAAAATTAAATGATTAGATATAAGAATTCAGCGTAAGTTGAATTCTTTTTATTTTGCTAAGCTAATTAATGTTAAAATAGACAAGATGAAACCGGATTTATTTTTAGAAAAAGGGGAATAGTACTTTGATTAATGCAGAAGAAACTTTTAAAAAATGGCAAGCAGCTCCTGATATGCCAGATTATTTAGCAGCCCAATTGACAGAATTGGGTCAGGATGCCACATGGGTTCAAGATGCTTTTGGTCAAGAGATTAATTTTGGCACTGCAGGGATGCGTGGCCGTCTTGAGCCGGGAATTAACCGAATTAATGTTTTTACAATTAAATGGGTAACCGAAGGGTTGGCTCGCTTAATTACTGAAAATGGTGCGACAGCACAGAAACGTGGCGTTGCAATTTCATTTGATTCGCGGTATCACTCACGTGAATTTGCGCAAATTGCTGCCCGGGTTTTGGGAGCACATGGTATTCATGTTTACTTATTTGACGATTTGCGGCCAACGCCAGAATTATCATTTGCAGTGCGACATTTACATGCTTTTGCTGGAATTAACATTACAGCTTCTCACAATGCTAAGCAATATAATGGCTATAAGGTTTATGGCTCAGACGGCGCGCAAATGGGTCCTGAAAATGCTAACCGGGTGTTTGCTCATGCTGAACAAGTTACTGATATTTTTGCAATTAAGGCAGCTCCAGTTGAGCAATTACGGTCTCAAGGACTGTTACAGTTAATTGGTGAAGACCTTGATGAAGCCTACTTGGCAGAACTCAAGACTGTTAATGTTAATAAACCGTTGATTAAGGAAAACGCAAATAAGCTGAAAATTATTTATTCACCTTTACACGGAACGGGTAAGATGCTTTATGAGCGGGCATTTCGCCAAAATGGTTTTACTAATATTATTCCAGTTCCTAGTCAATCCATTATTGACCCAGAATTTCCTACTACGAAAAAACCAAATCCAGAATATCGGGATGTGTTTGATCCGGGAGTTGCTTTAGCTAATGAAAAGCAGGCAGATTTAATTATTGCAACAGATCCGGATGCTGACCGGATGGGCGCATGTGTACGGACTGAAAAGGGTGATTTTCAAGTTTTAACGGGGAACCAAATTGCTACTTTAATGGCTTATTATTTATTGGTTAACTTGAAGGACAGTGGTCAATTAACACCAAATTATGAATTGATTACGTCAATTGTTTCTAGTCAAATGCCATTGAAGATTGCTCGTGATTTTGGCATTAAAACTAAGTCGGTTTTGACCGGGTTCAAGTTTATTGGTGAAGAAGTTGACCGGATGAATAAAGCACATGATGGTCAGTTCTTGATGGGCTTTGAAGAAAGTTATGGTTATTTGTTTAAGCCATTTGCGCGTGACAAGGATGCAATGCAAGGAGCACTAATGTTCGCTGAAGTTGCTTCTTATTATGCTTCGCGTAAAATGACGGTTTTAGATGGTTTAAAAGAAATTTGGCAGAAATACGGTACTTCTTATGAAATCACGCGGGCAATTGAAATGCCGGGAATTGGCGGGCAAAAGAAGATGGCAGCGTTAATGACTAAATTGCGTGCAGCACAATTAACGACAATTAATGGCGTGCAGGTTGTTAAGATGCAGGACTTTTTAACTCAAGAAGAGACGGTTAAGGGCCAAACTACAGCCATGACTGACTTGCCGAAGTCGAATGTCTTGAAGTACTTTCTAGCTGATGAAACCTGGTTGGCACTTAGACCATCGGGTACTGAACCGGTAATTAAGGCTTATGTTGGTGTTAATCAACCGGATATTACAACTGCAGAAAAAGCAGCTTCTACTTATCAAGTAGCTTTGGCTGAACTGTTAAAATAAGCTGAATCGCGTGCGAAAATATGTTCGCTGTAGTAAAATAGAATACATTAATAAAAGTTGGGCTTTTGGTCCAACTTTTTTACGAGGAGTCTTTTGATGATTAAGCGACAAGAAAAGCATAAATTTGAACTTGTATCAAAATTTAAACCAGCTGGTGACCAGCAACAAGCGATTGATCAACTAACTGCTGGCTTTAAGAAGGGTGATAAAGAACAAATTCTTGAAGGAGCTACTGGAACTGGTAAAACCTTTACGATGGCTAATATTATTGCTAATTTAAATAAACCAACGTTGGTTATTTCTCATAATAAAACTTTAGTTGGGCAATTATATGGTGAATTTAAGGAGTTTTTTCCACATAATGCTGTTGATTATTTTGTCTCTTACTATGATTATTATCAACCTGAAGCTTATGTGCCCCAGTCAGATACTTATATTGAAAAAGATTCGGCAATTAATGACGAGATCGACCAGTTGCGCCACCAGGCGACTAGTGACTTAATGGAGCGCAATGATGTAATCGTTGTGGCTTCTGTTTCTTGCATTTATGGGTTAGGGGACCCGCATGAATATGCTGCTAGTGTAATCACTTTCCATGAAGGTGAAGAATATGATCGTAATACCCTACTGCGGGATTTGGTTAATATTCAATATGATCGCAACGACATTGATTTTCAGCGTGGTCGTTTTCGCGTGCGGGGTGATAGCGTTGAAGTTTTTCCAGCAGGTAATTCCAACCATGCTTATCGGATTGAATTTTTTGGTGATGAAATTGATCGGATTGTGGAAGTTGATGCGTTAACTGGTGAAGTAATCGGTGAACGTGAAAGCATCTCATTGTTTCCAGCTACGCACTTTATGACTAATGATGAACAAATGCGGCGGGCTTTGAAATTAATTTCGCAAGAAATGAAACTGCAGGTAAAGGAATTTGAAGGCGAAGGCAAACTGCTGGAAGCTGAGCGAATTAAGCAGCGGACTACTTATGATATGGAAATGATGAATGAGGTTGGCTATACCAACGGCATTGAAAATTATTCAAGACATATGGAAGGCCGTAAGGAAGGTGAGCCACCGTATACACTGCTTGACTTCTTCCCTGACGATTTTTTGATTTTGATTGATGAATCACACGCAACAATGCCAGAAATCAGGGCAATGTATAATGGTGACCGTAATCGGAAGAAGACATTGATTGATTATGGTTTTCGCTTACCATCGGCACTTGATAACCGTCCGCTAAAATTACAAGAATTTGAAAAGCATGTTAATCAAATTTTATATGTTTCGGCAACGCCGGGTGACTATGAATTAGAACGAACTGACGATAAGGTAGAACAGATTATCAGGCCGACAGGCTTGCTTGATCCTCAGATTGAGGTCCGGCCAATTGAAGGCCAGATTGATGACTTAGTAGCAGAAATTAATCAACGCATTGATCATAATGAGCGAGTTTTTGTCACGACTTTGACCAAAAAAATGGCTGAAGATTTAACCGATTACCTCAAAGATTTGGGCATTAAGGTCCAATATTTGCACTCTGATGTTAAAACACTTGAGCGGATGCAAATTTTACGTGATTTACGACTTGGTAAATACGACGTGCTAATTGGAATTAACTTACTGCGCGAAGGGATTGACGTGCCAGAAGTTTCTTTAGTTGCGATTTTAGATGCTGATAAGGAAGGTTTTTTACGGGCCTACCGTCCTCTAGTCCAAACAATGGGTCGTGCTTCGCGTAATCAAAATGGTAAAGTTATCATGTATGCGGATTCAATCACTGATTCAATGCATGAGGCGATTGATGCGACACAGCGCCGGCGAAAATTACAGATTGCTTTTAATGAAGAACATGGTATTACGCCTAAGACAATTGTAAAGCCCATTCGGGATGCTATCTCGGCTACTAAGCAGGCTGATGATGTACCTAACAGTGATAGCTTTGCCGATCTTAACTTTGATGAGTTAACGGCTAAGCAAAAGAAAACAATGATTTCTGATTTACGTCAGCAAATGCAAGCTGCTGCTAAGAAACTGGACTTTGAGGGTGCAGCTAATTTGCGGGATGCAATTATGGAATTAGAAAATTCAACGAGAAAACCGATTAAGAAAAAAGGAAAAACATTAAATGGTAAACGATAAAATCGTTATTCGGGGTGCGCGGGAGCATAACCTCAAGGATATTAATTTAACAATTCCGAAAGATAAACTGGTAGTCATTACTGGCTTGTCGGGTTCTGGAAAAAGTTCCCTGGCCTTTGATACCTTATACGCTGAAGGGCGTCGGCGGTATGTGCAATCACTATCGAGTTATGCGCGCCAGTTTTTAGGTCAAATGGATAAACCAGATGTTGATGCAATTGATGGCTTAAACCCAGCCATTTCAATTGACCAAAAGACGACATCACATAATCCCCGTTCAACTGTGGGCACGGTAACGGAAATTAATGATTATTTACGTTTGCTTTGGGCACGAGTAGGACATCCAATTTGTCCTAATGATGGCACCCTAATTGAACGGCAATCAGCACAACAGATGGTTGATCGGATTCTTAAATTGCCTGAACGTAGTAAAATTCAATTGTTAGCACCAGTTGTTAGATCAAAGCGTGGTGAACACAAAGAAGTTTTTAAGCGGGTACAGCGTGCGGGTTATGTTCGTGTATTAGTTGATGGTGAAATGCATGAAATTGGCGAAGATTTTGCTTTGGCAAAAAATAAGCGCCACACAATTGATATTGTCGTTGATCGGTTAATTGTTAAAGACGGCATTCGATCACGCTTATTTGATTCGGTAGAAGCCGCGCTGCGTTTGTCTGATGGTTATATGAATGTTGATGTCATCGGTGACAAAATGCTGAATTTTTCGGAATATTATGCTTGTCCTAAGTGTGGTTTTACGGTGGGTGAGATGGAACCACGGCTCTTTTCGTTCAATGCTCCGTTTGGTGCTTGTCCTGATTGTGATGGCTTGGGTGTTAAGTTATCTGTTGACGAAGATTTAGTTATTCCTGATAAGAGTAAAACTTTAGCAGCAGGTGCTGTTGCACCATGGAAAAATTCTAAGTATTATAGTGAAATGTTGGCGCAGGCCTGTGCAGCTTTGAAAATTCCACTTGATAAGCCATTCTTAAAATTAACGAAAAAGCAGCAAGAAACAGTCCTACATGGTTCAAGTAAGAAAATCAAATTTCATGTAACTGGTGATTTTGGTGTCAATGATACCACGGCTGCCTTTGAAGGTGCGATGGCAAATGTTGAACGACGTTATCAACACCCGATGTCTAAATTTATGCGTGATGTAATGGGCAAGTATATGACGGAATTAACTTGTTCAACCTGTCATGGCAAGCGTCTTAATGAAAAGGCGTTGGCTGTTAAGGTGATGGGCAAGGATATAGCAGAAACATCTGAATTAGCAATTAATAAGGCTTTAGACTTTTTTAATAATGTCCAGCTTGATGAACAGGAAACAATAATTGCTAAGCCAATTTTAAAAGAAGTGCGTGATCGCTTAACGTTTTTAAATAGCGTTGGTCTTGATTATCTAACATTATCGCGGTCTGCCAATACTTTATCTGGTGGGGAAGCTCAGCGAATTCGCTTGGCAACGCAAATTGGTTCTAATTTGTCAGGAGTGATGTATGTTTTGGATGAGCCTTCTATTGGGTTGCACCAACGGGATAATGATCGGTTAATTGCTGCATTGAAAAAAATGCGTGATTTAGGCAATTCTTTGATTGTCGTTGAACATGACGATGAAACAATGCGCCAGGCAGATTACTTAATTGATATGGGTCCCGGCGCTGGAACTTATGGTGGTCAAGTCATGGCTGCTGGCACACCTGAAGAAGTTGAAGCTAATCCTAAGTCATTAACAGGTCAATATTTAACGGGGAAAAAATTTGTGCCGGTACCGTTAGAACGGCGAAAAGGTAATGGCAAAAAAATTACAATCACTGGTGCTGCAGAAAATAATCTAAAAAATATCAAGGTCGATTTTCCTTTAGGTAAGTTTATTGTAGTCAGCGGGGTATCCGGTTCAGGTAAATCAACGCTGGTTAACATGATTTTAAAACGGGCGTTAGCACAAAAGCTTAATCGCAATCAGACTAAACCGGGTAAGTACAAGAGTATCAGCGGCTACAAAAATATTGAAAAAATTATCGATATTGACCAAAGTCCAATTGGACGAACGCCACGCAGTAATCCAGCAACTTATACCAGCGTTTTTGATGATATTCGTGCGCTGTTTGCGCAGACTAATGAAGCTAAGCTGCGCGGTTATACTAAGGCACGTTTTTCTTTTAACGTTAAGGGCGGACGCTGTGAAGCTTGCCACGGCGACGGTATTATCAAAATTGAAATGAACTTTTTACCAGATGTTTATGTACCGTGTGAAGTTTGCCATGGCAGTCGTTACAATTCAGAAACATTGGAAGTTACTTACCGGAAGAAGAATATTGCTCAAGTGTTGGATATGACGATTAGTGAAGCCTGTGATTTCTTCAAAAATATCCCGAAGATTGCTCGTAAACTGCAGACAATCGTTGATGTGGGCTTGGGCTACGTTAAATTAGGTCAATCAGCGACAACTCTGTCAGGTGGGGAAGCCCAAAGAATGAAATTAGCAGCAGAATTGCAAAAATTATCAACCGGGAAGAATTTTTATATTCTTGATGAACCAACAACTGGTTTGCATACTGATGATATTAAGCGACTGCTGGAAGTGTTGCAGCGACTTGTTGATGAAGGAAACACAGTTTTAATTATTGAGCATAACCTTGATGTGATTAAGAATGCAGATTGGTTAATTGACCTTGGCCCTGAAGGCGGCGAAGGTGGTGGGACAATTGTGGCAACTGGTACACCAGAAGAAGTTGCCGAAATAAAAGAAAGTTATACTGGTCAGTATCTCAAACCGGTTCTAGTGCGTGACACAAAGTTGACTAAATTAGCAGCCAAGCAACAAGACAAATAACATTTAATTATTTATTAAAAAGTGTACAATAAAGCACAAGGAGGACTGAAAATGGATAATTTTTCTAATTATAACGAACATCATGGCTTTGATTGGGCTGCTTTACTAGCAGGTGTATTAATGATTGTGGCGGGGTTATTTTTGCTACGTCATCCAGGTAAAGCTTTGCACGCGTTTGTTTTATTATTTGCCATTTTGTCGATTGTGCAAGGATTTGTATGGCTTGCTTTTTATAGTCATTTTCACTATTTTATTTCCTTTAGTTGGCTATCAATATTTTCTGGGGTGCTAGATATTTTGATTGGAATTATGTTCCTTTATTCATATGATGCTGGTGGCTTGACGATTGCATATTTGTTTGCTTTTTGGTTTTTGTTTGATTCAATTTCGGGAATTAGTGTTTCGTGGCATATGCGTAAAGTCTCGCGCTTTTACTTCTGGTTTACATTGATTTTAAATATTTTTGGCTTATTAATATCGCTTAGTTTGATGTTTAATCCGGCCTTATCGGCATTAACCTTAATTTGGCTGATTTCGTTTTGGCTGCTTATCTTTGGTATTAATGAAATTGTTGCCGCCTTTGCGCGCAGATGATTAGTAAATGATTAAAAAGGGTCCCAGCGGGATCTTTTTTATTGCACTAAATACTTATGAAACACCCGGTATGCTATAATTTAGATAATTAGGGGGCTTGGCAAAATGGCTAAAAAGAAAAAGCAATTATTGGTGGTCACAGGGATGAGTGGCGCTGGTAAAACAGTTGCATCACATTCGTTAGAAGATATGGGCTACTTTGTTGTCGATAATTTGCCGCCAACACTACTTGGCAGTTTTTGGGATTTAATTGTTAATTCTGATGACTTCACTAAGGTAGCAGTTGTGATTGATTTGCGGGTTAAAAGTTTTTATCGTGATTTACTGGATGAGATTAATTCGCTAGAAGACAATGGGACGGTTCAGACAACGATTCTCTTTTTGGATGCATCAGATGATGCATTAGTTGCTAGGTATAAAGAAACTCGGCGTCTGCCACCACTGGCAAGTAATGGACGACTACTTGATGGCATTAAGGAAGAGCGGCAAATTTTGACGGGAATTCGTAATCGCGCCAATTATATTATTGATACATCAAAGTTGACAACGAAACAGTTAAAACAAAAATTACTAACAGAATTCAGCGATCGCCAAAAGCAGCCTTTTTCGATTGAAGTAATGTCATTTGGCTTTAAATATGGGCTGCCGATTGATGCTGATATTGTGATGGACGTGCGCTTTTTGCCTAATCCCTTCTATATTTCAGAATTAAGGCCATTTACGGGTTTAGATAAGCGGGTAGCCAATTATGTAATGGATAAACGAGAAACGCAAATCTTTTATAACAGCTTGCTTGATTTATTAAAGATTGCCCTCCCTGGATATATTAAAGAGGGTAAAGAAAAATTAACGATTGCAATTGGCTGTACTGGTGGTCAACACCGGAGTGTCGCAATTGCCCAACAGCTTGCCCGTGATTTAGCTAAAAATAATTATCCCGTGGATATTACGCACCGCGAGATTAGCCGCTACACTAGAAAATAGGTGAATTCGATGATGAATAGAGAAGGAAAAATAATTCGGGTGATTAAAAATCGTCGGCCGAAAGTTGTTGTCATCGGTGGGGGCACTGGTTTGCCCGTGATTTTGAATGCCTTAAAAGATCAGAATGCAGAAATTACGGCGATTGTTACCGTTTCTGATGATGGTGGATCGTCTGGTTCAATCCGCAATTTTATTAACGTGGTGCCACCTGGCGATATTCGTAATGTGCTGGTTGCCTTGAGCGATATTCCCCAAGAGGAAAAGAATATTTTTCAATACCGGTTTGATTCTTCGGACTCGTTTTTTTCAGGTCACGCAATTGGTAATTTAATTATTGCCGCTTTAAATGAAATGCATGGTAATATTTTTGATGCTGTCCAGTCCTTGTCCAAAATGATGCACGTTGATGGTCATGTTTTTCCAGCTTCCAATGAACCATTGACACTTAATGCGGAATTCGTGGATGGCACAATTCAGGCTGGTGAAAAAGAAATAACTGATAAGGATAAACGAATTAAGCGGGTTTGGGTAACGGATACTAATTCAGCTGCTGAACCAGAAGCTGTGTTACCAGTTTTGGCAGCAGTGATGCAGGCTGATGCAGTCGTTTTAGGACCCGGGAGTTTGTTCACGTCAATTTTGCCTAATTTAATGATTCCTAATCTTGGTCAAGCAGTGCGAGAAACCAGTGCAGAAGTAATATATATTTGTAATATTATGACGCAGTTGGGCGAGACTGACCATTTTTCTGATAGTGAACACGTTGCAGTAATTAATAAGCATCTTGGCGGACACTATATTGATACAACCTTGTTGAATGGTGCCAAAATTGATATGAATAAATTTAATCCTGCTGATTATGATGCTTATTTAGAACCAGTTAAAAATGACTTCGCCGGTTTACGAAAGCAAGGCTGTCGAGTAATTACCGCTGACTTTATTGACCAACATAGTGGCTTAGTCTTTCATGATGGTCAAAAAGTAGCTTGCGAAATTATCAATTTGGCTTATGAAGCAATGTCCCGTAGAAAGAGGATTAACCAGTAATGGCCAGTTATGCAAGTAATGTTAAAAAGGAGTTAACGGCATTACCAATTCATCCAGAGCATGCTAAGGCTGAACTCGCAGCTTTTTTACGAATGAATGGTGTGCTCAACTTTCATGATCATAAATTTAGTTTGGATATTACAACGGAAAATCCGGCAATTGCCCGTCGAATTTTTTCTTTAATTAAAACGGCCTATCAGGTTGAACCGCTCTTGATTGTGTCGCGTAAAATGAAACTGAAGAAGAACAACCAGTATCTTGTTCGCCTGCAAAATCACGTGCGGGAAATCTTAACTAATTTGGAAATTTTAACAGCAACTTCTGGTATTATTACGCGGATTCCCAAACGAATTATTACGTCGAAAGAGGGCGCGATGTCCTATTTGCGTGGAGCTTTTCTAGCCAGTGGTAGTGTCAATAATCCTGAAACTAGCCGTTATCATTTGGAAATTTATTCAGCTTATGAGGATCATAATAATGATTTGCTGGCATTAATGAACCATTACTTCTTTTTAAATGCAAAAACAACTAAGAGACGGCGCGGTTTTATTGTTTATCTTAAGGAAGCTGAAAAAATTGGTGATTTTTTGCATATTGTTGGGGCATTAAATGCGATGCTCTCTTTTGAAGATTTGCGAATTATGCGTGATATGCGTAATTCGGTGAACCGCTTGGTTAATTGCGACACAGCTAATTTGAAAAAGACAGCTACAGCGGCGGCTAAGCAAGTTGAGGATATTCAATTAATTGCGCAAAAAAAGGGTTTGGATACTCTACCTGAAAAGCTGCAAGATTTGGCCCGCTTGCGGTTAACTAATCCAGAATTATCCCTTAAGGAATTAGCGCAACAAGTTCCAGATGGCCCGATTTCTAAATCCGGTGTCAATCACCGCTTAAAAAAATTACATGAAGTCGCTGAAAGTTTGAAAGGCTAAAAGTGAATTTGCATGTTTTAAATAAAAAAAGCAGACATGATAGATAATCATGTCTGTTATTTTTATAAGCTATTTTTATTGATGTTGGTCAAACCATTCCTTGATCGCACTGAGTCGCTGAATTCTTAATGATGGTAGGCCATCGCGCGAAATTCCATGGAATGATTGTGGAAACCGGATCATATCGGTTTCACCACCAGCTAACTTGACTGCGGTGAAAAATTCTTCACTTTGTGAAATTGGGCAACGCATATCCCATTCACCGTGCAATAGTCTGATTGGCGTAGTTACATTTTGTGCATAGGCTAATGGTGACATTTGCCAATATCGCTGTCGTGCTTGCGGATTAGCAAATAGGTCAGCTTGTAATTCTTGCCGGTCAAACCAATAACCAATATCTGAAGTCCCATTCATACTAAGCCAATCACTTACACACCGTTGAGCTACTGCGGCTTTAAAGCGTTTAGTGTGGCCAACTGCCCAAGTTGTCATGAAGCCGCCATAAGAGCCTCCAGCAATATATTGGTGGTTAGAATCAAGCTCTGGAAAGTGAGCTAAAGCGTAGTCCAATCCCGCAATTACATCGGCAAAGTCATCTTCACCATAGTGACCGTCTACGTGGTCGCAGAACTTTTGTCCGTAAGTAGTTGAACCTCGCGGATTAACATAAACTACGCCATAGCCCCAACTGGCTAAAACTTGAAATTCGTGAAAGAAGGTTTCGCCGTATGCGCCATGGGGACCACCGTGAACGTATAGAAGAACAGGAGTCTGCGCTGATTTTCCAACTGCTGGTAAATACCAACCGTCTAATTTTTGTTGTTTATCTTGTGACAGGTATGAAAAATGCTGTGCATGAGCATAATCATGTGTTTTTTCATATTCATAATTAGGATTGTTCAAAAGATCAGTTGTCTTGGTTTCAAGATCAAAAACCAGTAATTCACTAGGTTTTGCCTGACAAGAAACAGTTAGCAGCAATTTTTGCTGCTGTGCAATACAAAAGTCGGTTATCTGTTCACGCTCGTTACGTATCAGTTTTACATCAGTCGCATTACCTAAATATAGTTGACTATGCCCATGATGTAGGGCAGTAAAGACATAACAATCATTATTAAGCCACAAAACGCTGTTGCTACATAAATTTTGGGTAAAATCACCGGTTAATTCGCCACCGTAGCCGACATCAACTTCATCTAATTGTTTCGTTAAATTGGTTAATGTGCATGTTGCTAACGAATATAAGTATAAATCATTGACTGTCTGACCAATGTGGCTGTTATCATTACCAACTAAGGCTAAAGTGTGGTCATCTGGTGAAAAAGCAGCTGCTGAAAAAATGCCTTGTGGTAATTTTTCGGTAATCTGTTGTTTTGTTTGGGTCGTTAAATTATACAGGTAAGCTGCTTTAGTATAATCAATATCTGTATCCAAATCTGGCTGGGTTCCTTGAAGATAAACAATATTTGTTCCATCATAATTGACAGCAGCTAATGTAAAATTATCCTTAGTAGTAAATAGAGTTGTGATTTCTTGGGTAGTGGGGTTAAGTTTACGCAATGAATATTCGGCATCGTTTTCTAACCAACCATAACCATCGGCGCGGCCGTTTAACTTAGTAACATGTCGTACTTGGGGAAATTTTGCAGTTTTAAATTTTGGCTGTTCGTGGGTTGTCTTGGTTTTAAAATACAGGACTTGGCCATTACCTGAACTAAGTAGTTGCTCAACTGCAAGTGCATCATCAGCAAATGTTACTGCGGCTGCTATGCCACCATCTAGTGGTATGCGCTGTAATTGTTGTTTTTGGTTAGGTTCTTGATGCAAATAATACAAAGATCCGTTTAAAATTCGTGGTTGGCTATTCAACCCGCCGTGAGCCCAAATACGATAATTTTGTTCTTGATCAAGACTGACTAGCTTGGCTTCATAGTCATTTTCTTCTTGATTAATATAATTTTCTGCAAAGAATGCTTTGCCTGCAGCAAATCTAACTTGTGAAACCGACTTTAAGCGATATAAATCTTCTGCAGTTACTTTTTCTTTCATCAAAGGTCACCAATCCTTCTCATCATTATTTAATTATTTACTAATTTAATTAAGCTTACTATTTTGCGTTAGTTTGTCAACCCTGCTTGTAGCTAAATAATGAGTGTTCTTAGTTCAAAATAAAAAACATCATTAGGATTTTTCCTAATGATGTTTTTGCTAAAGTAACGTTTGTACTAAATTATTTTATTTAGCTATTTTTCTTGTTAACCATAATTTCGTCAATTAGGCCATAGTCTTTGGCTTCTTGTGCGGTCATATAGTTGTCACGTTCAGTATCTTTTAGAATCTTACTTAAAGGCTGACCCGTAGTTTCGTGAATAATATTATTGATCTTTTCACGACTCTTCATAATTTCATTTGCAGCAATTTGAATATCTGTTTGCTGACCTTGTGCACCACCCAAAGGTTGGTGAATTAAGACAGTTGAGTTTGGCAAAGCAAAACGCTTACCCTTAGTACCGCTGGTTAACAAAATTGAAGCCATTGATGCGGCCATCCCGATGGCAATTGTGGAAACATCAGACTTAATAAAGTTCATAGTATCCATAATTGCCAGACCTGAAGTAATTACACCACCTGGTGAGTTGATGTAAAGAGAAATATCTTTGGTGTTGTCTTGAGCATCAAGGAATAATAATTGTGCAATGATTGAATTGGCCATGTCGTCGTTGATTTCACCGCTCAACATAATAATTCGATCTTTTAATAGACGGGAATAAATGTCGTATGCGCGTTCACCACGGGCAGTTTGTTCAATAACTGTAGGTACAAGCATATTTTTGCCTCCTAAATTTAAGTTCTATGTTATTAGCACTCTAATAAGTACAGTGCTAATTAAATCACTTGTATAGAAAGCTGTCAATGAAAGTGTATCAATTTTGTATTTTTTATTACAGACCTTTTACCTTATAATATAGAAATAAGGATTAATTTTGGAGGGAAAATTTTTGAAGCATTTAAAAAAAATAGCAACGATAATAACGACACTAATGGTTGCTTTAGCAGTTGCAACTAGCTCCTCTGCTACAGTAGCTGTGGCAGATACAACCAGCGCGACTAATGCGCCAGCTGCATCAAATAGTGATAATAGTGCTAATAATGCACAAGATAATAAGACTACTTCTACTTCCAGTACTGATAATTCAGCAACTGGTACCACTAATACCAGCGATACTACTCAGGGCGATCAAACAAAAATTAAAAAGCCTAAGCAGACAATTACTGGTTTTGCTATGATGACTAAGGTTGCTGGTGATAAAAACTATAAAGTATGGAAGAGTATTTCTAATGGTAAAGTTCATACTAAGGTAGCTGATGGCATCAATTTTCGTTACAATCACATTCAATCAGATCAATTGATCGAGACTAAAAAGGCGCGTTATTGGCGAATTTATGTTGATGGTCGGCAAGTAGGCTATGTCAATGAAAATTACTTTGCTAAGAATCAAATTTCTGTACCTAAGACTGTTACTTTGGTGCGCAATGACAACTATGATTTCTTTACCAAAGATGCTATTTCTTATGCGACTGATGAGACAGGGACAGTTGTTGCTAATGACCAGGTCAAGATTTCTAGAGATAATATTTTTTGTGACGTATCCAAAACTTATACAGTTAAGTATACTTATGGTAACGCTAGTGCCACTACTAAAGTAACTGTTAGAAAAAGTACAAATGAAGGTGTTGTCGACCCAGATCTTGTTTCAAATGTTACAGCACAACCGGGTACTAATGATTATAAAACGTGGAAAACCCACTATGGTTCTTCTATCAATTATATTAATCCTGATGAATATACGCCCGAAACAAGTGGTCGGACTTTGACTAGCGGCGATTTAACCTTGAAGACCAAGTTTTATCAACCGGTTCTATTAAGTGTTAAAGATCCTAATGATGATAACATTAACCGGGTTGGTCATATTCCAGAAGGTGTGACGGTTTCTGATGGTTGGGCTTATACAAGTCTGCTTAGTCATACTAATTTAATGTCTGGTCACATTGTTGGTTATGATTTGAATAAGCTTACTAGTCCGTATAATGCACAGCACTTATTGGATATGTCACAAAAGGATTTTAATAATTACGTCAAGCATATTAAGGTTAGTCCATACATTCCAATTGGTCATGGTCAGGCAATGGGTTCAAGTAAGAAGTATGTCTACGTCGTCAATAATGATCACTCTCAGTCACAAACAACTGATTCGGTTGAGTTAATCCAAATTCGTAAGAGTGATATGCAAATTAATAAAATTTGGACTTTTAAGACTTGGATCGGTGATAGCAGTAATACCTGTTACTTCCAAAATGGGGTTGTAATATCTGATACTGAGATGTATATGGTTTACCATGATACTAAGAATAATTGTTACGAATATTGGGAATTACAACGTACTGGTGATAATTGGTACCCAGCACTTGTTGGTAAGACAGACGGTAATTTTGTAAGTAATGGTGCACCAGTGCAGGGCTTTACTTATGATCCTGATAACAAGAATTTCTACTTAGCCTTTAATGATCTGATCTTCAAGCTTAGTCGCAGTGGTGCGATTAAGCAAGCATACCAATTCAATACAGGACGTGAGATTGAAGGCTTATCAGTTAGCGGCAAGCGGTTATACGTTAACTTGGCCCAGCGAGCAGAATTATTGGTAAGTATGCATATTAATTAGGATAAAAAATAAGAGCAATTAGCTCTTATTTTTTTGCGCTTTTTTCTGGCAGACAGGACACAGGCCAAAGATTTCTAAGTGACTAGCTGAGGTAATAAAATTAGTTTGCCTTTCCGCTTCAGTACGCATCTTATTTTCAATTGTTGTCAAATCTGGCTCGAAGACATCAGCAATTTTACCGCAGTTGGTACAGATAATATGAAAGTGCGGCTTAACAAAATAGTCATAATGTGAAGCATTATCGCCATTTTTAATTTCAATCACGATGCCTGCTGCAACTAATTTATTTAAAGTATTGTAAACAGTGGCTTTATAAGTTGGCTGTTCACCGCTGATTTCCTGATAAATTGTGGCAGCAGTGGGATGATTATGATGCGACATGAGATATATTAAAATTTTCAAGCGTGGTTTAGTTACTTTTAATTTGTATGTGTGCAATAAATTAGTTGCAGCTTTAAGATAGTTTGTACTCAAGATAGTAGGCTCCCAAATTCTTTTGTCTTTAGTGTATCACGATGCCCAGCAAAAAAGCCGTCAATTACTGACGACTTTTTTGGATCTTTAATTAATTTTTGTTATTGCAATTTTTTATCTTGATAATGTTTAATAGTTGGTAAAATTAAGCCTAACAGGAATAAAATTACCGGTGTGGCAATGTTTAATGCAAGTGTGAACGGGTCTGGTGAGTAGATACCCATTAAACAGCAGGCGATTGTCACAGCAAGACACCAAAATCCAGTAGTGTAGGCAAGACCTTGATGGGTTGTCATTTGGTAAGTGTCGCCAGTAATGAATTTCTTATATTGCTTCCGTAATGCGAGGTAGGCTGTGAACACCCATAAGTAACGCATTGGCATGATAATTGAATTTAACTTAACAAGTTGGGCCATTACGGCTTGAGCATTAGGCATTAAGGCTTGTAAAGCGATTAAGCCACCTGACAAAATAACAATCATCCAAATACCATTAATGTAAGCGCCATGTTTGTTAAGCTTAAGTAGTTTCTTAGGGATGAAATCCTTAGCTTCTTTACTACCCAGCAACATTCTTAGAGGTGCATCAATACTAATAACTAGAGTTGAAAATTGACCAATTACATTGCACCAAGAATAAATATAAAGGAAGAGATTACCAACATGATAGTAACTACCTAATTTTGCAAAGGCCATGTAAGGACCATTAGAAATATATTCGTCAAGGTGACCGCTGACAACTTTCGGGTCAAACATCATTGCCATGGCTAATGTTCCTAAAATTGCAGAAACCATAACCATTAAGGCTAATCCGATCATTGCCTTAGGGAAATTGTGCGTCGGATCCTTTAACTTATTAACATAAGGAGAAATCTTTTCTGCACCACCAACAGCAAAAACTAAAATTGATAGTGAAGTAAAATACTTCATATTAAAGGTTGGCAAGAAATTTTGCCAATTCCAACTAATGTTAAAGTAACCGGCATGTGGGTTAATTAACGGCGCAGCAAACATCATAATGACAAATAAAATTGACATAACAAACATTGATGTACCGGCAATTGTCGAAAGTGTCTTAATTACAGGTACCCCGCGAGTTGCTACCCAACAAAAGAAAAGAAAGACTACTAAGGTAGCAAGCTGTGTCCAAGCAGTCGGCAGACTATCATACCAATTAGTATTGCCGAAGATGCCCCAAGCCATCCCTCTTAAGCCACCGGTTCCTTTACTAGAAATGTAAACAATGTGAACAGCCCAGAAAGTCCAGCCAGCATAATAGGCCCATTTTGGTCCCATGGTGGCGTTGATCCATGATGCAACACCACCTTCAGAATCACGGAAAACAGATCCGAGTTCACCAACCATTAAGGCATAAGGAATAAAAAATAACAGAAAGATAACAATCCAGCTAAAAATTACTTTAGTGCCATCAAAATAGACAAAACCATTGACAACATTGCCGAAGCTCCAGACAATGGAAAAAGCCATTGCGGCCAAAGTCGGCCATAACATTTTTTTAGTGTTTTGTGATTCGTTCATAAATTTAGGTTCTCCCTTCAGATAATTATAATATTTCTATTGTACACTAGAATGTTTTTTTCGTCGCCTAGTTCTTTGAATAATTATATAACATTAGTAACTATTGTTATTACATTGTAAATGTGCAACACTATTTGTATATTTATTTTTGGAGAGTTGGAAAATTATGAACAGTTTAAGCAAAAAAAGTTTATTGCTAGTTAGCACACTTGCTGCAACTAGTCTTTTTGTTTGGGGTAATTATTCTCAGACTGCAGGACGTAGTTATCATAAGGCAGTAACTAAGATTGCTGGTTCGGGTAACTATACTATTTATCATCATGTGTCAAAGAAGGGTCCATCTGGCGGCTTTACGTCAACTAAATATTTTAAGCATGCAGATATTCAATCTAAGAGGTTGCTTGCTACACATCAAGGTAAGTATTGGCAGATAATTGTTGATGGGCGAACAGTTGGCTGGGTTAATCAACACTTTTTTGCTTGTGATAAGATTGCAGTAGCCAAAAAAGTTAGTTTGGTGCAGGATGCATCGAGTTTTAATACACGCGATGCGATCAGCTTTGCAACTGACAGTCAAGGGACTTCTGTTGATACCAGTAAGATTAAGGTGTCGAAGGCAAAAATAAATACTAGTTCTGCAGGAACAACGACTGTTAATTATCAATATGGTAAAGCCAAAGCTAGCGTTAATGTAACTGTGCGTGCAGATAAAGATGAAGGAATTGCTAGAGCTGACCAAACTCCTAAGAATGGGCCTAAGGCAGTTGCTACTTGGAAGGGTAGTTCAAAATCATCATCAAGAAACTGGAATGCCCGCCATCATTTTACCTCAGAAACTCGGTCGAATACTTTTAGAGCAAGCGACTTAACCTTGAAGACGGAATTATTCCAGCCGCGTTTTATTAGTCTTGACTACAATAAGGCAGCTGATCGGATGGGGCAAGTTGGTGTTATTCCTGAAGGCATCAGCGTGAAGAACAATCAGCTAACAGTGTCTGTCTTTAGCAGCAGTAGCGATCAGAGAGGCCACCTTGTTACTTATGAAATGGGTCATCTAAACAAGTATCGTGTGCAGAATTTGCAGAACTTGGGTTGGCCTACTTTTAAAAATTATGCCGCTCATATTAGAGTTAGCCCGTACATTAAATTAGGTCACGGTCAATCAATTGGTGCTACTAATAAGTATATTTATGTTATGGCTAATGATAATAAAGTCAAGAATGCCAGTGCATCTGAAGAAATTTTACAAGTTCGTAAATCAGACATGCAGATTAACAAGCTTTGGTCATTTAGAATTTCAAATGGTGGTTCACCGCGTTATATTCATAATGCGACCTTTGCCAATGATCATACAATGTACTGCCTGTTTCATAATGGCGGCAACAACCGATATGAATATTGGAAGGTAACACGTAATGGCGATACTTGGACTCCGGTTGAAGTCGGAGCAACTCAAAGTAACTTCATTAGCAATGGTTCTCCAGTTCAAGGCTTTGCATACGATGCCCGTCATGACCAATTCTATCTTGGCTTTAATGATTATCTTTTCCGTATAGCGAAGAATGGTAACTATCGTGGCAGTACTCATTTACATGTTAAGCGTGAAATTGAAGGCGTGTCAGTTTCGGGTAAAAAACTCTACGTTGAATTTGCTCAGCGTGGTGAGTTGACAGTTGGCAATACAAAATAAAATACAAAAAAAGCAGCTTCAGTTATGAAGCTGCTTTTTAATATGAGTTATGGGTCCCCTGAGAGTCGAACTCAGATTTTAAGAACCGGAATCTTACGTGCGATCCATTACACTAAGGACCCAATTAAGCACATCAATAAGTATACCAGAAAGAAACTAAAAATAAAAATATTTTTTACGTAATTTTTGTAAAACGTGCATGGTTATGCAAAAAGCTTGTACTTTATGACGTTTAATCATTAATGTTTTACTTGAATTATTTGCAAAGCCTTGTTATACTGAAAGTGTCGATTGAGGAATAGCAGATTTAAGAATGATAATCTACGGTTTCTCTTATATTTTTAGACAATCTGGGACATTTAGTGACACATGGTGGGTCAGTGAATGTCCCACTGAGGAGGAGAGAAAAATGTACTCGGAATTTCCTGTGCTTGGAGCTCTCGTTCCTGATATACTAAAGGTGTTTCGGCAGAGGTATCTTGTCTTAGAACAGATTTCACTTAATGCGCCAGTTGGACGCAGGAATGTTGCTCAAGCGTTAGGACTCTCTGAAAGAAATGTGCGCACAGAAACGGAATATCTTCGTGATCTGGGCTTGATAGAAATCAAAAGTTTCGGCATGTTTATGACAGAGAAGGGCAAGAAAGTTTTACAGGATGCAGCACCGCTGATTGATCAACATTTTAATGCTCGTCAGACAGAGATTGAGCTCGCACATTGCTTGGGAATTGAACGTACTATCATTGTTCCCGGCGATAGCGATTTGCAAGAGCGTGTTTATGAGCGGATGGGTGAGGAACTCAGTTCAGCTTTAAATTTGCTTTTACCGCTTGGGCACTCAATTATTACGGTATTAGGTGGTGCTGCACTTGCGAAGTCTGCTAAATACTTATCTAAGAATTTAGGTAATAATCGGCAGTTGGAATTTGTACCAGGACGTGGTGCTTTGGGCGAGAATGTCGCCATTCAAAGTAATACTATTGTGCAAGCAATGGCCGCAAAAACTGGCAGTAATTATAAGACTTTATATTTACCTGAACAAGTTTCAACAGAAGCATATAAGTCACTCATTAGAGAGTCAACTTTTGCAGATGTCTTAGAAGATATTTCGCAAAGTGATGCTGTTATTCATGGCATTGGGCTAGCTCATGATATGGCACGGCGCAGAGGATACGATTCAATTCGCTTGTCTGAATTGCGTGAGAAAAAAGTGGTCACCGAATGTTTCGGGTGTTTCTTCGATGACCAGGGAAAGATTGTCGACCGCGTGCAACAGGTTGGCCTGCAGTTTGAGAATCTAAATAAAATACCTCACATATTTGCCTTTGCTTGTGGCAGCCGTAAGGCGCGAGCTATCAAGGCTTATATGCCTAATGCTCCTCATCAAACCTGGTTAATTACTGATGAAGGAGCCTCAAATAAGATTTTAAAGGAGAAATAATTCTCATTTAAAATAAATTGGTGTTTACAATTCTTAAATAGTTCTTAAGGAGGACTTTAGAATATGACAGTTAAAATTGGTATTAACGGCTTTGGCCGTATTGGTCGTTTAGCATTTCGTCGCATTATGGACTTAGGCGAAAAGTCAAAGGATATCGAAGTTGTTGCAATTAACGACTTGACTACTCCTGCACTTTTGGCACACTTGTTGAAGTATGACTCAACTCATGGTACTTTTAACCACGAAGTTTCAGCTACTGAAGATTCAATCGTTGTTGACGGTAAGAAATACCGTGTATACGCAGAACCACAAGCACAAAACATTCCTTGGGTTAAGAATGATGGTGTTGACTTCGTTCTTGAATGTACTGGTTTCTACACTAGCAAGGCTAAGTCACAAGCTCACCTTGACGCTGGTGCAAAGAGAGTCTTGATTTCAGCACCTGCTGGCAACGACTTGAAGACTATTGTTTACTCAGTAAACGATGACACTTTGGACGCAAACGACAAGATCGTTTCAGCTGGTTCATGTACTACCAACTCATTGGCTCCAATGGTTGATGCTTTGCAAAAAGAATTTGGCATCAAGGTAGCTACAATGACTACTATCCACGCTTACACTTCAACTCAAATGATTTTGGATGGACCTGTTCGTGGTGGTAACATGCGTGCTGCTCGTGCTGCTGCAGCTAACATTATTCCTCACTCAACTGGTGCTGCTAAGGCTATTGGTCTTGTTGTTCCAGAATTGAACGGTAAAGTTAACGGTCACGCACAACGTGTTCCAGTTGTTGATGGTTCATTGACTGAATTAGTTTCAATCCTTGACAAGAAAGTTACTGCTGACGAAGTTAACGCTGCAGTTAAGAAGTATGAAAGTCCTTCATTTGCTTACAACGATGACGAAATCGTTTCAAGCGATGTTATCGGTATGACTGCTGGTGCCATCTATGACCCAACTCAAACTATGGTAACTACTGCTGGCGACAGCCAATTAGTTAAGACTGTTTCATGGTATGACAATGAATACTCATTCACTTGCCAAATGATTCGTACTTTGTTGAAATTTGCTACTCTTTAATCATAATTTTTGATTACTGCTAGATAGTAAAAGAGAAGGCGGAGGGAAATTCTTCCTTCCGCCTTTTTTTAAAAGAAAAATAATTAAGTTATCGGAGGATATAGATGGCTAAATTAATTATTTCCGACCTTGATGTTAAGGGTAAAAAAGTTTTAGTTCGGGTTGACTTCAATGTTCCGATTAAAGATGGTGTAATTGGTGATGATAATAGAATTGTTGCCGCATTGCCAACAATTAAATATATTATTGAACATGGTGGTAAGGCAATTTTGCTCAGTCACTTGGGCCGGGTTAAGTCAGATGATGATAAAAAAGAATTATCACTTAAACCCGTTGCTGAACGTTTGAGTGAACTCTTGAAGAAGCCTGTAACTTTTGTACCTGCAAATGAAGGTAAAGAAGTTGAAGACGCAATTAATAACATGCAAGATGGCGATGTTGATGTTCTTGAAAATACTCGTTTCCAAGATATTGATAATGACTTTGGCAAACGTGAATCTAAGAACGATCCTAAGCTTGGTGAATACTGGGCAAGTCTAGGCGATATGTATGTTAATGATGCCTTTGGTACCGCGCATAGAAGTCATGCTTCCAATGTCGGCATTGCTGAAGCAATGAAGAAGGCTGGTAAGCCTGCAGCAGCTGGCTACTTGATGGAAAAGGAAATTAAGTTCTTGGGTGATGCTGTTGCTAATCCAGTTCATCCATTTGTTACCATTTTGGGTGGTGCCAAAGTTTCTGACAAGATTGATGTTATTACCAACTTAATTCCTAAGTCAGACCACATTTTAATCGGTGGTGGGATGGCTTACACTTTCTTAGCTGCTCAAGGTCACAACATTGGTAAGTCATTGTTTGAACCAGACAAAGTTGACCTTGCTAAAAAGCTCTTAAAAGATGCTGACGGTAAGATTGTATTGCCAGTCGACAACTTAGCTGCAACGGAGTTTTCAAACGATGCTTCTCGTGAAGTTGTTGGTGATGATATTCCTGACAATATGATGGGACTTGATATTGGTCCTAAGACTGTTGAGAAGTTCAAGGAAATCTTGAAAGATGCCAAGACAGTTGTTTGGAACGGCCCAATGGGTGCTTTTGAAATGTCCAACTTTGCTAACGGTACTTTAGAGGTTGGTAAGGCATTAGCTGACTTGACTGACGCTACAACAATTATTGGTGGTGGTGACTCAACTGCTGCTGCTAAACAATTAGGAATTGCACCTAAGATTACCCACATCTCAACTGGTGGTGGTGCTTCTTTGCAATACCTTGAAGGCAAGGAATTACCAGGAATTGCCTGCATTTCAGACAAATAAATTAGGAAAGGACGTTATTAATGCGTACACCAATTATTGCTGGTAACTGGAAATTGCACATGAATCCAGAACAAACAACTGAATTTGTTGCTGCAGTTAAAGACAAGTTGCCAGAATCTACTAAAGTTGAAGCTTTGATTTGTGCTCCAGCTGTTGACCTTGAAAATTTAGCTCAAGCTGCTAAGGGTTCTAACTTAAAAGTCGGTGCAGAAAATGCTTACTTTGAAGATGAAGGTGCCTTCACTGGTGAAACTTCACCTAAAGTCTTAAAAGAAATGGGTATGGATTACTGCATTATCGGTCACTCAGAACGACGCGGATATTTCCACGAAACTGACGAAGATATTAACAAGAAGGCTAAGGCTTTACTTGCTAAAGGGATTACACCAATCATCTGTTGCGGCGAATCACTGGAGAAGCGTGAAGCTAATGAGCAAGAAGATTGGGTTGTTGGTCAAATTAAGGCTGCTTTGAAAGACTTGTCAGCTGATCAAGTTGCTAGTTTAGTAATTGCTTATGAACCAATCTGGGCAATTGGTACTGGTAAGACTGCTAGTTCAGACCAAGCCGAAGAAATGTGCAAGACAATTCGCGATACAGTTAAGGATCTTTATAATGAAGAAACTGCCGCTAATGTCCGCATTCAATACGGTGGTTCTGTTAACCCGGGTAATGTTAAGGAATTAATGGCTAAACCTGATATTGATGGTGGTTTAGTCGGCGGTGCCAGCCTGAAGCCAGATTCATTCTTGGCTTTGGTTAATTACCAAGACTAATAATATTTAAAAACCAGCTACTGCAAGTAAGCAGTGGCTGGTTTTTTAGTTTGTTTAAATGTACAAAAAATTGAAAACTGAAGATGAGGTGATTTTATGGAAACTTTAAATCAAACTTATTTTAGAAATAATATTAAGGCTTGCTTAGATCAAGTTGACGATCATGATGAAGTTATCTATATTACAAGACCTAAGAATAAAGCCGCTGTGGTGATTTCTGCTCAGAAGATGGCAGAGTTGGAATTAATGGAACAATATACTAAGGCTCCAGAAGGTTCGATTGATAAGGGAATTGCGGAAGATAAATTAATTCAAATGGGAGTGTTGCCAGAATCTCCTGAAGTCAACGACAATAATTGGGATGAATTTTGGAATCAATTTAAAAAATGAAAAAATTGGCATTTTATTACACAAATTAGTTTTAAAACCAGCTACTGCAATAAGCAGTGGCTGGTTTTTGGTTTCAGTTAGATTCATTCAAGTAAATCAGAATAACTAAAAAAGATTTTAATTGATTGATAAAATGGTAATAAATAAAATTAGTTGGAGCTAGTAATAATGGAAAAAAGCAAGACTACAATTAGAGAACAATTACTGACATAACGTGCTTAAAAGATTGGCTGGTTGATTGCGCTAGGTGAACTGGTAATGATTTTAGTTTTATCAATTTTCAAAAAGCTCGACTTAGGTGCTGGCGTTTTAGAATTACTCTTATTGAGCTTAACAGACTTGTTTACTACCCTTTTTCCAGAAGCGCCATATTGCTTTTATTATCAGCCCACTATTAGGTGTAGTGCTAGCCACAGTCATTTGTATCATTCTGTTTATTGGGATAATTTGGCTTTCGGGTAATATTATTTTTACAAAATAACAAAATATAAAAAGTTATATGCTATTACTAAGATAGTAGGTAACTTTTAGTTTGGAAAATTTAACTGTTTGATTTTTTTCTACTTTCAATCTTTTGTTTTAGGGGTTGACAATTTTGATATAAATATTTTTTAAGATCTTCCGCATATTCTGGCATTCCATTTGTTTTAATAGTTTTAATAACCCAAAAACAATATTCTAAATGATATTGTTTTTGGTCATAATGATAGGCAATTATGCTTTTGAAAAATTCAATCATATTTTTGTAAAAGAACAATTCTGGTCTTGTAGTTATTTGGGCAGCGCTATCAATGAAAAAATCAGTTTCTGAGTAATAATTATGTTCAATACATAGTCCTAAAATATTTGAAATAATTCCTAAAACAGAAATTTGCAATTTTTCTATTTTGAGAAATTTTTGAACAATATTCTTAGATATTATCAAGTTAGTCCGTAAAGGATAAAAATGCATACAGTCACAGTAAAGCTTTAAATTAAACTCATTAAAATTTTCAATATTAAAAAGAGTCGTCTCAATTTCAACTTTACTTATTTTATCGAGTTTATCAAAATTATTATTTACCAAGGCGATTAAAGAACTAATTAATATGAGCAATTCTTTTTTATTAGATAAATTAGAATTTACAACTTGTTTTTTTGCATTGATTAAGTTAGTTTCTGACTTTTGATAATATGAATTTATAATGTAATGATATAAATTCTTTTCTTTTTCATTTGATAGATAGTTATCTGAACTTAGCTTGTTTATAAATTCAATTACCGATATATGATTAAAATTAAGAAGATTAAGTAAATCTTCAAAGGATATTCGATGAACACCTCGTTCTACCTTGGCATAAAAAGATCTACTAATAATATTCCCTGACCATTTTTGTTGGGACTTTTTTTGTGCCATTCGGTATTTTTTAAGTAATTCACTAATTTCCATTTTAATTCCTTTTAAATACTACTTTATACTTATTATATCATAATTATAACTAAACTTATATTTTTATAGGTCGAATACGACCATTTTTAATTATTTTTATAAAACCGTTTTATTATAAATTTGTGAATTGAGAAAGGAGAAAATTAAAAGATTACATTATTTCATTGGGCAATTGTTGTATTGAATTTATAAATATTTAAAGAGCAATATTTTGTAAAGAAAGGTGGGGACTTATTATGAAGAAACTAAAGAATGCAAAAGTTGTAACTGCTTTGTCAGCTTGTTTAATTATGGGAAGTACAATTTTACCTGCAAGTACAACCTTTGCTGCAGAAATAGATAATCAACAATCGGTTGTTTCAAGTAGTAATACTGTTAAGCAAGATGTAACTAAAACTATTTCTAACAGAGAAATGTTTAAGTCACTTGAAGCTCAAGGTGTAGATGTTAAGGGGATTCTAGGTGAAAAAGGGTATCAAGAAGCCTTAGCTCAAGACCTTATGCGTCATGGTGGAACATATATTACGACCCATAAGCATGGCTTTACTATTTACTTAAATAGTGCAATAGTAAAAGTTCTGGTTTGGGGTGGTGCTACGGCAGCCAGTTCTGTTGTTGGATCATTATTGTCTTCAGTAGGCCTTGAGGGCTTAGGAGCAACTGCTATTACTCAAATTGTAAAATCAGTAATAAAAGGTTCTGCAAGTGAGGCATCAAAACGAGGAGTTTATGTCAGATTTAGTAATAGAGGTAGTTACGTCAGTTGGGGGTTACCAATAGATAGATTATTTGTGAATAACAGATAGAATGGAATGATTCAAATGAATACTATTAGAAATTATATTGCAAAAAATAGGCTAAAATATCTTGAAAAGCCTAAAAAACAGAAAAGATGGAATTTCATTTTTACTTTTATCTATTTTGGAATAATCACAGCAATTTGTCAGGCTTGGGGTAGTCAAATAACCGGATTACTGGAAAGTTTTTTGTTTGCTGTAATGGGTGGTATTGGCTATGTATTGCTTTTAAAAATTGCTGATCAGTTGTATCTTAAGTTTATTCAATAAATATTTATTTACAATTTTTAACATCGGTAGATAGAAGTATAGTTTGCTTCTATCTACTTTTTGATATTATTAGTATTATGGTATATATTAATTATATCTTTAATATATGGAGAATTACATACTGAGAAAAATCAAAATCTTTCTTTGTGCAATAATTGCAGTGACGATCGTTGCAATGTTATCAGAAAGGTTGCAATCGTATGACAATGAGTCCTTGCCAAATAATCCAACAATTATTGAAGTTGATGTTAAGCCTGTAAAGAAACACTATTAGTTTAACAATACAAATAAGAGTGGTACTAAGGCTATCTTTTTTGATAAATTAACTAAATTCGCCAAATCTAAAAATATTTCACTTAAGAAATTACATGTTAATAGTTTTAACAATTAAAAAAGCAAGGTAATCTATAACTTTAATTAAGAAGCAAAATGACTTTGGCAGCAATGCAATTGTGTTATTAAAATTGAAAATGATAAAATTTCACTGATAGAAAATACTAAATTATCTTTAGATTAAAACACATACTAGTTATTGACAATATATGATAGACATGCTATTTATATTCAATACTGTATTATTTATGCATAACACTAATTTTTTGCAGGAGACGAAAATGAAGCATATTGAAAAATTTTTCTTAAATAGTGTGATTGTCATCGTAGCCCTAATTGCATTTATCATGATAAGTCATATACCAATTGTGGATGAAGTCATTGATTACTTTAATCCGTTTATTTCAATGAGAACTGATTATGCTGAAGTGCCTCAGGGTACGCAAGATTACCGTAACATTCAGGCAGTTGATAAAGATGGGAATAAGTTACGGTATAAGCTTGAAAACTTTGGTGGTTATGATCCCAATCAAAAATATGTTGTTATTAAGCATAAGGGACAATTTGTAAAGCATATTGACTACATCCCAAAAAGTAAAATGCCAGTTAATGAAGACTAAATATAAAAATGCCAGATAGTTTTTAAAACTTATCTGGTATTTTTGATTGCTTAATGATTAATATTTTAAGCTACTAGTCAAAATTTTATCGATAGCTGGATCTTTATAAATTGCTACAACGTCGTATTGCAAGCTCGGAATATTGGGTAAGTAATAAACTTCGTTAGCATAATCTTTGGGGATTGGTAGTTCTTTAGGATAGATTGCCATACCATGATTTAACATAATATTTGCTAGTGCCGCATCAAAACTATCTAGGTAGATAACAGGATCATAGTCAATATTCATCTTTTTTAGGATAATCCTAATCTTAGTTTGAACATCATTGTTGTCCGTTGCTGACCATTTTTGCAAAAATAACGATTGGCTAGTGTTGCTGGCTGCTTGAAAACTATTGTTGACTAAAACTCCGAAATTAGCAGTACCGATACTTTTAAGATGAATATCTTTAATTTTGCTGATAGCAGTGGCAAAACCAATCAAAATATCGTAATCATTAGCATCTAGCTTGGGAATGCTGCCAGTAAAGTTTTCCGTATCTAATTGTAGCTGAATATCTGGAATTGTTTCTTTTAAGTTTTGTGCTAGATGAATAGCCCAGTGCCTAAAGCCGCGTAGATAATGAATACGCAGCGTACTATATGTGTTATTGAGTTGGCTGACTTTCTCTCTAAAGTTATAGTAATGCTTAAGCAGGGCTACGGAATAGTGATAAAAGTTAACCCCTGCAGGAGTAACTTTAAAATGTGAAGTGGAACGATCAATCAGTTTAATATTAATCTCTTTTTCTAAATTTTTGACAGCATTGCTGATAGCAGTTTGCGAAACAAAATTTCTTTTAGCAGCTGGTGTAAAGCCTTGAGTTTCAACTACATCAACGAAATATTTAATGGCTATCAAATTATATTTCATTAGTTTTCCTCGATTCATAACTTTAACTAATAAGTTATCACTATTATATGTTAGCGCTTTATACAATGCCAGAGTAGAATTTTTATTGTAACGAATAATACTTTTACTTTAAATTATTTTTAGCAGTAAAAAGGAGACGCAGAAATGGCTGAAAAATATATTTTAGCGATTGATGAAGGGACAACAAGTACGCGGGCAATTATCTTGGATCATGATGGTAAAAAAGTAATTGATTCACGTAAAGAATTTCGACAATATTTTCCCAAGCCAGGTTGGGTAGAACATGATGCCAATGAAATTTGGAATTCGGTTTTATCAACGATTGCTAATTCGTTTATTAATTCAGGTATTAAGCCAGAGCAAATTGCTGGCATCGGGATTACTAATCAGCGGGAAACGACGGTTATTTGGGATAAGAAAACTGGGCTGCCAGTCTATCATGCGATTGTGTGGCAATCGCGGCAGACGTCAGAACTGGCAGATCAGTTGATTAACGACGGTTATCGAGATTTAATTCATGAAAAAACTGGTCTGATTCCTGATGCTTACTTTTCAGCTACCAAGATTCGTTGGATTTTGGACCATGTTGCTGGTGCACAAGAACGTGCTGAAAAAGGCGAGCTGCTATTTGGTACGATTGATTCTTGGCTGGTATGGAAATTAACTGGTGGTAAGGTCCATGTTACAGATTATTCTAATGCCAGCAGAACCATGTTATTTAATATTTCTAAGCTTGATTGGGATAACGACATTCTAAAGCTGCTTAATATTCCACGAAAAATGCTTCCAGAAGTTAAATCAAATTCAGAAATTTATGGTCAGACAGCCGCTTATCACTTTTATGGTAGTCAGGTGCCAATTGCTGGTATGGCTGGTGATCAGCAGTCAGCGCTCTTTGGTCAATTAGCCTTTGAGTCAGGAATGGTTAAGAATACCTATGGTACAGGTGCCTTTACCGTGATGAATACGGGTGAAAAGCCTAAATTTTCTACTAATAATTTATTGACAACAATTGCTTATGGAATTAATGGTAAAGTCAATTATGCGTTAGAAGGTAGTGTTTACGTTGCAGGATCGGCAATTCAGTGGTTGCGTGACCAAATGCAAATTATTGACGATGCACCACAATCTGAAGAAGCAGCTCGTAATTCAACTGATCATAATGAAGTCTTTGTTGTGCCTGCTTTTACTGGCTTAGGGGCACCATATTGGGACTCTAATGTTCGGGGATCTGTCTTTGGGCTAACTCGTGGTACTTCACGAGATGATTTTATCAAAGCTACTTTGCAGTCATTAGCATATCAAAGTCGTGATGTCATCGATACAATGCGTAAGGACACTGGTATTTCAATTCCTAAGCTCAAGGTTGACGGTGGGGCTGCCAATAATGATTATTTAATGCAATTTCAGGCGGATATTTTAGGAATAGAAATTGAACGTGTCGCAAATTTGGAAACAACGGCTTTGGGTGCTGCATTCTTGGCAGGCCTAGCAATTAAATTTTGGAAAAATGTTGATGAAATTAAAAAGATCCAGAAGGTAGGAAAAACTTTTAAACCGCAAATGAGTGCGGCAGAACGTGATAACTTGTATCAAGGCTGGAAATCAGCGGTTAAAGCAGCACAAAGCTTTTCATATCATCCTTATCAAGCAGAAGATTAGAAGTTAGGAGATTGAATAAATTGCCATTTTCATTAACAACAAGAAAAGAAGAAATCGAACGTTTAAAAAATGAAAAACTAGATTTGCTAGTTATCGGAGGCGGTATTACTGGAGCTGGGGTCGCTTTACAAGCAGCCGCAGCTAAGATGAAAACTGGTCTGATTGATATGCAGGATTTTGGTGGTGGCACATCATCTCGCTCAACTAGATTGGTACATGGTGGGATTCGTTATTTAAAAACATTCGACGTTCAAGTAGTTTCGGATACAGTTAAGGAACGTGCCGTAATTCAGCATATCGCCCCTCATATGACGCAACCTGATCCTATGATTTTGCCAATTTATGATGAACCAGGGACAACTTTTACAATGTTTTCTGTTAAAGTGGCAATGGACTTGTATGATCATTTAGCAGGCATTGAAGGTGATTCGCCACTAATGAAATATGCCAACTATACAATCAATAAGGAAGAAACGCTAAAGCGTGAACCACAATTGAATCCAGTTAACTTGCAGGGAGCAGGGGTTTATCTTGACTACCAAAACAATGATTCACGTCTGGTATTAGAAAATGTTAAAAAAGCTCATGATTTAGGCTGTCTTGCTGTTAGCCGACTGAAGTGCATCGATATTTTACATGATGATCAAGGCCGCGTTAATGGTGTGCGAGTCAAGGATCAATTAACAGACGAAGAATTTGTTATTCATGCTAATGTAGTAATTAATACTTCTGGACCTTGGTCTGATACTGTAAGACAAGAGGACAAGCAAAGTTATAAGAAGCCGCGTTTGCGTCCAACTAAAGGTGTACATTTAGTCGTTGATCAATCACGTTTGAAGATATCGCAACCAACCTATTTTGGTTCAGGAACTGCTGATGGTCGGATGATTTTTGCAATTCCAAGAGAAGGAAAAACCTACTTTGGTACGACTGATACCGACTTTACTGGTGATTATGCTCATCCAACAGTTGAACAAGGTGATATTGATTATCTGCTAGATATTATTAATCGAAAATATCCGATGGCTCACTTAACAGTCGATGATATTGAAGCTAGCTGGGCAGGTATCCGGCCATTAATTGAAGCTGAAATTAGTCCAACTGAAGCTGCTGATGCCGTTAGTGGTGCTAGTGTGTCAGATAGTACGTCAGCACCATCTGCTGTTTCGCGTGGTAGTTCACTGACAGAAGCAGAAGATGGACTGATTACTTTAGCTGGTGGTAAGTTGACAGATTACCGGATTATGGCTAATGGTGCTTTGGCTAAAATTAAGCAAAAGCAGCATGATGATTTTGGCAAAGACTTTGTTCTGCAAGATTCAGCTGAAATTAAGGTTGCGGGTGGCGACTTTGATTCAGATAATGCCGAGGCAGAATTGGCAGCAATTGCCCAAAACGGTGTTCAAAGTGGAATTAGCTCAGAAGATGCTAAGGAAATAGCTAATCTTTTTGGTTCAGATGCAAATCAAATTTTTGCACATGCACAAGAAATTGAACCAGCAGCTGGTTTAACATTAGGGCAGACTGCTGCTCTTGATTATTCGCTTAATGAAGAAATGGCGTTGACGCCAGTTGATTACTTGCTGCGTCGGACGTATCATATTCTGTTTAAGAATGATACTCTAGATAAGGTTAAAGCAGGCATTATCAAGCACATGGCAGATTACTATAATTGGGATCAAGAACAAATTAGTCGGTATGAGCAAGAATTGAATGCCGAAATTTCAGAATCTAGGTTAGAAAAATTTAAGAACTAGTACCTTAAGCAGGCTATAACCAGTGGTTTATCGAATCGTTTTAAAAGCATAGTTAATCCAAAAAAGAGCCCCATAATTGTTAGCTTATCAATTATGGGGCTTTTTTGATATATGTTTTAATTTAAATTAACGTTGACCTTGCGACCAATTGGTGGGAAAGTTGGTAATTTTAACGGTGTTGTGTGCCACTGAGTAAAGAGTGTGGCACTTAGTAAAATAAAGGGAACATCTTCTGGACGTGAAATATCACAAGTTAGGATTACACCGGTTTTACCAACTTTAGTCTTGACAGTCGCTACTTTTTTGATGCCAAAGAGAAATTTGTAGCTGCCTTTTTTAATACTGCCAGTAACAATGTAATTGAGTCGTGTCAGGTAAAATAAGTTGGTCATGTGGCTGTTGAGGCGCTTAACTTTGACTAGAGAATGATTGACGACATCAATAGTAAATGAAGAAATAAGGCCGTTGCCGTCAGCATATAACCGACCGATTTCTTCATGGTTGCGCGTCTTTAGATATAGGGTATGATTAGGATTATCTAAATTCCCCTGAATAAGATACTGAATTTGTCCATTTTCGTCAGCAACAGGTATCTGTCCGTATTCGGATTTTTGACTTAATTCTAACAAGTAGCGCATCTATAATACCTCTATTCTTTAGCATTATCTTTGATAAACTTCCTTAAAATATATCCGACACCGTCTTCGTTATTAGTTTTAGTTTCAACTTGCGCAAGTTCTTTAATTCTGGGAACAGCGTTTCCCATCGCCACGCCGACGCCAGCATCACGAATCATACTTTCGTCATTTAAATTATCGCCGATTGCGGCAACTTCGTCACGTTTAAAGCCTTTTTTCTTGGCATAATCGAGCAAGGCAGTTCCTTTTTGTGCGTGAATGTTGTTGATTTCAATATTAGTTGCAGCACTAGAAGTAATTGCAAGATCGCCGATAAGTGCTAGTTCTTGCTTAACTTGAGTTAATAAGTCGCCCCCCTGACTATCGAATCCAATTATCTTCATGACTTCAATATTAGGATCGCGTAAAAGCTGGTCAAAGTTTTTAACTAGGGTCATGCTTAACATTGCATTACTACCGCCAGAAATTGCAACTGCCTTTTTGAAAGTTAATCCAGGATTAAGAGTGATTAATGAGTGGGCCAAGTTGAAGACGCGTTTGCTAATGTCTTCGGAATAAATGTGGTCAGCAGTCACGATTTCAAAATAAATATCATGTTTACGCAGAATGTCGGCAGCAGCAATTACTTTTTGCTTGGGTAAAGAGTGCTTAACTTGCAAAGTGTCATGTTCATCATAAACCAAGGCACCATTAATGTTGATAAAACCGGGTTGTAGTCCGTAATTGCGAATGACTGTGTGTGACTGCTTAGGTGAGCGACCGGTTGCAATTAGGAATTCAATACCATTGTCTTGGGCAGCACGAATGGCGGCAACATTTTCGTCAGAAATGGTTACTTTGCTATTAAATAGGGTGCCATCGAGGTCACAAGCTACTAATTTAATCAAGGTAAAATTTAATCCTCCCTTAATCTAGTTAACTAATTATTTCTTTAAATTAATATTAACATATCATAAAAATATTAACCTTACTTTTTAAGTAGAATGATATTAAGATTATTGCTAATTTAGCAAATTTTGTTGCCATTAGCGCATAGTTTCATGATAACATTGAAGTTAATGGAAGAGAGGCTACATGATAATGAAACGGTTTATTGGTAATGATTGGGATGAGGTTTTAGCACCAGTATTTGCAAGTGATGGTTATCACCAACTGCATGACTTTTTAAAGAAGGAATACGCAACTAAACAAATCTTTCCGGATATGTATCATATTTTTACAGCTTTTAAGTTAACCTCCTATAAGCAGACCAAGGTGGTTATTTTGGGACAAGACCCATATCATAATCCCGGTCAGGCAACAGGGATGAGTTTTGCAGTGATGCCGGGAATTAATTTGCCGCCATCACTACAAAATATTTATCGTGAATTGTATGACGATGTGGGCTGTCAACCAGTTAATCATGGCTACTTGAAAAAGTGGGCAGATCAAGGTGTATTATTGCTAAATGCTGTTTTGACAGTTCCTTATGGTCATGCTAATGGTCATCAAGGCAAAGGCTGGGAACAAGTAACAGATGCGGCAATTAAGGCACTAAGTGATCGCGGTCAGGTTGTTTTTATTCTGTGGGGTAGATTTGCGCAAAACAAAATCCCATTAATTGACCAAGAGAAGAATTTTGTGATTAAATCAGCTCATCCAAGTCCGTTTTCAGCTGATCGTGGCTTTTTTGGGTCACGACCATTTTCACGGTGTAATACCGCATTGAAAAAGTTTGGTGAAACGCCGATAGATTGGCAATTGCCGCAGACAGTTGCCCAAGCAGATTTAGCATAGGTGAAGATAATGAGTGTTTTTGAATTATTAAAAAATAAGATCCAAGCTAGTCATAAGAATTATCATATTGTCTTTCCTGAGGGCATCGATAAGCGTGTGATTGTAGCAGCTAGTCGGTTAGCACAAGAAAAAATAATTGAACCGATTTTGTTGGGTAATCCGCAAGAGATTAATCAAAGAGCGCAAGCTGACGAAATCGACCTTAGTGCAGTAACTGTAATTGATATTGCAGCTTATACACACTTAGATGAGATGATAACGGCATTTACTGCTGCTCGTGGCAAAACTTTTACGCCACAAGAAATTGCTCACCAGCTGCAAGACCCCAATTATTTTGGCACAATGTTTGTGAAAATGGGTAAGGCTGACGGGATGGTATCAGGTGCGGCGCATTCAACAGCTGATACTGTGCGTCCAGCTTTACAATTAATTCATGCAGCTGACGGAATGCACCGTGTTTCCGGAAGTTTTATTATGGAGCGTGGCACTGAAAAGTACGTTTTTGCTGATTGCGCAATTAACATTGAACCTGACAGCAGTACTTTGGCTGAAATTGCTTACCAATCTGTGCAAACAGCGCGGTTAATTGATATTGATCCTAAAGTAGCATTTTTGAGCTTCTCAACCAAGGGATCTGCTAAGGGTGACATGATTGATAAGGTGCAAGCTGCTAATGATTTGTTCCATCAACAACATCCTGAGGTTGTCGCTGATGGCGAATTGCAATTTGATGCAGCTTATATTCCAGAAGTTGCGGCAACTAAGGCGCCAGACTCTGCACTTAAGGGTCAAGCTAATATTTTTGTCTTTCCAGAATTACAATCAGGGAATTTAGCTTACAAAATTACCCAGCGGCTAGGTAAATTTACGGCAATTGGCCCAATTTTGCAGGGGCTTGCCGCACCGGTTAATGACTTATCGCGTGGCGCCAGCGGTCAAGATATTTATAATATGGCAATTTTGACAGCTGCCCAGGCACTTTTGAGGGATGAGCAAAAATAATGAAATTAGAAGTTAATTCCGCTGCTGAAATGCAGCAAATTGGAGCAGCAATTGCGCAAACGGCGCAGCCGCATGATCTGTTGCTGTTAAATGGTGACTTAGGAGCAGGTAAAACGACGTTAACACAAGGCATTGGCCGTGCATTAGGTGTTAAACGGCCGGTAAAGAGTCCAACTTTTACCATTGTGCGTGAGTATCGTGAAGCAAAATTGCCCCTATTTCATATGGATTTTTATCGTTTAGAAAATGATGACTTATCTTCGATTGATTTGAATAGTTACTTGGCTGAACCCGGTCTAGTTGTGATTGAATGGCCGCAAGTGATTGAAAAAGATTTGCCGCATGAATACTTACAGTTGGTTATTAGTCGCGTTGATGATAGTTGGCATTCGACTAAACGTGTAATTGAATTTAAACCACAAGGTGAGCGCAATGAAATGTGGGTTAATGAATTATTAGTAAAAATTAAATAATATACAAAAAGCAGAGCTGTAAGCAATCAGTTCTGCTTTTAAGTTGTTTTAATATCTATTACTAAACAAATTCATATTGCGGGTATAATTGTTTTAGTGGTTTATAATATGACACTATCATACGTCTTAATTATAGATAATTAGTTAAATATTTATCAACCAATTTTAGATCAGTATAAAATTTTACTCTTACCAGCTAAATCGAACAAAACCCTGTTTTAGCAAATTAACGGGTTATTTTAGATTTGATAAACCAAATTCTTAATTGCATCATCACCAAATTCTTTATTTTGAGCGATTAAAATCCCGGCACAAGCTTCGCTGTCACTGAGGGCATTATGGTGGTGCCATAGTTCCACCTTAAGTGCATCTGCGACAGTATCTAACTTATGATTAGGCAAATTAGGTTCTAATAATTTGCTGGTCTTTAAAGTATCGATAACAAAATAGTGCGGTTCTTGAATATCATAGCGCGCTAAACTTTGTCGCATTACATTAGTATCAAAGCGCGCATTGTGTGCAGCAACCAGCATCCCAGGTTGAAATAAATCTTTAATTTGCGGCCAAACTTCAGCCATTGTTGGGGCATCTTGCACGTCTTCTGCTGTGATATCATGTACCTGAATATTGCGGGCATCAAAGGGCATTTGCGGATTGATAACTGTATAAAAGCGGTCGACAATTTTATTATCTCGCACCATTACAAGTGCTAGTGAACAGGCACTTTCTGGGTGATGATTTGCGGTTTCAAAATCCATTGCAATAAAGTTCATTTTTTCTCCTTTAAAACTTAATTTTAGTATAACATAGGGTGTAGCTGACGGATGAATGCGGTAAAATATAACAAGATATATTAGAGGGGATTTTGGCTTTGAAATTACTTGATTTGAAAAAGAAGGGAATTGTTATTAAAGAGCAAGTTCCACTTAGTAAATATACATTTACAAAAACTGGTGGTCCTGCTGAATATCTAGCTTTTCCAAAAAATGAGCAAGAATTAGTTCAATTAGTTACAGCTGCTAAGCAAGAGCATCTTCCGTTAACGGTAATTGGTAATGCGTCTAACTTAATAATTCGTGATGGCGGTATAGCTGGATTAGTGCTTATTTTAACAGAGATGAAAGAAATTACGATTACTGGGCATACTGTTACTGCTCAAGCAGGAGCACGAATTATTGATACTGCTTTTACTGCAGCTGAAGCTGGACTTAGCGGGATGGAATTTGCAGCAGGAATTCCGGGAAGTGTTGGTGGTGCCATCTTTATGAATGCTGGTGCTTATGGCGGTGAAACGTGTGAAGTAGTGCAGACTGTCCGGGTATTAACACCTGCAGGTGAATTTAAGACATATACTAACACGGAGATGCAGTTTTCTTATCGTCATTCGGTTGTTCAAGATAATGAAGATGTAGTTGTTGCTGCAACTTTTGCACTGCAACCAGCAGCTAAGGCACCGATTTTAGCTAACATGCATTATCTTAATGCTTTGCGCCGTTACAAACAGCCGCTGGAATATCCATCATGTGGTAGTGTCTTTAAGCGGCCAGTTGGTCATTATGTTGGGCCAATGATTATTCAGTCTGGTCTTCAAGGAAGGCAAATTGGTGGAGCGCAGGATTCACTTAAGCATGCGGGCTTTATCGTCAATAAGGGCGGAGCAACAGCTACTGATTACCTTGATTTAATTCATTTAATTCAAAAAGTGATTAAGCAGAAGTTTGCTCTTGATTTGCAAACAGAAGTTAGAATTATTGGTCGACCGACTGATTAAAATATTTGCTCAGAAAGGAGTAGCTATGCATCTTAATTTTACAAATGTCTTTACTTGGAGTAACTTTTCGTTGGTGCTTGATGTATTGATCATTTGGTTTCTTGTCTATCACTTAATCATTTTGATTAGGGGCACTAAGGCAGTGCAGCTGGCTAAGGGAATTGTCCTGATTTTTATTGTCCGGATTATCGCTGGGATCCTGCAGCTACATACAACAACTTGGCTAATTGATCAGATTGTTTCTTGGTCAGTTGTGGGAATTATCGTGATTTTTCAACCAGAAATTCGACGTGGACTTGAACATTTGGGCCGAATGCCGATTTTTGGTGGGCGTGAGGAAAGTGCTCGTGATGAATCAATCAGATTTATTAAAGAACTAGATAAGGCAATCCAATATATGTCTAAAAGGCGAATTGGTGCCTTAATTACAATTCAACAAGAAACAGGTCTTGAAGATTATATTGAAACAGGTATTAAGCTTAATGCCCATGTTACCGGTGAATTGTTAATTAACATTTTTATTCCGAATACACCACTTCATGATGGTGCAGTAATTATTAATCAAGATCACCAAATTGCGGTTGCTGCTGCTTATCTGCCATTGTCCGACAGCAGCATGATTCCTAAGCGTTTAGGAACTAGGCACCGAGCAGCAGTCGGGATTTCTGAAGTTACTGATGCCATCACGATTGTTGTTTCCGAAGAAACCGGTGGAGTTACAATTACGCGTAATGGCCGCTTTTTACTTGATCTTAGCCGGGATGAATATTTAAAGTATTTGAAGGCTGAGTTAGTACCGAAAAAGGAAAAGAGTACTAAGTGGTACCAAAAAATATTAAGTAAAATTTGGAAGTGGGGTGCTGATCGATGAAAGATTTTTGGCGTAAGTCATGGTTTATTCGCCTTGTTTCGCTGCTGATTGCAGTATTGTTAGTAATTTATATTAATTATACTCAAGAGGGCTTTATGACTCAGGGTCAGGCTGATAAAACCAAACAAACGGCTACGCAAACTCAGACAGTTAAAGTACCGCTGCAAGTTTCAGTGGATACTGACAATTATTATGTTGTGGGTTATCCTGCTAAAGTTAGTGTTACGCTTGAAGGCTCAAATGCCTTGGTAACGTCGACAATTAATACACAAAATTTTCGAGCATATATTGATTTAACTAATAAGAGTATTGGTGAGCACCAGGTTCAAGTACACGTTAGTGGATTAAGTAATCAATTGGCATGTACAATTAGTCCTAAAACTGTCCATGTAAATATTCAGCATCGAAAATCAACGACAATGCCTGTTCAAATAGAGTATAATAAAAATGCTGTAGCTCATGGCTATAAACTAGGTAAAACGAATGTTGATCCACAGCAGGTTGAAGTGACAGGTGCGCGGGGAGAAATTGATCAGATTGATCAAATTGCGGCCAAAGTTGTCTTACCTAATGGTATTGATCATAATTTTGAACGGCAGGTAAACTTAATTGCCGAAGATCGTAAGGGTCGTCAGTTGAATGTGATTATTGAACCGGCTACGGCTAAGGTAACAATTCCAATTTCGGTAGCGAAAAAAACAGTCAAAATTGCGTTGGCACCTAAACACGAAAAATCGAGTAAAGTTTATTCGCTAACTGCTAAAAGTAATTACGTTACACTATACGGCAGTCAGGCTGCTTTAAATAAGGTTAAAAGTCTTAAAGTACCGGTTGATTTAAGTGATGTCAATTCTTCAACGACCAAAATAGTCAAGTTGCAATTGCCGGGCGGCGTAATTAAAGCAAATTTGGCACAAGTTACGGTTCAAATTAAAGTAGCAAATTCAAATAATTCAAAATAAACAAATTAGAGAAAGAAAGGTTGTTTTTTAATGTTAAAATATTTTGGCACTGATGGTGTACGTGGGGTAGCAAATCAAGATTTATCCCCGGAAATGGCATTTAAATTAGGCCGTGACGGTGGGTATGTTTTAACGAAAAATAAGGCAAAAGATGAACAAGCCAAGGTCTTAGTTTCTCGTGATACGCGGATGTCAGGACAAATGCTTGAATATGCCTTAATTTCAGGATTATTGTCAGTTGGAATTGAAGTCTTAGAAGTTGGCGTAATTACTACTCCGGGCTTATCTTATCTAGTTCGGGCTCAAGGAGCTGATGCTGGTGTCCAGATTTCTGCATCACACAATCCAGTTCAAGATAATGGGATAAAATTCTTTGGTAGTGATGGTTTGAAGCTGTCCGATGAAATGGAAGGCGAAATTGAAAAATTAATTGATGCTAAAGAAGATCAATTGCCGCGTCCTTCTGCTGCAGGCTTAGGGACAGTAACTGACTTTCATGAGGGCAGCTCGAAATATTTGCAATTTATTGAAAATACGATTCCTGAAGATCTTGATGGCATTAAAGTGGTCATTGATGGTGCTAATGGGGCTGCCAGCAGCTTGATTTCACGGCTTTTTGCAGATTGTGGAGTTGATTTTACAACGATTGCGACACATCCTAATGGTATGAACATTAATGATCATGTTGGGGCAACGCATACTGAGAAGCTGCAGGAAGAAGTCGTTAAACAGGGCGCACAGTTGGGTTTGGCTTTTGATGGTGATGCCGATCGCTGTATTGCAGTTGACGAACAAGGCCATGAAGTTGATGGCGACCATATTATGTACGTCTTGGGTACTTACATGGCTGATGGTGGTCGCTTAAAGAATGATACAATTGTGACAACAGTTATGAGTAATCTTGGCTTTACTAAGGCATTGGCAAGAAAGGGCATTAAAAATGTCCGTACTCAAGTCGGTGACCGTTATGTGTCTGAAGAAATGCGGGCTAATGGTTATAATCTCGGCGGTGAACAATCAGGTCACGTAATTATGAGTGATTATCACAATACTGGTGATGGGATGCTGACAGGTTTGCATTTGATGTTGGTAATGAAGAAGACAGGCAAGTCCCTGACAGAATTATTAGCCGACTTTAAGGAATACCCACAATGCTTGGTTAATGTTCCGGTTAAAGATAAGAAGAGTTGGCGTGAGCACCAACCGCTTCTTGATATTATTAAGGAAGTTGAGGCTGATATGGGTGATGACGGCCGTGTTTTAGTACGGCCATCTGGTACTCAATCACTGTTGCGGGTAATGGCTGAAGGACCTACGCAAGAAGCAACTGATGCCTATGTTAAACGGATTACTGATGTCGTTGAAAAAGAAATGGGTATTTAAAAGTTAAATTTGTATTTAATAAAGAAGCAGGAAAAATATTTTTTCCTGCTTCTTTTTGTCGCACTAGGTTTTTCCTATATAGTCTATACCAATTGTAGAATATATGACTTGACCAATTTCACAAAAAAGTCTAATATTCCTTGCGTAACATGTAATCTTAAATAAGTCCATTTTTGAGAATTGAACTAGACCAAAGGAGAAAAATATGTGTGGAATTGTTGGAATTATCGGTAAATCTGCTAGAGAAGCTATCTTGAATGGTTTAACTAAGTTAGAATATCGTGGCTATGATTCAGCTGGAATTTATTTAAATGACTTGCAAGGCAAGCAATATTTAACTAAGACAGTTGGCCGCATTCAAAATTTGAAGGATAAAATGACCAGCGATGAGCAAGGTCAAGTTGGAATTGGTCATACAAGATGGGCTACTCATGGTAAGCCAACGATTGCTAATGCGCACCCGCAATTTGATGAAACTGGGCGTTTTTATCTTGTACATAATGGCGTGATTGAAAATTATCAGGATATTAAAGACAAGTATTTGCAAGATACAACTTTTGAATCAAATACTGATACTGAGGTTGTCGTTCAACTGATTAGTAAGTTGGCTCGTGAGCAAAAGTTAACAGCTTTTGCGGCTTTAAAGGCGAGTTTAAAACTGATTAAGGGTTCTTACGCATTGCTATTGATTGATAATACGCAGCCTGATCACATTTACGTCGCTAAAAACAAGTCGCCATTGATGCTGGGATTAGGGGATGGCTTTAATGTAATTGCTTCTGATGCCTTGTCAGTTCTTGATCAAACCAAAACTTTTGTTGATCTGCATGATGGTGAAGTTGCCGATATTACTAAGGATAATTATCAACTTGAAACAATTGCTGGTAACAAGGTGACGCGCAAGCCTTATCAATTGAACATCGATCCTGATGCAGCATCAAAAGGAACATATGAATTCTATATGTTAAAGGAAATCGCTGAGCAGCCCAGCGTCTTGCGTCATTTGATTCAATATTATTTGACTGAAGATGGGACACCTAAGTTGGCTCCAGAGATTGTGGATGCGTTGGCACAAGCTGATAAGTTTTATATTTTTGCGGCTGGAACAAGTTATCATGCTGGTTTAGTTGGTAAGATGCTGCTTGAAAAATATGCGGGGATTCCTACAGAAGTGGACTTTGCTTCTGAAGCTGGTTATCACTTCCCAATGATGAGTAAACATCCGTTTTTGATTTTCTTGTCTCAATCTGGCGAAACAGCAGACTCACGTGTGGTTTTGCAAGAAGCAATTAAGCGCAACCTGCCTAGTTTAACGTTGACTAATGTTCCGGGATCAACATTGGCCCGAGAAGCAACTTACGCGCTGTCTTTAGAGGCTGGCCCAGAAATTGCAGTTGCTTCAACTAAAGCGTACATTGCTCAAGTAGCAACGCAGGCAGTTTTGGCTAAGGCCGTGGGTGAAAAATTATTAAAGCAAGAAGCCCGAAACTTTAACTTAGCAAATGATCTAAGTCTGGCTGCTGAAGGAATTGAACAAGTACTTACGCAGCAAAAGAAAATCGAGCAATTAACTGATCAAATAATTATACCGTCACGTAATGCTTTTTATATTGGTCGCGGGATTGATTACCCAGTTGCTTTGGAAGCAGCATTAAAGTTAAAGGAAGTTTCTTATATTCAAACAGAAGGATTTGCGGCTGCGGAATTAAAGCATGGGACAATTTCACTAGTTGAAAAAGGGACACCAGTTGTTGCGTTAATTAATGATCCAGTTACAGCTGACTTGATGCGGGGTAATATTCAGGAAGTAATTGCCCGTGGCGCGCAAGTGATAATTATTGCTAAGCAGCAACTAGCTAAGGCAACTGATGATCTAGTTTTGCCTGAGCTTAATTATTATTTATCACCATTGATTACAGTGGTTGTCGCCCAGCTCATTGCCTACTATGCTTCAAGGGATAAGGGGTTAGATGTTGATAAGCCACGCAACTTGGCTAAAAGTGTTACAGTAGAATAATTAATGAAAAAGTCGTAACTAGTTACGACTTTTTGTATAATAAAGGAGATGACTAAATTGTGGGAGGTACATAATGACGATCAAATTAATTGCGGTTGATCTGGACGGTACTCTGTTGACAGATACGCAAAAGATTATGCCAGAAACGGAGAAAGCACTTAAAAAGGCAAGTGAGCAAGGAATTAAAGTTGTCTTAGCCACAGGGCGACCATTGTCTGGTGTAATGTCGTATAATAAGCAATTAGGGCTATCTGGCAGTAAGCAGTATAATATTGTCTTTAATGGTGCAGTTATTCAAAACTTGGTTGGTAAAGTCATGATGGATCAAAAAATGGGGTACCGTGATTTTACTAATATGTTGCGGCTGCAAAGATTGGCACACGTTAATTTGCACTTTGAAACGCCAGAATGTTTTTGGACTTGTGACCGCGATCTAGGTCTTAATTTAGCAACTAATGCCACGATGACACGTAATCAAATTAAAGTGCGCAAGGTTGAAGAAATTCCCCAAGATTTTTCGTTTAATAAAGTAGGCTTTAGCGTGATGGAAGATGAAGCTGAAGTCGAAAAGCTGTGGAATAACATTCCTGATTGGGTCTTTGGTAAGTATGACGTTGTGCGCAGCTTTGCGACAATAGTTGAATTGAATGTTAAAAATGCATCTAAGGGTAATGCCTTAATTGAATTAGCAGATCGGTTGCGGATTAAGCAGGATCAAGTAATGGTTTTTGGCGATCAAGGCAATGACGTTTCAATGTTTGCTAACCCTAATTTTAAGAAAGTTGCAATGGGCAATGCAATTGACTTAATTAAAGCTAATGCGGATTATGTAACAGCTGATAACAATAGCGAGGGAATTGCCCAAGCACTTAAAAAATTTGTTTTGTAGTAAAATGAATCTGAGTTGATAAATAATAATGGCAGAAAAAAGTAAAGGGCATAATATTTCAGAAGCTGAGTGGGAAGTTATGCGGATTGTATGGACACTAGGTAAAATTCATACAGGAGAAGTAATTAAGCAGCTTCAAGCTAAGAAAAACTGGTCGGAATCGACAATTAAGACATTAATGGGGCGATTAGTAAAAAAAGGCCTGCTGACTACGCATAAGGATGGTCGGCGTTTTGTTTACACAGCAACGGTAACCGAAAACCAAATGATGGTTCAGGTTACAACTGAAATGATGAGCCACATGTGTGATATGCATAAAGGACAAATGTTGATTGAAATCCTAAAAGGGATGCCATTATCCAAAAAAGATATTGCAACTATTGAACAAGAATTGACAGAAAAAGCGAAAACAGCTCCCACCATGGTTGACTGTAATTGTTTAGCTGCAGAGCAACATGATTGTTAAATGACAAAAAAGTTTAAGGAGGTCGATTGGGTGAAGAAGGTTAGCACAGTGTTATCTCGGATACTAATGGTGCTGTTAGTAGCTGGATCAGGGTTTTTATTATTAAGAAGTTCGGTAACGGTAAATGTGCCAGATACTCATAAGGTTGTGCGCGAGGTAATTAATAAGAGTGCTGCTAGTTCGACTGATTCTAGTTTAAAGACCTCACTTAAAATAGCGCAAAAGTGGGGGTTAGAAGATAAAATTTTGGCACCATTACCGCAAAAATATCATTATGACCTGTCATATACGAGTTTATATAATTTGAGTGCTGCTTATCAGGCGAATGGTGAATTAACTGCTGAAAATTTAAATTTGCCTACAGATAATCAAACTGAACGAGCAGTAAATTATTTGATTTTAAAGCAATTGAATGAAAATTTAAATGAGAATTCTAAGCAAGTTGGCCAATTAATTAGTATCTTTCAATGTTTTATTTTGGCTGTCCTCTTAGTATTTATCTTGGCTGCCCTGTTGATTTTATTTGGTAAGTATGGTGCTTCAGCAGCAGTTCTTCTTGCTAGTATTGGAACTTTTGGTGCATTGCAATATTGCAGTACCCAGCTAGTGCAAATTTTGCAAAGTGAGTTAGCTAAGGGAATTAGCTTTGTGATTTTACCGCAACTTTGGTGGGGACTGGCAATTGGTATATTTGTCGCTATTGTTTGGCCGCTATGCTTAAGAATTACTAAAAAATAATTTTTTAATATCTAATTTAAAAACTGTTATATCTTAAAAGGTATAACAGTTTTTTGTTGGCCTTGAACTGGTAACTAAAGCTGCATGAGATTGATTATTTTTTAGTATATAAAATAACAATAATTATATATACCTTTGCTTGAACAAACGCCTATATAACAGTTCATTTATTGAAAAGTTATCACAAAAATATCACAATTTCAGCTTGATTATATTGAGTTAATGCCTTATTATATGACAATGATGTTATATAAATAAGAACTATAAAAAATTAAAAAGCTCTTACGAATAGTGATGTTTTAAATACTTATGAAGTAAAAATTAAAGGGTCTGATTTCAGGAAGAACTTGTTATCAGGCCTTTTAGTATATTTAAATTAATATTAGATAGGAGAAAAAATGTATTATTTTTTAAATAATCGGCTGGATGCTAATAGTTCAGGAATAGAACATGCTGAAGTCAAACGACTGAAACTATTTAAACAAAATGGGGTTAAAGCTAAGATTGTTATGTGTGAATATAATCGTTTTGCCCATCAAAATTTGCCCTTGTATGGGTTGACTGAAGATGATTACGTTAACATGTTTGACTATTTTGCCGGTACTGTTAATTACACAGGTAAGCCCAAAACAATTGCAGATTTGCAGATTGCACCGAACTTTAGGGTTGAGAAGACTGCATCTGGCTATGATGTTTATGATGGTGAGTGGCAGACAATGGCAATTAACTTATTTGCCAACAAGCAGATTGATACAATTCGTTACTTTAATGGTGATGGTAATTGTACCAAGCAGGATTTTTATGATACGCGTGGCTTTAATAGCTTGACTCAGATCTATGCTACTGGCACTGGCAATTTGGTGTATGAATTATTTTTCCGGCCTAATGGCACAATCTATTATGAAATTTCGTATGAACAACGGCCTAATTGGTTAGCGGCTACTAATATTCAGTTGGTCGATCGTGAAGGTAACTTGCATTCGTTAATGAATTTGGGTCAAGCATTTACAATTATGCTTGATGACTTAAATAAAAATGATGGTGATACTAAGTCAACAGTTATTTCAGATCGCAGCAATATTACGAATGTACCAATGATTAATATGAAAACACCGGTAAGAAGAATTGAACATTTTCATAGTATTCATTTCCGTGATTATTGGGATCCAGATTCACCATTAACCTATAATTCGATATCTGATAATGAGTTATTAAGCAAAACTGATTTGATTGTAACCCCGGGACCGCACCAAGCTAATGATATGCGTGATCGGTTGAAGACGCAGGTGCCAATTGTGGCAATTCCCGTGGGAATTGTTCCTGATGAACAATTGCAGGCACCACAGATTTCAATGTCGCAAAGAAAAGCTGGAAAAATTATTGCCGTTGCCCGCTTATTCCCTGAAAAGCGGCTTGACGATACAATTAATGCCTTTGCACAAGTCCGCAAGCATAATCATCAAATTACGCTGGATATTTATGGCTATGGTAATAGTGGTGATGGCTATAAAGAAGAGAAGATGTTGAAAAAGTTAGTGCAGCAACTTCATTTGCAAAAAGCAATTCATTTTATGGGTTATACGCAAGATATGGATTCTGTTTATAATAATGCGCAATTGATGGTTATGTCATCGCGGTTTGAAGGGGCACCATTGGCAATTAATGAAGCCCAATCTCACGGCGTACCAGTGATCTCGTATGATACGCATTATGGTCCTGCTGACTTGGTGGCTGATGGCGTCAGCGGCTACATTACACCAGATGGTGATGTTAATGCATTAGCTAAAAAGATAAATGATTATTTTACTAATGAACAATTAATGCAAAAAATGAGTACAGCAGCTTATAAAAATGCTCAGCGTTTCTCTGCAGATAATGTATGGCAATACTGGAAGAAGTATGTAATTGATGCGGATTAGTATGCGATAATTCCTGTATAATTTAACAGAATATTTTGTTAAAATAAATAGGTTTAATTGACTGTAAATAACATATGTTATAAAATCAAATAAACAGGAGGATAACTATGCATTTTAATAATATAAAAGGAACAAGTACGGATAATTCGGATAAGTCTAAAAAGAATAGATTATATCAAGTTAGCCGCGATTTATTAGCTGCAGGCGCAGCCGGTATTGGTGGAGTTTTGGGTGGCTTAGTTGCTACTAACAAGACAGCACACGCAGCTACTAATGTACCTAAAGTTAAATTGGCTGGCAAAAATGCAACGCTAGCTAATATTAATTCAATGTCAATTCCTGCATCGCAAAATGGGTCAGCTTCAGTAAGTGATATTAGTGAAAATAATCATCATGATGAATCCACTGCTGCAACCAAAAAAGTACAGTCTGTAAGTCAAAAGCAGCAGACAGCTTCAACTAATGAAGCCAAGCCAGTTAGCCAAGAAGAAACTGCTAAAAATCAAACTGCAAAACCACAACAAGATAATGAAAACACGCAAGTGTTGTTGCGGGATACAGGTGCACATAGTACCGAACATAGTACCGACTATTCAGCTATCGCTTCAGAAGCTTCTATTAATGGCTCTTCAATTGTAAGTGCAATTGATTCGGGTAGTTTAAGTAATTCAATTAATGAATCTAATTTTGTATCTGTCTCTTCTGCTAATAGTGAGTTAGTAGCTAGTTCAAAAAGTTCATCTGATTCAGTATCAAATAGTTTACCTATAAGTTTAAGTAATGCCAATACAAGTATTTCTGATTCAAGTAAACCATTTGGTAGTAGACAAAGTTTAGTTTCCAATGTCCGTGATTCGTTATTAAATCTGTCACGGTCGAATAGCGCAGCTTCAGCATCTGCAGCTAGTTATCGAGCTTCACTTAGTCAGAGTGCAAGTGGTAGTGGCTCAACTAGTGTTTCAACTTTGAATAGTGCAAATGATTCAACTTTAATTGTCTCTACAAATGCTAGTGTATCTAATAGTACCAGTGTAAGTAATAGTGAGCTTACATCTAATAGTTTGTCTGGAGATAGTAATTTTAATAAATCACTGGAAGATCTTAAGACATCAATGGCTGATGTAATAGCTGCTAGTCAAACAGCTTCAGAATCATTTAGTACTAGTGTTAAAACGGCGAGTGCTTCAGCATCAACTTCAACTTCAGATAGTAAGACAGCTGCAAGTACTAGTGTTAATCTTGAAAATGAAAGTTTAAGTAAAACAGCCTCAATTATTAAGAGTGAAGATGCTTTACTTAATATCTTTAGTAATAGTGCTTCAATTTCAAAGGCAATTTCTGCAATTGATGAGTCTAACTCTACGTCTGTTTCTGTTGCTAATAGTCAATCTGTGTCTAATTCTCAAAGTACTTCAAAAAGCCTAGTATCAGCATCAGATAGTTTATCTGCTAGTTTATCTGCAGCTAATATAAGTATTTTGGATGATACTAAACCGCTTGATAGCAGACAAAGTTTTGCTTCAAATGCCCGTGATTCGCTCTTAACTGCATCCCAATCAAATAGTATAGCTGCATCATCTGCACCTAGTGAATCGGCTTCACTTTCAAAAAGTGCAAGTGGTAGTGACTCGACTAGTACTTCAACTTCACAGAGTGCAAATAATTCAACAGTTAACGCAAGTAATGATGCCAATGCATCTTTGATCACAAGCAGAGCTAATTCTGTAAGTGTAACTCCAGAAGTCAGCACCTTAATCGATAGTATCAATAGTGTAAGTACTAAGGATTCACAATCGCTTAGCCTAAGTACAAGTATTGCAAGTGAATCAGCTGCAACTTCAACTAATAATAGTAGGTTATCTGCATATGATAATTCTGCTTTACGATCCAAGAGTTTAAGTATTGCGGCATCAATCATTAGTGATGAGATGGGTTTCCTTGATGGGTTCAATGGTGCTACTTCTGCTTCAAGTGAGATTGCCTCATATAGTGAATCAGCTTCAAAGGCAACTTCTGCAATTAATTCAATTAATGATTCTAATTCTAAATCTGTTTCTGTTTCTAATAGCCAATCCATAGCTAATTCTCAAAGTACTTCAGAAAGTCAAGCATCAGATAGTTTAGCTGCTAGTTTGGCTGCAGCTAATGCAAGTATTTTGGATAATAATAAACCGCTTGACAGTAGACAAAGCTTTGCTTCAAATGCGCGTGAGTCGCTATCAACTGCATCCCAATCAAACAGTACAGCACTTAGTGAATCGACTTCACTGGCAAACAGTGTAAGTGGTAGTGGCTTGGCTAGTGCTTCAGATTCACAGAGTGCAAGTAGTGCAACAGATAGTGCAAGTAATAGTGCAAATGCATCTGAGCACACAAGCATAGTTCATTCTGTAAGTGTAACTCCAAAAGATAGTACTTTAATCAATAGTATCAATAGTGTAAGTACTAAAGATTCACAATCACTTAGCCAAAGTACAAATGATGCAAGTGCTTCAGCTGCAGCTTCAACTAATAATAGTAGGTTATCAGCATACGATAATGCTGATTCACAAGCCAAGAGTTTAAGTACTGCGGCATCAATATTTAAGAGTGAGAATAGTCTCCTTGATAGCTTCAATAGTGCTACTGGCGGTGGTTCGAATTCAACGAGCAATGGTGGCAACAGTTCTGGTTCACAGTCGTTTGATTCTAATTCAGTTTCAATTAGCCAAAGTGAAGCTGTCTCAATAGCTATCTCACAAAATTCAACTAATATTAGTAATTCGACTAGAGATAGTCAATCGGCTTCACGTTCTCAAAGTACTAGTTTGAGTACTGCTAGTGATAGTGCCTCAACTTCAACGAAGATTAGTGATTCTGCATCTAAGAGTATGTCAGCTAACCCGTCAAATGATCCGGACAGTATCAGCACTTCGGCTTCATTAGCTAGTGTTAGAGCTTCTGTATCTAAGAGTACGAGTATTAGTGCTTCTAGTTCAAATAGTCAAAGTTCTTCAGTTGCTAGTGATAGTGCTTCAGCATCGACCAGTGCTAGTCAATCAGATTCTACGATATCTAGTGCTAAAGATTCTGCATTGGATTCATTAACTGGTGGCTTCACATCACAAATTAACAGCGGCCTTCACGAAGCTTATAGTACAAGTGCATCGAGATCAACGAATACAAGTGCTTTAGATTCCGCTTCACGTAGTACGAGTTTAATTAGTGCTAGTGCTAGTGCTTCAACTTCAGACAGTTTGAGTACGTCGCAATCTAAGAATGCACCTGCATTTACGGATCCAGTACAGGCAAGTAATAGTGCTTCACAGTCGACCATTAAGAGTCAGAAAGCTTCACGGTCAGTTAGTGACAGTGTAACTAGTGCCAGCATCAGTGCTGCATCTAGTATGTCAGCTTCGGCTAATTCAACAGGAGCAAATGACGGTGACAGTAGTTTAGCTAATTCTCTTAGTGCCAGCACGTCTAGTTCGTTAGCAAATTCTAGTGATACAACAGGCGGAGGTACAGCAGGTGGCTCAACTGGTGGAACTGGCGGCTCATCAACCGGTGGAGGTACAACAGGCGGTAGTTCAACTGGTGGAACTGGCAGCTCATCAACCGGTGGAGGCTCAACTGGTGGTTCTACAACTGGTGGAACTGGCGGTCAGACAGGTACGAATACTAATAATTCGACTAATAACACAAATAATACAACTAATAATAATACCACCACGAATAATACGACCAATACTAATACAACCACTGAAAATAAGACGGTACGTTTCTTAACACATAATGCTTATTGCTACAATAATCAAGGTCAAAGAGTGGGTACAGTTATTTACTCACGCGGCGGCAAGATGGGTACTTATGGTGATAAGGTTGCAATTAATGGTCGGCAGTTCTATTCAATTGGTAATGGTAATTATGTTGCCGCTGGTAACTTCATTGGGTTTGAATCCAAGTTAAAGCATAATGCTCGTGTTTATACTAAGTCTGGTACTAAGTTAAAACAGAAGGTAAGAAAGCATAAGTGGATTAAGATCTACGAAAGTATCACTATTCATGGTAAAGAATACTACACTAATATTGATGGTAACTGTATTAAAGCAAGTAATTTTGTCGGCTTTGAATCGCGGTTGAAGCACAATGCCTTTGTTTATAACAAACACGGTAAACGTGTAGGGCTAAAGATTTTAAGGAAGAGAAAGTTAGTTAAGACTTATGGCAGTAAAATCATTAAAGGTAGAAAATTCTACTCAATTGGTAAAGGTAAATATGTTGCAGCAGGTAATTTTAAAAAATAACAATAATTAAATTGCCTAGTTGTTATTAATTTGATAGTTATAATAGGCATCCCGAATAACTTTATTGGGGATGCTTTTTGTTAGAAAGTTTTGTTAAAAATAAGGTCACAGAATGAAAACCAAGATAGAAAAAATATATTTATTCTTTTGTCCTACTGATCTGGCTTATCTGTATCTTAATGGTTCTCAAGTTCGCTTTACTGCTGATCAGGTCAGTTATGAAAATCCGCTGTTGACGCCCGGACAAAAAATTATTAATTGGGAAAATCGCCCGCATCAACCTGATTTTACGCCGAGCATGTATTTGCCTAATTTGCTTCCGCGAACAGCTTACAGCTTTAAGTTTAATGGGGAGTTTCATCCGCGCGACTCTGTGGCATTAGTAGTTAATGCATATGATGAAGATCAAAATAAAGTTAGTGAGCAGATTGTTACTTCAGCGGCACCAATGTTTACCCTGCCGCAAGAAACAGTAAGTTATAGTCTGGCATTAATTAATTTAAATACGGTCAAGTTTACGCTGACTAATTTAATTGTGGCGCGTGCAGCAATTATGACAAATTATCGGTTTAAGTTAGATAGAATTGCCAATTTACGTGTGCTTAAGATAACAAGTAAGTATGCAAAAGATAATCTGTTATTTGTGCATTTAGTAAAAAAGAGGTCAGTCATTCAAGAACTCAGTTTTATTGCTCAAGAACAGCACCTGTTTATCTTTGTTCCGCAAAACAGTAAGGGTGAATTATATCTTGAACCAGCAATGGTTGAACAAATTATTAATTACTTGATTCAAGCAGAATTACAACATTTTAGTTTAAGAATTGACCGTAATCGATTAACTGAACCGATAACTAAGCGGATGATGCAAGTTGATTTATCAGAGAGAGGAATATAGATGGATTTTTTTATTAATCAGGCAATGGGATTGGGAAATTCAGGAGTTGAGCACGCGGAATTTTATCGAGCAAAGCGATTTAAGGATGAAAATATACCTTATAAATTTGTCTTTGTCTCGCTGGTTCCCGAATTACATCAAGCAATGAAAAAGTGGCATTTGCATCGTGATGAAGTTATCAATATGTGGGAGTATTTTACTTTAGGTGAAAAGTATTTAGCTGACGGCTTACCTCGGCGGACTAAGCCTAAAAAAGCGGTAACGATTACCGATAGCAGCAATACAATTAGGTTGAAACATATTTATACTGATTCCGGCATGCATATTGTGGAACATTTTGTCAAAGAAAAAAACAAGCAGAAGCCTGAGAGCAAGGTGCTGGTTGTTCGCGTCTTTAAAGTTGAAATCTTTAATGCAAAAACAAATGAATTAAAGGCCACGTATGAAATTACTAATAGTGAAAATGTGGAATCACAGGTTCAAAATATTCATTTGTTTAATCAAGCAGGGCACCATTTATTTTTTGCTAATTTAGTAAAGCTTCACCGGTACTTTTTTGAGATTCTTGACCGCTTCTTTGGCGGACAAAGTAATTTTTATATTGATCGTGGTGACTTTGTCGATGAGGCATTGGTTCCGCATAAAATTCCTAATTCTAAAATCATCGGTATTATTCATGCGGATCACTTGGCAGATCGGAATGATCCTACAAAACCGTTGTGGAATAATTACTATGAGTATATGTTCAGACACCTTGAGGGATTTGACCGCATTGTTGTTGCGACAGAGTTACAGCGGCAAGATATTTTGGTTGATTTTCCAAAAGAAGGGGCAAGATTTGTGACTATTCCTGTTGGTGGCCTCACGTTACAACAACATCATCCACATAAAACTGAACTGAAGTCGTTGAAGTTAATTACGGCTTCACGGTTAGCTGCGGAAAAGCACATCGACATTGCCATTAAGGCCGTAGTTGCATTGCATAATGCTGGTCAGAAAATCAGCTTTGCGATTTATGGTCAAGGTGAAAAGAAGGATGAACTGGCTAAGTTAATTAAAGACAATCACGCAGAAGATTATATTGAATTGAAGGGATTGTCAGATTCATTAGCGCAGATTTATCCCCAATATGATGCGTTTATTTCAACTTCATTTTCTGAAGGCTTTGGCTTGACCTATATTGAGGCACTGAATGCTGGGCTTCCAGTTGTTACCTTTAAGGCGCGGTTTGGGTCAATGGCAATGATTAAAGACGGTCAGAATGGCTTTTTACAAGAATTAAAACGTGATGATGATCAGTTTAATGTTGATCAAATTATTAAAGGACTTAATCGGTTGCTTGCAGCTGATTATCCGAAGTTATGTGCGCAAACACAAGTGGGCATGGAAAAATTTAGTAATGAAACAATTGCACGTAGTTGGAGGAAATTGGTAGATGGATTACGAGTTAGTTAATCGAGTAGACACTCTAGATCAAGCAACATTGCAGGCGATTAAAGAACGCTTACAAAAAACAAATGGTAAATTACTGTGCCTTGGCTCAATGCCAAATATGCGTAATTTCTTGCAAGCTAACGGATTAAAGGGCACGACGTTAATTGATTTAATTACCAAAAGAAAATACGATCCTAAAAGTTATCGCTATTTTAATGAAGTAAATATTCCGGATTCGGGTTATGTTGAAGTATTAAAGAATGGCAGTATCTTTGCTAGCTATCAAGGTGATTATATTGCTCGAGAATATATTTTTCCTAATACAAGAAGAGCAGCCCAAGATATTAGATTTTTAAATCCTGACGGCAGTTTAGATTATATTGAAGAATATACTTCTGATGGCAAGTTATATAGTCACTTACTATATGCCAATAATGTCTTGCAAGAAATAATTTTCTTTAATTTACAGCGGCAACCTGTAATTAGATATTATTACTATAATAATGAAATTAATTTGGTTACAGTTGAGAATCCTAAGACCAACGCCATAATTAGTAAATATGATTCTTTAAATGAGTTTATTATTGCTGAACTAGCTCAAAAAATCGACAGTAAGGATACAGTTGGTATTAACTTCTTAGGAATTGAATTATCAGCTTTAGCACAGACAAGTTCACAAAACATTTATTATTTAAATGAAGATCCTTTAGATCAAAATGGCAATGTGCGGGCTAACTTAGCAATGATTTTGAATGATCAAATTCCATATATTGCTAAGGTGGTACTCACGCGGCGGCAATATTACGAAATTGAAAAGCAGCAGTTGCCTGTTAATAAACTTGAAGTTGTCAGTCATAAAGTAAGTAAATGATAGATTGAATTAATATGCGTATACATTTGAGATTTCGCAAATACTGGAAGCAGACAGCGCGAATTGAAAAATTAATTAAAAAATATGAGCAGTTGAGTGATGCGGAACTTCAGGCCAAAACAGCAGATTTTCAGGCCCAAATTAGTCACGGTCAAAGTTTGGATAATATTTTACCTGATGCGTATGCCGTAGTGTGTGTTGTCGATGAGCGAGTACTAAGAATGCGGCCGTATCGTGTTCAAATTTTTGGTGCAGTGGCAATGCAAGACAGTAACATCATTGAAATGAAAACTGGCGAAGGTAAAACACTTACGGCAACAATGATTATGTATCTGCATGGCTTAACAGGTCCGGGTAATTTTTTGGTTACTGCTAATTCATATTTGGCTAAGCGTGATGCTGAGAGTATGGGCAAGGTGTATCGCTTTTTGGGGTTGACCGTTGCTAACAATCGCTCAAGCTCCGATTCTAGTCAGGAATTAAGTTTAAAAAAGAAAATTTATGCTTCTGATATTGTTTATACAGACAGTGGTTCTTTGGGTTTTGACTATTTATTTAATAATCTTGCTTCTAACAGTGATAAACAATTTATTCGCGCTTTTAAGTTTGCTTTGATTGATGAAGTCGATACAGTTTTGCTTGATCTGGCTGCGACGCCATTGGTAATTTCCGGTACACCTAAGGCTAATTCCAACTACAATCAATTAGCGGATATTTTTGTTAAAACGCTTAAGGAAAAGCAAGATTATGCTCTCAGTAAGGACCGAAAGAAAGTCTGGTTTTTAAAGCAAGGATTGCAGCGAGCCAATCGATTCTTTGGTGTTACTGATGTTTTGGCTGAAGAACAGCAGGAACTGTATCGCCATTTATTATTGGCTTTACGGGCAAATTATGTACTCCGAAAAAATCAGGATTATATTATTGCTGAAGGCAAAATTGTGCTAATTGATGAAAATAATGGGCGCAAACTTCCGGGAATGCAATTACAGGCTGGGCAACACCAAGCCTTGGAAGTTAAGGAAGGACTAAAGGAAACTCACGAGCAGAGTGCAGTTGCTACGATTACATACCAAAACTTGTACCGGATGTTTACTAACTTAGCAGGAATGACGGGCACAGCTTCGGGAGATAAACGGGAATTAATGCAAATATATAATCTATATGTTGTTAAGGTTCCTACTAATAAAAAGAGTATTCGTAAAGATTTTTCAGATTTGTTGTATTACACAACCGAAGCTAAGCTGCATGATTCTTTAACTCTGGTTGAGGATAGTTATGCTAAGAAACGGCCGGTATTAGTTGAAACTGGCTCGTTAGCTTTATCAGAACAATATTCAAAATTATTACTACAAAGACATGTCCCACATAGTTTACTCAATGCTGAAAGTGCTGCCAAAGAGGCCGAAATAATTAAAAGTGCTGGTCAAGTAGGAATGGTAACAGTTTCAACGTCAATGGCAGGTCGAGGAACAGATATCGTTTTGTCGCCAGAAGCGCAAAAATTAGGCGGTCTACTGGTTATTGGGACAGAGCGAATGTCATTAAGAAGAATTGATAATCAGTTACGGGGACGGTCAGGTCGGCAAGGAGAACCCGGAGCAACGATTTTCTTTACTTCACTCGAAGATAAAATCATTAAGCAGTTTCCTTCGGCTAACATTGACCGGTTGATTGCTAAGCATCGACATGATTCACAGTTAATTCGTTTTCGTTTTCGGCATCTCTTTACTAAATTACAAACTAGAATAAAGCATCAAGAGCAAGAAGCTCGTTTTAATACGCTGCAGTATGGTGAAGTAATGAAATTGCAGCGTGACGCTGTTTATCAAGCTAGAAATCGGCTTATGACTTCTGCAGTAGATTTGGATCAAGTTGTCATTAATAGTGCGACAGCAGCGATTGCGGACTTAACGCGTCAGCCGATAACAGATATTAATTTGGTAACAACTTATATTGTCACTAATCTTGATCCTACTTTCTTAGGTAAGCTTAACCGCCGCTTTATTGGTGAAAATTTGGCGGATAATTTAACAAAATTATTTGAAAGGCAATTTGCGGCTAAGCGGACATGCTTTGAAAGTGAGGAAGCATGGACATATTTTGAGCAAACGGCGATTTTAAAAGCAATTGATGATTCTTGGGTTAAGCAAGTTGATAATTTGGAACAACTGCAAGCTGCTGTTCAGCAACATGTGATTGGCCAACAAGATTCACTGTTTGACTATCAGCAGGAAGCATTAGCCGGCTTTAATGCGATGAAGAAGGACATTTCATTAAAAATTATGCGTTATCTTTTGTGTTCAAAAGTGACTGGTAGTACAGATAAGGGCATGCAAATTTATTTTGCATAATTTTAGGGGAGATTATTTTCTTTAATGAGAGTGAATTATTTGGGAAAAAGAGTCATTTGGTCTGTGTTTATTTTAACAATATATTTGTTAGGGCAGACAATTGTCTTACCTGCAGTTTCAATTAAATTAGCTAGTCAACAATTATTGCAAAATTCGTGGATTGGCTTGGTTGGAATGTATACAGGAGCTCAGACGAATATCCCTACCTTGTTTATGTTGGGGATTGGACCATATATGTCTGCGAACATTGTCATTCAGGCGTTGACATCTTTTGATTTAAAAAGTTTACGGGGGATGTCACAAGAAAACTGGGGCATGATCATTAATCTGTTGAGTTTGTTCTTTGCTTTTGTGCAGTCAGCATGGTATGCCAGTTATCTGCCCAATTCAGTAGTGATGACGAAACAGGTTGGCGAGAATACTATTTACTTTGTTTGGGTGATTATCTTAACAGCTGGTAGTATGGCCGTAGTGTTCTTAGCTAATCTCAATGTGGAGCGTGGCTTAGGTGGACCGGCTTTACTGATTGTGCCGCAATTGCTGATGTCGCTGCCTGGTATTTTGAAACAAGGTTGGGGTTTTGCCCAGTATCATTTAACTATTTTTCATCTTGGATTATTACTTTTAGTAATTGGTCTGACATTATTTGCTGGGGTTGCAATGACTAAAGCTGAGGAGCAAATTCCACTGTGTAATCCATTATTAACGAGTGATTTTGCTCGTTCGTATTTTCCAATGCGGTTTTTATTAGCGGGAGCTATGTCATTTATGTTTGCTTCGGGACTATTTATGTTGCCGCGGCTATTATTAAAGAGCAATCTTTTAGTAAGATTTAAGATACCTTTATTAAAGTTAACAGCAATTAATCATCTTACGGGGATTATTTTTTATGCGTTAGTGGTGATTGGCTTAAACTTTATTTTTGGTTTGTTAACACTGCAATTAAAAGTACGAACAAGACAATTAAAAGAATCCGGTGATTATTTTTATCATGTTGTACCGGGACCTGATACAGAACACTTTTTGTTAAGTAAATATGTCCGCTTAACTTGGGGCAGCAGTGGCATGTTATTGTTATTGGTTATGTGGCCACTAATTTGGGGTTTGTGGCAACCGGAAATTGCCAACCTAACCTTATTTATTAGTAATCTTTTTATTTTAGTTACAATTTTTATCACAATTATTCAGCAATATCAGACATTACTATCTGAAATGCAGTATAACCTTAATTTGGGTTAAAAGGAGTAAGAATGGATAAAATAGTTCTACTGCCTGACTTGGCTAAGCAAGATAACTTTTATCAGGAAAATTACTTATTGTTTTTACGGCGTAAGCTGCGTGCAGCCAAAATACCGTGTCAGTTATATTTAATTAATGAAAATACTAGTGATAATGAGTCGTTTGTGGCAATTAATAATTTGACAGATACTTATTATTTGTTTGACCAAATTTTGGGAATTAATACCCTTAGTAACCCGCTTTTTTTGGCAGATTTAAAGATACCCACTGACCTAATTCCTAATTTTCAAGATAGTAGAACGGATAGTGTTACTTTCTGGCAGGGAGAGCAGCGCGTATTAACTGTGAAGCTAAATAAATTTGGCTGGGTGCGTCAAGTAGTTAGTTATCAGTCTGACTGCTTTATTCAAGATAATTATGATGTGCGTGGGTTTAAAATCACAACCGAATATTTTGATAAATATACGTCCCAAGTATTAAAAAAAGAGTGGTTTAACAATTATGGCGAGTTGATTATGACTCAGCAGAATAGTTCAATTGTTATTGCTGCTAACCAACGCAAACGCTTTAGACAAGCAACATATAATAGTGAATTGGAAATAGTTAAGGAATTTTTGCTTCAGCATGTTGATGATAAGACACTTTTTATTGCTGATACTGATCCAGATACAATTAATTTACGATTAACGTTGCCGGAACAATTTCGCTTTTGCTTTTTAATTACAGATTCAGCCACGGTTCCTGTTGGTCAAAATATTGGCCGTTTTCATAATATAAAATATGCTTTTCGGACGGTTAGTTTACGGGATGATTTTTTACAAATAGCGCCTGAAGTTAAGCAAGAAGATTGCCAGTTGATTACACCAGTAATTGAAAAGGCTAACCTAAGTTTGAGTAATAAGCTGGTTGCCAAAATTATCTATTGGCACACTGGTGAAATTTTGCCGGCATTAATTAAAGACTATTTAAATCAGCTGTTAACTATTATGAGTGAGCAAAAAGATGTGGAATTAGTAATTGATGCAACGGAGGTTCTGCAAGCAGTTATTTTACAGCAGCTTAATTTATTAATTAAAGATGCTGGCGAAAAAACTAAGCCAGCTCCAATTAATACCCCAGCAGTAGTTAACCGCGTTTCCTGTCAAACCTTGGCATTTCAGGAAGAAAAAAAGTTAATGCGGCAAGCACGAATTTACCTTGATACAGGTACTAAAAGTAATTTTACGTTGCAATTGGAAGCTCTGCAAGCAGGTATTCCCCAATTTGCGCGGCAGAGTAATGGCTTGATTACTCCAGAAGTTAATGGCGACTTAGTTGCAGATAATGGTGCACTGCCTGAACAGCTATCCTTATTTTTACGTTCACTTGATAAGTGGAATAATTCAGTAATTGAAAATACGCGGATAATTGAGCAGATGAAGCCATCACAGGTAGTTGAACAATGGAGGGAGCTGCTTTAAATGGGACCCAAAAAATTACCATATTTAATTCATAGTGGAAGTAACCAGTTTATCCTTCCTGATAATTTCTTTGTGAATTGTAATTATCTGTGGGCTAATGAGGATTATTTGCAAGAAAATAATCTTGAACAAGTATTCATTAATGGTAGATTTAATGCAAGCTACCAGAATAATTATTTTTTGCTTGATAAAAGTTCGGTTTGGTTAAAGCAACCAGCAATTTTAAAACAGTTGCCAGCTAATCGAGTGATTTATAGTGCCCAGGCAAAGCTAACTGCAGAAAGTCAAGCTATTTTGGATTTTCGTGGTGAATTTCGACTTGATTTTGGTCAAAATTTAACCCAATTACAGCATGATATAAATTTATACTTCTTTGGTCAAAATATTGGTTATCAGGTTTTGCCATTAGAAATATATTTACCGCAGCCAATTTTAGAGTGTGCTAAAATTATGGGGAATACATATTATGAAATTAATTATGATTTTGGCACAACTTGGCAAAATATTGGGCATTTACGTCATAGTGTTTTTTTACCGCAAGGAATGAAAGAAGACATTGAAGTTGAATGTCAAAGATCTGCTAATGTTCATTTTAAAGTTGAAGTACAGTGCTTTTCAATTCAAAAACAGTCCTGCATTAAAAAATGGGTAATGAGTGATCATGATTTTCATCAGAAGCATTTGTTAGTTGGCGATTTGGGTGAAGCGAGTTATTTTCAAGTTACTTTTTATGCTTATGGCAGTGGCCAGTTGAAATTAGGAACAATTCATATGCACCGTGCCCTTGGTCCTTATGGCAAAATTGCTTTGGGTGCCAAAGGAATTTGCGATCGTCAAGGATTAGGCGGGGAAGTTAATTATTTATTTAATGCTGGTAATTTAAAACCGCCACTACTTGTAGTGTTTGCCGGTTTTAATACGGCTAGTGTGTTTGAAGGAAATGGTCTTGTCCAAAAAGTTGGTTCTCCTTCACTACTGGTAACGGATTCGCGTCTTTATGGTGGTGCTTTTTATATCGGATCGGCTGAATTTGAACAGCAAGTCGGGCAAATAATTATTCATTACCTCCATCAATTAGGCTTTACTAGGCAAGATTTAGTATTAACAGGAATTTCAATGGGCGCTTATGCGGCACTATATTATGGTGCGCAGTTAGGTGCAGGATCAATTGTAGCTGCTAAAATTATTGCTAATTTAGGTGTAGTAGCTGCTAACTCTAAAATCAAACGTCCAGAAGGCTTTGATGATATTAATGATATTATTTTAGCTGAATATGGCGGTATTGATGCTGCTACGCTTGCTAAGGTAAACCAAAAAATGTGGCTACAGTTTGCACGTGCCGATCTAAGTCAGACAGATTTTACTCTGGGTTACATGGAAGAAGAAGATTATGATGATACGGGATACCAGTCTGTGCGTAACTTTTTGCAAAAAAAATATCCACAGGCTCACGTGTTAAGCAAAGGCTTTTGGGGACGACATAATGATAATGCCGAAATTTCTAGTTGGTTTATTCAACAGGTGATGGATTTGATTAATTATAAATATCGTGAGCAAGAGATGGAAGGGTAATATTATTTTAGTTATCAATAGTTGTTGAGATTGACGAAGATTAATATATGAACTTTATTTGGAAGCGAAAATTACAAAAAGATCTGCAGAATTGTTTGCACGGTGGAAAGTTACACCAAACTGCCCGGAATTTGTTGATCGGTACTGCAACTGGCAGTATACTAGCTGGAGTTTGGGCTGTTTCTAATGTAACGGTGCCGCAAAATAATGTCGTTTATGCAGCTAAAAATACTAAAGCGGTAATTGAAATTAAGCTTAAACGTACCGCTATTGTTTACAATCATGCGGGTAAAAGAATTGCGCACAGAACGTTCAAAAAAGGCAAAAAATTAAGAGTCCTTGCGACTACGATAATTAAAGGTAAAAAATTTTATCGCGTTGGTAATGGTCAATATATTCTTGCGGCAACAGCTACAAGAATTAAAGGTACAAAAGCTAGAGCTGCTAAAATTAGTAAAACTACTTACTTATATACTGCAACAGGCAAGAAGAGGCAAAAGATTAAGAAAGGTACGAAAGTCAAAGTTTATGGTCATAAGACGATAAATGGTAAGAAGTACTATCTTTTGAGTAAAGACAAGTATGTCTTGATTAATAAGATTAAATTTTTAAAAACAGGTGCTGAACCGGCAAAAAATCCGGGTGCAAACACATCTAGTGCTGCTAATAATTCGGCTGCTGCAAATGAACCTACGAATAATGGTTCTGTGAGTTCAAATCCAACTAATTCGTCATCATCAAGTACGATAAGTGGTTCAACCGGGTCAGTTTCCAATGCCAGTGATGCCAGTGCATCTAGTAAACCAGAAACACCAAAAAATGTTGAAGTTTATGAAAATGGTCATTGGCGGCTAAAGGATCCTACTGGTAAGTATTTAACTGGTTGGCAGACGATTCCCACTGGACCTACAAGTACTAAGACAGTTTATTATAATGCCGACGGAATGGTCTATGGTGAGCAAAGAATAGCAGGCAATTGGTATTTATTTGATAAAAATACTGGTGCAATGCAGACAGGATTTCAAAAAGTTGGTCACAGAATAGTTTATTATGCTACTAATGGCCAAATGCAATATGGTTGGCAGACAATTAATAGTAAGAAGTATTTCTTTGACCGGCGTGATGGCCATCAGTATCAGGGTAAACAGGTAATTGATGGAACAGATTATCAATTTGCTAGCGATGGTAGCCTAATTACTGACTTGTCAAAGCAAAGACAACAATATCGTGAAGCAGTTGCGAGCGATATTGCTCAGGAAGTTCAAAAACAAACGGGTGCTAAAATTGATTTTGATTGGAATAATCAAACTGATAATTATCAAGCATTTACTTTGCACGATGCAGCTCAATTAGTAGCTAACCAACAATTAGATAATAATCCAGTTACGATTGAACAAAATATTAAAAAGAATGCTAATTTAACAGGTAAACTAGAGACAAGTTTTATTACTAGTGCGGCTCCAGATTTTTCGGTAACTTCTGCTCAAAAAGTTGCTCAAGATTTTGTAGCTACACTGACTAATATAAAAGATCTAGATAAAACTGTTTTAGGTGTAGGCGTTAATAGTAATTCTGGTGAAATCGCAGTTTTGCTGTTTACTCCTGGTGCAGAGCCAACCCCATCTGGGATGGTAGCATCTGATGTGCAACCAATTGTGGTTAAAGTTTATAAAAATTCAGGTATTAATGTTGATGTTACTGATGGCCTGCAGGAGAATCAAAAATTAACTGCTGTTGATGTTGGGAGTTTAACTAACTTAGCTGACCCATTTCTTTTGAATGGTCCTAAGGGACAGTTAATCGGTGAAGCTAATTTAAAGAAGATTTTTGCTACCTTACCGGGACGTAATGGTAAGTTTGTGGGCATTAAAAATTACTTTAATGGTAACGATGCCTATCATTATGAACTATGGCTGCAGGGACAAAATTTGGATCAAAAACAGTATAATTTTATTCATGCCAATGAAAATACCAAATATGGTGATCCGTTAGTAATTCCTTATACTGCAACTTTAGTTTGGGGACCAGCACCCGGAAGCAGTTTAGATAAAACTACAAAAACGCAAACTGAAATGACTCCAGATGAAATTAAGCAAGTCTATCAAACTGGTACAGATTCAGGATTAAGTCAAGAAAAGGTTAATGTTCAGCCAATTGCTGGTATGAAAGAAGATACAATTCGTGGTGTTGATATCTCTAGTTATTTAGCTTTAAAAAATGCTGGGGTAAAATTTTATGATTTTACTGGTAAAGAAGTTAGTTTACTTAAAGTCTTGCATGATGCTGGGGTAAACTATATTCGGTTGCGATTGTGGAATAATCCATATAATGCTCATGGCCAAAACTATGGTGGTGGTATCGATGATGAAGCGACTGTTTTGGCAATTGCTAAAGAAGCTAAGCAATATGGCATTAAGACAGCTTTGTGTTTCCAATATTCAGACTTTTGGGCTGATCCGGCAACGCAAGCATTGCCAAAAGCTTGGGAACATGAAACAGCAGCTGAAATTAAGCAGTCGATTTACAATTATACACATAAGGTTTTAGCTGACTTTAAAGCGGCTGGTGTTGATATTGGTCTAGTCCAAGCTGGAAATGAAATTACCAAAGGGATGCTGGGCATTCTAGGATCAAGCAAGGCAGTTTGGGGTGAAAGCGATAGTAGTGCACAGCTAGCCGGTTATGTTAATGCTGCTTCAAAGGCAATTCGTGAAACCTATGCTAACGCCTTAGTAACTGTTCAGCTTGAAACACCAAATGTCGATAATTATAAATTTATTATGAATTCGTTAAAAAATAATAATGTTGATTACGACGTTTTGGGTTCATCTTATTACCCATTATATGGCTGGAATGCTAATAATCCGCAGACTCTAGCAGTAGTTGAAGATTTGGCGGTTAATCAATTTGGTAAGAAGTTTGTTGTTTTAGAGACAGCTTGGCCTAATTCACTTAATGATGCTGATGGTACGCCTAATAATATTGGTTATGATCCTGGTCACTATGCAATTAGCCCACAGGGTCAAGTTGATCATACAGCTGAAATGTACAAAATTATTGTTAATAATCCTAATGGCCTAGGTGCATTTTATTGGGAACCTGCATGGATTCCAGTAAAGGCTGGCTGGGATAGTTGGGAATACAATAAAAATGTTGCCGATTCGCTTGGTACAGGTTGGGCTAACGGCAATTCTCAAGGCTATTATCCTGATTCTAAATTGTATTATAATGGAAATCCAGCTTGGGGCGGCTCATCTTGGGATAATAATGCGTTGTTTGATGATCAAGGTTACCCATTACAATCATTAAATATGTATAACGGTTTTTTAACTGGCTATGAGTCAAAATAAAAAGATTTAATTTAAGATAGCAAGAGGACTAGTAGTTTTTTTGCTATCTTATTTTTATATAATGAAATTGAGTTATTGCAATTTAAGCGTGACCAAATGTTAGCTACTTCCAATGCGTCATTTACGAAAATTAAAGAAATTTCGGCAAAATTACAGAAATTAACATAAAAAATAAATGATTGATTTGCGATAAGGAACTGCTTAAAAATAAAAGCGGTTCCTTATTTAAATAACTTTGCATTTTAGTGAAATTTGTTATAGCATAGTTACTTGAAGATAGTTAGCAAGCTAACTATCTTTTAATTAGGAGGAATTTGATGCAAAGAAAATTAGACGCAAAATTAATTTTGTCAATTCTTGCTGCAGGTTTAATGTCATTTTCGGGTGTGCTAATTGAAACAGCCGGAAATATAACTTTTCCTGTTTTAATGCAAGAATTTCACGTAAATATGGCCACAGTACAGTGGATGACGACCGGTTATTTATTAATTGCCGCAATTATTATGCCACTGTCGGCTTACTTGAAGAAGAATTTTAGTTCTAAGAAGCTATTCGTTACAGCTGCGATTTTATTTGTAATTGGTCTATTGATTGATTCATGTACCACTGAATCAATGGGCTTTATCTTTTTAGTAATCGGCCGGATTATTCAAGGTGCCGGAGCCGGAATTGCGTTGCCGTTGATGTTTAATATTATTTTAGAGAGAACGCCATTAGATAAGGTTGGCCTTTTAATGGGGATTGGAACAATGATTACGGCAGTTGCTCCAGCCTTAGGACCAACATTTGGTGGATTAGTCGTTAATACACTTAGTTGGCGCTATATCTTTATTTTGATTATCCCAGTAATGATTATTTCTTTCATTATGGGTGTGACCTGCATTACCAAGGATCCGTATCCATTAAGTCATACTAAGCTTGATTGGACAGGTTTTATTGAAATTGCATTAGCTTTTGTTGGTTTGATCTTAGCTTTCAGTAATTTATCAGGAATTTTAGTACGGCCAATTAACTTTATCGTTCCACTAGTAATCGGTTTGATTGCACTAGCTTTCTTTATCAAGCATGCACTCAAGGTTAAAGAACCGCTGTTAAATATTAGATTGCTAAAGAACCATAAGTTTACTGCTGGGATTATTGCTTACTTTATTTTTCAAGTTAATACGGTGGGCTTATCCTTTATCTTGCCGAATTACCTGCAAATCGTTAACGGAGCAACTGCAATGTTAGCTGGCTTGCTGCTACTACCTGGCGGTGCGATTGGTGCAATTGCTTCACCAGTTAGTGGCCGGATGTTGGACAATTATGGTCCAAGAAAGCCGATTATGATCGGTGCCTGTTTTGAAGTTTTGGGCAGTATTATGTTCTGTCTGTTTGCACAGAATTTTAATTCTGTTAATGTCTTACTTTCCTACGTTATTATTATGACGGGGACAGGTTTAATCATGGGTGATACAATGACAGCTTCACTGAACCTGCTTACTAAGGAAGAAAATGCCGATGGTAATGGCTTGTTTAACATGGTGCAGCAATTTTCTGGTGCAGTTGGAACTTCAATTGTTTCTGCAATTATGCAATTTGTCCAACAAATGAGTTCAAGACCAACTAGTGCTGGTAAACTTGTTGATGGTGCCCAAGTTGGTTTGATTTTCTTATTAATCTTGGTGGTTATTGGCGCATACTTATTGCATCAAGCTACTAAAAAGGACAAGTTAAGTGAGAATTAACTAATGAAAAAAAATTTTGGTTTAGCTTTGCAAAGAGCGCAAAATACCTTTAATCGTAATATTGATCGTTATGCTAGAACAATTGGCTTAACAGGAACGCAAATGGTAATCATTCAATTCTTGAGTGCCATTCCAGCCAAACAAAAAATCTATCAGAAAGATATTGAACATGAATTCAATATTCGCAAGTCGACAGCAACCAATATTTTGAAATTATTAGAGCAAAAAGATTTAATTGCCAAAAAAGCTAATGAGCATGATAGTAGGTTAAAAGAAATTACTTTAACTGCTAAAGCCCAAGAGATTCAGCGGGATGCTGCTGCTTATGTGGGTCGTTCGGAAGCTAAAGTTGAGCAAATTCTAGGGACACAGTTGCGTGATGAGGTAACGGCAGCATTGCTGAAGTTAGATCAAGAACTATAAAAAAAGACGATGTATTGTTAACAATACATCGTCTTTTTTATCTTTTATTTTTTTAAATGTTCAGTAAAAGTCTTGATATTTTGGGTTAAATACTCATGATCAGAGAGCTCGCTTTTAATATCCGCATACGCCAATCTAAAAACAGCGTGACCAAAATTAATTAGTAGCATATTGTTTACTTCAACTTTGATATTTATATCGGCAGCAATTTCACCGCAGTTCTGCAGTTTTTTAAATAAATCGGTATATATTTTGTTCTCTAAGTGCAATAATTGCTCAATTGCTGCTGTTAATTCTGGAAACTGGTGATTTTCGCGCAATGCAATTAAAAAAATCCCGCGATGTTGTTCAATGAATTGCAGCGAAATAGTAACCGCGTGTTGAATGTCTTTTTCAAGATCACCACTAGGAGTAAAAGAATTACCGAACGCGGTAATTTCCTCAGTATAATGATTTATTAATGCTTTTAAAATGCTCTCTTTATCAGGAAAATGCCGAAAAACTGTACTTTCGTTAATTCCTGCTTCTTCAGCAATTTTGCGGGTTGTTGTTCCTTTATAGCCATAACTACTGGCTAGTTTAGCAAAAGCAGAAACAATTTTTCTGTCCATCTCAGTTACTTTCATTATAACCTCCTTGATTAATTTTTTAATTTCAACCTATTCTTCTTCATTGTAGCAACCAATAAGTTTGTTAGTAAAGTAATACTATTTATTATTTAAAAGTAGTGTGGTTGCTTAATGATTCTTAAAGCTTTTTTAGTAAAATGCTTCTGTTTAGAAACTATACGAAAAGTGGGCTACAATATGAACTAAGTAATATATCAAAATACAGGAGGAATTTATCTTGGAGAAAGAACAGAAAATGCAAATTTTGCAGGATCTTGTTGCCATTCACTCAGTTAATGGTGATGAATTGCCGGTTGCAAAGTATTTGAAGAAGTTGCTAGATGATGCTGGTATTAAGAATGAAATTTTACCATTAAAAAATGAAGCTAATCGTGCTAACTTGGTAGCTGAACTTGGCTCAGGTAAGCCAGTCTTGGTTATTTCTGGCCATATGGATACAGTTGATGTGAACAAGGATAATTGGGAGACCGATCCATTTAAAGTCACTAAAAAAGGCGATAAGCTATACGGCCGCGGCACTACTGATATGAAGGCTGGTTTAGCCGCAATGGTCATTGCCATGGTAGAACTAAAAGAAAGTGGTGCTGCTATTCCGGGTACTATTCGTCTGTTAGCAACTGCTGGCGAAGAAGTTGGTCAACCTGGTGCTGAAGAATTGCAAAAGCAGGGCTATGTTGATGATGCTGATGCTCTTTTAATTGGTGAACCTTCAGGTTTGTTTAGAACTGTCTTTGCTAATAAAGGTGAATTGGACTTAACAATTTCTTCAGAAGGTAAAACAGCGCACAGTTCGATGCCATTCTTGGGTAACAACGCGGTTGAACACTTGCTTAATGTATTAGATGCGATTAAGAAGCGGATTAAAGAGTTAACTGCTGGTGTTAAGAATGATATTTTGGGTGAGACAGTCTTTAACATTGATACCATTAAAGGCGGCAACCAAGTAAATGCAATTCCTAATCATGCTGAAGCTGAACTGAATTTGCGGACCATTCCAGAATTAGCTAACCCAACGATTTTGCAAGAATTTCAAGCAGTAATTGATGACTACAATAATTCAACTAATGGTCATATTAAGATGAGTGTTGATATGGACATCGTTCCAATTATTGGTAATCGTGACTCTAAGTTGCTTAAAGTTGTTCAAGATGCTGGTCGACCTTATATTGCTAAGCAAGATATTCCAGCTGCTCAATTAGCATTAATGCAAAAGGAAGCCCAGATTGCTAATACTGAGTATCATGAAGGTGGCTTTTTAACTGAAGGTGTTTCTGGTGGTACCGATGGTTCTAAGTTTTTGATTAAGCACCCAACTGGTTTTGAATATTTAGTGTATGGTCCGGGTAGTGATACTCCACACCAAGATAATGAATATATTTCTGAGCAAATGTATTTGGACTTTGTGGATATTTATAAGCAAATCTTTACTAATTACGGTCGAGATTAAGTTGTAAGATAAATCTCCTAACTGATAAGAGTTAGGGGATTTTTTACTGGTAAATAATAAGTTTGAGAATTGTCAACCCTTATTATGATGTAAAAATTGTTAAGGTCTGTTACACTTTTTAGGTGGTGATGAAAAAATGGAAAATAAAAAGGCAATTGATGTTGGTGTATTAGCTGCCAAAATCTTGATTGAATCCGGCTCAGAAATGTGGCGAGTCGAAGATACAACTAAACGAATTATCGATCATGCGGCTGGCAGCAAGGCAGAGGCCTTTACCAGCTTAACGGGTGTGCTCGTCAGTTTGAAGAATGCCTCTTACACAAGATTTATTCAAATTGATAAGCGCGGGATTAATATGGATAAAATTAATTCAGTTAACCGGTTGTCACGTCAATATACAGCTGAAGAAATCAGTCTTGACCAACTTGAAAAAGAATTATTTGCGGTTAAGCAGGCTAAGCCACAATTTCCTATTTGGGTGCAGACAATTGCGGCCGGCTTTGAAGGTGCCTTTTTCATGTTTATTTTTACGCAAACCTATGATTGGCGTGATTTTCCGTTGGCCTTTGTTGCAGGAGCACTAGGTTACCTAGTTACATTGCTGTTGTCGTCAAGGATTAGGATTCGCTTTATTAGTGAATTTTTTGGTGCACTTGTCATTGGCTTATGTACGGTTATTGGTGTCCGCTTGCATTTAGGCTTTAACGTGCAAAATATTATCATTGGGGCAATCATGCCACCAGTTCCGGGAATTCCAATGATTACGGCTGTGCGTGATATCTTTGAAGGTAACTTACTGTCAGGACTGGAGCGAATGATGGAATGTATGATTACACTTAGTGCTTTAGCCTTTGGTATTGGTGTTGTGCTGCACTATATGTAGTAGAAAGGACGCATAATGACTTTTTATCATTTTATTATTCAAGTTCTTTTCAGCTATTTGGGGACAGTAATGTTTGATATGTTTATTAACCTACCTAAAAAAGCATTCAATACTTCCGGAACCATTGCTTGTATCGGCTGGCTTGTCTACTGGTTCATATTTGAATTTGGTTTGGGTGCCATCTTAGCTAATTTTGTGGCCGCCTTTGTGGTGGGCAGCTTGGGCATCGTCTGCGCGGTTAAAAAGAAAATGCCAAGTACAATGTTTGTTAGTGGCTTAGTGCCATTAGTTCCAGGAGCCAGTGGATATCAAGCTTTGGCGGCGATGATTAGTCACTCACCAATGATCGCTGTGCAGAAGACAATTCATGTTTGTATGGTAGCTGGTGCGATTGCGTTAGGCTATGTCTTTTCACAAGTAATAGTAGAATTAATGCATCAAAAAAGACGTTGATAATTGAAAAATCTTGGTGGTCATAATGATCGCCTTTTTATTTTGAAAAAATACATAAAGGCGCATTTAAAAAATCCACAAAAAAGTCTAAAATTTAGTTGTAGAAAATTTCAACTTATATTTTTAGAAAGTGCTTTAAAATGTCAAAAATGAAATTAGGTAAATTAGTTGCAGTCATGGCCTTAGCAACTGCGACTATCATGCCCATGGTGAAGATAGATAATGTTCAAGCTAGCAGTACGATTAATGACTTAGCTAAAAATGATTCTTATGGTGGCGTGACCAACTTAGAAGATATGTTAAAGCAGGAAGGCGTTAAATATAATTCCTTTACTGCTGAAAATCAAAATTCATACCGCAATGGTTCGCCAGAAGGTGTAGTTATCCATGAAACAGCTACTCCTAATGCAACAGCTCATGATGAAGCAATTTACTTCAATCGTGAATGGAAAAATATTTCGACGTATGTTCATGCTTTTGTTGATAAAACTGGTGTTATTCAAATGATGTCACCGGATTATAGTACTTGGGGTGCTGGTCCTGTTGCTAATGACCGCTTTATTCAAGTCGAATTATGTGAGGAAGATAACCAGACCGACTTTGTCAAAAGTGTCAATAATGATGCTATTTATGTCGCTCAATTACTGCATCATTATAATTTAACACCTGATAATGCTTCAAACGATGGTCAAGGAACGATCTGGTCCCATCACGCAGTTACCAAGTTTTTAGGCGGGACTGATCATACGGATCCTGATGGCTATTTTGCCAAATGGGGCTATTCAATGGATGACTTCTGTGATCTAGTTACGTACTATTATGATTCTCCAAGTAGCGTTAAAGATGCACCAGCTACTGATAATTCTGCAGCGTTGCCTGACCCAATTGCTACTAAAACTTTAATGCATGATGCTTTAGTTTACGATCAAACTGGTCAATTAACAGATGCAACAAGTAAAAGTGCTGGGACTAAGTTGACTATTTATAGTAAACAAAAAATTGCTGGTAAGAATTATCTTCAAATTGGTAGTAATCAATATATCGTTGCCAGCAATGTTACGGGTAAAAAGCGTCATTTAAAGCATAATGCCTATGTTTACGATAATAATGGTAAGCGGACTGCAAATAAGAAATTTCGTGGTAAATCCATTAGAACGTTTGGTGCATGTGTAAAGATTAAGGGACACAAGTATTATCAAATAGATATTAATCAGTTTATTAAAAAAGGTAACTTTTAATAAACTAGATAAGAAATTTTAATTAAAAAATAACTTTATAGTTAGAATTACAGCTTTTAATAAGTTGTAATTCTTTTTTTATTTATTGTTGCAGGAAATTAAATAACTATGTATATAAAAAACACAAATTACAATTATTACTTACTATTAAAAATAGTTATTAAATAAAAATAAAAGTTGTGGTGACAGTACTGATATTACTAGCTTTAAAGAAACAACCCATATAAAAAATATCGTTATTAAATGTTATGTATAAGCATAGTATTTGTTTTTTTGGTAGTTTAGGCATTAATATAATAACTGTAAGCACTATCATAAAAAATCCGGATTTTTAATAACTTAAAGAGGGTAAAAATATGCTAGGTAAAAATAATTTTAATGAACGATTAAGAAAAATGGAGATGCAATCAAAGCGAGATCGATTTTCGATTCGTAAATTGACTGTTGGTGCTGCCTCTGTTTTGTTGGGCTTTAGTTTTTTGACAATGAGTAGCCAAACTGCAAAGGCTGACACTATCTCTGCAAATTCAACTGAAAATACAACACAGCAAGTAAATAAAACTGCTGCAACAGATGAAAAAGCAGCGACGTCTGCAACCGCAAAAGCTACTGCACAACCCAAGAAAGCTCAGAATACTAAACAGAATTTAACTACTTATTCTGGTCTAAGTTCATTTTTGAAGAGTGGTACAAATGCTGCTGAAACAGATACAAATAAGTCTGCAACTGCGGCTAAGACAACAAGTGCAACAGAGCAAAAAGCACCTGCCCCAGTGGATCAGGCAGATAATGCTACTAATAAGCAAAATTTGGCTACTACTAATCAGGTTCAGCAGCCAGCTGCTCAGGATGATGAAACTGATGTTAATAACTGGGCTGACTTTACGGCAGCCTTGCTTAATGAAGATGTCACAACAATTAATTTAACTAGTGACATTACAGCAACGGAAAATAATCAACAATACTCCATTCAAGGCAGTAAGGTAGTTAATGGTAATCACAAGACTTTAGATATTGGTGCGAATATAATTCAAGACGATATTTATCAGTATGGGATTACTTTTAACGATGTTAAATTGATGGGTAGAAAGCCAAGTGATGATCCTAGTCGGTTTAACTTTTACGGTTATGATAATGACAAGGCAGTTACGCTAAATAATGTTGAAAGTGATAATGTTAGTTATGATTCATTGATTAAGTTTGAAAATAAGGTTACTTTAAATTACAACATTGATGGTAATATCTTTAGTGATTATGCTGAGCCAACGGCTGATGACGATTCTGATGTCATGATTAATTTTGCACCAACACCTGATACTTCCTCTAGTTTTATCTGTGATGTTTTCTTAATTGGTAGCAATGCCAATGTAACTGCCAACATTTCTAATACTAAGAGTGCATTGCGGGGAACAGGTACCGTTGATGATGCCAGAATTGAAGTTGGGGAAGGTTCTAATTTTCACCTGAATATTGATCCGACAGTTAACTTCCTTTATCGGGTTGATGAAGGTATTCCGCCAATGTACATTCAGGTCGATCCTGGTTCAACCACAATTATTCAAAATAACTCTTCTGATACTGGTGTTAATCCAGGCAAAGACAACCAAATCAAGCTACTTGCCGATACACCAAAGCTGTTTGAAATTACCAGTAATAATGGTAATGACGTTAATAACTTCAATTTCCCAGTGACCGATATTTCTGGTGATAAGATGGGAATGATTACCGATCATTATAAGTGGATTATTCAAAGCTCAAATAATGCCAATATTATTGATCCGAACTTGACAGATGCCCAAATGACCATTTTGGCTAACCCAACTTTACCAGAAAACATTTTGGCTGATGGTAAAGCTGATAAAACTTTCCAAGATTTAAATACTAAGGAAGATTTTCAAACTGTAATTCAAAGTCAAGGCGGCTTTAACAGTTCTGCTGGTTTTGCATTAGGGACTGACCTTTATGATGGTTGGAAGAAGACTGATGCTGGTCGTTATAATATTTCTAGCAATAAAATTTCAATTCACCAAGGACAAACTAGTGCGATTGGTGGTGCTGAAGATAAGCTGAAGGCTGTTGATGGTAACAATAATACGACGACAACAATTGCCGACTTATTGGGACTTGATGATAGTATCAATCCAGATAATAAGACAATTATGAGCGTTGCATGGCTGCCAAATCAAGCAATGGACAGTCAAGGTAACTTAACCAGCGGTGGCTTAATTAAGGATAATGCTGGTAACCTTGTTGACGATATTAATCAAGTTGTTCCAGAAGAAGGTCAATTAGGTAATGCAGTTATTCGGGTAACTTATGGTGATGGCACAACTGATGATATCCCTGTAACTTTGAATATAATTAAAGCTAAGTCTTCTGGTGATGTTCAACAAGTTGCACATGGTGTAATGCCGACAGCCGATCAAGCTAAAGATGCGGTTGCATTTGATGGTGATGCCAGCAACTTAACTCCTACTTATGAATGGCGTAAAGCTGATGGTTCACCGTTAACAGCTGCTGATCTGCAAGCAGGAATTAATGATGTTGCTGTTTTAGTAACTTATTATAAAGACGGTCAGCCTGATGGGACACAGTTAGTTGCTGCTAAAGTTGCCATGGGCGATACAGAAGCTCATGCTTCTGGGATTACAGCAGGTACTGGGCCAGTTGTTGTTCACGCCGCTAATATTCCGAGTGCCAATAAGCCTTTGGTACCTGACTTTACTGATGCCAGCAAGTGGAACTCATATTTAGCTGGTGATTTAACTAACGTAGCAAGTGTTGATTGGGATGATGATACTGACGTTTCAACCATTATTAATGGTACGATTGGTGAAAAAACTGCTAAATTGCGGGTTACCTTTAATGATGGTTCAACTTTAGAAGTTGATGATGTTAAGGTTAACGTTCTTGGTGGTGAAAAAGATGCTACTAAGACGACTACAACCCCTAATGGTGTTATTCCGTCAGTTGAGCAAGCAAAAGAGGCTCTTAAAGATGAAGCTAATTTAACTACTGATTTAAGTGCTGCTGGCTATGATGTTGATTATTCATGGGCTAAAGACGATCAAGGTACCCCAATGGATGCTGGTTATGTTAGTTATGATGAACACCAGCCTAATAAGACCGTACCCGGATATGTTGTCTTAACTTACTACAAGAAGGGTGCAGCACATACGCCAGAAAATGTTGATGGTCAGCAGATTGTCCCAGTTGATGTAATAATTAATAAACAGGAAAATAATTTGTATCACACTCAATTAGCTGGTTCTGGACAAAATTCACAAGGGGTTTCAGTTCTTAAAGGAACAACACTTGATGACGCTGCTGCTAAGGATGCCATTCATAAACCGGCAGGTTTTCCAACTGATGCAACCTTTACTTGGGAAAGTCCAGTTGATACTTCAACGACTGGCGATAAGCAAGCATGGGTTGATGTTAAATATCAAGATGGTTCAATAGACCGTATTCCAGTATTGGTCAATGTTTATGATACGGCTTCAATTAAGTATCCTAAGGCTAAGACACAGACAGCTGATCTAAATGGTACGGTTCCTGATGCTAAGGCTTCAATTGCTAATAATGCTGATTTACCAAGTGATGCTCAATATGAGTGGGCAAATGAACCAGACTTAAGTAAAGAAGGTTCTGCAGCTGGCACGGTTAAGATAACTTATGCTGACGGCTCTAGTGATTATGTCATTGTTCCGGTAATTGTTGGCGATGCTAATCCAACACAGGAAAATGACCCACAAGGTCAAAGAACCAATATTGGTTATGGTTCAGGTAAGACAGCAACCGATGCCGAAGCTAAAGCTGCTATTTCTAATGCGGCAAGTTTACCAACAGGGACAACCTTTACTTGGCAAACACCACCAGTAGTTAATGACTTGGGTAGATTAGGTGTTCAAGGAGCAGTTGTCAAGGTAACTTATCCAGATGGTACTAGCAATAATGTTCCCGTAGTTGTTGATGTTGTTAGTGACGCGCATACAGCACCACGACCGCGGGCAAAGAATGTGTGTGTCAATGTTGGGGATGCTTTGCCGAATGCTAAAGATGCAGTGATTAATAGTGCTGATCTAACCAATGCCACCGATTTTGAATATGAAACAACACCGTCAACTGGTGCTGCTGGCATTACTCAAACTAAGATTAAGGTAACTTATGCGGATGGTTCAACTGATGAGGTACCAACACAAATTATTGTTGCTGCAGTGGCAACCTCGACTTCAACAGAAGCTGAGAAGAATAATCCTCATGTTAAGACAGTGCGGACAAATGTTAACAGCACAGTTAGCGCTGCTAGCGTGATTGATAACTTTACAGAATTGTCTGGTAATCCAACAGCTGAGTGGGTTGATCCTGATTTTGCTAAAAATGGTACTAAGACTGCAGGTCTTAAACAATCACAAGTTAAGTTAACCTTTAAGGATGGTTCAGTTAAGATAGTTACTGGTTATGTCAGAGTTGTTTCTGATGGTGAAAAGCGTGCCGATTCGGTTACTGGTAAGACTGTTACGAAGACAGTCGGCGCTGCAATTACTGCAGCCGAGATGGTTAATGCCTTGCCAAGTGATGCAACTGCAGAATTTGCTAGTTCGGTTAATATTAAAGACGGTAAAGCTGAAAATCCTGGAACTTATATTGAAACAATTCATATCAGATTCCATGATGGGACAGAAAAAGATGTTGCTTCTGTTCTAACAGTTCCAAGACAAACTTCTGAAGCTAATATTACGCAAAGTAAAGATGTTGTGCTTCATGTTGTTAATGTCGGTACGGATCATACTCAAATACCAGCTGAATTTGCTGATCCAAGTTCATTCTTAACTGGCACAACTGATGCCAATATCAAACAAGTTGAATGGGCAGCGGATGGTCAGCCAAGTGTTGACCAGGCAACCGACCAGATAACTGGTAAAATTAAGCTTACTTTTAATGATGGTACGGTTAAGACGTTAGACATCAATGTTAAGGTCATTGGTGCGAGAAAGTCAGCTGTCCCAACAGCAATTACTGTGATGAATACCAGCAAGCTTGATGAAGAACGTGCCAAAGATGCATTAAACTTAGATGATGTTCTTGCAATTGATACGAAGTACCCTAATGCCCATTATTCATGGGTAGGTAAGGCTGATGGTACTGGAACAGTTGATATTAGTCAACCTGGTAGTCCAGATGCCTATGTTTTGATTGATTACGGCGATGGCAAGAAGCAAACGGTTAAAGTTGATTTAAACGTTAGTGAACAGCCAACGTCTGGTGCTACTTATCATCCAGCAGCTACTAGTGGCTCAGTTACTACGCATATGACTGATAATGGTGTCATTATGCCGCCAGAATTTAATGATACTACTAAGATGTCTGACTTCATGCAAATTCCTGGAGTTGATAATTTGACTGACATTGTTGACTACTTGACTTGGGCTAATAATGCGCCGACAACAGTTGGCAATAACCAGCAAGTTGCAGTGATTGTTCATTACAAGGATCAATCAGTCAGCGATCCGTTTAACATCAATGTCAATGTTTTAAGTGCGAAAAAAGCAATTGCACCAACTACAGTTACTGCTGGCAGTCAATTAACTGCTGCACAAGCTAAGGATGCCTTGGATCAAACCGAAAATGCAGCGATTTTAGCTAAGTATCCAACTGCTACATTTACTTGGGCTGCTAATAGCGATGGTACTGGTACAATTGATACTAGCCAAGCAGGAACGCCAGCTGCTTATGTTGTGGTTGACTACGGTGACGGTACTAAGCAGGTAGTCCAAGTCGATTTGACCGTAAAGAGTCAAGCTGATGCCAATGAAAGTAAACTTGATGCCACTCAGGCTGTACCAATTACAACCCACGTTGCCGATGGTTTGCATAATGAAGTTCAAGTACCTGAATTCACTGATCCAAATTGGATTAAAGATAATATTGCCCTTGATGGTGTCACTGATTCTAGTACGTTGATTGATCATTTAAGCTGGAATGGCACGCAGCCAGCAACAGTTGGTGATGGTCAACAGATTGAAGTAGTTGCTCATTACAAAGATGGGTCAACAAGTGCACCATTTAAGCTTAATGTTAATGTCCTTGGTGCCCGTAAGAAAGATAATTTACCGACGACAGTCCGGGTTAACAGTACTCCGGGTGAGGCTGAGGCTAAGAATGCCTTAAACTTGGATGATGTTATGAAGATTGATGCCCAATATCCGAATGCGAAGTATTCATTGGCAGAAAACAATGATGGTACGGGAGTTGTTGATACTAGTGCCCCTAATGAAAGTACTGCCTATGTTGTGATTGACTTTGGTGATGGCACGAAACAAATTGTACCGATTAACTTAAAGGTTGATGATAGTACTAATGCTGAAAATAATCATCCTACTGCTGCAGATGAAAATGCTACTACACCGATTTTGACACACTTAGTTCATGACTCAGGGACAGGTAATCCAGTTGCCTTAAGTCCGGATAGTTTTACCGATCAAGATAAAATGAAGACCGTTATTAAGGGCGTTGATTGGACGCAAGTTGATTACTTAACTTGGGCAGCAGTAGGACCGAATAAGCCGGGTGAAAATCAGGATGTTCAGGTTCGAGTTCATTATAAGGATGGCTCAATCAGTGATCCTGTGACGGTTAAAGCCAACATTGTTGGTGTACAGCATCTTGATGCTGCTGGCATAACGCCAGTTCCGGCAGAAGTTACAATTGGTGAGCAACCAACTGAAGAACAAGCTAAGGCAGTTTTAGGTCAAGACGACTCAGTTAACAAGATTCTGGCACAATATCCAACTGCTAAGTTTGGCTGGGCTAATAAGAGTGACGGTACGGGTACGCTTGATACTAGCAAACTGGGCTCGCGCGATGCTTATGTTGTCATTGATTACGGTGATGGTACGAAACAGGTCTTGAAAGTACCGCTAATCGTTAATCCAAAAGCAGATACCGGTGGTAATGGTAATACTGGCACGCCAACAGACAATAATTCGCAAACGCCTATCGGTGGCAGCGTCATGATTCCGCAAGGAACAGACCTGAGTAATGATACACATTATGCTGAATTAGCTATTAGCAATGCCGCTAGTCTTCCGGCTGGAACAACTTATTCTTGGAATAAGATCCCAGATACTTCTAAGTTAGGAACAGATATGTCTGGTTCTGTGTTAGTTAAATTTGCTGATGGTAGAAGCGTAATTGTTGCAGTAACTGTTAATATTAGCAATAGACAAGCAGAGAATGTTACCTTAACGCACAATGCCTATGTTTATAACGCACAAGGGCAAAGGATTAATGAGTTGATCCTCAAGATTGGTTCAACACTTCCAGTTTATGGTACTAAGGTGATTAATGGCAGAAACTTCTATCTTCTTGAGAATAATTATTATTTAGCAACTGGTAATGTCTTGCCACTTAAGCGTAAGTTGACGCATAATGCTTATATCTATAACAAGTATGGTAAGCGCGTTGGTAAGCAAGTTTTGAAGGTTGGTAAGGTCATGAAGACTTATGGTGAACCTGTTAAGATTCGTGGTAAGAAGTTTTACCAGATTGGTAACGGTCATTACTTGAAAGCAGCTAATTTCCCAACTTCGATTAAAGATTTACGTCCGGTTCAAGAGATTGCTGCTGATCCAAGTAAGAAGATGGTGATGCATAATTCTTATCTGTATGATGAAAATGGTCACCGGGCTAACCAAATCGTTTTGCAGGCTGGCTCAAGAATAGGAATTGACCAGACTGTTTATACTAAAGCAGGTAGACGTTTCTATAAGACAACTAAGGGCTTCTATATTCCGGTAGGCAATATTACGGGTACACCGCATGTTTATCTTAATCATAATGCTTATGTCTATAATCAATATGCTGAACGGGTAGGCAAAAAGGTACTGCACCAAGGTCAGACTAATTTGACGATATATGGTGATCCGATTAAGATGCGTGGTCACTGGTACTGGATTATTGGTAATAAGCGTTATCTGAGAGCAAGTAATATTAATTCAGAGCTTAAGTAATTAACTCAAAATTAGAATTGAAAAACCGTTTGATGAAAATCAAACGGTTTTTTGTATTAAAAAATCCCGGTTTACCTTACCAGGATTCCTAATTAATATTAATTATAGCGTTAGCCGTTAGCAACAGTAAATCGTTCTTGGCGATGCTGAGGTTGCAAAATTTCTGCCACGAGCGCAGCAGCCATAGTGCCAGCAGTAGTAATGGATTCACCTGCATCATTATATAGCAACTCATCTTTACCAGTTAAAATTTTGGCAGCTTGTTCCCCGGGAATGAATAAGTTAGCTGGTGAAATACCAAACCAATTGACATTATCAACATTTTGTAAAAATTGATATTCAAAGTATTGGTTCTTGGGGGTATTACGCCATGGCTTGGTAGTGTCATCTTGCTCAATATCGTGCAAGACACGGTGATGGTCAGGGCCAGTAACTAGACTACCCGCGCCTAAAATAAAGGCTAATCGCGGCTTAGTAGTTTCTCTAAAAAGTGCTACTAGGTGTGCAGCAAGGTCAGTATGACGGTAAGCTTGGCTTGGCGCAGTTGAAAAAGCATCAACAATTACGTCGCAGTCAGTAAAATCGTCCTTAGTTAAGGTAAAAGCATCTTTAGCTAGAATTTGGATGTTAGGCACTTTAGCTTGTAGTTTAGCTAGCTTGTCTGTTTGCCGGCCGTTCGCAATAATTTCTAGGCCGTGTTTGTTAGCTTCTTTGACAAAAGCTGATCCAGCCATTCCGGTTGCACCGATTACAAATATTTTCATTTTTTCTCCTTAAATTGATTTTAACAATCGACATTAATTATATTTTAGTGTTTTAAAATGCTGGCTTCAATTATCTGGTTTGCTTAATGCTGATTAATTTTTGCAAATAGGCGCTAAAAGTTTCATTATTATTGATAATGCCAGCATTTTTACCTTTATATCATCTAAAGCTGGGCAAACAACATGGTAGTACTAAGGAAGAAATTGTTGCTGCAATAATTCAGTTAGCTTGATTAAATAAAAGCCACAAAGATAAATTCTTTGTGGCTTTTACCATTAATGACCTTGATGTTTTTTTCGTTTCTTTTCTTTTCGTAATTTAAACTTAGCTTCAGCTAATTGAGTCTTATACTTTCGCTGGTTGACTTTCTTAGTTAATTTGTTTTGCTCAAATTGCTTTTGTAAAGCTAATTGTGCCTTAGTACTGACGCCTTTTTTAATAGCTTTTTTAGCTAAGCGTTGTCGGCGTTTAGGATTAAGATGATTAACTAGATGCGGTCTTGTTAAGTCAGCTTGTTGAAAAAAGTGTAATTCCTGCCAATGATTAAGAATTAATGAATATAGCATGGTCGTTTTGGGTTCGGATGTGCCCAAATTAACTTGAGCAACTTCATAATGATCATGATCGCGTCGCTCAAAAACAGCTTTGTAAAAGGGCGGTTCAAATACGATAGATAAAGAACTATAAATAGTAGACATAGTGTCATCCTCCTTAAAAAATTAAGAAAGACGGACAACCAAGGAGGCAGGTTACTGATGGCTAAAAGTAGCCATGTCCGGACTACCAGCCGAACTGTGTTTTTACTTTCTACCATTTAATATAGCATAGAACTTGGGTAAAAGTGCGAAAACCTTGCAATAACAGTCTGAATTACCTAAAATAATTGCTTACAGTTGTATTTTTATGGAGGAGATACGATATGAAAACGGAATTTAATACCGAAAATGGCCCATCAGAATTGGATATGGCTGTAAGTGACAAGGCAAAGGAAAATTTGGCGAAGTATGGTTTAACACTTGCCGATTATATTAATGTTGCTTTGACCCATGTTGCTAATGATGATCGCCAACTTAGCGAATTTTTAGAAATGGCTAAGAGAGATATGAATAAGCCGGGATTGGATAGCTGGCTCAATAATGTTGATGCAGATTAAATAAGTTTGTTGCTCACTGATTTTATCAGTGAGTCTTTTTTTCTTAAAAGCATTAATGTTTACAAGTGTAGATTAATATTTTATACTAATTATAGTTTACAAGTGTAGACGATAAAATAATTAACGAGGTAATTAGCATGACAAAGATTATTATTTTACTTAGTGGAATTATATTAATGGGTTTTATTGCCTGGTGGTTTTTTGGCAAGCATACAGTCCAAGCAAAGCAGGCTAATATTAAGCAAAATAAGCAAAGTGTAGATATTGAAGTTAAGGGAGGCTATTCACCTGAAAAGATTGTTTTGAAAAAGGGTGTTCCAGCAACACTTAATTTTAAGCGAATGGATTCCTCATCTTGCCTTGATCATGTGATTTTTTCAGATTTAGGCATTGATCAGAAATTGCCTCAAGGTCAAGTAGAACAAGTTAAAATTGATACAACTAAGCCAGGAATTTATGATTGGGCTTGCAGTATGAATATGTTTCATGGACAAGTGGTTGTTAAGTAGGAGCTGTTAATGAAAACAACAACGCGCTTTTGGTTGGCCTTAATTTTATCACTACCGATGTTAATTGAAATGATCTTGATGCCCATAACTGGTTGGATGCTTCCCGGCGGCGAATGGACAATGCTAATTTTGACAACTTTAGTCATGTTTATTTCGGCTAAACCATTTGTTGTTAGTGCTTGGGCATCATTTAAAAAACACCATGCTAATATGGATACATTGGTGGCTTTAGGAACATTAACTGCTTATTTGTATAGTATTTATGCGCTGTTTAATCATAAGCCAGTTTTCTTTGAAAGTGCTGCGTTTGTGATTACTTTTGTTTTACTAGGACAAGTTTTAGAAGTAAAAATGCGCAGCAATGCTTCTGATGCTATTGGCAAACTTGCGGGTTTGCAGGCAAAAGATGCTTTGGTTAAGCGAAAAGGCCAATTTAGTAATTTACCAATTGCTCAGGTTGTTCCGGGTGATCTAATTCAAGTTAAGCCGGGACAGAAGATTCCGGTTGATGGGATAGTTGTTACTGGTACATCGAGTGTTGATGAATCAATGATTACTGGTGAAAGTTTGCCAGTTAGTAAAAAGCCCGGTGATAAAGTCGTTGGTGCAACTATCAATCAAGCAGGAACGTTGGTATTTAAAGCACAAAAAGTTGGTAGTGACACAGTGCTGGCGCAAATTGTTGCTATTGTGAAAAAAGCGCAGAATAGTCATGCACCAATTCAAAACTTAACTGATCAGGTTGTCGATATTTTTGTTCCTGCGGTGCTAATGATTGCCATTCTTACATTTTTAGTGTGGTATGTGCTTATTGGTAAGGGCATTGGAACAGCTTTAGAGTTTGCAGTTTCGGTGCTGGTTATTGCTTGTCCCTGTGCATTAGGCTTAGCAACACCAACGGCATTAATGGTTGGCACAGGTCTAGGCGCTAAGAAAGGGATTCTAATCAAAAATGGTACTGTCTTAGAAGCAGCTAATGATTTGAATACAATTGTGCTAGATAAAACAGGAACGATTACTGCTGGTAAGCCACAAGTAACGGATATTATTGGCAAACGCGAGCAGGTATTGCAAGTTGCTGCAAGTTTAGAAAGTTTGTCTGAGCATCCGTTGGCGCAAGCAATTCTGCAAGCTGCACGTAAAGAGCAAGTCGTCTTAACTAAGGTAACAGCTTTCAAGGCACTTGAAGGTAAAGGGGTAACTGGCAAAATTAATGGTCAAATAGCGCTAGTTGGCAGTCCGATAATTACTGATACGGTTAAAATCCCGGCAAAATTACAAGAGCAGTTAACAACCTTACAAGAAGAAGCTAAGACAGTGGTGTTGGTTTGTTTAGCTAATGAAGTCATTGGCTTATTGGCTATTCAGGATATACCCAAGAGAAATAGCCAACAAGCAATTGCCCAACTTAAGCAGCACGGTTTAAAGACGGTAATGCTAACAGGTGATAACAAGCAGGTTGCCCACGTTATTGCCCAGCAAGTCGGCATTGATGAAGTAATCGCTGGCGTTTTACCTACTGAGAAAGCTGCTGCAATTAAGAAGCTGCAAAATAGCGGCAAGGTCGCATTTGTTGGTGACGGGATTAATGATGCTCCGGCCTTAACTCAAGCTGATGTTGGGATTGCTATGGGTTCGGGCACGGACGTTGCCATTGACGCTGGTGGAATTGTTTTAGTAAAAAATGATTTATTAGATGTTGTTAGAGCACTGAAACTGAGTCATAAGACCTTTAATCGGATTAAGCTTAATCTATTTTGGGCATTTATCTATAATATTTTAGGGATTCCGATTGCGGCAGGTTTGTTTGCTGGCTGTGGCTTAATTCTCAGTCCGGAGTTAGCTGGTTTAGCAATGGCCTTTAGCTCATTGTCGGTAGTTATTAGTTCAGTTTTATTAGGAAAAGTAAAAATTTAGTCATGTAAAAAGACACTTGATATCATATCAAGTGCCTTTTTTGGTTAAACTTGCTTTGAAAACCGCTTTTGCGTTTTATCATAGGAATAACCAATTTTACGATAAAACTGATGCGCACCCGTTCGTTTAGTATTGGAATTGAGACGAATAGTACTAATACCCAGCTTTTTAGCTTCAGCCTCAATGGCTAGCATTAATTGGGTTCCAATACCTTGTCCTTGGTCGACGGCTAAAGCCATAATATTGAACATGGGATCGAAATAAGTTTCTTGGTAAAGTTCAACGTGAACATAACCAAGAATTTTTTCTGTGTGAGTTTCTTCAGCTACTAGCAGAAGATGGTGTTGGCAGTCAGCAAGTAAATGCTGTAAATTAGTTTGTGTTTTAGCTAAGGGATAATTATATCCTAGTTGCGTATAATTGATTTGTTGGATTGCTGAACTATCTGTTATTTTTACTTGACGAATTATGATTAATATATGTACCTCCTTGTTTGTAAAATTGGCTTAATTTGCAAAATGTAAGCAATTACACCAATGATTAACCAAATCATAGTAATGATTAGCCCATTGGTCAAGTTAATGTAGCCAAACTTAATAAAGTCGATCGGACCAGAAAAGGGAAACAAGTGGGCGATTCTTTCAAGCCAAGTTGGGTAAGCAGTAATCGTAACTAGGATACCTGCAACTAATTCAATTAGTGAACTAAATAAATTTTGCCCGAAATAGGGGTCATTTAGCTGCCAAGATAATGTCCAAGCAGTGAAACCGAAAATCACACCGTAAAGATTTAATAGTGGTAGTAAGATTAAGGCCCGAATAATGATCTTTAGCGGTGCACCTAAGCAAAAGACTAAACAGAGGTTGATTAAAGCTAAGCTAACTCCAATAATCATAGCAACGACAGCCTTAGTTAACCAATAGCGAGGACTAAAAGGCCGTTTAGCAATCAATTCGAAGTCAATTCGCAAAGTTGCATCTTTAATTAATAACTCATTCATTGTTTGCATGGTCAACCTAGCAGCGTCAATTGCAATTGACGCAATCCCAATCATCCAATTGAAGTTCCCAGTATATTGCGCAGCGATTAAAATTAGTAATGAAAGATCAATTAGTGGTGTTAGGAAAAAGTAAACGAGTTTAGTACGCCAATTATGTAGAAAGGATAGTGCAGAAAACTGGGTAGCAATCATAGTATCTTCAGTGCTCCTTTCTTTCTGGCTAAGAAATTAACATGGCGCACAATAATTTTGATTGCAAGAAGCCATAAGCTAAGACTAACAAGATAAGCTGGCCAATTAAAAGCCACTTGTCTGGTTAAGGTTGCTACTGGAGAGGTAAGGGGAATAAACCACTGTGATATTTGCGTCAATGAAGTTAAGATTTTTTGATTACCAAAAAGTCCTGCAAGTAGAACGATGGGAGTACCAATCAGTGTTTCATAGACCATTGCATCTTGGGTTAAAGTTAGAAATGATGCAATCAAAATTCCCATGGTTGCTGCCGCCAACCATAATAAGAAAATAGTTAATAGCAAGTGTAGATCAATTCTGCCGGTTGCAACACCAAGTAATTTTGCTAGGGCAAAGCTAAGGGGAAAGGCACATAGGCCATAGGCTGATGCGGGTAGTAATAATGTAATGAGAGCTGCCCGTTCATCATATTGATTGTTTAAGAGGTATGGCAGGGTTCCCTTATATCGTTCAAAATTAATACAGCCAGCAACAGTAGTGCATGAGGTCCACATGCCAAAAATGCCACTTTGTCGCCATAGCATGGGATTACCTAAGTTGTGGTTAGCATAAGCAATCGTATATTGGGTCAAAAAGACAGCTATTGTACTGGTAATTGTCAGCCAGACGAAGTATTGATCTGATAAGTAATCTTTAACGTGGAAGAAAAATAATCGTAAAAAGCGCATGTTATTTCCTCCGCAGTTGAGGTGCTAAAGTCAAATATGATTCTTCTAGAGTAGCAGGGTGCTTACTCTCGTTAACTTGGGCCTTATTAATAATGTCGTTGACGCTACCGGTAGCGAATACTTTACCACTACCAAGTAGAACAATGTGGTCAGCTAAGGTCTCAACCTCGCTCATTGTATGGCTGGTTAGTAAAATACTGATACCACTAGCAGCTAGGTGTTTAATTGTACCCCGAATACTTTGCGCAATTTCGACGTCTAAACCACTTGTTGGCTCGTCAAGTAAGAGTAACTTGGGTTGACCTAAAAGAGCACGAGCAAGATGTAGTCGTTGGGTCATGCCTTTTGAAAAGGTACCAACTTTTTTGTTGGCAACATTCGTTAGGTCTACAATGTCAAGAACCCGAGCAATTTCTAATTTTTGCTTACGATAAGGGATCTTGGCTAAATCGGCAAAAAACGCCAAATTTTGTTTAGCAGTACTATTACGATAAAATCCTAATTCACCGCCAAATGAAACGCCAATTTGTGGCCTTTTATTTGCAGTAGTAATATCTTTTCCATTCATCATGACCTGCCCAGAAGTTGGCAATAAATAGCCGCCAATAATTGAGACAGTAGTGGTTTTGCCAGCTCCGTTGGGTCCTAATAGTGAAAGAATTTCACCTTGAGCAATCGTAAAAGAAACATCAACCAGGGCGTTAAAAATATGTGCCCCATTCTGGTAAGTCTTTTTTAAGTGTTTAACTGATAATATATTTTCCAAAAAATCATTCTCCGTAAATTAATGTGTTAAAAATCAATCGCTAAAAAGGAAGGTATGATTGATTTTAGTTAATGCGAAGAACAGCTTGATGTAACATTAAGTCTATGAGAAAATTATAGCACATTTTTATTATTCTGCTATATATTATTAATAATAAGGATGGAAAGATGACTTCATTTGAATATTTACAGCAAGCTAAACAAGAATTGGCCCAAAAGTCCTGGACGACTGTTCAAGAATATGACGATGCCAAAGTACCCGTGATAGCAGAAATTAAATGTCATATTGATCAATCTTTATAAAAAGTAAAAAAGAAGGATTTTTTATCTAAGAAATTCTTCTTTTTATTTAATCAACAGATTTTAAAGCTGCCAACATGTCAAGATTTTTAAATTTATGATTAACGATAAAGCCGAGGACAATCGTAATTACGCCAACAACGCCCAGTGGCCAAAGAAAACTATTAGCAGACAGAGCCGGATTGAACATGACATTGGCAGGCGGCACAACATAGAGAATGTATTGGTAGAGCAAGTCACCTGTCAAGTAGCCAACTAAAATACCGATACAAGTCAGCAATATCGTTTCTCGATAGATGTACATTGTCACTTCATTATTATAAAAGCCAAGGACTTTAATAGTTGAAAGTTCGCGAATTCGTTCAGCGATATTAATATTGGTTAAATTGTACAAGATTACAATTGCGAGTAGCCCCGCTACAATTATCAATACGAGCATAATCATATTAAGTGATTGAACAACGACATCAAGTTCTTGACTGATTGCTGTATTTTGAACGACGCCACTCACACCGGCTAACTTCATAAATTGAGCAGCCATATTGCGAGTGTTTTTGCGCGAACCATTTTTGAGAATAACCAGATTAGCGTTGGGTTTGAATCTCTTGCCAAAAATATTTTGATAGACTGCTGGTGTCATAATTGCGAAGTGCCCCATATACATTTCCGTAATTGCTGCCACCTTCATTGTTCGTTGGTGATTATCTTGGTCTGTTAAGGTAATGTGACCGCCGGGGTTGACCCCTAATAAGCTTGCTAATCGTTCCGAAATCACAACTCCTTGATTGGTTAATGAAATTTGCTGTTTGGTTCGGCGCTGGTCTAAGTACATGTACTGGTGAAATTGTTTCTTATTTTGTGGCACAATCATTGTAATATCTTGTGTATCACCGTTTTTGCCAGCAATTTTGGTTAGCGATTGGTAATAGATTGGCATTTCTTGTTTGATGCTGTCAGCTTTGAGTTGGTGATTTAGCGCTGCCTTTTGTCTAGTAGAAATCGGTGATTGCTGCGCGACAATTAAGTTGTAGTGAATTAGGTCATTAAATTGGCGATTATTCATGTTACTGATTGAATTTTTAACGGCAAAACCAGCAAAAAGTAAAGTGGCAGAGCCACAAACACCAAAGATTGTCATTAACATGCGTTTTTTATAACGAAAAATATTGCGGGCAGTGACTTTATGGGTGAAATTAAGATGCTGCCAAATAAATGGTATTTTTTCTAATAAAATTTTGGATCCTGCAGCAGGTGGCTTAGGTAATAAAAGTGCTGCTGGCTTTTCCTTAAATTCATTTCTAGCAGTTAAGTATGCTGGCAAGACCGAACTGACCCAAGCAAGAAGGAGTGCGATTAGACTGATTTGCCAGTGGAAGTGTTCTTCAATTGGCGGCAAAGTCAAAGACTGATAGTAGGCATGATAGACAATTTGCGGCATTAATGTGTGACCTAAATAAATACCAGCAAGAGTGCCAAGTGTTCCCGCCAGAAAACCATACAGAATGAACTTATTAATGATTACATAGTCGTCATAGCCAAGAGCTTTCATGGTACCAGAGTTAATTCGTTCCTCATCGATGAAGCGGTTCATTGTTGTGAAGGTAACTAGTGCCGCAACGAAATACAAAAAGATAGGGAAGACTTTAGCAAGATCTTCGACAACTTGAGCTACGGTGCTGTAGACAATGTTACCTTCGCCGCCCGGTATTTCCCGCCGATTATAAACGTGATAGGTAGGTGCTGGTAAATTATCAAGCAGCTTTTGAGATTGTCTGATTTGATGTTCACCGGATGCTAATTTGCTTTTTGCTTGACTAGCAGAATGAGCTAATTTTTGCTTTTTAGTTTGCAATAATTGCAATTTAGAAGTTAATTCTTGTTGGGCGCTAGCTAATTGCTTTTGCTCGGCAGGCGTAAGATTATTAATTTGACTCGCTTGAGCGGTGAGCTGAGCTTGTTTTGTAGATAGCTCTTTTTCAGCAGCAATTAAGTTTTGCTTGGCAGTTTGAATTTTGACTTTAGCAGCCGTGATTTTAGTAGTTTGCGCTTTTAACTTGTGTTTAGCTGCGGCAACAATTCTTTGCTTGCGCTCAGGAATTGCGGCCTTTAAGGTATGCTCAAGTGTACGCTTATGCCTGTTAAGGCGAGTAGCGTAAAGCTTACTATAAGAGTCAAGCCCACGTAGATCACGATAAGTTAAATTGGCTGTTGTATAGACGCTCTGGTTAAAGTCACTGGGTAAGACAACGGCATAACCTTTTAACTCGCCCGTGCCGCTGTTACTTTGACCGAGATTAACATTTGATAAAATTTGGCTGGAGCGAACAAAGCCAACAATTTCAAATTGGTGGCGCCGCAACATTTTTGTACCTAAGATAGACTTTTTTTCGGTAAAAGCAATTTTTTGTCCTAAGTGATAACGTTTTTGAAAATTAGCAGCAACGGCAATTTCATTATTAGCTTGTGGCAGACGCCCAGCACGAAGTTCGTAATGACCAATCTTTTTTGGCTTAGAAAAAAAGCGCCAGCTTTCATGACTATTTTTTAAAACTGTATCGGTCATATAGCCAAATTCAACTTTTTTACTACCAATTACTTGGCTAATTTTCTGTGTATCCTGCCTGTCTAAACCATAATTGCTGATAATTGTTAAATCGGGTGTTTTTAGTGTTTGCGCATAATGATTACCTGTGTCACGCATGTCAGGACCAGTAACGATCAGCCCGACAAGTGCAAATGCACCAATCATCATTAAGCCAAAAATTGATAAAAATTGTCCTTTAGTATGCTTAATTGACTGCCAAAAATCTTGCCAAACCACTTTATTCATTGAAGTTCACCTTCTTTACCACTTAACATTGGCGATTGCTTCAGGATGGGAATTTTGTTCAATTTGTGTGACTTGGCCATCGTGAAAATGAATTACACGGTCGGCAATCGGCGCAATAGTGCTGTTATGTGTAACAATAATTACAGTCGCACCTTTTTCTCGGCTCATATTAGCAATAATTTCTAAGACACTCTTGCCAGTTTCATAATCTAAGGCACCAGTCGGCTCATCACAGAGCAAAATCTTAGGATTCTTAGCGATTGCACGAGCAATTGCCACGCGCTGCTGCTCGCCACCAGATAGTTCGGCTGGAAAATTGTTGATCCGATTTTGTAAGCCAACGTCAATTAATGTTTGGACCGGATCTAACGCGTCCTTAACAATTTCTGAAGCAAGTTCAACATTTTCTTTGGCCGTTAGATTTTGAATTAAATTATAAAATTGAAAGACAAAACCAATGTCATTTCGGCGGTAGGTTGTTAATTGACGTTTGTTATACTGTGCGATATTTTGACCATCAATGATGATATCACCGCTAGTATTGGTATCCATACCGCCCAAAATATTAAGAATAGTGGACTTGCCCGCACCAGACGCACCCAAAATAATCGCAAGTTCGCCTTGTTCAACGGTAAAATTAACGTCATTATTGGCTAATACTTCTGTGTTGCCAGTGTGATATTTTTTAAAATTATGCTTTATCTCAATGTAGCTCATATAACTTTACTCCTTGAAAAAACAAAATTTATTTTAAATATTCTTCTAGAACCTGCAGTACACCCATGTTATTATTGCTTGGCGCTTCATATTTTGCAATTGCTTTGAGTTTAGGATCACCGTTTTTCATTGCGTAGCTAAAGCCGGCGAGTTCAATCATTTCTTTGTCATTCATGCCATCACCAAAGGCAATCAATTCTTCTGGTTTAACATTGAAGTAGCGCAAGAAATATTTTAGTCCTTGCCCTTTATTAACTCGAGTAGGCATGACATCGATATTGTCAAAACCGCTGGTAGTACAGTGAATCGGTTCACCACTATTTTGGTTAAACATTTTCTCAAGCTCACTAGCTAATTGAGCATCACAATTGAGGGTTAACTTAGTTAAGTTGTCGCTAGTCGGCAGTTTAATTAAATTATTGACCTCAATTACGTTAGGATAGAAAAAGTGCATGGAATTTTTAAACTTGATTGAAGCTTTTTTATCAATATAGGCCCGTGCTAAACCACTAGCAGCTATTTCGGTCGTAGGATAATTTTGTTGAATAAAATTAATTAAATTGATGCCAGTCTTATAAGTAAAAACGTGCCGGGAAATGATATTGTTATCTTGCGTCAGGATTGAGCCATTGTCGGCAATAATATCAATCCGATCTAAGAAGTCATAGAAGTCTTTCCGTAGTCGCGATAATGGTCGGCCACTAGAAACAATAAAATGAATATGATGCTGTCGTAATTTGGTTAAAATCTTTTCAAATCGCTGATGATCAAAGTGTTTGTTGTTATCTTCAAAAGTACCATCCATATCAACAGCGACAGCTTTAAAAGGAATTTCAGTCATTTATTTCTCCTTAATTTTAAGTTATTCAATATAAAAAAAGCAGGCTCACTACTATTATGAGTCTGCTTTTTTAAAATACAACTAATTTCTAGCGTTACTTGGTTTTCTTCTGCCGACTAACCAGCAAATCAAAATTGCAAGCACGGCTTCAACACAAATAATTATGATATTTAAGCCTAGTTTAAATTGACCCAAATTAGCAGCACCAATATTATGACCACCAAGGTAAAGATCAAGGACGATTGAGCCGATAATCAAAATGAACATGGTAAGCCATTGATCACGGCTAAAGGCTATGCCGTATTCTTCCTCACGGCGTCGAATACCAGGTAAGATTGCACCTAATCCGATTAAAACAACAACGGCGATGATGTTAATGATTAATTCATACCACCAATAATTGCTAAATTGCTTAACATCAAGTGGTGCAATTCCGAGAATAGTAGCAACGGCAGTGACAACTAATAAGAACAGTCCAGCGAGATAGCCTAGTTTGTCGTTTTTAATAAAGACGTATTCTGATGGAAATTTCTTTGAATTCTTTCTAATGCGCATGAAAGAATAGAAAATCCAGCAGGTAACACCCGGCGAAATAATACCGTTCAGGTTTAGTAACCAGTTAAAAATGTCGTTCATGTTAGGTAGGAAAATTCCCAGCAACATGATAAAGGCTGAAAGTGCGACTGTCAAAATATAACCGTTAATTGGTAGGCCGCTCTTATTCTTTTTACGTAAGAATTTTGGCATATACTGATCACCGGTATCAGAAATCAACATTCTTGTCATGGCATCAAGTAAAACTGCTAATAATGCAGCATTATAGAAGACGGAAGTCCAAGACCATAAATAAAGTAATCCTTTGCCCAGACCATATTGCTGTCCGACCATTTCGAAGACGTAATATTCACCATTCATTTTTAAGTCATTCGGGATATGGTTAGCGTTAAAGTAGATACCTAAGGCAAATGAACCAAAGACAGTTAGGAAAATGGTCATAATTGCCAATGCAATCATAGCTTTTGGAAAATCATACTTGGGTTTCTTCATCTTAGTAACATATGGCGCAACTAATTCACAACCATTGAGGGCATAAATCAGCATTGCAATTGTTGTCCAATAATGCATGTCAAATTTTGGTACTAGGGAGTGCCAAGTAAAGTTAGTCGTTGCCATATGGCCACCAGATTTAGTTAGACCAACAAAGGCTAAGAAGACAAACATGAAAGTCATGATTAACATCATGCCGCCACCAATTGTAGACAAAATTTCCATTGAACGGGAAAAATAATGTTCAACAATAATGAAGATAATAAACATTGCAAACGTCATTAGGGCAAATTTGGTGTTTGAAATTTGATCCTGAAACTTGCCAGAACCGGTAACTGCCCAGCCGATGTCAACAACGATGGTATTGGCTGAGTCAACAGCATAAGGAATAGATGCTGCCCAATATGTCCAGGCAGTAAAGTAACCTAAAAATTCACCATCAGTTCCACGGACCCATGATGAAAGGCCGCCGCCTTCTTTATTGAAGACTGATCCCAATTGACCAACCATTAAAGAGTATGGAATCACATAAAAAATACACATGATAATCCATGAGGTAACAACAGGCATTCCTTGATTTTGGAAGTTGTACATGATATCGTCTAAGCCAATAACAGTACAAAAAGCCATTAAGGTTAATACCGGCCACGAAATATATTTATTGTTGGAATTAATTTCTTCCACTTAAATTCGCTCCTTTAAAAATAATCAACATTTTCTATTTTACTCATTATTGGTGAAGCTGACTAGGGTAATAATAAAATTATTTACTGCTGATTTTCTTAAATTTACTTTTGTTTTTGCTGATTTTCTGGTAAATTTAAGAAAAAAGCAGTCTAAATTGCTGCTAGTATTGAATTTTATGCTGCCGTGAGTTAAGATTATTATCGTTAATAACTACAAATAAAGAAAGAAGGATTCTTATGTCAGGACATTCAAAATGGCACAATATTCAAGGCCGCAAGAATGCGCAAGACGCTAAGAGAGGTAAAATTTTCCAAAAACTATCTCGTGAGATATATATGGCTGCAAAGAATGGTGGTCCTGACCCCTCAGGGAATCCTAACTTGCGGATGGTAATGGATAAAGCTCATGCTAATAATATGCCTAAGGCTAACATTGACCGCGCAATCAAGAAGGCTGACGGCAATTCAGACGAGCATTACGATGAGATTACTTATGAAGGTTATGCACCCGGTGGTGTTGCTGTCTTTGTTGAAGCCTTGACTGATAACAAGAACCGGACTGCTTCTTCAGTTCGGGTTGCGTTTACGCGTAATGGCGGTTCACTTGGTGCTACTGGTTCAGTTGCTTACATGTTCGATCGTAAGGGTTATATTGCCATTGATAGAACAACTACTGATGCCGATGAAGACCAGATGCTTTTAGATGTTATGGATGCTGGTGGCGATGATTTGCAAACTAGTGATGAAGTTTATGAAATCTATACTGACCCTAAGCAATTGGCTCAAGTACGTGATGCTTTAGAAAAGGCGGGTTACAAGCTTGCTAATGCTGAACTGACGATGGTTCCACAAAATACTACGCCAGTTCCAGAAGATAAGAAAGAACAATTTGCTAACCTAGTTGATGCCTTAGAAGACGATGACGACGTACAGAATGTTTATACTGCTGCAGCAGATGAAGACTAACTAACAATTGATAAAATTTTAATCACTCCAAAAGTTTGGAGTGATTTTTTATTTTCTTAAAAAATTTTGACCTCTTTTGCGTATGTACTATTAAGGACAAACGTAAAGGAGGTTTTTTATGCGAATTAAAGAAGCAATTGCTGTTCTAATTGAAGGTGCAATTGAGCTTCATGCAAGTGATTTGTTCTTTTTATTGCGTGCTGAACAAACAGTAGTTAAGATGCGAACAATTGCAGGAATTACTGATCAGTCTACTTTTACCTTGAATGAGGGTAAGGAGATTATTAATTATCTAAAATATACTGCACAAATGGATATTGCTGAACACCGCAGGCCACAGGTAGGTGCGTTAACTTATGAATATGATAATGATAAGTACTATTTACGGTTGTCAAGTGTGGGAGATTTTACCGATTGTGAGTCGTTAGTTGTCCGTATTATTTATCAAGTTAGTTCGGGGCGATATTTTTTACCTAAGCAAATTACACAACTAAAAGAACTGACCCATAGGCGAGGTTTGATAATTACTAGTGGGCCAACAGGGTCAGGTAAAACAACGACAATGTATAAATTGGCAAAAAATGTCGGCCAGCAGCAAATGGTAATGACAATTGAAGATCCAGTAGAAATTCATGAAGCGAGCTTTTTGCAAACGCAGGTTAATCCGGAAGCTAATATCAGTTATTCGCGACTTCTGGAAGCGGCGTTGCGTCATCGACCTGATATTTTGATTATTGGCGAAATTAGAAATGCGGCAACAGCAAAATTAGCAGTTGATGCTGCTCTTAGTGGTCACTTGGTTTTGGCAACGGTTCATGCTAAAAACACTTTTCAGACAATTTCTCGATTGGAGAGTTTACAAATTAAACGTAATGAATTAAGTAATTGTCTAACAGCAATTTCATACCAACGTTTACTGCCAACACAGAATGGCTTTTCTTGTTTAATGGATATTGCTAGTGGGGTGGTTTTGCAAGATCAAATTAATAGTGAAGTTCACAGCAATTTTGTTGCGTGGCAAGAAAACTTAAAAATGCTAGTAGAAAAAGGTGAAATTAGTGGGAAAATATACCAGCAATATCAAGAAGGCTAACTTGACAAGCAGCGAACAACTTGTCTTTCTTGATTATTTACAAAATAGTTTAACCAACGGTTTTTCACTTAATACTAGCTTAGAATTAATGCCAATTTTATGGCCAAAACGGCGTAAATTATTGACTGCATTTGCTAAGCAAATGCAACAAGGAGCTAAATTAAGTGAACAAATGTTACTTTTAGGCTTTAGCAAAACAACTGTAACTCAAATAGATCTGGCACTGCAGCAGGGTAATTTATTGGATTGTTTAGCTCAATTAGCAACATTAAATCGCCTGAAGAATGAACAAGTTAAAAAATTAAAAGCAGAAATGTCGTACCCATTTATTCTAACAATCATGATGATTATATTGCTTGCTTTTATGCAGACTTTTGTTTCGAATCAATTCGCTGATTCAGGTGAGCATACAGGTGACTTCTTATTACTGGGCTTATTAGTATTGGGACTATTATTTTTGTATTATTTGGCTGAGGTAATGACACTTTTGCATAAACAAGACTACCATTCACTGAAAAAATTGGCGCATTACCCCATCATTGGACCAGTGATTAAGTTATATGTTAATTATTTATTAGTTTATGACGTTGGCTTGCTATTAGCGAGTGGTTTTTCATTGCAAAAAATGTGTGCATATGCTGCGCAGCAGACTAAGGGATCGTTGCAGCAGTATATTGGTGCCCGGGTTAATCGGCAACTTGCTAAGGGCCGGTCCTTGCAGGAAATTATTAAAAAAGAACGGTTCTTGCCTGATGAATTATTGTTGTTGCTTGAGACAGGATCAACTAAGGCAGATTTAGGTAATCGCTGTTTATTACTCGGACGTAGTCTGTTTATTAATTTAACTAATAAAATTGAAAAAGTAATTGTTAATGTTCAACCATTTTGTTTTATTTTAATCGGTTTATGTATTATTGGAATGTATTTAAAGTTGCTATTACCGATGTATGCAATGATGCAGAAAATTTAGGAGGATTATTAAATGAAAAAAAGAATGAAAAAATATCTGTTAAATATTATTGCTAAAACCCGTAAGGCTCAAGGCTTTACGCTAATTGAAATGGTCGTTGTAATTGCGATTATCGTATTGCTATTATTGATTATTGCTCCTAACTTAACAAAGCAAAAGCAGAGTGCTGCTGATAGAACCGATGATGCTTTTAAAACGACTTTGCAAACACAGGCTGATTTGTATGAAGAAGATAAAGACCGAAAAGGTAAGGACATCACTTTTCAAAATATGTTTGATGATGGTTATTTAACTAAAAATCAATTAGATAAGTCGAAAAATTATACGGTAACTAACGGTGTGGTTGAAAAAGGTAATTAACAGTAGACTTATGGGTTTTACTGTAATTGAAATGATAATTACGCTAATAATTTCAATTAGCTTAGTGTTACTAGGAACGATTGAAATTAAGGAATATCGCGAGCAATTGATTTTGGATAATACTGTTAGAGAAGTAAAAAGTTCAATTGAGCAAGCGGCGCGGATTTGTACGATTAGGCATACTGCCATAAAAATTAATTGGCGACCGGGTACAAATGAACTCAATTTTAGGGGACCAGAATATGCCCGCTTAGTGCATTTAGATTCTAGAATTAAAATTTCTAGTATGAAAGTTTTGCAAATTAAGAATGACGGCTCACTTTCACCGCAAACAATAACGATTAATAATGCTAAGCATTCTAGAAAACTACGCTTACAGATGCTGTGGGGGCGGGCAATTGAAAGTGATGACTAAAGTGAAAGGCTTTTTATTGGCTGAAAGTATGGTTGCCTTGACTTTGGCAATTATGGGTATTAGTTTGCTGGTGTTAATTGTGGGAGGAACAAGAACAACTGAACAAAAAATCGAATTGCGGACGGATCGTGCATATGCTTGGCACGTAATGAAAACCAATAACTTAGAAAAAATATTGGTACACAATCGCATGTATCATCCTGTAGGAACGAATGGTGTCTATGATGAAACTGATCAAAAAACGTATGTCGTTAAGAAGTAACGGCTTTTTATTGAGTGAAGCTATTTTTTCAGTTTTAATTACCTTATTTGTGGTTATTACACTGCAAAATTTATTAAAGAGTATTGCGACAACTAATAAAACGGAGCATCGAACTGACAATGTGGTTTTTGCTTACGTACAGTTTAACCGTTTTTTGCATGATGATAATACCAAGATTATTTATATCGTACCTGAATATTCTAATTCTAAACAAGTTGCACTAAGGAAAATTGATAAAACAGGTGAGGATAAAATTTATAATCTGAATTTTTATAAAAATATGATTCGCGCAACAACAAATTTAGGTGGACATATGCCATTATTACTTGATGTCAAGCGGGCTCAGTTTAGTATTAGTGATCAGCAGGTTAAAATCAATGTCACAGAAGCAGACGATCGTCAATCTGAATTATATTTTAAAGTAGATAAGCGACCAGAAAAGAAGGCTCTTAATGAAGGGAAGACTAAGAAAACTAAAAGTAAAGGCTAGTACATTATTAAGTAGTGTCTTGGTGTTAACAACGTGCTTACTATTTTTACAAATTTATCAGGCAGTTTATCATGACAGTATTGAAAGTGACTTATTATTAATTGAATATTTAATTGATAATTGATTTTCTTGCGTTGCGTGCCCACTATCCATTAAAATAGTTAAAGATAGGGGAATGAACATGGATAAAATCGAAAAATTGTTTAATGAATTTTTAGCTTGTGTTAAGTGCTTGCAAACTGCTTTAAATGTGTCCTTTGGTGAAGCTTTGACCGAAACTTTTGATAACCTTGAAAATGGTAAAATCAAGGTGGAAATGGGAGCACCGGATAAAGAAACAGTTGCTAAGTTAAGTCAAAAATATGCTGCTCTGAATTATGATGCTCTATCGCAAAAAGTAAAAGTTCAAATTTTTACCTATTTGACGCTTAAGGCAATTAATGAAGCTGATCTTGATGCTAACCAAATGCCAACGCCGCCAGCAATCGCCACGATTATTGCAATGATTGCGCAGAAATTATTGCCTAAAAAAGAGTTAGCATTTGTTGATCCAGCAATTGGCAGTGGGAATTTACTCTATGCAGTGATCAATCAGCTTAAGAGTGCTAATCATTCTAAATTGGATTATCAATTGGCTGGAATTGATAATGATGAAGAAATGCTTAATTTTGCTGATATTAGTGCGCACTTAAATAATTTAAAGATTGATTTATATTGCCAAGATGCACTGAGTCCATGGTTAATTGCTAAGCCAGATGTCGTGATTAGTGATTTGCCAGTGGGGTATTATCCGCTTGATGAAAATGCTGCTAATTTTGCAACAAAAGCAGAAAAAGGGCACTCATTTGCTCATCTTTTACTTATTGAACAAATTATTAAGAATTTGGAGCCAGCAGGTTATGCTTTTCTTGTTGTTCCTAAATCAATTCTTGCTGGAAAAGTGGGCGCAGACTTTATGCCATGGCTTACAGAGAAGGTTTGCATTCGGGCAATTGTTGAATTACCAGATAGTATGTTTCAGAATAAATTTAATCAAAAATCTGTTTTGGTCTTTCAAAATCATGGTGAACAAGTTACAAATAGTGAAGTTCTTCTCACAAAGTTAGACTCACTTAAAAAGCAAGAAGACCTAATTAAGCTTAATGTTAAGCTAAATGAGTGGTATACTAATAACATTCATTAATTTGTGAAAATCAAAAGTTATATGTATGGAGGAGTTTTGTTTATGAAAAAAGTTTTAGCAATCAACTCAGGGAGTTCTTCTTTTAAATATAAGTTATTCGCTTTGCCAGAAGAGAAAGTTTTAGCTGAAGGTCTTGCTGACCGTGTTGGTATTGCTGGCTCATCATTTGAAATTGAATTAGCTAATGGTGAAAAGCATAAAGAAGAAATTGCAATTCCTGATCAAGAAACAGCTGTTAACTTACTTCTTAAGGCACTGAAAGAATATCAAGTAATTGCTGATTTAAGTGAAATTGTTGGTGTTGGTCATAGAATTGTTGCTGGTGGTGAAGAATTTACTGATTCTGCCATTATTGACGAAGAAAAATTGCAAAAAGTTTATGATTTAAAGGAATATGCTCCGTTACATAATCCAGCAGAAGGTAAGGGCATAGAAGCTTTTATGAAATTACTGCCTGGTGTACCAGAAATCGGCGTATTTGATACTTCATTCCACCAAACTTTAGATCCAGTACATTATATGTACTCAATTCCTTATAAATATTACGAAAAATATGGTGTTCGTAAATATGGTGCTCATGGTACTTCAGTTCGTTATATTGTTGGGCGTGCAGCACAGATGCTTGGCAAAGATGCTAAAGATTTGAAATTAATTGTTTGTCATTTGGGCTCAGGTGCTTCAATTACTGCTGTTAAGGATGGCAAGTCATATGATACTTCAATGGGCTTTACACCGCTTGCGGGTATTACAATGGGTACACGTTCAGGTGATGTTGATCCATCTGTTTTGCAGTACATTATGAATAAAGATCAGATTGATATTAACCAGATGATTAATATTCTAAATGATAAATCTGGTTTGCTTGGAATTTCTGAAATTTCTTCAGACATGCGTGATTTAGAAAATAATACTGACTCTAAGGCTAGTCTTGCTCGTGATATTTTTGTTGACCGGGTAATCCAATATGTTGGTTCATATGTTGCTGAAATGAGCGGCGTTGACGCAATTATCTTTACTGCCGGTGTTGGTGAACATGACAGTAGTGTTCGTGAAAACGTCATGAAGGCATTTGAATTTATCGGTTTGGATCCAGACTTTGAAGCTAACAAGTCTAATGGTGAGAAATTCATCTCTAAAGACGGATCAAAAGTTAAGGCAATGATTATCCCAACTGATGAAGAATTGATGATTGAACGTGATGTTGTTCGTTTAGCTCACTTGAATTAATTAATTGAACTTTATTGATCGTATGTCGATGTGAATTATGCTATAATTAGAGGGTCTCAAGGGGATGTTTTGGGATTCGACAGGCGTAGATTCGCATTGACTGCGATTTGTAGGTCACGTCTACATTAAAACGTCACAGAACTTTAACTGCAAATAAAGAAAATTCTTACGCATTAGCTGCTTAATTTAAGCATAATGCCTTGCCTAGTGCTGGATTACTCACGTCTAGTAATAGGTATCAAATTAGTGAGTTACGTTTAACTACCTCATCTGAATAGTTAAAAAGAGTCCTAAGCAGGTTAGCTAGTTCATCCTAGCCCTGTTATATGGCGTTTTGGACTAGCGAAGTTCAAGTAATATAACTATGATCGTAGAGGTCAGTGACGGGATGCGTTTGGACAGGGGTTCAATTCCCCTCATCTCCATTGTGTGTAAAAGAAGCCTTGATTTATTGAGGCTTCTTTTTGATTTTGCTAATTTGTACGGTCTTAACAACTTTAACTTCACGTGCTTGCTTTACCATGCAAAATTGTGTACTGACACATCAGTATTTGTTATGCCAACTCCTATAGTCCCTATTAATTTTTCTTTTTTCATTCTCCCTTGTTAATAGTGTAATCTTTGATATGGGAATCTCTTTTTAGCATAATTTAAACCCTACTTAATTTATGTTAAAATATTCCTATCCAAAAGGGCATAGTATCCCTATGCAGTATTTGGGGATCGATTAAGAATAATGTGTGGTAGCTGAGTTCTTAATCGATTTTTTTGTTTACAGATCTAATAATTGCTTCTTCTTTGCATCGTATTCTTCTTGGGTAATGAGGTGGTCATCTAATAGATTTTTGTATCTGCGTATTTCTGTTGGAACGTCAGTTGGCGCAGCAGGACTTTCCGGTTTCTGTGCTTGCCAACTATCTAAAATTGCAATGACATGGTTTAAATCTGAATATGCATGTCTAACAAAAAAGCCGTCTGCCTTATTATCTTTAGCGTTTAAGAGCTCAACATCAATACTGCTACCATCAGCTAGGTTAATAATTACGCCTAGCTCATCGATATATTCATTCATTTTGCCGCCAGTGGTACCTGCAATAATGGCACCAGGTGTGCCAGCAATGATTGCACCAACAGCAGCGCGAGTAATTGTGTGGTGCTTAGTTCTGTCATGACCTTTTTCATTGACGTGATATGAAACGATGTCATCGGCATCTGCACGAAATTCTAAACCATGAAACGCTGTATTAGTATAAATTTTTTTCTTTTTAAGATTGAAACGATAGGCACCATACCAAACAGATTCTGCCTTTAATTCCGCCTGTTCTTGCTTGCGTTTTTGCTTTGCGGCCTGCTTTATTTGCTTTTGGTGCTCTTTCTCTGCTTGCTTTATTTGCTTTTGATGCTCTTTCTCTGCTTGTTTTATTTGCTTTTGATGCTCTTTCTCTGCTTGCTCTTTTTGTCTTTGTTGATCCATATCGAATTCAATATCAGTAAAATCTTTGCCTTGATCAATGTATAATTTCAAATCATTAATTGTATGTTTAGAAGCCCAGTTAATAGGTTTATTGATTGCTGAAAATTTATATTTGTATCTGCAATCTGCGCAAATATAGGAAGAGTCTTTAAATTTTAAAGAAAAATCACTACGATAAATATCCTGATCGCAAAGTGAACATTTTGCTATAGGTGGAAAACTGTGCTTTTTAGGGGTAGGGGCAACTTTCTTTTTAACATTTTGTAATTCTTCTAGATTATTAATTAGACTTTGAATTTCTGTGGCAGTTTTAGTTTGTAAAAATTCACGTATTTTTTTAGGATCAGTATCTTTATAAAAGTTACCTTTTTCGAAGCAGCTGTCGCAAATTACGCCATCTTTTATAGGATGCTCAATACTCCAAAAGCCTAGTTCTTTACCGCAAATACCACATTTGTTTGTTTTATCTTGTGATTTTGATTCTTGTTTTTCGTTCTGCTTATCTATTTCTAAAGAGATATCAGAAAAATCTTTACCTTGGTTAATGTATTTTTTAAAATCATCAATCGTATGTTCAGAAGCCCAACCATGTGCTTTAGCAGCTTTATTCTTAGCTGCACAATCCATACAGATGTAGGTAGAATCTTTGAATTTCAAAGGTTCATCAACTTTGTAAATATCTTTACCGCAAAATGAACATTGTGCTATAGGCTGATGAAAGCGATGACTTACAGGAGCAACTTTTCTTTTGATAGCTTCTAACTTTACTGGATCATTAATTAATTCTTTAACTTCTGCAATAGTTTGATTGTTTAGAAACTTATTCATGTGTGCTTGATTAGCACCACCATAAAAATTACCTTTGTTAAAACATGGATAGCAAATCACACCATTTTTTACGATGTGCTTATTATCCCAAGGGCCTAATTCTCTACCACAAATACCACAATTCTTTTTAGCCATGATTAAAACCTCCTTCTTTTGTGTTAAAATAAATTAAACGCATTAATAGCGTAGTATTTCGATAATCCATTAAAAACTAAGTTTGCTGACGGAGTTTTTAATGGATTGTTTTATTTATTTTGCAGTTAATTTAATTGACTGTAAATCAGTATTTAATACTTCACCATTAGTTAAGTCAGCGGAAATTTTTGTTACTTGACCTGAATCCTTATCAGCTTCGGTACCAAGTATCTCATTAATATCATCTTCACCGTTATCCGAAGAAATATTTCCACTACCTTCTACTGCTGTGATCAAATAACGTCCAGGTTTAATATCTTTACCTACAACCCAGTTTCCTGCACTTAGAGTGGTTTGAAAAGAACGTTTGTTAGGAGTAGGAATAAACTTTGTTGATTCGATTCCATCAATCTTTATTTTTTCGTCTTTTGTTAAATCAGCTGTATATGAAGTTACTTGTCCTTCATCATTGTCTACGGATGTACCAGCTATAACATTGATTTCTTCATCATTTGATTCATTATCAGATTGCAAATTCCCACTACCTGAAACAGGTTGAATTGTATATCTACCAGGTTTAATATCTCTACCAACTTTATACGTTCCTGCACCTAAGGTTACAGCTTTAGCTGTATTCTTTTCTACAGAAGGCTTAGAATCATTTGTTTTGCTAGATTTGCTGGTATTTGAAGAATCTGAAGCTGATTTACTCGAATTTGAATCATCATCTGAACCAGAAGACATTCCACCAATAAGAAACAATGCAACAACAACTATTAAAAGCCAAACCCAAAAGCGTTTATACCACGGTTTCTTTTGCACATATGTATTTCCATTTTCATCTTTAATTTCCTTAGCCATTATTATTAGCTCCTTCAATAAAATATTGCCGTAGGTTTAGTGTCACTGGCTTTGTGGACATAATAATTAAAACCTCCGTCTTGATTCAATAACTTTACCTAAAATTCTACCTGGATTTTCTTTGTTTAAAAGAATAGGGCTGTAGTCAGTATTATCAGGCATTAATAAGATCTGCTTGCCCATATGTTTAACACGCTTTAGAGTAGCTTCTTCATTGTCATCTACTAAGACTGCGGTAATTTCGCCGTCCTCAACTGTGGGCTGCTGCTTAATAAAGACAGTATCGCCAGAATTAAGTGTCGGTTCCATTGAGTGCCCCCTTGCACCGCAAAGCAAAAATTGTATCGTCCTTAGGATGATTAACAAAATACATTGGTACATACCCATCAATATTTTGTTCTGCCAATATGGGAGTTCCACAAGCAATTGTACCCATACAAGAGGACTTGACGAAGATCATCAGGATCTATTTTGACAGCAAAATTAGGTATAGTTTTGTGATTTTCTACAAGATCAACTTTAGAAATACCGAAATAATTAGTCATCAGTTCTATTTTATCAATTCTTGAATAATTAATGCCTTGAAGCCAAGAAGATACAGTACTGTAACTCATACGTGTTATTTGAGCTAATGTTGTTTTCAGCTATTACATGCATGTTTCCTAAGTCTAAAACTTGCTATTTTCTTATATAAATATAATTATATATTAAAAAAGCGCTTTTTTGAAAGTAAAATCATAAAAAATATATTTTTTGTTTCAAATTACAATTTAAATATAGAAATAAAAAGACATGATGCAGAAATTAATAAAGAAGACTTTGATTTTACGAAGGAATCCAAAAGTTGTCTCGTTATGAGTGGTAATGGAATTAAACGCAAATATAATGACTATGCCTTAACAATCGACGTGGTAAAACATGATTATCACGACATCGGAGGTAATGGTTCTGGAATAAAGTTAATTGAACAGGCAGCTAAAAAGGCTTATTTTGAAGTCAGTCTATAAAAAGATGAAAGATAGCTAATTGTTTACTAGTTGTAGTTAAAATTAGTTAGAACAACTTTGGTTAAGATAAATGTTAATTCTGCTAGCTATTATGTAATAAACCATTAAATTTAACTAATAATATTATTTTATAAATATAAATAATAAACAAAGACTTTATCAGAGAATCGCGTCGAACGAAGCAAATATTTTGTTATCATGCTCATAATTATAGGTTATTGTATTTAAAAAAGTTTATTATTTAATTTATTAAAACAAAAATATTTTTATTAAATAGCGAGTAAAACAGCTAAGCTTTGTAGTTTAAACTAATTTATGTATTAATTAAAAAAATACTGTAAATAAAAAATAATGTGCTATAATATACATAGGTTATATAACCTGTATGTATAGTAATGAAAGAAGGTAGTACAATGAAAGACTTTATTTCAAAAATTGTTGAATATATTCTTGATTTCTTTAAGACTATATTTAATAGCTTTGATGGTTTGCTTAAATAATTAAAAAGTCTTGTAATAATTAGATTTTATAAGATATTTTTTAATTATATTAAGGAACTCTATTATATAGAGTTCCTTTTTTTGTTTGAAATTAAGTAGAGCAGAATATTCTATAATTAGTAATTAATTCTGCTATTATTCTAATAATAAAATATTTTAAGGCTAAACTATTACTTATAATTTTTATATATGTATGGCTATTCAAGATTTTATTAATATACTTTGTTATTTTAAAAATAGTTTCTATTTTAGCGGTTAAAAGTTTAAACTAAACATGAGGTGATATTAATGAAACCAATTTTTTTAACGCCATATTTTAGACCTAAAATTTGGGGTGGGCGTAAGCTAAAGACAATTTTTGATTATGATATTCCTGATGGTAAAGTCGGTGAAGCATGGATTATTTCTGGCTATAAGGATGATGCGTCAACAGTTAGCACGGGACCACTTAAAGGTAAAAGTTTGCGTACTGTTTATCATGAATATCCTGAACTATTTGGCAAGCCTAAGACAAAAGAGTTTCCGTTATTGGTTAAATTTTTAGATGCTAATGATAACTTATCCGTTCAAGTTCATCCAGATGATGCGTATGCTGCAAAAGTTGAAAATGATAGTGGCAAGACCGAAAGCTGGTACGTATTACAGGCAGATCCAGGTTCATATTTGATTTATGGTCACACCGCTAAAACGCGAGAAGAATTAGCTGCTATGATTCATAACGGTGAATGGGATAGATTATTGCGTAAAGTTCCAGTTAAAGCTGGTGACTTTTTCTATGTACCATCTGGAACAATTCATGCTTTGACAAAAGGAATTATGGTAATTGAGACGCAGCAATCTAGTGATGTAACATACCGCTTGTACGATTATGATCGAATTGATGATCATACAGGTCAGAAACGGGAGCTGCATACACAAAAGTCAATTGATGTTACTACTGTGCCGCATATTGATCCTAAACTTGATTTGCAAACTAAGAGAGAGCAAGATGCAGTTATTAAAACATTGGTTGCACCGCCGTTATCACCCCATTTTTATTTGTGGCAAATTGATTTAGATGGTCAATGGCAAACAAGTCTCAATAAACATCCATATCTACTAGTTTCAGTAATTTCAGGGGTAGGAAAGTTGCAAATTACTGACCAAACATATACTTTGAAATGTGGAACTAATTTTATTATGCCAAATCAGGTGAAGAATTTTAAATTCCTTGGTAGAATGAAAACAGTAATATCTGCTCCCGGAAATCAAGATTAAAGTTTTATAGGAAGATAGAAAGGAAAAAGTATGATTTATATCGCTTGTGGTGCAATTCTTGTAGTTATTGGAATTTTATGGCTAATTGCACCAGCTAATAAGCCTAATCGACTTTATGGTTATTTTTCATACTTGGCTCAAGTTAACCGTGCAAGTTTTCACTTTGCTCAAAAATGGGCAAGCTGTTATTTTATTGTTTTTGGAATGATCCAATTACTAATAGGAATTGGTATTCATTTTTTAAACTGGGATCGCTATTTTATGGTTTGGTTACTTACTTTCTATTTCTTTATTTTGTTTCCAATTATGGCAACAGAGAAAAGTTTAAAAAGTTTTTTGCTTAAACGAAATGAACTACCGCCTGATTATGTAGATCCTGATCAGGTAAAGCACGAAAGAACTAAGGGATTCAGGGATCGAAAATGAAAATTTTAATGGTTGAAGATGATAATTCTGTTGCTGAAATGATGGGCATGTTTTTTGCAAAAGAAGGTTGGCAACAGGACGTTGCAGTTGATGGCGAAGAAGCTGTTAAGATGTTTGCGGCAAATCCAGGTAAATATGATTTAATTACATTGGACCTTAATTTACCTAAAAAAGATGGCATTGAAGTTGCAAAAGAAGTTAGGGTAATTTCGCCTACTGTTCCGATTATTATGTTAACGGCACGTGATAGTGAGGCTGACCAAATTTTAGGTTTAGGCGTTGGTGCTGATGATTACGTGTCAAAGCCTTTTAGTCCATTAGCCCTGATTGCTCGAATTAAGGCATTACACCGCCGAATTATGATGGAAGATAGTCAAAAACAGTCAAAAAAGCAGGTAAATGAACCTGCTTTTGATGTTGTAACAACACATATTAAAATTTCAAAAGCCCGTCGAGAAGTTTTGTTTGATGACCAACAAGTTGCTAATATAACACCTAAAGAATTTGATTTGTTGTATACAATGGCCCAAAAGCCGCATCAAGTTTTTTCACGTAGTCAATTACTTGAATCAGTTTGGGGCTATGATTACTTTGGCGAAGAGCGCACGGTTGATGCTCATATTAAAAAATTGCGGCAAAAATTAGAAAAAGTTGGAGCTAACGTTATTCAAACCGTGTGGGGAGTTGGCTATAAATTTGATGATTCTCAGGTCCAAAAATGAAACTGATTTATCAACATATGCTTAGCTTTTTATTGATTATTATAACTATTGTTTCAATTGTTGGTTATGCGCAAATTAACTGTGTGACGCAGCAAGCTTATTCACAAAATTATCGGCGTATGGAAGATTATGCTAATTCTTTAGGCGATTTGGCAGATACTGATAATCAAGATGGCACAGTCATGCTTAATTCGGAATTTTTGAATCAGTTGCAGTTTATTTTGCGTAGCGATGACCTTCACTTACGCATTTTTAATGATCGTGGGATGCAGATTTATCCAGAAGATAAACGAAAATTACATTTAGCTGATGATGTTTATCAGGTCTTGCGTCAGGGGCAAGAAATTCGGGTTAAAAATAATAATGATACACATACGTACTTGGGACCAACCAAGGATGATTTCACTGGCGTATTGGTCCCTTGGATGAATAATCATAAAATAATTGGGGCAATTTGGCTGGGCTCACGAGTTAAAGTTGTTGAACAGCCAATCGTTACAGCCAAAAAGCAAATAATTAATGCCTTGATTGTTGCCTTAATTGTTGGTTTGATTCTTAGTATGATTTTGTCATATTATTCAACGAGTAAAATTAATAAATTATCACGAGCAACTAAAAAGGTACAATCGGGAAATTTTAATGTTCAATTAAAGCATAAAGGCAATGATGAAATTGATCAGCTGGTTGCTAGTTTTAACCAAATGGTGCGGGCGCTAAAGAAATCCAATCAGGAAATTAAGCTGCAGGAAAAGCGACGGGATCAGTTTATGGCTGATGCTGCGCACGAAATGCGTACGCCATTAACGACAATTAATGGTATTTTAGAGGGCTTGCAATATGATGCAATTCCAGAAGAATCTAAACCTAAGTCAATTGCATTGATGCGGCGAGAAACTAGGCGATTAATTCGGTTAGTTAATGAAAATTTGGATTATGAGAAAATTAGAAATAATCAAATTACTTTAACGAAGACTAAGTTCAATGCTTCTAAGGAACTAGAAGATATTTGTATCCAATTAAAGCAAAATGCTGTTAAGTCAACAGATGAACTCATACTTGCAGTTCCTAAAGAATTACCAATTTATGCAGATCGTGATCGTTTTACGCAAATTATAGTTAATCTCGTACAAAACGCAATTCAATTTACTCATCATGGCAAGATTGTTATTGGTGGTCACAGAGTTAATCATGGAACAGAAATAACGGTTAGAGACAATGGAATTGGGATGAATCAAGAACAAATGAAATATATCTTTGAACGTTTCTTCAAGGCTGATCCTTCACGAGCTCGACTTGGTGGCACTGGTGAATCTGGCCTGGGCTTAGCAATCGTATCTTCACTTATTAAGCAACATGGCGGTCAAATTAGTGTTGAGTCTAAATTGGGTGAGGGATCGCAATTTAGATTTACTATTTTTGATCAAGGTCATGAGCAGTTTGTTAAATAATTAAACAAAAAAAGCACTTCCTGAGTAGATTAAACTCTGAAGTGCTTTTTTTATTTAAAATTATTTTTCTTCTGCGTGGTGCCAAACTTTAGCAGCTGCAGGAATTTTTCCTAGTTCGCTAATCTCATCTTTGTTGACAACGATGAGGTTATTAGGCCCTGCAGCTAGTTGATTGAAACTGTCAAGACTTTGATTTCTGAAGTAGCCTTCACTAGCATTAGCCAAACTAGCTTGGACTTGGTTAATGCGGTAAGCTTCAGCATCAGCTTTGGTTTTAACAGCTTCAGCGTTGGCTTTAGCTGTTGCAATTAAGGCATCATTTTTAGCTTTTGTGGTTAATTCAATATTTTTTGCTTCACCTTCAGCCTTTTCAATTGCTGCAATTTTCTCACGGTCAGCTGTCAATTGTTTATCCATAGCCTTTTGAATTTCGGGACTAGGCAAAAGCTCGTCAATGTTTACTCGAACAACGCGGATACCATAAATATCGGTTAAATCACCAATTGCCTCAGCTAGTTGAGTGTTAATTTTGCTAGTAGATCCTAAGGCTTCGTTCAGGTCCATGCGGCCGATAATATCACGTAAATGACCACGAATTAGCTCAACCATTGACTTAACTGAATCAGTATTGTTGTAAAAATATTTGTATGAATCAGTTACCAAATAATTAAGGGTGAGGCTCGTCGTAATTTCAGCATTATCTTTCGTAATAATTGAATATTTAGAAATTTCAGCTGGGAACATTGCTAATGAGACACGACGCATTTTTTGAATTAACGGAATAATGAAAACAAAACCGGCTTTTACTGTTTTCGAATATTTGCCGAGGGTTTCGATTAATCCTTCATTATTCTGGGGCACAACGCGACAGCCAGCAGCGAAAAAGATAATTAATAAAATTAAAATAATTAGATACAGCATTAACTTACTCCTTCAAAAATTTGCTTTTATAAATTCTAATTATAAGACTTTTTTGAACTTTGGCTAGACTTATTTTTCTTTTCGCTTAAGTGATTGTCGCGCACCGATTCAGGTACGGTTGTAATTTCAGCTTTACGGCCCTGCAGCTCGATTGCATCAGTTTTGTACAGATTGGTGGTTGTCTTGTGCCGTTTACTAATTAAGGCAGTTGACTTGCGGCCAAGTTTAGCTTGAATTCGTTTCATTTGTTGGAAATTTGTTAGGTAATCATATTGGCTAGGATTAACGGGACTAAAACCATCAGGAGTATAGAAACGTAATAAATTATGGTTATTTAATAAGTCAGAATATTTAAGTGATTTCTTAGCTTTTTTGGCTAGTGCAGCTATTTCAATTTTTTCTTGTTTAGTAAAATTGATAATTTGTTTACCTGTTCGCCGCTCATACACCGTTCCTTTTTTACCTTTAGCACCGATAATAATATATTTTTGACTGACAATGGTACCGTTGCGGAAGACTATCCAAGGCTGATATCGTGGTGCTAATAGATCGCTGCCGAACTGAATGTAATCTTGATTAGAAATTCCTAATAAGTGCAAAAGAGTAGGTAAAACATCAATTTCACCAGCAACTTCATGTTTGATTTTACCTTTTAAATTGGCTGCATGAATCATAAATGGCACTCGCTGCATTTGGGCATCATTAAAACTGCTCCAAGTATCAGAACTTTCACCAACAATGGGTGCCAAAGTCTGATTTTCGGAATTAGTTAGGCCATAGTGGTCACCGTAAATGACAACTAACGTATTCCTAGCTAGGCCAGACTTGTTCAAATAATTAAAAAATTCATGTACGGCTTGATCAAGGTAGTGAGCAGTTTCAAAATAATTATTGATAGTCTTATCACTAGTATCAGTAGTCTTAAAATGGGGATCTAAATCCTGTTCATCCATTGAAAATGGTGTGTGATTAGTTACTGTGATAAATTTGGTATAAAATGGCTGTTGCATTTGTTCTAGATACTTGATACTTTCTGCAAATAGTAGTTTGTCCTTGACGCCATATTCTTTTTTGTCATCTTTATCATTACTGAAGTAATTTTGATCGAAGAAGTAGTTATAACCCATATTTTTATAAACATCATCACGATTCCAAAAAGTACCAACATTTCCGTGGAAGACCGCGGACGTATAATTACCGTGATCATGCAAGATTTGTGGGGCCGCTTGAAAAGTATTCGATCCGCCAAGTGCGGTAAACAGCGAGCCGTCAGAAATACCATAAGTACCAGTTTCTAACATATTTTCAGCATCACTGGTACGACCAATACCAACTTGGTGATAGAAATTAGCAAAGCTGAGAGTATGCTTATTGTGATAAAGCGAATTAAGAAAAGGCGTCACTTCGTGACCGTTAACTTTCAAACCGATTAAAAATTGCTGGAAGCTTTCAAGGTGAATGACAATGACATTTTTACCTTTTTCTTTACCAAAATATTTGGGATTAGCGGGAATCTTATTCTTATTAGTAAAACTCAAAATTTTGTTAAGATCAGCAGCATTCGCATTACGATTAACCTGTTCAGTTTGTTCATTCTTAATGCCATCGTAAATGGTGTAGGTGTCAAGTCCTAAATATTTAACAACATAAGCACGGTCAAAAGTATTACGCAAAAGTCGTGGTCTTGAAGATTCGGCCAAAAAAACATTTAGAACCAAAACAAAAATCCCAAATGAAGTAATCGCAAATGGCGTCAGCAGGCCGTAAGATTTTTGATCAATTTTAATCTTATGAGCAATTAATAAGGCAATTACTAAAATTAGGTCAAGCCATAGTAAGATATCCGACGGCTGTAATAGGGAGACGGCACTTTTACCTAAGCCAGGGGCTACTTTGCTAGTATTGGCAATCGTTTTGACCGTAATAAAATCGGAGAACTCCCGGTAATAAAGGATATTAGCAAAGAGTAAACAGGTGTTAGCAAAGTCCATCACTAACATGACGCAGTAAGAAACTATTGGCTTAGGAAAGTAAAAGCCAATACTCAAAAGAATGATTTCTGATCCTAAAGGACTGAGCCACATGATAAGATGCTGGTAGGGATCAGAAATGCCCAAATTAAAGTCGTGATAGGCGGCAAAAATATATTTCACGACAAAAAGCAATACAAGCAGGGTAAAGAAGCCTGCTCGGCTTTGCATGAAACGAATGAGATTTTTCTTTTTCAAATTGAACGCTCCTTTAATAGGTTAATTTTAAAGGTTTAATGAGTACTAGACAATCTTTTCGCGATTATTAGTCTTTTTTTAAACATTTTACAGGATAAAATTAGGTATAATTTAAATGGATTTTATTTTGAGGAATTGAGCAAGACATGATTTTTTTAGGGCCGCTTTATAATTTCATTGCCCAAGCTTGTGCCACGAAAATTAACCACTTTGCGTTAATTAAACTGACAATGTTGGCAATTGATAAGACAATTTTATATTTTTTGCTTTTTGCAGTGTTGCGTTTGTTGTGGCTAATGTTAATTAGACGGCGTAGAACGGTTAAATCTGAGGCTACTGTTTGGTTGTTTGCCTTTTACATAATCTTATTGTTGATGTTGACCACTTTTCGCAACACGTATTTTCCGTGGCAGCTGACTTTTTACTTTAATCGGCCGTTAAGTGAGATTAATTTGGTTTTTCTGAAAGAAACATGGAAACTAATTTATGCACAAAGTCGAGTTGATTTCTTTTACAACTCGTTAGGCAACATTTTATGTTTTTTACCGTTTGGCTTTTTAGTACCGTTTGTTTTTTCAAAAAAACAAACTTTTATTCGTGTTCTTTTAGCAGGAATATTGTTGTCAGTTTTTATTGAGGGGATGCAATTTTTATTAGAAACTGGGGTTAGTGATATCGATGATGTCTTTTTCAATACCTGTGGGGCAGTGTTAGGATATTTAGTGTATTTAGTGTTCAAATATTTACGTGGAAAGTTGAAAAAACAATGAAAAATAGCTGGTATTTATAAAATAAGATTGTTAGAATGTTCTTGTGAAATAAATATTTTATTTAGTAAGGAAGCGTACTTATGAGTTTGATTAAATTTGATAGCACGAAACTGACACCATTTGTTCATCAAAATGAACTAAGCGAGATGCAAGCATTAGTTAATGCTGCTGATAAAGAGTTAAAAGACGGCACTGGCGCTGGAAGTGATTTCCTAGGCTGGGTTGATCTGCCTGTTAATTATGACAAAGATGAATTTAGTAGAATTAAAAAGGCCGCTAAGAAGATTCAGAGTGATTCAGAAGTTTTAATCTGTATTGGAATAGGTGGTTCTTACTTGGGTGCCCAAGCAGCAATTGAGTTTTTGAACAGTGCCTTTTATGGTAAAGGCAAAGAAAAATACCCAACGATTGTCTTTTGTGGTAATTCACTCTCTGGTTCATACCTGCACGATTTAATGGTATGGCTTGGTGATAAAGATTTCAGTGTTAATGTTATTTCTAAGTCAGGAACAACAACTGAAGCAGCCGTTGCCTTTAGAATTTTTAAAGCTAAATTAATTAAGAAATATGGTAAAGAAGAAGCACAAAAGCGGATTTATGCAACTACTGATCGTGTCAAGGGTGCTTTAAAGACCGAATCTGATGCCGAAGGTTATGAAGAATTTGTTGTACCTGATGATATTGGTGGTCGTTATAGTGTCTTATCTGCTGTTGGTTTATTGCCAATTGCTGCATCAGGTGCTGATATTGACCAATTAATGCAAGGTGCAGCTGATGCTCGTAGTGATTACCAGGATACTGATTTAACAAAAGCAACACCGTATCAATATGCTGCTTTGCGTAATATTCTTTATCGTAAAGGTTATACAACTGAAATTGTTGAAAATTATGAACCAACTTTAAGAATGTTTGGTGAATGGTGCAAGCAATTGATGGGTGAATCTGAAGGTAAAGATAATAAGGGAATTTGGCCATCCAGTGCTAATTTCTCGACCGATTTGCACTCACTTGGACAATATATTCAAGAAGGTTTGCGGAACTTGTTTGAAACGGTTATTCGCGTTGAAAATCCAGCAAATGATGTTGAAATTCCATCTGATGATCATAATTTGGATCAATTAAACTTCTTGGCTGGTAAGAGCTTGAACTATGTGAATGAACGTGCTTATGAAGGCGTTGTGTTAGCCCATACTGATGGTGGTGTTCCAGTAATGACAGTTAATATTCCTGATCAAACTGAACATACATTGGGTTACTTGATTTACTTCTTTGAATTAGCAATTGCAATTTCTGGTTATTTAAACGGGATTAATCCATTTAATCAACCAGGCGTTGAAGCGTATAAGCGTAATATGTTTGGTCTGTTGAACAAACCTGGTTATGAAGAACTGCACGATGATTTAACTGCACGTTTTAATAAATAATAGTTACTACTTAGGCTTTACTTTTAACTATAATTGGTTTTTAATTAAATAAATATTAAAAATACGATAATTCACTTAAAATATTTAATAAGTTTTAAGCGTGCGAATATTGGTATTTTAATGAGGTATTGATTATGGCAGGTTATAGTAAAAACAAGTTAACTTTGGGACAACTAGTTTTTTTAGCACTTCTAACAGCATTAAATGTTGTTCTAAGTCGTATCTTAATAATTCCAATTCCGGCTACACACGGTGATATTAATTTTTGTGATACAGGAATTTTTTTGGCAGCCGTATCGTTAGGTCCATGGGCTGGTTTACTGGTTGGCGGTTTGTCTGGCTTTTTGCTTGATTTGCTTTCTGGATACGGTCAATTTATGATTTTTTCACTAATTGTTCATGGTTTAGAAGGATTATTGGTTGGTTTATTTGCCAAGTCAAATAAAGTCAGTAATAACTGGCCGCAGATTATTTTGGCGATAATTGTGGGAATAATTGTAATGGTTATTGGCTATTACATTACCAATTGGATTTTATATTCAACTGCAGCTGGAATTTTTAGTGTTTTAACTAATACGATTCAAGGTGTAGCAGGTGCTATTGTTGCTGTAATTTTGCTGCCAGCTTTGCAAAAAATTTTGGCTCATTATTGGCGATTATCATGACTTAAAGTAGTACTAAAAAAGGTAAAAGCGTTATGCTTTTACCTTTTTTAATAAGGAGGAAATTTTAATGACAGAAAAAGAAGTAACGGTAAAACATATCTTGGCAATTATTAGTTGCGCATTAATGGCCTTTGTATCGATTTTGACAGAAACAAGCTTAAATGTGACTTTTCCTGTGATGATGCGCCAGTTTCATATTGGTTTAGGTCTAGTGCAATGGACGACAACTGGCTATCTATTAATGATTGCAGTAATTATGGTTGCTAGTTCGTATTTGAATGAAAGGTTTTCTGCACGGCAATTATTTTTAACAGCGGCAATTACTTTTATTATTGGCTCTTTACTTGCAGCTAAGGCAACGAGTTTTTGGCTGCTACTTGCGGGAAGACTAATTTCATCATTTGGTGCAGGATTATCAATTCCACTGATGTTTAATCTGGTAGTTGAATTAATGCCGCAAGATAAATGGGGCTTTTATATGGGAATTACGGGCCTAGTAATTATTTTAGCGCCTTCACTTGGTCCAACATTTGGGGGCACGATCGTCTACTTCTTTAGCTGGCCGCTCATTTTTTACATTGTTGCTGTAATTGGAATTGCAATTCTTTTGCTAGGCTTTTTTGTAATTGAACAATATCATGCTAAAAAGCGGCCGCAATTTAATTGGTTAAGTTATGGCCTAATTGCAGCTGCCATGATCGTTTTTAGTTTAACCTTTGATCAAATTGGCAATGGTCTGGCTAATGTTTGGTTTTGGTTGGGACTGCTTATTGTTGCCGTGTTAGTGTGGCTGTTTGTTAAATCAGTTAAGCATAGTCAAAAACGATTAATTAATTTGGCGGTTTTTAAAAATAAAGCATTTATTTATGCTATGATTTCGTATCTTTTGTTGCAATTTATTAACATTGGGACAAGTTTTACGCTACCAAATTATGTTCAAATTGTAAATCATTCTAGTTCACTAATTGGCGGCTTAATTTTGTTACCGGGTTGTATTTTAAGTGGTATTCTTAATCCGTGGTTTGGGCATTTATATGATCAAAAAGGTGCCAAAATGCCGCTGTTAACTGGTGCGACATTTTGTATAATTGCATGTACTTTATTTGCCATCTTTAGTTTGAAAATTTCCACGTTAATGGTCGTTTTGTTTTATGGCATCATGATTATAGGGCGCCAATTAGCTTTTAATAATACGATGGCTGAAGCATCTAAACTGCAACCAGAGGAATTACGGACTGATGCGACAGCTGTTTTTCAAACTGGACAGCAGTATGCAGGTTCACTAGGGACAACAGCAATGGCGGCAATTATTTCTGCTTGGCAAAAAAGACCAGGAAATTATGCTCTGTTAACTGCTCAAGGCAGTAGAATGGCATTTATTGTGTTAATTATTGTAAGTATAATAATCATGTTAAGTTATCTAAAAATGTTCCAACTAGAAAAAGCAAAATAATAATTAAATTACATCATACAGATTTTATTACTTTTACCAGCTGTCATTGATTACTAAAATAAAATATTTTTCGTATGCTTACGCTTGTAAACATTTGATAACGATGCACTTCAAAGAAGTAAATTTGTATAATATTATCAAATCATAATTAAAGAACATAAAAACCGCTTTCAATATTGAAAAAATTAGGTATAATTGATCTAGTTGATTAAGTAAAAGGAGTTTTTTTAAATGATGTGTGATAACTTATTTATCAAAATTATTAATGTAATTATTTTTGGCTTGGCTGCTTACTATACTTTCACTCCGGGTGGAATGATGTTTTCAATGTATTGGATGGCTGGTGGGATGCTGTTCGATGCAGTTGTTGATTTAATTTGGCACTTTTTACCACATAAAAAAGATTGTGAGAAATAAAAAAAGATGGTTTGGATTTTGTTCTAGACCATCTTTTTTAGTTGTCATTTTCAATTAAAAAACTTTGAATAATTTTTTCGCGCATTGCAAGAAAGATTTGATTATGTCCAGTTGGATGGACACGATTAGTCAAGAGAATTAAGCCAGTCTTTTTGATACGATCGAGAAGCATTAATGTGCCAGTGTAACCCGTATGTAAGATGAGTGGATAATGAAATTTAGGATCCCAACGCAGATCCCACCCCCAAGACCGGGGTTTAAGGCCGGCTGGATTTTTGTTTTCAAATAGTTGGCTGACAACGTCCTGACTGAAAGGTAAAATATTGGGGTCAAGTCCAAGATAGCCTTTGCTAATTTTGATTAAGTCTGCCATTGTTGAGAAAAGGCCAGCTGAACCACAATCACTGCCTAATTGTCGGGCTTTAGGGTCATGGGGTATTCCTTGCAGTACTTGTCCGTTATAAAGTGCAGTAGGGACACAACTGCTTTTACTAGGCTTAAATGTGGTCTCAGTAAGACCACCGGGTATTAGAATTTCATTGGTAGCAACTTCTTGAACTGGTTGTTTAAAGATTTTTTTGATAACTAATCCTAATAAAACAAAATTAGTGTCTGCATAACGCATTTTGTGCTCAAATTCATCTGTGACTGGCAAATGAATAATGGCATCAATCAGTTCATCATGGCTTAATTGGTCACGATGTGCAATCCAACCACGAATACCACTTGTGTGAGTGAGTAGGTGAAATAGGCGAATTCGCTTGTCAGTAAATTCAGGAATAAAATCGTGTAGTGGTTCAGAAAAATTTAGTTTGCCTTCTGCGTATAATTTTAGTAAAATATTCTCTGTAGCGATGACCTTGGTTAAACTTGCAAGATCATATTCTGCAAAGGGACTAAGCTGACTTACTTCAGGATAGATACTGGCGAAGCCAACAGTTGAAGTGAAAGTTTGCTTGTCTTTGATAAAGGCGTAATTTACGCCTGGTACAATTCGTTCTGAAACCATTGATTCAATTAGGTTTTGGGTGGTTGAGTAATCAATCATGTAATTTCTATCCTTTACAAAAAATCTTATTATTTATTATAACTAAAAAATGTCTTGACAAGAAGTACTTTTTCTAGCATAATTGTTAATGTTGATTTTGCCCGTTGGTCAAATGGTTAAGACGCCACCCTCTCAAGGTGGAGTTACGAGTTCAATTCTCGTACGGGTGATTTTTATTAATGGGATATAGCCAAATGGTAAGGCACAGGTTTCTGGTTCCTGCATGTTTCGGTTCGAGCCCGGATATCCCAATATTTATGATTTGTCTTAGTTTCAACTAGCCATAAGCGTTGATATTAAGACATTTTTATTTTTTACGATTTTTTGAAATTAACTGAAATCAGCCGAAAAAGCATAAATCGGTGCAAAATTCGGTGCAAATTTTTTGGCAATGATGGATTAATCAAAATATCTTAAAATTGGTATAGTTGAGTGCTGAAAAGTGCTATAATACCAGGTGTTCAGCAATTTAATTATCTATTAGTTTAGATACCTCAAGGAGCCTAAAAAGGCTTCTTTTTTTGTTGAAAATCAGCAATTCGGTTACAACATTCGGTGCATCCCTTTAGGGTGTTAAATTGTTTGTTCAAGTTAAATCGCCGTAAACCTTGCTGGATAACGAAATGTTATTCAGTCGTGTTTTGCGACGGTATTAAAAAATCCTCTGCGTTAACAGGGGATAATTTTAATGACTGCCTAAAGTAATCAGCCTTAGGACTTTTTGAGGTTTAGCCTCATAGAGATCATTCATTTTCAGGCATACTAGCTAACTTAATTTCTTCATGGTTTTGTATGACCAGTTCAAGAAATAACCCAACATAGAAAGGGAGTAAGCAGGTAAAGCTGTTACACTCTTTTATTATAGCAGGCTCAACTAGTTGAGGTACTAAAATGGTGTCTGAAGTAATTTATTGAATTAAAAACTGTATTGATTGTTAACAATATTCTTGGGTTATCCTAATTTACAGGGCTTCCGCCAAAATGACGTGAGCAATTTTTTGTTACAACTAAAGTGGAAGCTAATTATAAGAATTACCAAACGGTTAAAAAGTCGATTGATACATCGCTAGCAAAATTAGATTTGGATTATATTGACTTATTGCTAATTCATGCTCCTGAGCCATGGGCTGAATTTCATGGCACTAATCATTATTTTGCGGAAAATTTAGCAGTTTGGCAGGCAATGGAAGAAGCTGTGCAGGCTGGTAAAGTTCGCTCAATTGGTGTTTCTAATTTTGAAGAGGTTGATTTAGATAATATTCTACAAAATTGTACGATTAAACCAGTAGTTAATCAGTTATTAACGCATATTGGTAATACGAACTTCGAATTAATTGATTACAGTCAGAAAAAGGGTCTCTTGGTAGAAGCTTATTCGCCGATTGCTCATGGAGAAATGATGAAAAATGAGCAGCTAATCAAGTTGGCAAAGAAATATCAGGTATCAATTCCCCAATTAGCTATCAGATATTGTTTAGAGTTAGGAACTGTGCCGCTACCTAAGAGCAGAATTCTTAAACATATTGCCGCCAATCGGAAAGTAAATTTTACCATTTCTCCGGAAGATATGCAGTTACTCAAAGCAATTCCTCATATTAAGGATTATAGTTCTTCAAGCAACTTTCCAGTTTTTAGCGGTAAATAAATTCATATAAATAAAAAGACAGCTCTTGATCATGAGAACTGTCTTTTTTAGCTGTTACATTCCCGCCTTAATAATTTTCTTTTCAGCCATAGTTTTACGTAAGGCTAACAGGGCAGTATAAGTTGATAAAATGTAAACTTTTTTGGTTGGCAGCTTAGCGATTTGCCTGATTAAATCATCGTTGTCTTTAGCCACTGTCATGTTATCAAGGTTGAAGCCAGCGACTTCTAACCTAAAGTGCATGTCTTTACGACGCAAACCGCCAACAATGACGTGCTTAATCTGCTCATGATTTAATTCTTCAAATTGGCCGTCCCAAATCCATGAGGTATCAATCCCATCTGCATGGTTGGCGTTAAGTAGCACAACTAATGAGTAATCATCTGGTTCTGTGTTTAACATGTGCAGTACCTCGTCAAGCCCCACCGGATTTTTAACTAAAATCAAATCAATATCCTTACCAGCATAATTAATTAATTCTTGCCGACCAAAAACTCGTTTGTTATTAGCGAATGACTGTGCAACTTCATCATCATTTAAACCGAACTCACGAGCAACAGAGTAAGCAGCTAGAGCATTATAAATGTTATAAGTCCCACCAATATTGATCGAATAATTTTTGGCTCCCATTTGAAATTCAAGTTTATTCGGTGTTTGGGACGTAATTTGATTTACACTATACTTTAAATCAGGTCTATGGTAGCCGCAATTAGGGCAGAAAAAATTCCCCAGATTAGCATAAATTCGGTCATGAAAGTGAATAACGTGGTCACATTGTGGACATAAGACGCCGTCAGTATTAACTGGGGCCTTAGTATCGTTATCCTTTTGCTCAGAATCCAAATTAAAGCCGTAGAATACTTTCTTATTAGGCAATTTCACTGATGAAAAAATACTGGCATCGCCATTAGCAATAATTGTTGCCTTAGGAGCTAGCTTAATACCGTCGACAATTTTGGCATAAGTTGTATAAATTTCACCGTAGCGATCCATCTGGTCACGAAAAATATTAGTCAAGACGTAATAACTAGGATGGACTAATTCAGTGACCATCTTGACATTAGCTTCATCAACTTCAAGTACGGCAATTTTACGGGTAGCTGCATTTTTTTTGTGAGCTAAGAAGGCAGTTACAATTCCTTGTTCCATGTTCGAGCCTGACGGGTTAGTTAAAATATCACCATATTTTTGCTTTAATGCAGCAACAATTAATGATGTCGTCATCGTTTTACCATTAGTCCCAGTTACAATGACAGTTTCATAATCATGTGCCAGTGCATTCAACACCTGCGGATCAATTTTCATCGCTAATTTACCGGGAAAACTGGTACCGCCTTTTAATACATTATGAAGAAACCAATAGCTTGATTTACCAGCGGCCTTGGCAATTCCTGATTTTAGATTCATCTTTATTTTATCCCTCACTTTAAAATCATTATAACTATAGCATAGCGTCGAGGTGAAAACGAGTTTTCATGACGATTTAACTGCACATAATTCAATTTTCATCTATACTAGTTAAGTTAGGTGAATTTAATTTAAACAAAGGAGCAAAAAATGGCACAATTATTTTTTCACTATGGTGCAATGAGTAGTGGCAAAACGATTGAAATTCTAAAGGATACACACAATTATGAAGCCCAGGGTCGCAAAATTGCTTTGATGACGAGTGGCGTTGACAACCGCAGTGGTGTAGGTGTTGTTGCTTCAAGAATCGGTTTGCATCGAGTAGCTGTGCCGATCGAGCATGACACAAATATCTTCAATTATATTCAAAAACTAAGTGTTGAAGATGAAGCAAATGGTGATGGTCCAATTGCCTGTGTTTTTATTGATGAGGCACAGTTTTTAGAGCGACATCATGTGTTAGAATGTGCCAGAATTGTTGATGAGCTTAAAATTCCGGTGATGACCTTTGGTCTCAAAAATGATTTTCAAAACAAATTATTTGAAGGCAGTAAATACTTACTAATTTTTGCAGATAAAATTAAGGAAATTAAAACAATTTGCCACTATTGTGGTCGCAAGGCTACAATGAACTTGCGTATTCACAATGGTAAGCCTGTTTATGAGGGCGAACAAGTTCAAATTGGCGGTGATGAAAGTTATTATCCGGTTTGCCGTTTTCATTATTTTCACCCAGGAATGGCGAGATAGAGAGGAATAGATAAGTATGGATAAAGTGATGGCACGACTTGAGGGCTTAGTAGCTCATTATGAGGAGCTGCAGGAAATGATGGCTGATCCAGAAGTCATTAATGATACTAAGCGCTATATGGCAATTTCTAAGGAAGAGGCTGATTTGCGCGAAGTGGTGCAGAAATACAAGAAATATAAGGCTGATAAGAAAGAAATTGCTGATAACAAAGAAATTATTTCTAGTGAAAGTGATGGTGACTTGGTTGAAATGGCCAAGGAAGAAAATCACGACCTTGAACAAGAAATTACCAATCTTGAAGATCAAATTAAAATCTTAATGCTGCCAAAAGACCCTAATGATGATAAGGACATCATTATGGAAATTCGTGGTGCTGCTGGCGGGGATGAAGCTTCCTTATTTGCTGGTGATTTGCTTAGAATGTATGAAAAATATGCTGAGCGGCAAAATTGGCAGGTGTCAGTTGTTGATAGTGAACCGACAGAAGTCGGCGGTTATAAACGAATCGCGATTATGATTACTGGTGACAAAGTTTATTCTAAATTGAAGTACGAAAATGGTGCTCACCGAGTACAACGGGTTCCTGTAACTGAATCGCAAGGTCGGGTACATACGTCAACTGCAACAGTTGCGGTAATGCCTGAATATGAGCAAGTTGACTTGGATCTTGATCCTAAGGATATTCGGGTTGATGTCTATCGTTCAAGTGGTGCTGGTGGTCAGCATATTAACAAAACTTCTAGTGCTGTACGGATGACGCACTTACCAACTGGAATTGTGGTTGCGATGCAGGATCAGCGTAGTCAGCAGCAAAATCGGGAAAAGGCAATGCAAATTTTGAAATCACGGGTTTATGATTATTATGAAAGTCAAAACCGGGATCAATATGATGCTAAGCGAAAGAATGCTGTGGGTACTGGTGATCGTTCAGAACGGATCAGAACCTATAATTATCCGCAAAATCGGGTAACAGATCACCGGATTGGTTTGACTTTGAATAAGCTTGACCGAATTATGAATGGCGAACTTGAAGAAGTCATTGATGCTTTGATTTTGTACAATCAAACTAAGCAATTAGAGGAGCTGGCTGACCAAAATGCCTAAGATTGAAACCTTAAAAGATTTACGTGTTTGGGCTGTTGAAGCAGCACCAGAAGCAAGACAAGAAGATGTGGAATTTCTATTAGCTGAACGTTTAAATTTCACGCCTAGTGAATTTGAACTAAAGCAGGATGACCAATTAACACCTGACCAATTAAAACAGGCACAAAAAGATATTAAGAAGCTAGCTAAAGGAACTTCACCGCAGTATATTTTAGGTTATTCGTGGTTTTATGGTTATAAAATTATGGTACAACGTGGCGTTTTGATTCCACGATTTGAAACTGAAGAATTGGTTGCTTGGGCCTTAGAACATTTGCAAACAGGTGATAAGGTGCTTGACTTGGGGACAGGATCTGGCTGTATTACAGTTGCCTTGGCTAAAGAAGCTGCCAAAAAGGGAATCACCGCCCTAAATTTATTTGCATCTGACGTTACTGATGCTGCTCTTAGAACTAGTGAAGAGAATTTTTTAACCTATAATATTGATGTTACTGTTCGTAAGGCTAATATTTTAATTGGTTTAGAAAAATTTGATACAATCATTTCTAATCCGCCTTATATTAAGGAAACTGAGCGAAATATTATGGATCAGAATGTTTTGCAAAATGAACCTAAAGAGGCTCTGTTTGGTGGTAAAGATGGGCTTAATTTTTATCAAAAATTTGCCAAACAAGTTCGTGAACATTTAAATAGTCATGGAGAGTTTTTCTTAGAGTATGGTTTCAGTGAAAAAAAGCAGCTTGAAGAACTGTTTGCCAAAGAATTACCGGACTTTACGGTTGAATTTAAAAATGACATGGCAGGTAAGCCACGTATGGTTTATGGAAAGTGGAATAAGTAGATGGAAACGAAAATTTTTTCTGAAGGACAAATTGATGAGGCAGTCAAATTATTGGCTGCAGGTGAATTAGTCGCTTTTCCAACGGAAACGGTTTACGGTCTTGGGGCAATTGCAACTAATGAAAAATCGGTCAAGGGTGTTTATGCAGCTAAAGGGCGACCAAGTGACAATCCGTTAATTGTAACTGTTGCAGATGCTGACATGATGGCCAAATATGCTAAAGAAGTGCCTGAACGGGCTCAGAAATTAATCAAGCAATTTTGGCCGGGTCCATTAACTTTGTTGTTATTTGTTAAACCGGGCAGTTTGCCAAGTGCCGTTACTGGTGGCTTAGATACAGTTGCCTTTCGCTGTCCCGATGATAAGTTGACTCATGACCTAATTGCTAAGTTGGGTTCGCCGATTGTTGGTCCATCAGCTAATACTTCAACTAAACCAAGTCCAACTACTGCTCAACATGTTTATCATGATTTGAAGGGGAAAATTGCTGGAATTATTGACGGTGGTGCAACTAGAGTAGGACTTGAGTCTACTATTATTGACTTATCAGTTGAAACTCCAATTGTTTTGCGGCCGGGTGAAATTACGCCAGAAGAACTAAGTGCGGTGTTAGGCGAAAAAGTTTTAATCAATACTGGTAAAGTTACAGATCAAGATGTGCCAAAAGCTCCGGGAATGAAGTACCGTCATTATGCACCAGCTGCACCAGTTATGGTCGTTGATGATGGGCGTGATTTTGCCAAAATTAAGTTTGACAAAACAACAGGTGTAATGGCTCTTGAAACTGAATTAGCCAAAATTACTGTACCTGATGAAAACAAATTTAGCTTGGGTCAAAATTTGGCTGCTGCTGATCATAATTTGTTTAGTGGGCTCCGTTATTTTGACGATAAAAAAGAGATTAAGCAGATTTATGTTCAAGGTTTTAGCGGTAGTGAAGAAACTTTAGCCTATATGAATCGGTTAAATAAGGCTGCTGCTGGTCATCATTTTCAAATAAAATAAAAAATTACAGCAAAGGACTTTAAACCCTTTGCTTTTTTGATTAAAATACTTGGTAAGCATAATTTGATTTTATCAAGGAGGAATTATGGGTAAATTTACAGTTTTGAATCATCCGTTGATTCAGCACAAGTTAACCATTATTAGACGTAAGGAAACGAGTTCGAATGAATTCCGGCGCATTGTTGGTGAAATCGGTGGGTTAATGACCTATGAAATTACCAGAGACTTACCATTGCAAGATGTTGAAATTGAAACACCGATTGGTAAGACTACTCAAAAAGAAATTGCTGGTAAGAAGATGACAATTGTACCAATTTTACGTGCCGGAATCGGAATGCTTAATGGAGTAATGGAAATGATTCCGTCAGCTAAAGTTGGCGTAATTGGAATGTATCGTGATGAAGATACGTTAAAACCGCATGAATATTTCTGTAAAATGCCGAAAGATATCGCTGAACGTGAATGTTTAGTTGTTGATCCGATGTTAGCAACGGGTGGTTCTGCTAACATGGCAATTGAAGCCTTGAAAAAGCGGGGCGTTAAAGATATTAAGCTTGCTGTTTTAGTTGCAGCTCCTGAAGGTGTTAAGGCGATCCAAGAAGAAAATCCGGATGTTGATATCTACGCTGCTGCTGAAGATGACAAACTATTGCCGAACGGCTATATTTTCCCTGGTCTGGGGGATGCCGGTGACCGTTTATTTGGGACAAAATAACTTTAATTTGACAAAATAATTTTCGAATTCGCTTACATTTTTCACAAAATTAATGTTTGGTGTTAATATTGTATGAGTGTTCGATAATTGAGCACAGGAAGGGAGGTCCGCGAAGTAATGGAGAAATCATTTGTTTTTAAATTCTTGGGCTTAAACTTTGATCTTACAGGGATCATTGGCTCAACTTTAATGGCAGCCGTGGTTTTATTTGTCTGCATTTGGCTTTCACGTAAAGTTGAAATGAAACCTAACAAAAAGCAAAATGTCCTTGAAGCTCTACTTGACTTCACTAATAACATTGTTAAAGATAATGTTGGGGATGTCGATGCGCAGAGACATTTGTCATTGTATGCTTTCGTTTTGTTTCTCTTTATCTGGTTTATGAACATGCTTGGCTTGTTCCTAGAAGTCAAAGCTGGCGACTATATGTTTGTTAAGTCGCCAACAGCCGACCCAGTGACGACAATGTCGTTTGCAATGATGACCTTGCTTCTATCATTCACGTTTGGAATGCAAAAATTTGGCGTTGGTGGTTATTGGCGCAACTATGCTGCACCAGTTAGCTTTTTGTTCCCCATTAATATGATTGAGGAAATCACCAACTTTTTGACGCTATCTTTGCGTTTATATGGGAATATCTATGCTGGTGAAGTTTTGTTAACACTAATTGGAAATAGTTTAGCTCCAAGCTTTGGTATTTCAACGTTAATCTTAGCTGCGCCACTTGCAATGATTTGGCAAGGTTTCTCTGTCTTCATTGGCTCTATCCAGGCATATGTTTTCGTAACTTTATCAATGGTATACATTGGCAAAAAAGTTACAAAAGAATAATTTTTTGGAGGTTTAAATATGTCACAAGCTTTTAAATATATCGCTGCAGCAGTTGCAGCTGGACTTGCTGCTTTAGCTGCTTCATGGGGTAACGGTAAGGTTATTACCAAGACCATTGAGAGTATGGCTCGTCAACCAGAAAGTGCTGGTAACTTGAGATCAACAATGTTTATTGGTGTTGGTTTGATTGAAGCCGTACCAATCTTGGCAATTGTTATTGCGTTCCTGATTCTCTTCCTTTAATTTTTGCTAATAAGAATTTAGGTTGAAAAAGAGAGAAGGGCAGTAAATGACATTTCAAACTTTATTTGCAGCCTCAGGTCATATTTACCTTGGTAATACTCTTTGGTATTTAATTGTTTTTGCAATTTTGCTCGTTCTGGTTAAGCATTATGCTTGGGGACCAGTTTCCGAAATGATGGAAAAACGGCGCCAAAAGGTAATTGAGGACTTAGATTCAGCTGCAAGTGATCGTAAAAAAGCTGAAGTTTTGGCGAATGAACGTGAAGCTGCCTTGAAGAATTCAAGACAAGAGGCAACTCAGATTCTCTCTGAAGCAAAGACTAACGCGCAAAAGACGAGTAGTAAAATTGTGGCTAGTGCTAACGATGATGCTGCTTCAATTCATGAAAAGGCTAAGGCTGATGCTGCACAAGCAAAGACTGATGCTTTGAATGAGGCGCGTGGTCAAGTCGCAGATATTTCAGTTGCAATTGCAGAAAAAGTAATTGCTAAGAACTTATCTGCTGATGACCAGAAAGAGTTAGTCAATCAATTCATTAAGGGGCTGAATGAATAATGGCCTTAAGTAGAGAAGAAATAGCTGCACGTTATGGAGGTGCACTGTTTGGCTATGCACAGGACACGAATTCTTTGGTTGCTGTTCATGCGGATTTACAAGAATTGGCACAAGCTGTTTCCGCTAATCCGCAAATCTTAAACGTTTTTAGTGATCCGATTTTCAATAGTATTGAAAAGAAAAAGTCACTTTCTGTAATTGAGCAAGGCTTAACAGCAGAAGTACAAAATTTTTTGAATTTTCTATTGGACTACAATCGCTTTAACGATTTGCTTGATATCATTGATCGGTTTAATGATTTGTATGATGAAGCAAATAAGATTACATCTGGTACTGCAACTACTGCAGTTAAGTTGGATGATGCGCAGCTAACAGCTTTGAGCCGTTCATATGCGCAAAAGTACGGCCTAAAAGATGTTCGCCTTGAAAATCAGGTGGATAAGGATATTTTAGGTGGTGTCATTTTGCAGATCGGTGATCGGTTAATTGACGGTTCCGTTAAAAATAAGCTGAAAAAGATTCGCGTTCAGTTAATTAATAAAGATTAAAAGAGGTGAAACCATTGAGCATTAAAGCAGAAGAAATTAGCTCTTTAATCAAGCAGCAACTTGAACACTATGATGACAAACTCGATATTGATGAAGTCGGAGTTGTCACATACATAGGTGATGGTATCGCCCGAGCTCACGGACTAAACAATGTTTTGGCTAATGAGCTGTTAAAATTTGACAATGGTTCTTATGGGATTGCGCAAAACCTTGAAGCTAATGATGTTGGTATCATTATTTTGGGTAGTTTTGACAATATTCGTGAAGGTGACCAAGTTAAAAGAACTGGTCAAATCATGCGTGTGCCAGTTGGTAAGGAATTAATTGGTCGGGTAGTTAACCCATTGGGTCAACCAGTTGATGGCTTAGGTGACATCAAGACTGATAAAACACGTCCAATTGAATCAACTGCTCCTGGTGTTATGGAGCGGCAATCAGTTAATCAACCATTGCAAACAGGGATTAAGGCGATTGATGCGTTGGTACCAATCGGTCGAGGTCAGCGTGAGTTAATTATTGGTGACCGTAAAACCGGTAAGACAAGTTTAGCGGTTGATACAATTTTGAATCAAAAGGGACAGGATGTTATTTGTATCTATGTCTTCATTGGTCAAAAAGAATCAACTGTTAGAACTGAAGTAGAAACATTGAAACGCTTTGGCGCAATGGATTATACGATTGTTGTTGAAGCTGGACCTAGTGAACCAGCACCGATGCTCTATATTGCACCGTATGCTGGTACAGCGATGGGCGAGGAATTTATGTACAATGGCAAGGATGTTTTGATTGTCTTTGATGACCTATCTAAGCAAGCCGTTGCTTATCGTGAACTTTCCTTGCTTCTCCGTCGTCCGCCTGGTCGTGAAGCTTATCCTGGTGATGTTTTCTACTTGCATTCACGTTTACTAGAGCGTAGTGCTAAGTTGAGCGATGAACTTGGTGGCGGTTCAATGACGGCTTTACCGTTTATTCAGACTGAGGCCGGTGATATTTCAGCGTATATTCCAACCAACGTAATTTCAATTACGGATGGGCAGATTTTCTTACAAAGTGATTTATTCTTTGCTGGAACTCGTCCTGCCATTGATGCCGGTAATTCGGTTTCTCGTGTTGGTGGTAGTGCACAGATTAAAGCAATGAAAAAGGTAGCCGGTACTTTGCGTACTGATTTGGCTGCCTTCCATGAGTTGGAAAGTTTTGCGCAGTTTGGTAGTGATTTAGATCAAGCTACTCAAGCTAAATTGAATCGTGGTCGGCGCATTGTTGAAGTTTTGAAACAACCTTTGCATGCCCCAATTCCAGTTGAAAAGCAAGTTGTAATCCTGTATGCCTTAACACATGGTTATTTGGATTCTGTCCCAGTTGAAGATATTGCTCGGTTTGAAAAGGAATTGTACGACAACTTCGACAGTTCTCAAGCAGACTTATTAAAGCAGATTCGTGAAACTGGTGAATTACCAGATGAGAAAGAATTACAAGCTGCAATTAGCAAATTCGCTGATAGTTTTTCACCAAGTAATAAATAGGAGGTAGTTTATGCCTGCATCTTTACTTGAGTTGAAGAAAAAAATTGCTTCAGTTAAGCAAACTGGTAAAATTACGGAAGCCATGCATATGGTTTCTGCATCAAAGTTAAATCAAACTGAAAAACGTGATAAAGGTTATACTATTTATAACGATCATGTGCGGCAAACTTTGTCGCGTTTGATGAGTGCACAAGTTGTTAGTCATTTGCATCAAGAAAATGTTAACGCTGACGAAGACAACATTAGTAAAATTGATTATGAGAATGTTTTTGGCTTAGGAATTGTTTCCGATATGGTACAAGAACGCAAGGAAGTCAAGTCAACTGGCTATTTAGTGATAACTGGTGACCGTGGCCTTGTTGGTTCTTATAATAGTTCTGTAATTAAGAATATGATGGGTCTGGTTGAAGACTCTAAAGCTGAAAATAAAGACATTAAAATTTTGGCTGTTGGGTCAGTTGGTGCTGAATTTTTCAAAAAGAACAATTTAAATGTTGTTTATGAAAATGATGCAATAACTGATGTACCAACGTTTGATGAGGTTTTACCGATTGTATCAACTGCGATTAAGATGTATTTGAATGGTGTTTATGATGAGTTGTATGTTTGCTACACCCACCACATTAATTCATTGTCATCTGCATTTCGGGTTGAGAAGATGCTCCCTGTTGTTGATATTGATATCGGCATCAAGGAAGCTGAAGCACATAAAGATTTAGAATATGATATCAAGCCGGATATTAACACGGTTTTGTCAACTTTGGTTCCACAATATGCGCGTTCAACAATTTACGGTGCTATTTTGGATGCTAAGACTGCTGAGCATGCCAGTTCAATGACGGCGATGCAGAGTGCAACCGATAATGTTAATGACTTGGTTTCTAATTTAACTACTAAATTAAACCGTGCAAGACAAGCTGAAATCACTACTGAAATTACTGAAATTGTCAGTGGTGCTGAGGCTTTGAAATAATTAGAGAAAAGGAGGTAGATGTTTTGAGTGAAGGTGAAGTTGTTCAAGTAATCGGCCCAGTTGTCGATGTTAAATTTCCACTTGATAAAAACCTACCTGATATTAACAACGCTTTGCGTGTAGTCATATCAGATGACACTTCTGTTGTCCTTGAAGTTACACTGGAGCTTGGCGATGGTGTCTTAAGAACAATTGCCATGGAATCTACTAATGGTCTCAGGCGCGGAATGAAGGTCGAAGACACTGGTGGTCCTATTTCCGTACCGGTTGGTAATGATACTTTAGGTCGTGTATTTAATGTTTTAGGTAACCCAATTGATAATGGTCCTGAATTTAGTAAGGATCATCCTCGTAATAGTATTCATCGGGAAGCTCCTAAGTATTCTGAATTGACCACTAGTCAAGAAATTCTTGAAACAGGAATTAAAGTTATTGACTTACTTGAACCTTATATTCGAGGTGGTAAAGTTGGTCTGTTTGGTGGTGCCGGTGTTGGTAAAACCACGATTATTCAGGAATTAATTCATAACATCGCGCAAGAACACGGCGGTATTTCCGTCTTTACTGGTGTTGGTGAAAGAACTCGTGAAGGTAACGACCTTTACTTTGAAATGAAGGCTTCAGGTGTTTTGAGTAAAACCGCCATGGTCTTTGGTCAGATGAATGAGCCCCCTGGTGCCAGAATGCGGGTTGCTTTAACTGGTTTGACTTTGGCTGAATACTTTAGAGATGTTGAAGGGCAAGATGTTTTGCTCTTTATTGATAACATTTTCCGGTTTACTCAGGCTGGTTCAGAAGTTTCTGCCTTGTTAGGTCGGATGCCTAGTGCTGTTGGTTATCAGCCAACATTAGCTACAGAAATGGGTCAATTGCAAGAAAGAATTACTTCGACTACGAAGGGTTCGATTACTTCAATTCAGGCTGTTTATGTGCCAGCTGATGACTATACTGACCCAGCGCCAGCAACGACTTTTGCTCACCTTGATGCTACGACCAACTTGGAACGTAGTTTAGTTGAGCAAGGTATTTATCCAGCGGTTGACCCACTTGAGTCAACATCCAGTGCTTTGGACCCAGAAATCGTTGGCAAGGAACATTATGAAGTTGCTACTGGTGTACAACATATTTTGCAACGTTACCACGAATTACAGGATATTATTTCTGTTTTGGGAATGGACGAATTATCTGATGAAGAAAAAGTGATCGTTAGTCGGGCACGGAAGATCCAATTCTTCTTGTCACAAAACTTCTTTGTTGCTGAACAATTTACGGGCGTTCCTGGTTCTTATGTTCCAATTAAAGATACGATCAAAGGTTTCAAGATGATTTTAGACGGTCACCTTGATGATCTTCCTGAAGATGCTTTCCGTAGTGTTGGCCCAATTGAAGACGTTTTGAAAAAGGCGCAACAGATGGGTGTTACTGCTAGCGATCCAGAAGCTAAAGCATTATTAGAAAAGTAGGGTGATGTCAAATGGCTGATCCAGAAAAACTTTTTTTAGTAAATGTTGTTACTCCTGATGGCGTGATCTATTCACATCATGCCAGTATTATTGAAATGCGGGCAATTGATGGGCAGCGTTCAGTGATGTATAATCACTTGCCAATTTTAACGCCGTTGACAATTGGTGAAATTAAAGTCAAGCGCAGTCAAGAATTAGATCAGGCTGTTAATCATATTGCTGTTAGTGGTGGTTATTTTGAATTTTCTGATAACGTTGCAACAGTAATTGCTGACAGTGCTGAGCGATCTCAAAATATTGATGTTTCACGGGCACAAGCTGCTCGTGAACGAGCTCAAAAGCATATGGAAGAAGCAAAGGCTAAGCATGACCAACGTTCATTAGAAAGAGCTCAGGTTGCATTAAGACGGGCTGTAAACCGAATCAGTGTTTACAACTCGGATAATTAGTAATAAGAGTTTTAAACGGATGCACAAGAGTGTATCCGTTTTTTATTTAGCTGAAGAAAAGTGAGAAAGATTATGTTTCAACTTGGTGTCCATGCTTTAATTAGTATTGTAATTTATTTGATTACGATTGGCTTATCTTTTCAAATAATGAAAAGTATTAGAATTGAAAAAATTATCAGAAAAGGTAGGACGTTTGAAGCACAGTTGTTGTTGATTTTTGCAGCAATTGGTCTTGGTTTTTTGGTTGGGAATTTCTTTATCACCTTAATCGATACATCGTTGCAGTTAAGCAATTTCTTTTAAGACTTAGTAAAAAGAAAGAAGACCAAGGCAAACCTGTTTTCTTTATGGTAAAATGGACAATGAATATTTATGGAGGATTTTTCATCGTGGCACGAGATATAGGAATTGATTTAGGGACAGCAAACGTGCTCATTAACGTCTCCGGTAAAGGAATCGTGTTAAATGAGCCATCAGTAGTTGCTGTCAATACAGGTACAAATAAAGTAGTGGCGGTTGGAACCGAAGCATATAAGATGGTCGGCCGCACACCCGGTAATATTCGGGTTATCCGTCCTCTAAAAAACGGCGTAATTGCTGATTTTGATATTACGGAAGCAATGCTGTCGTATTTTATTGAAAAGCTGAATGTTAAAGGTTTTATGTCTAAGCCCAATATTTTGATTTGTGCGCCAACAGGTGTCACTTCAATTGAGCAAAAGGCAATTATTCAAGCAGCAGAAAAATCTGGCGGTGGCAAGGTTTACCTTGATTTTGAGCCCAAAGTTGCTGCTGTTGGTGCAGGACTAGACATTTTTAAGCCGCAAGGTAATATTGTAATTGATATTGGTGGTGGTACGACAGATATTGCTGTGCTGTCAATGGGTGAAATTGTTACTAGCCAATCTTTGCGTTATGCTGGTGACCGAATGAACCAAGCTGTGATTGCTTATATTAAAAATAAACATAACTTGCTAATTGGTTCGCGGACAGCTGAACAGATTAAAATTGAAATCGGTAGTGCCTTTGAGCCGGATAAAGAGCAGTCAATTACTGTTCGTGGGCGTGATGTTGTTGATGGACTACCGAAGCAGGCAACGGTTACAGCTCCCGAAATTCAGGAAGCTTTGCACGATGGTTTAATGACAATCATTGCAGCAACAAAGGAAGTCTTGGAAAAGACACCGCCTGAATTATCGGCTGATATTATTGATCGCGGCATTATGTTAACCGGTGGTGGGGCTTTGCTTAAGAATATTGATAAGCTAATATCATATTACCTGAAGGTTCCAGTTTTAACAGCTGATCATCCACTTGAAGCCGTTGCTTTAGGTACTGGTACGTTGCTTAAAAATATTGAAAAACATCAACGTCATTAATTAATCGGGGGTTTGACTTGCGTAAAATTTTAATTTTGCTAGTTAAATTTTATCAGAACTTTATCTCGCCTGTATTGCCTAACAGTTGTCGATATTATCCAACTTGTTCAGCTTATATGATTGCGGCATTAAAAAAGCATGGTCCAATTTTAGGTTTAATCATGGGGATTTGCCGCATTTTGCGTTGTAATCCGTTTGTACGCGGTGGTGTTGATCCAGTTCCTGATCGCTTTACTATTTTTCGCAATCCTCATCCGGAAAAGTATGAGGATGAAATTATTGCACGCAAATTTCACCCGGACGTGAAATAGGAGATAAAATGTCAAAAAAACCAGAAAATATTAATATTGAAATAAACGAAGTTAAAGGTAAAGAAATTCCAACTTGGGAAGTTGTTATTCCAAATAGGAAAACAATTGGTTTGATTGAAAAAACAGCTGGTCGTTATCGTGCAACTACGATGAAGACTAATAATGTTTTATATGCTAAAAGTTTAGAGAGTAGTATCAATGACTTACTTTCTTACTTTGCACTGCATGAAAAATAGATGTGATTATTGATGGTAAAAGTAGAAAACAAGACAGATTTATTTGATCGGATTGCATGGAACGTTGTTATTCCCGTTGTTTTACTAGCAGTTGTTGGTCTGTATTCGATTTATTTTGCTGCAATTGATGATCCTAGTCATATGGGAAGTCCAGTTAAGGCAGTAGCAATGCAGGGATTATGGTATATTATTTCTCTTGCGATTGTGATTTTTGTCATGCAATTTGATGCGGAGCAGTTGTTTAGGATTGCACCGTATATCTATGCTTGTGGAATTTTGTTATTGATTGCGGTTTTGTTCTTCTATAACCGTGGCGTTGCTGGTGATACAGGTGCCAAAAGTTGGTTTAAGTTGGGCCCGATTTCGTTTCAACCTTCAGAAGTTATGAAACCCGCCTTTATTTTGATGCTGGCACGGGTTGTGCATGAGCATAACCAAAAATTGGCTCATACAATTAAAAATGATTGGATATTGATTGGTAAGGTTGTTGCATGGTTATTGCCAATTGCGATTTTACTAAAATTACAAAACGATTTTGGTACCATGCTTGTCTTTATTGCGATTGTTGGTGGTGTAATTTTAGTTTCTGGAATTTCGTGGAAAATTATCACACCAATGTTTGTGGCAGTTTTTATCTTGGCAGCAGGAGTAATCTTTATGGTAACAACACCTGGCGGTCAAGCATTTCTAAGTCATTTCTTTCAGGCATACCAGTTTAAACGGATTATGTCATGGTTAAATCCTGCAACTGACACTTCAAAAGGTGCTTACCAGTTATGGCAAAGTATGCAGGCAATTGGGTCAGGACAGTTATTTGGTAATGGCTTTGGTAAGTTAAGCGTTTATGTTCCGGTACGTGGTTCAGACATGGTCTATTCAGTTATTGGTGAATCTTTTGGCTTTGTTGGTAGTGTAGCTGTCATTTTACTTTATTTATATTTAATTGTTCAAATGGTAAAAATCACATTTGAAACTAGAAATGCTTTCTATTCCTATGTTTCAACAGGTGTTATTATGATGATTTTGTTCCATGTTTTTGAAAATGTGGGTATGAGTATTGATTTGTTGCCATTAACGGGAATTCCATTGCCGTTTATCTCACAAGGTGGGTCAGCTTTAATTGGTAACATGATCGGAATTGGAATGATTTTGTCAATGAAGTTCCACAATAAAGATTATATGTTTAGTAAGGCTGGCGACTTTTAAAGTCACTTATTTATTACAAAAAGAGCATTCAACTTGAGTTGAATGCTCTTTTTACTTGCTATTAGTTGACAATTACTTAGTCAAAGATGAATTTTCTTTTATCCGACAGACCAAAATATCGCAATTAGCAGTTCTAGTAACATATTCTGTAACACTACCAATTAAAATTCGTTCAACGGCATTAAGACCAGTCGCACCAACGACAATTAAGTCAATCTGATGCTTTTTAGGAAAATCATGCGCGATAATTGCTTTTGGTGAACCAAATTCAATTGAGTAGTGGACATTTGTTAAACCCGCTTGCTTAGCCTGATTATAGTAATCTTCCATTTTTTCTTTGGCATCATTAGATACCTGCTCAACCATTTCGGAGTCAAAGCTAGATACGTTCTGAAATGAACGCGTATCAATGACATGTAAAATCTCTAGAGTTGCATCGTTGTGCTTAGCTGCAGCAATTGCCTTGGTAAAAGCCAAATCTGCTTCTTTAGAACCATCAACAGCGACTTGGATGTGGTGATATTGTTTCATATTAAAAACACCTCTTTCACCCTCTATTTTACCAAACTTTTGGTTAATTATTCATTCTTTTGATTAATTAATAGACTAAAACTTAAAATTGTGATGGAACTTAAAATCAAGGTAATTAAATTAAGATAGCGATTACTTTGCCATAAAAGAAAAACACCGAGCAAACATTCTGCTAATAAAAAGATAGCTGTCCAAGTCATAATTGACTTGAAGTTTTCTGTGCTTTTACTATTGTACATTAGAAAATTGCCGTTACGATTGTGCCACAAGTAATAGGCCGTGATTAATAGGATTAAGAGATAAACTGCCATGATGACTTTAATAATCATAAAAAATCTCCACAAAAAAACGGTCTAAAGACCGTTCTACTAAATTTCTAAATAAAATCCGAGTTGACTACACAAAGCACAATGACGCTTGTTGAACCCGCAGTGTTCAAAAATTGAGTAGTAGCGCAGCGAATATGGATCCTATTCTGAGATAGTCTTCCGATTCGGTAGTTATTTACTTACTCGCACGTCTTTAGTTTGATCGGTCAACTTTATACATTTAAGCTTGCTGATCAACTCAGATCAGTATTATCTTACCCAATGTCACGATATTTGTCAAGAAAGTTGGGTGCAGCGGGTATTCAGCCTTGATATGGTTAATAAAATTTTTTACTCATGTAAAATGTTAATGTGCAAAATTTAATTATTTATGCAGCCCATCTTTTTGCATTTTATGCAAGACTTGGTATTGCTTTTTAAATGCTTTTTCGATTTTAGAATTACCCTTAGGCGTAAAGTACTGTTTGCCCAGTAATTTATCAGGCAAATACTGTTGAGGTATCCAGTCATTAGGATAAGCATGTGGGTAAGTGTAATCTATGCCGTGGCCTAGTTTTTTAGCACCAGAATAGTGGGCATCTTTAAGACTGGCGGGAATGGTACCAATGTCGTTTTTGCGCACATCAGCTAAGGCAGTATCAATTGCAGTCATGGCACTGTTACTCTTAGGGGAGAGGGCAAGTTCAATGACTGCATTGGCTAGTGGAATCCGGGCTTCGGGAAAGCCAAGATTTTGTGCTGCCTGAATGGCGATTAGTGCGTGCTGAGCAGCAGCAGGGTTGGCTAAGCCAATATCTTCGTAGGCAATTACACTGAGTCTGCGACAGATCGAAATCAAGTCGCCAGACTCAATTAAGCGTGCTAGATAATGCAATGCTGCATCGGTATCGGAACCGCGGATTGATTTTTGAAAGGCAGAAACCAAATCGTAGTGGCCGTCACCATTAGCATCAAAGTTCTGGCTGCGCATTTGAATAGAATCAGCCATTTCTTGTTGAGTGATGGTAAATGCAGTGTCTTTTTTCCCAGCAGTGGTTAGTTCTTGTTTAGTTGATCTTACGGCAAGTTCAAGGCCGTTGAGTGTTGCTCGTAAGTCACCATTGCCTTTTTGAATTAACAATTTTTGGGCATCATCAGTTAGCTTAACCTTGTATTTACCCAGACCATTCTCTTTATCGGTTAATGCTCGCGTAATTGCTTGGGCAATATCCTTTTCTGCTAATGGCTTTAGTTCAAAAATCTGACAGCGTGACCGAATAGCAGGCAAAATGGAAATATACGGATTTTCTGTAGTAGCGCCAATTAAAATGATTTGACCTGATTCGAGTAGCGGCAAGAGAAAATCTTGCTTAGTCTTATCCAAACGATGAATTTCATCAAGCAGCAAGATAACAGTGCCACTCATTTTGCCTTCAGCTGCAACTTGCTCTAGTTGCTTTTTACTGTCGGTTGCTGCATTTAATTTTCGAAAAGCATACTTAGTTGAGCCAGCAATAGCACTAGCAATGCTGGTTTTACCGATACCAGGTGGGCCATAAAGGATCATTGACGATAGCAACTTGGCTTCGACCATTCGGTGAATGATTTTACCGGGACCGATTAAATGTTGTTGACCAACAACTTCATCCAGATGTTGCGGACGCATTCGATATGCTAATGGCTTCATTAACGACCTCCATGAAAAAGCCGCTGCCAAAAACTCGTCTTTTTTGTTTGGGCTTGTCCGAGGGCAATTTTAGGCATTTCGGGTGGGTAGACTTGGCCAATTTCAACGCGGTTTTTGTTAATTGCAGTTTTGGCAACTACCAAGATAGCCGTATCTTCGGCACCAAGTCTGGCAGTTTCGTTGTTAACAAGGGTAAAGGGAATATCATATTGACTGCATTTAGTTTCAACTTGATTTAAAAAATCATCGTCAAGATTGCCATTGATTAAAATCGCGTAACCGCGGTAATCAGCAAAATGCTCTAAAAAAGTACTAGTTAATTTGGGCTGCTTAATTTCTGTATTATTCATTCTCACTAAAACACGTTCGCGTAGTGATCCTAAGAAGCGTCGCCGTTCATCTGGTTTAGTTTGCGGTGTAATACCTTTAGCTGCATTTTCAACTCGTGTATTTAGGTCTTCAGTCATGCTTATTTTCCTTTCTAAGGTAACAAAAACCCCTCTCCAAAGTGGAAAGGGGCATGCGAATATAGAAATTAAAGTAACTTGTTGTAGTATTCAACAACGAGGGCTTCGTTAATTTCTGGTTCCATTTCATCACGTTCTGGAAGACGTACAAGAGTACCTTCCATCTTGTTGTCATCAAATGAAACAAATGATGGACGAGTTACGACTGCTTCAAGAGCATCCTTAACTTGTTGTAAGTTCTTTGACTTTTCCTTCAAGCCAATAGTTTGACCAACTTGAACTTCATATGAAGGAATGTCAACACGTTTACCATCAACAGTGATGTGACCGTGGTTAACTAATTGTCTAGCTTGTTGTCTAGTAGTAGCTAAGCCTAAACGGAAAACAACGCTGTCCAAACGACGCTCTAATAAGATCATGAAGTTAGTACCGTGTTCGCCTTCACGAATTTTACCAGCTTGAATGAACAAAGTTCTAAATTGACGTTCGTTTAAACCATACATCCAACGTAACTTTTGCTTTTCGTGCAATTGTTCGCCGTATTCTGATAAACGACCACGTGAGTTAGGACCGTGTTGACCAGGAGCATAGTTACGACGACTAATTTCCTTGCCAGTACCTGAAAGTGAGATACCTAATCTTCTTGAACGTTTCCAACTTGGACCTGTATATCTTGACATAAAATCCTCCAATAAAATCTGATAACAGTTTCTGGAGTAAAATATTACACATAAGTTCAACATTCGTGCATCTTAATTTTCATTTTCGCCTGTTGCAGCGTCGGTTACTCGTTCACTAAAACGTATTAAGATGTTGACGTTCTTGTCACTTATAGCTGCAAATATTTTACACGAAGTTAATTATAGAGGTCATAGAATAGTAAAGCAAGTAAAAAAGGGTAAATCGACTAGATAATTGACTAAAAATAAATGGATAAAATTGTACTTTTTTCAATAAAATCTCACACTTCTTTAAAAGGTTTCCACATAACTCCATAAATTTGCTATAATTAGAAGTAGTTTTTGGAGGAATTTTTATGTCATCAACTCAATCTCTAATTGTGGTAATTGCAATTTTAGTCATCATTATTATTATCGCATTTATGCTCATTATTAATCGGCGCCAGTTACACGAAGTTATTGAGCTTGATGAATTAATTACTAAAATTGAAAAAATGCACTTGGAACAAGATATTGATCGGCTTGACCGTATGGATCTTGCTGGAGAAAGTTTGACTACATTAACTACTTGGCGTAAATGTTATCAAGAGGCCACTTCGAAGAAGATACCACAGGCACAAAACTTGCTTGAGCAAGCAGCGGACCAAAATATCCATTATCATTTGTATAAAGCTCATAAAAACATCAAGCAGGCACAAGAGATTATGAAGCCAACTTATGATGATGCGAAGAATACCAAAGAAGTTTTTACTGAATTACTTGAATCTAACCGGGAAAACAAGATTCAATACGATGCTTTAATTAAAACTTATCATGAATTACGCAAGGGCGTTTTAGCGGATTCATTTGATTATGGTGTGGCTATTGATCAAGTTGAAAATGAGTTGTCAACGCTAGAAGGTGATTTTACCGAAGCGAAGAACTTGTCTGCTCAGGGTGATCAAGTTGAGGCCAAGCGGGTTTTGTCAACAATTAAGGCAACTTTAGCTTCAATGCAAGAGGAATTACCACAATTGAAGCAGTGTCGCCATGAATTAGATACAGTATTTCAAGAGCAATTAAGTGAATTATCTGATTCATATAAGAAGATGGTTGCGGAAAAGTACTACATTACGCAAGTTGATGTTTTGGCAAAGATCAAAGATATCCGAGAACAAGTTACCCAAGCAGATCAATTGCTGGGAGATTTAAAGATTGCGGAATTAACCAAAAAGACAAAAGAAATCAAGCAAGAAATCTCCGATTTATATGATGTTTTAGCTTTGGAATATAAGGCTAGACCATTTGTTGAACAAAATCAGGCTAAAATTCAGAAGTTACTTACTCGCGAGCAAGATGAATCAAAGGACTTGGTAAAAAAATTACGTCATATTGATGAAAGTTATGAATTGACTCATGGTGAGTTGGCTCAAAGTCGGCAGCTTGAACAGGAAGTTAAAGATATGAGTCGGCAATACACAGTTGACACACAGAATGTGGCTGATGGCAAGGGTGTTTATTCAGAAATTAAGACTTCTTGGCTGGCGATGCTAGAACGGCTGCGGGAAATTAGCTCTGAACAAAAGCAAATGTCGCAAGATGTTGATGGCTTATATGATTCAGAAAATGTTGCTAATGATTCAATTAATCGCTTTAAGCAGGAAGTATCATTGGTTTATCGCCGGTTAGAACGGAAAAAGTTACCAGGTAATCCTGATACTTTTGTTCAAATGTATACGTTAGTAGTTAACGAAATTGGCCATGTTGCGAAAGAATTGAGTCAAGTTAGAATTAATATGGAAAAAATCTCTAACGAATTAATTCAGATATCTGATGATGTTGAACGCTTGAAGCGTGAAGCCGATGATATTATTAGTTCTGCGGATTTAGTTGAGTTGACACTGCAGTATTCTAATAAGTATTCCGATAATGAGGCAATTCAGCGTGCCCAAAAGCAAACACTGAAACTATATGAAGAACAATATAACTATAAGGATGCTTTAGATACAATTGCAACAGCAATTGAAAAGGCAGAACCTGGGTCATATCAGCGTTTGGAGAATTTATATTATACGGAAAAGAAGGATCAGGATTAAAGTGATGACTGCTGAATTAGCTAAGCAGTTAATTACAAGTTATAAGAATTAATTTTAAGCAAATCACTTTTTCTAAAAATAAATATTAATTGAAGCAAAAGCCTATTTAAGTTACAATTTATAAGTTGATGGTAGCCTAAATAGGCTTTTTTGAAGGGAGTAAGATTTGTGATTTATTTTGATAATAGTGCAACGACTAAGATTGATCCTGCAGTGTTAGCTACTTATAATCAAGTTGCGCAAAATATTTGGGGTAATCCATCTAGTTTACATAAAATGGGCGATCGTGCCTTTCAATTGCTGGAGAGTTCACGCAAACAAATTGCAAATCTGTTAGGTACGAAGCAAGATGAAATTTTCTTTACTTCTGGTGGAACTGAATCCAATAATACCGCAATTAAAGGGACAGCGATTCAGAAGCGTGAATTTGGTAAGCATATTATTACTTCGAGTGTTGAACATGCTTCAGTTGCTAATGCCTTTAATGCTTTAGAAAACTTAGGTTACCGTGTGACGCGTCTGCCTGTTGATAAAGAAGGCCGAGTCAATGTTAATGATTTGCGCAATGCTCTTGATACAGATACAACCTTAGTTTCAATTATGGGTGTTAATAATGAAATTGGAACAATTCAGCCAATTGAAGAAATTAGTGATTTGTTGACTAATTATCCGACAATTCAATTCCATGTTGACAATGTGCAGGCACTGGGCAAAAACATTTGGCCACGAGTCTTTACGCCGCGGGTTGATTTGTCTAGTTTGTCGGCGCATAAATTTCACGCTCCCCGTGGAATTGGTATCCTTTACAAAAAAGAAGGTAAAATGCTGTCACCGTTACATGATGGTGGTGGGCAAGAAAAAGGCTTGCGTTCAGGGACAGAAAATTTACCGGCAATTGCAGCAATGGCGAAAGCTGTACGATTATTGTTAACTGATGAAGCTGAAAAGGCAAACCGGGAAGCCGCAATTAAGCGTGAAATCGTTGCTTATTTGCAAGATAAGCCGGGAATTAAAATTTTCTCTCCAGTAAGTACTGGTTTTACACCGCATATTTTATGCTTTGCTTTAGAAGGAATTCGCGGTGAAACCTTAGTTCATACACTGGAAGAACACGATATTTATACTTCAACGACCTCTGCTTGTGCTTCAACTAAGACTGATGAGGCAAGCACGCTAGTTTCAATGCATGTTGCTGATCAGATTGCAATGAGTGCCATTCGTTTAAGTTTTGATGAAACTAATACACTTGCAGAAGCTGATGAGTTTATCACTGTTTTTGATCAAATTTACCGCCATTTTGCTAAAATTAATCATTTAGGAGAAAATAATTAATGAAATATACTGAAATAATGGTTCGCTATGGTGAGCTTTCAACTAAAGGTAAGAATAGGAAGGATTTTATTGGCAAGCTTGCTGGCAATGTGACCAAAGTTTTGCGTGACTTTCCGCAAATTGAAATCCATCCACGTCATGATCGATTGCACATCGTCTTAAATGGCGCATCCTTTAATGAAATTGACCAAAAGTTGAAGAAAGTTTTTGGTATTCAAACTTACTCACCAACAATTAAAGTGGAAAAAACGCTACAGGCGATTGAAGAAACTTCGTTAGCTTTAATGAAGGAAACTTTCAAAAAAGGTATGACTTTCAAGGTTAATACTAAACGCAGTGATCATCATTTTACTTACGATACTAATGAATTAAATTCATTAGTTGGCGATTATCTGTTTGAAAATATGTCTGACTTAAAGGTAGAAATGAAGCATCCAGATCTAGTGCTGCGAATTGAAGTGCGTCAAGATGCAATTTATATTTCTAACCAATTATTGCATGGTGCTGGCGGGATGCCTGTTGGTACTGGTGGTCGTGCTGTAATGATGCTGTCTGGTGGTATTGACTCGCCCGTTGCATCTTACTTAGCTTTAAAGCGTGGCGTTGACATTGAGATGGTGCATTTCTTTAGTCCACCTTATACAACTGAAAAAGCATTGAATAAAGCCAAAGAATTAACTGGTATCTTAGCTAATTATGCTGGTCGAATTAATTTTATTGCCGTTCCCTTTGCGGAAATTCAGGAAACAATTAAGGAAAAAGTACCGGAAGGCTACTTGATGACGGTTCAGCGGCGGTTTATGTTGCGGTTAGCCGATGAAATTCGTAACAAAAGAAATGAATTAGCAATTTTTAACGGTGAATCAGTTGGTCAAGTTGCTTCGCAAACTTTAGAATCAATGATGGCGATTAATGATGTGACAACAACGCCAGTTGTCCGGCCAGTTGCAACGATGGACAAGACAGAAATTATTCGCTTAGCTGAAGAAATTGGTACTTTTGATTTATCCATTAAGCCCTTTGAAGATTGTTGTACAATTTTTGCACCGCCACGCCCTAAGACAAAACCAAAGGTTGATAAGGCACGTGAATATGAGGCACGACTTGATGTTGCTGGCTTAATTGAACGAGCACTTGCAGGCATTAAAGTTACCGCAATTTATCCAAATGACAAGTTTTTGGCGGATAAAGCCGAAGAAGATGCTGCATTATTGTAAAAAAGTGCTATAATAACTAGCAAAGTAATGACTAAGAGGTATTAACTTTACAAACAGAGAAAGGCCACAAATGGTGTAAGGCTGAAAGTTAATTGGTAGCTTAGTTTTAACTGATTGGCTGAACTAAGAGTAAGTTAATCCGGCAGTTTTCGCCGTTATCACTAAGTAAGAGAGGCAGCTATTTGACTGCTTAACTTAGGTGGTACCGCGGTTAGTAAATCGTCCTAGACAATAGAAGTCTAGGACGATTTTTTATTATATGAAAGAAGGAAATTATATGACAGATTTGGCACCAAAATATGATCATCAAGAGGTTGAAAATGGCAGATACCAAACTTGGCTTGATGAGGATTTGTTTAAGCCGTCAGGTGATAAGAAGGCCCACCCATATTCAATTGTTATTCCGCCGCCTAATGTTACCGGTAAATTACACTTGGGTCATGCTTGGGATACAGCAATTCAAGATACATTAATTCGTTTTAAGCGGATGCAAGGCTATGATACTTTGTATTTACCGGGAATGGATCATGCTGGCATTGCAACCCAGGCTAAGGTAGAAGCTAAATTGCGCAAGCAAGGCAAAGATCGTCACGAAATGGGGCGTGAAGCTTTTGTTAAGCAAGTTTGGGATTGGAAAGATGAATACGCAAATATTATCAAGGGTCAATGGGCTAAAATGGGTCTGTCACTTGATTATTCGCGTGAACGTTTTACCTTAGATGAAGGATTGTCTAAAGCTGTCCGGCGGGTCTTCGTCCAATTGTATAATGAGGGCTTAATTTATCGCGGTCAATATATTATTAATTGGGATCCAGCTTTGCAGACAGCTTTGAGTGATATTGAAGTTATTCACCAAGATGACAAGGGTGCCTTTTATCATATTAAATATCCATTTGTGGATGGTTCGGGATTTGTTGAAATCGCAACGACCCGGCCAGAAACTATGTTTGGTGATACTGCAGTTGCTGTTGCTCCTGGGGATGAACGCTACAAGGACTTGGTTGGTAAAGAATTGATTTTACCGCTTGTAGGTCGGCACATTCCAATTATTGAAGATCAACACGTTGACCCAGACTTTGGTACTGGTTTGGTAAAGATTACGCCGGCTCATGACCCGAATGACTTTGCTACTGGTAATCGTCATAACTTAAAGCGGATTAACGTGATGAACGATGACGGTACGATGAACGAGGAATGTGGCAAATATGCTGGCATGGATCGGTTTGACTGCCGTAAGCAATTAGTTGCCGATTTAAAGGAACAGGGCTACTTGATTAAGGTTAAGCCAATTGTTCACTCAGTTGGTCACTCAGAGCGTTCAGGTGTTCAAGTTGAGCCACGTCTGTCAACACAATGGTTTGTTAAGATGAAGCCATTAGCTGATAAGGTTTTAGCTAATCAAAAGACTGACGATAAGGTTAATTTTGTCCCTGAGCGATTTGAACAAACGCTTGAACATTGGATGGAAAATGTTCATGATTGGGTAATTTCACGGCAACTATGGTGGGGTCACCGCATTCCAGCTTGGTACAACAAGAAGACCGGCGAAATGTATGTTGGTGAAGAAGCACCTAAGGATATTGAAAACTGGGATCAGGATCCAGATGTTTTGGATACTTGGTTCTCAAGTGCTTTGTGGCCATTTTCAACTATGGGTTGGCCTGATGAAAATTCAGAGGACTTTAAACGTTATTTTCCAACTAATGCTTTAGTTACCGGCTATGATATTATTTTCTTCTGGGTATCACGAATGATTTTCCAGAGTTTGCACTTTACCAATGAGCGTCCGTTTAAAGATGTTGTTTTGCACGGCTTAATTCGTGATGAACAAGGCCGTAAGATGAGTAAATCATTGGGCAATGGGGTTGACCCAATGGACGTTGTGAACGAATATGGTGCCGATGCATTGCGCTGGTTCTTATTGAACGGGACTGCTCCTGGTCAAGATACTCGTTATAATCCAAAGAAATTGGCAGCAGCCTGGAACTTCATTAACAAGATTTGGAATGCATCACGATTTGTAATCATGAACCTGCCAGCAGATGCTCAACCAGCTCACATGCCTGATACCAGCAAGTTTGACTTAGCTGATAGCTGGATTTTTGATCGATTGAACCACACAGTAGGTGAAGTTATTCGCTTGTTTGACGAGTACAAATTTGGTGAAGCTGGTCGAGAACTTTACAACTTTATTTGGAATGACTTCTGCGATTGGTATATTGAAATTTCCAAGGTTGTTTTAAATGGTAACAATAGTGAATTAAAGGCCAAGAAACAGGATAATTTAATTTGGATTCTTGACCAAATTTTGCGGTTGTTACACCCAATTATGCCATTTGTAACCGAAAAATTATGGTTATCAATGCCGCATGAGGGAAAGTCAATTATGGTTGCAAAATATCCAGAAATGCACCCTGAATTTGAAAATAAGCAAGCAGATAGTGATATGGCTTTCTTGATTGAAGTTATCAAGGCCGTCCGGAACATTCGGATGGAAGTTAATGCACCAATGTCATCACCAATTGATCTTATGATTCAACTTGATGATGCTGCAAATGAGCATATTTTAACGGATAATGAAGATTACGTGAAGAACTTCTTACACCCTAAGAAATTGGAAATTGCTACTGAAATAACAGCACCAAAATTAGCTAAGACAGCGGTAATTGCTGGTGCACAAGTCTTTGTACCATTGACTGAATTGGTTAATGTTGATGACGAAATTAAGCGGATGGAAAAAGAAGAAAAAGATCTTGAAGCTGAAGTTGCACGTTCAACTAAGAAATTAGCTAATCAAGGATTTGTTGCACATGCGCCAGAAGCAGTCATTGCTAAGGAAGAAGCCAAGAAGACTGACTATGAAAGTCAGCTAGCTGGTGTTCGTCAGCGAATTCAAGATTTGAAAGAGAGTAAATAATGTGATTTTTACCAATGCTCAAGATGTAATATCTTATTTATATACACTGCCAAAATTACACAAGAAAGCTGATTTATCATATATCAAGAGAGTATTAGCTGCACTTGGTAAGCCGCAGGATAAAGTAAAAACTATTCATGTCACGGGCACCAATGGTAAGGGCTCAACATGTTACTATCTTAGTAATTTGTTGCAAAAGGCTGGTCAAAAGACTGGCCTTTTTGTCTCACCATATGTGTTTGCTTTTGGTGAAAGAATCCAATTAGATGGTCAAAATATTAGTGACGCTGACTTAGTAGCAGTTGCTAATCAGGTTGAAGAAGTATTAAATGAGTTACGGCAAGAATTACCCTCCTTTAGTTTAGTTACATTTGAATATGAAGTCGTAATGGCTTTTGTCTATTTTGCCCAAAAGAAGTGTGATTATGCGATAATTGAGGTGGGAATTGGCGGTGAACACGATAAAACTAATGTAATCACGCCTGAAGTAAGTGTGATTACAACTGTTGATTTAGATCATGAAGATTTAATTGGACCGACAATTCAGGATATTGCACGAGAAAAAAGTGGGGTAATTAAACAACAGCGACCAGTTATTTTAGGTAATGTGCCGCAAGTAGTTTTGCCAATTCTTGAGCAAAAAGCAAGAGCCAGTCAGGCACCGGTATTTTTACTTGCTCGCGACTTTACAATTACAGGGAAAACCCAATTAACGTATCAAGATATGCAGGAAAAGTTGACTTTTACAATCAGACCACAAGTTGAGGGCTATGATGTTGCCGTGGCGGTGCGCGCATTTAAGACACTCCAATTAACTTTAACGAATGCAGAGATTGAGCAAGCAATTAATCAGACAGTAATTCCTGGACGTTACCAAATATTGCAGGAGCAACCATTAATTGTTCTTGATGGTGCACATAATATTCAAGCAATGAAAAATTTGCTCAATTTTGTTCATCAACAACAAAAATTGCGTCAAGGTAAGGTGCGTGTGTTGATTACGATGATGAAAGACAAAGACCTAACAGAAGTTTTTTCTCTGTTTAAGTCCACGGATCAGGTTGAGTTAACGACGATTGCCTATCCGCGAGCAGCCAAAAAAGAAGATTTTCCACGACAAGTGCAGCAAAAGTATCCTTATCAATCTAATTGTCAGATTGGTTTTGAGCAATTGCAGAAGGTAAGCCAAGCTAACGATATTTTACTAGTAACAGGTTCGTTTTATTTAGTAGGTGAAATTTTACAAATGGAGGCAGTAGATGCGTGTTCAAGGCATTGATGAAGAAATTAAAGGGATTTTACTTGATATGGATGGCTTGCTGGTTAATTCCGAAAATTTATATTGGCGGGCCAATATTCAAGCTGCTAAGGAAGAACATTTAGGTACGTCCGATGATACTTACTTAAAATTAGTAGGTTCAACTACTAGTAATATGCGTAAATTTTATCGTAAATATTTTGCAACTGAGAAGCAACGAGTTAATTTTATTAAACGGACAGACGAGTTGGTTTGGAAGTGGACAGATGAGGGCAAACTTAATTTGCGTCCCGGCGTTCAAAAGGCACTTGATGTTTTTTATGACTTAGATTTGCCGATGGCAATTGTATCTAGCAATTATGAAAGAGTGCTGGAACATGAGATGTGGGCAACAGGAATTCGTAATTACTTCCAGTTCCACCTAAATTATGATGATGTGCGTAAGCACCAACTTGAGGCTAAACCGGCACCAGATATTTATTTATGGGCAGCACAAAAATTAGCAGTGCCGATAAAAAATATTTTAGCTTTTGAAGATTCAGGAACTGGCGTGGCTGCAGCTGCACATGCCGGCCTTAAGTGTGTGATGATTCCAGATTTATTACCGCCGACAACAGCTGATCGTCAAAATGCTGTCTTTGTTTGTCAAGATTTTAATGAATTTTTAGAAAAAATAAATTAGTTTTTGCGTATGTAATAGTGAAGGGAATGATATTAATGGAAATCATCAAGTCCAATCACTATTTAGTAAAAACGGATATTGAATTATTAAATGAACTAGTTGACCAGTTGGCTAAAAAAGAAATTATTAACTTAACTCAATTAATTGATAGATTGCGACAATTACGAATTAGTAATTTTAATGACTTATTGCAATATCTCTCAGGGTCTGAAGCTTCAAATGTGCTAGCAGTTACCAGCGAGGAATTACTTGAAAGGCTGCGTAGTGCTATACCTGATCGTGAGGCTGTGTTAACGTCTAGTAATGAGGTGGGAACCTATTTAGCTGATAAATTAGCAGGTCATAAGCAAGAAGAATTGTGGGGCGTTTATATTGATAATAGCAACCATATAATTGCTGAAAAATGTTTATTTAAAGGCACACTAGATAAGTCAGTGGCTCATCCACGAGAAATTTTCCGGTGGGGCATAATTTATGCGTGTGCAGGGATGTTTGTCGTTCATAATCATCCTAGTGGTAATTTAGTGCCATCGCAAAGTGATATTAAATTGACCCGAATGTTACATGATGCAGCTGATATGATGCAGATTGACTTTTTAGATCATTTTATTGTTGGCAAAAACCGCTATATCAGTATGAGAGAACATGAGCTGTTCTAAAATTGTTGGTAATAAATATTTTAATTATGTAGTTACTTGTTAAGATGCCGAAACCTCTGTGTTATTACATGGAGGTTTTTTGCGTCTTAGAGATTTAACAGCTGCTTCTTCTTAGGTAATAATTTTCGTTATTAAGTAACTGTTTAATTATGATTAACCACCTAAATTGTCTTAAATTCATCTTAAACTTATACCAGAAATCTTTTTTAGACCTCGCTTTGTGCTATAATGATTCAAGATTTAAAGACTGCAATAATTAAGGAGAGATTTTAGTGTTTGGATTAGGAGCAAAAAATATTGGTATTGATTTGGGTACAGCCAATACCCTTGTCTATACAGAAGGTAAGGGGATTGTCCTAAGAGAACCTTCTGTTGTAGCCAAAAATACTCAAGATAATAAGGTGATCGCGGTTGGTTCCAAGGCTCGTGAGATGATTGGTAGAACGCCTGCCAGCATTGTTGCAATTCGCCCAATGAAAGACGGTGTGATTGCCGATTATGATACAACAGCATCGATGCTCAAGCATTTTATTGATCGGACTGTTGGTAATTCCAAGCCATCAGTTATGATTTGTGTGCCATCAGGTGTAACTGAAGTTGAAAAACGGGCAGTGATCGATGCTGCACGAGTTGCTGGTGCACGCGAAGCTTACGTAATTGAAGAGCCATTTGCAGCAGCTATTGGCGCGGGACTTCCAGTAATGGATCCAACAGGTTCAATGGTTGTTGATATTGGTGGTGGTACAACTGATGTTGCAACAATTTCACTTGGCGGAATTGTTTCTTCAACTTCAATTCGCCAAGCTGGCGACAAGTTTAATACAGCCATTGTTAATTATGTTCATTCGAACTTTAACTTATTAATTGGTGAAAGAACTGCTGAGGACATTAAAATTAAAATTGGTTCAGCATCAATTGAAAAAGCTAAAGACATTGAATCTGTTAATATTCGTGGTCGTGATTTGGTAACAGGACTGCCAAAGTCGGTTGATGTTCAAGCAGTTGATGTTGCTAAGGCTATTCAAGATGTTGTCCAAGATATTATCATTGCAATTAAAGAAACTTTAGAACAAACTTCTCCTGAAATTGCAGCTGATGTCATTGATCACGGAATCGTTTTAACGGGTGGTGGCGCACTGCTCAAGAACTTACCAGATGTTATCTCTGAGGCAACTAAAGTCCCAGTATTTATTGCTCAAGATCCGCTTGACTGTGTTGCAATTGGTACTGGTGAATCACTTAAAAATATCGAAGTAATTCGTAGAAGTCGCAAATAATACTGGGGCCGGCTGTTTTTAGCCGGCTTTTGTTTAGGATCAATTCCAAATGAAAAAATTTCTGCAAAACAAAAAATTATTAACGGTATGTGTTGTTCTTATTGTCATTTTCTCTGTTTTGGGTACTAGTGTTCATTTGCGGAATAAACGCAATACACCATTGATTATCCAGAGTTTTGGTAATGATATTGTTGCTGTTGGAACGAGAATTGTTGATTGGCCTGTCAGCTTAGTTTCTGGTGGTTTAAATAATGTTAATGCCTTATTAAACGCTCAAAATGAAAATAATTACCTGAAGAGCAAAGTAACCAATTTAGAGCAAACTAAAGCTCGCAACTCTGTCCTCGAAGCAGAGAATAAGCAATTAAAGTCTGCCTTAAAAATTAAAGGCTCGCTAGCGGATTATGACTTAGTAAGTGCTTCTGTAATTTCGCGTTCTCCTGATAGTTGGACTGACTTATTGGTCATTAATAAAGGCGCTACTTCCGGTTTACGTAAAAATATGGCCGTAATGAGCGGTGGCGGTGTAATTGGCCGCGTAATTGAGGTTAATGCTGCTTCTGCTAAGGTAGAATTAATTACGACGAGTGATAAGGATGCTAATCGTTTTGCTGTTGAAGCTACAGCAACTAACGGTAAAAAAGTCCACGGTATTATCACTGTAGTTGGCGATAATACTTTAGCCTTTACGCAGGCTATTGATAGTAACAAGTTAAAACAAGGTACACAAGTTTATACTAGTGGTATGGGTGGTAATTCACCCAAAGGATTACTGATTGGCTCAATTGCCAAAGCTACGCGTGATTCTTTTGGTTTATCTGATTTAATTAAAATTAAGCCAGCAGGAGAGTTAAATGATCCCTCATTAGTAACTGTAATTAGGAGAAAGGTGGAAGACTAATGCAGTCTTTACGCAAATTTGTTTTGGCCTTTGCTTTATATGTTGCGTTGGTAATTGATGGTAGTTTAGCACTTTTTCTTCATCAATTTTTTGAATTAGGAAATGCGGCTTGTTTAGTGATGCCCATTGGCGTGATGTTGTTAGCCTTATTTGATGATTTGAATGACAAAGAAATTTGGCTGGCATTAGGTGCAGGGGTTGTTAGTGACCTGTATTTCTGGGGAATTATTGGTGTTTACACGGTAATTTTGCCACTTTTAAGCTGGCTATTGCAAAAGTCAGCCCGCTTCTTGCCCGAGGTCTTTTGGGCACGGATGTTGGCAGTGATTTTGGCTGTGGTTGTTATGAGTACATATAATTGGCTTATTTTAAGTGTGGTGGGAATGATTACTGTTTCTTTACGTAATTTTTTAATTAGTCTATTACCAACTTTGGGTTGGGCCTTACTTTTTGCGGCTATTACTTATCCCATTTGGGCTAGCTTGGCACGAAATTATCCGTTTATGGTTAATTTTGATAATTATCATTAATAAAAAAACGTGAGTTTAAAACTCACGTTTTTTTATTTTTATCCAATCATGCCATTATTTACCAAAACTATTGCAACTTGAGCAATGATTGCTGCCAAAGTGATAAATGCCATTAGCCAAGCCATTACGATTGTTAATTTTTGAAACCCTGATTTTTTTTTCTTTTTCCGTGCCATTGATTGACCTCCTTGTTTGAACAATATTTTATCCTTATTAATAGTTTTTTTCAATTACATAGTAAGATAAAATAAGTAGTGGAGGAAATATCATGTTGTTAATTTTTATATTGCCATTTATCGGATTAGTGTTGGCATTTATTTTAAATAAATTTTTTCCTAAAGCACTTTTTCACGGTTATGATGTACTGCCCTTTTTTCTGCTTTTTGCTTGTCACTTAATAAGTATTGAGCAAAGGAAGCCCGGCTTTTTACCTTACGGTTTTTTTGTCTTTTTTATTTTAGTAATTATTGTTTCGGTAACAGAAGCAGTAAAAAATAAAAATATTTCACTAGGTAGAACGTTGCGCCAGTTGTGGGATTATTTGACTATGTGTAGTTTATTCTGGTATATTGGGTTGCTATTTATGATGATTTAAATGCTGCTGTTTTTATAAAATCACTGTGCTTAGAAAGCTAGAGTTATCAACGAATCTCTAGCTTTTTATTTTGGGAAAATCCGGGGAAATTAAATAACTTATATTTTTTATTATTTTTAATTAAACTGTGGTAGAAAGTGGTTAATTGTGGTAAATTATTCAGTGGAAGGGGGGCTAGACCATGTTCATGGGTGAATATCATCATAATCTCGATAGTAAGGGGCGATTAATTATTCCCGCTCGTTTGCGTGAACAGATTGGTGACAAGATGATATTTACTCGCGGAATGGAAGGCTGTATTTTTGGCTATACCATCGAGGCATGGCAGAAGATAGAAGCCAAGTTAGCGCAACTTCCATTAACTAAGAGAAACGCTCGCAGTTTTATGCGCTTGTTTTACTCTGGTGCAATGGAATGCGAATTCGATAAGCAGGGGCGTGTTAATCTGACCACAACGCTGAAAAAGCACGCAGCTCTAGTAAAAGAATGTGTCATTATTGGTGTTTCTGAACGAATTGAAATTTGGTCAGCTGAGCGCTGGACAAGTTTTAATGATGAAGCAAATGAAAATTATGATGACATCGCAGAAAATTTGGATGATATTGAACTATAATTATGGAATTCAAACACACCAGTGTACTCTTACACGAAACAATAGATAATTTAAGACCTAAAGACGGCGGTCTTTATGTAGATGCCACTTTTGGCGGCGGGGGTCATGCAAGATATTTACTAAGTAGAATTGAACAAGGAACACTAATTGGATTTGATCAAGATGAATATGCAATAAGATCGGCTGAGTCAAACTTTGCTGCGTTATTGCAGGCAGATAGTCAGCCTAGATTACAGTTAGTTCATGATAATTTTAGTCATTTGCAAGAGAATCTGGTTAAGCTAGGTTACACAAATGGAATTTCTGGAATTTACTATGATTTAGGAGTTTCTTCGCCACAATTTGATCAAGCAGGACGCGGATTTTCTTACCGGTTTAATGCAAGATTAGATATGAGAATGGACCAAAGCCAGACTCTTGATGCTTATCAATTAGTAAATAATTCAAGTCAAAAAGAATTAGCGAATATTTTGTATAAATATGGTGATGAGAAATTTTCTCGCCAAATTGCCCGTAAAATCGTTGAAAGAAGACGAATCGAACCAATTACAACTACATTTGAGTTAGTTGATATTATTAAAGAAGCGATACCGGCATTTGCAAGACGGACTGGCGGTCACCCAGCTAAGAAGACTTTTCAAGCCTTGCGAGTGGCTGTCAATAATGAGCTTGACGTTCTTAGGGAGTCACTTGAGGAAGCAATCAAGTTATTGCAACCAGGCGGTAGAATCAGTGTCATTACTTTTCAGTCTGATGAAGATAAAATTGTTAAAAAGATTTTTAAGAAGTATTCTGAGGTTGAAGTGCCTAGAGGAATGCCAATGATTCCTGATAATATGAAGCCGACACTGCAACTGGTAAATCGTAAGCCGATCGTTGCTTCAAGTGAAGAGTTAGATAATAATAATCGCTCACACAGTGCCAAGTTGCGAGTTGCAGAAAAATTATAAAGAGGAAGAAACATGGCTAATAATTTAGCAAGAAAAATTGAGTTTAATCCTGAAAAAGAAACTAAAGCAGAACAAGCGCAGCAAATGGTATTAAACCATCATCATGTTGCTTGGTCTGCTTTTGAAAAATCCTTACTTGTAATAGGTACTTTGTTAACTTTAGGATTAATGACATTTTTGGTTTCTTCCAGTATCGCTGCTACTTCAGCCCAACATGAACTTACCAATGTGCAGCAATTAGTTGCTAAAGGACAAAATAACGTGAGTGATTTGCACCAAGAGATTGGTGAATTGACTTCAAGCGCAAGAATGAATAAAATTGCCCAAAGTAAAGGATTGACATTAATTGAAAAAAATATTAGGACAATTCACTAATGAAGAAGCACGTTAATAATTTAGAGCGCCGAAAATCCAAAGCCCATAGCTACCGTTTTACAGTAGGGAGAGTTCTCCAAGTAGCTGTTGCTTTGGTTTTTCTTGTATTTACAGGTAGATTTTTATATATTGGTATTTCTGAATCAGTTAATGGCCAGAACTTAACTGTGAGAACACAACAATTGTACCGTCGTAATCAAATTTTAAAGGCTACGAGGGGAACAATATATGATCGTAATGGCTTAGCAATAGCCCAAGATTCTCATTTATATACTGTTTATGCAATTTTGGATAAGTCGTCAATTGATTATCATAATAAGCCGGAGTATGTGGTTGATAAAGAGCAGACTGCGAATAAATTGGCTAAGGTTTTGCCGCTTTCTGCTGCTAAAATTTTGCATTACTTAACACCAGCTCATTCGGTTTTTCAGGTTCAATTTGGCTCTGCAGGTAATGGTTTGACAAAGCAACAAAAAGATCAAATTGATGCCATGAAGCTCCCAGGAATAAAATTCTTTGAAACACCGGCAAGATTATATCCTAACGGTAATTTTGCATCTCATATTGTTGGCTTAGCAGTACCACAATATAACCGAAAAACACATTCGGAAAATTTGACGGGTACAATGGGATTAGAAGCTTGGTATGATAATGTTCTTACTGGAAAAGACGGTTATCAAGTTTCATCAGTTGATGCCTCTAACTATGAAACACCGAATAGTTTACAAACGTATAAGTCACCCCAAAATGGCAATAATTTGTACTTAACAATAGATTCACAATTGCAGGATTACTTAGAAAATAGGTTAAGTTTTGTTCAAAAGAACTATAATCCAGTTTCAATGACGGCAGTTGTAGAGGATATTAAAACTGGAAAAATTTTGGCAGCTTCACAAAGACCAACATTTAATCCTCAGACTAAGAAGGGGATGGACAAGTCTTATCGGGATATTTTGGTGCAAGATACATATGAACCAGGGTCTGTTTTTAAGGTTTTGACCTTGTCAGCATCGGTTAATAGCGGACATTATCACCCTAATCAATATTACAATTCTGGCTCAGTTACTGTTAATGGTTCTGTAATTCATGATTGGCAGTCATCAGGTTGGGGCAGTATTCCGTTTTCGCAGGCGTTTCCACGATCTAGTAATACTGGTTTTGTTCATATTGAACAGCAAATGGGTGCTAAAACGTGGCGTAAATATTTACGTAAATTTCATATTTGTCAAAAAACTGGTGTTACATTGCCGGGTGAACAAAATGGGCTGTTAGCTTTTAAGTCACCAATTGATCAGGCAGTTACTAGTTTCGGTCAGGGAGTCAATGTTAATGTTATGCAGATGATGCAGGCCTTTAGCAGCTTGGCTAATAATGGACAAATGGTAAAGCCACAGTTTGTGGATCGGATAACAGATACAACTGGCAAGACAATCTCTGGTTATCAGGTTAAAAATGTTGGGCAACCAGTTTATTCAGCTGCGACTGCTCAGACGGTTTTAGCAAATATGCGGCGTGTGTTAAACAAGCAAATTGGTACAGGTTATGCTTATAAGATGGGCAACGAAAGTATTGCAGTTAAGACAGGAACCGCACAAATTGCTAATGCTAAGGGTGGCTACCTGAAGGGCAGTAGTAATTATATTTTCTCAGTTGTTGGGGTCACCCCTGCTAAGCATCCGCGTTATTGTATTTATATTACTATGAGACAGCCGCGGCGGATGTTTAGACCAGCGGAAACAATTTTAAGTTCTATTTTTAAGCCAATGATGAATCGGGTTATTCTAATGTCTAAAAATGACAGTGAAGATTCAGCGATTGTTAAAGTCCCGAATTTAAAGAATCAGACTTATGCTAATGCTGAAGCACAGGCACGACGGATTGGTTTAAGAATTACCAAAATTGGCAGTGGCAACAAAGTAATTGCCCAGTCTTATGTTAGTGGTCAAAAAGAGCAGGCAGGTAAGAGAATGTTTGTCTTGACTTCTGATAAAATTATGTGTCCCAACATGAAAGGTTGGAATTTAGACGATCTGCATCAGTTTGCAGAATTAGCAGGAATTAAGTTGGTTATCAAGGGTAGTGGCAGTGTTCAAAAGCAAAGTATTGCCCCTAATACCAGACTTAAATCAGGAACCAAAATTATAATTAATTTAAAGGAGTAGCACAATATGCTCATAATTAGCATCATTGCATTAGTCAGTTCATTAGTTTTAACGGCAATTTTCCTGCCGTGGATGATTATTTTCATGCGCTCACACCATGAAGGCCAAGAAATTCGTGATGAAGGTCCTAAGTGGCATCAAAAAAAGTCTGGTACACCAACAATGGGTGGTGTGATCTTTGTTTTAGCAGCAGCTATTTCTTCTGTTTGGGTTGCTGGGTGGCAGCAGCAGTTAAGCAAGACTATCTGGATTTTAGTGATTAGTCTTTTGGGCTATGGAATTATCGGCTTTTTAGATGATGGACTCAAGCTTTTTTATAAGCGCAATTTAGGTTTACGGGCATGGCAAAAATTGTTTTTGCAGATCTTAATTGCAGTAGTAATTGTTGGAATTGCGGCATCGGATAATTTTAAATTCAAACTCTACATACCAATTGTCGGCGTGATCAGTAGCGTAATTTTATTTACTTTATTTGTCATTTTTTGGTTGGTTGGTTTTTCTAACGCTGTTAACCTTTCTGATGGTCTTGACGGCTTAGCAACTGGACTAGCAATCGTGGCTTATGGTACTTACGCGTATTTAGCCTTGAAACAAAATAATTTTGCCATTCTTATTTTTTGTATGAGTGTAATTGGTGGCTTAATTTCGTTCTTCATTTTTAATCATAAGCCTGCTAAAATCTTTATGGGTGATGCTGGTTCGCTTGCTTTAGGTGGCGGACTCGCAGCAGTCAGTGTCTTTTTAAACCGACCATGGTCATTGCTACTAGTGGGAATTGTTTTTGTTTGTGAAACGGCAAGTGTCATTTTGCAAGTTATCTCTTTTCAAACAAGGGGTAAGCGTATTTTTAAAATGACACCAATTCACCATCACTTTGAGATGCTAGGTTGGTCTGAATGGAAGGTAGATATTGTCTTCTGGTTAGTTGGTTTAATTGGTAGTATTTTGTATTTAGTAATCTGGGGTTAAATAATAAAAATGAAACAGATTGATACGTATAATCATAAAAACATTTTGGTTTTAGGTCTCGGTAAGAGCGGTTTTGCAGTAAGTATGTTGTTGCTTAAACTTGGTGCAAAGCTGACTTTGAATGATAAAGCCGATTTGAAGCAAAATGAACATGCACAAGAATTAGAAAAAAAGGGTGTCCGAGTGATTGGCGGTCAGCATCCGACAAAATTACTTGAACAGGAACATTTTGATTATTTAGTTAAAAATCCGGGAATTCCGTATGAAAATCCGATGGTGCAAAAAGCAATGCAATTACAGGTTCCGATTATTACAGAGCCAGAAATTGCATTGAGCGTCAGTGATGCACCGTATGTCTGTGTTACTGGTTCAAATGGTAAAACTACCACAGTAATGTTGACACAACAGATATTAGATCATCATTTAGCGCCAAGTGGACACCATGCTTATGCAGTAGGTAACATTGGAGTACCAATTTCAGAAGTTGTTCTTAAGGCAACGAAGGATGATATTCTAGTTGTTGAAATTTCCAGTTTTCAATTATTGGGTGTAACGGATATTAATCCACGAGTAGCAGCAATTGTTGACATTTACCACAATGTTCATCTTGATTATCATAAGACATTTGCTAATTACATTAATGCCAAGTTAAACGTGACACGAACACAATCCGCCGATAATTATTTTGTAGCTAATTATGATCAAAAGGACATTTTAGAACAAGAGCAGGCGTTAACTAAGGCGCAGATGCAAACTTTTTCTGAGACTGATCGGGCAGCTGATTACTTTATTGCTGACGGCTATTTACAAAGTCAAAACGAAAAGATTATGAAAACTAGTGAGATGAAACTACCAGGTGTCCATAATCAACAAAATGCTTTGGTAGCAATTGCCATTAGTAAGTTAATGGGTGCAGATAATCATGATATTCAAGCTGTTCTAACAACTTTTACTGGTGCCAAGCATCGGTTACAGTATGTAATGACTTTAGATGAGCGTAAAGTTTACAATGATTCCAAGTCAACTAATATTGAAGCTGCCACTGTTGCAATTCCGTCTTTTTCTGAACCTGAAGTGTTAATTGCTGGTGGACTTGATCGCGGCTTTACCTTTGACTCGTTAGTTCCTTTATTTAAAAAACACGTTAAAGCAATTGTACTGTATGGCGAAACGAAGTATTTATTGGCAGATGCGGCACGTAAAGCCGGAATTAAGCAAATTATCATTGAAAACACGCTACAAGAAGCAGTTCCTAGGGCTTATGAATTAACAGCACCTGGCGATGTATTATTGTTTTCGCCGGCTTGTGCTTCATGGGATCAATTCAGGACTTTTGAAGAACGTGGCGATTACTTTATAAATTTTGTTAAGGATTTGAAGACGAAATAAAATGAGAATTATTTTTACTGGTGGCGGCACTGGCGGTCATATTTACCCGATTATGGCAATTATTGAACGGTTAAAAGAGCGTAAAATTGCAACTAATGATGAAATTTTGTTTGTGGGCACGCAAAAGGGTTTGGAAGCCAAAATTGTTCCAGGAGCAGGCGTTAATTTTACGACAATTGAAATTCAGGGTTTTAACCGCAAACATTTGTTAAAAAACTTTAGTACCGTTAATATGTTTATTAAGGCAACTAAAAAGGCTAAGAAAATTTTACAAGATTTTAAGCCTGATGTTGTTTTAGGTACTGGTGGTTATGTCAGTGGTGCAATTGTTTTTGAAGCAGCTAAATTGGGTATTCCAACGATGATTCACGAATCAAATTCAGTTGTTGGTGTAGCCAACAAGTTTTTAGGGCATTATGTTGACAAAATTTGTTATAGCTTTGATGATGCTGCTAAACAGTTTTCTGAAAAAAAGAAATTAGTGAAAACAGGAAATCCACGTTCACAGCAAGTTTTGGGTTTGCATGAAACTGAAGTCGATTTACAGACTAAGTGGAATTTAAATTCCAATATACCGACAGTGTTGATTTTTGGTGGATCGCGTGGTGCATTAGCAATTAACCGAATAATGTTACAATCTTTACTTAAATTAAAGAAGAAGCCATATCAGGTGATTTGGGCAACGGGAACATTTTATTATGAAAAGGTGATAGCTAAACTTGCCGGTATTGATTATGGCAATAACATAAAGATTTTGCCATATATTGAGGATATGCCAGCATTATTGCCTGAAATGACCTGTGTAGTTTCTCGTTCAGGAGCAACAAGCATTGCTGAATTTACTGCTCTAGGTGTGCCTGCAATTTTAATTCCTAGTCCGAATGTGACACATAATCATCAAATGAAGAATGCGCTTGACCTGGAAAAAGCTGGAGCAGCATTGGTTCTTCCAGAAAATGACTTAAATCCCAATAATTTTATTTCTTCGATTGATCATATCTTGCTTGATACCAAGTATGCGGATGAAATGAGTAAATCTTCACGGTCTTTGGGTGTGCCAGATGCTTCTGATCAAGTAATTAAGGTAATGGAAACTATTTCTAATTAACTATTAAGGAGGTGAGTACAGATGCCAAAAAAGCGGGTAACTAAAATTGATCCTAAAGAAAAGTTGTCCCCTTATTTAGATCATCAAGCAGGACAAAGTAAAAATCATCAGCGTGATAAGGTGTCTGACTCACTTTCTAAGTTACATAGTGAGCGAAGATCAGCGTTAATTAAACGGTTAGGATTAATTATCGTTGTTTCATTTGTAGTACTTTTGGGGTTAGGTTATTATATTTCGCCTTTAGCAAGTATTAATAGCATTCGTGTTGAGGGTGCTGATGATCTTCCACCAAAAGAAGTGGTTCGTGCTTCAGGAATTAAAGCCAGTGACAAAATTTTAGATTACTTAATTAATCACGAAGAAGTTAGTCGGCAACTAACCAGTAAATATACAGAAGTAAATAATGTTAATTTACAAGTAAAGCACTTTAATCAATTAATTTTGCAAATTAATGAGCATAAGACAGTCGGTTATATTAAAATAAACAATAGGTATCGTAAAATTTTGACACATGGTAAACTAGGAACAAGGCTGTTACCTTGGAATAAAGTAAATCATGATCGACCTGTATTTGTCGGCTATAATCATGAAATATCTTTAAAACACGATTTACAGTTGTTTAATAGCTTACCTAGTGATTTTCAAGATCAAGTTAAGCTTCTCAGCGGTAATACTAGACGAAAATCACAAGTTATTTTTTTAATGAAAGATGGCAATGTGGTGATTGGCGATATTTCAACTTTTAAGGCAAAAATTAAACTTTATAATAAAATTAAACCACTGGTTAAAAAGAATAGTTTGATTGATTTAGAAGTTGGGGCTTTAAGTAGGCCACTAACTGCAAGTGAGAAAAAAACTTACGGTTTATCGTAATGAATTTATTGTTATTATATGTTAGAATTTCTTAAAATATCATCGATTGGGGGTTAATTTTGGACAATACGAATCTATTAGTGGGTCTTGACATAGGTACCACAAGTGTCAAAGCAGTTGTTGCCGATTCAGGTAAAGTTATCGGTGCTGTTGCTATTCCCAACAAGGGAATGCGTCATGGTAACATTGTTGATATTGATGAAACAGCAAGTGCAATTGGCCGAGCATTAAAAGAAATTGCAAAAAAGACGAATGCGCCGATTTATAGCGTAGTCACGGGAATTCCAGTAGGAATGCTGCAGCTGGAAACGGCAAGCGATTTAATTAACGTTAGTGATAGTGGACAGGAAGTTGGCAACAACGATGTTCGCCGAGTTTTACGGGCCGCAATTAAGTCAGCTGTTAAAAATGAACGAGAACCGATTTCTTTTTTACCAAGTCGTTTTTTAATTGACGGCAAAACGGAAGTTGATGATCCACGCAAAATGATTGCCCATTCGCTTGCTGTTCAAGGAATCTTATTGACTGCGCCGGCAAGTCAACTACATAATATTAAGAAAGCAATTGAACGAGCAGGTTATCAGAATAACTTTTTTATTCCAACTCCGCTTGCAATTGCGAGTGTTGCCCTTGATGAAAGTGAGCGGACTTTTGGCTCAATCATTCTTGACTTAGGTGGTGGTGTTACTACTGCTACAGTTATTCATGACGGTCAGATTAAGTATGCCAATATTGACTTTGAGGGCGGCAGTGATATTAGCAATGATATTTCGGTTGTTCTTAGTACTTCCAAAAAAGATGCGGAACAAATTAAACTTGATTATGGTTACGCAGATCCTTCTTTAGCATCAGCTAAGGATAAGTTCGCTGTAAATAGTGTTGGCTCTGATGGTCAGCAAATGGTTGATGAAGTTTACTTGAGTAAAGTTATTAATGCGCGAATTATGCAAATTGTTGAGCGGATTGGTAAGGGTTTAGCCAAGCATGATGCCTTAAAATTACCGGGTGGAATTGTAATTACTGGTGGTAGCAGCTTACTTCAGGGAATTGATAGTATTGTTGCTAATTCTTTAAATGTTAAGACGCAAATTTATCAACCCGATCAAATTGGCATGCGTAATCCTGTTTATTCGGCGGCGTTTGGCATTGTTAACTACGCCTATAAGATGTCTGATATTGACTTTTTGGTTATTAGCGCAATTTATAGCAAAAATACTCAAAAGCAAACTACGACAGTGGTTCAAGAAAAAACTAAAATTTCAAAAAGACCATCAACTGTTAGTGAAACTAAAGCAAAAGAAGAATATAATGGACATGAGTTGCTAAAACGAGAAAAAACCTCACATAGTAAACACAAAAATAATAATCAAAATAAAAATAAAGGCGTAAAGAATTTCTTTAAGAAGTTCTTTGATTAAAGGTGGTTAATTTAGATGGATTTTACGTTCGATTCAGACGACAATAAGAATGCAGTCATCAAAGTTATTGGTGTCGGTGGTGCCGGCGGTAATGCTGTCAATCGAATGATTGATGATGGTGTACAAGGTGTTTCCTTTGTTGCTGCAAATACTGATGTTCAAGCACTTAATAGTAATAAAGCAGAAAATAAAATTCAGTTAGGGCCTAAATTGACTAGAGGTCTAGGAGCTGGTTCACATCCAGAAGTAGGTCAAAAAGCGGCTGAAGAAAGTGAACAAACAATTGAAGATGCACTCAAAGGTGCAGATATGATTTTTATTACTGCTGGCATGGGTGGTGGTACTGGTACTGGTGCTGCTCCAATTGTGGCTAAAATAGCGCGTGAAACAGGTGCGTTAACTGTTGGGGTTGTTACCCGGCCATTTACATTTGAAGGCCCTAAGCGTTCCAAAAATGCAACAGAAGGTATTGCCCAATTAAAGCAGTATGTTGATACATTAGTAATTATTGCTAATAACCGTCTGCTTGAGATGGTTGATAAAAAGACACCAATGATGGATGCCTTTAAAGAAGCAGATAATGTCTTAAAGCAAGGTGTTCAAGGAATTTCTGACTTGATTACGTCAACAGATTATGTAAACTTGGACTTTGCTGATGTAAAAACGGTAATGGCAAATCAAGGTGCAGCTTTGATGGGAATTGGACGTGCTAGTGGTGAAAATCGGACAGTTGAAGCAACCAAGTTGGCAATTTCTTCACCATTACTAGAAGTGTCAATTGATGGTGCCAAACAAGTGTTGCTTAATATTACTGGTGGTCCAGATTTGACTTTGTTTGAGGCTCAAGATGCTTCAGAAATTGTTTCTAAAGCTGCAGGAGACGATGTTAACATTATCTTTGGGACATCAATTAATCCTAATCTTGGTGACGAGGTTGTAGTTACTGTAATTGCTACAGGAATTAATTCGCAAGCAGAAGAAGAAGCTTCTAAGCAATTACCGGGTCGCAGTCATCAAATTAAGGCGCAAGCTGCAGCAAGTGTTCAACAAACATCACAGTCTGACACCGTGCAACAGCAACCGGCTCCTAATCAGGAAGAAGTTACTAGTCAAACTACGGTTCAGCAGGCACCTAAGCATAAGCCGATGGTTGATCCTACAAGTGTTTGGGGTCTGAATAATGACAATCCAGAAACTAGACGGACAACGCCAAATAATTTAGAGCGGACTGATAATTTAAATTCATTTACTGCTGATGATGAGCAAAGTAGTATTTCACAGATTGAGACAAGTGCTCAAGATGACGATGATGCAGATGATATTCCATTTTTTAGACACCGTAGCGAAAACTAATTAGGAGGCAACAAGTAGAATGGCTTTAAGCAAATTGGGCAAGTTCTTTGGTATATCAAATGAAGATGACGATATAATGGACGGCGAAGAATATTTAGATGACCGCGAAGTTGAAAATGATAACAACATTCCTTTGGGTGCCATTGACCATGACAAAGTGGTTTCGATTAAATCAGGGATGAATACGGCCAAAAGTAAGATAGTTCTTTACGAGCCACGAGTTTATTCTGATGCTAAAGATGTTGCTCAAAATTTATTAAACAACAAGGCAGTAATCATCAATTTTAGTCGAATGGAAGATACCTCTGCACGTCGGATTGTTGATTTTATTACTGGAACTGTCTACGCTTTAAATGGTGAAATTCAACGAATAGGTGATAAGATCTTTTTGGCAACGCCGCCTAAATTTGTTACTAATGGTAAAATCAGTGACCTAGTTGATAAGAAAGATAATTTGAGTTAATGATCACAATAATTGCTTATATTTTGTATGCTCTTAAGTGGCTGGTTTGGTTATATAGTATTTTGATGGTAATTGATGCTATTATGAGTTGGGTGCCATCGCTGCGAAATTCAGCTGTCGGACAACTACTTAACCGGTTAATCGAGCCATATGTAAATATTTTTCGTAAAGGTCCAATTCAAAAAATATCTTATGCAACTGGATTGGATTTATCGTTTCTGCTAGGCCTGCTGTTACTCTACTTTATTCAAGATTATGTTTTTGGGTGGCTAGTAAATATTTTATTGCGGGTGTTTGCTTAATGAAAAGAAGACAAGCAAGTAGTTTTTATCCGCATTTTGATTCAGAAGAAAAATCGACTGTTGACAAGATGGTCGGTTTTTTTAATCAGGTTATTTTTCAACATGAAGCAATTTTGACTGATTTTTTGGATCCAGGACAAAGAGATATTTTAAAAACAGTTGTTGGCAGCGATTTGTTTGTTCAAGAATTTGGTGGTTATCCAGCTGCTGAAAAGCAGCGTGTTTATATCAGTGAAGAATGGAAAAATTTGCAATTACAAGATTATCAAGTTACTGCATGTACAATTTCTTATCCCAATAAATTTGTTCAATTAACACATAGTTCGATTTTGGGAACTTTGGCTAATTCAGGTGTTGAAACTGATACATTTGGTGATATTATCACTGATGGTCGGGGTGAGTGGCAGTTTTTTATTAAGACAGAGTTGCTAGACTTTTTTACAGAACAAATTGACCGAATTGGTCGCACTCATGTTAGAATCGATCTGGTCGCACCACAAAAAATTGTGATGCCAGAAGATGATGGTGCCAGTGTAACAATTATTGTAGCTTCGTTGCGGTTAGATGCGGTTTTAGCTGCAATTAGTAAAAATAGTCGTCGGCAAATAAAAGCAGCACTTGCTACTGATTTTGTCAAATTAAATTGGCATCGAGTGCAAGATTCTAATATAATAGTAAAGGTAATGGATGTTCTTAGCTTGCGGCATTTTGGTCGCTGCCAAGTGCAAGACATTACAACAACTAAAAAAGGTAAATATAAGGTGGTGCTAAAACTGTGGCAGACAAAGAAACACAAATAAGACGTTTAACGCCAATGGATATCCACAATCAAGAGTTTAAAAAACGTGGTCTTAATGGTTATGATCGTCATGAGGTTGATAGCTTTTTAGATCATATTGTTGATGATTATGGCGATGCTTTGGATCAAACAGCTGACTTGAAAAATAATATTGTTGAGTTAAAGACCCAAATAACAGATTTGCAAAAGCAGGTTGAACAATATAAACAAATTTCAAAAGTTGCTGAACAAGCACTTCCAAATGCTCAAGCAAGGGCACAAGAAATTGTTAATGAAGCGACTGCACAGGCTAAAACTGATGTTAATTTTGAACGGCAGCAACAAGAGACTTTGCACTCTGATTATGAACGTTTGAAGAAAGAAATTGCCGGCTATCGTAGTCATATTCAAGATTTATTGCAAATTGCAATTGATAATTTAACCGATGAAAAATGGCAGCGAGCTTTAGATAAATATTTTTCTACTGAACGTTTTTATCCGCCAGATGGTTCAGAGCCAATAACTTTAGCTGATGATGACGTAAATATTGATGACGATGAAGAGCCAGATGAGCTTGACAATGATGATGATGATGACGTAAACTTTGAGGAAGGTATTGACGAGGATCGTGATGAAGATGACGATGAGCCACAGCCAATGACAGGTGACAGTTCCAATCATGAGACCATCAATTCCTCGCAAAGTAACCAAGCAATAGATGATTCGAAAACAAAAATTGTTTTTCCTGATGATTATAAGAATCATAATTAATAATAGACTGACAGTAAAACTTGCAGGCAATTCAGCGAATTAGCGCTGGTGGGAGGCTAATATAAGAGCTTGTTAAGTTGATCAGCTGTCAATTAAGGTCTATTACGTCAATTGCACGATACGCAATACATAAGTGGAGCTTAATAGCTCAATTTAGGTGGTACCACGATAATTAACCTCGCCCTAATTAGGGACGAGGTCTTTTTTTACAGAAGGGAATTTAATAATGAGAGTTAAAGATACACTCAATTTGGGTAAAACCAAATTTAAAATGCGGGGCAATCTTCCAGTTCGTGAAGCTCAATGGCAAAAAGAATGGGAAGAAAACAAATTATATGAACAGAGATTAAAGTTAAACGAAGGCAAGCCACGGTTTGACTTACATGATGGCCCTCCATTTGCTAATGGTAATATTCATATGGGTCATGCGATGAATAAAGTTTCTAAGGATATCATTGTTCGCTATAAGAACATGTCTGGTTATTACGCTCCTTACGTTCCTGGTTGGGATACTCACGGTTTGCCAATTGAGCAGCAATTAGCTAAGCAGGGTGTTGACCGGAAAACAATGAATCGTGCTGAATACCGTAAGCTTTGTGAAGAATATGCTAGAAAAGAAATTAAAAAGCAAATGGCTGACTTTAAACGGCTAGGTGTGATGGGCGATTGGGATCATCCTTATATTACTTTGCAGCCTGAATATGAAGCAGAAGAAATTCGTGTTTTCGGTAAAATGTATGAAAAAGGCTATATCTACAAGGGTAAGAAGCCAGTTTATTGGTCACCGTCAAGTGAATCAACTTTAGCTGAAGCTGAAGTTGAATATCATGATATTAAAACACCAGCAATTTATGTTGCTTTTCCTGTAAAAGATGGTAAGGGTGTTTTAGATACTAAAGATACTTACTTTGTAATTTGGACTACGACACCGTGGACCATTCCGTCAAACTTGGGGATCATTGTTAATCCTAAATTTGATTATTCAGTTGTTCAAGTTGGCGATAAGCGTTATGTAATTGGTACTGATCGTCTTGAAGCAGTTGCGCAAGATTTAGGTTGGACTGATTATCAAGTTGTGCAACACCTGCAAGGCACTGAGATGGATCGCATGGTTGCTAAGCATCCACTTTATGATCAAGATTCATTAGTAATGAACGCTCTGTATGTCACTGCTAATGATGGTACTGGATTAGTTCATAGTGCACCCGGTTTTGGTGAAGATGACTATAATGTTGGTCAAAAATATGGTTTGCCAGTTTTCAGTCCGATGGATAATAAAGGCTGCTTTACTAAGGATATTCCTGATCCAGATCTAGTTGGTATGTTTTATGATGATGCTAACAAGGTTGTTAGTGAAAAATTGAAGCAATCAGGTAATTTACTGAAGTTAAGCTTCTTTACCCACTCATACCCACATGATTGGCGGACAAAGAAGCCAGTGGTTTACCGAGCAACAACGCAGTGGTTTGCTTCAATTAGCAAGTGTCGTGACCAAATTCTTGAACAAATCGACAAAGTGAATTTTACACCATCTTGGGGTAAGTTACGTCTGCACAACATGATTAAAGACCGTGGCGACTGGGTAATTTCACGTCAGCGTGCATGGGGTGTTCCACTACCAATTTTTTACGCTGAGGATGACACGCCAATTGTTACTCCAGAAACAATTGAGTATATTGCGCAAATTTTTGCTAAAGAAGGTTCAAATGCTTGGTATACACATACTGCAGAAGAATTACTTCCAGCTGGTTTTACTTCTGAGCATTCACCAAATGGTAAATTTAGAAAAGAAACTGACATTTTGGACGTTTGGTTTGATTCAGGGTCGTCTCACCAAGCTGTAATGGCACATCGGGATGATTTACGTTTCCCAGCTGATCTTTATCTTGAAGGCAGTGACCAGTATCGTGGTTGGTTTAATTCCAGTTTGATTACAGCGGTTGCAGCAACTGGCCAGGCACCATATAAGGGTATTTTGTCTCAAGGATTTGTTCTTGATGACAAAGGACACAAGATGTCTAAGTCATTAGGTAATGTTATTTCACCAAATGATGTAATTAAGCAAATGGGTGCAGAAATTATTCGTTTGTGGGTCGCTTCAGTTGATACTACTTCAGATGTTGCTGTTTCCCAAGATATTTTACGTCAAACTTCAGAGAGTTACCGGAAGATCAGAAACACTTTCCGTTATATGTTGGCTAACACAACTGACTTTGATCCAAGTAAAAATCGTATAGCTTATAAGGAAATGAATTCAATTGATCAGTATATGGAAGTGCGTTTGAATGATTTGGTTAAAGATTGCCTAACTGATTATGATCATTACGATTTTAATTCTGTTTATAAGCAGGTCTTTGCCTTTATTTCAAATGATTTATCAGCCTTTTATCTGGACTTTGCAAAAGATGTTCTGTACATTGAGAGTGAAGATGGTCTTGCAAGACGATCAATGCAAACAGTTATTTATGATGCCGCTGTTAAATTAGCGAAAATTTTAACCCCAATTTTGCCACATACAATGGAAGAAATTTGGTCGTTCTTAAAAGAAAAGGAAGACTACATTCAACTTGCAAATATGCCAGAAGTTGAAACTTTTGCTAATCGTGAAGAATTGTTAGATAATTGGCATCACTTTATGAACTTACGCGATGATGTCTTAAAGGCTTTGGAAGAAGCACGGGATAAGAAGTTAATTGGTAAGTCATTTGAAGCTGCGGTTACACTTTATCCAACTAAGGAAACTAAAACTGTTCTTGATGAATTAAATGCCGACTTTAGACAGATTTTAATTGTTTCTAAGTTGACAATTGCTACTGGAGAAGCTCCTGAAAATGCTGAACAATTACCAAATGCAGCAATTATTGTTGAACATGCTGCAGGTGAAGTTTGTCCACGTTGTCGGATGATCAGAACTGATATTGGTGCCGACAGTAGTTTGCCAATGCTTTGTGGCCGTTGTAGTAAGATTGTTAAGCAAGATCATCCTGAAGCGGTTCAGGAAGGATTAGAAGAATAATGCGTTTAGGAACAGTAAAGCAATTTGATCATGACAGTAGTTTTGGTTTTATTGAAGATAATGAAAACCATAAGTCATACTTTGTCTTTTACACGGCAATTAAGGAAGAGGGCTATCGTCATCTTCAAGTAGGACAAAAGGTTAAATATCAGCTTGCACAGGGTAAGAATGGTTTGCAATGTGTGAATGTCTATTTGGCTGATTCGCAGGAAAGTGAGTAAATGGATTTAACAGAAACTGAAATTTCTTCAAAGCAAATTTTTAAGGGCCGCATTGTTGACCTCTCAGTTAGAACAATCAAATTGCCAAACGGTGCAACTTCGACTAGAGAGGTGATTAAACATCAACCAGCTGCAGCTGTGATTGCGGTTAATAGTAAGCAGGAAATGTTGCTGGTAGAACAATGGCGTGAGCCGATTAAAGAACTAACGTTGGAAATTCCAGCAGGTTTGATTGATGAAACTGATGCTAGTCCATTAGATGCGATGAAGCGTGAATTAAATGAAGAGGGAGGCTACCGGGCCGATTATTGGGAAAAAATTACCGAGTTTTATTCCTCTCCTGGTTTTACTGATGAAAAATTATACTTGTTTTATTGTGATACTTTAACAAAATTAACTGATAAAAGGCCATTGGATGCTGATGAATTTCTGACAAGTCATTGGTATAATTTGGCAGAACTTAAGCATTTGGCTGCTCAAGGAAAAATTGTCGATGCTAAAACTTTGTATGCGATGAGTGTCTGGGAAAACATGCTGTTGACGGGTGCAGACGCGAAGGAATAAAATGACTGAGAAAAGATCCGATTACCGTAAAAAAATCAAACATAAACAAGAACGTGATTTTTTGCACACGATTAAGTCCGCTTTTGCAGGTGATGATCAAGTCGATGTTAATCCTGACTTTAAACGCGAGCCAGCTGAAGCTAATAAAGTAAATCAGCAACGTAAACAGCGTGAGCATTCTAAACAGTCAAAAACGAATGTTTTAATGCCAGATGAGCGTGCAGTAAAGTTAAAAAAGAAGTTGAATCATGCCATAATACTAACAATTGGTTTGATTATTTTAGTATTATTAGCATTGTTTCATTTATAAAAATTTATTTGAGGAGCAAAATGAAGATAGCAATTATTGTCCCAATGGAAATTGAGGCAGAATATTATCGAAAATATTTTCACTCAGGTAACAAGGAAATGTTCGGATCAACCGTATTCGAGCATTTTTGCGTTAAGGGTAATGATATTTACCTTGGCCTAAGTGGAATTGGCAAGGTACAGGCTGCTATGAATTTGACAAGTTTACTAAGTAGGGTTGAGATTGATCTCATCTTAATGACAGGTACAGCTGGTTCATTAGCTGCTAATGTTCATCGTGAAGACTTATTGCTAGTTGATGCATTTACTTATCATGATGCACATAATACCTTAGCTGGTGATTATGTTGAGGGGCAAATTCCGGGTGAACCTGCGGAATTTAAATTAACTTCACCTGAGAGAAATAAGTTCGCTGCGTTTTTGCAGGCAGAGAAGGTACCTTACCAAGAAGGGTTGGTTGTTACAGGGGATGCGTTTATTGGCTCAGACGAGCAGAAGACAATTATTAAGCAAAACTTTCCAACAGCATTAGCAGTTGAAATGGAAGGCGCGGCTTTTGCTCAGGTTGCTTATCATTTTAATAAACCATTAGTGGCAATGCGGGCAATTTCTGATAATGGCAATGATGATGCTAACAGTGATTTTGATCAATTTGCCAAAAAAGTTGGCGCCAAAGCTGCTAAGCTAATTTGTGCTTATTTAGAGAAGATGAATTAAATGACAGAAATTTATTTAGATAATGCTGCAACGACACCGATGGCACCGGAAGTAATTGATGTGATGACGCAGGAAATGAAAAATGATTTTGGGAATGCCTCAAGTACCTATGAATTGGGGCGTAAAGCACGGCATACAATTGATTATGCACGTAATCAAATTGCGCGGGCAATCAATGCTACTGAAGGCGAAATTATTTTTACATCCGGTGGGTCAGAGAGCAATAATACGGCGATTTTTGGTGTCGCACATAGTCGGTACAAAATTGGCAAAAAAATCATAACAACTAAAATTGAGCATCCGTCTGTATTAAACCCAATGCGCGAATTAGAACGTGAGGGTTATGACGTTACTTATTTAGATGTTGATGAAACAGGTCATATTTCGTTAGCTGATCTCAAGCAAGCACTAACGCCAGAGACAATCTTAGTGTCAGTAATGGCTGTGAATAATGAGGTTGGCAGTATTAACCCATTAGCCGAAATTGGTGACCTCGTTGCTGCTAGCAATGCTTATTTTCATGTTGATGCTGTTCAGGGCTTAGGCAATATTGATCTTGATGTCAAGCAAATGAAGATTGACTTATTATCAACGTCAGCACATAAGATTAATGGACCAAAATTTTTGGGCTTTTTATATGAAAATCAAAAAATTCAATTGCCCCCATTAATTATGGGTGGTGAACAAGAAGTTAAGAGACGGGCTGGGACGGAAAATGTTCCAGCAATTGCTGGTTTTGGTGCAGCCGTTAATGCAATTGCCGCTGTTGACAAGACTGCTTTACAAGCAACGTATCAACACTGGCAGGATCTGATTTTGCAATTTTTAGATCAAGCTGGGGTTCAATATCAGATTAATGGTGGTCGAGGTAAACAAGTCTCGCACCACGTTCTGAATTTACGCATTAATGGTGTTGCAACAACGATTTTGCAAGCTAATCTTGATCTAGCAGGCTTTGCTGTTTCTGGTGGATCAGCTTGTACAGCTGGTTCGCTTGAGCCGTCACATGTTTTGGTAGCCTGTTTTGGTAAAAAATCACCGCGGGTAAATGAATCTATTCGAATTTCTTTTGGGCGCTATAATACGGATCAGGAAGTAAAAGCTTTTGCTGCTGCATTAGCTAAAATTGCGCTTAAAGTGCAACAGAAAAATAAATAGTTGCTTTCTTTGTTAAATTAACTTATTATAAGTAAGTGAGGTAAAATTATGGCAAATACAGTTATAATTAATGGTGATAATCGCAAATTTACTCTTAGTCCAGATTTAAAACTTTATGCATTAATTGATGCTGGTTTTGTGAAAACTGTTAAAGGGAACTTTAATTATGAGCATCCACTCTATAATGAGTCTCCTTATGATGCGCCAACTAAGCTGAAAATGACAATTAATAAGGCAATGACGCATTTAACGATGGTTGTAACTGATCGCAGTGGGTTAAAGAAAGTAAATATTTTTAAGAACAAACAATTAGCGCAGACTGTAGAATTGTTGGATTATATCCTTAAGGATTTGGCTGAGCGTAAAATTATTGTTTCCGTAAAGGATTGATGAAAGTTGGCAAAAAAAGCAAGAGTCGTTGTGGGCATGAGTGGGGGCGTAGATTCATCCGTTTCTGCCTTATTGCTTAAGCAGCAGGGCTATGATGTAATCGGCGTCTTTATGAAGAACTGGGATGACACTGATGATGCTGGCGTATGTACTGCAACAGAAGATTACGATGATGTTAAGCGCGTGGCAGATCAAATAGGGATCCCATATTATTCAATTAACTTTGAAAAAGAATATTGGCACCGTGTTTTTGAATACTTTTTAAATGAATATAAAAAAGGACGCACACCTAATCCTGATGTAATGTGTAATAGCCAAATTAAGTTTAAGTCATTTTTGGAATTTGCTATGAATTTGGATGCTGATTATATTGCAATGGGGCACTATGCTAAAACAGTGACTGATGAAAACGGGTTGACGCACATGATGCGACCAAAAGATGGTAATAAGGACCAAACTTATTTTTTAAGCCAATTAAATCAGAATCAAATTAGTAAAGTTATTTTTCCATTAGCTGATTTAACTAAGCCACAAGTACGTGAAATTGCTATTAAAGCAGGTTTAGCAACGGCAAAGAAAAAAGATTCTACCGGAATTTGCTTTATTGGTGAGCGGAATTTCCGCAAGTTTTTGAGTGAATTTTTACCAGCCAAGTCTGGTAAGATGATTACACCAGATGGTAAAGTTGTTGGCGAGCATGCGGGACTGATGTACTATACAATTGGGCAACGTTCAGGCCTTGGCCTTGGTTCAACTAAAGAGTCAACCGACCCATGGTTTGTTGTTGGTAAGGATCTTAAGAAGAATGAATTAATTGTTGAGCAGGGTTATGATAGTGAATTATTGTATGCCACTAGGCTTGAAGCAAGTGAAATGTCCTTTTTTACTGGTCAACCTAAGGCTGATTTTAAAATTCATTGTAGTGCTAAGTTCCGTTATCGGCAGCCTGATGTTGGGGTAACGGTGACATATCATGCAGCAACTAATACTGCAACTGTTTATTTTGACGAACCGGCAAGAGCAGTTACACCAGGACAAGCATTAGTTTTGTATCGTGGTGAAGAATGCTTAGGTGGCGGCAATATTGATACTGCTTATCAAGATGAACGACAATTACAGTTAGTTTAATTTAGTAAGAGAGAAAAATGATTAAAGCATTTTTCTCTTTTTCTTTTGTCCTAATTAAATGATAAACTAGACAAGAATAAGCAAAAGAAAAGAGATAAATTAACTGATGCAAATTTACTTTGTACGTCACGGAAAAACGGAATGGAATCTTGAACGGCGCTTTCAAGGTGGTCACGGCGATTCACCATTGTTACCGCAGAGCTTAATTGATATTAAGAAGTTGGGTAAGTATCTTATGGGAACTAAGTTTCAGGCAATTTATACTAGTCCCTTAAAGCGGGCGTTTAAGACAGCTCAAGTAATTGATACTGTGATGAATGCTGGGCTTTCCGTAATTATTGATGAACGGCTACGCGAATTTGATTTGGGTAAAATGGAAGGTCTGCAGTTTACCCAAGCAAAGCAAAAATATCCTAAACAGGCAGCTGATTTGTGGGCGCATCCTGATCTCTATGATGGCCATAGTATTGGTGGTGAAAATTATGCTGAAGTAATTGCGCGGGGACAGAATTTTGCTCGTAGTGTTGCACAAAAATTTCCTAATGATAATGATCGAGTACTTGCGGTTAGTCACGGTGCAGCCTTATCGGCAATTATGGGTGGTTTATTAGGTTATTCACTCAAAAATGTACGGCAAAATGGTAGTTTGAATAATACAAGTCTAACTATTTTAGAAACTAAAGATGAGGGATGTAACTTTCATGCACTAGTGTGGAATGAAACAGACTTTTTGGATCGGAAAATTTCAGAAACGGATGCATTATAATGGGACAGCAGGATAAAAAACAGGCTGAACAAACAAAAATTAACCAGCAAATTCATCAATTGGTAACGCGCATTGACCAAGATCCCCAAAATACGACCAATTATTTGCAATTAGCAACTTGTTTACTTGATCAGGGAAGTTTTGCTCAAGCAACGCAATTATTGGAACAGGCTAAGCACTTAGTTAATAAGCCACAGGACTTAGATTATGACTTAGCAGTTTGCTATTATATGCAGGGTGAATTTACCAAGGCATTGACACTACTTGATCAGATTCCCAATGATGATTTGGTTTTATACCAAAAAGCCCTAGTTTATCTTAAAATTGGTCAACAACAAAAAGCCTTGGCGTATGCATTGACGATTAAGCACGTTGATGATCGGGTACGGGAATTACTAGGTGATATTTGGCTCAGTTTGGGGCAATTGGATGAAGCTCAGAAAAGTTATCGGCAGATTGGACTAGCCAATAGAAGTGCGAAGGTTGATTTTTTATTAGGAATTACGATACTTGCAGAAGATCGCACGGCGGCCAAGAAGTTTTTTGAGCAAGCTAAAGAGCTGGATCCGAAGTACTACCAGCAGGCGCTGGACCAATATGCCGCAATTCTTAAGATGATTAACGATAAAGGAAAGAATAATGACTGAATTTACAGGGAAAATTAGTGGCATTGTATTTGAAAATGACCAAGATCTCTATAAAATTCTTGATGTTGCGATTATTGGAAAATTAACAGATTATGACCGTGAAGATATTAAGGTTACTGGTAATTTTGGTGATATTCAGATTGGTGGTAATTACCGTTTTGTTGGGAAATTGGTCGTTCATAATAAGTTTGGGTTACAATTTCATTGTGACAGTTACCAGCAGGCAATGCCACATGAAGAAGGCAGTTTAACGCGGTATTTGAGTTCGAGTAAATTTCCCGGAATTGGGAAAAAGGCAGCTAATACAATTATTGCTGAATTAGGCGTGGATGCACTAACAATTTTAAAAGAAAAACCAGCTAAAATTGCTACTTTGTCCTTGACCCAGAAGCAAAAAGATAGTCTTTTAGCTGGCATTAATGCGATGGATTCGTATTCAGAAATTGTTTTAAAATTAGGACAATTTGGCCTGAATAAAAAAGTTGCTAATCGTTTATACCAAATATATCATGGTGAAACCTTATCTAAACTGCGGGAAGATCCTTATGCGTCAATCGATGAAGTTGCTGGTTACGGTTTTAAAAGTGCTGATCGAATGGGACGAGAACTTGGAATTAGTATTGATGATCCACGACGGATTAATGGCGCACTTTTTCAAGTTTTACTTGATGAATTGAGTAAGTCCGGCAATACGTATGTGAAGTTAGCCCAATTGTTAACAGATGCCAGTAAATTATTACAGATTACTAAGTTTGATCCTATTGCTAATTGCATTAATCAGTTGCAACATGATGGTAAGTTAGTAGTTGCTGGTGAGGATGCAGCTTTACAGAATATTTTTCAGACAGAAACAGAGATCGCACTGATAATGAAAAATTTAATTGCCAATCGTGAGCAGCAGGAAGATGAACAATATAGCGATCATGCTGTTAACAAGGCAATTAACAGAGCCGAAAAAGACCTTAAAATCAAGTATGATGATACGCAAAAAGTGGCGATTAAAAATGCTTTAACACATCCAATTTCGATTTTAACGGGTGGTCCAGGTACAGGGAAGACCACTATCATTAACGGTATTTTATTGGCATTGCGTTATCTAGCGGAAATTCCAGCTGCGGCATTATATAGCAATGATCCGCCATTTTTGCTAGCAGCACCAACTGGTCGTGCTGCTAAGAGAATGGAAGAAATTACAGGCATTCCAGCGAAAACAATTCACCGTATGCTCGGTTTGGGTATTGGTAATAACGATAATACTGATTTAAATGAATTAAACGGAGAGATTTTGATTATTGATGAAATGTCAATGGTTGATATGTTTTTGTTTAAGCAATTAATTATGAGTATTAATCAAACTAAGCATATTGTCTTTGTGGGGGATAAGGATCAGCTTCCTTCAGTTGGCCCAGGTAATGTATTTAGTGACCTTATTAAGTCCGAAACCCTGCCTACGACTGTTTTAACGCAAATTCACCGCCAAGGTGATGATTCAAGTATTATTACTTTGGCACACGATATTAATGAAGGTCAAGATCAGGAAGCGCTGTTCAAAAAGACTAAAAATTATTCCTTTATTTCTAGTCCACCGCATGAAATTGGTCACGTAGTTAGTCAAATTGTTGAGCGTGCTTTGGCAAAAGGCTTTGATCCGGATGATATTCAGGTCTTAAGTGCAATGTATCATGGTGATGGCGGCGTGACTAATCTTAATAATTTAATTCAAGAAATTATGAATCCAGATACGCCAACCAGTAAGCATTTAAAAGTTCATGATGAAATTTTTCGCATTGGTGATCGAATTTTGCAATTGCAAAATAATCCAGAAAAAGATATTTATAATGGGCAAATTGGCAAAATTTTAGCAATTGATGAAAAAAATTCTAAAAAATGTTTAACAGCAGATTTTGATGGCCGTGAAGTTAATTTTAGTAAAAAAGATCTATTCGATTTAACTAGGGCTTATGCAATTACGATTCATAAATCTCAAGGATCTGAATTTCCGTTGGTTATCTTAAATTTGACAATGCAAAATTATGTGATGCTGAAGCGTAATTTGTTATATACAGCTGTCACACGGGCTGAAAAGAATTTGGTTTTGGTTGGTGATCCGCGAGCTTATGTTATGGCACTCAATACATCAGGAAATGATCGTAAAACAGGACTAACTGCTAAATTGCAAAAGCAATTTGCTGTTCCAGATAGTAAAGCTAGCCTTGATCTTGAACAAGAAAGCAAGGCACAAACTGCTGCTCAGGATTATTTTTTGACACCGGAATTAATTTATTCTGGAGAGATTGACCCCATGATTGGGATGCAAGGGATTAAGTTAGCACCGCGGGCATAAGAAAGAAGTAAATATGATAAAAGAAATAACGGAAGCAATTCCGCCTTTAAAAAAAGCAATTGGGGATTGGGTTGCAAAAGAAACCGGTATTGTTACTGTAAGTGCTGATACGTTAGAAGTTGCCACAACTGCAATTGATGCATATGGTGATACTGTTTATTGTTTTGTCCAGAAACAGGGCACGCAATATTTAGTTACTGATGACAGCAGAATACTGTTTAAGCTTGATCCTGGGGTAAGTGATACTGATTTGTATCAGACCGCAGCAGAGATGGCAATTGGTTCAGGATATGATTTTGATGAAGCAACTTGTGCTATTTCCATGCAGGTTGATCAAACTGATGTTGTTCAGACAATAGTAAAGCTAGCTCAATTACAGGTAGCAATTTCGTATTTAGGCTAGAATAAATAATGATAATAAGTCTGTTTAGTACCTTTTAAATAAAATACTTGCCAGCTAGCCATTCCTAATGCTTGACTTTTATGACAGAAGGGGCAAAATTAATTTTATGAAATGAGGTAATGAAAATTAAAAAGCAAAAAATTGGGTTGGTATCACTGACTTTGTTATCGTTAGGTTCAATTATTGGCTCAGGTTGGCTCTTTGGTGCTGGAGAGGGTGCACATTTAGCCGGCCCTGCAGCCATTTTTTCATGGATTATTGGTGCCGTGATTATGGGCTTTATTGCAATTGTTTACACAGAAATGGGAACCATGTTTCAGCAAAGTGGTGGCATGAGTAGGTTTGCCCAGTATACGCATGGGTCATTATTAGGCTTTATTGCTGCTTGGGCTAATTGGGTCTCACTTGAAACAATTTTGCCAATTGAAGCTGTGGCGGCAGTGCAATATCTTAGCTCTTGGCCCTGGCCGTGGGCACGCAGCTTTCATCAATTAATGCATGCGGGACGAATTACTGGTATTGGACTGGTAGTTGTCTTTATTTTTATGGGGATCTTTACATGGATTAATTATTACTCTGTTAATTTGATGGCACGCTTCTCTAACACGATTACTTGGTTTAAAATTATTATTCCAACATTGACTTTTATTTTGCTACTCTTATCCGGGTTTAATGCTCATAATTTAGCTTTGACAACGACAAATTGGTTTCCCCACGGCACAGCACCGATTTTAACGGCGACAACGAGTGCGGGAATTATTTTTTCTTATGACGCATTTCAAACCGTGATTAATCTAGGCAGTGAAATTAAGAATCCTGAAAAAAATATGCGCCGGGCGATTATTATTTCTTTAGCATTGAGTGCAGTTTTGTATACACTATTACAATTTACTTTTGTCGGTAGTATGCCACATCACTTAATTCAACTTAATGGCTGGTCAGGGATCAATTTTAGTTCACCCTTTGCGCAGCTGGCAGTTTTATTAGGTTTAAATTGGTTGTCGATTTTGTTGTATCTTGATGCTTTTGTTTCGCCTTTTGGAACAGGAATTGCCTTTATGGCAACTACCAGTAGGTCACTTGCAGCAATGGCCGAGAATAAGCACTTGCCACACTTTTTAACGGAAATTGACTCTAAATATCATACGCCGCATAAGGCAATGCTGGCTAGTTTACTTGTTAGCATTATTTTAGTGATTTTATTTCCTAATTGGGGACAACTTGCGAGTGTGATTGCGACATCAACTTTGATTGCTTACCTAACGGGGCCAGTTTCAACAGTTGCCTTACGCAGGTTAGCACCTAAGTTTAAACGGCCGATTAAGCTGCATAATTTGCGCTTTCTTGCCCCAATAACTTTTGTTTTGACTAGTTTGGCAGTTTATTGGGGGCAATTCCCGACTACTTGGGAAGTGATGTTAGTTATTCTAGCTGGGATGCCTATTTATGCGTATTATGAATGGAAAAATCATGATCATCAATTTAAGCAGGCTTTACGTGGTAGTTGGTGGTTAATTATTTATCTGCTGGCAATGGCAGGAATATCACTTTTTGGTTCACAAGAATTTGGTGGTTTAAATTGGCTGCATTATCCGTGGGATTTGGTATTGGTAGCAGTGATTAGTATTGGTTTTTACTACTGGGGAGTTAAAAGTGCTTATGCTGGACCAGATCTGACTGAGGCCGCTAAAATTAATAGCAAGACAATTGAAGAAAATGACTAATTAAAAAAGCGTTTTTGCATTTTGAAGTGCAAAAACGCTTTTATTTTAATAAGTTAAATTGACTGACTTTTAATTTTAAATTGAATGTTTGCTGGTAGATTTCTTCACCGTCAACTTGCGCAAATTCTTTTTGCTTGGTTTTGACAATAATTTCTTGAGCTTCAAGGTAATGGAATTGCGGGTCAGTAATATGTGAGCCATCTTTAAGAAGATGGAATAATAATTTAACTAATTTAGGAATGCTAAATTTTTCTACAACAACTGCATCTAAATTATGGCTCGTAATGTTAGCACTGGGTAAAAGTGGAATACCGCCGCCAAGATAGGGATGATTAGTCGTAGTAACTAAGAAGGCATCATCATAGTGCATTTTTTGTGTACTAGTGCGAATCTCGACACTGAATGTAGTCTGATTACGCAATGCACGCAAAATATTGGCGGCATAGATTAATTTACCTTGATTAATTTTATTTAAAATTTCTTTTAACTTAGAATTGTTGCTGAAATGGTTAACAGAAGCATCAAAGCCAATACCAAAACTGTTGGCAAAATAACCGGGTTGATCTTGGTATCCGGCAAGTTCAAAGTAGCCACAATCAATTGCTGTTGGTGCTGGATTAGTCTTTAATCTAGCAAGTAATTTTTCAGGATTGGAACTCAAATTGGCAGCACGAGCAAAATCATTACCAGTACCAGCTGGTAAATAAGCAAAGGCGGTTGCGGGTCTCTTTGAACGTTTAATTCCATTTAAGACCTCATTTAAGGATCCATCACCACCAATTACGAGTAGGATTTCATTAGCTGTATGCGGCTGATTGCTGTATGCTTGTGCCAATTCAATTAGTTCGCCAGCATAATTACTTTTTTGAAAGTCAAAGTTAATCTGCTGGGTAATTAACAAGAGAACTGTTTTCTCAAAAGTTTCTTTGGCATTACCGTTGCCAGCTAATTCATTAACGAGTAGGTGTATTTTCATCTTGTTATTCATCTTACAATTAAAAAAGCCCTATACGGGCTTTTTTATCATTTCTTTTCAATAATCATTGGGAGGATCATTGGTCGTCTTTTAGTTCGTGAATATAAAAAGTCAGAAAGATTTTCAACGATTGCCTTACGAATGACACTGTCTTTAGGGTGGTCCGTTTTATCCATTTCTGTTTTGATAACGTGATAGATATGCTTCTGAGCCTGACTAATTAAGTCAGTTGATTCACGCATGTAAACAAATCCGCGACTCAAAACATCTGGTCCAGCTAAAACTCGTTTGTGCTTGTAATCAACTGTGGCAACAGCAACAACTAAGCCTTCTTCAGATAGAATTTGCCGGTCGTGAACCACAACATTGCCGACATCAGCAGTGCCAGAAGTATCAACATAAACGTCACCAGCTGGCACATGACCAGCAATTCTCGAGCCTTCAGGACCAAAGCAAATAACTTCGCCATTTTCTAAAACAAAAGTTTGGTCAGCTGGAACACCAGCAGCTTGAGCTAATTGGGTATGGATAACCTGCATCCGATATTCGCCGTGAACTGGAATCATATATTTTGGATGAGTTAAACGGACCATCATCTTAAGTTCCTCTTGACCACCATGACCAGAAGTGTGGACGTTATTGACGCGTCCGTGGACGATATTAGCGCCACCTTCCATCAGTTTGTTAATCAAGTGGTTAACACTTAAAGTGTTACCTGGAATTGGATTAGATGAGAAGATAATCGTATCTCCCGGCTGCAGACTAATCTGTCTGTGAGTACCATTAGCAATTCGTGAAAGAGCAGCTAGTGGTTCACCTTGTGAACCAGTACATAAAATCATCGCTTTATCAGCTGGAGTATGATTAATTTCGTTGGCATCAACAATTAAGCCTTCGGGAACGTTAAGGTAGCCTAAATCAATTCCGTTTTGAACACCGTTTTCCATACTGCGACCAAAAATAGCAACTTTTCGGTCAGTATCAATTGCAGCCTGAATGGCAGTTGATACTCGATAGAGATTAGAAGCGAAAGTGGCAAAGATAATGCGGCCATGAATACCCGTAATAATATCATGTAGCGATTTTGCTACAAAACGCTCAGATTTAGTAAATTGGGTAACTTCTGCGTTAGTTGAATCAGAGAGAAGGGCTAAAACGCCTTCTTTACCTAACTTTGCCATCTTCTGAAAATCTGGTGCTGGTTGGTTCATAACTGGTGTCAAGTCAAACTTGAAGTCGCCAGTAAAGACAACTGCACCTAGTGGTGTGTGAACAGCGATTCCCAAAGTATCAGGAATTGAGTGCGTCGTTCTGAAAAATTCAACAGATAATTTCTTAAATTTTAAAACAGTATCTTCATGTTCCTCGTGCAATTCAGTTGTGCGTAAAATGCCGTGTTCCTCAAGTTTGCCCTTGATTAAGGCTAAAGCAAATGGGGTAGCATAAACTGGAATTTCTGGGATTTTTTCTAGTAAAAACGGAATACCACCAATGTGATCTTCGTGACCATGGCTGACAACTAATGCCTTGATTTTTTTCCGGTTTTTAATTAAGTAAGAATAATCGGAAATAACATAGTTGATGCCTAAGAGGTCATCTTCTGGAAATTTAATGCCGCAATCCATGATGATAATTTCATCTTGGTATTGAACACAATACATATTTTTGCCTATTTCATGCAACCCCCCGATTGCAAAAACGGCAACTTCATTATTTTTAATGCGCACGGAAGACTACTTCTTACCTGCGAATGACGTTAATTCGAAATCAGCGTGTTCTTTTTCATATTCTAGCGAATTACCTGTAAGTTCTTGGATGAGTTCAATGTTGTAGGGGGTATTTTCCTCAACCAATGTTCTAGCAGCAACAGTATTGTCTGCTTCCAGGTAAAGAGTCTGGGTTGTTTCTCTTCTTGGGTTAACAACCTTATCTTTTTGATACAAAACTTTGTAGATCATATTTGTATTCTCCTTATTCAGTTATAAAACGTTCTTAATTTGAATATTAATAAAAATATCCAATAGCTAATGAAAATTCTACCATAATTATAATTACAAGTATAGAAACAAGTTCTCATTAATTAGGCACAAAAGCCGCCAAAACAACATTGACGACTTTTGTGCTTAGTTATTTATTAATAAATAACAACAGTATCTTCAGCTAACTTAAACGGGTCTTCTTTATTGATGCGATCGTAAAAGAGGTGCCCTCGCAGATGTTCAATTTCATGGGAAGCAACAATTGCCGGATAATCTTTTAAACGAATCGTCTTTTCTTCACCAGCAACCGTATAGTAATGAATTTTCAACTTGTCAGGGCGGGGAACATAGCCATCGATTACCTTGTCAACACTTAGGCAGCCTTCGCCTTCGCTAAGACAAGCCTGGCGTACTGATTCAGACAAGATTTCCGGGTTAACAAATGTTTCCTTAAAAATAATCTCACCTTTATCATTCGGAACAAGTAACGATGCCATTTGGACACTTTCACCAACTTGTGGTGCAGCTAAACCAACACCAGCCCGCAATTGATGCTTTTTAGCAATCTTGGGATCTTGTGAGTTAATTAAGTACTCCATCATCTCATCAGCTAACTTTTGGTAATGCTCACTTAAAGGAAAAGTTAACGGCTTAGCGACTTGGCGCAAGACAGGGTTACCATCACGGGTAATATCTTTCATTAAAATCAATTAAAATCACTCTTTCATCTAAAAGTTACAAATATATTTTTACCATAAACTTAGGTTATTTGTCTGCCTTTTATTTTATACTAAATTTTAAATTTGAAAAAGAGGGATAAACGTTGACCGGTATATAGTTAGGTGGTAAAATCAATGAGCGTAACTACACAGATATAAAAAACACTTCGATCAGCATGTTTGATAGCGTGCCGCCGAAACTGTGACTAGGTCACAGTTTTTTTATTGAGGAGTGGAGGAGGAATACTTTTGTCAGAAAAAAGAAGAAACGATATTAGAAATATAGCAATTATTGCGCACGTTGACCACGGTAAGACTACTTTGGTTAACCAATTATTGAAGCAATCCGATACTCTGCCTGAGCATATGGCTTTGGAAGATCGGGCAATGGATTCAAATGATATTGAACGTGAACGTGGTATTACTATTTTATCTAAGAATACTGCTGTTAAGTATGGTGATACAACCATTAACATTTTGGATACGCCAGGACACGCCGACTTCGGTGGTGAAGTTGAGCGAATCATGCACATGGTTGATGGGGCACTTCTATTAGTTGATGCCTATGAAGGTACTATGCCGCAGACTCGTTTCGTACTTAAGAAGGCGTTAGAAGCTGGTGTTAAGCCAATCGTTGTTATTAACAAGATTGACCGTCCAGGTGCTCGTCCTAAGCAAGTAATGGATGAAGTATTGGAACTTTTCATTGAATTAGGTGCTAATGATGAGCAGCTTGATTTCCCAGTTGTTTATGCTTCAGCTTTGAACGGAACTTCTTCATATGAAGCTGATCCTGCAACGCAAAAAGAAACAATGGATCCAATCTTTGACACTATTATTAAGTCAATTCCAGCTCCACTTGACAATATTGCTGAACCACTACAATTCCAAATTACAATGCTTGATTGGGATGACTATGTTGGTCGAATCGGTGTTGGTCGGATTTATCGCGGTCAAGTTAAAGTTGGTGATAATATCACTGTGATGAAGCGTGATGGCTCAACGCAAAACTTCCGAGTTACTAAATTATTTGGTTTCTTCGGCTTGAAGCGTAATGAAATTAAAGAGGCTAAGGCTGGCGACATTATTGCGATCAGCGGAATTAACGACATTTTTGTTGGGGAAACAATCGCTTCAGCAGAACATCCAGAAGCATTGCCACTACTTAAGATTGATCCACCTACATTGCAGATGGACTTTGTTGCTAGTGACTCACCATTTGCTGGTCGTGAGGGTGACAAGGTTACTCCTAAGAAGCTTGAAGATCGTTTGATTAAGCAAACACGGACCGATGTTTCTTTGAAGGTTGAACCAACTGATCAAATTAACGCTTGGACTGTTTCTGGTCGTGGTGAATTGCACTTGTCAATTTTAGTTGAAGAAATGCGGCGTGAAGGTTTTGAATTACAACTTTCACGGCCAAAGGTTATCTACCGTGAAATTGACGGTACGATGTGTGAACCTTTTGAAGCTGTTCAAGTTGATACCCCAGATGAATATGTTGGTTCTGTTATTGATTCACTTTCACAAAGAAAAGGTGAAATGAAGAACATGGCAGCAACTGGTAACGGTCAAACTCGACTTGATTTCTTAGTGCCATCTCGTGGTTTGATTGGTTACAACAATGAATTTATGTCACAAACTGGTGGTTATGGAATTATGAACCACAGTTTTGATTCATATAAGCCAGTTGTTAAAAATTGGGAACCTGGACGAAAGAATGGTGCCTTGGTTTCAATTAGTCAAGGTAAGTCAACAACTTACTCATTGCAAACAGTTGAACAACGTGGTGAGTTGTTTATCGGTGCTGGTGTTGAAGTTTACGAAGGAATGATTGTTGGTCAATCCTCACGTGATCGTGATATCGCTGTCAACGTTATTAAGGGTAAGAACCTGACTAACACGCGTGCTGCTGGTAAGGATCACGCTGCTGCTATTCATACACCAAAATCTTTGACTTTGGAAGAAGCAATTGAATTTTTGAATGATGATGAATATTGTGAAGTAACTCCAGAATCAATTCGTTTACGGAAGAAGATTTTAAATACTTCAGAACGGCAAAAGGCTGATAAGAAACGTAATCGTAAATAATTAGCTTGATTATTTTTAAAAAAAGCATTCACTTGATGAAGTGGTGCTTTTTTTGCTTTATAATAAGGGATAAGTTTTACTCTAAGGGAGAGACTATCTGTGCGCAAAAAAATTCATTATTTAAATTATCGTATTTTAATTCCATATTTGTTGCTGGTTATTTTTGGCATTATTATGGTTTATTCAGCAAGTTCTGATATTTTGCTGGTTAACGGCTTTAAGCCGTCAGCGTATGGCGTCAGACAAGCAATTTATGCGTTAGTGGCAATTTTATTTTTTGCATTACCTTTTTTTACACTCAAACTTGACCTTTTTAAAAACACTAAATTTGTTGCTTGGTTTTTAGGGATCAGTATAGTTTTATTACTTTACTTATTTGTCTTAAAAATTGTCCGGGGATCAGCGGCTGCTGTTAATGGGGCCGTGGGCTGGATTGACCTAAAAATTATTAAAATTCAGCCATTGGAAGTTGCCAAGTTAGCTTTGGTTATCTATTTAGCATTCTTTTTAGATAGACATGATGGTAGTTTTAATAGTGGCCACATTATTGAAAATCTATTAAGACCAGGGATTGTGGCTATATTTATGATGTTTCTTGTTTTTATGGAACCTGATGCTGGGGGTACCGCAATTCTAGCAATGATCGTGATTGTTATGTTTTCGGTATCAGGGATGCCGACCAAGAATGCATTAACATGTTTATTTGGTATTGGTTTAGGCGTTTTTCTGCTGGTTTTTTTGGTAATTCATTGGAATCCTAAATTTTTGCAAAATAGTTATCAGTATCAACGGTTTATGTCTTTTCTGCATCCGTTTGAACTCCAGCAAAAAGGTGGGGCCCAGTTGGTTAATTCTTACTACGCAATTCATAATGGCGGTTTGTTTGGCGTTGGTTTGGGAAATAGTATGCAAAAGCGTGGTTATTTGCCGGAACCATATACTGATTTTATTTTGGCAATTGCAGCTGAAGAAATTGGTGTTTTAGGAGCTGTCTTGGTCTTAGGTTTGTTATTCTATTTGATGTGGCAAATTATGGAAGTGGGTATTAAGGCGGTTTCGCAATTTGATGCCTTGGTTTGCTTTGGCGTAACAACGATTATTTTTACGGAGACTTTATTTAATGTGGGAGCTGTCTTAGGTCTATTGCCAATTACGGGAGTAACTTTGCCGTTTATTTCCTATGGTGGCTCATCAATGATTGTTCTGTCTGCTGCAATTGGTTTAGTTTTAAATATTTCAGCTAATGAAAAAATCAAAATTGAAGAAGGAGTGTTGTCTCATGAGCGTTAATCACGACTTAGCTGATACCGCAATTACTAAAAGACAAGGACTAATTGTCTATCTTGATGCGGCAAATAACCAGTATCGGTTGCGGCATTATGGTGACATTGTCTATTTTTCTAAAAAAATGGGTTACTGTGTCTTGTATGTTAATTACAAGGATGCTGACCAAATAATACAAACTTTGCAATCATTAGATTTTGTAATGAAAGTTGAAAAATCGCAGGAAGATAAACTGGATTTAACCAGTACACATATTGAACAGCAAATTAGTGAAATGGCTAAAAAAGCTGAAGATAAACTGTTAAAAGAACAAGAGAAAAATACGGAACAACAATTATTATGAGAATTATTTCAGGTAAGTATGCCAAACGCAATTTATTTACGTTAAAAAGTCAAAAAACAAGACCAACTAGCGACAAAGTTAAAGAATCGTTATTTAATAGTTTAGGGCAATTTTTTACTGGTGGTGAAGTGCTTGATCTGTATGGTGGTAGTGGTGCTTTAGGAATTGAAGCTGTTTCACGCGGCTGCAGTCATGCAACACTAGTTGATATTAATTATGCAGCCACTGCAATTATTCGCAAAAATGTGGCGTTAACTAAAGAAGAAGACCGATTTTCCGTTTATAAGATGTCAAGTGCTGCTGCTTTAAAGAAATTTGCTCAAGATGGACAAAAATTTGATTTAATTTTTTTAGATCCGCCGTATGCTAAACAAAGAATTGCTAGTGACATGCAAAAAATGTTGGCTGGAAATTTATTAACTAGCAAGGCAATAATCGTTGCCGAAACAGATGATGAAACACAATTAGGAGAAATTCCCGATTTTACATTGATTAAGGTGCATCATTTGGGTAAAACGATAGTGCGGTTTTATCGGAGGGCAGAATAATGACAATTGCACTCTTTCCCGGTAGTTTTGATCCGATAACCAATGGTCATATTGATGTAGCTAAGCAAGCCGCAGCGTTATTTAATAAATTATATGTCGTTGTAATGACCAATACAGCTAAAAAATATTTGTTTACGGTAGATGAACGGGTTGCATTTATTCAAGATGCATTAAAGGATTATCCTAATATTCAGGTTATTAAGCGGCCTAATGATTTAACAGTTAATGTTGCTCGGGATTTACATGCTAATGCGATTATTCGCGGGGTTCGTAATAGTTCTGACTTCTTATATGAGCAAGAAATTGCAGCAATGAATAAGACAATGAGCCCAGAAATAGCAACGGTTTTATTATTTACACAACCAGAAAATAGCTTTGTTGCATCTAGTATTATTAAAGAGGTTGCTCACTTTGGTGGTGATATTAACAGCTTTTTACCGCCAATGGCAGCAAAAGCCGTAAGGAAGAAGTTGAGCTAGACGGTGGCACAAGAAAAGCAAAATTTTAAGGCTAAAAGACGAATTTGTAATTGGTTAGGATGTTTATTAGTATTAGTTTTACTCGCAGTCGGCCTTAGCTGGCCGACTAAGTATTATTTGGAAATGCCGGGTGAAGCAATTTCAGTTGGCCAGTTTGTGAAGAGCAGTAGGCCAAAGCCTAATAATTTATATTTGGTAACAGTTAGTGAAACTAGTGCGCCAGCTTCTGTTTTGCAGTATCTATGGAGTTACACTCAAAAATATACAACACGTGTTCCTAGTTCAGAATTGCTTGGTGGTGCAACTAACAGTCAGTATCAAGAATTACAAAATTGGTATATGGAAACTAGCCAGCAAAATGCGATTTATTGTGCAGCAAAAAGAGCAGGTTTAAAACCGCAATTAAAGTATCAAGGCGTTTATGTTATGCAAGTGCAGAAGCATTCAAGTTTTAGAGGAAAATTGCAGGTTGGTGATACAGTTTTAGGTGCTAATGGTCATCAATTTAAATCAACTGAAGAAATGATGGCTTACTTGCAGAGGCAGCCATTGCATGCCAGAGTCAAAATTAAGGTCTTGCGCGAAGGCCGTGCCCGCTACTTTACTGGAAAAATTGTTAAAGTTGCCGGAACAGGTAAACCGGGAATTGGTATTCAGCTGGTAGAACACGTTAAGGTAGCAACTAAACCCAAGTTAAAAATTGATGCTGGAGCGATTGGCGGTCCGTCTGCTGGCTTAATGTTTACCTTAACTAGTTATGAAGCGTTTACGGGTAAGAAATTAGCCGCTGGTCATAAAATTGCTGGAACAGGAACAATTACTCCCAATGGCAAAGTTGGAATTATTGGTGGTGTTGATAAGAAAGTAGTTGCTGCTAATCGGATTGGTGCGGAAGTCTTTTTTGCACCGACTGATACGACTGGAGTGAAAAAAAAGGCTAGTAATTATGTAGTGGCGCAAAGAACAGCTCGGGAACTTCATTCGAAGATGAAAATTGTTCCAGTTGCGACTTTTAGTGATGTGCTCAGTTATTTAGAAAAGAATTATTAATTAAAAAAGTTCAGAAGAAATTCTGAGCTTTTTTGCGTACTTAATAATTGAGGTGAAAAAAGTGGATTGGCAAAAGATCAAAGACTTTATTATTGAGCATAAACAATATTTTTTAGTTGGATTAATTGTAGTCGGAATTGTAATTTGGACTAGGCAGGGCAGTGATTTGAATAATCATAACGCTGATTTCACCGTAGATAGTACAACTACTAAAACAATGACTAAAAAAGCAGATACTACACAACCGACTAAAATTACCCCGACAGACAACGTGCAACCTAAAGAAAAAGCTAAACCAGAAAATGTAACCTGTGATATTTCGGGTGCAGTTAAACATCAAGGAGTCTATACTTTGAAAACTGGTGCGCGCTTACAAGAACTAATTGATGCAGCTGGTGGAACTACGGCTAGAGCTCAACTTAAGCAGGTTAATCGGGCATTAATTTTGCAGGATCAAGATAAAGTGCATATTCCCTATTATGGTGAAAAGATTAAAGCTAGTGAAATTGTGATTGCAGTTAATAATAGTGCAGGTGAGCAAACAGCAGAAACAACTGCTGCGTCTGATTCTACAGCTACTGCTAGTGATAACCAAACGAATGCTAAAATTAATATTAATACGGCTAATGCTGAAGAATTGCAAAAACTCAATGGTATTGGCGAAAAAAAAGCAGAACAAATAATTGCTTATCGGCAAAAGAGTGGTAATTTTAAAAAGATTGAAGACTTAAAGCAAGTTTCGGGAATTGGAGACAAAACTTTTGCAGCTCTCAAAGACCAATTGGCAGTATAAGCTGTTTACTCCCGGCTTTTTATTATTGCTAGCACTGTTATTAGTTGATTTAAGTTTTTTAATTTATCAAAGTTACGGATATCCAGAGCAAATTTGTAGTGGTTTAATTGCTGGCTATTTGGCTTATTTATTATTAACAAAATATACCGATCTTAAGTGGTTAATTTGTATAATATTGGTAATTGGCCTGCTTGACGTGCATTTACATCAGTCTAAAACTACATTTACAATTACTGATAATGCGGCTATTAAACTTTACCCAGATCAAATTAAACTTACTGATAACTGGCTTTCGGCTATCGGTGAAGTTTCAGATGGGAAAATATTAGTATCGCTGCCGGTTACTTCTAATCAGGTTAAGCAGATTAACCAGGGACATACAATTTATTTAACTGCGTTGACTGGGCAAGTTGAGTCAATAATGTCGGCAACTAATTATGGTCAATTTGATTCTCGGCAATATTATGCTGGAAAAAATATTTACCAACAAGCAAAATTAAAAAGCTGTCAAATTAAAGTTGTACCTGGAGGTATCGCTGATTATTGGCATTATTTACGTTTTTCCTTACAGTCTTACTTTAAAAGAATGCCCCGAATTTTAAGCTTTTTTAGTAGTGAATTAATTTTAGGCGAAAATCCTAGCCAAGATAATCAAGGAATTCTTGATAATTATCGCGATTTGGGCGTAATTCATATTTTGAGTATTTCTGGTCTGCACGTTGGCATTTATGTTTTGGCTCTCAGTACAATTTGTTTTTATTTAAAATTTACAGAAAAAGAAACTTTTGTTTGCTGTTTAAGTTTATTATTGCTAGGAATTTTTCTTAGTAACGGCCAAGCTGGATTTATTCGAGCTAGTTTGACGTATATTTTAGGTAAAATATTTAATTTTCGGGGCTGGCATATAACTCATTTTGACTTACTTGGATTAACTTGTATGCTGCATTTACTGCTTAATCCGCGATTAATGATGGGCGTTGGCGCTATTTTAACGTATCTTTTGGCTTTAGGATTAGAAATGACTAATAAAATGCCTAGTCTAAAGCAGTCAGCATTACTTAATATTTTGCTGACACCATTATTATTATTTTATTTTTTCCAATTTAATTTGTTAACAGTGCTTTTTAATATGGTAGTGGTACCTTATTTTAATTGGGTAGTTATGCCCGTAACTTTTATTAATCTGCTAGTATTTGGCTCGGTGTCTAGTATTAGTAATTTATTTGAAAAAATTTTGACGATTGGCGAACAATTCATTAGCCAACTTTCGGCAACTAAGCTCGGTTTATTAACTTTTGGCAAGATTAGTTGGTGGCAGTGTTTACTACTGCTTATTTTAACAAGCATGTTGCTGTTATACGTAAACGAGCAGGTAAGTAATCGGCGAATGACTAATTTTTTGATCGGTAAGTTGGTTATCATATATATAATTTTATTTTTAACAATTCATTTTCCATTAACCGGACAGGTTACTTTTATTGATGTTGGGCAAGGGGATAGTATTTTACTGACAACACCTTTCCCGCGGCGGACATATCTAATAGATATTGGTGGTAAACCTAATTTTGGCGGAAAAAAGCTGGCACCACAAGCTAATAAAATTACTGTGCCACTGCTTAAGGCTGAGGGAATTAGTAAAATTGATGGCATTTTTGTTTCGCATCAAGATGCTGATCACGTTGGTGATTTGCGGCCACTACTTGAACAGGTACCAGTCCAAAAATTGTATATGGCACAAGGTTTAATTAATAACCCGTCTTTTCAGAAAAGAATTAGTGGTCTGTTACATCAAGATCAAATTGTGCAATTACTTGCTGGTAATAGCGTAAGGGAACCGCAAATTAAGTTTCATGTTGTTTATCCTGTTAAACCTGGATTGGGTACAAATGATGATTCCTTATCGTTGACGTTTACGATTGCCAATAAAACTTGGTTATTTACGGGTGATTTAGGTCAAGATGGTGAACAAGAAATCATGTCCCGTTATCATTTACATGCTAATTATTTTAAATTAGGTCATCATGGCAGTCGGACAGCATCAAATCCAACCTTTTTGCAGCAATTGCATCCAGAAATGGTTTTTATTTCTGCTGGTCGGAATAATCGTTTTGGGCATCCACATCCAGAAACGTTAACAACATTAAAAGTGCAACATATACCGTGGGTTTCAACACAAGACTGTGGTATGATTACATGGACTTATGGCGGTTTTACTGAACCAAAATTTACACGTTTTATCCCGGTGAATAACAAATGACTTTATTATCTTTATTTAAAAATACCAATAGTTCTAACTTACAAACTTTAATTTTAGGTGAGGACAGCTTTTTTAATGACTACATAGCACGTTCTTATACGCGCGAACCAAGGTTTAAAAACTTTGATCATGTAATTGTTGACTGTGAAAGTGATGGCTTAGATGACTTGATTGCTAATTTGACAGAATCAAGCCTGTTTAGCCAGCAAAAAATCATTACAGTTAAAAATCCATTTTTTTTAACAGCTAAGGTGCCTAAAAAATATCAAAAACAATTAGAGCAATTGCAGCGAATTTTTGTAAATATTAATCAATTAGAGGATATTGTCATTTTAGTAGCTTCTTATGCTAAAGTTGATCGCCGTAAGAAATTAACTAAAACGGTTTTAAACCAGTTCAATGTTGTTGAAACAGCGATTAGACCTTATGAAGTTGGGTCAATCACTAAAGCACTAATTGCAGCTGAAGGCTATCAAATTTCGCAGACAGGGTTACAATTATTGTTACAGCGTAGTGATCAAGTTCTAGATACGATTTTAAGTAATTTTAATAAGTTAAAGATGATTGCGGCTGATGGTAAGATTACTGAAGCAGAAATTGAACGAAACATTGATTTATCGTTGGCTCAAAATGTTTTTGCAATATTAGAAGCTGCCTTGAAGCATAACTACCAAGAAGCAATTGAACGATTGGATAATCAGTTACGCGAGGGCAGCAACCCCGTGCAATTATTAGCTGTTTTTGCAAACCAGTTGGAATTGATTTTAGCTGTTAAAATTTTGCAACAACGGGGGAGAAGTGAAGCACAAATTGTCAAAGAACTTGGTGTACATCCGTATCGGGTCAAACTTGCTTTAGGTAATAGAATGCCGATTGCAAAGTTAGTATCCTTATTAAAGGACGCAATTGAATTAGATTATAATTACAAAAATGGCCAGTACCATGAAGATAATTTTTTAAAATTATTTATTTTGAATGTATAGAAAAAAGACAAGAATCAAATGATTCTTGTCTTTTTAATTGTTAGTCAATAAAATATTAGCCAACTTATTTAGCCAATTTAGCTAAACGACTCTTATCACGGCTAGCCTTGTTCTTGTGAATAAGACCCTTTGATGCAGCCTTGTCCAAAGCACGAGCAGCAGCAATGTGTAATTCGGAGGCGTCTTCAGCACCGGCTGCTTGAGCAGTCTTGAACTTCTTAACAGCAGTTCTTAACTGGTTCATTTGAGCGGCGTTGCGCTTTCTTGCAGCATCTTGAGTTTTAACTCGCTTAATAGCTGATTTGATTTGTGGCATGAGATTCACCTCCATTAATCGTAATTTTACTTAATTATTATACTGGAGAATAATTGCAGATGCAAGATAATTTATCCTTGCTTTTTAAAAAAATAATCTGTATTATACTATTGTTGTGAACCGTTAACGCTGTTTGCACGCTCACACCTGACGGTTAACGTTGTTAACGGCAATTATTTTAGTGAAAGGTGAAAAATATTATGGCAATTTCAAAAGCTGAAAAAGACGAAATCATTAAGAAGTATGCAACCCACGAAGGCGATACTGGCTCAACTGAGGTTCAAGTTGCAATCTTGACTACAGATATCAACAACTTGACTGACCACATGAAGAGTCACTCACATGATCACCATTCTTACGTTGGTTTACTGAAGAAGATTGGTCACCGTCGTAACTTACTTCGTTACTTACAAGATAACGATATTAATCGTTACCGTGAACTAATTAAGAAGTTAGGTTTACGTCGTTAATTGCAAATATGATAAAAAAGTCAGCTCGTCAAGAACTGACTTTTTTATTTTGGTCGTAATCACTTTTATGCTAAAATTAATAAAGATACTTTTTACGTTGTGATCACACAATGATCCATAAAAATGACAATTGAATAGCAATAGAAAAGGAAATATAATGGCTGATCAAGTTAAAATAATGATTTTGAGCGGCGTGCGTGAACAAGGAAAAGATATGTTCGCCGTCCAAGTCAATGATGAAATTTTTGTCCTTGATGCGGGACTTAAGTATCCTGATAGTTCTTTGTTTGGAATCGATCTGGTTATTCCAGACCTTGATTTTTTCGAGCAATATGGCGATCAGGTTGTGGGGATTTTTTTGACCCACGGACATGCAGACTCAATTGGAGCTTTGCCGTATATCTTGCGCAAGTATGATATTCCGGTTTTTGGTTCGAAACTAACAGTTGAGCTAGCTAAAATTAAAGTTAAGCGTACAAATAAACGGTGTAAAAATAGTTTGTTCCATGTAATTGATGCAGAAACAGAAATTGATTTTAAGAACGCAAGTATTTCGTTCTTCCATACAACGCACTCAATTCCAGATTCACTTGGAATTGATGTTCATACACCAGCTGGTGAAGTTGTTTATACAGGTGATTTTAAATTTGATCCTTCAGCTGCGCCAAATTACCATACGGACATGGATCGCCTTGCCGAAATATCTGAAAAGGGTGTTTTAGCACTTTTGAGTGATTCTTCCAATGCCGAAGCATCGTTCCCGAATGTTTCTGAACAAGATATTGGCAATTATGTTACCAATGTGTTTAGAAATACTGAAGGCCGCATAATTGTTGCTGCCAAAGCATCTAATTTAATTAGAATGCAAGAGGTCTTAAATGCCGCATATAAGACTGGCAGACGAGTTCTGCTAACGGGTCGTGATGTTGCTAAGATTGCTCGTACAGCAATGGAATTAGGTTATTTAAAGGTGCCTAAGGACTTATTAATGCGGGTTAAGGATCTCAAAACAACCCCTGACAATAAGACGGTTATTCTTGAAACTGGTCAAATGGGTGAGCCTCTTAATTCATTGCAGAAAATGGCGCAAAATCGTCATAGTATGATTACCATTCATCAAGGGGATCTTGTTTTTATTTCGACAACACCATCACATGCTGTTGAAACTACATTAGCTCAAACTAGTGATCTGGTTTATCGTGCTGGTGGTACGGTTATTCAACTAGGACAGGCTAAGCATACTAGTGGCCATGCAACTGGTAGAGATTTGCAGCTTCTGATTGATACCTTAAAGCCCAAGTTCTTAATTCCGGTAATTGGTGAATATCGGTTGATGGAAGTTCATAAGGATTTAGCAATTAAAGTTGGCTTAAAGAAGGAAAATATCTTTATTACCAAAAATGGTGACTGCTTGAATTATGATTTTAAACAGAAAAAATTATACTTAACTGATCCAGTTCCTGGTGAGGATACGATGATTGACGGTTCTGGTATCGGGGATGTTGGTAATATTGTTTTGCGTGATCGTGAGGTCTTGTCTGATGATGGGATTTTTATTGCAGTTGTGACAATTGATCGCCGCAAGAAAAAGATTGTTGCCCAGCCACAAGTTACTAGCCGTGGTTTCGTATATATCAAGGCTAACCACAAGTTAATGCATGACAGTATTGAATTAATTAAAGAAACCATCAATAATAATTTTGCCCATAAGAAATTTGATTGGACCGAAATTAAGCAGGATGTTCGTAATGATCTTGAACGCTTTTTATATAAGAAGACTAACCGGCGGCCAGTTGTTTTACCTGTTGTGATGGAAGTTAACCAAAACAGGCATCGTGCAATGCAAAAGCGTAATAATAAAAACGGAGCAGATAACCATGCTCATCAATCAACTAACGTTGTTAAGACTAAGCAGAAAATAGTTAAGAAAGATTAATTATGACATCAGTGAGTCAGAAAAATTTGCTGAATTTAGCGCAAAAAGCAGCCGCTAGTGGTAACTTAACTCAGGCAATTCAATATTTGGAGGAAGCGCTAAGAAATGGTCGGACAACTAAACTGGTTATTGAATTATGTGATTTGTATTTGAAAACCGGCCAAAGTTATGCGGCGTATGCCCTGATTAAGGAAGAACAAGATCTTTTTTCAGAATCAGCTATTTTCACGGAGTATAGCAAAATCTTGCAGGCTAATCATTTTGTGATTGAAGCACTTGAATTACAGCATATGAGTAAGCTTGAGGTAATAGTTGCTGTTTCCCCAGAAACTGAAGCAAAACAGCAAAAAATTATGGCTGAGTTTAAGCAAAAAAAGCAAGTTACGCAGTATGATTACGAGCAATTATTCAAGTTGCAATTGCATAATTTTATTAATTTTGCACAAAGTTTACTTCTTGATCCCAGCTTAAATTTTGCTGTGCGTATTGCTCTGTGTGAAGATTTAGTTCGCTTGGGTGTTAAGGAAGATATTTCTGTATTGGTTTTGAATCAGGTGGAACATTTTGTCCCGCAAGAAACAGAATTATTAGAAAAAGGCACCGTTTATCGCGAGATTGTTTCAGCAATTGGGTCGCGATACTATCATCGGCCTAGTCAATTACCAACGATTTTGGGTGAAGTAAACTTGATTTTGGGCAGTCTTTATCCTAAACTAACTAAGTACGTTGATGAGCCTGACAGCTTCGCTAGTGATCTTGCTTCATTCATTGAAAAACATGATGGTAGGGGTCACGATAAGCTGTTTAAGCAGATTTATACTAAATTACCTAAATAATTTTAAGCAAAAAGACTTTACTTTTTGAAGGTATTTAGTATAATAGCAAAGGACGTTTTCATTAGGCATGGCTCTATGCATTAAAATACTAGGCATTTGCCAATGAAAGTAGTACAATATTCAACAGAGAATTATCCGTTACTTACTCAACGGACTTCTTGCAAAATTACAGGAGGGTCATTTTAATGGCAGAAAAAGAACATTACGTTAGAACGAAGCCACACGTAAACATTGGTACTATCGGTCACGTTGACCATGGTAAGACCACTTTAACTGCGGCTATTACTAAAGTTTTATCAGAAAAAGGCTTAGCAAAGGCTGAAGATTATTCAGAAATCGATGCTGCGCCAGAAGAAAAGGAACGTGGTATTACTATTAATACCGCCCACGTAGAATACGAAACTGAAAATCGTCACTACGCTCACATGGACGCTCCAGGTCACGCCGATTACATCAAGAACATGATTACCGGTGCTGCTCAAATGGATGGTGCTATCTTGGTTGTTGCTGCAACTGATGGTCCTATGCCACAAACTCGTGAACACATTTTACTTGCTCGTCAAGTTGGTGTTAACTACATCGTTGTCTTCTTAAACAAGACTGACTTAGTTGATGATCCAGAATTGATCGACTTAGTTGAAATGGAAGTTCGTGACTTGTTAACTGAATACGATTACCCAGGTGATGATATTCCAGTTATCCGTGGTTCAGCTTTGAAAGCTTTACAAGGTGACAAGGAACAACAAGACGTTATTATGAAGTTAATGGACACTGTTGATGAATACATTCCAACTCCAGAACGTCAAACTGACAAGCCATTCTTAATGCCAGTTGAAGATGTCTTCACTATTACTGGTCGTGGTACTGTTGCTTCAGGTCGTATTGACCGTGGTACTATCAAGATCGGTGACGAAGTAGAAATCGTTGGTTTGGTACCAGAAGTTCTTAAGTCAGTTGTTACTGGTTTGGAAATGTTCCACAAAACTTTGGACTTAGGTGAAGCCGGTGATAACGTTGGTGTATTGCTTCGTGGTATTGACCGTGATCAAGTTGTTCGTGGACAAGTTTTGGCCGCACCTGGTTCAATTCAAACTCATAAAGAATTTAAGGGTCAAGTTTATGTTTTGAAGAAGGAAGAAGGAGGACGTCATACTCCATTCTTCTCAGACTACCGTCCTCAATTCTATTTCCACACTACTGATATTACTGGTGAAATTGAATTGCCAGAAGGTACTGAAATGGTTATGCCTGGTGATAACACAGAATTCACTGTTAACTTAATCAAACCAGCTGCCATTGAAAAGGGTACTAAGTTCACTATCCGTGAAGGTGGTCGTACTGTTGGTGCTGGTCAGGTTACTGAAATTCTTGACTAGTTTCTTAAAAACAGTTTAAAAAGATGTACTTCTTCATAGAAGTACATCTTTTTTTGCCTAAATTTGTTTTTTGCGCGCGTTTAATGTAAGATAATTTAGTACGCAAAGAAGCGATCGAATTCGACATTGGAGGTATTTAATTAATGTCTGTAAAATGGAATAAGACTGGTAAAACTGCCGGTGAACTTACTTTTGATATTTCACAAGCTGAAGTTAAGCGTGGTTTAGATCAAGCTTTTAAGAGAGTGAAGAATAGTTTACGTGTTCCTGGATTTAGAAAGGGTCATGTTTCTCGTGTTATTTTTGATCAATATTATGGTGAAGAAGCTTTATACGAGAATGCTTTAAATATTGTTTTGCCTGATGCATACTCAGCAGCTGTTAAAGAAGCTGGCATTGCTGCAGTAGGTCAACCGCAAATTCAACCAGTATCAATGGATAGTGGCAAAGATTGGACAATGAAGGCCATTGTTTCTGTTGAACCTGAAGTTAAATTGGGGGACTACAAGGGGATTGAAGTACCTAAACAAAACACTCGGGTTTATGCTAAGGACATTGATGCTGAACTTGAAAAAGACCGTGAAAAGAATGCTGAACTTGTTCTCAAGAAGGGTGCAGCTGCTAAAGGTGATACTGTAACAATCGACTACAAGGGTACAATTGACGATAAGGCTTTTGATGGTGGTTCTGCTGATGACTACTCACTTGAGCTTGGTTCTAACACCTTTATTCCTGGCTTTGAAGACCAATTGATTGGTCACAAGGCAGGAGATGACGTTGATGTCGTTGTTACTTTCCCTGAAAACTACGGTGCCAAAGATTTAGCTGGAAAAGAAGCTCATTTTGCTACTAAGATTCATGAAGTTAAGTCAAAGCAAATGCCTAAGCTTGATGATGAATTTGCTAAGGACGTTGACGATACTGTTGATACCCTTGATGATTTGAAGGAAAAGATCAAGAAGAATTTGAAGGAGCAAAAGGAAACTGCTGCTAAAGATGCGATTGAACAAGCTGCAATCGAAGGTGCTGTAGCTAATGCAACTATTGATGACATTCCTGATGCAATGATTCAAGAAGATGTTACCACCCAAATGAATCAATACTTGGGAAATATGCAACGTCAAGGAATTAGTCCAGATACTTATTACAAGTTGACTAATACAACAGAAGATCAATTACGGGCTCAATTTAGCAAGGATGCAGCTGAAAGAGTTAAGACTAACTTGGTTTTGGAAGCAATTGTTAAAGCAGAAGATCTTAAAGCATCTAAGGATGAAATTGCTAAAGAAGTTAAGGATCTTGCAAGTGAATACAACATGGACGAAAAGACTGTTCGTAGTACTTTGACAGATGAAATGCTTTCACATGATATCAATGTTCGTAAAGCCATCGATCTTGTAGCTGACAATGCAAAGCAAGTTGCTAAATCCAAGATTAAAGAAGAAAAAGAAGACGAAAAAAAGTCTGATAAGAAATAATTAATTATTTCTAAAAAAGGGTGGTTGATCAACCGCCCTTTTTTATGTTCTACAAGCAAATAGTTCTGATACTTTTTAAAATTTATGCTACCCTTAGACTTGTAGATATTAGGAGGAATAGTATGGCAACACAGTTTACTGATCAGGAAGAAATTAAATGCTCTTTTTGTGGTAAAACACAGGATCAGGTTAAAAAGATGATTGCTGGTAACGGTGTGTATATATGCAATGAATGCGTTGATTTATCTAAAAAAATTATTGATGATGAATTAAAATCAGATTCGTTGAAGAAAGCACAGAACTTGCCTAAACCGATGGAAATTAAGAAGAAACTTGATCAATATGTAATTGGTCAGGAAAGGGCAAAAAAAGTTCTGTCAGTGGCTGTATACAATCATTATAAGCGAATTACGCAAATGGACGTTGACTCGTCTACGGAATTGCAAAAATCCAATATTGCCTTAATTGGACCTACTGGTTCGGGAAAAACATATTTAGCACAAACATTGGCACGAATTTTGGATGTGCCGTTTGCAATTGCTGACGCAACAACTTTAACTGAAGCGGGATATGTTGGTGAAGATGTTGAAAATATTTTGCTAAAATTATTGCAAAATGCTGATTATGACATTGATCGGGCTGAGCGAGGTATTGTGTACATTGATGAAATTGATAAAATTTCTAAAAAGGCAGAAAATGTTTCAATTACACGGGATGTGTCAGGTGAAGGTGTACAACAGTCACTTTTAAAAATTTTGGAAGGTACGATTGCTTCTGTTCCACCGCAGGGCGGTCGTAAACATCCGCAACAAGAAATGATTCAGATTGATACCACTAATATTTTGTTTATCGTTGGTGGTGCATTTGATGGCATTGAACAAATTGTTAAAAATCGTTTGGGTAAAAAAGTTATTGGTTTTAGTGCAGAAAACGAACTTAATCAAGTACAAGATGATACTTGGACTAAGCATTTGACTACTGGCGATTTAGTTAAGTTTGGTCTAATTCCTGAATTTATCGGTCGAATTCCGATTATTGCAACTTTAGACAAGCTAAGCAGTAAAGATCTAATTCGCATTTTAACGGAACCTAAAAATGCTTTGGTTAAGCAGTATACTAAGCTATTGTCGCTTGATCAAGTAAAACTTAAATTTACTGAAGGAGCGTTAAAAGCAATTGCTGATATGGCAATTGAACGAAACATGGGTGCACGTGGCTTAAGAACGATTATTGAGAATTCGATGATGGGTATTATGTACAAAACACCAAGTGAAACCGACATTAAAGAGGTTGTAGTTACTAAGGATGTAATAACGCATAATTCTGAACCGAAAATAACCCGGCAGAAGGTTGATAAACCTAAAATGGGTGAAGGGATTAAGGCAACTGCTAATGATCATTAAAAGTAGCGATTATGCGATTAGTGCTGTTCGTGAAGATCAATATCCCCAAGATAATCTTCCTGAAATTGCGCTTGCTGGCCGTTCTAACGTTGGTAAATCGAGCTTGATTAATTCCTTGCTTAACCGTAAAAATCTTGCTAGAACTTCATCGCAGCCAGGAAAAACGCAAACTTTAAACTTTTATATTGTTAACCAAGCATTTTATTTAGTTGATGTTCCTGGTTATGGTTATGCTCGTGTGTCAAAATCGCAACGTGCAAAGTTCGGGGAAATGATTCAAGATTATCTTGAAACTAGAGCTAATTTAAAGGGGTTAATTATTTTAGTTGATGCTCGTCATGAACCTACTAAAGATGATATTGCAATGTATAATTATGCGCAGTATTTAAATTTACCGCTTTTACTTGTTTGTACCAAGATTGATAAAGTTAAGAAAAATCAAGTTAACAAGGCATTGGCTAATTTAAATAAGACGCTTGATTTATCTAATGAAAATGTTACTGTTTTGACTTATAGTTCTGTTAAACGACTGCACGTTAAGGAACTTGGAGATTGGATAGAACAACATCTACAATAAATAAAGATGACTCTCGTAATTGAGAGTCATTTTTATTTATCAGTCTTCTTTTTATCTTTAATTACCTTTTTCTTTTTGCCCTTTGGAACCGTTGCAAATTTATCAAACATTTTTTCTAAGTCATCTTGTTTTTTAAAAGTTAAGCCCATAATTATCTTCCTTTCATTGTAATAATTATAATAAAATTTATTAAGAAGAGCTAGTATAAATTGTTAATTACTTCAAATAATAATTATTATGTAAAGTAATTAACAATGACTAAAACCTAGGAAAAACCGACTAGCAACAAATTGTGTTAAACTTAATAGTACAATTCTCGAGGGAGTGATTTTTTGGCTACGGAACTGATTGAAAATAAATTGAAACTATTACCAGCAAAACCGGGTTGTTACTTAATGAAAGATATTAACGGGACGGTTATTTATGTTGGTAAGTCAAAAAATCTGAAAAATCGGGTTCGTTCTTATTTTAAAAGTAAACAAGTTGGTCGTCGTGCAGAATTAGTCCGAGAAATACGTGATTACGATATTGTTACGGTTTCAACGGATAAAGAAGCTTTTTTACTTGAAGTGACGTTAATTAAAAAGTATCAGCCTTATTATAATGTGCAATTAAAGCAAGGAACAGGTTACCCGTATATTGAGATTACAAATGAACGCGATCCGCAAACTAAGCTGACCAGTATTGTTCGCCGAGATAATGGTTATTATTTTGGCCCATATCCTAATATTTATGCCGCTCAAGCAACTTTGAAGTTTATTCAAAAAGTTTTTCCTTTAAGACGTTGTCCTGGTAAGCAGGGGCGGCCATGTCTTTACTATCATATGGGTCAGTGCTTAGGTGCATGCTTTAAAACCGTGTCTCCAGAAAAATATGATGCTCAAATTAAGAAAATTAAGAGTTTTCTTAATGGTGATATTGGTTGGGTTAAGCATGATTTGAATCAAAAAATGCTAATAGCTTCACAAAATTTAGAGTTTGAGCGGGCAGCAGAAATTCGCGATCAGTTGAAATATATTGAAGAAACCGTTGAAAAGCAAAAAATTATTTCTAATGATAATACGCAACGTGATATTTTTAACTTTTACGTTGACAAATCATGGATTTCAATTCAAATTTTTTTCTTGCGGCAGGCTAAGTTACTCCGACGTGAAACTCGAATGTATCCTCTCACTGATACAGGTGATCCTGAAGATACTTTTGCTTCGTTTATTGTCCAATTTTATGGTCAAAGAAACAGAGTTTTGCCAAAAGAAGTCTTGATACCTAAGGGAATTGATAATGATGCCTTAGCAGAAGTGTTAAAGGTACCAGTTAGGACACCGCAAAGAGGACAAAAGCGGGCGTTACTCAAAATGGCAAAAGATAATGCTAAATTGAAATTAGATGATAAATTTAGACTACTAGAGTTAGGCAACCGTAAGACTAAGGGTGCACAAAAAGAAATTTTCACTTCATTGGGCTTGCCGTATGGTCACGTAATTGAGAGTTTTGACCATTCACATATTCAAGGAGCTGATCCGGTTTCTGCTTTGGTGGTCTTTAAAGATGGTGAACCTGATAAAAATTCATATCGTAAGTACAAATTAAAAGGTGAGATTGAACACCAAAATGGTGGTGATGAAGTCCGTAATACACGTGAAGTTGTTCGGCGGCGCTATGGTCGACTGTTGCGGGAACACCAAAAGATGCCAGATTTAATTCTAATGGATGGTGGGCAAATTCAAGTCGATGCCTGTGAGGATGTTTTACGTAATGAGTTAGATCTCAATATTCCAGTTGCTGGAATGGTGAAAGATGATAAGCACAGAACGAATCACTTGTTATTTGGTGATCCCATTAATGGCGTACCATTAAAGCTAATACCATTAGATCCTAAATCACAGGGCTTTTATTTGATGACACGAATTCAAGATGAAGTGCACCGGTTTGCGATTACGTTTCACCGCAGGACGCATGCAAAAAATGCGTTATCAAGCAAATTGGATTCAATTAAAGGAATTGGCCCTAAAAGTAGAAACAAATTGCTACGGCAGTTTGGTTCATTGAAAAAAATTAAAGAAGCTTCAATTGATGAATTACGATCTGCTGGGTTGACATTACCGCAGGCGCAAACGGTTAAATTAACTTTGTAATGTTTAACTTTTTCCAGTGATAATTTGATTATTATGTTATAGTATTGTATTAGAGTTAAAAAAGACGGAGGGATAATAGACATGCCAACATTTGTCGATCAAACTAAGATTGAAGTTCAAGCCGGTAAAGGCGGCGACGGCATGGTTGCTTTCCGCCATGAAAAGTACGTTCCAAATGGCGGTCCAGCTGGCGGTGACGGCGGTCGTGGCGGCAGCATTATTTTTGTTGCAGATAGCGGATTAAGAACCTTAATGGACTTTCGGTATCGGCGTAAGTTTAAAGCTGAACCCGGCGAAAATGGGCGGATTAAGTCACAATATGGTCGTGGTGCTAAAGATTTATATTTAAGAGTGCCAATTGGTACAACCGTTTATGATTTTGAAACTGATGAAGAAATTGGTGACTTAACTGAAAATAAGCAAGAACTGGTAGTTGCCCATGGTGGTCGCGGCGGTCGCGGTAATATTCATTTTGCAACTAGTGTGAATACAGCACCAGAAATTGCTGAAAATGGTGAACCCGGTGAAGACCGGGTACTGCGCCTTGAGTTAAAGGTATTAGCTGATGTTGGTCTGGTGGGTTTTCCATCAGTTGGTAAATCAACGTTATTATCAGTAGTAACTAAGGCTAAGCCCAAGATTGCAGCATATTCATTTACTACGCTAACTCCTAATTTGGGGATGGTTATTTTGCCTGACGGTCGTGACTTTTCAATGGCTGATTTACCCGGATTAATTGAAGGTGCAAGTCAAGGCGTGGGTCTGGGTATTCAATTTTTGCGGCACATTGAGCGGACAAAAGTTATCCTGCACTTAGTATCAATGGATCCTAATAATGGCCGTAATGCAATGGCAGATTATCAGGCAATTCGTAAAGAATTACTTACTTATGATGATAGTCTCAAGCAAAAGCAGGAGATAATTGTGGCTTCGCAAATCGATATTCCGGATGCAGAAGCAAAATTGGCTGAATTCAAGCAAGATTTACAAGCAGCTGGTATTAATGAGCCTGTATATGCGATTTCTAGTGTCGCTCATCAAGGTGTTGATCGGCTAATGCAGGATACAGCAACTATGGTTGAACAGGTTGAAAAGAAGCAGGCTGAAGAAGTACCACAGCAGATTCATGAAACTAAAGAATACAAATTCACTGCACCTAAGAAGAATGAATTCACGATTGAAAAACTTGAGGATCATGTCTTTGAAATTAAAGGTGATAGTTTACAACGGTTAGTTGAGCGCACTAACCTTGATTACCATGATGGTGTAATGCGTTTAGCACGAAAATTGAAGAATTTGGGTGTTGATGATGCCTTGCGGGCTGCTGGAGCTGAAGATGGCGATGATGTATTTATTGGTGACTTTAATTTTGAGTTCGTCCAATAGTGATTGTTAATTAAAATAATAAAATAGAAAAGTTTGAAAATATGACAAAAAATCGGTTTATTACAGGATATTCTGGACTTAGAGCATTGGCAGTTATTGGTGTGATTTTATATCACTTAGATCCTAATACTTTTGGGGGCGGTTATCTTGGAGTACCGATCTTTTTTGTATTAACTGGGTATTTGGTAACTGACCATATGCTTAGTTCGTACTTTATGACGGGCTCTTACGATAATCATAAATTTTATTGGGGTCGTTTAAAAAAGATTTATCCGCCATTAATTACCGTATTGTGGTTATCTGCTGCCTATATTTTTGTATTTCAACGTAATTTACTGGCTAAGCTGCTACAGATTGTAGTTACAAATTTATTAAATGTTTATAATTTTTGGCAGATTTTGCATGGTCAAAGTTACTTTGAACGGTTTGCAGCTAATGAATCACCGTTTACCCATTTATGGACAATGTCAATCAATGGTCAGTTTTATTTGTTGTGGCCACTGGTCATTTTTCTGTTAGTAAAATTTTGTAAAAAGCGCAAAAATATTTTTTGGCTATTATGTGGTTTATCGCTTGCATCCGCAATTGAAATGGCTGTTATGTACCATGGTGGCGTTGATATTAACCGCTTATATTACGGAACGGATACGCGGTTCTTTTCTTTAGGATTTGGGGCAGCTTTGGCTGCAGTTTGGCCGACTGCAAGTCTAAAAGATCAGGTTGCTCACTCTGATGCCTATATACTGGATATTACTGGTTTTGTGGCATTAGCTGGAATGGTAGTTTTATTCTTTAGTCCGCAAATGAATCCGGAAACTAGTTTTCCCTATTATGGTGGGATGGTATTATTTACAATTTTAACAGTGCTTTTAGTTGGCGTAGTTGCACACCCCGGAAGTCATTGGAATGCTTGGTTAACTAATCCGGTTTTTAATTGGATTGGGTCGCGTAGTTATGGTATTTATCTCTATCAATTTCCGGTAATGATTTTTTTGGAAGATAAAGTTACGAATATGGCTGATCATGTATTATTTTACCGGATATTAGAAATCGCCATTATCTTGCTGTTAAGCGAGTTGTCGTACCGCATGATTGAAAAACCATTGGGTAAAGTTACTTGGACTAAGACTAAAAACTATTGGCGGCAGTTATTTGACGGGACAACTAATAATTATTTGCTTAAGTGCCAAGCAATTGTTGTTAGCCTGGTCTTTTTGGTTGGAAGTGCTGCAATTATTGTTTCGCCAACTGTTAAAGCCGAGAATTTTAACAAGTCGCAATTAGCACAGCGAATTAGTACTAATCGTAAACAACAAGAAAAAAATAACCAAATTTTAATTGCTAAATTTAAAAAAGCCAAGAAAAACCCACAACAAAGGACTAAACTAATTAATAGAGCAGTTCGAGCAGCTAAAAAGCACCCAGTTAATTCAGACTACAAAAAGTATGGTATCTCTCAAATTGATCTTCAACTAGCTCACAAAGTACAGTTGACGGCGATTGGTGATTCAGTAATGGCTGGTTCAAGTGATACTTTGACTGCCTTAATGCCTAAGGCAATAGTAGATGCCGCTGTTTCGCGGCAATTGAATGTAGCTTTTGGCCTAATTGATCAATATGCAGCGCAGCATGCGTTAGCTAATAATGTTTTAATTGGCTTAGGAACTAATGGGCCATTTTCAATGACAGATTTAGATCAGATAATGAAAAAGCTAGGGTCAAAAAGAGAGGTTTTTTGGCTAAATACCTATGTACCAAGTAAACCTTGGCAAGATCAAGTCAATAACTTGTTGTCAAGTGCAGAAAAGCGCTATCATAATTTAACAGTGATTAATTGGTATGGCAAAGTTAAAAAGCATCCTCATTGGCTATATCAGGATAAAACACATCCAACACCAATAGGATCCAAGTATTATAGTGCGTTAATTGCCAAGACAGTAGTTGAGCACGCAAGATTTTAGAATGGAAAGTTTATGGAATTACAATTTCTAGGTACAGGAGCAGGACAACCATCAAAAAAGCGGAATGTTTCGAGTATTGCGCTAAAGATGCTTGATGAAATAAATGAAATTTGGTTGTTTGATGTCGGTGAAGCGACGCAACATCAAATATTAAGGACAAATATTAGATTACGGAAAGTTACTAAAATTTTTATTTCGCATAATCATGGTGATCATATTTTTGGGCTTCCGGGATTGCTTGCGACTAGATCATTTCAGGGGGATGTTGGACCGTTGACCATTTATGGCCCTAGTGGTCTAGAACAATTTGTTAGAACAGCGTTAAAAGTTTCGCGGACCAAAGTTTCATATCCGATCAAATTTGTGGTTTTAGAAGAGGGTGGACTAATTTATCAAGGTCAAGGCTTTAAGGTTTATGCCGAAAAGTTAGTTCATCGTGTTCCTAGTTTTGGTTATCGGGTAGTCGAGGATTCTCATCAGGGTGAGCTTTTGATGAGTAAATTGGCGCAATATAATGTTCCTAATGGTCCTTTGCTAGGCAAATTAAAGAATGGTGAGCAAGTTGCTTTAGCCGACGGAACAATTTTGGATGGTAATGACTTTTTAGGCCCGAATAAACCTGGTAGAATAGTAACTATTATCTATGATACGCGTTCAACGCCGGTAATTGCTAAACTAGCTAAAAATGCTGATGTATTAGTGCATGAATCAACTTTTGCTGGTAATGAGGCTGATTTAGCCCATGCATATTATCATTCTACAGCAGTTGAAGCAGCTAAGATTGCGCGCGATAATGGAGTTAAGTCTTTGTACCTGAATCATATTTCTGCAAGATATTTAGGTGCTAAGGCGAAAAACTTAGAAAAGCAGGCACGTGAAGTATTCCCGAATACAAAATTAGCCAATGATTTTGATCGGGTAACGATTCCAATGAAAGGTGAGAACAATAATGAGTGATTCATTGAGAAATAAAGTTGTCGTTGTAACTGGCGCATCAAGTGGAATTGGTCGTTCGATTGCGCTTGAGAGTGCTGGCCGTGGGGCAACTGTTATTTTAATTGCCCGTAGTCAAGACAAGTTAGAACAGATTGCAGCCGAAGCGCGAGAACTATCCGGTGCGGCTACCTATGCTTTTCCTACTGACATGGGTGAAAGTGACGAGATTGATGAGACCTTTAAAAATATTATTAAGGTAACTAAGCATATTGATTACTTGGTTAACTGTGCTGGTTTTGGTAAATTTGAAAAATTTGTTGAGATGGATCGGCGTGAAGTAACAGCAATGTTTCAAGTTAATGTTTTGGGGTTAATGTATTTTACGCGGTTAATCGGGCGCGTTATGATGGATCAAAAGACGGGACAAATTATTAATTTTGGCTCAATTGCTGGCAAAATTCCAACAGTAAAATCCGCTGCATACAGTGCTTCTAAGGCTGCAGTTATTCAATTTTCTAATGTTTTGCGTTTAGAATTAAAACCGTTTGGCGTTAAGGTAATGACTGTAAATCCGGGACCGGTTTATACTAATTTCTTTAATATTGCGGATAAGACCGGTAATTATGCTCAAAGTGTGGCTAGATTTATGCTTGACCCAGATGATGTTGCTTGGCAGGTAGTACACTTTTTCGGTAGTAATAAGCGAGAATTGAATTTACCATTAAGTTTGTCAGTTTTAGCAAAATTTTATAATTTGTTTCCAACAATTGGCGATGAATTATCGTTAAAGTATGGTTCGAGAAAGTAGCGCTTACAAATGAAAGATAAAAAGCAGCAGATAAAATTAATTTTTAGTTTAATCTTGCTTCTGTTGGCCGTGATTTTTGTTGTGCTTAATACTAATCCAGTTGCTATTAGCTTTGGCTTTTTTGCTGTCAAGCTGCCATTAATTATTGTTTTGGTAGTAATGCTCATTATCGGTGTTTTAATCGGCTGGTTCTGGGGTGCAAATAAGCATAAACAATCTAAGAAAAGCTAATAAATCTTGATTTATTTATCATTCAATAGTATCATTAACACACGTGAGGTAATTTAGGCACTTTTAATTAGTGTCCTAAAACTTAAATCTACAATAAAGGAGATCAATTTAAATGGCAGTTCCTAAGAGACATACTTCTAAACAAAAGAAACGTTCACGTCGTGGCCATATCAAGTTAACTGTTCCAGCAATGCACTATGATGCAACTACTGGTGAATACCGTTTGAGTCACCGTGTTTCACCTAAAGGTTATTACAAGGGTCGTCAAGTGGTTAGCGAAACTAGCACCAGCGACAACAATTAAAAAAAGACACCAAAGTTTTGGTGCCTTTTTTTTGCCCAAATTTAATAATAGGGGAAAGATAAATTATGAAGTTAGTGTTTTTACATTCCAGTGATCTTCACGGGTATCTCTTACCGACAGATTATCAAAAACGACATGGTACCGATGCGAAGTTTGGTTTAAGTAAGGTTGCGAGTGTAGTCAAGGCTGAAACGGCTAAGTACGGCTCAGAACACGTAATTGTAACTGATGCGGGTGATTGCCTTCAAGGTTCACCACTTGCGTCATACGTCCATTCTCGGTCTGATTATACGGCTCTTAGAGATTATACAGCAGTATACAATGCAATTGATTATGATGCTCGCGTATTAGGTAACCATGATTTTAATTATGGCTTAGAGTATCTTAAATATTATGTTGCTCATAATCAAGCACCGATTTTAAATGCTAATATTTTAGCTAAAACAACCGGTTTACCGGCTTTGGGACAGGCTTATCGTATAATTGAAAAGCAAGGAGTAAAAGTAGGCTTAATTGGAATTACAACGCAGTATATCCCTCATTGGGAGCCAGCAGATCATGTTGCCGGGCTTGAATTTAGCTCGGCTTTCATGCAGATAAAGCATTATGCCCAAATTTTGCGTCCACAAGTTGATGTTTTGGCGGTAGTTTATCATGGTGGATTTGAAGATGATCCACAAACTGGTGCCTCGCTTATGCCACATAATGGTGAAAATGAGGGGTCGCGAATTTTGTCAGAGATACCTGAAGTTGATGTATTTTTGACAGGGCATCAGCATCAAAAAATGCAAATGGTTGTTAAGCAAACGGCGATAGTGCAACCCGGTTATCGTGGTGAAGCTGTTGGCGAAGTTATTTTAGATCTTGACGATACTACTAAAAAAATCACAGCAATGACGGCCCGGTTAATTGATACGGGTGAGTTTGCTGCAGATTTGCAAATTAAAAAATTAACGGCAAAACTAGATCAAGCAACGCAAGATTGGCTTGATCAGCCGATTGCACACTTAAATAAACCAGCACCGATTGGTAATGCAATTGCGGCAAGATTACACGGAGCCCCATTTATTAACTTGTTACAAGCAATGCAGCTTCATTTTACAGGAGCTGATCTTTCGGCTACGGCAGTGATGAGTGAAACTGCTCAGGGCTTTGGCAAGGAGGTTACAATGCGGGATATTTTGCTTAATTATCCTTATTCTAACCAGTTGTGTAAAGTAAAATTTACCGGTCGGCAATTGCGGCATGTAATTGAACATAGCTTGTCCTTTTTAACCAAAGATAAGACAGGTAAGGTAACCTTTAAACCGCAATTACGTGGCTTTCTTTTTAACTTTGATGTCTTTTATCCGGTTAAGTATCAGGCAGAAATTACTAGACCTGTTGGACAGAGATTGACTAAGCTAGAATTGAATAACAAGCCAATTAAGGATGAACAAACCTATTATTTGGCGGTTAATAATTACCGGGTAATGGGTGGTGGTGACTATCCAGAATATAGTAAGGATAAAATTGTACGAATAATTGATAAAGATTACGTACAGATGTTTCAGGAATTTCTGACAAGTAGTCAGGTGCAAGTTGATACTCAGGCTAATTATCAGTTTTATTAGTTAAAAAAGGCCACCGGTAATTTCTTGCCGGTGGCCTTTTTGATTGAAAGTTATTTAAGCTTAGTAAATTTGCTGTTATCCTTATTGGAGTGTGCAGTAATTGTTGGCATAATAATAGCAAATAACAAGCCAAAAATTATACCGACAATTACAGCATCTTGCAAGTTAAAAACATTTTGCGTTAATGGTGCAGCGATAAAACCCACGATTAACATGTAAACAACGCTCCAACAGATAGTCACTATATAACGACCCATAGTAGTTCCTTCTTTCATCCATAGTTGAATTTTAGCAAAATTTATGTTTGTTTTCAAACTAAAAAGGTGCTTTTTGGTATACTAATTTAAAGAAAGCTGGTGGGCAAGATGAAAGTTGCCGCGTTGCAAAATATAAGTTCATTTACGTTACTTGAAAGTCCGATAAAGGTTAAGGAATTACTGACAACAGCAAAAGAATTTGGGTATGAAGCTGTTGCGCTAACTGATATTAATTTTACTTATGGCCTAGTTAATTTCTATGAATTAGCGCAAAATGTAGGGATTAAACCGTTGTTAGGGATGCAGTTGCGGCTTAACGGCTTGATTGACAGTGCCCGGCAATATGACTTAATGGTCTTAGCCAAATCTGATGAGGGCTACCGTAATATTTTGCGACTTTCAAGTGCAATTAACTTGTTAACAGAAAATGGAACTAACAAAAAGATTTTAACATTGGCTGAATTAACAAAATACTTAGCTGAACTAGTAATAATTATTCCCGCCAATGATCATAGTGAGTTAGTTAATTTACAACGGCAACAAGAACAATTAGGTAATGATTTTGTCCGTAAGTTGTTAAAATTGATTCCTAAGTCAAGTACGACCTATTTGGGAGTTTATGCTTCAAAAGAGCGGCAAAATTATCTAGCGTATGTTACAACACTTGCTCGCCAATTTTCATTGCCGTTAGTTGCTGTTGAAGATACGCGTTATTTGCAGCCGCGGGAACAATTTTTAAGGAAGACTTTACAGGCAATTAAGCAGGGTAAGACCTTGCAAGATATTGAAGAATTAGCTAAACAAAAAGGTTCACATTTTTTACCCCAAGCAGTTGAATTGAGTACACGTTATCATGAATTTGATCTGGATGATGCCTTAAAGAATACTTGGCAAATAGCACAATCATGTCATGCTAAAGTCAATTTTCAAACGCCAGTTTTACCTAAATATAAGCAGAAAAAATTTGCAACTTCCAAAGAATACCTTACTTATTTGGCTCAAACTGGCTTGCAAAAACGTTGGGAGCACCAACAAATTCCGCATAATTATCAAAAGCAGCTTGATTATGAACTAAAGATTATTGACCAAATGGGCTTTAATGATTATTTTCTTATTGTGTGGGATGTGATTAATTACTGCCACCGCGTGGGAATTATTACTGGTCCCGGACGAGGCTCTGCTTGTGGCTCACTAGTATCGTATGCTTTAAAAATCACTGAAATTGATCCTATTCAGTATCATCTTTTGTTTGAACGGTTTTTAAATCCAGCAAGACACGAAATGCCAGATATTGACCTTGATATTCCAGATAACCGGCGTGATGACGTAATCCAATATATGTTTCAAAAATATGGCATGGATCATGCAGCCCAAATTTTAACTTTTGGCACTTTGGCGGCTAAGCAGGTTTTACGGGATACTGGGCGAGTTTTTGGATTAAGTGATGTAGAAATAAACCGATGGGTAAGCAGTATTCCGGCGGCAAAAAATAAAATCACGTTAAATGAAGCTTATCAAAATTCATCTGCGATGCGGCTATTAGTTGGTGCTAGTCCTAAAAACAAGCTGCTTTTTCAGACTGCTCGCAAGTTGGAAGGATTACCGCGGCATTTTTCAATTCATGCGGCCGGCTTGGTAATTAGTGATAATTCAATTGCAGGAATTTCTGGTATGCAGGCTGGGCAATTAGGAATTCCCCTGACCCAGCAGACTAAGAAGTATGTTGAAGCACTAGGGTTATTAAAAATTGATTTCTTAGGATTGCGTAATTTAACGATTTTAGGTGACACCTTAAATATGATTCATCGTGAAGGCATAGATTTGGATCCTAATCAAATTCCGTTGACTGATCCGCGTACCTTGCATGCATTTCAAGCAGGCGATACTGATCTTGTCTTTCAATTTGAGTCTAACGGTATCCGTGAAGTATTGCGAAAACTGCATCCAGATAATTTTGAAGACTTGGTTGCCGTTAATGCACTTTATCGGCCGGGTCCAATGCAAAATATTCCAACATTTATTGCGCGTAAGAAAGGGCAGCAGCGAGTTACATATCCAGATCCAACACTTAATAAGATTTTAGCGCCGACGTATGGAATTCTTGTCTATCAGGAACAAGTTATGCAAACAGCGCAGGTATTAGCCGGCTTTTCACTAGGAGAAGCTGATATCTTACGGCGGGCAATGTCAAAGAAAAAGCAAGGTGTAATTGAACAGCAGCGGACAAAATTTATTAATGGCGCAGTTAAAAGGGGGCATACTAAAGAGGTTGCTGAACACGTTTATCATTATATTGAGCAATTTGCCAATTATGGCTTTAACCGCTCACATGCCGTTGCTTATACTAAAATAGCCTTTTGGTTGGCCTATTTAAAGCTGCATTATCCAGCAGAATTTTATGCCGCTATGTTAAATTCAAACAGTGGTAATCATTTTCAAGTTGCAGATTATATCATGCACGCGCAGGAAGCTGGAGCCAAAATTTTACCGCCAGATATCAATCGCAGCGGCTTAGCTTATTCCGGCCGTCAAAAGCAGATTTTAGTCAGTTTAAAGGCAATCAAGGGGATTAGACTGGATTTTTTGAAAGAAATAATCAAACTGCGCAGCGAAAAGCGCTTTTCGTCACTAGAAGATTTTTTACGGCGGATAGATCCTAAATATCTTCAAAAGAAAATAATTCAGTCACTAGTCAAGGCTGGATGCTTTGATCAGCTTTATCCCAATCGCAAGGAATTACTGACTAATAGTCAAGAAATTATTGAAAATGTGCAATTAACTGGTCAAAACCTCGCACTTTCTGAAAGTTTAGGTGGTGTGCCAATTCAACGGACACCTGAAGCAACTAAGAGTGAATTAGCTAAAATGGAAACTGATGCGATGGGCTTTTCAACGATGACTTCGCCGCTGATTGCAGTCCAAAAGTATGCTCAACAATTTAATGCTAAACCATTAAATCAATTTGCAGTAAGTGATAATGGGATTGCCGTTGGTAAGTTAATACGCTTAAAGTCAATTAAAACTAAAAAAGGGCAGACAATGGCTTTTGGCATTTTCGCAGATACAAGTAGCAAACAAGATATTGTTATTTTTCCTGCTGTTTATGATAAAATTCAGGTAAACCTTAAAGAAGGTAATATTTATTTATTGGGAATTAAGGTTCAAAGCGATCGGTTTGATTCCAGTAAAAAGCAGTATGTTCTAACTAATCTAAAAGTGGTTAATTTTTTAGGCTAAGATAGTTTTTTGCGCAAATATGAGCAAGTCAACAATGTTAACGCTAACATCGCTAAAGACCGACAAAATAGGAAAAATAATTAATTTTTGTGAGATTTTTTACGAAAAGAATGTTAAAATTTAGGGGATGTGAGAAAGTACACAATAAATCTTGATGAGGTGAATTCATGAAACGAATTGGTATTTTGACTAGTGGCGGCGATGCTCCTGGCATGAATGCAGCAGTTAGAGCTGTTACTAAGACTGCTATTCATCACGGACTCGGCGTTGTTGGTATTCGTTACGGCTTTGCTGGATTAGTTGCTGGTGACTTTATTCCGCTTACTGCGAAAGATGTTGACCACAAAATAAGTTTAGGCGGCACTTTTCTTTATAGTGCTCGTTATCCTGAATTTGCACAAAAAGAAGTGCAAGAAAAGGGTGTTGAGCAATTAAAGAAGCATGGTATTGATACTGTGATCGTTATCGGCGGTGACGGCTCCTATCATGGTGCATTAGCTTTAACTCGTTTAGGTATTAATTCAATTGGTCTACCGGGAACAATTGATAATGATATTCCGTATACTGATTACACGATTGGCCTAGATACAGCATGCACGACAGCAATGGATGCAATCGATAAGATTCGCGATACTGCCAGCAGTCATCACCGGGTGTTCATTGTTAATGTAATGGGCCGTGGATGTGGTGATATTGCGATGCGCGTTGGTTTAGCCAGTGGCGCAGATGCTATCGTGGTTCCTGAACGCGATTATGATGTTAAGGAAATTGCAGCAACGCTAAAGAGTGGCTTTTCAGATGGTAAGGATCATGGTATTATCGTATTGGCAGAAGGCGTAATGAATGCTGCTGACTTTAAGGCAGAGCTCTTAAAGTACGGTGATTTTGATGCTCGAGCTAATGTCTTAGGTCATATGCAGCGTGGTGGATCACCAACTGTTTTGGATCGGATTAATGCTACGAAGATGGGTAATTATGCTGTTAAATTACTTCTCGATGGTCAAGGCGGTTTAGCTGTCGGCATGGAGAATGGACAACTTAATACTCATGACATCTTAGATTTGTTTGATAGCAAGCATCACAGTGATGAAACATTGTTAGACATTAATGAAGAAATGACTAAGTAATTAGTCGATTTTTGGGGAGATTTTTTTATAATGAAGAAAACTAAAATTGTTAGTACGTTAGGGCCAGCTTCAAATGATATTGAAACGATTACTGCTTTAGCAAAAGCTGGTGCAAATGTATTCCGGTTTAACTTCTCGCATGGTGACCATGCAGAACACCTTTCACGAATGAAGATGGTGCGCCAAGTTGAAAAGGAAACTGGTTTAGTTCTTGGAATTGACCTGGACACTAAGGGTGCAGAAATCAGAACTACTGAACAAGAAGGCGGCAAGTTTACCATTAATACTGGTGATACCATCCGTGTTTCAATGGACGACTCAAAGAAGGGTAATAAGGATAAAATTCACGTTACTTATGAAGGTCTTTATGATGATACACATATTGGTGGACATGTCTTAATTGATGATGGCTTAGTTGATCTGCTCATTACTGATAAGGATGACAAGAACCGCGAATTAGTTTGTGAAGCACAAAACACTGGTGTTATCGGCTCAAAGAAGGGTGTTAACGCACCTGGTGTTGAAATTCGTCTCCCAGGAATTACTGAAAAAGATACTGATGACATTAAGTTTGGTCTTAAGCACGGTATTAACTTTATTACTGCTTCATTTGCTCGTAAGGCACAAGATATTTTAGATATCCGTAAGTTATGTGAAGATGCTGGCTGTGACTACGTTAAAATTTATCCGAAGATTGAGTCACAAGAAGGTATTGATAATGCCGATGAAATCTTGCAAGTTTCAGATGGTTTAATGGTTGCTCGTGGTGACATGGGTGTTGAAATTCCATTTATCGATGTTCCGTTTGTCCAAAAAGATTTAATCAAGCGGGCAAATGCTTTAGGTAAGCCAGTTATTACTGCTACCCAAATGCTTGACTCAATGCAAGAAAATCCACGTCCTACTCGTGCTGAAGTTTCTGACGTTGCAAATGCCGTTCTTGATGGTAGTGACGCAACTATGCTTTCAGGTGAATCAGCTAACGGTCTTTATCCAGTTAAGGCTGTTCAAGCAATGGCTGAAATTGATGAAAGAACGGAACGTGAATTACTTAAGCGTAATACTTTAGCTTTACAACGTTTTGAAGCTTACAAGGGTTCAAACGTTACTGAAGCTATTGGTGAGTCAGTTGTTCGGACTGCTCAAGAATTGGGCGTTAAGACAATTATTACTGCTACTAACTCAGGTTACACAGCAAGAATGATTTCTAAATACCGGCCTAATGCTGATATTTTAGCTTTGACTTTTGACGAAAAGGTTCAACATTCATTAGGTATTACTTGGGGTGTTCAACCATTATTGACAGAAAAGCCAAAGTCAACTGATGACATGTTTGAAGTAGCTGCTAAAGTTGCTAAAGAACATGGTTATGTTAAAGATGGTGACTTGGTAATCATCGTTGCTGGTGTTCCAGTTGGTGATTCAGGTACAACTAATTTGATGAAGCTGCAAATTATCGGTAGTAAGCTTGCACAAGGCTTAGGTGTTGGTAATGGCTCTGTTGTTGGCAAGACTGTTGTTGTTAACAGTGCTGAAGAAGCTAATAGCAAGGTTCAAGAAGGAGACATCTTAGTATCTAAGACTACAGATCCAGATTACATGCCTGCAATTAAGAAGGCTTCTGGTTTAGTAGTTGAAGCATCTGGTTTAACTTCACATGCTGCTGTTGTTGGTTTGTCATTGGGTATTCCAGTTGTTGTTGGTGTCACTGACGCCACTGAAAAGATTACTAGTGGTACAACGATTACAGTTGATGCTCGTCGGGGAGCTATTTATCAGGGTGAAATTTCTAACCTGTAATTTAAGATAATTAATTAAAAAATAGTCAGCTTAGGTGCTGGCTATTTTATTTTGCGGCAATTTCTTTTATACTAGTAAAGATAGAATTATGTAAAATTAGGAGAAGTGACTATGCTAGGCACGATTGAAACAGGTAAAGTAATTGATCAAAATGAAGACGCATATTATGTTCAAATTGATGGGATCACTTATGAGTTAAAGCGTAAAGAAATTACGCAAGAAGAAAAACCACAAATTGGCGATGATGTTCGCGGCTTTTTATATGATGATAAGCAGCATAATCGTGAAATGACCCAGTTCTTACCCTTTGCACAAGCTGACCAATATGGTTGGGGTAAGGTCACGGATGTGAAATATAATTTAGGTGTTTTTGTTGATATTGGGCTGCCAGATAAAGATGTTGTCTTGTCTGTTGATGATTTACCCTTTAATAAAGATCGCTGGCCGCGTAAGGATGATCAATTATTAGTTCATCTTGAAACGGATGACAAGAATCGTGTTTGGGCAAAATTAGCTGATGAAAATATTTTTGATCAATTGGCGGCACACTTTCCTAACGATATGAAAAATAAAAATATTTTTGGTACTGTTTATGCTAGCCGGGATCTTGGTGCGTTTGTAATTACTAAGGAATATTATTTGGGTTTTGTGCATTCATCACAGATGGCACGTCCATTGCGGCTAGGTGAGCAATTTAAGGGACGTGTTGTTGGCATTAGCCAGTATGGCCGGCTTAATCTAAGTAGCCTACCGCGAGCTTTTGAAGAAATTGATGATGATGCCCAAATGGTCTTAATGAGTTTACGACGAATGAATACCAAAACCTTGCCGTTTTATGATAAGTCTGATGCTCAAGAAATTAAAAATTATTTTGGCATTTCAAAGTCAGCTTTTAAGCGGGCTCTAGGTCACTTGTTAAAAGCAGGCTATATTGCTGAAGATAAAGTTGCTGGCACAATTAGTTTAATTAACGATCCTAATAATGAGCAAAATGAATAAGCTGCAAGAACAGGTAGAAGATTATCTGCGTTATAGTCAGATTGAACGTGGTTTAAGCGATAATACAATTACTGCATACAGGCAGGACTTAATGGAATTTGTTAATTTCTTACATGAAGAAAATTTAACTACATGGCCGACAAAGGCCCTGGATATTGATGCTTTTTTAGCACAACAGCACGATTTAAATAAGGCGACAAGTTCAATTAGCCGGATGATCTCAAGTTTAAGAAAATTCTATCAATGGTTAGCACGGCAAAATATTCAAAAGCTAAACCCAATGTTAGAAATTGATCCGCCAAAAAAGGAACATCGTTTGCCGGTGGCATTAACAATTACTGAAGTTGATCAGCTGTTAGCACAGCCAGATATTCACCAAAAGTTGGGTTTGCGTGATCGGGCATTATTGGAAACTTTGTACGCAACGGGGATTCGGGTTAGTGAATTGATCAATCTTAAGTTTGATAATTTACATGAAGATTTAAAATTGCTTAAGGTACTTGGTAAGGGCTCTAAGGAACGTTTAATTCCGATTAGTGCGGTCGCTATTTCTTGGATTCAGCGTTATCAGACAAAAGTGCGAGAACCTTTACTCCTAAAAGCGGGTAAGGCAAGTGATTATATTTTTCTGAATAATCGCGGCGGCAGTTTAACTCGGCAAGCTGTTTGGCAAATAATCAAACGTTATTGTCGTATGGCAGGAATTGCTAAAGATGTCACGCCCCATACATTACGGCATACGTTTGCGACACATTTATTAGAAAACGGTGCAGATTTGCGTGTAGTTCAGGAAATTTTGGGTCATTCGGATATTAGTACAACGCAAATTTATACTAATTTATCGCAAAAACATATTTTGCAGGTTTACGCTAAAACTCATCCGCGAACTTGAATTTAGGTGATCAAATGTTAATTGAATGTAAAAATGATAAGGAAAAAGTAGCAATGGGGCTACTTTCTTATCTGCCAGATTTTAAAAATTTAGCAAATTTAAAGGATGAAATTGCCTTAAATAAAAATAGCTCTGAATTTCAGCTTTATCTCTATCGCGGAGATGATGCTAACTTTGTAGGGGTCATTGGAACACAGAATAATGCTGCTTTTGTTATAATTCGGTATCTTTCATTTGCACCGGATTATCGCAGTCACAAATATGAGGCTGCAGCGATTCGTGAACTTGCAGCCAGTAACCCTAAGAAAAAGATAACAGCTTTGCCTGAATATACTTATCTGCTTAAATATTTAACGGAAAATAATAACAATGAGTGATGATTTAACTTTAGAATTACCTAACTTTGAGGGGCCGCTTGATTTATTATTGCATCTAATTAAGTCACAAAAAATCGATATTTATGATATTCCAATTGCTCAAATAACGGAACAGTATTTGGCGTATCTGCAACAGATGCAACAACTTAATTTACAAATTGCTGGTGAATACTTTGTAATGTCAGCAACTTTATTACGTATCAAGTCCCAATCATTGTTACCGCAAAATGATTTTATTGATGAAAATGAAGTGGAAGAAGATCCACGTGATGAATTAGTACAGCAATTAGTACAGTATTCGCTCTTTAAAAAAGTTTCAGCATATTTCAAAAAGCGGAATGAACAAGTTCCCATTACTGCGGCTAAAGAAGCAAGTGTGCCACAAACGCAAAAGGTGCAGCCGCTGCCACTAGGTCAAATTACGGCAACAGAGTTAGCTAACACTTTTATAGTGGTTTTACAACGATTGAAAATTAGAAAGCCTGATCTGGTGTCAGTTAAAGTAAAAGAAACGCCAATTACTAAAATGATCACTTTTTTGGAAACAAAAATTGCTCAGCACAACAAAGTTAGTTTTTTTGCTTGCAGCGATCAAATGAAGAGTTTATCCGATATTATCGGTCTTTTTTTGGCGTTGCTTGAACTTTGCAAAAAACAAAAAATTAAGGTTAGGCAAATACGTACCTTTGGCGATTTAGAATTAGAGGGAATTAAGATTAATGGTCAGTAAAATCGCACAGTTAGAAGCTCTTCTTTATGTAGCCGGTGACAATGGCATTGCTAGTAAAAATTTATGTGAATTATTGCAAGTCGGGCAATCAGCCTTGCGGGAATTAATCAAGAGCTTGACAGACAAGTTGCAGCAAAATTCAGATTCAGGTTTGCAAGTGTTGCAAATTAACGATAATTACAAGCTTACAACAAGACCAGAAGTTGGTCCTACGGTTGCTAATTATTTTCAAAAGGATTTAACTAAAACGTTGAGTCAGTCAGCTTTAGAGATTTTAGCGATTGTTGCGTATCGGCAACCGATAACACGTGTAGAGATTGATGAAATTCGCGGTGTTAATTCGTCAGGAGCACTGCAGACACTTATTTGGCGAGGGTTAGTTAAGATTAATGGTAAAAAAGATGCACCGGGACACCCCAATGTTTATGTCACGAGTGATTATTTTTTACAGTATTTTGGTTATCAGAGTCTTTCTGACCTGCCGCTGATTGAGGATTTTGCTGATGATAATATTAATGCTGAAGGTGAAATAGATTTGTTTGCAGCTAGAGGTCAAGCGGATAAGGGTTTGGCTCAGGCTCAAAAAGGAGATAGATAATGACGTTACAACGTTTACAAAAAGTTATTGCGGAAGCTGGGATAGCTTCTAGACGGAAGGCCGAAAAATTAATTACAGCAGGTCGAGTGACCGTTGATGGTCACACTGTGACCCAATTGGGAACCAAAGTTGAAACTTTCAGTAATATTACTGTTGATGGTGAGCCAATTGAGCGTGAAAGTCTGCATACTTATTTGTTTTATAAGCCGCGCGGCGTAATTTCGACAGCTAGTGACAATAAGGGACGAAAGACGGTAGTTGATTTCTTTAGTGAGTTGCCATACCGGTTATATCCTGTTGGTCGGCTCGACTATGATACGTCGGGGCTGTTGTTAATGACTAATGATGGTGAACTAGCTAACTTATTGATGCATCCACGTAATAAAGTTGCTAAAGTTTACGTTGCTAGAATTGAAGGTCAATTGCTGCCAGAGGAAATTAAGCAGTTAACTCACGGGGTTGAATTTGATCATCATCGGAGTAGTCCGGCAAAGGTTAAAGTTATTCGCACTGATAGAAAGCGTAATCGGCAAATTGTCCAGTTGACCATTCATGAGGGTCATTACCACCAAGTTAAGAAGATGTTTAAGGCTGTTCACCACCAAGTTGAAAAACTGGCCCGAGAAAAGTATTCCTTCTTAACACTTGATGGATTAATTTCTGGTCAATATCGTGAGCTATCACATGAAGAAGTTGACAGACTGAAACATGTAGATTAGTATAGAATTGTTAATTAAATAAAAGTTTGTTGTCTTCAGGGCAGGGTGTAAATCCCGACCGGTGGTGCGAGTCCACGACCCACGTGAGTGGTTGAATCTTTTAAGATACCGATAGTTAAAGTCTAGATGAAAGAAGACAGACTAAACTAGAAGAGAAGACAAGATCTTACTTTTATTAAGTCTGTTGCTTAGAAGCGACAGGCTTAATTTTTTGGAGGTAGGATCTTGAAGAGTAGAAGTTCAAATAATTTGGCTAATATTATTGCCTATGCATTGATTGGTACAATTTCGTTTGTATTAATGGAATTGGCGTTTCCGTTACCGATTGCTAGTTTTTTGAAATTTGATTTCTCAGATGTCATTGTGACTATCGGTACTTTTCTGTTTGGCATTGGCCCTGGGATTTTTATTGCTGTAATTAGAATGTTAATTGATTTAATTGTTAAGGGTTTTATGTTGCCTAGCATTGTAGGACAACTAGCAGCATTACTGGCATCGATTTCTTTTGCCTTGCCATTTTATTACATGACCAAGAATGTAACAGCTAATGAAAAAGGTATTGTTAATCGTCATTTAAAACCAATTTTGGGCATTGTTTTAGGAATTATTGCAATGACAGTTGTTTTGGCAACACTTAATTTTTTGATTTTGACACCAATGTATGCTGTGACAACAATGCCTAAGCTGCCAGCAATTCATGGTTATGCCGGATTACTTAGTTTTACTGAAAAAGTGTATTTAGGGCAACTCTTGCATATTCCTTCATGGAATGCTTATCTTTTTGGCATTATTGTACCGTTTAATTTACTGAAAGGCTTAATTAACGGGGTAGTCGTTTACTTATTATTCGAAACAGTTTTACGTAGTTTGAAGCCATTTGTTCAAAAACACTTTAATCTTAAAAAATAATTTTTTAGAATAATAGAATTAATCGGTCATGCAAATGACCGATTTTTTTGCGCCAGATAGCTATTAAATATGCTAAAATTAAGCAAGTTAGGTGCAGGGAGGTATTTTTGATGAAGCAAAAACAAGAAAGGCTATATGAACATTATCAGCGGCCAGCTGAACCTAGGACCGCTTGTTATAAGTCAACATCTAAAGGCTGGATTGTTACTATTGTAATTTTGCTGGTTGTAATTGTTGCGCTTGTACCTGTTGTTCATCATTTGGCTGCAAATAGCAAAGCTGGAAATCAAAGTAGTCAAAGTAATCAAGCAGTTGAGTTGCAGCGTTCGCAGTCTAAAAAGCAGCAAAAAGTCAAAATTACCGCTAAAAAGTCAAAAATTAATGGCAAACGTCGGCAAAAAATATCGGCAAAAAAGCGCCGTAAGAAAGTTAAGCAATTAAAGCAATATGTAGTTCAAGATGGTGATTCTTTAACAAGTATTGCGCAAAAGCATCATCTTGATGTTAGCAGCTTGGCGCAGCTTAATAATATTGACGTTGACAGCCAAATAGAAACCGGACAAACTCTGCGGTTAAAGTAAATTTTAGAAAGGAGAGGGACTAACGCGTCCCTTTTTGATTGAATGCAAGTAGCAATTGATGGACCAGCTTCAGCTGGCAAAAGCACAGTCGCAAAGATTATTGCGCAAAAGTTGAATTTTATTTATATCGATACGGGAGCAATGTATCGCGCATGTACAGTTATTGCTCGCGACAATAAATTAGATTATGGGGATGAGGCTGCGATTTTAGCTGCGATTGACCGTGTGGGGATTGAATTACGATCAGTTAATGGTGAGCAAAAAGTTTATGCTGGAAATAAGGATATTTCGCTTGCAATTAGGACACCAACGATTTCCGCTAATGTTTCGCAAGTATCAGCATTAGCCGGTATACGGACAAAAATGGTTAGTTTACAACGGCAAATGGCTGGTAAAGTTGACGTTATTATGGATGGCCGTGATATTGGAACTACAGTTTTACCTAATGCAGAAGTTAAAATCTTTTTGGTAGCCTCGCCGCGATCACGTGCTGAAAGACGGCTGCATGATTTTCAGGAGCGTGGCATTAAATCGACTAAAACAGTTGCTGAAATTGAGCACGACATTGCTGAACGTGACTACAAAGATTCACACCGTAAGGTTTCACCGTTAAAAAAAGCGCCAGATGCGGTTGAAATTGACACTACCACTATGTCAATTGACCAAGTTGTTAGTGCAATTTTGGCTGAAATTAAAAAAAGTCAAAAAAAACTATAAAAAACGGGTTAAAACAGTAGAAAAAAAACTCACTTTCATTTAAAATTAGATTATGATATTGGGAGGTAAATAATGTCAGAAAACAGTAATCAATTTTTAGATGCATTGAAACAAATGCAAGGAGTTGAGGTCGGAGATATCGTCGATGTAGAAGTATTAGACGTTGAAGACGGCCAAATTGATGTCGGTGTTGAAAATGCCGGTGTCGAAGGTGTAATCCCTCGTCGTGAATACACTTCAGATCGCAACGCCGATTTACGTGATCTTGTTAAGCCAGGAGACAAGCTTAAGGCTTTAGTTTTGAGAAAAGCTGGTGGCGACAAAGAAAACGGTGAGTTCTTCTTCTCAGTTACTCGTCTTAAGGAAAGAGAAGCCTATGACGAATTACAAAAGGACTTTGAAGCAGGCAAGACAATCGAAGGTACAGTTACAGCTTCAGTTCGTGGCGGTTTATTAGTTGACGTTGGTACAAGAGGATTCTTGCCAGCTTCACTTATTTCTAACCGTTATGTTTCCGATCTTAAGCCTTACATTGGTAAGACAATGAAACTTAAGATTACCGAAATTGATCCAAGTAAGAATCGTCTGATTCTATCACACAAGGATTTAATTGAAGAAGAACGTGAAGAAGCCTTTGATAAGGTAGCATCACAATTAGTTGTTGGTGATGTTGTTGAAGGTAAAGTTTCTCGTTTGACTAACTTTGGCGCTTTTGTTGATGTTGGTGGTGTTGACGGTTTAGTCCACATTTCAGAAATTTCATATAAGCACGTTGAGAAGCCTAGTGATGTACTTAAGGCTGGTCAAACTGTTAAAGTTAAAGTTATTGGTATTGATGATGATAGACATCGCATCTCCCTTTCAATCAAGCAAACTGAACCTTCTCCATTTGAACAAGCTACAGCAGACTTACATGAAGGTGATATTTTCGAAGGTGAAGTTAAATCATTGACTAACTTTGGTGCTTTTGTTGAAGTTGCCGATGGTATTCAAGGTTTAGTTCACGTTTCAGAAATTTCATACAAGCATGTCGATAAGCCTAGCGATGTTTTGGAAGTTGGTCAAACTGTTAAGGTCAAGGTTTTGAACATTGATCCAAGTGAACGTCGGATTTCACTTTCAATGAAGGCAGCTGATTCTAAAGGCTCTGACAATGAAGGTTCTCGTTCACACAGTTCATACAACAATAGAAACTCAGTTAACAAGAAGTACATGAGTAATGATGATAGTGGTTTTGCTTTAGGTGACATTATTGGTGACCAATTGAAAGACCGTCGTTAATTACAATAAAAAAGCCGACTGCATAGCCGGCTTTTTTTATTTTATAAAGGAGGCTGAGAAATGGTTTTACCAGTAGTTGCAATTGTTGGCCAGCCAAATGTTGGTAAATCAACGCTTTTCAACCGGATTATTAATGAGCGCTTGGCAATCGTTGAAGATAAGCCGGGCGTTACACGGGACCGTAATTATGCGCAAGCTGAATGGATGGGACATAAATTTGATCTCATTGACACAGGTGGGATTACCTGGGAAAATGGTCGAATTGAAGATGAAATTCGTGCACAGGCAGAAATTGCGATTGATGAAGCTGATGTAATTGTCATTTTGACCAGTGTTACTAACCATTTAACCGATCTAGATGAACGAATTGCCCATTTACTTTATCGGACCAAGAAGCCGATTATATTGGCAGTTAATAAGGCAGATAATCCTGAGCAACGAGCCGATATTTATGATTTTTATAGTTTGGGTTTAGGGGATCCCGTTCCTGTATCCAGTGTTCACGGTACAGGGATTGGAGATTTACTTGACCGAATTGTTAGTGAATTGCCTAAGGACTTGGCTAAAAAAGATGAAAGCGAAATTTCTTTTAGTGTTATTGGCCGACCAAATGTTGGTAAGTCATCCATCGTTAATCGCTTAGTTGGCGAGGAACGTGTAATCGTTAATAACGAAGAAGGAACAACTCGTGATGCCGTTGATAGTCCATTTATCGGTGAGGACGGTACAAAATTCCGAATTGTTGATACGGCTGGTATTAGACGCCGTGGCAAGGTTTACGAAAAGACAGAAAAGTATTCTGTTATGCGCGCAATGGGAGCAATTGAGCACTCTGACGTTGTCTGTTTGGTCTTAGATGCAAGTACAGGTATTCGCGAGCAAGACAAGCATGTTGCGGGGTATGCTCATGATGCTGGTCGGGGAATTATTATCATTGTTAATAAATGGGATCTTCCTAAAAAAAATAGTTCCAGTGGCAAAGAATTTGAGCAAACCATTCGCCAAGAATTTCAATATTTGGATTATGCACCGATTTTGTTTGTTTCTGCTAAAACGGGACAACGTTTAGAACAAATTCCTGAAATGGTTAAACAGGTTTACCATAATCAAAATCAACGGATTAAATCAAGCGTATTAAACGATCTCCTGCTAGAAGCAAGTAAATTGGTACCGACACCAATGGTCAAGGGAAAACGGCTTAGAGTGTATTATATGACCCAAGTTTCAACTAATCCGCCCACATTTGTTGTCTTTGTGAATGATCCAGAATTAATGCATTTTTCATACCAGCGATTTTTAATTAATCAATTAAGAGAGAATTTTGACTTCAGTGGTACGCCAATTAAAATTATTGCCCGCAAGAGAAAGTAATTTGTATATACTAAATTAATTAAAAACACAATTTTTTAGTAAAAAAGCTTGTTGAGGTAAGGCTTTTGTGCTATTTTGAGTGCAAGGAAGCAGTGATTAGTACAAATCATTATTTCTTGTTCTTCAGTTCGAAGAATAGTTTTTTAGGTTTTAATTAAAACCTAAATTTTGGGAGGTGAATTCCAGATGGCAAATAAAGCAGAATTAGTTTCAGAAGTAGCTTCAAAAACTAACTTAACTAAAAAGGATGCAGCTACTGCTGTTGACGCAATTTTTAGTTCAATCCAAGAGGATCTTGCTAAAGGTGACAAGGTACAATTGATTGGGTTCGGTACTTTTGAAGTTCGGCAACGTGCAGCTCGTAAGGGACGTAACCCACAAACTGGTGATGAAATTGAAATCCCAGCAAGTAGTGTTCCTGCATTTAGACCGGGTAAAGCTCTTAAAGAGTCTGTTAAATAATTTAATAGTTTTTAGCAAAAAAGATGGTAACTTAAGTTATCATCTTTTTTGCTTTTTTAAAACAGGTCGGTAAATTTCGTGTTACTAGATTTTTATGTCATAATAAAAGTAACGGAGGGACAGAAATGTATTCTGAACAATTACTTGATGCGATTGAACAGCAAGATTTTTCACAAGAAAAGATTTTGCTTAAAAAAGCACTGGATAACGATGAGCCAGAAGTATTAGCTTCGCTGGCAGAAAATTTAACCGGCTTGGGTTTTACTAATTTGGCTAAAGAAGTTTACCGCAGCTTAATTGCTCAATTTCCTAAAGAAGACCTGTTTAAGGTATACTTGGCGGAAATTTTGTTAAATGATGGTAAAGACGATGATGGGTTATCATTGCTTTATGCAATTCAACCTAATTCGGCAGCTTATCTTGATAGTTTGTTGGTGCAGGCTGATTATTACCAAACTAGCGGCTTACTTGAAACGGCATATAGTAAGCTGATACAAGCTGCTAAAATTGCTCCAGATGAAGACGTAGTTAAATTTGGTTTAGCTGAATTAGACTACTTAAGTGGGCATTATGAGCGTGCTTTAAGTTTGTATCAAGACTTATTAAAGCGACAAAAAAGTTTCAGTGAAGTTAATCTGATTGACCGCCTGTTTCAAACTTTAGCTAAACTGGGGCGTTATGAAGAGGCCAGCAATGTAATTGAAGACCATAGTGGTGATATTTTAGATATTGACAGTAAGTATCAGGCGGCATTGGTTATGCTGGCGGTGAATAAGGATGATCAGGCAATCAGTTATCTGAACGATGTAATTGATCAAAGCCCTGACTATGTTAATGCCTATCCCTTACTTGCAACTGCTTATGAGCATAAAAATGATAATGAACAGGTTCTGCGTTCATGTCAAGCTGGGCTTGCTTATAATGAACTTGACCCGATTCTGTATTCTAAGGGAGCCAGAGCAGCAGCTAGCCTCAATGATTTGAAGACAGCAGAAGATTTATTGCAACGCGGCTTGAAAATAGCTCCAGAAAATAATGATTTACGTTTGCAGCTGTCTAATCTTTATTTACATGAAAATAAGGCTGAAGCTAATTTACAATTGTTTACTAGTTTAGATGAAAGCGATCTTGAACCACAGGCCCATTGGAACATGGCCCAGGCTTACGAACAGTTAGATGATAGTGATCATGCTAAAAGTGAATTCTTGCTGGCTTATCCTGAGTTTCAAAATAATGCGGATTTCTTAAAACAAATGTTGCGTTTCTTTAATACTGAAGCTAATTCTAGCGAGATTGTTTTACAGCTATTGGAACGTTATTTAAAACTTGAACCCGAAGATACTGAAATGCAGGAAATGTATAATCGACTAGCTAATTAGTTAGTAATAGTTCTAAATTAAGGTCGTAATATATTGCGACCTTTTTGTATGGCTTAAAATTTATAATTGCCAATAATAGTTCGTGTTCCTTGTTTAAATAGGATATAATAACAAAGTAAGCAGCAAAAAATTATTACGTTGGGTAAGTTGCTTGTCTAAATGATGATGTTAAATTTACAAGCAAGCAGGATAGTAATAATTAATTTTGCTTAATGCTAATTTAAATGATTAAAAACAATAAATTACTAAAATAAATGAGTTGATTAATTAATGATGAAAATAAATAATTTACCGCCAGTATTTACGGCGGCGCTCCCCGTCTTAATTAAGTTGGAAGCAGCGGGCTATGAAGCCTATTTTGTTGGTGGGTCTGTGCGGGATTTATTACTAAACCGGCATATTCATGATATTGATATTGCAACAAGTGCCTATCCCGAAGAAGTGAAAGAGCTGTTTACTAGATCAATTGATACTGGAATTAAGCACGGAACAGTTACTGTTTTATATGAAAATGAAAGTTATGAGATTACGACCTTTAGGACAGAATCCGGGTACCAAGATTATCGTCGACCTGACCATGTAACTTTTGTACAAAATTTAAGTGAAGATCTTAAGCGGCGTGACTTTACCATTAATGCCCTGGCGATGAATACTCAAGGGGAAATTATTGATTTGTTCGATGGGTTAGCCGATTTAAAAAAGCACGTCATCAAAGCTGTTGGCGATCCTGAAAAAAGGTTTAATGAGGATGCTTTGCGAATGATGCGTGCTGTAAGATTTATGAGTCAGCTCCAGTTTAAACTGGAAACACAGACTGAGCAGGCAGTAAAAGCCCACCATGAATTGTTACAAAAAATTTCAGTTGAGCGAATTCGAGATGAATTCGTTAAGATGGGGATTGGCCCGCATTCACGGCAAGCTTTTCAGGTTTTCTTAGATACGCAATTAAGCGAAGACGTACCTGATTTTGCCGGTAAAAGTGATTTGCTGGCAATTTATCCTAGTTTGAAATTTAATCCTAATATGGAAACAAGTCTATGGGCAATTATTATTATTCTACTGAAAATTCAGGATAGTCAGATTACTAAGTTTATGCGTGATTGGAAGAATTCTAATGCAATGACAGCTGAAGTTGAACGAGTAGTTGCTTTGTTTGATTTGATTTCTGAACGCACACCAACTGATTTTGAATTATTTGAAGCTGGTAAAGAAACCTTGCTTAATACAATTGACGTTGCTCATATTCTGGGGCAGCCAATTAATTCTGAGGCGTTAGTTGACCGCTATGTTGCTTTACCAATTAAATCTTCAAGTGAATTAGTAATTGATGGTCGCTTTTTAATTAATGCTGGTGTTGTACCGGGTCCGCGCTTAGGTAAGCTGCTGACGGACATTAAGAAAAAAGTCATTACTGGAGAATTAGCGAATACTAAGGATGCCGTAACTGCCTACCTAAACGAAAAGTAAAATGGAAAAATACATTAATCCTGATCCTAGCATTACAAATAAATGCCAGATAACGTGGATAAATGGAATTCGCTGCATGGTATATAATAAGGCACCAACTGTGTAAGCAATCCCGCCGCCGACAAGGAGCCAAAAGCCCGTTGGGCCAAGACGAACATAGAGATATTGGCCTGATAAAATGACAAGCCAGCCCATTGCGACATATAAAATGGTATTAAGAATAGGGTGTTGACCACTACTAAAAATATAATAAATAATGCCAAAGATGGACAAAATCCAGATTAGACAAAATAAAATCCAGCCCCAAGTGCCACCAATAGCGACAAGTGAATATGGTGTATAAGAGCCAGCAATTAATAAAAAAATTGATGAATGGTCAAAAATTTGAAAGATGTGCCGCGCCCGAGTAAAAATCAAGCTGTGAAAGAGCGATGAAAAAAGATACAAGAATATTAGGCAGATACCATAAATAGTAAAGGTAACAATACGCAATAGACTGCCAGTGGCGACAGCTTTTTTAATTAAAAAAAACAAGCCGATAATAGCCAGAAAGCAACCAATTCCGTGTGTGATAGCACTGAAAATATTATCTAGTAAATAATACGTTGTTGACCTGTTTACTGGTTTCTGCCAAATTTCTTTCAATTTCATTTTAAATCAATCCCATTGTTTGCTGCTATTGCTAAATTTTTTGTTATAATGACTTGTAATTAATACAATTCACATTCTATCATAAATGTAACGTAAATTAGAATTGAGGGCGAATACGTTGTCAAAGATAAAAATCATGACGGATTCTTCGGCGCAGTTAACGCCAGAAGAAATCGCACAATATCATATTAAAGTTATTCCCTTGCTGGTAACAATTGATGATCAGACCTATGTTGATGGTGTCGATATCACCCGACACGAGTTTGTCCAAAAGATGACAACAGCAAAAGAATTACCTAAGACAAGTCAGCCACCAATTGGCCAGTTAATTGATACTATTAATGATTTGACTGCTGATGGCAGTGAAGTTATTGGCATCTTTTTAGGCAAGGGCTTGAGTGGAACAATTGATGCAGCAAGACAGGCCGTCAAAATTGCTGGTAAGGATGAACAGGTAAATTTGGTCGATTCTGAATTGACTGATCGTGCTGAAGGATTGCAGGTTTTAGAGGCTGCTCGTGGTGCTTTGAAAGGACAGTCAGTCCCAGAAATTTTAGAACACCTAGAACATATTAAGAAGACACAACGATTAAGGCTGATAGTTGTCAATTTGGAAAATATCATCAAGGGTGGACGACTAGGACCTGTTTCTGGTAAAATTGCTACTCTACTGAACATTCGTCTTGAGTTGCAAATGCCGGGAGGTCATTTAAAAGTGGCCAAAAAAGGTCGTGGTAAGAAATTCTCGTCAGCCTTTGATAATCGTGTCTTAGCTGATATTGCAGCTAACAAGGATAAGATTAAGGAAGTAGGTATTTCTTACGTTTCTCTTGATGGTGTACCGCAAAAATTAAAGGATTTTGCTGCAAAAATTAAAGAGATTAATCCTGAGATTGACGTACTAGTGCGTGAAACGAGTCCAATTATTGCGACTCACACGGGACTAGACGCCTATGCAATTTTGTACTATACGGAGTAATCATGGCTTATCGAGAAAGTTTTTATCGTTATTTAATGACCCAGCGCGATAGTGATTCAAATGATGAAATTGCGCAGTTTGCAAACAATGCTCAGAATGATCAGACTTTTCCTAAACAGGAACAGGATTACGAAAAGCTGTCTGATTATCTTGAACTAAATGCTGGTTATTTATCTAGTATGAGTATTTTTGATCGTGCCTATGAAATGTATCAAGAAAAGATGGCGTATTGAGTAAAGCTCCTAACTTTTGGAGCTTTTTTAGTGTTAAAGAGGACAAAAAGATGGCGACAATTCAATGGTATCCGGGACATATGAACAAGGCCCGCAACCAACTTGAAGAAAAAATGGGATTAATTGATGTTTTGGTTGAAGTGCTGGATGCCCGCATCCCCCAATCGTCAAGAAACCCAATGATTGAAAAATTAGTGGGTGATAAGCCGCATTTAATTATTTTAAATAAGGCTGACTTGGCAGATCCCGTTTTAACTAAGATGTGGCAGAAGAAGTTTAGCGGCAAAGGTAAATTTGTCATGGCGATGGATTCACTGCATAATACTAATATGCAGGTATTAGTGCGGATGGTTAAAAAAGCAGCTATCGCAAAGGTAGCCAAACTTGAAGCTAAAGGTGCATCTAATCCTGTTATCCGGATTGCCTTGGCTGGCATTCCCAATTGTGGTAAGTCGACAATTATTAACCGTTTGGTTGGACATAATGTTGCCGCAGTTGGTAATAAGCCCGGGGTAACTAAGGGACAAACTTGGCTTAAAACGCAGACCAATATTCAAATTTTAGATACACCGGGAATACTTTGGCCTAAATTTGATGATCAAGAGGTTGGTTATAAGTTGGCCGCTTTTGGTGCAATTAAAGATAGTATTTTTCATGCCGATGATGTTGCCTTATTTGTTTTAGCTAATTTGCGTAAATATTATCTTGCTAACTTAGTTAAATTCGCGCGAACTACTAAGGAGCAATTAACTAAAATTAATGATTCAGACTTACTTTTAGCAATGACTGAAGTCTACGGAATGCGGGATGATTATGATCGCTTTTCACTTTATTTCTTGCAGCGGCTGCGGAAGGGTAAAGTAGGAAGGATTACGTTAGATCGCCCATGACAATTAAAGAAATTAAGGCGCTTCTTGACAGTGATGAGGTAGCCGCTGAAGATTTGATGGCGCTAAAGGCTGATTCACGTTCAGGCGTGCAAAAGTTGCTCGTTAGTTATCGTAATCGTCAAGAAAAGCTGGCTAATAAGCAAGCAGCTTTTTTAGGTCGGTTTCAATATGAGCGTCAGTTTTGGTCTAAGGGACAGTTAGTTGCTGGTGTTGATGAAGTTGGCCGGGGACCGTTAGCTGGACCAGTAGTTACTGCAGCGGTAATCATTGATGAAAATTTTGATTTAATTGATGTTAACGACTCTAAAAAGTTAAGTCCAAAGAAGCGGCTGCAATTATATCCGCAAATTTTAAAAGAAGCCGTTAGTATTGCAATTGGTGTTAAAAGCGCGGCGGTAATTGATAAAATTAACATTTATGAGGCTGATCGCTTAGCAATGGCCCAAGCAGTTAATAATTTAGACTGTCGACCGGATATATTGCTAGTTGATGCGATGAATGTGCCCGTTGCTTTACCCCAGGTTAGTCTAATTAAAGGGGATGCAAAATCGAATTCAATTGCGGCAGCTTCGATTGTTGCTAAGGTCTTCCGGGATCAGTTAATGGCTGATTATGACCAAATCTATCCTGAGTATCAGTTTGCACATAATGCTGGCTATGGCACTAGTGATCACCTTGCGGCGCTTAAAAAGTATGGCCCGACGCCGATTCACCGCAAAACTTTTGCGCCGGTTAGCGATTTTTTTGCTAGTTAAAAGAAATATTGCTTCCTTTTTACGTATTTGTAATCAGGAGGCTTTTTTGATGAAAAAAACAAATTTTCTATTGCGGTTAAAACTGCAGCGTGGAATTGGGTACGTCAAGATGCTACAAATTGCTAGTCAACTCGATACTGATGAAATCAATCGGGCAACAATTAATAAGATGACTTTACCAGCAGCTCTTAAAGAATTGGCTTGGGCTGCATACAATGATCCTCAAGCCGAAAACGTGATTAAGCGAATTAAAAAACAATGTCAGGTAATTAGTTTCTTCGATGATTTGTATCCTGAAAAATTGCGGCAAATTTACCAGCCACCACTAATTTTGTTTGCGTTGGGTGACACTACCTTACTGCAAAAAGAAATTGTTACAATTGTGGGTGCTCGACTGGCAACAGTTTATAGTCAGCAAGTGTTAGAACAACTAGTACCCAATTTAATTAAACATAATTTTGTGATTGCTAGTGGTCTAGCCAAAGGCGTCGATGTGCTGGCGCATAAAGCTACCTTAAAGTATCATGGTAAAACAGTTGCAGTCGTTGGCAATGGACTCAATCATTATTACCCAATGGCCAATCACTATGTACAAGAGCAAATTATGCGTGAAGGTTTAATTTTAAGTGAATATTTACCAGATACACCACCACGGCCGTTTCGTTTTCCCCAACGTAATCGAATTTTAGCTGGATTAGCTACTAGTGTAGTAGTAACGGAAGCCAAAGAACGATCAGGTTCATTAATTACAGCTAACCTAGCTTTGCAAGAAAATCGTAATGTTTATGCCGTTCCTGGACCAATCACCAGTGAATTGTCAGTAGGACCCAATAAATTGATTGCGGCAGGAGCAAATCCGCTGACTGATTTTAATTTATCGCTTGAAAGATTTGACAACTAGTCATAAAATATTCTATTCTCAGAATAGTATTTTGAAATTAGAATTTTAATGAGGAGGCTTTTGATGCCTACTAAGTCAAAGCCAAAAAAGCGGAAAAAAACATTAGTAATCGTTGAATCTCCGGCAAAAGCCAAGACAATTGAAAAATATTTAGGGCGTAATTACCGGGTAATTGCTTCAAAAGGTCATATTCGTGATCTGCCAAAATCCCAAATGGGAATTGATTTTGATAATAATTACAAACCCAAATATATTTCAATTCGTGGTAAAGGCGATACGATTAAAGAATTAAAAGCGGAAGCTAAAAAAGCCAAGGATGTTTATTTAGCATCTGACCCTGATCGTGAAGGAGAAGCGATCGCTTGGCACGTTGCACATGCGTTAAATCTTGATGACACAGCAAAGAATCGAGTAACATTTAATGAAGTAACTAAGGATGCGGTGAAGAACAGCTTTAAGCATCCCCGGTCCATTGATATGGATACAGTTAATGCTCAACAAGCACGCCGAATTCTTGATCGCATTGTGGGTTATTCACTATCACCAATTTTATGGGATAAAGTTAAAAAGGGTCTGAGTGCAGGTCGAGTGCAGTCAGTTGCCTTAAAGTTAGTAATTGATCGTGAAAAAGAAATTAAAGACTTTAAGCCTCAAGAATACTGGACAATTGACGCTGAATTTAAAAAAGGTCGTAAAGCATTCAAGTCGCAATTTTGGGGCGTAGATGGTAAGAAAAAAGAATTACCAAATAATGATGCTGTTCAGGCAATCTTAGCTAAAATTGATAAAAAGAAAGAATTTACAGTTAACAAGGTTGTTTTGCGTGAACGCCGCCGCCAGCCAGCGGCACCGTTTACTACTTCTACGATGCAGCAGGAAGCCAATAAGCGCCTGAATTATCGTACACGGCGGACAATGAGTATTGCACAGCAACTGTACGAAGGCATTAGCTTAGGTAAAGAAGGTACTGTAGGTTTAATTACTTATATGAGAACTGACTCTAAACGGACATCGCCAATTGCGCAAGCGGAAGCGTCAAAATTTCTTAACGAAAAATATGGTAAAGAATATGCGGCTAAGGGTCAGCGTCATTTTAAGAATGCTGAAGACGCTCAAGATGCCCACGAAGCAATTCGGCCAACAAGCGTTTACCGGACACCAGAATCACTTAAGTCTGTTCTCACAACAGAACAATATCGTTTGTATAAGTTAATCTGGTCTCGCTTTTTAGCTAGTGAAATGACACCGGCTGTCTATGATACAGTAAGAGCTGACAGCGAACAAAATGGTGTAACTTTTAGAACAACGGGTTCAAAGATGAAATTCGCTGGGTTTACTAAGGTTTACGATAATCAACAAGAAAAAAATGTTGAACTACCAGACTTAAATGAGGGCGACAAGGTTAAGCTATCTAAGTCAGATAATAAGCAGCACTTTACATTGCCGCCAGCTCGTTATACTGAAGCTAGTCTAGTTCACTCACTTGAAGAAAATGGTGTCGGTCGGCCTTCGACTTATGCGCCAACAATTGATACTATTCAGCGCCGCTATTATGTTAAACTTGAAGGTAAGTCGATTGTGCCAACTGAATTGGGTGAAATTGTTGACAACTTAATTGAACAATTCTTCCCAGACATTGTTAATGTTGACTTTACAGCACAATTAGAAAATGATCTTGATAGTGTTGAAGAAGGTAAGAAAAATTGGGTTAAGGTCATTGATGACTATTACCATCCTTTTAAAAAGGAACTGGATAAAGCAGACAGTGAGATCAAAAAGGTTCAAATTAAAGATGAACCAGCTGGCTTCAATTGTGATATCTGTGGGGCACCAATGGTGATTAAGATGGGCCGCTATGGTAAGTTCTATGCTTGTTCGCGTTTCCCTGATTGTCGGAATACTAAGGCAATTGTGAAGAAAATTGGGGTTACTTGTCCTAAATGTGGCAAGGGGGATGTTGTTGAAAAGAAGTCGAAGCGTAATCGTAAATTCTTCGGCTGTTCACGCTATCCTGAATGCGACTTCGTGTCCTGGGATAAACCAATTGGACGTAATTGTCCCAATGACGGTCACTTTTTGGTTGAAAAGAAAAACAAAAAGGGACTTGTTGTCTTGTGCCCTAACGGCGACTATAAGGAAGAAGCAAAAGATGACACGGTAAAAGAAAGTTAAATTTAAGTTAATATCATCAAATCGATTGTGATTTGATGATATTCTTGTATTTAGTAAAATAATTTTTAGTAAAGGAATAGTAAAATATGCCTAAAAATGTAATTGTAATCGGCGGTGGCTTAGCCGGCAGTGAAGCGGCATGGCAGTTAGCTAAGCGAGGAATTCACGTTGACTTATATGAAATGCGGCCACATAAATTAACACCAGCCCACAAGACTGGTAATTTGGCAGAATTGGTCTGCACGAATTCAATGCGATCAAACCAATTGTCCAATGCGGTCGGCTTATTAAAAGAAGAGATGCGTCAATTAGATTCGTTGATTTTAGAAGCAGCCGATAAGACTCAAGTGCCAGCTGGTGGTGCCTTAGCCGTTGATCGTGATCAATTTAGTGAATACGTTACACAAAAATTGCACGCCTTGCCGAATATTACTTTTCATGGCGAGGAAATTACAACAATTCCTCAAGATGATATTACTGTAATTGCGACAGGACCATTGACGAGTGATCGCTTAGCTGAGCAGATTCAGCAATTTTCTGGTACTGATAGTCTGCATTTCTTTGATGCGGCAGCACCAATTGTTGCTGCTGATTCCATTGATATGGACATTGTTTATAAGAAATCACGTTATGATCGCGGGGAAGCTGCCTATTTGAATTGTCCACTGACGAAAGATGAATACGATCACTTTGCCAGTGAATTGGTTAAGGCAGAAACAGCTGCAATGCATGGTTTTGAAAGCCAAGATGTTTTTGAGGGTTGTATGCCAATTGAAGTAATGGCAGGCCGTGGCAGTAAAACAATGTTATTTGGTCCATTGAAGCCAGTGGGGTTGGAAGATCCTCATACTGGAACAACGCCGTATGCAGTTGTTCAGCTGCGGCAAGATAATGCCTCGGCTTCGATGTATAATATTGTTGGGTTTCAAACACACTTGAAGTATGGCGAACAAAAGCGAGTTTTTTCACTGATTCCGGGGTTAGCTAATGCACGGTTTGTTCGCTATGGTAAAATGCACCGTAATACTTATATGGCCTCACCCGAAGTTCTAACTGCTAGTTATGAAGCAAAAAAGCAACCAGGATTGTTCTTTGCTGGTCAAATGACTGGTGTTGAAGGCTATGTTGAAAGTGCGGGCAGCGGTTTAGTTGCGGGTATTAATGCCGCCAGACGTGCTCGTGATGAAGCACCAGTTGCTTTTCCGAAAATGACGGCTCTTGGGTCAATGGCTAATTATGTCACAACAACTAGTGCTAAACATTTTCAACCGATGAATGCCAGTTTTGCATTAATTCCAGGACTTGAAGGCAAAAAGGTACGTAATAAGCGTGAGCGCCATGAAAAAATTAGTGAGCGTGGCTTAGCTAGTCTGGCTAAATTTAAAGCGGAAGTTTTAGATTAATGACTGAAAAAGATCAAGAATTAGCTTTATTTATTTCTTACTTGCAAAATGAGCGACATTATAGTCCCAAAACAATTAGATCTTACCAAACTGATTTGCTTGAGGCAAAAGCATTTTGGCAGGCTAATGGCGGCTTTAAGTCGTGGGCAAAACTGCAAGAACGGGATGTTGAGATTTTTTTACAAAATCTCGCTGATCGTAAGTTAGCTAGAGCTACGCAAGCAAGGAAAATGTCGAGTTTGCGGTCATTTTATCGCTTTTTGACTAAACGGAAGTTAATTAAAGTTGATCCTACTCAAGCCATTGTCCTACGTGCTCAAGGCCATAAACTGCCGCAGTTCTTTTATGCTCCTGAACTTAAGCAAGTATTTAAGTCACTAACTGGCACTGACACTTTAACTTGCCGTAATTTGGCGATGTTCGAGTTATTTTATACAACCGGCATGCGGGTAAGTGAAGTTAGTGCGTTAAAATTAAAGCAAATTGATTTGAAGTTAAAGATGATTTTAGTTCACGGTAAAGGACAAAAAGATCGTTATGTTGCCTTTGATGAGCCGACAAAAACAGCTTTAACTACTTATTTGCATACTGCTCGTCCCAGACTGTTAGGTAAAAATGTAGATCAACAAACTGTTTTTTTGAATAATCGCGGAACACAGATTACACCGCGCGGAATTGAATATGTAATGCAAAAAGTATTTAATAAAGCTGGGGTTAGTGGTAAGGTTCATCCCCATGAACTGCGACATTCGTTTGCAACGGCAATGCTTAATAATGGTGCTGATTTGCGCAGCGTACAGGAACTTTTGGGCCATACTAATTTATCGACTACACAGATATATACTCACGTAACAATGAGCCATTTACAGGCTAACTATGAGCAATTTTTTACTCGTAATAATAAGAAAGATGAGGCAAAATAATGACAACAATTTGTTCAGTTAAATTTAATGGTAAAACAGCAATTGCTGGTGACGGTCAGGTCACTTTAGGTGAAAAAGTAATTGCTAAGGCAACAGCAAAAAAAATTCGGCGGATTTATCATGACCGGGTAGTCATCGGCTTTGCTGGTGGTGTTGCTGACGCTGTTAGTCTGCAAGATATGCTAGAAGGAAAATTGGAAGCTTTTGGTGGCGATTTACGACGAGCAGCCGTTGAAATGGCCCAGTCTTGGCGTAAAGATCCAACTTTGCAAAAATTAGAAGCAATGTTGATTGCTTTTAATGACCAAGATTTACTGTTGATTTCTGGGAATGGTGAAGTCTTAGAACCCGATGAAAATGTGGTAGCAATTGGTTCTGGTGGTAATTTTGCGCAAGCAGCAGCTATTGCTTTAACAAGACATTCTTCTGGAATGTCGGCTGAAGAAATTGCTCATGAAGCCGTTGAAATTGCCTCAGGTATTGATATTTTTACAGATAATCAAATTATCACGGATGAGCTTTAAAGTTTAGGAGAAAAATTCATGGATACAAAGACACCCAAACAAATTGTTAGTTTGTTAAATGAATACATTATTGGGCAGGATGAAGCTAAAAAAGCAGTAGCTGTTGCCTTATATAATCGTTATCGCCGCATGCAGCTACCGAAGAAGATGCAAGAAGATATTACACCCAAGAACTTACTGATGGCTGGTCCTACCGGTGTTGGTAAAACGGAAATTGCGCGGCGGCTGGCAGCAATTGTCAAGGCACCATTTGTTAAAGTTGAAGCAACCAAATTTACTGAAGTTGGTTATGTTGGCCGTGATGTTGAATCCATGGTGCGCGATTTAGTCAATGAAGCTGTGCGCATGGAAGAAAAAGAGCAATTTGATCGTGTCCGCAGTCAAGCTGCTAAAGAAGCCAATAAAATTTTAGTTAGATTGCTAGTACCAGGAATTAAGCATGAAAAACGCCAAAATCAGATGCAGGAAATGCAAGATATGATGGCAATGTTAATGGGCGGAAATCAAGGTGATGCCGCAGCTAAAGATACCGATCAAGAAGAAGTAACTGATGATATTCGTAATCAACGGTTAACAATTTCTGAACAGCTCAACAAGGGCTTGCTGGAAGATCGTGACGTAACTATTGAAGTTGAACAAACACCTAAGGTTAACCCTATGGGTGATATGATGGGGCAAATGGGAATTGATATGAGTTCCATGTTCAATAATTTAGTACCGAAGAAAAAAGTTAAGCGTACATTGTCTGTACGGGATGCACGCGAAATACTAATTCAAGAAGAATCACATAAATTAATTGATTATGACACGCTTTATCAAAAAGCAATTGAACGTACAACAAACAACGGAATTATCTTTATTGATGAAATTGATAAGGTAACATCAAGTAATAAGAAAAATTCTGGCGAAGTTTCGCGTGAAGGTGTGCAACGGGACATTTTGCCAATCGTTGAGGGCTCAACAGTTCAAACTAAATATGGTCCTATTGCTACTGATCATATTCTCTTTATTGCCGCTGGAGCATTTGCTGAAAGTAAGCCAAGTGATTTGATTCCAGAATTACAAGGTCGATTTCCTATTCGAGTAGAACTGAAGGCTTTATCTAAGGATGACTTTGTTAAGATCCTTAAGGATCCTGCAGATTCGCTTTTGCAGCAATATGTTGCTCTTCTTAAAGCTGATGGTATTAAATTGATCTTTACACAAGAAGCGGTTAACCGCATTGCCCAGATAGCTTTTGATGTTAACCAAGGTACTGATAATATTGGTGCTAGAAGATTATCAACGATTTTAGAAAAATTGCTGGAAGATGTGCTTTATGAAGGTCCTGATATGACGATGGGTGAAATTACAGTTACTGAAGCATATGTTAATGAAAAACTTAGTGATATAATAACGAATAAAGATTTAACTAAGTTTATTCTTTGACAAAGGCGATGAGTAGTATGGATTACACCATCAAAAATTCAATTTTACAAGTTGTAATTTCAAGCAAGGGTGCTGAAATTCAAAGTATTAAGAGTCAGCATAATGGGTATGAATATATTTGGCAAGCAGACCCTAATGTCTGGGGTCGTCATGCGCCAGTGCTATTTCCTATTGTAGGCCGCTTAAAAGACGATGAATATACTTACCAAGGTAAGACTTATCATATGGCACAGCATGGGTTTGCACGTGATTTGGAATTTACAGTCGAACGCCAAGCAGCTGAAAGTATTACGTTTTTATTGCATGATACTGAACAGACAAGGGAGATTTATCCGTTTAAGTTTGAGTTGCGGGTTAATTATAATCTGCTTAACAATCTTTTAGAGGAGAACTTTACTGTAACTAATAAGTCTGCTGGTGAAATGATTTTTGGTATTGGTGGTCATCCTGGCTTTAACATTCCGACAACTAAAGCAATTACTAAAGAGGATTATTATTTTTGTACGCAGCCTTCGGTTGCCAGAATTCAGATTCCACTAAAAGGTGCCTATTTAGACTGGTCTAACCGGTCGTTAGCCTCGACTAACAGTTTAATTACGTTGAGTGACCATTTATTTAAAAATGACGCACTGATTTTTCAATTGCACGGTCATGATAATAAAGTATCGCTTAGAACAGAAACTAGTGATTTTCATGTTAATGTATGGTTAAGAAATGCACCATTTGTTGGCGTGTGGTCACAGTATCCTAAGACGGCTGACTATGTTTGTATCGAACCGTGGTGGGGAATTGCTGACCGTGAAGATACTAGCGGCAAGCTCGAAGAGAAGTATGGTATGAATCATTTAGAGCCCGGTGCAGAATTTCATGCTGGGTTCGGCATGGCTTTTCATGATAAAAACTAAATAATAAAACAGCATTAGAACTGGTAATAGTAGCTCTAATGCTGTTTTTGTTTATACTATTACTTGCGAACTATTGTTCGAATGGACTATAATATAAAAGCCAGTAAACATTGTTTGACTGGCTGTATTTATTTTTAGTCTATAACTTGTGGTGCCTTTTTTTATACCAATAAAGCAAACCAAAGGGAATGATATTCTCATTATGATGTTCCAGACGATGGATATTATCCTTGTGTCGGGTAAATAAGATAATGAGCATTATTCCAACAATCACGGTTAAAAAAGGATCGTGAAAGAAAAAAGTTACAATAAAGATGGCGCTAATGGCGATTAGGCTTGATAGGCTAACATATGATGTGATAAACACAAGCGGTAGAAAGATTGCTGCACAAACGCCAAAAAATGTTAAGTTATAACCTAAAAAGACGCCGGCACTAGTTGCTACTGCCTTACCTCCCTTGAATTTAAGGAAAATGGGAAAAGTATGACCTAGTACGGCTAAGCCACCACAGATTAGTAATAGGTACTTAGGACCTTTGAGGTGAAAAAGTCGCGGTAAACATGTTGCCAGTGTTCCTTTGAGGACGTCGACAACTAATACAAACGTGCCAGCATAGGGGCCAAACACACGAAATGTGTTAGTTGTTCCAATATTACCCGACCCGTATTTTCGGATATCTTCTTTAAAAAAGACTTTTCCAATAATCACACCGGTCGGGAAGGATCCAATTAAGTATGCTAGAATAAATACCAGTACAAATTTCAAATTTATCATTTACATCCTGCTCTCTTAGTATCTTAAAGCTATTTTAGCAAAAAATATTGACTTTGCGCGGAAAATTTAAATGATTTAACAACTGGAGGAGTTTATTTGACTAAAACAAATAATAACAAAAATTCTTACGATGACTCGTCAATTCAGATTCTTCATGGTTTAGAAGCTGTTCGTAAGCGACCAGGAATGTATATTGGCTCAACTGATGTTCATGGTTTAAATCAATTGGTTTATGAAATTGTTGATAATTCGGTTGACGAGGCAATGGCCGGTTTTGGTCAAGAAATAGATGTGACGATCCATCAAGATAATAGTGTGACCGTGCGTGATTTTGGTCGAGGTATGCCAACAGGGATGCACAAGTCAGGGAAACCGACGATTGAAGTTATTCTGACGGTTCTGCATGCTGGTGGTAAATTTACTGAACAAAATTATAAAACTTCAGGTGGTCTGCATGGAGTGGGGTCATCTGTTGTTAATGCTCTTTCCAGTTATATGAAAGTTAGAGTTGTTCGCGATGGCAAAGCTTACGAAGAAGAATTTGCTAATGGTGGTCATCCCGTAGGAACGCTTAAGTCATTAGGTAAGACTAGGGATAAAACGGGAACAACGATTACTTTTAAACCTGATGAAACAATTTTTTCAACGATTAAGTATAAGTATGAAACAATTCAAGAGCGAATTCGAGAATCTGCTTTTCTATTAAAGGGAGTGCGCTTTGTTTTAATAGATGAACGGGAACCTGAGCATCATGATGATTTTAAGTATGATGACGGGATTAAGTCCTTTGTGTCTTATTTGAATGAAGGCAAAGATACCCTAAGTGATGTCTTTTACTTTGAAGGCAAGCAAGACGAAATGGAAGTTGAATTTAGTGGTCAGTACAGTGACAGCTATTCAGAAAATTTAGTTTCATTTGTTAATAATGTGCGTACTTCTGATGGTGGTACTCATGAAGTGGGTGCTCGAAGCGGTTTTACGCGGGCTTTTAATGACTATGCCAAAAAGCAGGGCCTGCTTGGTAAAAAAGATAAAAATATTGATGGATCTGATTATCGTGAAGGTCTTAGTGCCGTTCTTTCAGTAAAGATTCCGGAAGAATTACTTGAGTTTGAAGGTCAGACGAAGGGTAAATTGGGCACGCCACAAGCACGTTCGGTAGTTGATACACTCGTTTACGAGAAGATGTCGTACTACTTAATGGAAAATGGTGAGTTAGCCCAAGATTTGGTTAAGAAGGCGCAACGGGCGAGGGATGCTCGTGAGGCTGCCAAAAAAGCACGTAATGAGAGCCGTAATGGTAAAAAACGCCGTAAAAAGGAAGTTTTATCTGGTAAGTTAACACCAGCGCAGTCACGTAATCCCAAAAAGAATGAGTTATTCTTGGTTGAGGGTGATTCTGCTGGTGGTTCTGCTAAACAAGGCCGTGATCGAAAATTCCAAGCAATTTTGCCATTGCGGGGTAAAGTCTTAAACACGCAAAAAGCTAAACTGCAAGACATTTTTAAAAATGAAGAAATCAATACCATGATTTATACCATTGGTGCTGGTGTTGGAGCTGAGTTTAAAGTGGAAGATTCTAATTATGACAAAGTTATTATCATGACGGATGCCGACGACGATGGTGCACATATTCAAATTTTGCTGCTGACTTTCTTTTATCGCTATATGCGGCCAATGATTGAACAAGGTAAGATTTATATTGCCTTGCCGCCATTGTATCGCTTGCAAAAAGGCCGTGGTAAAAAAGCACAGGTTAAGTATTCTTGGACCGATGAAGAATTGGCAACTGATGAACAGAATATGGGTCGAGGTTATGCTTTACAACGTTTTAAGGGACTCGGTGAAATGAATGCTGAACAATTATGGCAGACAACAATGAATCCCGAATCGCGTATGTTAATTCGGGTTAAAATCGATGATGCTGCTTTAGCTGAACGCCGAGTAACTACCTTAATGGGTGATAAAGTTGCTGCTAGACGAAAATGGATTGAACAAAACGTCAAGTTTAGAATGGGCGAGAACACATCAATCTTGGAAGAAGAAAATGAGTAAAGAGGTTTTTAATTAATGGCTATAAAAGAACGAATTCGTGAAATGCCACTTGAGCAAGTCATGGGTGAACGGTTTGGCCGCTATTCAAAATATATTATTCAGGAACGGGCTTTGCCAGATATTCGTGACGGGCTAAAGCCAGTTCAAAGAAGAATCCTTTACGCAATGTATCAGGATAATAATACTTATGATAAACCGTTCAAAAAGGCAGCTAAAGCAGTTGGTAATATCATGGGTAATTTTCACCCTCACGGTGATAGTTCTATCTATGGGGCGTTAGTGCACTTATCTCAAGATTGGAAAATGCGTGAACCATTAGTTGAGATGCACGGTAACAATGGTTCAATGGATGGCGATGGCCCTGCTGCTATGCGGTATACGGAATCACGGCTGAATAAAATTTCCAATATGTTGCTGCAGGATATTGATAAAGACACGGTTAACATGGTGCTGAACTTCGATGATACGGAGTATGAACCAACGGTTTTACCTGCACGCTTTCCTAACCTTTTGGTTAACGGTTCAACCGGGATTTCTTCAGGTTATGCAACAGAAATTCCGCCACATAACTTGTCAGAAGTTATTGATGCCACTATTTATCTGTTGAAGCATCCAGATGCCACTTTAGACGATTTAATGAAGTATGTTCAAGGTCCAGATTTTCCAACTGGAGCAATCGTAATGGGACAAAAGGGGTTGCGTGAAGCTTATGAAACTGGTCGTGGCCGTATTCAGGTACGGGCTAAAACCGCAATTCAGGAAATTAGGGGACACCGTCAAGAAATCGTAATTACTGAAATTCCATTTGCCGTTAATAAAGCTTTAATGGTTAAAAAGATGGATGAAATCCGTCTTAACAAGGAAATTGATGGTATTGCAGAAGTGCGTGATGAAACCGACCGTCATGGTTTATCAATTGTAGTTGAACTTAAAAAAGATGCAGATGCACAGAATATTTTGAACTATCTGTTTAAAAATACTGAACTGCAAGTTTCTTATAACTTTAATATGGTAGCGATTGATAATATGACGCCTGTGCAAGTTGGACTAAAACATATCCTTGCTTCATATCTCAGTCACGAAAAAGACGTTGTTATTAAGCGAACCAAATTTGATCTGAATAAGGCACAAAATCGTTTAGAAATTATTCAAGGTTTAATTCACGCAATGGATATCCTTGATCAAGTGATTAAAGTGATTCGAGCTTCTAAGAATAAGACTGATGCAAAGAAGAACTTAACAAATGAATTTTCTTTTACATCACGTCAAGCTGAAGCAATTGTGTCACTGCAATTGTACCGTTTAACTAATACCGACGTTGATGCCTTAGTTGCTGAACAGACTGATTTGAATAAAAAAGTAGCGCAATTTCAACAACTACTATCTGATTCTAAGGTTTTAGAAAAAGAAATTATTCGGGAACTTTCAGCGGTTAAACGTGAATTTGGTAATCCACGGCGGACAGAAATCTCTACAGCTACGGCTAAAATTCAAATTGACGAAAAGGCTTTGGTTGCTGATGAACAAGTACGGGTCTTAATCAGTCGTGATGGTTACCTAAAGCGGTCTTCGTTACGTTCATGGCAATCAAGTGACGATACTGAAAATGGCTTGCCTGATGGTGATGATGTTGTGTTTGAAAAAACAATTTCAACCTTAGCCAACCTGTATCTTTTTACTAATCGCGGTAATGTAATTTATCGACCAGTTCATGAATTGGTTGAAACCAAATGGAAAGAAACTGGTCAGCACCTATCGCAAGAAATTGGGTTACCAAGTGATGAACAGATAATTCGCGTTTTTGATTTTACTAAATTAGATATGGATGTTAACTTCTTATTGGCCACTAATGACGGCTACATTAAGCAACTGCAACTTGCTAATTTACAACCGACAAGAACGTATCGTTCACGGGCAATGACGGCGATGAAGATGAAGTCGCAGGATAGTCAGGTAGTTCGTGCTGACGTAATTGAGCCGAATACTAATGCCGAAATTATTTTGTTTACGCATCAAGCTTATGCCGTTCGTTATGATGTTAGCGAAATTCCGGAGTCTGGCGCTAAGGCAGTTGGTGTCAAATCAGTCAACTTAAAAGATGATGACTTCATCGTAACTTATGTTCTAGTTAAGCCAGAATTTCTTGATTTAATTCATATTGGTTTAATTACACAACGTGGGGCGTTCAAACAATTTAAGGCGAAGTTAATTAATAAGGTTTCGCGTGCTAAGCGTGGGGTTCTTGTTCTACGTGAACTAAAGACCAAGCCGCATCGAATTTCTGCCTTAACTGCATATGCCCAAAACTATACTTTAGTTGTTACTACTAGCAGTAAAAGAAAGATAAAAATAGCAACAAATGCGTTTCCTTTAGGCGACCGTTATTCTAATGGTTCCTTTGTTATTGATACTACGAGTGATGGTAAACCGCTTAGTTTAAAGTTAGTTAAACCGTTGATTAATCAGTAAATGAAAGGCTTACATAAAACTAAATAAAAAATAAATTAAGTGTAAGTTAATAATATTTGAATTATGCTTTGACATGACCGAGTTTTTATTTGATAATAGCATATAAATAAAACAATATTATTATCAAGATAGAAGGAATATTCTTATGCCTAAAACAGATACAATACTTTCAACTAAGTCATTACACTATTTTTTACAATTAATTGATACGATGAATTATACTCAAGCTGCACAAATCTTGGGTATTACACAGCCAGCTTTGACACAGCAGATTAAAAAAATTGAGCATGCAATTGGTACACCTTTGTTTGGTCAAATGGGTAAAAAACTTTATTTGACTGAAGCGGGTAAAGAGCTGCAAATTGGTGCAATCAAATTGCTTGGAACTATTAATTCGGTAGTTAGTGATATTCAAGAATTTACACAAGCTGATAAGGGCAATATTTCTATTGGGGTTTTGGATAGTATTAATTCAGAAATTTTACGGAAGTTTTTGATTAGTTTTAACCAAAATAATCCAGATATTACGATTAGTCTTACTTACTTTAATCGTAAAAATTTATGGTATAACTTGGACAATAATTTAATTGATATTGCTGTTATGTTTTTGCCAGATAGTACCAAGAAGAGTCAGGCAGAATTACAACATCAATATGAACATATGGATATTTATGAAGATCAATTAACCGTTTTAACTCATAAAGACACAGTTGAAGCTGGCAAAACTTATCCGATTTCTCGATTTATGCATCGTGAATGGGTTGCCTATCCAGATGAATTTTATTTGACGCAATTAATGAAGAAAAAGCTGGGTGCCAAAGGGAATGCTAAGGGTGACTTAACCGTACCGCTTAGTTTGTCATCAACACCGCAATTAATTACAACAGCTGAAGAAACAGATTATGATACTTTTGTTAGTGATGCTTATTACCAAGCACATAAGGATGAAATCAATTTGACACCTGTTTATTTGAAAGAAAACAAGAAATTCTCTGTATCGATGGTTTATCGTAAAGGTAAGAAAGATGTACCACGGATTAATAATATTTTGACCGAATTCAAAAAATTCTTGGAGAAAGAGTAACTATTAGGTAAACTAGAATAGAACAATAATTTTTGTTAAAAAGGAAGAAGAGGAAATTAATGGAAAAAGAGTTAATTTTTGGGCATCAAAATCCTGATACAGACGCAATTGGTACTGCGATTGCATATTCGTACCTGCAAAATAAACGCGGTTATAATACGGAAGCTGTCGCTTTGGGTGAACCTAATGATGAAACAGCCTTTGCCTTGAAGAAGTTTGGCTTTGAAGCACCACGGGTAATTAAAACTGCTGCTAACGAAGTAAATAAGGTAATGTTGGTTGATCATAATGAACCACAACAGAGTGTTGCTGATATTGACAAGGTAACGGTGACCCATGTTGTCGATCATCACCGAATTATGAACTTTGATACAAGTGCGCCATTATTTTATTTGGCTGAACCTGTTGGCTGTACCAGTACCATCATGTGGAAGCTTTATAAGCATTATGGCGTTGAAATTCCACAAAATATTGCTGGAATCATGCTTTCTGCAATTATTTCTGATACTTTGCTTTTGAAATCACCAACTACTACTGATGATGATCATCAAGCAGTTGAAGCATTAGCTAAAATTGCTGATGTTGATTATGAAACGTATGGTCTTGAAGAATTAAAGGCTGGGACAAATATTGCTGCTAAGTCTGAGGAAGATCTCATTGACTTAGATGCTAAGAGCTTTGAACTTAATGGTAAAAATGTTCGGGTTGCACAAATTAATGTTGTTGATTTACCTGAAGCAATGGCACGAAAAGCCGCTTTTTTGAAGGCAATGAATGATGCTTCTGCAGCAAATCATTATGACTTGTTTATGCTGCTAATTACCAATGTGCTTGATTCTGATTCAACTGCCTTAGTAGTTGGTTCAGATGATGCTCAAGCAGCATTTGCTAAGGCATTTGGTGAAGTTACAGATTCTGAAATCAGTTTACCTGGTGTCGTTTCACGTAAGAAGCAAGTTGTACCACCATTAACTGAAGCATTTAATTAAAATCTAGTTTTAGCGTAACAAAAAAGCGAAGTAGGGAACTGATCCTACTTCGCTTTTTTTAATAAAATTAAAACTAGTCTTTATTAATTTCTTTAGCTAAGATAATGAAAGATTTACATACTCTTTCAGCCTTTTCAGGCGCCATTTTTCTTAATTCATTAAGAACCTTTTTGATAAATACCGGAGTATTATCTTGATGATTTTCTACCTTAACTTCCTTGAAGCGGTAAGCATTCATGATAATATCTGGTGTAGTTGTATTTAAAGCTCTAGCAATTGAGTCAAGCTTTTGAATACTAATGTTTTGGTTCTTGGTCCGTTCAAGCCGAGAAATAAAGTTAACTGACAAATCACTTAATTCAGCGAGATCCTCCTGTGTCAGCTTTTGTTCACGTCGTCGACGGCATATTTCTTTTCCTAAATTTATACTCATTGAATAAATCAACCCTTTCAAAAACACAGTCCCATAATAATAGATTATAGAACAAAATAATAAAAATAATAAGTAAAACATTTAAATTTAACGAAAAAACCGAAATTAAATAAAATGTTTTTAAATAAACCCCAGATAGTATTGTAGGCTATTTTGCTAAAAATTCAAATAAAAATGCACCAAGAAAAATTCAACTTAAAATAAATAAGATTAAAAGCGGAAAATATTATCTAAATGCATGTGATCACTTGCTATCAAGCTAAACTAGAACTATAAACAATTTATAGTTAGTAATTAATTAACTGTAAAAACATTTTTTCTTTAAAAAGGTTGATATAATAGCTAATAGGAGCATAATTTTATTGGCTTTAGTGACTTAAAGCTGAATGCTATTAGTTAGGGTTACTAGCGCAGTTGCACTTCGTATAATATATATTATGTAAAGTTAAATTAAAATATAAAAATTTACTTAAGAGATAGCAAATTTGGCTATTAATATCAATTAGTCATTATCAAATTGATAACAAAAACTTGTAGTAATAAAAAAATAAACGGCATATAAATTAATGAACTTAGTAGCTTAAAGTTAGTTGGCTAAGGCAACGATTCTACGTCTGAATTACTCTAGTTAGTTTGAGAATTGATAATTAATGAATAATTATTTGGGTTTTTAACTTCGAATAATAAATAGAATTTGTGAGATATAATTTGTTTTTGAATTTATCACGGCGTATTAGGTAGAACATTATATGGATAATAAAAGAATCTATTGATTAATACGATTGCTTTTATCTAAGTGTTTTTTACTTGCTATCATTAAAACTATAATTTTAATGATAGGTAGTTAAGGTGATAATTTAGGTTTTTAATCAAATTTTGGCTATTTGGTTTTTGAATTTGATTAAAATTAATAACATAAATTTTTGATTTGATTCGTAAGGCGGCCTTTTTATTTATGATAGCTTAATAGTATTATAGTTAAACTGAAGACGATGGTTATACTACTTGCATTACTCTTTTTTACCCTGAAAAGCTTGAAATACCTGCTCTTATACTACCCTCTACTCTCTTTACATGACCTCTTTCATAGTCAAAAATCCAAACATACATTCTATTTTTGCTTTATAATATTAAAGATAACTTGATAAAAATTGGATAATAGGAGAATCTAGCCGTGGAAACCAAAAAATATTTAGATTTAATTGCTGCCGAATTAAGTACCATGCCGGATTTTGTTAAAGAATACAACTTTGGTACTAATCATTCCCTAACAACAACTTACCAATATTTAACTGAAATCAGGCGTTTCTTTGACTGGCTGCGACGTGAAGGAATTTCTGATGCTAGTGATAATCAACATGTTAGTACTGCTACGTTAGCTAATTTAAGACGTAATGATATTATGCTATACATCAATTACTTAGGACATATTAAAAACCAGCAAGGTCACCTTAATTCACCTACAACAATCAATCGTTCAATTAATGCCTTGCGCTCATTGTTTAAGTTTTTAACAATTACTGCTGATAATAATAATGGTCAGCCCTACTTTGAGCGTAACGTAATGTTAAAGATCGATTCGTTAAATAATACAAAGACATTAAATTATCGTGCTCATATTCTTGAATCCCATATGTATATCGGTAAATTAAAGTATCAGTTTCTTGATTTTATTGAAAAAGACTATGAACAGCACTGTAATCAACATGCTGTGCCCGCCTTCAAATTGAATAAAGAACGTGATATGGCAATCATTGCTTTAATTTTAGGGACTGGTATTCGCGTTTCTGAATGTGCTGGTGTTAATGTAGCGGATTTGAATTTAAAGAAAGCCACCCTTGATGTAACTCGTAAAGGCGGGCAACGTGACAGTGTACCGATTGCTGAATGGACACTAGATTATATTGTTGAATATCAAAAAATCCGGCAGGCACGTTATTCTGCTTCTAAAAAAGAAACAGCCTTTTTTCTAACTCGTTGGCATCACCAAACTAGACGGATCACGACTAATGCAATTGAAAAAATGGTTAATAAATATTCGGCCAGCTTTGGTCATCCATTAACACCTCATAAATTACGGCATACTCTTGCTTCCGAGCTTTATGATGTAACTAAGGATCAAGTCCTTGTAGCACAACAATTAGGTCAAAAAGGTACTTCAGCCACAGATTTGTATACCCATGTTGACCAGAAAAAACAACGTGCAGCGTTAAATGAAATTTCTGAAACTGATAAATAAAACAAAGACACTGGAATTATTATAAATTTCCAGTGTCTTTTTCATATCTTATTCGAATTTTGGTTGCCAATTAGGATCATTTTTGGCGGCAAAGCACAAGTTAATCTCTTCTTGGGTAGTTCTTTGTTCTGAAAGTTGTGGTAGCTTATCTTGACTAAAATAACGGCATGCACTAGTTTCAGTGTTTTGATTAAAAGTGCCGCCATGTTCATGACACAAAAAGAAAACATTGACAACGTTAATTGCACGTTCACCACGAATTGTATGATCATGGTTACGCAGTGCAATTATTCGTTCTACTGAAATTTCGCGACCAGACTCTTCTTTAGCTTCCTTAATACAATTGTCTTTAACTGACATGTTGGGTTCACACCAGCCACCCGGCAATGACCATGCCCCATCAATAGTTTCACGAACTAATAAAATTTGTTCATCTTTAAAAATTGCTGCTCTAGTACCTAATTTAGGTGTTTGATAACCATCATCACTGCTAAAGAGCGATTTGACTTTCTTTAGCGGCAAACCGGTTTTAGCGGCCATCATTTCGGTAGCAATCACGCGAATCCGTTCATAACGTTCTAAATCAAACCGATCATGGCCATATTCCAAACCGTTTTGCGCTAAACTTTGCAGTTCAACTGCCCAATTAGTAAATTGATCCTTTTTATCCATAGTGCTCCTTAATTCTCCCTGATCTATAAAAAATCACAAAAAAACAGCCCTCACAGCTGCTTTTTACTTGGTTAAATCAATTTTATCAATATCAATCATCCAACCAATTGCCAATGATTTTTCACCTAAATGAGTTGCAATCACAGGACTAAACTTGGTAACAGAAATTGTCTTATCAGGAAACTGTTCAAGCAAAAATTGCTTGGCTTCTTCAGCTTGATGTTCATCATTCGAATCGATAATGAATAACTTAATTTTATCTTTATATGGTAGTTGGTCAATTTTTTCAATAGTTAAACGTTCTATCTTGTTAAAAGCTCGCTTCATTGAGCGAATTTTGTCAAAAGCAATAATTTCACCATTCTTGAAGGTTAATAAAGGCTTGATATTTAACATTGAACCAATAAAAGCGCCAGCATTACTTAAACGGCCACCGCGACTAAGATTTTTAAGATCATTAACAACAAATAGTTCGTCAATAGTTGCGCGAATTTTTTCTAAGTGATCGAGGATGGTCTCTAAGCCTAAACCATTATTGATCATACGCGCAGCAGCAAGAACAAGATTTCCTTGTAGTCGCACCGTCATTTGCGTATCAACTGGATGTAAACCATATTCAGGATTAGTCTTTGCAATATTGCAAAGAGTTTGATAAAAACCTGAGATACCGCTCGAAAGTGTAATTGCAATAATGGCTTCATAACCCTCTTCATGTAAATGATTAAAGAGACTAATCATGTCACCCATGCTTGGCTGTGAGGTTTTCGGAAAATCCGCACCCTGCCTTTGCAATTCAAAAAGCTTATCAGAAGTAATATTAACGCCTTCTAAATATTCCTTACTACCAATAATAATTGGGATTGGAACAACGATAATATTGTTGGCTTCAGCTTCCTGTGGAGATATAACGCTAGTACTATCGGTAACTAATGCAATTTTCATCTAACTAACCTTTCACTTATTAATATGTATGATACAAAGAAATTATAGCATATAACCACCGGCAGCGACTACTGTTATAGCGAATTTGCTTCTGTTACTGCTTGAATTAATTTAGTAATTAGTTTGGTTAAAGTTTGACGTTCATTTTCAGAGAGGTTCTTGAATAATTCTTGCTCAATTGCCTGCAGAGTTTGCTTTAATTCTGTAACTTTTTTAAGCCCGTTATCGTTTAAATTAACTATTTTACTAGAATCATTTTCAGATCGGATAATTGCCAGATAACCCAAAGTCTTAGGCTGCTTCAATTGCCTGCTTAAAGTAGAAAGAGAAATTTTTAATTTAACAGCTAAATTCCCCATCTTCATTGCTTTGTTACTATTTTTATCAAAATATAGTAAAATCCTAGTTTGTGATAAATTCAAACCGCAGCGATGACTAATTTCTTTTTTTATTTTTCCTGAAATTGTACTAAAAGATAAAATATCCATTTAACTAACCCTTTCTCCTCAAAGAACAAAACCAAAATTACTTTTGCTAAAATGACAGTTCATCAACAATAATATCGTAGATAAGACTTTAAATTCAAGTAGTAATTACCTTTTATTGGCCGTGAAACATTTTCTATTAATTATAACTAATTTGTAATTATCTGAGATTACCTATTATCTTAACCTTATATATAAAATCTGATATCAGCAGTTAATATATATTACTAGTATAACATTTTCAAAGCTCGTTTGCTTTGCTTAAGTAAAATAGTGCATATATTATACTTAGTACTGTATTTTCAGCATAGCGGGATTATTTCTAGTCTTATACTTATTGGCAAATAATTGGTATAATAGACTTCGTATTTTGAGGTGATATTTAATGGCATTTGATGGCTTATTCATTCATAGTTTGTTAAAAAGCGTGACTCCTGCTTTAATTGGTGGACGTTTATCTAAGATTTACCAGCCTTTTAGTCAAGATTTAATTTTGACATTTCGTAAAGAACGCAAAAATCAACAATTGTTGCTTTCTGCTAATGCACAGTATCCAAGATTTTATTTAACTAAGCAGGCAATTAGTAATCCTGCTCAGGCTCCAACTTTTGTAATGGTTTTACGTAAATATTTAGAAGGATCTGTCTTGCAGTCAATTGATCAAGTTGGTGTTGACCGAATTGTTAATTTTCATTTTAGTAACCGTAATGAGCTTGGTGATCAAGTTAAGTTAGTCTTATCAGTTGAATTAATGGGTCGACATAGTAATGTGATCTTGTATGATCAAACTAGTGGACATATTATTGATTTGCTTAAACGAATTAATCCTGATGAAAATCGTGCCCGAATTTTACTGCCGAAAGCAAAGTATGAACTGCCACCGCTTAATCCCGGAATCGATGGTTTTAAACTCTCTGAACAAGATTTTAAGAAGTTAAGTGTACTTACACCAGTTGATTTTTCACGTAAAATTGGCGGTCTTGATCGTGATGATCGTGATGAATTGATTGGTTATTTGGAAGATGATTATTCATATTCATCGTTTATGACTTTTATTGAGCAATTTAATAAATCAAGAGCGTTTGTTCTAAAAACTCCTAATAACAAACGTAAGATTTTTCCTTACCTACCCTATCATTTGGAATTAGTTAAAGAAAGTTCAGATCCAGATCTAAATCATGCACTTGTTGAGTTTTATCAATATCAGGCTAATCGTGATTGGGTTAAGCAAAAGGCAACTCATGTTGAACAAATTGTGAAAAATGAGCAGAAAAAATTAAGTAGAAAAATTATCAAATTGCACAAGCAATTAGATCAGGCAGAAAATTCGGAAGGCTATCGGATTCGGGGAGAAATTCTGAATGCCAATTTAGCGCAAGTTAAACCGGGAATGACTAGGATTGCTTTACCAAATTATTATGACAATAATCATCCGATCGAGATTAAGCTAGATGCAGCATTATCTCCTGCCCGCAACGGTCAAAAATATTTTACCCGATATAAAAAATTACGCGATTCAATTAAGCACGTTAAAGAGCAGATAAAAATTGCTCAAGATAATTTGGACTACTTTGATTCAATACAAACAGCTATTGATAATGCTGAACCGCAAGATATTGATCAGATTACCGATGAGCTTACTAACCAAGGTTATATTCGCCGACAACAAAAACAAAAGCGGCGGAAGAAAATTACTGAACATAACTTAAATAAGTTTCGCTTATCTTCCGGAAAAACAGTTTTAGTTGGTAAAAATAATTATCAAAATGATTGGTTAACGTTAAAAAAGGCTAATAAGACGGATTTATGGCTACATGTTAAAAACATTCCTGGCTCACATGTTATTTTGCAGGATAAAGAACCAACTGATGAAGATATTGCAGAAGCAGCTGAAATTGCAGCGTATTTTTCAAAGGCAAAAAATTCTGCTCATGTTCAGGTTGATTATGTTCAAGATAAACGAGTTAAAAAGCCTAATGGTGCTAAACCCGGATTTGTAATTTATACGGGACAAAACTCAATTGAAGTAACGCCAGAAAAACAGCGAGTTTTAAGTAAAAGAATTAATTAAAAAGGAGGATGCAATTGCATCCTCCTTTTGTGTAGTTTATGTAGTAATTTATAAAATCAAATTGGTTGTGTTGTTAATGACAATGACTCAAGTACATGTAAAATTAATCCTGCCGTTTCAATACTAGAAAAGACGGGAATATGAGTATTTAAGGCCGCGTCCCTAATTCTAATTGCATCTTCACTTGCTGTATCAGACAAATTAGTAATATTAATAACCATCATAATTTTATGTTGCCGAATTTTATCAATTAAATTGTTAGGATCAGTGTGGACTTTGGTTACAATTTCGGTAGTAATTCCTGCTTCCGCAAAAGCATTAGCAGTCCCTTCTGTTGCCACAATTTTAAATCCTAGCCGGTAAAATCCTTGGGCCAGTTCGGTAACGCGCTTTTTATCTTCATCACGAACAGAAATAAAAATAGTACCAAAACTAGGAATATGAAGCCCACTGGCCTCATATCCTTTATAGAGTGCCTTAGCCAGCTCTGTATCCCGGCCCATTACTGAGCCAGAAGATTTCATTTTCGAATCAAAGGTATTGCCACTATTGTAATTAATGTAAGAAAATACAGGCATTTTAACGTGGATAAAATTACTTGAATGCCATAATCCTTGCTTACAATCTAAGTCAGCAATAGTTTGTCCAATTAAAACCGCGGTTGCGCATGCAGTAATATCCTTACCTAAAGATTGAGATAAAAAAGCAACATTATGCCCTGCATATGGTTTAATCTGCAAAAGATAGATATTTTTCTCAACAATCAAGAAGTGCAACGTAAAAATTCCACGCATCTTAAGTCGCTTAACTAATTCTATGGCATATTCGGTTAAGCGCTTTCTACCTGTTTTAGACAGATTTTGTGGTCTAAAAACTGCAATTGAATCAGAGGCATGTGACCCGGTTTGTTCTAAATGTTCAATAATTCCCGGAATGGTTACATCTTGACCATCAGAAATAGCTGTCAATTCATACTTATTACCTTCAATGAAGTGCGATAAAGTAGCCTTAGAAAGTTGTGTTTCTGTTAAATATTTTTGTAATGCTGGCATATCATAAACAATAGCCGATTTTTCTTTAATTCCTTGATTGTTAAACCCACCAATGAGAATAGGAAAACCGTGCTCTTGAATGAAGCTGAGTCCCTCTTTTTTAGTGGTCGTAGTTAATAATGGGTTTTGCTTTAGTGACTTTAATGGAACAGCCAAAATTTGTTTGATTTTGTCGATCGGATTTTCACTATTATTGCCAAGAATATTTAACCCACTTTTGACTAATTTATCGCCTAACGCGTTGATCTTTTTGCCTGAAAATTGTAATAGAACATTTTGAATATTTTCTTTATGCGCAATGTTCACAATGTTTTCGACAGTAATAGGGTCAAAATAAACACGATCAGCATCTTGATAACTGGTTGCAACTGACTCATCATTATTTGATACAAGTACAGTTGCATAATTATTATTATGTAAAGTTTTTATTGCATGACTGATCATGTAGTCAAATTCACTTGTAACTGAAACCTGTGATGGCAACATACCAATGATTAATACTTTTTTAGCAGCAACCAAAGGCTTAACTTCATTCTGGACACCAAAAGAGCTGTAATAAGCATGTACTTGAGGTTGATAAATCCCAGCAGACCCATCAATTTGCAAATAAGCTGGTGTTAACTGCATCTTTTTAAGGCGCGTTTGGACAGCTGTTAAGTTGCTGCCTGTAATTGCTGCAATTAATTCATTATTAAAGCCACACTTTTTAGCTTCCAGCAATAATTGTTCGTCAAGACCATTTTTTTGTAATTGCTGACCAAGTTTAACGATATTTTGCAATTTTTGAAAATAAACGGGATGTAAGTGAATTAATTCTTGTAATTTGGCATAATCAACTCCTTGTGCAATTGCAGCAAGAAGTCTAATCAGATGGAGTTCATCTGTTTTAAGTAAGTCTGCTAGAATTTCCGCTTGCGTTTTTTCTTGTTCATCAGCAAAGACTTGGAGCGCTAAATTTAGGTTGATCGTTGATGATAAACCCTTTAAAAAGGCAGTTTCAAAATTACGTCCAATGCCAATTGCTTCACCACTAGCTTGCATTCTTTTTCCTAAAAAATAATGATTGGTACCGGCCTGTGTTAAAGACCAATATGGCATTCTAATTGCCACCTTGTCCTGCACAGGTTCAATTGCAGCGTTTAGTCCAGACATTGGGTCGATTACTTCATTTAAGCGGTAACCAATCGCAATTTTGCAGACCAAATAACCCACGCTAATCAGGCCGATTTGCTGCGACCATAATGCACTGCGTGTCAACCTCGGTTTAATTGTCAAAATTTTAACTGCCAATCGCGTACCTGTACGTTTGACTGCAAAGTGAATATTTAAGATGCCAATCATGTTTAGACTAGCCGCAATTTTTTGTGCAATCTGTCGTAACTGCTGAATTTGATCATTATTTAAGGTTAAAGCTGGAATTATTGCTGCTGAATCCCCAGAATTAATTGCCACTGGTTCAAGAGAATCAGCAAAATCTGTAAAAAGAACATTACCAGTATTGTCGCGAATAACATTAACAATTATTTCTTCCCATGAGGAAAGATCTTCAGTTAGACGATAATGTTTATAAGAAAAATCCTCTGCCTGACGTTCCTTTTTTAAATAATCTACTAACTCGCTACTTGTAGAAAAAATAATTTGTTTATTAGGTAAGTACTGCTCGTTTTTAACAAGTAATATTGGAAAATTGACTTTATTATCTAACTCTGCTTTAAAATTAGTTGCTGCAAAATCGGTTAATCGCCAATTATGGTTGACTTCAATTCCGTTATGCTTCAAAAAAGTTACCATTTTTTGATGTGAATCAATCATTAAAGTCTGCTCATTTAGAGTAAGTAGTTTAATTCCCATCTGTGCCAAAATACCGTCTTTAACTAATTCACGCGTGACCTTCAATCCCATTGTCGAACCATAAGCAGAAATAATTGCATCAGGTTCTTCCATGCGAATAATTCTTTTTAGAAAATCTAAGGTCATTGGTTCCAAATAAACTGTAACGCCGGGCTGCTTATCAGTTGAAATTGTTGCTGGATTGGGATTAACCAAAACAACATGGATATCTTCTTCTAATAGCGCCTTAATTGCGTCAGCAGTCAACAAATCAGTTTCAGCAACACTACCAACAAGCGTTGGTCCCGAACCAATAATTAAAATCTTGTCTAAATCATTTTCTAATGGCATTTTTTACCCCATCATCTGTACAAAATCATCAAAGATTGTGAGTGCATCAAGACTTCCAGGTGCTCCTTCAGCGTTAAAAGCTGTACCAATTATTTGTGCTTGCGTATTACAAAATCCGGCTAATAGATCACTATGTAAGTCAAAGTATTCCCGGTCCATTTTCATTTGAATTCCATCTGGCAGAACTAATTGCTTAATGTTCATGGCCACTTGCCAAATATGATTAGAATTTTGTTCAATTACAGGATAATTGGTCCCATTGAATTCTTCAGGCAAGTCTACTAATTCAAAGTTAAGATATTCGCTCAGGATTAAGAAGCCTAACCCAATTCCCCAAATTGGATATTTGCCATAAAAATGGTCAAAAATTGGCGTTACTGCTGGTTTAAGTTCAGCAGCTTTTCCCGGTCCTCCCGAAATAATAATGCCATCTGGACGTAGATTTTCAATATCCGTTGTAGAAGCATTGTACGGCAAAACTGTTGCATTGATTTTTCGCAGCGACAATTCTCGTAACATGGAATGCTTGAGACCGAGATCTAAAACGGCGGCGGTTTTACCAACATTTGGTGCTGCATAAGCATTCTTGGTAGAAACTACAGCTGACTTGTTTTTGGGCAAAACTAACGCCTTAATTTGATCAAAAGCATGTTCGTCATTAGTATCCATAATTGAGGCTTTAATTATTTTTTCAGTCGTTAACAGGTGAACTAAGGCTCGTGTATCAACATTAAAAATTGCTGGAATATTCTTTTCTTTTAAGAACGAATTAAGGTCTTGAAAATTTTCACTATCAGAGATATTGCTGGCAAGATCATTGGCAATAATTCCTTTAACTGTAGGAGTAATACTTTCATAGTCAATGGCATTTATGCCGTTGCTGCCGATCATTGGCGTCGTAAAAACAAGGATTTTGCCAGCGTTAGTTGGATCTGTTAAAGCTTCTTGATAACCAAAATTACTTGTTTGAATTGCTAATTCACCGGTAGAAATAATGGTTGCGCCAAAGCCTTCACCTACAAATGAATTACCATCTTCAAGAATTAAATATCGTTTCATTTATTTCACTTAGTTTCTCTTAATTCTGCCAGACGATCATTAAAGATTTGTGGTGGTTTTACTTGAAATTCAAGCCATTTACCACTAGTTGGCTGAGCGAACCCTAAAACTTGCGCATGCAAAAATTGTCCGTGTCCTTTTAAAGTATGATGTGGCCCATATAGTGGATCTCCCGCTACCGGATGGCCAATATATGCTAAATGAACCCGAATTTGGTGTGTTCGTCCTGTTTCAAGCTGGCAACAAATTAAACTGTAATTTTTAAACTGTTCTAAAACTGTAAAATGAGTTATCGCATTTTTACCATTTTCAATGACGGCCATTTTTTTACGATTGTAATGATTACGACCAATTGGAGCATCAATCACACCAGAATCTTCGCTAAAATTACCATGAACGATTGCTAAATATTGACGCTTATTTGTTTTACGTGCTAATTGCCCTTCTAAACTTTCACGCGCATGCGCATTTTTGGCAATCATTAATAAGCCGGATGTATCCTTATCAATACGATGAACAATTCCGGGACGAAAGCCCTCAGGACTAGCTGCTAAATCTTTAGTATGATACAGCAGTGCATTAACTAGAGTATGATCTGGATGACCTGCTGCGGGATGAACAACCATTCCTTGCGGCTTATTAACCACAATAACATCATTGTCTTCATAAATAATATCCAATGGGATATTCTCTGGCGTTACTGCCAATGGCTTGAGTGCGGGAACTGTAACTTGAATTTGGTCACCTGCTTGCACCTGATAAGATACTTTTTCAGACTTATTATTAACCAAAATATGTTTGTCTTGAATTAGTTCTTTGATTCGCGTCCGGGATAAATCAGTAATCTTGCTGGTAATAAACTTATCAAGTCGTTCATGATCGGTTGTAACCTCAAGCTGATAATTTTTAGTCATTCTTTTTACCACTTTCATCAAAAAATAGAAGGTAGATAAAAATCAAAATAATCCCCACTGTGATTGCAGAATCAGCAATGTTAAAGATATTAAAATGAATGAAGTCCACCTGTAACATGTCAATAACGTACTTTAAATGAATGCGATCAAGTAAGTTACCGCAAATTCCACCCAAAACAAGGGCAAGTCCCCAGTCAAAGAGACGATTTTTGTACTTAGGCTTGAACAAATAAAATAAGCAGACAGCAATTGCAATAATACTAATTAAATAAAACAGCCACATTTGTCCTGTCAAAATGTTCCAAGCCGCACCATTATTTTGGACGTAATTAAACGATAAAATACGAGGAATAATATTATGGACTTCACCAATAGCATAGTTACTGCTAATAAATGATTTGAGACTTTGGTCTGCCAAGACAACTACTAAAGAAATAATTAAATATAAAAATTGCATAAATAAATTTAGAATAACCCGCTAATTTTACCATTGTTGTCAACATCAATATCCAGTGCAGCGGGATGCTTAGGTAATCCGGGCATATCTAGAACATGTCCCGTAGTGATTACGATAAACCCGGCACCATTTCTTAAACTTGCACCCTTAACGTGCAAAGTAAAGTTAGTTGGTGCACCCAATAATTTTTGATTATCGGTAAATGAATACTGTGTTTTAGCAATAATAACTGGTAATTTATCCTTTCCCATCTTTTTTAATTTTTGGATGTCCTGCTCGGCTTTATCATTATATTCAACATTGGTTGCATGATAAATATTTTGAGCAACTTTAGCGATCTTAGTCTTCACGTCATCGCTATCTTGATAAGTCGGCGTTAGGTTAGCTGTTTTTGTGTTAGCCAAATCGACAACAGCTTGAGCGGCTGCAATTCCTCCACGTGATCCTTGTTCATGATAATCTACAACCTTAGCTGTAATTCCTTGTTCCGCAACCAATTGCTGCAAGAGATCAAGTTCTGCTGGCGAATCACTAGCAAAATGGTTAATCAGTACGATTACAGGTATGCCATAATTACGCATGTTGTTCATATGCCGTTCTAAATTTTTAAAACCGCTGCGTAAAGCAGACAGATTTTCGTCATTTAAATTAACAGTTGAACCTTCAGCTTGATACTTTAAAGCGCGCACGGTTGCAACAACAACACTAACATCTGGTTTTTTATCAAGATGATTGGCAACAAAATCCATAAATTTTTGGCCGCCAAGGTCACTACCAAATCCAGCTTCAGTTAAAGTATAATCACTCAAATGCAAGGCTAAGTTAGTAGCCATGACCGAATTAGCTCCGTGAGCAATATTAGCAAAAGGCCCCCCATGAACAAGAGCCGGTGTGTGTTCAATTGTTTGTACTAAATTAGGCTTTAGAGCATTAGCAAGTAATGCAGCGATTGCTCCTTGAAAGCCTAACTCTTTGACATAAACTGGGTGTTCAGTTGTTGTATAACCAACCAGCATATTACCGATGCGCTTTTTCAAGTCGTCAATATCAGTTGCCAGACATAAAATAGCCATTAATTCATTAGCAACAGTAATTGCAAAGCTTGACTTATGCTCAATACCGTTAAATTTAGAGCCTTGACCAACTGTTATCTGCCGCAGACTCCGATCATTAACATCAAGCCCACGCTTGAGCACAATCTTTTCAGGATCAAGCTGCAATTCATTTCCTTGATAAATATAATTGTCAACAAGAGCAGCTAAAGTGTCAATTGCTGCAGTTAGAGCATGCATGTCACCTGTAAAGTGAAGATTAATGTCTTCCATGGGAATAATTTGTGCTTTACCACCACCGGTTGCACCGCCTTTAAGACCAAAAACAGGTCCCATTGAAGGCTCACGCAACGCAATCATTGTTTTTTGGTGGAGCTGATTATTAAGTGCATCGCCAAGACCAATGGTCATTGTTGATTTTCCTTCACCAGCTGGAGTTGGTGAAATTGATGTTACTAAGATTAATTTCCCTAGATGATGATTACTGCGCGCACGTTTAATAGCTGACCACTTAATCTTAGCTTTATCATTGCCATAAGGTTCAATATCTGTCGTGCTTAAGCCAACTTTAGCGGCAATTTCATTAATTGGTAAAATTTTTGCTTCCTGAGCAATTTGAATATCTGTTTTCAATCGGCATACTTCCTTTTGTAAAATATAATTTTAAGTTGTCATTTTTATTACTTGCCGTTTCATTTTAGAATTTAGGTCCCACCTTTTGCTATAAATCAAATCTCATTATAGCAAATTTTTAGCAATAATTTTCTAATTGACTGCAATCTTAATAAAGAAAAAGCAAGTGGATTAAAATCCACTTGCCGTGATGATTAATTAATAATTTTTGGTAATACGCAGTAAATAATATTTTTCTAACTCAGTAATCTTAATTTCATAAATACAAAGGTAATGCCATTGCCAAATCATTTGTGGTGCAAAACTAATATTCACTTTTGCTTTAAAGGGCAACTTAAATGCACCGCTGTCCCAATATGAAGTCAAAAACGTATAAATTACTAACAATAAGAACAAGCTAGCGATACAAATAGCTGGCCAATTAATTGTCTTAGTACCTTCATAAGCAAAAATTAAACTAAGAAAAAGAACAACAAATAGCCAACTAAAATAGGTAATACCTGCTCTACCTAAAACGATAAAATGTTTTTTAGCCATTAAATGTAATCCTTTCTAATAATTAACACTAGTCGTAAGATTACTATGATCTGATGTATCATACAAAGTTGCTAAATATTTACTAAACTTGGGATGTTCAGCTACTAATGTCTGATACTCTGGTGAATTATAGAGTTGCAAAAGTTTTTGTTTTTCAATGTGATTATGACCAGTAAAATAATTATAATTCATATCAAGAAATAGCTGATTAATTTTCTTAGTTAGTGATTGCTTACTTGTCGCTTGATCCTTATGCTGAGAGTTACCGGTGAGGTTACGTAACTGAATTTGTTTTAAATATTCATGAAAATGCATCAAAATTTGATTATTTTGCTCATCTGTTGAAATATATGGCCGCATATCAAATACTTGCCGCTTGTAGCTTACACTAGCAGCTGATAATTGAACTACGCCATAAGCTTGATCATATGAACAAAAACTGGAAGTAACAATTTCAATTGTTGGTATTGTGTCAACAGGACCAATAATATTTTGGGCATGAATATGACCAGAAAATGCCAGCTTAATATCATATTCTTGGCATAATTGTCGCAAAATCGGGGCATTATTTAAAACAAAGCCCCGATTAACAGCCGAATTATGAGCGTACAAATTATGATGCATAAACAACAACGGTCGTAAATGGTGTTGTTGCGCATAAACCAATTGCTTTTTTAACCATTTAACTTGTGCCGCGCTAATTTGCCCTTCAGTTGCTGGGGTATGGAAACTTTCGTGATTGTGATAAATATTAGAATCAAGCAGAAGCAATAGATATTGCGGATTAAGCTGCACACTATACGCTAACGAACTAGGATCCTGATTCAGACTACAATTATACGAAGTTTGAAACAAATCATGCCACTTTTGCGGACTAATTTGTTTAGTTAGATATTGTTTGTTACCGATAAATTTTCGCGCCCAACCATCATAAATGTCATGATTACCGGGTAGAACCAGTAATTTAGTTTCAGTTAAATCGCTAAAAATTTCATTAAATTTAACTGCTGAAATCAACTCACCGTTAAAAGTAACGTCGCCAGTAACAATAATTGCAGCAGGCTTTTTTTCATTAGCCATTTTGCAGAAAGCCCGTAATGCTGTTTCTTGATAAAAAAGATCCTTGCCCTGACTTGTATTTTGCATCCGTATAAAAGCTGCACCATCGTCATGAAGGCTGTCAGCAATTAAATGAGTGTCAGTAATTATCCAAATCTCTGGATTTAACTTAGGTGTAATCATTTTTTATTTGCCCAATATTGATAAAAGTCAACCCGTAAATTACCGTTAAATAACTTACGTTTCTTAGTTGAACGTTTACCAAAACATTTTTCAAAATTCGGATCACCAACTAAGTAATATTGACTAAAGCTATCATATTTGCGGAAAACGTCACCCATTTGCTTGTATAAGTCTTCAGCGGATTCGCGGTCTTTCAAACGTTTACCATAAGGTGGATTAGCAATGATAATACCGTTTTCTAAATCCGTTGAAAAATCCTTAACTGCTACTTGCTTGAAAGTGATATCCTGCAAGACGCCAGCATTATGCGCATTTAACTTAGCAATTTCTAAAATTGATTGGTCAATGTCACTAGCCCAAATTGGCTGCTCAAGTGGTTTGACTTGGGTTTTAGCTTCTGCTACAGCCGCTTCATGTAAATTGGCATCAAACCAATCAAAGCCATCAAAGGCAAACTTCCGCCAAGTACCTGGTGCAATGTTTTTAGCAATTAATGCCGCTTCAATTGCTAGTGTTCCTGATCCTGTCATCGGATCAATTAACGGATGAGTACCATCATAAGGGGTTAATTTGATTAAACTAGCCGCAAAATTTTCCTTTAAAGGTGCGCCCCCGTGTTCAATCCGATAACCACGCTTAAAGAGACTAGCACCAGTTGTATCTAGTGACACGCGTGCCGTATCCTTATAAATATGGATGTCTAACGGATATTCATGACCACTTTCTGGTAAAAATCCGCGGCGGTGGTATTGATCAGACATTTTGTTGACAATGGCCTTTTTGACAATTGACTGAATACCCGGTTCAGAATGCAATTTCGATCTAACAGAGCGGCCTTGTACTGGAAATTTGGCATCAATTGGTAATAGTTCAGCCCAATCAAAATCGTAGACTTGATTATAAAGGGTATCAAAATCCGGTGCTTTAAATTCTTTTAGTAAAATTTTGACCCGATCAGCTGTCCGCAGCCACAGATTAGTTTTTACGATATCTGATTGGTCACCTTTAAAGAAAACACGGCCATTTTCAGTTTGCGTGTCATAACCTAAAGATTGTAATTCCTTAGCAACTACGCTTTCAAAACCAGCACCCATTGTTGTGTAAAGTTGATATTGTTTCATAATTAACTCTTTTCATTTCTTAAAAAAAGCGTTGAGCTCTTTGAAAAGCTCAACGCTGCCAGTGCAAATTTTTATAAGCCACGTTCTGTTCCAGTAATTTTGGCAAAATCACCTTCAGCAGCCATCTATCTTTACTATTAAAGTAATCCAACCTTTAGTTCAATTTCTTAGGTTGAGACGCCCCCACCAAATTTGGGTTGCACACTCGCAGGGTTTACCTCGTTCCACCAGTAGTGTTTCCACTGCTGCTTCGTCACTGTGGCACTTTTCAGGATAGTTATGCATATCAAACGACTTAGCACTTTTTCCGCCGTAATTAAAAATTCTTCAGCTTATTGGGCTAAATACGAGCACTACAAGCATCGCAGCTTGTGCGTGCGTGGACTTTCCTCAGCTTGATCTTAGTCAAACCGCGACTGCTCAAAATTCACACTAAAAAAGATTATACCAAAATAATTTACTTTTGTAACCCATAAACTCGCTGTTCCAAATTATAGACTTTGCGTTCTAGCGATGAAATCCGCTGAATAATCGCCATATTAGTTGAACTTTCAGCGTCAGGTTCACTAGCAAAATCCGTAAAATCATGGGTTCTACTGCTGCTTGGCGTATAAGTGCGAATAGTATCTTGATCTTGCTGATTTTGCGTAGGTGCTACCTCAATTTTAGCAGTATTACTTGCTGCTTTCTTTTTTTGATCAGAAATTAATTCGCCTTGTAATTTACCTAATTGACCGTACAAGTCTTCAATAATTTGCTCGAATGTGTCATAATCAGCAATTACTTTGTCTAAAAATGCGTCGACTTCATCAGGATCAATACCTTTAACTTTGGTTCTAAACTGTTTTTTTAAAATATCCTGTGTGGATAATTGAATATCATTTAAATCTGCCATTATGATGACAACTCCTTTATCATACACCTTCATTTTAGCAAAAATAACGCGCTCTTAAAACCAAAATTACAACTTTAGGGAAAGTTTAAAATTATTCAGAAAATTTATTTTCAGTCATATTTTCTTGATACTCTGTTGCGGCATCTTGTAAATCATAAAAATCAATTAATTCTAGCGGATAATCCTTGGTTTCTTGATATTTTTTAATTAAATTATAGTCAAACTTGGGTTTACCCGGATTTTCTGAATCGTAAATCATTAATGCCTTATCTGTATGTAGCAGCATAAAATTTTGATAATTACGCAGTTGCACTGGACTTTGATAAGGCTGATTTGAAGTTGAAGCAAAAAAATCAGCTTGTTCTTTCATATTAAGGAAGCGATCTTGATTAGCTTCATTCCAGCGCTTAGCAAATCCTTCGTAGGGAGTAATGATTGATACGTGTAGCGGATAAGTATTACGCAATTCTATTGCGACCTCACTTGCCCACTGTTCAACGCCTAGATTAGCACCGGTAATTACCCAATCAAGCTGCCCATCTTCTAACTGTGCTGTCATCCGCTTTTTAAGAACTAGTTTAATAATTTTAATTTTCGGGTCTTTATTGCCAAAAGTATTCAATTCATAATTACGATATCCAGTAATCCATAATCGTTGCATAGTGAAATAGGTGGCTCCTTATTCAAAAATTTTTCCTTTATTGCTATAATGCTAGCAGGAGTGAGATTGATGGTCAAATATCCAAGCGGTAGTTTAGCTGCATTTCGTAAATCAACCGAGGAATCTAAAATTCGTAAAAATTTTCATCATCAAAAGAATGTTAATTTTTCTGGACGTGGGATGACTCTTGAACAAATGATTAACGAGTCAAATAAATATTATCGCTTAAAAGAAATTGCGGTTGTTCACAAGAAGCCAACCCCAATTCAAATTGTTAAAGTTGATTATCCTAAACGTTCAAGGGCTGTTATTCGTGAAGCATATTTTCGCCAAGAGTCCACAACGGATTATAATGGTGTATATCGAGGTTATTATCTAGACTTTGAGGCCAAAGAAACGAAGAACAAAACTAACTTTCCCTTAAAGAATTTTCATGAACACCAAATAGTTCATTTAGCGGAATGCTTAAAGCAAAAAGGTATTTGCTTTACGATTATTGGCTTTACAAGTTTGAAGCGGTATTTTGTTACCCCGGCTAGTTTTATCATTAAAGCATGGTGGACCAAGGATAAAAGTTCAGTGACTTTACCCGAGGTGGAAAAATGGTCAGTTGAAATAAAGAGTGGCTTTCAGCCAACTTTACCTTATTTAATTGCAGTTGATTGTTTTATTGCAGATAGGAAAATGAATAATGACAAACAGTAATTATAATTCAAATAATCAGCACCAATCGCGTAAGGAGTATCGACAAAAGCAACCAAAACCTTTATGGCGGCGAATTATTAAGTGGTGCTTTTTAACCGCATTTTTATTAGTGGTTTTTGGTATCGGTCTTTTTGCTTATTATGCCAAAAGCGCACCTAATATCAGTCAAACCCAGCTTGAAAGCGGCGGTTCGTCGGGACTATATACAACTAGTGGTAAATTTTTATTATCATTAGGTTCAGAAAAGCGTCTCTATGTTAAAGACAGTCCCAAGATGCAATTATTAAAAGACGCGATTGTTTCAGTTGAAGATAAACGTTTTTATAAGGATAAGTTGGGAATTGATCCAATTAGAATTGTGGGTTCTATGTTGACTAATGCTCAAAGCAAGAGTATCGCGGCTGGTGGTTCAACCATTACTCAGCAGCTTGTCAAATTGACCGTTTTTTCAACGGATGCTTCGCAACGGACATTAAGGCGAAAAGCTCAAGAAGCATGGCTGGCAATGAAAGTACAACGCGAATATTCTCATGACCAGATTCTTGAATTTTATATTAATAAGGTTTACATGAATTATGGCAATTATGGTATGGGCACAGCAGCGAATTACTATTATGGTAAGAATATTGGGCAACTGGATTTAGCTCAAACAGCACTTCTGGCCGGGATGCCTAATCGACCAACTGCTTATAACCCTTATCTGTACCCTAAGCTTGCTAAATATCGGCGAAATTTAGTATTACGGGCAATGCTTGATAATCATAAAATTACCCGCCAACAATATAATGATGCTCACCGCGAAAGCATTAAAAAAGGATTGAAGCATCATAGTCAAAAGGAACAATCAAACTTGCGTAAGATTGATGATCCTTATATCAAAGAAGCAATTGCTGAAGTTCAGGCTAAAGGCTTCGATCCTTATCGCGATAATCTTAAAATCACGGTTAACATTAATCAAAAAGCCCAGAACCAACTATATAAATTAGCTAATAACGGTCAAGTGCCATTTACTAGTGATCAAATGCAAATCGGAGCAACCGTTGTTGATCCTAGCAGCGGTCACGTGATTGCAATTATTGGCGGCCGGCACTTACCTTCTTCCGTTCAGCTCGGCCTTGATCGTGCTGTTCAAACTAGCCGCTCAACTGGATCATCAATTAAGCCAGTACTTGATTACGGCCCCGCTATTCAATATCTTAATTGGTCAACTGCCAAAATGCTTGATGATAGTAAATATTATTATCCCGGAACTAACGTTCAACTATATGATTGGGACAACAAGTATGACGGAATGATGACAATGCGCCATGCATTGGAGCAATCACGGAATGTTCCAGCAGTTAAAACACTAAAGGAAGTTGGTGTACCACGAGCTGCTAAATTTGCTCGGCGGTTGGGCATTAATGTGCCAACTAATTCTGGCCTATCGGTTGCTATTGGGGCTAATGCATCTAGTATGCAAATGGCTGGTGCTTTTAGTGCTTTTGCTACATTGGGTGTGTATCATAAACCACAGTTTGTTTCGAAAATTGAGACACCTGATGGTTTAACAAGAAATTACGATTCAGCCGGTGTTCGGGTTATGAGTAAGTCAACAGCCTACATGATTACGGATATGCTTAAGGGTGTTATCAAGAATGGGTCTGGTACTAGTGCTAAAATTCCTGGTTTGCATCAAGCTGGCAAAACTGGTTCAGTTAAGTATTCTGAACAAGATTTAGCTCGCTATCCTGCTTATGCAGCAACACCTAAAGATTCTTGGTTTGTTGGCTATACCCCTAGTTATGTAATGGGCGTATGGACAGGATATGATAACTTAAAAGATGGGACCGTTTCTGGTATTGGTCAACAGTCAGCCCAACTAATCTATAAGAGCATGATGTCTTATTTAATGCAGAACAAAGCAAATATTGATTGGCAAAAACCAGATTCAGTAATTCGTGCTAAAATTGCTAAGAATTCTAATCCACCAGAAGTTTCGGCAACTGGACAATGGCAATTATTTGTTCGTGGTCATGCTCCAGCAGGTATTGTCGATGATAGTAGTGATTATGATGAAGACGACGAACAAGCTGATACTAATAGTTCTAGCTCAACAACTAATACGCAGCAAAATCATGCAATTAGTCGGCGCCGTACACAAAACGGTTCCTCTGCTCAATCAACTCAGGGGCAACATAATTCCAATACTAATCATAATACTGATGACCATCATACTAGTCAGTCGCAAGAAAACCAAAGCCAACAGCAACATGGTACAAATAATCAGACTGGTAATGAAACTAATCATAATCAAAATAATTCTCCAGTTACTGCACCTAATCAGCAGCATAATAATGGTCATTAATTCTAAAAAAAGCGCTTGGCTATTTTAGCCAGCGCTTTTTTTGTATTTATTTTAGATATGTATAAGGATCTTCTTTATCGCGAGCAGTCATTGAATAACGTCCGAATAAAATCATGGCATGATGCGTATGGATCCATTCATCCGCTGGCAAAATTTCTTCAAGTCGCTTTTCAATTTCAAGTGGTTTAGCATCTTGCGGTACAATGTGGAAGCGCTTGGAAATTCGCGAAACATGGGTGTCAACCGCGATTGCCGGCACACCAAAGCCATCAGCTAAAACGACATTAGCAGTTTTAACGCCAACACCTGGCAAAGTAACCAGAGTTTTCTTATCCTCGGGAATTTGACAATGATATTTGTCTACTAGTATTTTTGCAGTTGCTTTAAGATGTTTAGCCTTGGAATGATATAAGCCAATTTTAGAAATATGGTCTTCAATTTCGGCAATTGTGGCCTGAGAAAGTTCAATCGGTGTCGGATAATCTCTGATAAATTCAGGCATTACGCGATTAACCATCTTATCAGTTGTTTGGGCGCTCATTAATACAGCACACAGCAAGTGAAAATTATTGTCCCAGATAAGCTCACTCTTGGCATCTGGATACATTTGGTTAATCTTTCTGAGTACTTTACGTGCTTCTGCAGTAGTTAATAATTTCTCTTCTGTCATTTACCGGTTCCTTTGTAAAAATTTTTGCACTTGAGCAACTGTCTTTAAGTTATTTCTTTGCCAATTAAGTAAGATACGATCAACATATTTTAGGCTGTATGCTTGCGCTAAAACAGCTTCACGTAAAGCTAATTTAATAATCTTGGGATCATAATGATCAACACTAAGCCAAGCAGAAATTTCTTCACGCTCAATCGGACTCAAATAGCGCCCAAATTCAATTTCAAATTGTCGTGTTAGTGCATTAACCGGATTATTATCTAGACTATCGCTGATTTTAGTAGTTAGGGTTGATTTATCCTGTACTACAATATTTTGTGCTAAAAAATCATCTAACTTTTGATATAATGCAGCAAGATTATAATAATTTCCAATACGCCCTTGCTGATCGGTTAATTGATCAATAGTCAAGCAGCCCTGATCAATTAAACTTTGAATTAAATTAGCAATATCACTGGTTGACAAGTTAGTGTTAGCAGCAATTTGTTCGTTAGTTGGAAAATTTTCACCCTTTTGGGAAAATGCTTCCAACTGAATAATTAAAATTAATTCTGCATCACTAATTTTGAGTTGTGGATAGTAAGCGATTAAACCATTTTGTAATGTTGTAAAACCTAATTTACGAAAAGTATTATAATGCAAATTAAATTCGCTCCTTTAAAAAAGTTGAACTAAAAATTTAGTTCAACTTTTTAATTATATTTTATTTATAATTTTACGGCTCAATACGGTTAATCATTCTTGGGAATGGAATTGCTTCACGAACATGGTCTAGCTTACAGATCCATGCAATTACTCGTTCGAAGCCCATACCAAAGCCTGAGTGTGGCACACTACCATACTTACGCAAGTCAAGGTACCAACTGTAATCAGCTTCGTTTAAGCCAGCTTCAGCAATTTGCTTCTTTAAAATTTCATAATCACTTTCACGCTCTGAGCCACCCATGATTTCACCATAACCTTCAGGTGCCAAAACATCAGCACAAAGGTATTCCTTAGGATTATCTGGATTCTTCTTCATGTAAAATGGCTTAATTGCAGTTGGATAGTTAACGATGAAGAATGGGCGGTCAAATTTTTCAGAAATATAAGCCTCATCAGGTGCACCAAAGTCGTCACCCCACTTGAAATCACGGCCACCTTCCTGCAATAGTTTAACAGCATCATCATAAGATAGACGCTGGTAATTACCTTGAGCAGCTGGTTCCAGCTTTTTAGGATCACGGCCAAGAAGTTCTAATTCATATTGGCAGTTAGCTAAAACTTGCTCAACAACGTAAGTCAAAAATCTTTCTTGAATATCGAGTGATTCATCTTGGTGCATCCAAGCCATTTCTGGCTCCATCATCCAAAATTCAGTTAAATGACGGCGCGTCTTAGATTCTTCGGCTCTAAAGGTAGGACCGAAGGTAAAAATCTTACCAAATGCTTCGGCACCAACTTCGCCATATAATTGTCCTGATTGTGATAGATATGCGTCACCGCCAAAATATTCGGTATGGAATAATTCTGTCGTCCCTTCAGGTGCTGAATGCATAAAAATAGGCGCGTCAAATTTAACAAAGCCTTCGTTTTCAAAAAAGTCAACGGTTGCCTTGAAAATAACGTTTCTAATACGCATAATTGCGAATGGTCGTCTACTTCTTAACCATAAATGACGGTGGTCAAGCAAAAAGTCGATTCCATGTTCTTTATTGGCAATTGGATAACCTTCGGTGTTAGTAACAACTTTTAAATCTGAAATTTGAATTTCATAACCAAAGTGTGACCGTTCATCTTGATGAACAGTTCCTTTAATATAAAAGCTAGCTTCTTGATGCAGCGATTTTGCTGTTTCAAAAACCTCATCAGATACATCATTTTTTCGGATAACTCCTTGGAAAAATGCGGTACCATCACGTAATTGCAGGAAAACAATCTTTCCACTTGAACGTTTGTCTGTCAGCCAAACATGCATTTCGACTTCTTCGTCGACATGTTTGGAACAATCTCTAATTGAAATTAATTCTGTCATAAATCCCTAATTCACTTTCCTTATTATATCAAGTTAATCATACCAAAGTTTTGCCATTTACGCGACTTAACCTACTAAATTTCCATTTTTAAATTCATATAATTTGTAATTATAACTGCCAGAGGAATTTTTAGCTGTAACTTCCCAAACGGCACGTCCCCGGTACCAGCCAAGGTTAACTTGACTAATTTTGCCAGTAGCTCCCTGAGCCTTAAACTTACTTCTAATGGCAGCTTCACTAACACCCTTTTTAGTGGGAAATAAATAGCCCTTTTTAGATCCAGGCAAATAGATAAAGTAATAGCTGCCTTTCTTGCCGCTGCCCTTAAGGGAATAGCTGTTAATTCCGCGGTCAAGATGGTAATAGGTTTGTACGCGTGTAATCGGCGTCTTCTCTGTTGCAATTCGGCTTACTTCCTGCATTTCACCTTGAGCAGGTTTACCAGCCTTATAAAAAATAACAACTGTTAAACAATATGCCAATATGATAACTACTATTAGCCAAATTATAAATTTGATCGTTTGTCTTGTATCGTCTTTAATCATCATTAGCCAACTTCTTTTGTAGCTCCTTTAAATTAACCTTTTTGGTTTTAACTGGAATGGCATTTAAAAATACTTTACCATACTCACGCTGCCAAATTCGTGAATCTAAAATCACAAACTGGCCATGATCCTCTTCACCACGAATTAAGCGTCCCATGCCTTGACGAAAACGAATAACTGCGCGCGGTAAAGTATCACTCTTGAAAACATTAATGCCTTCATCATGCAGCTTCTTCTGTCTTAATTTAACTTCAGGCTGATCAGGTGATTCAAATGGCAATTTTGCAACAATAACTAGGTCAATGCCACACTGATGAAAGTCGATGCCTTCCCAGAAGCTATCAGCTCCTAAAATAATTGCTTGTTTGGCAATGGCGAATCTTTTAGCAATTCGATTATTAGAACCCGTTACTCCCTGAGCCAAAATTTCAAAATCACGTAAATGCGGACAATTTAAAATTGTCCCAAAAACATCGCGAATCTGTTCTAAATTAGTCATCAGCACGAGTACATGTTTTTTATTACTTAAATCGTTAGTTAGAATATTGGTTAATTGCTTATTATAGTCACTATTAGCAAAATCAGGCATATCTTTAACTGATAAAACTTCAAGGTGTCTAGCCATGTTAAAGGTACTTTTACCAATGTATTCTTGTGGTGCTAAATCTGCTAATGCCAATTGCTTAATCGCAAAGGCAAAACCATCTGCAGTAGTCAAAGTTGCACTGACAAATAATAGATGGTCAAACCGAGCATAAATTTGTTTTAGCTCATTATCGGCATTGAGCATTAGCCAACTTAAGTTAGCACTAAGCGGATCCTGGGGGTTAGTTAAAGTAACAATAAACCCCTCTTGTTCAAGTGCCTTTTGCTCATGTAGTAAATCAGACAATTGGTAACTTTTTTCAATATAAAAATCAAGCCGATCTAATTGAGCGTTTAATTCACTCAATAGAGCATCCCGATCCCCACTAGAATCATCAGTTTCTTTGTATAGTTTAAACAAAATTTGGTTAAGGCCTTGACGTAATTTCTCTAATTTTCGCTGAAAGCCACCAAGCTTTTTTTGAAATACTCCCTTAGCTGGGAACAGATCAGTGCCCTGAAAACTTAACAGTAAGTTGCCATTAGCTAATAAATTCTTGTTAAGTGCCTGATCTTTTTTCTCATAAAGTAGTTGCTGCAGGGAATTCATTATGTGAATGAAGTCGGTAATCTGTGGGTCAAGCTGTTCAAGTAGAAAATTAAGCTGTACATCACTTGTATACTGATTAATAACACTGTCTTCAGCATAATATAGTAAGTTGCGTAAATGACTGAGTACGCCCCATAATGATTCAAATTGAAAAGAATCATTGCGTGAAGTAATAACATTATCTGTAAATCGATGAGCTTCATCAATTACTAAGTAAGGATTTTGTCCCCAAATTGAATCATTGTAATGATTAGCCAAATAGGCATGGTTAGTTACAAGAATGTCGGCTTGCTCCTGTCTTTGCCGTGCAAAATTCCAAAAGTCAACACTAGCAAAATTACTGCCAACTCGTGCATCCCCCGGATGAGTTACCTGCGTAAATAACGGTGCCCGATAATTAGTTAACTGCAATTCGTCAAGGTCACCAGTTTTGGTTTCTGTCAGCCAAACTAAAATACGCATTTGTAAAATTAAAGTCGGCTTATTGGTCGTTCCTTGATACAAACTTTGATAAAAACCATCTAGATCTAGATAATGACTACTTGATTTAACCACTTCAGCAGTCAAGTCCAGCTTAGTTACAGCTAACATTTGTGGAATTTCTTGGCTAATTATTTGATTTTGCAATATCTTAGTTGGTGTTGCCACCACTAACTTACGACTAGAATACAAATGGTAAGCATAACTAAAAAGATAGGAAAATGTTTTTCCTGTACCGTTGGGCGCTTCAACTAGAAGTGCTCGCTCTTTAGGACTTACTATAAATTTATTAAGTTGATTAATTAAATTTACTTGTGGTTGCCGGTAATTAATTTTACCCTTAAACAATTTCCGTTTAACGTCATTATTAACAGGAAATTCTGCTTTAGCTTGTTTCTTATCGGTTCCGACCATATGACGCTGCTTTTGTAAGACAATATTACGGACTTGCATCCGATCTTTACTCAGTGGTCGTTTCTGCTGGCGTGCATTTTCTGCAATTGTCGTAAAAATCCAAGACGTATCGCGAATTAATCCGTGAGCTAATGAACTTAACGTATTTAACGTCGCCTGAGGCAGTTTTTCTAGTTTATGAATAATTTTAATTAGCAAAATTGCCGTTCCATAAGCATCAGAATCTGCTTTATGCGGATTTAAATGTTTAATTTCCAATTGTGTTGTCAAGTCACTTAACTTATATGATGGCAGTGTTGGAAAAGCAATTTTAGCCAATTCCACCGTATCAATTGCACGATTAGGCAGTTCTGTGAAGCCATGTTGCACTAATTCGTAATTTAAAAACGGCAAATCAAAATTAACATTATGCGCGACAAAAATTGTGTTGTGCAATATTTTTTGAATTTTAGGAGCGTAATAAGCAAAGTCTTTTTGATCAGCGACATCCTGATCGTGAATATGAGTTAGATTCTGAACTGCCAGAGGAATCTCACGGTGAGGATTAATCATGAATGAATAAGTCTTAACAACTTTCATCTTTTTAATAATGGCACAGCCAAATTGGATAATGTGATTATCATCTTCTCTTTGAGTACCAGTTGTTTCAAGATCGACTACCGCAAAGGTATCTTTAGCAAATGAAGTCATAGTCTACCCTCCTTTTCTCTTCTATTTAACTTCTACCGCTCTTTTTGCATCAAGTAGAATTAAGTATTTATGAATTACTTTTTGTTTGGCAAAAGAATTAAGCGCCTGTTCATACAAACGCAGCTGACCAGTGTATTTCTGTTTAATTTTGGCAATAGCCTGCACCAAATTATTTTTATCAACGTGGTCAGTTTTATAATCAAACAGAATAATTCCCTTTGGCGTTTCAAAATAGCCATCAATGGTCCCATGAACCAAGATTTTGGCATCAGGATCACTAAAATCAGCAAACAGAGTACTTGCCGCTAGCAAACTAGAAAAATCAACTTCACGTTTTAAATTAGCCGGTCGCTGCCAAAAGTCACGGGCAAAATCACTGTGAACAAACCACTCAATTTCATCCTTTTTAAGACTAGCAACAATTTTAGGGTTCAACTTTTTTTGCTTCACTAACTCTTGAATTTCTGCTTCAAGCTGCGCACTATTTCCTTGACCACGATAATTATAATACTGCAAAATTAGATGCGTTGCTGTTCCAATTTCTGCTCCGGTAAATTTAGATGCAAATAAAAAATCCGGCTTAGTATCAATTGGCTGTAAATATCTATTAGTTGAAGCCAACAAATGAGCATTTTCTAGATCTGTGTCTAAGGGATCATTAAAGGCCTTCTTAATTTCCGAAACAGCTTGATAAGCAGTTGTCTGACTAGCATCCTTAAACGGATAGGTAAAATCATATAATTTACGAACAGTTGTATCTAATAATGGCAAAGTCGGCTTCTTGGTTGTTACTTCTTGTGAAGCACCAGCAGCTATTTTTTCTTGAGAATATTTAAGCAATAGGAAATCCTGACTTTGATCAAGCTCCTTAGTCACGGTCGCAATTGTTTGACTAATTTGCTCGTCAAAATGAATAATCGGTCCAATAAAACTTAATGGACTGGTTGCTGCCAGCTTGTCAGTCAAAGTTAATTGCCCCTGATGATTTAATTGTTGCGCCCAAGCTAACTTATTTTTAGCTAGGTTAGGAATATCTGCAACTAAAATCAATTTTTGCTTAGCACGAGTTAGGCCAACGTAAAGAATTCGTGCTTCTTCTTCCAGTAACTTTTGGCGCTGGTGAATATTGTCAATTGCTTTAATTAATGAATCAGCTCGATAATGCTTGCGTCGCAAAGTTAAACCAACGTTGTCGTTATTAATCAGATAGTTGCCACTTAAATCACGCATTTGAAAACGATGCTGCAAACCAATATAAAACACTATTGGAAATTCTAATCCCTTCGAACCGTGAACCGTCATTAACCTGACAGCGTCACCCGCTTCTTTAGTTAATAACGGTTGTGCAAGGTCTTTTTGACTACGACGCATGCGTTCAATAAAGTTAATAAATTGATATAAGCCCTTGAAACCAGCACTTTCATACGAACTAGCCCGCTCATAGAGAGCTTCAAGGTTAACTCGGCGCTGTTCACCGTTAGGTAAAGCCGTCATGATTTCTAATAAATTGGTTTGTTCATAAACACTCCAGATTAATTCGGAAATGCGGTGGTTCATTGCAAATTGCCGCAAATTATCTAACTGATTAAGAAAAGTTTTCACCCGTTCACTTAACTGGTCATTCATTGTTACGTATGAGGTTAAAGCGTTGAAAAAACTAGTATTTTTACTATGGATCCTAATTTTAGCTAAATCTGGTTCCTTAAAATTGAACAGCGGTGACCGCAAAACAGTTACCAGTGGAATATCTTGATCAGGATTATCGATAAGCTTGAGGTAATTCATCATAATCGTTAATTCTAACGTTTGAAAATAATTTTTAGCATCAGTGATAAATAACGGAATGTTACTTTTAGCAAATTCCTGCATTATTAGCAAATTATCGCTGCGACTTCTAGTTAAAATTGCGATATCACTGTATTTAAACGGTCGCTTGTGCGTCTTTTTCTGCTGGTCATACACTTCAAAATGTTCTTGTTTAAGCTGCTGAATCCGATTAATGACCATTGCGATTTCTGCCGAATCAAATTCTAGTTTTGTTTCCGTATCTTGCTTTTGTGGGGTCGCTTTTTCATGGTAAAGCAATTCGCTGGCTGCCGGCAATTCAGCCGGATAATAGTCAGCACCAAAAATTAATTGACCTTCCTTTTGATAATCAATCCCGCCAAAATCTGTACTTAAAACGCTATTGAAAATCTGATTAACTAATTTAACTACTGGTTTAGTTGACCGAAAATTAGCCGACAGCAAAATGCGCTCTTGATCATCATTCTCGCTTTTAGCAGCTTCATGATATTTATGTAAAAACAAGCTAGGTTCTGCTTGACGAAAGCCATAAATTGACTGCTTAACATCCCCCACCATAAACAAGTTATTCTGCTTGTCTTCCTTAAGCAGCTGCAAAATTTTCTCCTGCAGCGCATTAATATCTTGGTACTCATCAACCAAAATTTCTTTAAATTTGCGCCGATAAAATTCACGGGCTAATTGTGAATTAGATGTATCTTGGCTAAGTATCTGGTAGGCAAGTTGTTCCATGTCACTATAATCAATTAAGTTTTCTGCTCGTTTTAGCTGGTTAAAGCGGTCAATCAGGGCCAATTCTGCCTTAGTTATCGCGGTCATAATTTGCTGCCCCTGCTTTAAAAGCGCAAGCTGTTCAGCCTCATCAGTTGCATAAAATGACGTAAAGGCTGCAAAAATTTGATCTTTAGCCTCTTTTTTCAAAACCTTGCTTTCTTGATAAACGGCTAATAAATCTTCATCCCACTTATTTGATTGTCGATAAGAACCGGTAAAAATACAACTGCGTAAAAGTTCACGTTGCTGCTCATAATCTACATCTGTTGCTAAGCCCTGTCGGTAATTTTGCAGGCAGCGAGCAAAGATAGTAAAACTTTCTTTAACTTTACTTAATTCCTTAGTTTCAATTTGACTGCTAGCTAACAAATCAGCAATTTTGTCATTAAGACTGGTAAAAACCTTAGTCAGATATGGTTTGATTTGTTGCTGCCACAAGTCAGAAGTCACAATTTTACCGGTTACCTGATATTTTTGACTTAACTGCTTAAGCCAATCACGGTAATCTGGCTTAGCCATCGCAAAATCGTAGAGGTCAAGTAGTAATCCTTGTGCTGAAGCAGCATCCCGATCCCCTGCAAAATTATCATAAAAAGCAATAAAATCTGCATCTTTTGCTTCTAAAAATTCGCCTTCGATTTCCCGTAAGGCGCGCTCACGCAATAATGCTGCCTGTGTTTCATCAGTTAAAACACTAAAACTAGGATCAATGTCAATTACATAATAAAAACGGTGAATGATATCCAAGCAAAAAGCATCAATAGTTGAAATATTGGCAGTGTCAACTTGGTTAAGCTGCTGGCGAAGATAGCGCTTGTCACTACCTTCTTTTAATCGTTCTTCCAAAACCTGCTTAATCCTAGTTTTCATTTCTTGAGCAGCAGCTTTAGTAAAAGTTACAACTAATAACTGATCAACACCAGTTCCTGCTAAAATTTCTTGCATTACTCGTTCAACCAAAACCGTGGTTTTACCACTACCTGCAGATGCAGAAACTAAAATATCACGGTCACGATCATCAATAGCCTGTTGTTGCTTGGCTGTAAATTGGGGCATCTTAGTCACTTTCTCCTAACCGCTCTTTAATTTTTGTTAGTAATTCTTTTTTCTTTAAATTGCTAATTTGATGATATTTATTTTCTTTTAACATGGCATCAAAGAAAAAGACATCCCGATAATCAGAATAAGTTAGGGCCGTTTGGTTTTTACCATACTTATAAGGATTAAGTTTAATTTGACCGGATAAGATCTGACTGGAAGCTTCTTTAATGAGGTCCTCATCGTACTTTAGCAGCAATTCAATTTCATCGGCGGTAAAGGCACTTGTTTGAAAGCTAAAACCGCCTTTAGCTTTGGTTTTAACTCCTGAATAAAGATCTGATGATATACTGGCTTTTTCAAGTAACGGTTCTGCCTTTAGTAATAAATCTGGATCTTCATTTAGAACACCAGTATATTTAAGGCGAATTTTACCATCAAGAGCTGGCTTTTTCAGCTGCAAATCAGGACCAATTAATTGCGCATCATTTAACCGTTCAACTTGGCGTGTTACCGTTTGGTAAAACGCACCTAACAAAGATAACGGCTGCTTGCCAACAAAAAAGTCCTGATTTTTAGCTAGTACATCCAGATAAGACACCATTTGTAAGGAAATGCCGTTGTAAAATAATCCTAAATTAAATTTCTTCGCTGAAGATTTATAGTCAATTACTTGTGCTAAAAATTCTTGCTGGTCAGAAATTTGGGCCAAATCTACCCGATCCATTTTTCCACGTAAATTAACATGGTGCTGACCGGCTAAATTAGGCACGACAAAATCTAGTCCTTTAACTTTTTCACCAAGCCCAAAGCTCAATTCGGAATACTTAGCCCGCAGTGGTGTTTTTTGTAAGGAATGATGCCAATTTACCGCAACTTTGGTCGTTGTCTTGTCTAAGCACTTAAAGAGGTACTTGTTAAACGGATCGTTCATTAATTGTTGGTATTTGGCTTCATCCCGCATCTTTGCTTGAGCTAATGCGAGCAATCTCTGCAAAGTAGCTTGATCAATTTCTGCTAAATCTAACTTTTTCTGGTTTAATTCTTTGACTAGACGATCAAAAGTTTCATGAAAATAATTTCCCGCTTGGATAACGTCTAATTCATTTTCAAATCGTTTATGCAGTCGTAACCCATAATTTAGAAAATATTCATATGAATTTTCGTAAAAGGTTTCCAATTGTGAAACCGATGAATTCAGATTTTCACCGTATAATTTTTGCGCAAGTTCTGGGCCAATATCTTCTGGTTGGTTAACGAACTGACTAGCTTCAAGTACCATTTTGGTCTTTTGTGGTAGATATGTTTGCGTTAATGCGAGTAACTGCTGCACATGTGGTTCAGTCTGGCCTTGAGCCAAATATGTTAAATAACCTAGACTTGCTTGGGGGTTAGTAATAAACGACAAGACATCTTGCACTTGCTCAGGCAAACTATGTTGGTTGAATACCGGTGCCCCTGCCGCTTGCAATCGTTCATAATATAACGATGGTTTTAATTGTTCATTGGCTGCATTCAATACTGGATAGGATAAGTAGACCTTATCTTGAGCTAGTGCCAGCGAAATCCCAAACTGATAATTCTGGTCTAAATTGCTCAGCTGCTGGCGATCTTCCAAATAGGAATCTTCACCAAACGCTTGACTTAGCTTATCTAGGTTCTCAGTACTTAAAAATCCCGGTGTATTTTGAATTGCCGGCAAATTATTACTAGTGGCCCCAATGATAAACACTTGTTTGTAACCACTGGTTTGAATCATTCCCATTTCCGACAAGTTAACAGCATCTAACGTTGAGGGAATTTGGGAGAAGGTCGCTTCTTTAAAGCCATTAGTTAAAACATAAAAGAAACTATCTACATTAAACTGCTCAGGATTAATCAAGAGATAATCGTGTAGTAGATTAATTAATAAGTCCCAAACTTGTTCAGGCTGCTGGGCCTGTTGCAATTCTCCCTTTTCTTGAGCAGCTTCACGCCACTTTTCTAATCTTTTGGGGATGCCATTTTGCGTTAAAAAATTAAAGAATACAGTTATTGCCTGCTGGCTAGCTGTTTCCTGCTTCATTTCAGTAAGTAAAGCGGATAATTGGTTAACAAAATAAGCCTTTAGCTTATTAATTCTGGCTACCTCGTCCGGAATTTTATCTAATCGAATTACCTCAGCTGCCACATAATCAGTAAAATCACGTTGCCACAACTGGTGATTAATTCCATGCGCCAAAACAAAGTTTTCTAGTTCATCAACATCGTGAATATAAGCAGCTTCTTCCTGGTACCAGTCCGGAATGATTAGTCGGGTTTTCATAATTGCCAATAAGTTGCTGGTTTGCAGCGGTCTAGTTACTAGCTGGGCGATATTTTCGATGAGAACTACTAAAGGATGATATTTCATCTCTTGCTGCAAATCATTGAAGAATGGGATTTGATTTTGCCGTAAAATTGGCGTCAAATACGTTTCATATTCGTGCAAATTAGGTGCTAAGATCAAAAAATCGCGGTAACGATAATTGCTAAGCGTAACTTGTTGGTAAATCGTGTGAGCTACAAAATAAGCTTCAGCATAACGCGAATCAGCGCGTACTAACTGAACTTGGCTCATTTTTTCTGGTGCCGTAATTGTTCCTGTCCAAAAGGCATTTAGTAATTCACGCTCAGTTTGCTTAGGTGCTAGCGGTACCTGGTCAATTTGGTAATTTAAGTCACGCTCTTCAATAAAATGAGTTAATTGCGTAATCGTTTTTTGAATCACATAATCATAGTCGCCAGCTTCAGCAGTAGGTTCAATTGTTCCTAACTTAGTTTTAAAAGCTAAGGTAACACTTCCTGCATGCAGCATTAACAACTTAATTGTTAGGCATTCCTGCAGTGAAAAATGTGAAAAATCACTAAAGTAAAAATCAGTCTTGCGCAAATCTTTTCTTTTGGCCAATAATTCGTTCAGCTGCAGTTGCACCTCATTCTTGGTTGAAAATTTCCCCGCGATTGCGGCAATAAAGGCATCATAAATAATGCGCAAATCGGCGATTTTATTTTTGGTTTCCAAATCTAAATTGTTTTCATCAAGTTCATCTAAGTCTAAATTACCTTCACGTACTTGTAAAATAGTGTCATACAGCTGCTTAACTAAGCCTGAATTAACACTAACATCCTTAAATAAATGCAATTTAGCGCGATTTTCTTCAATGATTTTCGCTAACAGCATTGCAGCTGCAGCATCATCAAGTTGCGTCGGTAAACCTTCCTCAGCATCTTTTAAAAAATACCAGGCCAGTCGCGAAAATGATAGTACCTGTAAATTTTTAACAGATTGTTCAATTCGGTTGCGACTAGCTGCCAGCCTATTTATTGCCCTAATTTCTGTGGTAAACTTAATATGATTAGGGACAATGATAAAAGTTTCGTGTTCTGGCTGCTTTTGATAATTAGTAATGGCCAGCTGCAGGATTTTTTCTTGCAGGGGATCGGTTTGCCGCCCGACTAAAATTTTAATCATTTGTTCACGTCTCCTTAGCTATTATTTTAGCATAGGCGGCTAACATTTTTACTAACATTAAGGATCTTAAATAAAATGAAATGTAGTTATTTAGCACATGGAAAAGTGATTTTAATTGGGGAACATTCGGTTGTTTATGGTTATGATGCATTGGCAATGCCGATTATGGCGCTGCAAATAAAAGCTAGTGTTGAGTCTAGTGCCAAAATGTGGATGGATACCGCACGTTATCATGGCCCCTTTTTTACGGCTCCTGATGAATATGGCGGTTTAAAATACGTTGTCAAAACAATGCAGACAAAGGCGCATTGTTCGCAACCATTAAAATTGACTTACACGGGTGAAATTCCTATGAAGCGTGGCTTTGGTTCCAGTGCAACGGTTGCCTTAGCTACAACTAAAGCATTGAACCAATATTTTGCGTTAGAACTAGCTGACGAAGAAATCATGGCCATTACTAACCATGCAGAAATGATTAATCACGGTAAAGCTTCAGGCCTTGATGCCGCAACGGTTAATTCTGATTATTTGGTCTTTTTTAATCAAAAAATGGGTCCAAAAACACTTAACGCTAAGCTTAATGCTACGTTATTAATTATGGACACAGGGGAGCTTGGTAGTACTAAACAAGCAGTGAATCAGGTATATGAGCAAATTAAAGCATCCCCTAGCAAAAAGGCGCAAATTGCACGTTTAGGTGAACTAGCTGACCAAACTAAGACGGCATGGCTAGCACAAGATCAAGCTGCCGTTGGCCAAATCTTTAATCAGGCGCAAACGATTTTGCAATCATTTGCATTAGCAACGACTAAAATTGACCAGTTACAAAAAATTGCTCTAACAAACGGTGCCTTAGGCTTTAAACTCTCAGGCAGCGGTTTGGGCGGCATTGTGCTGGCTCTTTGCAATGATGACCAAACAGCTAAGCAAATTGCAGATAAATGTGACTCACTAATTACAGGTTCATGGATTGAGGAGATTTAATGACCAAAACAGCACGCGCCCACACAAATATTGCACTAATTAAATATTGGGGTAAAGCCGATGAGCAACTAAGATTACCATTAATGTCTAGTCTGTCAATGACACTAGACGAATTTTATACCGATACACAAATTACAGCTAGCCATTCAGGCAATCACTTTTTTCTGAATGACATTGAACAAACCGGATCTAGTGCTCAACGTGTTTTTACCTACTTAAAAAAATTACAAGTTCAATTTAAAGTTACTGGTGAATTAACGGTTAAATCAACTAATCATGTTCCAACAGCTGCTGGGCTGGCTTCATCTAGTTCGGCCTTTGCCGCCTTAGCTGCTGCTTTTTGTGCTTATTACAAGCTGCAAGTTGATCGCCGTGAACTGTCACGGTTGGCGCGGCTTGGTTCAGGTTCCGCCAGTCGTTCTATTTATGGCGGTTTTGCTGTCTGGCAAAAAGGTACAGATGATCTAACGTCCTATGCTTATGCCTTAAATGAAAAACCGCAGATGGATTTACATTTACTGGCAATTGAATTAAACCAGTGCCCTAAGAAATTATCATCTACGGGTGGAATGAAACAGGCAAAGTCATCCCCTTTCTTTAAACCATGGCTGGCTCGTAATCAGGAAGAACTGAGGCAAATGATTGCAGCAGTTAAAAATAATGATTTTACTTGTTTAGGACAGTTAGCGGAACTAAATGCTAGCGAAATGCATGCCATTAACTTGACGGCACAGCCTGGCTTTACCTATTTTGAGCCAGATACAATTAAAGCTATTAAATTAGTCAATCAATTACGTACAGCAGGACTTGAATGCTATTACACAATTGATGCTGGACCCAATGTAAAAGTCCTTTGTCAATTAAGAAATGTAAAAGAAATTACCAATTCGTTTGTGTCTGAATTTAAGAATGCTAAGATAGTACATGCAAGTTTTGGTCCAGGTATTTCTTACCTGGACTAATTAGCGTAATTTAATTGATTAGGAGATTAAATTAATTGATCACAGAACAAGCACCCGGAAAATTGTATATTGCTGGTGAATACGCCGTTTTAGAACAAGACTGCCCTGCAATCTTAGTGGCGGTTAACCAGTTTATTCGGGTTTCAATTACTAAAAGCAAATCATCAACTGGCTTAATCCATTCCAAACAATACTCACAAGATTCAATCCATTGGGTACGTAAAGGTGCCAAAATGGTTATTGATAATCGTGATAATCCATTTGAGTACATCTTGGCTGCTATTTCTTATACTGAACGTTTTTGTATTGAACAAAATGTCAAAATGCAAGTCTATGATTTACATATTAATTCAGACCTAGATTCAGCTGATGGTAAAAAGTACGGTTTGGGTTCTAGTGCTGCCGTTACAGTTGCCACTGTTAAAGCAATTTTACGTTTTTATGACGTTCCTTTCAGCAACGAATTAGTTTACAAGTTATCCGCCATTTCCCATTATTCAGTTCAAGGAAATGGCTCCGCTGGTGATATTGCTGCTAGTGTTTATGGTGGGTGGCTTGCTTATCAGACTTTTGATAAAACCTGGCTGACTAATGAATTGGCCGCTAAGTCATTATCAGATATTGTTAACGAGGCTTGGCCGGGACTAAAAGTGCAATTATTAACTCCTCCTGAAGGGATGCAGTTAATGATTGGCTGGAGCCATAAACCAGCATCAACTTCACGGTTAGTTGACGAGACCAATGCTAATAGGGCAGCCTTAAACGATGAATATCAAGAATTTTTGCAGTTATCGCGCGTTTGTGTTTTAAGAATGATTGCTGGTTTTGAACAAAATAATATTAACTTGATCAAAAAGCAAATTCGCGTTAACCGAGCATTATTGCAGCATTTTGCGCAAATTAACCAGATAGCAATTGAAATTCCGCGTTTATCTAAGTTGATTAACATTGCTGAAGATTTTGGCGGTGCAGCTAAAACTTCAGGTGCTGGTAATGGTGACTGTGGCATTGTCATTGCCGATGAAACAACCGATGTTGCCGCTCTTGAAAATAAGTGGCAAGAAAACGGCATCCAACCATTAAATTTTCATGTTCATCAGGTTAAATTAGCTCATTAGGAGAAAAAATGTCGATTAGATCAAGACGTAAAGAAGACCATTTAGAACTGGCCCATACTTTTTATCAAGCTGAGCAAATAAATAGCTTTGACCAAATGCATTTACTTAGACCAGCATTGCCGGAAACTAAAGTAAACTTAAATTCAATCAAAACAACGATGTTTGGTAAAAAAGTCAATGCCCCCTTCTTTATCAATGCGATGACCGGCGGTTCAGCTAAATCACAGATAATTAATCAAAATTTAGGTAAAATAGCTGGTCAAACTAAAATAGCTTTGGCCTTGGGGTCCGCGAGCATTTTAGTTGAAGAACATGACCAATTAGCTAGTTTCTTGGTTGCACGGGAAGCTAATCCAACTGGTGTGATTATTGCCAATGTCAATGCCAAAACCACCCCACAAGATGCCCAAAAAATTGTGACAGAATTACAAGCTGATGCACTACAAGTACATCTAAATGCGGTGCAAGAAATTGCCATGCCCGAAGGTGAACGTGACTTTCACTGGTTAGATAACTTGAAGCTACTGCGACAAAAAATAACTGTCCCAATTATTATTAAAGAAGTTGGCTTTGGTCTTGATCGCGGAACTATTCATCAGCTTAAGAATGTAGGTTTTGAATACTTTGATCTTGCGGGTAGTGGCGGCACTAATTTTGCCCAAATTGAAAATGCTCGTAATCAAAGTGATCTCTCCTACTTAGAAAATCTTGGATTACCAACAGTAGTAGCAGCAATGATGGCTCAGCAGGAACAGACTAATTTCATTGTTTCAGGTGGCGTTCGTAATCCACTAGATATCTTTAAAGGTCTGTGTTTAGGCGGTAAGTATGTGGGTATTTCGAATGTCTTCTTGCAAGCAATGGTGCAGAATACACCGGAATTTTTATTGCAAATGATTCAAAATTGGCAGGAAGAACTGGCTGCACTACTAGCAATTTTTGGTCAAACTGATCTGAAAAACTTGGCTGCAATTAAACAATATTATGACTTACCATTGCAGAATATCATCCAGCAGTTAAACTAATTTCTTGATTTAATTTTACATAATTTTTATTATGCCAGCAAAAAAGCTCATTACAATATTATTTGTAATGAGCTTTTGATTTAGGTAAATAATAGATCCACGTTTAAATGAGAGTTAGTTTAGTGAAAATCCTTGCTTCTTTAAGAAGGCACCAACCTCGGGACGTCTTTCTTCACTAAAGAAAGCAATATTTTTCTGTAACCAATCTGTTTGTTGCTGGTTAGAACCACGATTAGCATAATATTCAGCAGTTTCTTTTTGATAATTAGCTAAAGCAGTAAATTTTTCTTGATCATAACTATTTTGAGCAACTTTTTGTGCTAATGGCATTCGCGGTTTAACGTCATTCTTAGTAGTCGGTATACCAATCGTCATGCCAAAAATTGGTACCGTGTATTTTGGTAAATTGAGAATGTTGCTTACTGCTGTTAAGTCATTACGGATTCCGCCAATATAGCAAATCCCTAAATCCATTGCTTCGGCAGCGACTACCATATTTTGAGCAGCAATTGTAGTGTCAACTACACTAACTAAGAGCGCCTCCATATTTTGAATACCGGCAAGAGGCTGGTGAGCTTTGTCCAAAAGACATTTTTGCCGGTATAAATCAGCTACAAACACATAAAAAGCACCACTGTGAATTACGTATTCAGGACAGTTAGCTATTTCTCCTAATTGTTGCCTTTTTTGCTTATCCGTAATTTCGATAATTGAAAATGCTTGGACAAAATTTGAAGAAGATGCGCTATTAGCTGCAGTTAATAATTCTTGCTTAATTTCTTCTTTCAAGGGTTCATCGACAAATGAGCGGACAGAAACATGCGCAGTCATTTTTTGGATAAAATCGTTCACTTATTTAATTCTCCTTTAATTTGCGGGGTTAATTATTTAGCAGGTGCCAAATTTCTTTTTGTACCGCACTATCATTACTAGACCCGATAATGCGATTAGCTGCTGCTTTAGCACTTGGCAATGCCGTCGCCGTTGCATAACTGCGTCCAACATATTTAAGCATCCCCACATCATTGCCGCTGTCACCGAAGGCAACCATCTCACGGGGGTTAATTCGCAGTTTTTGACTCAAATATTGTAAGCCAACTGCCTTATTCATGCCCTTAGTTGACATATCAATTGAGCCCGCTGAACCAGCAACAAAGCCAAGTTTGGGATAATTGCGTTTCAACTCAGCCAACATTTGCGGCATTTTCTTCTCATCAACTGAAAATGTTATCTTGAATACTTGATCTGCCAAATGTTCAAAATCCTTTACCAAAATCAACTTATGGTAATACTTACGTAATTCTGTAAGATGAGCTGAACTAGTATCATCTAACGCATATGCGCTAAGCAATCCAGAAACGACTATTTTTTCATCATATTGTTGGGTAATTTTCAAAGCTGTTCGCAAATCTTGCTCAGACATGCTCTCTGTATGCATCACTTGCTTGCCCTTAGCCACTAATGCTCCATTTTCCGCGACAAAGTAAATTTGACTAGCAACTTCCGGAAACCGAGTTACCAAATTTTCATATTGGTTACCACTAGCAACGACAAATTTAATATCGCGCTCTTGCATAATCTTAAATTCGCGCAAAAACAAATCAACATCATAGGTTTTGGCGTCAGTCAGCCATGTACCATCCATATCTGTTGCAATCAATTTAATCATTTGTTTAATTAACCTTTCTTGAGTGTTCGCAAACCTTTCGGATAGAAATTTTTAAGCATACCATTACCAGTAATTTTGCCAAAACTAAAAATTAAGTTATGACAGCTAACCAGAACAAAGCCACGTAGTTCACTGGTAACTCGTAAAGTTTCACCATGTAAATATGCCGCATAATCTTCATCTCTTAGCTCGACCACGCGTTTTTGTTTAACTTGGCCTAAAACTAATGCTAATTGGTGACCGGGTTCAAAACGGTTTTTTTTCAAAATACCTAATTCAACGCCATTGCTTAGGACTTTTAAGTGCAAATTATCAGGAGCAAAAGCTGGGACGAAGACATGATTGTGGCGAACTCGGGCTGCTTTTTGCCAATTGGCTAGAGTTGTTGGCAAATTAAATTGCATTAATATTGCTGCCGTTAATTCACTTTCTGTCTTTGTTAACGTTAATTTGCTTTTTTTCTTACGTGAGCGAATTTTGGTCTTCAGCGGACTACTTATCTCACCTGGCAATCTTAATTTGGCCGCAAATTGACCTTCGCCCAAATTATCTTGCGGCCAAAAGCGTAATGTGTTTTTTAAAGTCGGATTGCCATCGGCCCATGCAGGCTGCCCATGACTAATTTTACTGTCTGTGAATTCTACTGGTAATACTATCATGTCAAATTCAGTAAGCAACCAAGAAACAATCTGCTCATCTTCCTCTGGTGCATAGGTACAAGTCGAGTAAACTAATTCGCCACCCGGTTTAAGCATCTTAATAGCTTGCTCTAAAATTTCCTGTTGTCGTTTTTGGCAACTGACAACATAATCCTGTGACCAATAATTAACTGCTTCTGGATTTTTCCGGAACATGCCTTCACCACTACACGGTGCATCAACCAATATTTTATCAAAAAATTGGGGAAATTGTGGTGCTAAGACAGCTGGATCTTCACTAGTTAACAAGCAATTAGTAATGCCCCAACGTTCAATATTTTCGCGTAAAACTTTTGCTCGTGATTGTGAAATTTCATTAGCGACTAGTAAGCCTTGTCCTTTCAACTGCTCACCAAGGGCTGTACTTTTTCCTCCTGGTGCTGCACATAGGTCTAAGACTTTGTCCCCAGGTTGCACTTGCATCATTGCAGCTGGAAACATCGCTGATGGATCTTGTGAATAGACCATCCCACTCACCCATTCAGGGTCATTGCCTGCTACTTGGCCATAATACGCATTGTTAATTGCCGGAATTGGTTGTTCAGTCGCATAAGTAACTTTTTGCGTAAACTTCAACGGATTAATGCGAAAGGCCTTCTTACTAGGTTCTTGCATTGCCGCAAACATTTTTTCGGCCTGCTTTTTGCCTAATAATTTTTGGTATTTACTAATAAACTCTGCTGGTAAACTAAGCACAATTTTTATCCTTTCGTGATAAATAAACGATACTGCATGTGTAGCCGATAACAATTACCAACCAACTGGCTGCTAATAACCAAATTAAATGCTCTGGTTTAGAATAGAAAGCCCGCCAACGTAAAAATAGATATGCTCCTACAGTAACCAATATTTCTGTCAAAATTATTCTAATACCACGGTTAATTAACCAATTGCGTAATAAGTTGCCACTGAGATTAGTTCTTTTTACGGTCTGCCAATCAACTACAGCCAATAAAAAGTTACAACTAATAGCTGCGATCAGGAATAAAATAATTAATAATATTTCACGAATAACTGAAAATTGGTGTATCTGATGCTTTTTAACAAATAACGGCGTTTTTTCCTTAACGTGATAATGCATTGCAATTTTATGCATGACCTTATCTGAAGCATCAATAATAATCTGGTAGTTCTTCAATTTAAAGCGACCAGTCGGCTGTTGGGGTCCTGTTGTCAAATAGTAACCATCTTGCTTCATTTGGCGATAATGTTTCAAGATACCAATAACAGAATAATATTTTTGCCCTAAAATCACGTATTGGTTGCCCTGCGTCTTTAACGTTTTAACTTTAGCATTAAGTCCTAATACAGCAAAAGATACTTGTCCTTGAAAGTCATCAGTTGAAAAATAACGTCCAGATTCGGTTGGTAGATTAATGATTGTATGGTTAGCCCAGATTAAGGTTTGACTGCTGTGACCCTTTTTAGCTAAGTGTACTTGAATATTATTATGCGGATAATTCTTAGTCAAATAATGTAAAAAAGTACTAACTTTTTGCTTCTGATTGACTTCAATATAGCGTGTACTGTTACTTAGACCATATGCTTCAAGTAATTGGTCAGCCTCACGTGATTGCACGTTGGACAACATACTACCAATACCTAAAAGAGCCAAAAAAATAATAATAATTAATCCTAATTTTTTAAATTTCATGTTCTATCTCAAATATTTGTTCATTAATAAAATCGTAACTTAGAAAAGACTGGTTAACTTTACGTAACTGCGGTGACTTATGTAACTTTATCTCGTGCCAAAAGGCCGCTGAATTAGTTGCCCCATCTTTTTCTCCGATAAATAATAAATGGCTCTTAGGATTATACTGTTTCCATGCTCGGACAGCCAGTAAATCACTTGTCGTAAAATTAGGTGCCCATGAACATAAAATTAAATCCACTTTAGGAAAAGCTTTAATGGCCGCAGCTGCATCTAGGTCAACCACCTGCATTACTGGCTTACTACCAGTTGAAGATGTCTTAGCCCACTCAAGCGAGTCGCTGGCTATGGTCTTGACACCTACTGCAGTTAAGGCCTGTGACCAATAGGCATTGCCTGCCATAATTTCTAAAGCTGAGTTAACATGTAACTCTTGTTTGAGCAGCTGCACTGTCTGCAGATTCGGCAACGACCAGAGTCCGTAATTAATTGACAAAAACTGGCGGACACTGTTAAGTAACTGATTAAGTACTTTTAAAGTTGGTGCCTTACTTGCTCCTACACGCTGCAAAATTGCTTCACTTTCATCTGGTAATAACCCTAGGCGGTTAGGGGCCTGCGTTAAAATCTTTTGGCAGTTAAGATAAGCAATAATCTGGTTGATTTCCGCAACTTGCCGCGTAATTTCTGGTTGGTTAATTTTACTGTTTAATTGGTTAATTTTATTTAAAAATTGTGTCATACTTCAATCCCTATAATGATTTTACCATTCAACCGACTAAATTTCAGTTATAATAAAAGGTAACCAAATAAAGGAGAATTTTTATGGCAAATAAAACAAAAAAGCAACAAGGGGAAGAAGAAAGTCTTGGCAAGTTCATTCTCGACGTCGTCGTGATGATGGCAGTTATTCTTGGAGTCTTTTGGCTTGTCTTTAACTATGTTCTATCAAACGATAGCGTATCTGGACCGTCAATGCAGCCTACTTTTCAGGATCGTGATCGGCTAATTTCAGTTCGGAAATTTACACCTAAACGGGATGATGTTGTAGTCTTATTAGCACCTAAGGCTGCTGAAGATGTTCCTGGCGCAATGTACATTAAGCGTATTATTGGACTACCCGGTGATAAATTGGTGTCTAAAAATGACAAAATGTATGTTAACGGCAAGTTACTGCCAGAACCGTATCTTAATAACAGTTTGAAAAAAGCTGATAATGATGCCGGACAAAACTATACCACTAACTTTACTTATAAGGTACCGAAGGGTTATTACTGGGTAATGGGTGATCATCGTGATATCTCTAAAGACTCACATATTTTTGGACCAGTTAAGCGCAGCGCATTAGTTGGCAAAGTTGTCTTTCGCTATTGGCCATTTACCAAAATTCAGGGCTTTTAGTGTTGCTATGATTTGAATTTATGGTATTTTTCGCTAAAATAAAATTGTAAAGGAGTTTTATTATGAATCAACAACTAGAAGAATTATCCGATGCAATTATCAATTATCAAGTGCAGCACCATGTTAATGATACTGATTTGGCTTTTGCTAGTCATTTGTCAGTTGAAAAAATTCATGCGATGAAAGTTGGTGAAGGTGAGTTTACTCCTGAAGAGATCAACCAGCTTTATGATTATATGGCAGCCAGCCATTAGTCTATCAATTTCATTAAAAAACTTTCAAGTTAACGAAATGCAACAAAAATTAGTCATTTTTGTTGCATTGTTTCTAATACACGATTGCGGTATTTATCCGCGATCGTGTATTTTAATTTGTTTGCTTTTCTAATATTGATATGCTAATAACTATCTTTACCCTTAGCTTTGATTATTTATCATAGTGGAAATTAATGTCAAAAAGCCAATATCCTAATTCTAGAAAATTACTGATACGCCCTACTTTTTCGGCAACTTATTGGTTGCCAAAATCATTTTGTCATTATTCATTTCAAGCAACTGCTGCTATTAACAATAAGGACAATTTATCAGGAAATTATCAAGTTATAGCAAAAAACACACTTATTTTTCACTGAATATTAGGAAAATAAGTGTGTTTTTAAATTATAGTGTATTTTAATTATTTGCCTTAGCTTCGATAAATTTTGTAAATAACAGCAGATTAATCCCGAGTAACACAAGTATGTAAACCAATAAGCTAATCATTGAAATAGTTATACTTGCAGTCCATTGACCAGCGATAAAATTAAGTGGATCAAACAACGCCTTGTCTACAGCTTTAAACCAGTTGCTTAATAAATTTAAGAATGGTCCGTAAGCAGCGAACAAACAAAAAAATAAGATAAATCTCAATAATGTCTGATTAACATATGTACTTAAAAATTCAATGATTAATTGCCAGCATAGTATAATCATGCTTAATGTTACTAAAATAGCTAATAACATTAATAATATCAAAAAGACTAATTCCAGTATTCGCATGATAGCACCCGCATTCCAACTAATGCTACTGATATTATGTTGCCAAAACTGACTAAAATCAGTTCGAAAAGTTGAACTAGTGCCTAAAGAGACGCCACCCAAAACAGCAATGGCCAGTAATTGCAGCAGTGCTAAGTATAATTGACTAATTAAGCTGCTGACAAGATTAATCAGGTAAAAGTGAGTATCACTATTTGGTATTAAGCGCCAAGTCTGACTAGTATTATCTTCCTCACTTTTGGCTACAATAATAAATAAGTTTAATAGCTGACTAATAAAACTAAGACCAATTATTAAAATCAACCATTGCGGAAAAAAGGCTGTCATCTGTAAATGATCAAAATCAATTTCTATCCTATTAGCATTAAGATAATTAAACCCAGCAATTGCAAGTGCTGCAATTAATTGAATATTCCATAATAGATAGACAGTACGCTTTTTTTGCTTAAATAATGCTTTGAATAGTGAGTGTCCATTAGTCATTTGGTTACCTCCTACCTTTACTTCTTCACTTATTTGGTTCTGTTTCGAAAGTATTATTCATTAAAAAAATATCTAGCATACCAGTAAATAAATCCAAAATAGCTAAAATGCCAATGCTACTCAATAAATTCAGATTGACAGCACCAACAGTTATTAATTCAGCGGGCAGTTTAAGCACAGGCCAAAATGTATTGGCCCCGGTCACACCAAGCCAGCAAATTAATAAGATAATGACTAACCGTACAACCATCAATGTTAATTTACCAGAAAAATGTGGTAAAAAGTCAACAATTGTATAACTACTAAAGTTTAGAAAACTAATTATCAAAAAAATAGCTAATAATAAAAGAAAAAGCGCGACAATAATTTGTAGCCATTTCAGGAAACCTATCTTGCCCATATCAGAAAAGAATTCACTAACCAATACTCCTTGTCCTGTAAGTGCTTCGTGTAACAGCATCGGTGCAATTGCACCAAAGAATTCTAGTAGAACTAATATCACTATGGCAATTAGTGAACTAACAAGATTACTTAAATAAATTGTATTATTATCAATTGGTATTAATCGCCAAGTTTGGCTGCGATTGATTTTTTCAGTATCATAAGCAATAAGAACCAAACTTATCAAGACAATGAAAAGTCCTGTCCAGGTGATAGTTCTTGCTAAATTAGCTAAAAAACTACGAAATATATTAAAGAGCGGATTTGCTACCGTCGCAACCGTAACGGCTTTAAAAGTTATTAATCCGGCTAAGATAACAGCCATGACTAGCTGGCTAATACTAAAGTGCAATAATTTTTTACTTTTAATTTTAAATAATTCACCGAATAAGTGTTTAAAACTTGTCATACGACCCCTTCTTTCTTGCTTACTAATTAGCCTCGACTTCGAAGAATTTGTTAATTAAAAACTATCATTTTTTCTCTCCTGATTACTTATTCTGTTTAGCTTCAAAGAATTTACTAATTAAGAACATATTGACTGCTAGAAAAACAATATCAATTAAGGCTAATATGCCGCTTGCTGAACCAGTATTAACGGCTTTACCATCAAAGATGAAATCGAATGGCGAGCTAATAATTGGCTTAAGGAAACTATAAATTTGTACTAGCAGCCACATAATGGCAATAATCAGGATTAGACGAATAAGCGTAACAATAAATTTACTAGAAACAGCTGGTAAAAAATCCATAATTGATTGACTAGCAAAGTTTAAGAAGCTGACAAGCAAGTAAGCTAAAAGTGCAACCAACATTACTAAAATAATTAACCCCAACAAATCTAGTAATGAGTTAGTACTCTGGTTGACATGCTTAAATCCGCTTATAAAACTATCCCAGCCATCTTTCATCTGTTTATTAAACAAATAACCAATACCAAATAAAACAATAGAAGTAATTACTTGTAAGATCCCTAGGTAAATAAAAGAAACAAATGAACTTAAAATATTGACCAAATATATTTTTTCATCACTCAGTGGTACTAAACGCCAAGTTTGGCTACGATTTATCCGCTCATTTTGAGAACAAGTAATAATTAAGTAGACTAGCAAAAAAACAAAGCTAAATGCAAAAAAGATGGCACACAAAAGTGGTATAAGTAGCATTATTTTTTGTTCATGATCATTAACAATTATATTTCCTTGAAAATAAGAAAAAATCGTTATGAGCACGGCAACCAAAAACTGCAGTAACAGCATTAAGTTGGCTTTTTTACATTTTTGCCTAAATAATTCGGCAAATAACCGCTTAAAAATCATTCTTCTTCCTCCTGATCATATTGGCTCTCATAGTATTCTTCAATACTCTTATTAGTTGAACGAATTTCGTCTGCCGACTTATGGGCAAGAATCGTGTGGTCCTTAATAATGACAACTTCATCAAGTAATGAAGCAATTTCGTTAACAAAGTGATCAGAAATCAAAATCGTCGCATTGTCAGCTTTCCAAAGAATAATTGAATTGATGATTTTTTTACGCGCCATCGCATCAATGCCGCCGAAAGGCTCATCAAGTAAGTATAAGTCGGCTTTACGGGCAAAAGTTAGGGCAATAATCAGTTTTTCGCGCATCCCACGGGATAATTGACTAAGTCGCATTTCTGGATCTAATTTCATAAATTTACGTAATTGAGCAAATTCTTCTTTATCAAAATCGCTGTAGACAACTTCGTAAAACTCAACGACAGCTTTAATCTTAGTCGAATCATTAAAGCCAGTTAAACCATCGGTAAATGATAAATTTGCCTTTTTATTAGCATCATCAGCAAAACCATCAATTTTAACATTGCCACGATAATTCTTAGCCATGCCACTGATAATCCGCATTAATGTGGTTTTACCAGCACCGTTTTCACCTAGCAAAGCAACAATTTTCCCCGGTTGTAAATCCAAGTTAATATCTTGCAGAATAACTTTTTGATTCTTCTTATAAGTGACATCTTTGATTTCTAATACGTTTTCCATGCTCAAAGCTCCTATTCTAAAAATTGGGCCAGAACTGACTTAATTTGCTCATCAGCAACACCAAGTTCATTCATATTCTGGACAAATTTTGTCAATTCATCGTTAATCAAATTTTGTTTGGTCTGTGCAAGTAAATCTGTATCCTCGGTAACAAAGTTCCCCTCGCCTCGTTTGGTATATAAAATTCCCTCGTCATTCATCTGTTGTAAAGCTCGCTGCACCGTATTAACATTCACTGTCAACTGAACAGCCAACTTACGCACGGATGGAATTCTTTCACCAGCCTTAAGATGACCAAGTACGATTTGCCGGTAAAGATACTGCTTAATTTGCAGATAAATAGGGATATTATCCTTAAACTCCAAAAGCTCACCTTCCATATTTACTGTATTATATTCCTAGAACACTTATATAGTAACTCATTTTAAGATTAAGCGCAATCTTTTTTAAACTAATTCAAATGTTTCACATCGTAACTTTTTACTTTCTGTGCAAACAAAAATGCTTACAAAGTCATTAATATCAATGATTTTGTAAGCATTTTAGTAAAATTTCATTATTTGTGCATAACTTTTTGAAAATCTGCTATAAATAATTTTCCTTAGAAACATAAGGGTTATACTTCCTTAATTATTTTTAATAAACAGACAGATTTTAGTCAATTTTGTTTCGCTATTGATGATTGACAGCATTCAATTCAGCCATTTTGATCATTACATCAACGGCCTTGTACATTGATTCCAAAACAGTATATTCGTAACGACCATGCATGTTCTCTTCACCAGCAAAGATATTCGGACAAGGAAGTCCCATATAAGTCAATTGGGAGCCGTCTGTACCACCACGTACTGGATCTTCATCAATCATTAGTTCTTCGGCCTTGTATGCCTCACGTGCCAGATTAACGATATCCATATGCTTAGCTAGTTCATCGGCCATATTGTAGTATTGATCCCACATCTTTAGCTTAATTATCTCTGTCCCAAAGTCAGTATTTATCTTAGCAACAATTGACTTTACTAGATTTTTTCTTTTTTCTAAACCATCACGTTCAAAATCACGAATAATGTAATCTAAATGAGCGTTATCAACTGTTCCTTGAAAATTCATTAAGTGGTAAAAGCCTTGTTTACCATCTGTTTGCTCTGGCACTTCTGCTTGCGGCAAAGCATTCTGGAAGTTAATTCCTATTTGCACTGCATTAATCATTTGTCCTTTAGCAACTGCTGGATGAACATTGACGCCCTGAATATCTAAACTAAATTGGGCTGCTGAAAATGTTCCCCAATCAAGCTTGCCTGGTGCTTCACCATCAACAGTAAAAGCAAAATCTGCACCAAATTCAGCTACGTCAAAGTGTTCTGCCCCTGTACCAATTTCTTCATCTGGTGTAAAAGCTAAACGAATTTTGCCATGTTTAATTTCCGGATGGGCCAACAAGTATTCAGCAAAAGTTACTAATTCAGCCACACCACACTTATCGTCGCCGCCCAGAAGCGTGTCACCAGATGCCGTAATGATTGTTTGCCCTTTATAATTCTTTAAATGTGGAAATACTGCTGGATCTAAATAAAAATCAGAAGTACCCAATTGAATTTTTGATTGACCATCATAATTTGAATGAATTTGTGGTTGAACATTTTCGGCATTAAAATCAGCGGTATCACTGTGAGCTAGAAAGCCCATCACAGGCACATCATAATTAATATTTGCCGGAATTTCAGCAATAACACAGCCAGACTTTTGGTTATAATGAACATCATGCAAGCCTAACTCGTTGAGGTCTTTCATGATAACTTGTTTTTGAAAGTTTTCTTCCCGTGCAGTTGACGGAAAACGTGTCGCATGCTCATCTGATCGCGAATTAACTTTAACGTACTTTAAAAAACGTGGTAATAAATTTGGATATTCCATAATAAACCCCTTTAAATTAAATCTTGAAATGGATTAGTTGATACTTGCGACAAACTAACTTTGACTTGCCAATTATTTTCAGCACACCATTTTTGTAATAAATCGTGCATTTTATACTTAAAAATCTTTTCAGTATAGTGACCGGGATCAACTACTGTAAGACCAGCAGCGATCATATCATGGCCTGTATGATAATAAACATCCCCCGTAATGAAAGCATCTAGTCCCTCAGTTACTGCTTGGTGCCAATACTTACCACCATCACCACAGATAAACCCGACTGTTGAAATCATCTTTTGATTATCTGCCGTAATTAAGCGGGCTAATTTGATTTTCATTTTTTGCTTAACATACATGGCAAAATCAACAGCAGTTAACGGCTGTGGTAATTTGCCTTTACGGCCAATGGCAATTCCGTCTTCATCCAAACAGAACGGTGCAACATTAGTTAAATCTAATTCTGCCGCCTGCCAATCACTTGAGCCATTTTGAGCTTTGTCCGAATTGGTATGAATGGAATAGACTGTAATGCCATTAGCAATGATTTTGCCGTACATCGCATTCTGCGGATCAGCAAAATTTAAATTACGTGCTGGATGAAACATCAACGGGTGATGACTGATAATTAGATCGACATGATTAGCAATTGCCTCATCAACAACATTAGGGCGAACGTCAAGAGTAGTCATAATCTTAGTAACTGGTTGTTCCATTGAACCAATTTGGATGCCAACCGGATCACCTTGACTCGCAATTTCTTCTGGAAAGTCTTGTCTAAGACGCGTAACAATTTCTTTAACTTGGGTCATAATTCCTCCTTAATCATTTTGATTGTTGCCTCAATCTGCTTAATATGCTGAAAATCCTTTTTCTTTGCCTGATTTAGATTAACCAATAATTTTTGCTGGTAAATTAATTGACTACGCCATTTTTGATCAAAAACCGAATTTTTATTTTGCAAAATAATTGGTCCAAAGAATAATTCTTTAGCGGACAAATTAATTTTTTGCCTAACTTGTTTAGCCTGAATTAATTCATAGGTATGACCGGCTTCAGCAATTAGGTCTTCTGCTTGAATTTGATAATTATGTGTCATTAACCATTGGCGCACACCAGGTTCACCAACATTTGGTTCAAGCACCAGTTGATTAAAGTGAAAATCTTGTTGCCAAGCATCTTCTAGAATTGTCGTTATTAACTTACCCCCCATCCCAGCAATGACCACCGTATCAATGTGGTCTTCAAGCTTAATGGTTGTTAAACCTGCACCTAATCTTGTTTCAATTTGCTCTTGCAAGCCAGCTTGAGCGATATCTTCTCGCGCATTTTCAAGTGGTCCCTTGGCAATATCACTGGCAATCGCAAATTGAATTTTACCTGATTTCACTAATTCGATTGGTAAGTAAGCATGGTCGGTACCAATATCAGCAACCCGAGTATGTGGAGCGACCATTTGTGCTAAAGTATTTAAACGTAAATTCATTTCCATCCTACTTTCTCTTGTATTAAAATTTTAGCATATTATTGTCTTAGTTTAAAAATAGCCGCCAGCTTTTTAATTTTATTTGCTTTATAATGAAGTATCATAATAAAGGAGTTAATATTTATATGGATAGAACTGAACGCGTAACGTTAACTAATATGTGTATGATTACTAATCAGGATAAAATTTTGGTTTTGAATCGCAATGATCCTACTTGGCCAGGATTAACGTTTCCTGGTGGTCACGTTGAAAGTCATGAATCATTTCATGATGCAGTGGTACGCGAAATTAAAGAAGAAACTAACTTAACAATTATTAAACCGCGGCTTACTGGAATTAAACAATTTTATGACGATAACAATCAGCGATACCTCGTTTTCTTTTATATTGCGACACATTTTACTGGTTCTGTTCGCGCTTCTGACGAAGGCACATTAACCTGGATGACTAAAGATGAGTTGCTTAGTCATCAACTTGCTTATAATTTTGATCATGACCTCCCCGTTTATTTTAATGATACTATTTATGAGCACATGCTGGATGGCAATCGTGACGAATTATTTTAAATAAAAAAGATGGTTACTTTCGTAATCATCTTTTTTATTGGTTTAATCTAAAAAGTCGCGTAATTGATTAGAACGACTAGGATGCCGCAGTTTGCGTAAAGCTTTCGCTTCAATCTGCCGGATTCGTTCACGGGTAACCCCAAAGACTTTACCAACTTCTTCAAGTGTGCGTGTTCGCCCATCATCAAGACCAAACCGCAACCGCAAAACATTTTCTTCACGATCAGTTAATGTATCAAGCACTTCTTCCAACTGCTCTTTGAGCATTTCATAGGAAGCATGTTGTTCAGGACTTGTGGCGTCCTTATCCTTAATGAAGTCGCCTAAGTGTGAGTCATCTTCCTCACCAATTGGCGTTTCAAGAGAAACCGGTTCTTGAGCAATCTTTAAAATATCACGAACCTTAGTTGTTGGCATGTCCATTTCAGCACCAATTTCTTCAGGTACTGGTTCACGCCCCAAGTCTTGCAATAATTGTCGTTGAATTCGAATTAATTTATTAATTGTTTCAACCATGTGAACAGGAATTCTAATTGTCCGTGCTTGATCGGCAATTGCACGCGTAATTGCCTGCCTAATCCACCAAGTTGCATAAGTTGAAAATTTAAAGCCTAAACTATAATCAAACTTATCAACAGCTTTCATTAGGCCCATGTTACCCTCTTGAATTAAATCTAAGAAGGACATCCCCCGACCAACATAACGCTTAGCAATTGAAACAACCAACCGCAAGTTAGCTTCTGCTAATTCTTGCTTAGCTTCTTCATCACCCTTCTCAATACGTTTGGCTAATGAAATTTCTTGATCAGCATTAAGCAATGGTACCCGACCAATTTCTTTCAGATACATCCGCACTGGATCATTCATTCTTACACTTGAAGGTGCTGACATATCCTTTAATTCGGCTTTTTCAACATCTTTTTGTTTCTTTAAGGCTAATTTGGATGGCTCACCTTTGTCGTCAACAATACTAATACCGTTATCTTCAAATTCTTGAACTAATTGATCGACAGCCTTACCTTGCAACTTATACGGTGTAATTAATTGCGCCGTAAAATCAGTTTCGGTAATTGCCTTATCCTTTTTAACTGCCTTAACGACCTTTTTAACTACTTTGTCTAAAGACAGTTCTTCTGTCTTATTAGTATTCTTTTTTTCTGCCACTAAAAAGCCCCCCTTTGACCCTGAATTCTCTTTAACTGTAAAATTTTTTGCGTAATTGCAATAATCTCGCTATTATCAGTTCTGCGTTTTGCGTCCGTTAATTGATTTTCTAATTCTTTTAATTGGGAAGTGACTTCACGCATCTTGAGAGCATGCATTTGTTCATTAATTTCACGATCAGAAAAATCCTGGGGCATATCTGTCATTTCAGCATTTACTATTATACTCTGAAGTTCGTCAGGAATAAAATCTAAGAAACCACTGGTTGTTGGATCATCATTATCTTTACTAAATTTTAACCATAATTCTGCTAAATCTGCATACTTTTTATCTGGAAATAAAAATCCTTTTTTAAGTAAAAAATCACGTGCATGTTCTGAATGCATAAATAAATATAATAATCTTGTTTGCACCGGATCATTTTTGGCATTTTGCTCTAATTCAACTATTGGAGTTGAATCATCCTCTAAGATTGGCTCTGGTAATTCATTGCCACGTTTATGGCGCTCAGCAGCAGCTATTTTACGCCTTTCCTGTAACAAATTAACCTTCAATGCATCTCGAGATACATCTTGCTGGGTCGCAATTTTATCCAAATACAAATCTTGTTCAACTGGATTAGATAATTGCGCAATTTCTTTAACCGCTTCATTAAGATAGGTGATTTTTTCACGATCATTGGCAAGATTATATTTCTTGGCTAACCGCTTTAAGAAAAAATCAGTTGGCGTCAATGCACCTGCAAGTTCTGCACGGTATTTCGTCACACCATATTTTTTTACATATTCATCAGGATCTAATTTTTCCGGTAACACAACAATCCCAATATTAAAACCGCCCGCATGATCAAACATTTTGGCTGCACGTTCTTCCGCATGAACTCCCGGATCATCACCATCATAATTAATGATAATATTGTTGGTTATTCGGCGCAGCAGATAAATCTGCTGGTCGGTTAAACTGGTCCCCATTGAAGCAATTCCAGACTTGACACCAGCTTTGTATGCTGCAATCACATCCATATAGCCTTCATATAAAACCAAATGTTTTTCTTCACGAGCAGCCTTTTTCGCTTCAGCAAAATGAAATAAGACATTAGACTTAGTAAAAATTTTAGTTTCCGGGCTATTAACATACTTAGCATCTTTTTTATCAGCAGAAATTCGCCGCCCAGAAAAACCAACTACATAGTCACTTTCATTCCCCAATGGAAACATTAAGCGATCGCGAAAGCGATCAAACATATCACCATCTTGAGACTGAGCAAACAAACCACTCGCAGCTAGATCATCATCTTGATAACCTTGACTACGTAAATATGTCAACAATAGTTTACTCTGTTTAGGTGCATAACCAATCTTAAAATGCGTGATAATCTCTGCATCAAGCCCACGTTCTTTAGCATAATCAAGTCCGCGCTTACCAGCATTGGTTGATACCAGTACGCGGTGGTAAAAATCTGCTGCAGCTTGATTAATTTGAATTAAGATATTGGAATACTTAAACTTTTGCGGAGTAATTTCATCAATTTCAACATGGCCCATTTCGGCTACTTTTTGAACGCTTTCAGGAAAAGTTAGACCATCTTTTTCCATTAGGAACTTAAAGACATTGCCACCTTTGCCACAACCGAAACATTTAAAAAATTGCTTTTGTTCATTAACGTAAAACGACGGGCTTTTTTCTTGGTGAAAAGGGCAAAGACCAGCATAGTCTTTGCCTTTCTTTTCAAGTGAAACATACTGGCTGATTACATCAACAATATTGACACTGCTACGAACTTTAGCAATTGTATCTTGAGAAATTAAGCCAGCCATTTAATCACCTATCTTTATCATTATTTAATTACTAACTTACTTAAATCACCTAACCGATCAGCTAAATTACTAATTGTACTTAATTGTGCTAATCGATTATTTTTAACTGCTTCATCTTTCGCCATAATCATATTAGTTTCGAAGTAGTGATCAATAATTGGTTGTAATTTAACAAAGTCATCATAAAGTTCAGTTAAATTAGTCACAGCTTGCAAGTTTTCAACACCTAGGTAAAGCTCATTTTCACTGTTATCTGTAAACAAACTAGAATCAACCTGAACTTGCCCCTTAAATTTAGCTTTCTTCAAAATATTGTTAATTCTGATTAGACTTTCAACTACTGGCTTAAATTGTTCATCATCGTGGTGTGCCTGTAAAACATTTGCGGCAGCTAAAATTCGAATTGGATCTTGCTGACTAGAAGCTAAAACAGCATCAACAATATCATACTTAAACTTATTCTTTTGTAAATATTGATTAATCCGATCACGAATAAAGGAAGCAATTTCTTCATCTTGCTCTGTTGATTTAGGCAACTTAGCTGCGGTTTTACCATCAAGTAAAGCTACGATTTCTGGCAAAACTTGATTAAACGGTAATGACCATTTTTGATTTAATAAAATGCGGACAATGCCGTAAGCGTAACGTCGTAAAGCATAAGGATCGTTAGACGAAGTGGGGATCATCCCAGCTGCAAAGAACGTAATAATTGTATCAAGTTTATCAGCAACTGACAGTAGTGAACCCACAGTCGTTTGTGGTAATTCTCCCTCTGCAGATAACGGCATATAGTGTTCTTTAATGGCAACAGCAACGTCATCGTTTTCACCAGCAAGCTTGGCATAATGCATGCCCATTACACCTTGCAGTTCAGTAAACTCGCCGACCATCTGGGTAACTAAATCAAACTTATATAGTTCACTAGCACGATCAAAATCAACAATTGTTTGGTCAGCCAATTGCCATTTTTTGGCTAAGAAATCACCAATAATGCGAACACGTTGTGTTTTTTCAGCCATTGAACCAATCTTATCATGAAAAGAGACATTGTTTAGTCTTTGGACAAAATGACTCAACGGGTACTTGCGGTCCTCATCATAAAAGAATTGGGCATCATCCAGCCGTGCTACTAAAACTTTTTCATTACCAGAGATAACATTGTCTAAAAAGTCTTTGTTTCCATTACGAACAGCAATAAAATGGTTAATTAAATTGTCATTTTGATCATAAACTTCAAAGTAACGTTGATTATCTTTCATTGAAGTTATTAAAACTTCTTGTGGCATTTGCAAGTATTTTTCAGCAAATGTCCCTGCAAAAACAGTCGGATATTCAACTAAATTAGTGACTTCTTCAAGTAAATTCTTATCTAATTTAATCCGCCAATTATGTTTCTTAACCAATTCTTGCATCTGTTGAACAATCATGTCTTTACGTTCGTTAGCATCAACAATCACATATTGATCCTTCAAAGCATCTTCATAATCGTCACTATTAGCCAAAACAACGGCATCACCTAAGAAACGATGGCCTTCAGTTTTGCGGCCAGCAGTAATATCTAAAATTTTCACAGGAATTACGTCGCTGCCAAATAGTGAAACTAACCAGTGAATCGGACGAACAAATTCAAAATCATGCGAATCCCAACGCATTTTGGTTGGAAAAGTCATTGCCTTAACAATATCACTCATTCCCAGCAAAATCTCGCTGGCCTGCTTGCCTTCTTGTTGAACATGAACGTAAGCATATTCTGTACCCTTAAGTTCAGCAAAATAAATATCATCAGCAGTCATTCCTTGACCACGAGCAAATCCTTGAGCAGCCTTTGTCCAATTACCATCAGCATCTTGAGCAATTTTTTTTGCTGGACCTTTTTTAATTTCATCAATGTCAGCCTGCTTTTCAGCTAAGTCTTCAACAAGAATTGTCAATCTACGAGGTGTTGAGTAAGTCTTAATATCCTTAAACTTTAAGCCATTTTCTTTTAAAAATTTTCTCGTTCTGTCAGCTAATTGCTTCACACTGCGAGAAACAACATGCGCTGGCATTTCTTCAATTCCAATTTCAAATAAATAATCTTTAGTCATTTTCAATGCCTGCCTTCTTGTCTTCTGCATTCTTTAATAATGGAAAGCCACGCTTTTCACGTTCTTGAACAAAGCAAACAGCAACTTCATGTGCCAAGTTTCTGATTCGTGCCAAATAGCCAGCCCGTTCAGTAACTGAAACTGCGCCGCGAGCATCAAGTAAGTTAAAAGTATGTGAACACTTCAAAATGTAATCGTAAGCTGGTTGTACTAAATTTTGACTTAGTAAACGCTTAGCAGTTTTTTCATAAACATCAAAGAACTTTAATAAATTCTCTTGGTTTGATTCTTCAAAAGCATACTTAGAATGCTCGTATTCAGCTTCTTTAAAGATATCGCGGTAAAGAACGCCATTGCCCCATTCCAAATCAAAGACTGAATTAACGTCTTGAATATATGAAGCCAGACGTTCAACACCATAAGTAATTTCACTCATAGTTGGCTTAACATCAAGTTCACCAACAGTTTGGAAATAAGTAAATTGACTAACTTCCATCCCATCAAGCCAAACTTCCCAACCAACACCGGCACAACCCATTGACGGATTTTCCCAGTTATCTTCAACGAATCTAATATCGTGTTCTAGCGGATTAATTCCTAAAACTTGCAAACTATCTAAATAATATTGTTGAATATTTTCAGGTGCTGGTTTAATTACAGCTTGGAATTGGTGATGTTGAAACAAGCGATTAGGGTTATCACCATAACGCCCATCAGCTGGCCGTCTTGATGGTTCAACATAACAAGCAGCCCAAGGTTCAGGTCCGACTGCTCGTAAAAAGGTATAGGGACTCATGGTGCCTGCACCCTTTTCGACATCATATGACGGCATAATCATACAACCTTTGGAAGACCAAAATTCTTCCAGTTTAAAAATCATTTCTTGAATTGTTAATTTTTTCTTTGCCATTATAATTCCTCCCTGCATTAGGCCATAAAAAAAGCCTATGCAAAACTTGCATAGGGACGAGATTTGATCGCGGTTCCACCCTAATTCAGGGAATATTTTCCCTGCTCTTAATTGGATTGACTAGAGGTGCCTTTTCCCAGATGTCCTCACACTAACTAACACTCGCTTAACTGGTACTTTTTAAAATCCTCATCTACATCAAAATACACTGGTATTTTACCATAATCACGTAAGTAAACAAAATCCTTACCTAAAATAATTTTAATTCATCTAAGAATTTTTTGGTTTTCAAGTTTAAATCAATTGTTTCCCGATAAATGCGGTCAATTGCTTTGCGTGTAGCTTTTTTAGTTCCTTCATTGACTGTAATTGAACCTAGACGTGCAATTGGCAGTAAGCCGATTGTTCTTAAGATAGCTGTTTCTTTAGGTTGTAAGCGGAGCCGACTAGTTTCTGTATAAAAATGATCACTACAAATAATACCGCCACGCTTAATTGAATAATCGAAAATGCCCTGACTTTTGCCACAAATAACACAATTACGTAACTCAGGTTCAACTCCGTAAGCTGCGAGTAGCTGCATCTGGACAATTTGGGTAATCATTTCCGGATCTACACCAGCATTAATTTTTTGCAAGGCAAATTCAGCTAAAGCATAATATTTACTCAACGGTTGATGTTCAACGAAGGCATGGTCAATTAAATCCAAAATAAAAGAAGCATAAGCATTCTTAGTCAGGTCATTAAATAACCCATCAAACTGCCTTACTTCTTTATAAGTTCGCAGATTACTTAAACCCTGACCACTAGTATAAATAACGTAAGTCCCGTAAGAAAAGTTAAGCAAAGCTGCACCTAACTTGGATTTCGGACGCAATGCTCCCCGAGCAATCATCGTAATAATGCCATTTTCTTTAGTAATAATCTTAGCAAGTAAATCTGCTTCTTTAAATTTTTGCCTTTTAAAAATAATGCCCTGAACTTCTTTAAGTTCACGTGCCATTTTAGGATAAAGCCTTCTTATCGTAACCAATCTGCTTTAAAAAGCTAGGATCAGAGCGCCAATTACGCTGCACTTTAACCCATAAATGTAAATTAACTTTTTCACCAAGCAGATTCTCAATTTGTCGTCGCGAATTAATACCAATCTGCTTCAGCATTTTACCGCCCTTACCAATAATAATGCCTTTTTGACCACTCTTTTCAACGTAGATTGTGGCTTCAATTTGCAGCTTGCCTTTTTCGTGTTGGTTCATCCGTTCAACCCAAACTGCAGTTGCATGTGGAACTTCCTCAGCAGTTAATTTCAAAATTTGTTCACGTACTAACTCAGAAACCATAAAATATTCTGGACGATCAGTAATTTGGTCAGGATCATAATAATCTGGTCCTGCTGGTAAATACTGGTGCAAAATTGCAATTAAGTCGGTAATTCCAACCCCTTGAGTAGCAGAAATTGGTAAAAATTCTTTAAACAAATCTAATTTGCGGTAAGAATCAATGATTGGCAACAAGTTGTTGGGATTTACCTGATCAACTTTATTAATTACCAAAAAAACTGGTACCTTAACTTGCTTCAGCAATTGAACGATATATTCGTCACCTTTACCAATTTTCTCAGGTTCAACCATAAACAAAACCAGATCAACATCATTTAAACTAGAAATGCTGGCCTGATCCATATAATCATCCAACTTCAAATGTGGCTTAAAAATCCCCGGCGTATCCACAAAGACAACTTGCATGTCGTCAGTTGTATAAATACCAGAAATTTTATCACGAGTTGTCTGCGGCTTATTAGAAGTAATTGCGACTTTTTGACCGACTAAATTATTCATCAAAGTAGACTTACCAACATTTGGTCGGCCAACCAATGCAACAAAACCAGATTTATTTTTCTTATTTTCAGTCATTATTTTCCTCTGCCTTCATCTAATTGGTCAGGATACAGTGGTAACCCATATTCTTCAAGTACTTTACCTTGAATGCCAAACATTTCTTTTGCTTCATCAGGTTCAATATGGTCATAACCATTAAGATGTAAAAAGCCATGAACTAATGTATAACCAAATTCACGATCCCATCCTGTACCATATTCCTTACTATGCCGCTTAATTACACTAGGACACATGAATAAGTCACCAATGTCTTCTTGAAAATCTGGGTCAGCAGTAAAAGCTGCTAAATCAAGGTCATCTTCGCCATCTTCAATTGCAAATGAAATAACATCAGTTGGTCGGTCTTTACCCCGATATTCTTTATTGATTGCATGACTGCGTTCTTCATCGACAAAATTGATACTCATTGCCAGATTATTATTTTTAGCAATTTCTTTTTTGGCTAATAATAATAATTTGGCAATCCAAGCTTGCCAATCACGCGCATCACTCTTCAAAAAATTGACCTCGTCATTATAAGTAATTTCAATAGGCATCATTAATGTCGTTCGTCCTCTTTCTCATAAGCGTTGATGATTTTGGCAACAACTGGATGTCGTACAACATCGTTAGCCGTAAACCTAATAAATTTAATTTGGTCAATACCCTTTAAAATTCGCTGTGCATCAATTAAGCCGCTGCGTTGACGACCCGGTAAGTCTACCTGTGTCATATCGCCGTTAACAATCATTTTCGAATTAAAACCTAACCGCGTTAAAAACATCTTCATCTGCGCATCGGTTGTATTTTGAGCTTCATCTAAAATAACAAAGGCATCATCAAGAGTTCTTCCCCGCATATAAGCAAGTGGCGCCACTTCAATTACACCACGTTCCATTAGTCGATCAGTGGTGTTAGTTCCTAAAATAGCATAGAGCGAATCATAGATTGGCCGCAAATACGGATCAACTTTTTCCTTTAAATCTCCTGGCAAAAATCCTAGTGATTCACCAGCTTCAACAGCTGGACGTGTTAAAACAATGCGAGAAACCTCACCCTTTTTAAAAGCTGCAATTGCACAAACAACGGCCAAGAATGTCTTACCAGTACCGGCAGGTCCGATCCCAAATACAACATCACTTTTTTGGATAGCTTCGACATATCGCTTCTGCCCCATATTTTTAACTCTAATCGGCTTACCTTTAGCATCCCGAATTAAAATTTGTTTATAGAGGTCTGAAAAATATTCCGTAGTTCCCTTATCCGCCATCTTCATTGCACTGACAACGTCGGGGGCACCGATGTTAACACCCGTTCCCACAATTTGGTCTAAAGCCTTTAGAACTGCAATTACTTTCAGTACATTATCTTGCTCACCAGCAACCACAATTTGGTTACCCATGTCGGTAACGCTGATATCATAACCTTCAGCCATTAAGTTAAGATTACCGTCATTAATTCCAACTAATTGCTGCATATTTTCCGGATTTTTAGGAATAAAATTGGTTTGAGCCAAAAACTTCGCTCCTTTTCTTGCTTAGTTCAACTGGCTTTGAACCGCACTTGAAGCGGCCTTACCGTCAGCCTTACCCTTAATTTTAGGCATTAAAGCTTTCATTACTTTGCCAAAATCTGATTTGCCTTTTGCACCAACTTCAGCAATTGTTTCAGTTACAATTTGCTTTAATTCAGCTTGAGATAACTGCTTTGGCATGTAACTTTCAACAACAGCCAATTCTTTTTTAGTTTCTTCGGCTAAGTCATCGCGTTTGGCCTTCGTAAATTCTGCGATTGATTCTTCACGCTGCTTTTTTTCTCGGTTTAATACCGTTAGTTCTTCATCAGGACTGAGTTCATGACCAGCCTTGATTTTTTCATTCATTAAAGCTGACTTAATCATCCGTACAGTATTCAATCTGATTTTATCACGGGCTTTCATAGCTTCTTTCATATCCGCCATGATTTGTTCAGATAAACTCACAACTACTCCTTCTTTCTAAAATATAATCCAGATAAATTATAACAAATTTAACGTAAAAAAACGACCTCTACCAACAGATAGAAGTCGTTTCTTTATATATTAATAATGTCTACGTTTCCGTGCTGCTTCAGATTTAAGCTTTCTACGTACACTAGGTTTTTCGTAGAATTCGCGTTTGCGGTATTCTTGCAAGGTACCACTTCTTGAAACGGAACGTTTGAAACGACGAAGAGCATCATCAATAGACTCGTTTTCGTGAACGACTGTCTTAGCCATGTGTGATCCCTCCTTCCATTTCTTGACGTTACCGTCATTGCATTTATTTAAATTATAACAAACCATATCGTACGGTCAATACAAATCTGTAATATTTTTCAAAAAAATCTATTTTTCTGTGTAATTGATTAATAAAATCTGTTATTGCCCATTTTAAAAAGGTATAATTAAACAAAAAAAGGAGTTACTAATGAGTGAAGAAACACCAAAAAAAGAAGTTAATATAATTATCATTTCTGATTCGGCCGGCGATACTGCCTTTAACAATGCAATCGCTGCTGCGGCTCAATTTCCTGATGCTCAGATTAATTATCGGCGCTACCCTTTTATTATTGATAAGAAGCGTCTCGAACAAACTTTTACTGAAATTGAGCAGTATCCTAATTTAGTAATTATTTATAGTTTAGTCAAAGACGAAATGCAAATTCCAGTTATTCGGTTTGTCCGTGAACATAAAATTCAAAGTGTTGACATTTTGTCGCCAGCTGTTGAGGCCTTGCAAAAAGTAACAGGAATACGACCGCTAGAACGTATTGGTGCTCAACACAAGATGAACCAACAATATTTTGACCGTATTTCAGCGATGGAATTTGCAGTAATGTATGATGATGGTAAAGACCCGAAAGGGTTCTTAGAAGCCGACGTTGTGCTACTAGGTGTTTCTCGGACTTCTAAGACACCACTTTCGTTATTTTTGGCTAATAAGAACTTAAAGGTGGCTAACTTGCCTCTTGTTCCCGACACCCATATTCCTAAAGAAATTTATAAAATTGATCCGAAAAAAATTATTGGTTTAACTAATGATCTGTCTGTCTTAAACGAAATTAGGCGCCAACGAATGATCTCTTACGGCCTTAATCCGGATACAACTTATTCCAATACTGATGCAATTAGAGCAGAGCTTAACTCAGCCCAACAATTATATGAAAAATTAGGCTGTTATGTAATTAATGTTGCTCACCGGTCAATTGAAGAAACGGCTGCATTAATTTTGCGTCATCTAGGAATTGAGGAACTGTAAATATCGTTTAATTATTAGTATTATTTTTACTTAATCACATTAACAAATTGTTTTCGAGGTACATTAATGACACAACAAGAGAAAAATTCTAAATTAACAACAGCAATTTTTGCTGGTGGCTGTTTTTGGTGCATGGTGCAACCATTTGATAGTTTACCGGGAATTAAGCAGGTAATTTCTGGCTATACTGGCGGCCAAGTTGCCAATCCAACCTATGAACAAGTTTGCTCTGGGACAACTGGTCATACTGAAGCTGTTGAAATTACTTTTGATCCTACAGTTATGCCATATGAGAAGCTGCTTGAATACTATTGGCAAGTAACTGATCCAACTGATGCAATGGGACAATTTCAAGATCGTGGTGACAATTACCGTCCCGTTATTTTTTATAATTCACCAGTGCAAAAAGCAGCTGCGGAAAAATCTAAAGCTGCTTTAGAAGCTAGCGGCAAATTTGATAAACCTATTGTCACTAAAATTGAACCAGCTCAACCCTTCTATCCTGCAGAAGAATACCACCAAGACTTTTATAAAAAGGATCCTTCAAGATATGAACTTGAAGAGTCTGGTGGCCGGGCAGAATTTATTAAGAAACATTGGTCAAAGTAAAATTACTACTATTTGATAGATAATCCGTGTTACGATATAGATGTGGATGTTGTATTGCGGTATATTACATACTAAATAACAATAATTATACTATACTAGAGATTTGATTTTACTTTGTTAAACATCCACAGATGTAACCAGCTTGATTGCTGGTTATTTTTAATTAAGAAACTTTAACGAAAAAGCATTTTCTTGTTGGTTAAAAAAGCAACTTTTGTTACACTAATCATGTTTGCCTGTCAGTAGTTTTAATAAAGGGGACTAATATTTAATATATGGATCAACTTGATAAATTTAACAGGCGGTATAACCTGCTTTCAAAAATTTCAGCATCCTTCTTTTATTCGCTTGCCGTAGCCGTTGCTCTTAACTTCTTTTGGACACCCGGACACATGTACTCATCAGGAGTAACAGGATTTGCCCAACTGATTAACACACTGAGTGAACGTTTTTTGCCGTTTACGTTGAGTACGTCAACAATGTATTTTGCATTAAACGTGCCTCTTTTTTTACTTGGTTGGTTTAAAATTGGGCACAAGTTTACTGTGTTTACAATTATTACCGTTGTTTTAGGATCATTTATGATGCACGTAGTAAATCCAATTAGCATGCATATTGATCCGCTGGTTTGTGCTATCTTTGGCGGCATGGTCAATGGATTGGGGACTGGCTTTGCTTTGAAAAACGGCATTTCTACTGGTGGCATTGACATCATTGGGATCGTCATTCGGCAAAAAACAGGTGCAAGTTACGGCAAAGTTAATATCCTGATTAACTTAATAATTATCGCTGCCGCGGGTTTTGCCTTCGGCTGGAGTCGAGCACTCTACTCTGCTTTAACAATTTTTATTAATGGGCGCGTAATTGATGCAGTTTATACCCAACATCAAAAATTACAGGTAATCATTGTTACTGAACAACCACAGGTAATTATTGATGGTATTCAAGAAAAAATGCACCGTGGCATTACTATTTTTCACGATGTTGAAGGTGCGTACAGCCATAATGAAAAAACGGTTTTGATTACAGTGATTGACCGTTACGATATGTATGATATTTTACAGATCATTAAAAAGAGTGATCCTTATGCATTCATGAGTGTAAGCGAAGTTGAGCGAGTTTATGGCCGGTTTAAGGAGCAAGAAATTGTTTAAGTTAAAAAGCACTACAAATTTGTAGTGCTTTTTTATTTTTTAATTCAGCTTTACATAATAAAAATTATTTAAATATCTTTTCATATTCACCATAGCCGGCTTGTTCAAGTTGCTCATAAGGAATGAATTTCAAGGCTGAAGAATTAATACAATAACGCAATCCACCACGATCACTTGGACCATCCGTAAAAACATGACCTAAATGCGAATCTGCCTCAGGACTACGGACCTCAGTTCGCTCCATTTGGTGCGATTGGTCGCGGCGATAATTTAACTTTTTAATTGGTTTAGTAAAACTAGGCCAACCACACCCGGCATCATATTTATCTTTACTAGAAAATAATGGTTCGCCGGATACAATGTCAACATAAATTCCCGGTTCATAAAAATCATCATACTTGCCTCTGAATGGATAATCAGTTGCAGCATTTTGCGTAACTTCATACTGGTCATTAGTCAGCTGCTTTAATCGTTCATTCTTTTTGTTTTCTTCCATGTATTTCACCTCATTTTTAACTATACATCCAAATAGCAATTATTTATTGTTTAAGTGCTTATTAAAGTTTGCGATTTTTTAATTCAGTTTACAAGTCTTTTAGTTTATAATCATTTGGGAAGTATATTATTAGAAAGGTTTTAATTATGCCACATTTAGCAAAAGATTTAAGCAAAACAATCAATTCAAGAATACATCATCTACCAGTTTCGCAAATGGGTCAATTTAATGATGAAATTTCGCAAATTCCTGAAATAATTAAATTGACAATCGGTGAACCAGATTTAAAAACGCCGGAGCACATTAAGCAAGCTGCAATTACTGATATTGAAAAGGATGATTCGCATTATGCGCCTCAAGCTGGTAAGGCAGAGTTGCTAGCAGCAATTAGTACTTATTTAAAGGATAGTTTAGACGTCACATATAATCCTGCAAGTGAAATTTGTACAACAGTTGGTGTTACTGAAGCACTGAATCTAGTTTGCATGACACTCCTTAATCCGGGTGATAAAATTCTTGTTCCTACTCCTGTTTGGGGCGTTTATTTTGGGATTATCGAAATGGCCGGTGCTATTCCAGTTCAAATCGACACAGCACAAGATAATTTTATTCTTACAGCCGATCACTTAAAAAATGTTTTAAAAAATGAAGGCAAAGGTGCCAAAGCTGTAATTTTAACCGATCCTTCAAACCCGACTGGCCGTGTATATAGTAAGGAAGAATTAACCGCATTAGCACAAGTGATCATGGACTATAATTTGTATGCGATTAGTGATGAAATCTATGCCGAATTGATTTACAACCACAAACAGCACTATTCACTTACTCAATTAATTCCTGAGCGAACACTATTATTATCAGGTTTATCTAAAAGTGTGGCAATGACTGGCTGGCGTCTTGGTTATATTGCTGGTCCCGCAGAAATTATGAGTACGATTATTAAAGTTAATTTCTTCTTAATCACAGCTGTCACTGACAATGTCCAAGCTGCAGCTACTGAGGCACTTACTAACGGGCAAAATGATTATCAACAAGCCCGTGGAATTTATGAAAAGCGATTAAACATCATTGAACAGGGCCTCAAAAAATGTGGTTTTAACATGGCAACACCAGAAGGTGCATTTTATATTTTTGCTAAAATTCCGGCCAAGTTTGGGCAAGATGATGTTAAGTTTGCCAAAGATCTTGCTGCTAAGGCTAAAGTCGGTGTTATGCCAGGAAGCTTTTTTGGTCAAGGCGGGCAAGGATTTATTCGGTTATCTTATGCCGCTTCTGAAGCTGATTTAAAAGAAGCCGTTTTGCGAATTACTGATTACGTTAACCAGCTGTAAGCAAAGTAGACGCCTTTCTGCCATTTTTATAGTAAAATTGATTAGATAAATAATTTATCAAATTAGACATCAATCAAATGAAGGGATTTTATTATGAAAATTACAAGATTAAATGAGCCTCTATATACTAACGGTGAACCACCTAAGGTTGGCGATAAGTTGCCAGATTTTACTGTTGTTAGAGCTGACGGTAGTAAAGCAACCAAGGCTGACTTATTATCTAAGCCGACTTTAATTAGTGTTGTTCCTGACCTTAACACTAGTGTCTGCAGTATTTCAACTAAACGTTTCAACAACGAAGTTGATAAGTTTGCTGGCATTAACTTCTACACTATTTCTACTAATACTCTTGATGACCAAAAGAATTGGTGTGCTGCTGAAGGCGTTAAAAACATGGAAATTTTATCAGATGAAAGCCACAACTTTGGTGAAGAAATGGGTCTTTACCTTGAAAGCGGCGTAGATTCAAGAAGTGTTTGGATTATTTCTGCTGACGGCGAAGTTTTGTACCAAGAATTGGTTTACGAAATGACCGACGAACCAGACTACGATGCTGCATTAACATTTTTAAGTAACTTAAAATAAAGTTAAAGGCACTACTAAAAGGACAATCACAAATGTGATTGTCCTTTTTTGTCAAAAATACCATTAAATTAAGATTAGTACAACAAAAACGATGTGAAAATTTACATCGTTTTTGTTGTTTTAGTTATTCTTCATCCCAAGTTGCGTTTTGATCCGCATCTTTTTGTGCTTCTTCTTGTAAACGTGCCTCTGTTTGCGCAACACTTTCCTGGTATTGCTCTTCAACTTCAATTCCTAAGTCAGTTAATTGCTGCTCGGCAACTGGAGCTGGTGCGTGCATCATTGGTTCTGAAGCACTGGCATTCTTTGGAAAGGCCAAGACATCGCGGATATTATCCTTCTCTGCTAACATCATGGCAAAACGATCAAGTCCGATAGCTAATCCAGCATGTGGTGGAAAGCCCATGTCAAGAGCATCGAGCAAGTAACCAAACTGTTCGTAAGCGCGCTTCTTAGTAAAGCCAAGTGCCTTAAACATTTTTTCTTGAATTGAACGTTTGTGGATTCTGATTGAACCACCACCAAGTTCATCCCCGTTCATGACAATATCATAACTGCGGGCATGAGCCTTGTGTGGATCAGTATCAAGCAGCTTAATTCCTTCATCATCAGGCATTGTGAATGGGTGGTGGGCAGCAATCCAGCGACCAAAGCCTTCATCGTATTCAAATAACGGCCAGTCAACAACCCAGACAAAGTCAAAGACATGCTTAGGAATAATGTCGGTTTCTTTAGCAAATTCACGTCGTAAATGATCTAAGGAATCACAACAAACTTTCCACTTATCAGCGATAAAGACAATTAATTCGCCGCCCTCAAGACCAAATTCCTTGATTAAAGCTGCCTGATTGTCATCTGTTAAGAAGCGGCTAATCGGACCAGAAAATTCGCCATCTTCAAACTTAACCCACGCAAGTCCTTTAGCGTGGTAACGTTTGATGTAGTCTTGCTTTTTCTCAATTTTCTTACGTGAATATGCCTTAGCACCATTTTTAACAGCGATTCCTTTAACAAAACCACCATCTTGAATTGCACCAGAGAAGACTTTAAAGTCACTATCCTTAAAAATACTGCTTAAATCATGAATTAACATGCCAAAACGAGTATCAGGCTTATCTGTACCGTAATTATTCATTGAGTCAGTCCAAGAAATTCGGGCAATCGGTGTCTTTAATTCAACTCCCATAACATCCTTCATGATTTTCTTGAGCAGACCTTCAGTATAATCTTGCACTTGCTTCTCATCGGTGAATGAAGTTTCCATATCAATTTGGGTAAATTCAGGTTGCCGGTCACCACGCAAGTCCTCATCCCGAAAACATCTAGCAAGTTGATAGTATTTGTCAAATCCTGCACCCATCAATAATTGCTTAAATAATTGCGGTGATTGTGGCAAAGCGTAAAAACTTCCAGGATAAATTCTTGATGGTACCAGGTAGTCACGCGCACCTTCTGGTGAGGACTTTCCTAAAATTGGTGTTTCAATATCAATAAAGCCGTGCTCGTCAAAGTATTCATGCGTTGCACGTAAAATCTTTGATCTTAAAATAATGGCTTGTTGTAATCCCGGACGTCGTAAATCAAGGTAACGATATTTTAACCGTGTTTGTTCACCAACTTCAATATCATCTTTAATTTCAAACGGTGGATTTTGTGATTTGTTTAAAATTTCAATTGCTGCAGCTTCAATCTCAACTTCCCCTGTCTTCATGTCTGGGTTAATGCTTGACCGCTTAACAACAGTTCCTTTGACCTGTACTACGTATTCGTTACCAAGTTCTTCAGCAGTAGCCATCAATTCTGCACCAGAATCATGGTTAACGACAACTTGAACTAATCCTTCCCGATCACGTAAATCAATAAATAATAAGTTACCTAAATTACGGACACGTTGTACCCAACCATATAAATTAACTTCTTGACCAAGATACGCAGCGGTAATATTACCACAATAATCTGTTCTTTTTTCCATTTGTTCCATCATTTAATCCTTTAATCGTTTCATAACAGTCTTCATCTCATCAACATCAGATAGACTTAGATCAATTGTCTGACCGTCAGCAAGACGCTTAACATTCAACGTGCCATTTGCCAATTCCTTAGCGCCAAGAGTAATCACAAACTTAGCTTTAACCCGATCAGCCTTCTTAAACTGAGCTTTTAATTTCTTCTGGTCAACATCATATTGAACTTTAAAACCTTGCTTACGAAGTGAACGGGCAATTTCAACAGCCTTAATTTCAGTACCTGCACCAATATTAGTAATGAAGAAATCAATTCCCTCATCAGCAAATAAAGCCGGATTTTGCTTTTGTAAGACAAGCATTAACCGTTCTTCTCCAATCCCAAAACCAACGGCTGGTGTTTCAGGACCATCAAACTCTTGTACCAAATGGTCGTAGCGACCACCGCCAAGAATTGTTGTTGCTGATTCCCAAAGATTTTTATCTTCAACCATGAATTCAAAAATGATACCCGTGTAGTAATCAAGTCCGCGAACCAAATCGTTATCAATAACGTAATTAATCTTAAGTTGATCGAGAATACCAGTAATCTCATCAAAGTTAGCTTTAGAATCGTCATCTAGATAATCAATAATCTTCGGTGCATCTGGTAAAAATTGCTTATCTTGTTCATCCTTAGAATCCAAAATTCTAAGTGGATTCTTCTCTAACCGTCGTTTAGAATCGTCAGATAATTGTTCTCTTAATGGCGTAAAGTAATTGACTAAAGCATCATGGTAATCTTGGCGCACTTGGGCGTTACCCAAAGTATTAATATGTAACTCATAATTCTTAACGCCTAACTTAGCCAATAAATCATGAGCCAAAACGATAGTTTCGACATCAGCTAATGAATTACTAGAGCCAAAGCTTTCAACCCCAATTTGGTGAAATTCACGCTGACGACCAGCTTGTGGACGTTCATAACGGAAAGTTGATTCAATATAATAAACGTTGAATGGTTTAACAACTTCTGGCGCATACAGCTTATCTTCAACGTAAGCCCGCACAACACCAGCAGTTCCCTCAGGTCTTAAGGCAATGTGACGGCCACCTTTGTCATTAAAGTCATACATTTCCTTCTCAACAACATCAGAAGTTTCGCCACTCGAACGGGAAAAGACCTCATAATTTTCAAAACTTGGGGTTCGAATTTCGCGATAATTTGCTTGTTTAAAAAAATCACGCACTATTTGTTCAACTTTTTCCCATGAACCGGATTGTTCAGGTAAAATGTCAACTGTTCCTTTTGGTTTCTGAACTCTCATTTAATCATCCTTTTTAAATATAAAAAAGCACCCTTGAATAAATCAAGGGCGCTAGATCATGCACGGTACCACCTTTTGCTTGCTGCGAATAACGCTCGCGACGCGCATATTATCTGATAAAGGGGTCACAGTCAGCCTTCTATCCACTCTTACACCAATTGAGTAGTCTCTAACAATAGAAATCGCTGAACTTCAATCTTTGTCATTGATAATTCTTGTTTTAGCTTATAGTTTTAAGGGCAAAATGTCAACTAAGAATTTACATAATAGCCAATTCTTAGTTGACAGATCGTAATTCGTTATTTTTTAAATTAGTTACAGATCTAATACAATCGTAAATGGCCCATCGTTTTCCAAGCTAACCTTCATATCAGCACCGAATTCACCAGTTTCAACATGTAAACCAGCACTAGCCAATTCTTGGTTAAAAGCTTCCCATAATTCTTTAGATTTTGGTGGTCGCATTGCCTGAATAAAACTTGGTCGATTACCTTTCTTAGTATCAGCTAACAAGGTAAATTGACTAACACTTAAAATTTGGCCGCCAATATCCTTAATTGCTAAATTAGTTTTGCCATTTTCATCTGCAAAAATTCTCATCTTGACAACTTTAGCAGCAGCTTTTTGCACAACTGCTAAATCATCGCCTTCCTTAATTCCTACTAGCAGCAATAAGCCCTTAGTAATTTGACCAACAACATTATCAGCAATTTTTACTTGTGCCTCATTGACCCGTTGAATGACAACCCGCATTAGTTATCCGCCCTTCTAGTTTCATAAACATCCGGTACATCCCGCAATTTACTCAAAATTTCGTCCAGTTGAGCTGAATTTCTAACTGCAACAGTAGCATAAATATGAGCAATATTTTCTTCATTAACTTTTCCCGAAAGATTGTTAATATTCGTTGTGACCGAATTTAATTTTGTAATTACATCGCTCAATAACTTGCTACGGTTGTAACCAAAAACTTCAATATTAGCATTAAAGGCTTGGGCACTGTTTTCTTCAACATTTTCCCATTCAACTTCAATTAACCGGCCCTTACTTGCTTCATTATTAACAATATTACGGCAATCAGCCCGGTGAATTGTAACGCCGCGTCCTTTAGTAACATAGCCCACAATCTTATCGCCAGGGACTGGATTGCAACATTTAGCCAAATGAAGCATCAAATCACTGATGCCCTGAATCATCACCCCATCTTTGTGCTTGATTTTCATTGGCGTTGTCGCAGACTTACTATTTTGTTCCTTGGTCGCAGACTTTTGACCTGAATTTAGAATTTCTTCCTCAAGTTGCTTCTGGCGCTTTTTTTCTTCTTCGCGCCGCAAGTCAAGTGTCAGCCGATTAACGATACTGACAGCAGATAAATCACCAAAACCAATTGAAGCGTACAATTCATCAGCGGTATGGTAATTGAGTTGCTCAAGAACCTTGTCAATGTGTGCTTGATCCATGAACTCTTTGGGGGCTAAATCTTGCTCGCGCAGCTTGTCCGCTACCATTTGTTGCCCTTGCTCAATACTGTTTTCTCGGTCCAAATTACGGAAATAACGTCGAATCTTGTTACGAGCTCGTGAAGTCTTAACCATGTCAATCCAGTCACGCGAAGGCGCAGCATTTGACTGAGTCATGATATCAATTACATCACCATTTTTCAATTTATAATCCAGGGGCACTAACTTACCATTAACCTTAGCACCAACAGCATGACTACCAACTTGTGTATGAATTTCGTAAGCAAAATCAAGCGTAACCGCACCCTTGGGCAATTCATAAACCTCACCTTTAGGAGTGAAAACATAAACACGATCAGAGAAAATTTCACTCTTAACGTTCTTCATGAATTCGCCAGCATCCTGCGTTTCATCTTTTAATTCCAAAATTTCTCGAACCATGTCCAATTTTTCATTGGAATTGGTTTGTTCAACACCGGTAAAGTTGCCACGCTTGTATGCCCAATGAGCCGCAACCCCATACTCAGCAACTTCATGCATTTGCTGCGTCCGAATTTGAATTTCTAATGGTCGACCACCAGGCCCAATAATTGTTGTATGCAGAGACTGATAACCATTGACCTTAGGTACAGCAATATAATCTTTAAAGCGCCCAGGCATTGGTTTCCACTTAGTATGGACAGCACCTAAAACCGCATAACAATCCTTTACTGTCTTAACAACAACCCGAACAGCTGACAAGTCATAAATTTCATCAAAATCTTTATGCTTGTTGACCATCTTTTTATAAATAGAATAAATATGTTTAGGCCGCCCATAAATTTCATATTTAATACCCAAATTATCTAGACTTTGTTCCAAAGTTTGAATTGCATCTTGGATATACTTTTCCCGCTGACTGCGCTTTAAGTTCATCAAGTTAACAATGCGATAATAAGCCTTGGGGTTTAAATAATGAAAACTTAAATCTTCAAGTTCCCACTTAATCGTCCCAATTCCTAAACGATCAGCTAATGGTGCATAGATATCCATCGTTTCTGAAGAAATGCGACGCTGTTTATCCGGTCGTAAGTGCTGTAAAGTATGCATATTGTGCAGTCGATCAGCCAGCTTAACCATAATTACTCGGATATCCTTCGCCATTGCAATCAACATTTTGCGGTGATTTTCTGCCAAAAATTCTTGGTGAGACTTATATTCATATTTATTTAATTTAGTAACGCCGTCAACAATAAAGGCAACATCCTTACCAAATTTTTGCTTAATGTCATCGTTGGTAACTGGTGTATCTTCAACCGTATCATGTAAAAAGCCGGCAGCAATCGTATCAGGATCAAGTCCCAAATTCGCCAAAGTTCCAGCCACTTGTGTTGGATGCACAATATAAGGCTGACCTGAAGCCCGTTTCTGTTCTTTATGTGCTTCATTAGCATATTGATAGGCTTCTTCTACAAAAGCAATCTGGTCATCATTCATATACTTCTTACAGGCATCTATTACCTGATCATGCGTCATTTCTACATATTTGGACATTCTTAACACCTCGCCTAATTATAAATATGTTTATCCATCAAGCCAAATACCTCAAAAATAAGATAAATTAGGCTAAATAATAAATTATAATTAGCAAATTTAATTAAAACAACTAAGCAAAAAACAACTGGTAAAAAAAGCAGCCAGTAATGTTTTACCCTCAATGTTACTATTAATTTACCAACATGATAACTAACAACACTGTTTATTACAAAAAATAGCAGCCCGACACGCCAAACAATGGGTACACTTAGTAAGCTGAATAAAAAGGGTAAAAGTGCAACTAACAATCCCCACCAAATTATTGGCATTGCTGGAAATTGATTTAATTTGTAAATTAACGGTAACTGTTTGATTTTTTGCTTAATATACTTAAATTTATTAATCAATCTAATATTCCTTACATAACTTATTTTAATATTATAATCCTTTTTACCGTTCTTGGCGTTCAATTATTAAGCCCACCCAGCGATCTTGCCGCATGGTTAATGTAATCTTGAAATTGTGTTCTTGCAACGCTTGCTTAACCTTATCTAACTGTAAATAATCTATTCCTGAAAAAATAATTTGGCCGCCAACGTTTAAGTGCGCATCCATTTGCGGAATTAAATCTAAGAGAATTTCAGCTAAGATATTAGCAACAATAATGTCGAACTTACCAGTAACGTTCTTCAGTAGACTTGCCTTGGCTACCTTGATATTTGTTAATTGGTTTAAAGCAATATTTTCGTGAGCCGCAGTTACTGCTTCATCAGAAATATCTGTCGCCAAAACAGATTTCGCACCTAATAAAGCAGCCGCAATTGCTAAAATGCCAGAACCAGTGCCCACATCAACGACACTTTTAGGTGCAATCATTGCCCGTTCTAAGCCCATCATTGCTAATTGCGTTGTTTTATGATTACCCGTACCAAAAGCTAGACCAGGATCAAGTTTAATTAACTTTTGGTCTTGAAAAGCCGGTTGATACTCTTCCCATTCAGGAACAATTGCCAAGTGCCGAGAAAAATCTATAACATGATAAAATTTTTGCCAAGCTGTATTCCAATCTTGATCTTTAATATATGAACTAGTAATTTTCGCCTGACCAATTGCTAAACCATAACTCTTTAATTCTGTTAATTTCTCCTGATATTGTGTTATCAGTTTTTTGGGATCCGCTTCCTCATCAAAATAAGCTAAAAATTGTAAATCTTCTGGCAAATCCTTAATCTCATCAAGTTTAACAACAGTTGAATCGTGTTCCCAACCTGCATGTTCAAAATCTGCCCGCTTTCTACTTTCAGTTCCCAGTGCGTGCAGCACATCCTGACTATAAACGCCAAGCGCGTCTTCTACTTCATGACTAGTCTCAATTTTAATTATTAATAATTTCATTTTTTAGATAAACTCCCTTTTTATTTTTCTCCGAGCAATGCTATCATTATAAAGGTGATAATTATGTCAAAGAAGAAAAATAAACTTGAAAAAACATTGGTTGAAAAAATTTTAGATCGCGACAAAATCGCATATCGGCAAACAGAATTTGTGACACATGAAGATTCCGGCGGTGTTGCTAAAATGGATACTTCTATTTTAAACGAGAAAGAACATTTGGTCTACAAAACGCTAGTTTGCACGGGTAACAAAACTGGTACTGTTGTCGGCGTAATCCCTGTAACTGAGCATTTAAGCATGAAAAAATTAGCTAAAAATTCTGGTAATAAAAAATGTGAAATGCTACCACTAAAGGACTTGGAAAAGACAACCGGTTACGTTCATGGTGCCAATACCCCTATTGGCATCTACTTTAAACATCATTTTCCTATCTATCTGGATGCTGGAATGCAACAAGAAAACGAAATTGGTGTTTCTAGTGGTAAAGTTGGGCGTAGTGTCTTTTTAAAACCAGCTGATTTGCAAAAAGTTAGTCATGGTACTTTTTGTGACTTATTAGAATAAATAAGCAGCAAGACTTTTTTCACTTTGTGCATTTCGGTAATAATTATTAGTAACTTTGAGCATTAATACTCAAAGTATATTTACAATATTTTAATTAATGATAAGTAAGGAATAAGGAAATGACACTATTAACAGATGAAGAGCTAGCAAATATCGCACATGATTATTTTTTAAGTAAACTAAATATTGCCGATATTTCGCAAAAGTATAATCTTTCACGTTACTTGATTACTAAGGCAATTGAAGAAGCTGAAGATAAAGGTATTGTGAAAATTAGTATCTATCAAAGCCCTAGAAGAGCTGAAAGATTGGAACGCGAATTTCAAAAACTTTTTGATTTAAAGGAAGTTTACATTCTAAAAGATCTTGAAACCAAGAACCAAGATAATGAAATGATCGTCAAGTATGCCGCCAAGCAAATTCAAAATTATGCCAAAACAGCCCATGTTATCGGCTTAACTTGGGGTACCTTAGTCCGCGATATCATTGATAATTTTTCTGAAGTTAATCGTGAAGACCTTACTTTTATTCAACTTGTTGGGCAAGCAGTTAATGCCAGCAAACGTAAACATCCGTTAGCACAAATTGCTGCCAATATGTTTAATGCTAAATGTTTAACTTTGCCAGCCCCACTTTATGCCATTAACCCACAATTAGTTCAATATATTCAAAAAGAACCATTTTTTGAATATATTAAAAATTATTATTCTAAGATTGATTTAGCCTTCGCCAGCATTGGAACTAATCAAGCATTTGAATCCGGCAAGTTCTTTATGGATTATTATAATGATCAATTATTTGCGAATATTGATCGCAATAAAGTTGCCGGGGTTATTTTTGGTCGTCCCTACGATATTAATGGTGAATTTTATTCCTCAATTGAACCTCATATTTGCGGGATTAGTTTAAGAGAAATTATGCAAATTCCTAACCGGTTTGTCATTGTTAAAAATCGCTTCAAGGAAGATGCCTTGCTAGGCGCACTTAGAAGTGGCGTAATTACTCACCTAGTTACAACCAGCGGTATTGCTGAGCGCGTTTTACGTAAAAATAACGGTACTAATTAAATTTCTGTGCGTAAATTTGATTAATGTACTCTTGTAATTCACTAACAGCATGACGCCGCGATCTAGCACATTCTTTTGCTGGACGCTCACAAATAAAGCAACGTCGCACCTTTAATCCCAATTTAGAACGTGATAAAGCTGCATTCTGACTTTTAACGAGAACATCTGCATCAAACAAACGCCCTAATTGTGTTTGATCTTCAAAAATAATTGCTGCCTGCTTAACCAGCTGACTGTCTTCGGTTAACAAATAAAAATTCTCACAGCCACTTGGTTTATCCCAACTAACTAACAAATTAAAACTTAATTGTTTCGCTGCTAGAATAGCTTCCAAATCTTGGATACCTGCAGCAAATAATTTTCGCAAATAACGGTTATTTTTAATTGGTCCCGGAATATTTAATTTTACGTCAAGCAGTACTTGTTGTGGATAGCGTGTAAAAATTTGTTGCTGCAAAGCTACGCGTTGATCTTTATTTGCCAAAACATTGGGAATAGTTTGTGGTTTTCCTATGGTAAAAATTGATTTAGTCACTCTAATCATTCCTTTACTGTTTATTATAACTAAAAAAGCGCGGAAATGAGTCGTAACTTATTTCTACGCTTTTTGTGTTAAACAATTAAATTAATCTTTAACTTGCTTAATTGTATCAATGATTGTACCATCACGATATTCAACTAGAGCTACAGTCTTATCAGTATATTCAAGTGGCTTTGGCACACCAACTTGGTCTTGTGCCATTTTTTGTAAGTCCTTAATATCTAAGATTGTCAGACCAGGAACCTTACTAAAGGCAGCAATTAAATCTTGCCGTTTAGGATTAATAGCAATGCCACGTTCAGTTACCAAGACATCAATTGAATCACCTGGGGTAACAACTGTTTCAACCGTCGGAACAACAGTAGCGTTACGACCACGGACAAGTGGTGCCGTAATAATTGTCATCTTAGCATTAGCAGCATCTTGGTGACCACCAATAGCACCCCGAATAACACCATCAGAACCAGTCATAACATTAACATTAAAGTCAGTATCAATTTGCAATGCTGATAAAATAGCAACATCTAAGTTATTAACAACAGCACCCTTATTATGCGGATCAGCGTACCAAGAAGCATCAATTTCTTGTTGATTCTTATTCTGAGCCATGGAAGCAGCAGCACCCTTATCAAAATCCTGTACATCCATGATTTTCTTAACTAAGCCTTCTTCAAGCAAATCAGTTGTTGGCTTAGTAATGCCACCCAATGCAAATGAAGCAGTGATACCATCATCAAGCATCGATTGCCGCAAATAACGTGTAACTGCAAGTGCAGCACCACCAGAACCAGTCTGGAAGGAGAAACCTTGCTTGTAATATGGTGAATTAACGATTACTTGATTAACCATTTGTGCAATCTTCAATTCCTTTGGATCCTTGGTAAACCGGGTCGCACCTGAACCAATCTTGTCGGGATCACCGATCTTATCAACCTTAACCACATAATCAACTTGATCCTGCTTAATTGAAGCTGGAGTATTCGGATAAGCAACAATATTATCTGTCAATAAAACAACTTTATCAGCATATTGGGCATCAATTAACGCATAACCCAGTGAACCAAAGACAGCATCGCCATCTTGACCATTAGCATTACCTGCTGGATCAGAAACCGGTACACCCAAGAAAGCAACATCAATCTTGATATCTCCTTCTTCAATTGCCCGCGCCCGATTACCATGTGAACGGAAAATGACGGGATTCTTCAGACCACCATGAGAAATAAAATCACCAAGCGAGCCCCGCATACCTGAAGAAGCAATGTTAGTAATAACACCTTTCTTAATGGCTTCAATTACCTTATCATTCATAACACCAGTTAATGAAGATGGTGCAAGCGTTAAATCCTTGTATCCCATTTTAATAATTTGGTCCATAACTTTGTTAAAAGCAAAGTCGCCATTTCTAAAATGGTGGTGGAAAGAAATTGTCATACCATCTTGCAAATTATTTTTAATAACATCTTCTAGTGAATCAACTACCTTATTTTCACCAGCAGTTACTCTTACTTTAGGTGCTACTCGTTGAACTTCTGGATTGCCGATCTCAACTGACGCAAACGGTTTTAAATTCATTTTATTCATTAAATCATCTGGCAATTCGCGGTTTACTTTATTCTCCAATGTAATTACCCTCCTCATCAATTAAGTTTGATGCTTTAGCAGTTTCAATAACGCGGTTAGCCTTAGCAACAACTGGCTTATCAACCATCTTGCCGTTCATTGAGATAACACCTGAACCTTTGGCCTTAGCTTCGCGAATTGCATTTTGGACGTTTTTAGCGTTTTCAATTTCTTCTTTAGTTGGATTGAAAACTTCATTAACCATTGGGATTTGCCGTGGGTTAACTAATGACTTACCATCATAACCTAATTCATAAATGTATCTTGTTTCACGGTAAAAGCCTTCGGTATCCTTCATATTAGAAAATACCGTGTCAAAAGCGTAAACATCAGCAGCACGTGCTGATTGTAAAACCATGTTACGTGCAAATTCCAATTCACGACCATCTGGATAACGGTGTGTGTGCATGTCAGCTGTATAATCTTCACCAGAAACAGCTAATCCCATCATCAATGGTGTAGCAGTAGCAATTGTTGGCGTATTTAAAACGCCCTTTGCACTTTCAATTGCGGCCATTACACCAATTGAATCTTTCTTAACACCATATTCAGCTTCGGCTTTTTCTATGTCCTTAACTAATTTTTTGATCATTTCGGCTGATTCTGTTTTTGGTAACCGAATAACATCAACCCCAGCTTTAACCATTGCCTTAACATCTTCGTCATAAAATGGTGTATCTTGGCCATTAATTCGAACAACAATTTCGGCACCGCCAAAATCGATGTGCTTAATTGCATTATAAACGAGCATTCTAGCAGCATCTTTTTCAGTTAAGGAAACAGCATCTTCTAAGTCGAGCATAATTGAATCTGCGCCATAAATACCAGCATCTTTAACCATTGCTGGGTTATTGCCGGGAACAAACATCATTGTCCGGCGTAAACGATTCTTTACGTAAGTCATTTATTGCAATACCTCCAATTCAGGTTTATCAGTAGTTTCTGTTGCTCTCTGGGCAGCAGCTAAAGTTCTAGCAGCAATGACACAATCAAGTGCACCCTTGTCTGTTGCTTTAACTTTAGCATTGTCAATGCCATATCTATTTAAGGTATCAGTAATCACCTTTTTAATTTGATCACCATATGCCTTAATTACTTCTGAATCCAAATCAATTTGGATGCCATTACTACCTTGAGAAATCATAATTTGAATGTCTGAAGATTCTAAAGTTCCTGCGACACCAATTGTTTTAATTTCCATTAATATTCATTCCTTTCTTAATTCTTGTTTGTAAAATATGTTGTTGACTATTAATAAAAGCCATTGTTGTTTGTGGTACCAGTGGTGCAATTTGATCTAACTGATTGTCCTTAATTAATTGCCGTACATGAGTTGCCGTGATAATTTGATCACGATTACTAAAACGCTGTACGACTTTAACCTTAACTTTGGGCGTGAGTTCATTAGTTAAACTCTGATTATAGAAATTAGTTGTATGTGAAAAGGGTTCTGTCCCAAGATAACGTCGGGTAATCATCAATGCTGGTGCAATAATGTTTTTAAATACACGAGCATCAATTGTTGTTTGAGTAATAATCAAATCATCCGGCGTCTTTAAAAAATATGCCGGAAATGTTGCTTGCGATACCAAGTAATCGCCCCCACTGACAACAATCACATTTGTTAAATCAGCTGTTCCTGCTTTGACAAGCTGCATTCGTTCACTTGTTCTGAACAAAGATGCATCAGTTGCCACAACAAAGACATAGACTAAATCATTTTCTTGACTTGCCAATTGAACTAATTTGCGGTGACCTAAAGTAAAAGGATTGGCATTCATCACAATTGCCGCTACTTTTTTCTGCTCTTGCCCAGTAACACGGGGAATTGCTTTTAGAAAATCCTGTACATCTGGCGTGCCACTTTCTAAAAAAGCAGCTTCATCAGTATGTGCTAATTCGCTAAAACCTAAATGTTGAAAGCTAGCAGAATATTTTGCCTTAGTAAACACAAAGTTATGAAAAATTTTCTGATTAAATTGATATTGCTGCAGGGCGGTCACTATTTGATTAAAGCGACTTCCGGGGGTTGCATTTTGATTGCAGACAGCAATGTACTTTAAAACATTGCCAGCAATACTGCCAGTTCCCACCAATGTGCCATCATCATCAACTAAGCCTAAAGTATGGTCGATGTTGGCAACTTCGCGCGAACTAAAATTATGTAATCCCAGCTTAAGCAAAAATTTTTCCCACTTTGCTTTCACTGCCTTGTCATTCAAATAAAGATCTATTACTTGGTCCATTTAGTCACTTTCTTATTCTGAACAGCTATTTAAAAATGTCATAATTGCAGCATACATTGCTGCTGGTTGTTCTGCCTGAATTAAATGACCACAATTAGAGATAACTTTCGCCTTAATTTTAGGGTTCAAATCTTGCATTTGCGTGGCAAAATGATAATCAAAAAATGGCGATTTTTCTCCTGCTAAAACTAGCAGCGGGATATCTAAATCAAGTAAAACATCTCGCCAATCTTGTTCAGCATGATCAAGCAGGCAAAGATAATTATCAGCAGGCAAATAAGGATATTGTTGGGCTTCCAATTTTGCCTGATTAAACATTTCATCATCAATATGGGCATAAGAAGCAGTGCCAAAATCAAACTTTAAGTATTCAGGATAATTATTCCACGTCAAATCCTTAAAGCCATACTGCCAAGTTTGATCACAAATCATTTTGGGTGATTGATCTAAATCAACAATTGCCTTAAATGGCTTACTACCAAATAATGAAATATATGACCATAAATTAGCAGCCCCCATTGAATTACCAATACCGATAACATCTTGCAAATTTAAGATACGCAGTAACTCTGCTAAATCTTGCGCATGACGGCTAATTCGTTGCCCCTGATACGTTCTCTGTGACAAGCCTTGATTGCGTGGATCTAATATAATGAAGCGAAAATTCTTTTTGAATAACTCTGCAACTCTAGCCCATAATTGACTAGAACCACCAATGCCGGGTATGGCAATAATTGCAGGTTTAGTTCCACCTGTATCGTAATAATGCAATCGGATACCATCGTTAGTGGTAAAATCCATTGTTGTTACTCCTTACCACATACCAATGATTTTCATCCATAACGTGCCGATAACACCGAAGATTAACAGATAAATAATTCCTAACAGGAAGTTCATCTTCCACCATTCGCCCTGCTTAACGTAACCTGTGGTAGCTAAAATTGACGCCGGTCCATTAGCATAGTGAGTAGTTGAAGCATTGATTGCACCAGTGAATGCAAGCAGCATTGCAGCTAACTTAAGTGGCGCACCAGTTGCAACTGCAACTGATAAGAATGGTAAGTAAAGTGCTGTTATATGAGCAGTTCCACTTGCAAAGAAGTAGTGAGTATAGAACATCAAAATAACTAAGATTAGCAGTACGATTTGCCAACTAACACCGTGTAAACTTGTTTGAATTGTCTTTGAGAACCAATCAATAAAGCCAAATGAAATTAGTTTACCAGCCATAAAGACTAAGATTGACAGCCAAATCAAAATATTCCAAGCACCAGTTTGCTTTAAAGCATCATTCATTGTTAAAACGCCTGTTAGTAGAAGCAAGCCAACAGCTAAGAAAGCAACAAAAGTAGAATCTAATTGCGGAATCTTAATAATCCCAGATAAAACCCAAAGAATAATTGCAATCAAGAAAACGCTAGCCATGATTTTTTCAGGTGTTGTTACCGGTCCCATTTCTGTTAGCCGATCATCAGCCCATTTTTTGGCATTAGGCGTTTCCTTAATTTCTGGTGGGAAAATCTTATAAATAACAATTGGAATAACAATCGTAGCAACAATTACTGGAACTAATGCAGCGATAAACCAACTGATCCAGCTCATGTTGTAACCCTTCTGGGCAGCCATTTGTGAAGCAACCAAGTTTGGTGCCGCACCAGTAATAAATAATGCCGTTGAGATTGTATTAGCATGAAAGGCCATAAAGTCTAAATATGCACCAATCTTCTTTCGTGATGGATCATTAGGTTTTGACCCATAACTTTCTGAAATTGATTTAGTAACTGGCCAAACAACACCACCAGTACGGGCACTGTTAGAGGGAATTAAAGCTCCTAAAATCAGTTCCAAACCAGTAATTGCGTAACCAATTCCGATTGACTTTTTACCAAAACGCCGAATCATCCAATAAGCAATCCGATTACCTAAACCAGTCTTACTAATGCCGTAAGCCATAATGAAAGCCATCGCAATTAGCCATGCAGCCGAATTACTGAAAGCACTCAAGATACCTTTAGTGACAACGCCTGTTTTTGGATCAACAACATCTCCAATTGGAGCAAGTCCAACCAAAACAGTTACGATCAAACCAATTAATGTTGTTCCCCCAATCGGCAGCGGCTTTGTAATACAACCAACAATGGTCGCAACAAAGACGGCAAACATTTCCCAAGCTTGTGGTGTTAACCCAGCTGGCCGCCAAGGCGTAATACACCACAGGACAATTCCAATTATTAAAGGCCAAATAAAGCCTTTATAATTCACTTTTTCTAAAGTTTTCATAATTATCCTTCTTTATTATTCAAAGGCGATATATATCGTCAATAATCTTGTAATCTTTTTCGGCAAGCTTAATATCAACCCAGTCTAAATTGCCGGTACCATCATGATAACTTGCAGCTTTAGCATCGTCTTCTTTATGAAAGGCTTGAACCTTTGGTAATAATTCTGCAGCATCTTCACGACCCACTCTAACAACGCCATCAGCATCGCCTAAGATAATATCTCCGGGATAAACACTGGTATTACCACATGAAATTGGCACGTTAATTTCACCAGGACCTTCTCTATAAGGACCATTAGGTGTTGTACTAACTGCATAAATTGGCAAATCCCAATCTCTTAATGTATCAATGTCACGCATTGGACCATCAATAACAACTCCAGCAACATGCCTTTGATCTCTTAACCATGTCATCATTACTTCACCAATAATGGCACGAGTATTATCACCTTCATTGTCAATCACAACCACATCACCTGGGTGACAATATTTTAATGCAGCAAATATTGTCAAGTTGTCGCCCGGACGATTATGAACAGTAAAGGCTGGACCACACATTTCCTTTTTAGGTTTAGACATTAACCTGATCCGTGGTGACATTGCCCCTGTTCTGTTCATGCAGTCGGCCACATTAGATGAAGGTAATTCTGTATATGCTTTAATTACATCTGCATCTGGCAATTCTCTTTTTAAAAAAATTCGCTTGCCATCTTCCATTAAAAACGCCTCTTTTAACTTAATCTAAATTAACACCTGCTAAAACCTCTTGCATCTTGTCAGCTGAGTTAAGCATCTTCGCTTTTTCTTCCTCTGATAAGTTAGCTTCAATTACATGGCTAATTCCTGTACCATCAATTGCAGTAGGTGTACCTAAATAAAGTTCGTGCTTAATGCCATATTCACCATTAATCGGTGCTGACAACGGCATTACAATTGAATGATTATCCAAAATTGCACTAACAATTTGGGTTAACATCACAGCGATACCATAAAAAGTTGCACCCTTGTTTTCGATGATTTTACCGCCCTTTTGCCGAATGTCACTTTCAACGCTGGCTAAAACCTCAGCGTTAATTTCGCCGTAATCACGTAAAGCCTTGCCAGCAACACTAGATTCATCAAAGTTCTCAAACGAGGTATCACCATGTTCACCCAAAACCATTGAATTAACAGCAGCAACTGGAACATTCAACTTCTTAGCCAATTCAACTTGTAAACGGGCCGAATCAAGTGAAGTACCAGTACCAATAACCTTATTCTTAGGGAAACCAGATAATTTTTGCGTTAAAGTTGTTAAAATATCAACTGGGTTAGCAGAAACAACGAAGATGCCCTTAAAGCCAGAATCAACAACTGGTTGAACAATACTCTTTAAAATGTTGACGTTCTTGTTAACTAGGTCAAGTCTAGTTTCACCCGGTTTACGAGGAACACCAGCAGTAATAACTACAACGTCAGCATCTTTTGCATCAGAATATTCACCCGGATGAATATTGCACTCACCAGCAAAAGGTGTAATATCCTCTAAATCCATTGAATCACCAACTGGACGTTTTTTCACAACATCAGCGATTACTAATTCGTCAACCTTTGTGTGTTGCAACAAATCATTTGCAAAAGTCGAACCAACGGCACCATCACCAACAAGTAATACTTTTCTAGTCATAAATTAGATTCCTTTCAAAAATTATAAAAAGTTGTACTTATTTACACAAATTATTATAAAACTCTAGCTGCTATTTTACAATATTCAAAATAAAATAATTTATTTTTAAAAAGTTAAACAGATATAGCGCTTACAAAAGAATTTGATCAAAATTATAAAACTATTCTTTTATGAACTATAATCAAAAATGAAATTACTCTGTCTAACTTCATGAAGAAAATTTATAGTAAAAAAAGCAAGAACAACATTTAGTTCTTCTTGCTTTTTTATTTATCTTTTCTACTTGTTTGTCCGCACAAATTCTGTCATCTGGATACCAGCTTGACGACCAAAGACAACCGTCTCAGCGATTGAATTACCACCAATCCGATTGTTACCATGCAATCCGCCAGAAACTTCACCAGCAGCGTACAGACCCTTAATCACATTACCATTAGTATCCAAGACTTCTGTCTTTGGTGTAATATGAATGCCACCCATCGTGTAATGAACAGCTGGGTGAATATGAATAGCGAAGTACGGGCCACGATCAATTGCACGATCCATTCCTGTCATCCGACCATATTCAGCATCATTTTTAGCAGCAACTGCTTTATTCCATCCAGTAATTGTCTTTTCCAAGTTAGCAGCATCAATGTTAATCGCACTAGCCAAGTCTGCCAATGAATCACCATGCTTAACAAGACCGACATGATCATAGAACTCTACTGCAGTAAAATTATCACGAATACTTTGGTCAAAGATCAAATATGCACCATCTTCATGCAAATCAGTAATTGCATTAGAAACGATTTTGCGCGTATTCATTTCATTGACAAACCGTTGTCCAGCCTTATTGACGAGGATTGCTCCTTCACCACGTAAGCCTTCACCAATTAAGTAAACATGATCGGTATCAGTTTGCGCAGTTGGATGCACTTGAATAAAGTCCATTTGTTCCAATTGAGCATCAATATTGCTGGCTAACTTCAAACCATCACCAGTTGCGCCGGGTTGATTAGTCGTCTTATAATCAGCTAAGTCTGGACGATACTTCTTAATCATTTCCTTAGAAGCACCAAAACCACCAGAAGCTAGCATTACTGCCTTAGCGTTAACAGTTTTTATGCCATTATCTGTTTCAACTTCAATTCCAGTAACTATACCAGCTTCATTTTTAATTAACTTAGTTACCTTAGCGTTATTAAAAATCGGCACATTGTCTTTTTGCATTTGCTTCAAAGCACCAGTAACTAAGTAACCACCAACTGGAGCCATTGATGCGGGACGATGAGCCCGTTTTTTGCTCATCCCACCAGTAATTGTTAAGTTAGTCAGTTCAATTCCATGGTCCATTAGCCAGCTAATCGCAATTGCAGAGTGGTCAACAAAGTACCGTAATAAATCGCGGTCGTTCATTAAGCCGCCGCCCTTTAAGGTTTCTTGGTAAAAATCTTCTTTATTATCAATAATCCCTTCTTGCAATTGCACAAGACTTTCTGAGGCATTCATCCCTGACGATGCCCGGTTAGTATTACCACCAAGACCATCATTTTTTTCAAAAACAGCAACTTTCAAGCCTAATTCATGTGCTTGAATTGCTGCAGTTAATCCAGCACCACCGGCACCAACGATTACTGCATCATAGTTACTTTCGATTTCAGAACTTTGATTTGGGGTAAAAATAAATTTTGCCATATTTCTCCTCTATTATTTATTCTTCAGGTTTTGTCCGGTCAATATTGGTCATTTGCATGTAATCCATCCATTCATCATATTGAGCTTCCGTAACTTTACCGCTCTTTAAGGCTGCTTCTTTTAAAGTAGTACCTTCTTTATCGGCAGCCTGGGCAATTTTAGCAGCGTCATGGTAACCAATGTGTGGTGATAATGCAGTTACAGTCATCAATGAATCTTCCAATAATTCGTCCATTCTTGCAGAATTGACAGTTAGACCAGCAATCATTTTATCAGCAAACCCGGTAATTGTACCAGTTAAAATATCACAAGAATCTAAGAATGCAGCAATCATTACTGTCTTAAAGACATTCATTTCAAAATTACCTTGTGAAGCAGCAAAAGTAATCGTTGTATCGTTACCAAAAACTTTAGCAGCAGCCATTGTAACAGCTTCAGCTTGTGTTGGGTTAACCTTACCTGGCATGATTGATGATCCTGGTTCGTTGGCAGGAATATTTAATTCATGATAACCAGCACGCGGACCTGAAGCCAAAAAGCGAATATCTTGAGCAATCTTGAACATATCAGCAGCTAAAGTCTTCAAAGCACCATGAACTACATCAAGACCGGAATGATGAGCTAAGCCCCAGAATTTATTAGTCTTAACTTCAAAAGTATGACCGTAAACTTCTGATAACTTACCAGCAATCTTTTCAGTCATTCCTGGTGCGGCATTTAATCCTGTACCAACAGCTGTCCCGCCAATTGCTAATTCATACAAAGTTGGTTTCAATTCCTTAATATAAGCCAAATCATGCTTCAATGCTGAAATATAGCCGGATACTTCTTGACCAAAGGTAACAGGTGTTGCATCTTGTAAGTGAGTACGACCAACCTTAACCGTCTTCCAATATTTGTCTTGCTTAATCTTTAATTCATCAATTAAGTGTTGAATTGCTGGCTCTAACTTGTCCAAAGCTTCAACTGCCACAATATTCATTGCAGTTGGGTAAGTATCATTAGATGATTGTCCCCGATTGACATCATCATTTGGCAAGATGTCTAAGCCTGGATGAAGCTTATTAGCTAAATTAGCCACAACTTCATTAACATTCATGTTGCTCTGCGTGCCTGAACCAGTTTGCAAAACATGCAATGGAAAATCTTTACGCAAATTAACGTCATCGAGCTTTAAAAGCTGATCAATGGCATCTTCAATTGCAGCACCTTTTTCCTTAGGTTCATCCCCCACTTCAACGTTTGATTGAGCAGCAGCCTTCTTTAAGTTAAGAAATGCCCGAATAATTGCTAGTGGCATTAATTCACCACTTGGGAAATTATTGCGGCTGCGTTCTGTTTGTGGACCCCATAATGCATCTTTAGGAATTTTTACTGGACCAATCGTATCACTTTCAATGCGGTATTCTTCTTCATTCATTATTAAGTCTCCTTTTGGGAAATAACTCCCCGATATTTTGTTAATTATACTAATAACTATCTTCATAATACATTTTAAGGTTCATTATTTCAATAATTTTAAAATAAAAGGTAATAATTTTAATTTATTAAAAAAATAATTGCTTATAATAATGCCACAATCTTTGAACCATGCAGCTGTCCGGTTCTCACTTCTTGCTCAATACGCTCACAATTAGCAGCAGTAATGCCACCACCGGGCAAAATTTCAATTTTATCTTTTGCCCAAGAAATAATTTCTTGCAAATGCGGTATCATTTTTTCGATTGGCTGTTTCAGACTACCACCATGGGTCAAAATGCGGCTTACACCATGATCTGCCAACCAGTTAAGGCTATCCTGTTGTTCTGCAACTGGAATTTCGTCAAAAGCCATATGCATCACAACTGGCAGGTTAACTTTAGTAGCTGCAGTTAGCAGCAATTGCATTTTAGCCTTATCTAATTGCTGATTATTAGTTAAGCAGCCAAAAGTTACAGCATCCACATTTAGTTCAGCTGCAATTTGCAAATCAGCCAGCATAATTGCCATTTCTTCATTATTGTAACTAAAATTGCCACCACGAGGTCTAATCATCACCACAACTGGCAGATTACTTTGATGAGCGTATAAAACTGTTTGCTTAATCACACCATAAGAAGGCGTTGTACCTCCAGCTGCTAAATTATTATTCAGCTCTATTCTATCAGCGCCAGCAGCAATCACTTGCGGAACCATAGTAAAATTTTCAACACAAACTTCTTTAAGCATTTTACTTTCCTATTATTTCAAAAAAATTATGATGATATTATCATATAAAGTAGTAAAATATACACATAAGACAGCAAAGTGAAGGGAATAAAAAGATGAGTTCAAATAAATTGATTAAAAGATGGTACTTATGGCAAACAATTGTGCAATTAATCATTGTTATCGTTGGTCTAATCTTTTTCAATAGTTATGATGATGCACTAACTTTTCTTTTTATTATCTTAGAATTTACCCTATTAATTCCAAATTCGCTTGAGCCTTTAAACAATTATTTACAAGTGTTCTTTTCTGTATACACAATTCCACAATCACTTGCAACAATCGTAAAATTTATTCGTAAATTTCATTTAATTAATTTTAACTTCGCGACAATAATTGTCATTCTTTATCTTTTAGTTGCCTTTATTCCAATTACCAAACTGGCTATTTCCAAGATTAAAAGTTTTCTTGGACGCTTCTTTATTCTATTTGTTATTTTTTCGAGTATTGATCCAAGAAATCTTACGATTTACTGCAGCCGTTGGTTAACTGTATTAACATCATCTGGGTTTATTAACGCTATCTTGTTCACTATTGTTGCCCTAATTGCAATGCACGAATGGGGCTTTCAATTGCCGCAACTTAGGTTAAGTAATAAAGCTAAACCCAAAATTATACTATTAATAATTATCTTTATTGCAGCAGATTGCTTTTTTAATGGCTTTAATCAGGCAACTACTTGGAATAATTTATTTATTAACTGGAATTTTCATTCTAAAGCAATTAATTTAGCGATGCTGTTAAGCGGAGCCAAAGCTGGGATTAGTGAAGAAATACTAATGCGCTTTTGTACGCTTAACTTGTTATTAAATCTCTTTCATCGTAAGCATTGGCCGAACCCAATATCAGGAACTATTATAATTTCAAGTACAGTCTTTGGCTTATTGCATATCTTTAACATATTTGCTAACCAATCAGTTGCTGCTAGTATTCAGCAAGTATTGGCAGCAATTTTTAGTGGTATTGTATTTTCTACCATGTATTTATACACAGGTTCAATTCTCGTTACCATTATTTATCATAGTTTATTTGATATTGCCGCATTTGTAACCAGTGGACAAATTATTATGACAGTTCCTACAATATTTGATTGGCAAGAAACTATCTTACTATGCGTAATTTATCTTGCCTTTTCATATTTTCTTTTTTCTGGTAAACGTAAAGAAGTAGTTATTTATAATTTAAAAAGACAAAATTTAGTATAAAACAAGTAAATGATTTTCTGGCATTGGTCCATCCACGTCATCCTAATTAAATGCTATATTTTTAAAGTTTCAGCGTTAATTGCTACGATTATAGTAGAAAGTGACATTAAAATTGCACCGAAAGCAGGGTCTAACATGATACCTAACGGTGCTAAAATACCTGCTGCCAAAGGTAAGGCTATAATATTGTAACCTGCACCCCACCATAAATTTTGAACAGTTTTACGATGGGTATTTCGTGCCAATTCTAAAAAGTTAACAATATCTGATGGCCGGCTATTAACCAAAACTACATCTGCGGAATCAACTGCAACATCTGTACCGGCACCGATAGCGACACCAATATCTGCACGTGCTAGACTTGGGGCATCATTAATGCCATCACCGACCATCATTACTTTATTGCCCTTTTGTTGTAAACCTGTAACAATCTTTTCTTTATCATCCGGCATTAATTCAGCATGAACCTCAGTAATGCCTAATTGCTGGGCAATACTCTGTGCTGCCTGCTGATTATCGCCAGTTAACATCACTGGTGTAATGTTGTTCTGCTTGATCTTGCTGATTAATGCAGCTGCATCTGGCTTAATCTGATCACCGACAGCTACATAACCTAATACCTGCTGTCCTTGAACTAAATAGCTAACTGTATAATCGTTAACTGCAACTTGCGGGAAGTCATGAACTTGCTCACGGGCGGCTTTTTCATTAATTAAAAAATATTTCTGACCGGCAACTGTCGCCATTACTCCCTTACCGGCAAGATTCTTACTATTGTCAATTGGTAAGGGCGAGATTTCGTGAGTATGTGCAAACTGTAAAATACTTTGAGCAATTGGATGCGTTGAATCTTGCTCAAGTGAAGCAATTAGTGTTAATAAGCGTGTTGCTGATATTTGCTCATTTAAACTGGCATACTTGCGAACTTGAAATTTGCCTTCAGTCAACGTACCAGTCTTATCAAGCAGTAAATAATCAATTCGTGGACTAATGTCAATTACATTCCGATTTCTAATTAATAAACCATGTTTAGCTCCAAGAGACATACTTTTTGCACTAACCAAGGGTATTGCTAATCCTAGTGCGTGTGGACAGGCAATTACCAAGACCGTCACCATTCGTTCAAGTCCGGCAGCTATTCCTTGACTAGCAGTCCAAACAATTAGAGCAATTACGCCAATAATTAATGCAGCGTAAAATAACCAGCCTGATACTTGAGCTGCAAGAGTTTGCAATTTTGACTTATTCATTTGCGCAGATTGGACTAACCGATTAACATTAGCCAAAAAACCACTGTTTGCTGAATTAGTTACTTTAATTGTCAATTTCCCTGAGCCATTGATTGCACCACCAATTACATGATCACCCTTTTGACGAGTAATTAAACGCGCTTCTCCAGTGACCAAAGATTCATTGACATCGCTTGATCCGGCAATGATGATGCCATCAAGCGGGATACTTTCACCAGCCTTGACTACTACCACAGCATCACTTTTTACTTGCGCCAAAGGAACATCAATTGTTCGATTATCCTTTTGAACATGGACTTTATCCGGCAATAATTTAGCTAGATCATTAACAGAACTGCCAGCCCTCATAATTGAATTCATTTCAATCCAGTGGCCTAACAGCATAATTAAAATCAAAGTGGCTAGTTCCCAGAAAAAGTCCATCACATGATTAGAACTTGAGTTGATATTATTCTGAATAAACGCGTACAAACTATAAATGTAGGCTGTAATAATCCCTAATGAAATTAATGTCATCATTTCCGGCTTTTTATCTTTTAATTCATAAAAAGCACCTTTAAGAAATGGTTCCCCACCATAGATAAATAAGGCAGTCGCAAATAGCATTACGACCCATTCTGACCCAGGAAAAGAGAATTGGAAGAACAGATGGACTCCCATTGCGGGGCTCAAAAACAAAATTGGTAATGCTAAAATCAACGAGAACCAAAATTTCTGCTTTAAATTACCCATATGCATCATGTGCCCGCCATGCATCATCATGTCACTATTGTGCATTGACATTTTGCCATCATGCATCATTGGCTGCTCATGACCCATCTGCATTTTGTCATCATGCGTCATCGACTGCTTATGCTCCATCTGCATTTTATGATTATCTGTCATGTTCATTTTTGCCAAAATAAATCAGTCCCATCCTTTTACAATTAATTTTGTCTGCCCTGCACTTTTAATCTACTGTGGTAAACGCTTGATGTCAAAAATTCGGCATCAAAAAATCTAGGATTATAATCCTAGATATTCATTAATTATTTTGCTTTGCAATAAAAATGACATGCTAAACCGATAATCAAGCCAATTAAAGCCAGAATAATCCAGTCCATACCTATCAAATGGCAAAATCTTTAATTGGAATGATTGAACTTGCAGTGTTTAATGTGCTTAGCTGATAACAAGTGGGAACGAGGTAATCATATCAACCGCAGTTGTCAAACAAGTTAAGATAATATAACCCCAGTTGCGTCAATACCGATTTTTGAACCTACAAGCCAGCCACTGCCCAAATAAAGACAGCAGCCATAATTTTCTATGACAGTGGTTTTAAGAAATTTTAAGCCATAAAAAATAAGCTATTCATACCTGAATAGCTTATTTTTTATTTTATCTAAGACCAACAAATAACAAAGCAGCTAAAATGCCACCAACAAATGGTCCAACAATTGGTACCCAACTGTATGCCCAATCTGAATTACCTTTGTTAGCAATTGGTAGTACTTGGTGGGCAAGCCGTGGACCAAAATCACGAGCTGGATTAAGTGCAATTCCCGTAGGGCCACCAAGTGAAAAGGCAATTGCAGTAATTAAAGTACCTGCAAGAATAGGATTAAGTGCCGGATCCACACCACTCTTACTAAATGCGAGCAAGCCATATACCAAAACAAATGTTGCTAACATTTCTGCAAAAAAGTTCCAAAAGTAATTTCTAATAGCAGGTGCCGTAGCAAAACTGGTTAAAATAGCTTCTTGATCTTTAGTTTCTTGCCAATGTGGATAAAACATCAGCCATACTAAAATGGCACCAACAAATGCACCGGCAACTTCCGCAATTATATATGGTAAAACATAAGACCACGAAAAACTACCTGAAATTGCCATTGCGACAGCAACTGCTGGATTAAAGTAGCCAGGAGTCAGCCATTTGACAAAATATACGGAGAATGTGATTGCCATGCCCCAGCCAAAAGCGATACCAACCCAGTTAGCACCTCTGGCCTTTGACTTCGACAGTCCCATATCAGCACAGACACCGTCTCCTAATAAAATCATCATTGCCGTTCCAACAAATTCGCCAATCAATTGCATACTTAAACTATCATGTAACATTTTAACTCCCAATCTTTCTAAAATTAGTAATTGAATTAGTAACCTCATATTTATAAATATTAAACATAATGGAAGCGCTTGATTAAAATATACAATATTTTTTCACAATTGTAAATAGTTTTTTAACAAATATTTTTATGAGCATAAATGTTGTTATCTCAATAAAAATATGATTTTTATTTTTCACTTTGTGAAATAGTTTGTGAAATTTATTCTATTAATCCGCAATCAATAAATATGTAGATATCGCTAATTGTTACTACGATGATAGCAATATATAAACTTAATTTATTGTAATTTTAAGCACTTACTTTATAAGTTAAAAATATTTTAAAAAGGCAAAATTTACGCTAAGTATGTGATCTTTTGCTTTAATTCAAAAATCTTCCAATAATCAAATATTGTAGAATTTTTAAATTATTTACTTTTAAAATGCTTGTATTTTATTAAGTGGCCAATAACAAAATACCACTTTACCGATTATTGCTTTTCTTTTTATTGGGCCGAAATCCTTCGCAATATCACGGTAGTTACCCATTATCTCAGTAATAACCCTTAGGAACTTGAGGCATAGAATTGGTTGAACATGTTTGACCAATTCTATGCCAGCTTTCTTATAATTATTTTCCAAATATGGTTCTGGTAATAATTTACCTTTGACATACAATTTGTCATTATTCTCAAAATCAGATTGCATTAATGTGTTAGATACCCGACCGGTTGAAATTACAAAAATAAGTAAAAAATTCTTAGAACAACCGCATCATTACAGTCAGTTCACTAAAAAACTGGCCAAGCCTGCATCATTATTTTTTATTAAAACATTTTATTATATGCAAAATAAATTGCCAGCAAAAAATCCTTTAGGCAGTTTTGCCTAAAGGATTTTCAAGAATATCAGTACTTGTCAAACTGGTTAGTCAACAAGTAAAAACTATTTAATTACTAAAAATAATAATGCTGCTAAAATGCCACCAACAAATGGTGCAACAACTGGAACCCAAGCATATGCCCAGTCAGACTTACCTTTATTAGCAATCGGGAACAATTGGTGAACCAATCTTGGTCCCAAATCACGAGCTGGATTAAGAGCAGCACCAGTTGAACCACCTAGTGAAAGACCAATAGCTCCTAATAATAAACCGGCAACTAGTGGATTTAATCCTGGAGCAAACTGACTCTTGCTAAAGGCCAGCAAACCAAAAACAAGCATAAATGTCCCAATCATTTCAGCAAAGAAATTCCAGAGATATTTTTTAATTGCAGGTTCGGTTGCAAAAGTGCCCAAAATGACATCTTGGTCTTCAGTTGCAGCAAAATATGGATAATAAGTCAGCCAAACAATAATTCCACCAACAAAACCACCAGCAACTTGGGCAACAAAGTACGGTAAAACTGCGGACCAAGATACATTACCTGCAATTGCCATTCCTAAAGTAACTGCTGGATTTAAATGTCCTGGACTCAACCAACTAACACTATAAATTCCCAAGGCTAAAGCAAAGCCCCAACCAAGAGTAATTGCCAGCCAACCTGCACCATTACCCTTTGACTTTTTCAAATTAGCTGCGGCACAAATACCATCACCGAGCAAAACTAGAATGGCTGTTCCAATGAACTCACCTAGCATTTGCATTATCAAACTATCATGCATTATCTTTCCTCCACTCAAAGACATAAAAGTATTACTTTTAACTTAACATATGATAGCTTAACTTATGTAAATGAAAAAATTTTTTGCTTAGTGAGACCTATTTGCAGATAATTGGCTATTCTTTTACAAGTAATGGCTTGAGCTGCTGTTCAATTTCTTTCCGTGTTACCCCTGCTTGTGCAAGTGAAGCTGCAGTATAGGCACCTTCAATAAAGGCAGCATTGTACACATGAACTGGCTTATCGGTTAATTCAACTGCCATTTCTAAATTCATCTTCGCACTGCCAAGATCATAAAAAGCCAAAATTTCAGTAGCAGAGTTATCTGTAAAAGCCTGTATGATCTTACCCATACTTGTACCAATATCACAATCATCAGTACCGCCAGCTGTTGTAATTGAAATATCAACTGCAACTTGCTTTAACAATTTTTTTAGACCAATTGCAACCTCGGGAACATGCGAAACTAATGTAATTCCTAAACTCATAACAATCCCTTCGTTTCAATCATTGCTTCAAATAAGTAACCGCTAGATTGTGAACCAGGATCAATATGTCCCTTAGAACGTTCACCTAAATATGAAGCACGTCCCTTTTTAGCAACCATTTCTTTAGTAGCTGAGACTGCTGCTGTAATTTTTTCCTTAGTTAACTTTCCTGCTTTAACTGCAGGAACTAAGACTGTCCAGACGTCAACCATCGTTTTATCACCTGGTTGTGCTCCACCACGCTTTTCGATTCCTGCTAAAGCAGCATCAAGCAATTCACCCAGATCATTAGTAGAGCTGCTTTTTTTAGCCATTTCCAAAAAGGCAGTACCATACAATGGGCCTGAAGCACCACCAACTGTTGAAATAAGTGTCATTGCAATGGTCTTTAATGCGGCAGTTACACTTGCTGGCTTGGCAGTTAACTTTTGACTAACTGCCTGCATACCTCGATTCATATTGAAACCATGATCGCCATCACCAATCGGTGTATCTAAATCACTCAATAACTGCTGATTTGTGGCGATTTTTGTTGTAAAATTATTTATCCATTCTGTCAACGTATCAACTGTTAATGTCATTATTTTGCTCTTTCTTAATCTACCAAGCAATGGTTTCTACAGGATATTTTAAAGCATCCAGCCATGATTCATCTGCTAATTCAAACATGGTAAGAGATATTCCCGCCATATCAAGTGATGTCATATAATTGCCAATTTTCATAAATGCCGGCTTGATCTTAAATTGGTTCAATTTATTTAATAAATCATTACTAAAAATATATTGTTCCATTAATGGTGTTGCCCCCATGCCATTTACCAAAACAGCATATTTTTTACTACTATTAAGATGCAATTCGCTATCAAGCTTATTAACTAATTCTTCAACAAGGTCTTTAGCTGGTCTAATCTTTTCACGCCGATATCCAGGCTCTGAATGAATACCAACACCAAATTCAATTTCATCATCTTTAAGTACAAAACCAGGTTTCCCGGTTTCAGGGTTAGTAGCAGCAGATAAAGCAACAGCAATCGTTTTAATATTAGGTAAAACTTTTTCAGCTAATGCAGCAATTTCATCAAGGCTAGCACCTTGTTGAGCGGCCACCCCCAAAATTTTATGCATAAAAATTGTCCCTGCCACGCCACGCCTACCTTGCGTAAAAGTACTATTTTCTACGGCAATATCGTCATCGACAACAATTGACCTAACTTTAATGTTATCCATTTCGGCCAAATCTTTAGCCATATCAAAATTCATAATATCGCCAGAATAATTCTTTATTATTAAAAAAACACCTTGGCCTTGATCAACCGACTTAATTGCTGCATAGATCTGGTCTGGCGTTGGTGAAGTAAACACTTGCCCGCAAACAGCTGCACTCAACATTCCTTTACCAACAAAGCCTGCATGTGTCGGCTCATGACCAGAACCACCACCAGAAACTAGCCCAACTTTACCCGTCATTGATTTCTGATCAGCTCTTACAACTGCTTCTGCATCAGAAATCTTATTAATAAACTGTGGATATGAACGAACCATCCCAGCAACCATTTCTGGAACAACATTAGCGGGATCATTAATTATCTTTTTCATTTTTGTCTTCTTTCAACCATAAACTCAAAGTTTCATTACAATTCGATTATATCAGCAAGCGCTTCCATTAGCTATAATAATGTAAATAAAAATACACATTCACCCACAGACATAGGAATAACAAAAATAATATTAGTCTAGGTTATTAAATGATTTTTGCTGCCAAATTATTCTTCATATTAGCTAAAGCAAAGCGATGATTTTCTGGTGTTGTTCCTGCCACGCCATCTTGATGAACAATTATTTGATAGCCCAAATTATAAGCATAAATTGCTGTTTGCAAAATGCAAATATCCGTACAAGTGCCAACTAAATGAACCGTTCGAACACCGCGCATCCGCAAATCCAAGTCAAGATTAGTGCCAACAAAGGAACTATACCGAGTTTTATCAATCTGCCAAACATTTACCTTATTCTTATTCTTTTCGTACCACGGCTTTAGCTGACCATAAAAATTCCGACCACTTGTTCCTACAATATTGTGCGGTGGAAACAGTTTACTCTCTGGGTGAAACGGATCATTTAAATGATGACAGTCTGTGGGCAAAACAACATAATTGCCTTGACTGATAAATTTATCAGCTAGGCTAACAATTGTACTCTCACAATCTTGTCCAGCTTTACCGCAAGTAAGTGAACCATTATCAGCAACAAAGTCGTCAGTATAATCGATAATTAATAATGCTTCTTTATTTGCCATTGTTTTTCTCCTATTAACTAAAATATAAACATTTAGTCAAAATTATACTCTATTACAAGTTATAAGACGAATTATTTTTAAAATATCAGTATTTATTTTGCTTAAAAACTAATTATTTTAGCCAATAAAAAAATCTAAGATCTTACTCCTAGATTTTTAACAACTTATTTTGCTAATTTTGTTTTCCGATAAAAGTGGCAAGCCAGTCCAATAATTAAACCGATAAGTGCCGGAATAATCCAATCCATGCCAATTGATGCAAACGGCAGGAATTTCAACTGAAATGCACGTGCTTGCAACGCCCAATTAGTCTGACTAATAATTGGCGGAAAGGCTGCAATCATATCAAAAATTGCAGGAATTAAGGTAAAAATAACTACCCAAAAGTAAACAATTGGGTCCCGATCAAATAATCTAGCCGTAATTGACAAAATAATTAAAACCATGGCAATTGGATAGATAAACATCAACATTGGTGTTGACCAAGAAATAATTTGGTCCAAACCGCAGTTAGCAGTCAAAAACGAAACAAAGGTCATAATTCCAAGCCAGCCATGATAGCTAATCTTGCTAAAACTACGATGAAAATCTTGCGCAAAAGCTGCAATCAAACCAACCGCAGTTGTTAAACAAGTCAAAGTAACTAAGGTTGCCAATAATGCATGACCAATACCACCCATATAATAGGTAACAATTTGGTTAAAAACAACGCCGCCATCTGCTGAAATCTTATAATGATTTAAAGTTGTTGATCCTAACCAAATTAAACCAATATAAATAATACCAATTGCACTTGTTGCTAAAACACCAGCACGAGCAGTAACCTGCGCATTACTTTTGGCACTAGTCTTACCTAGCTGACGCACTGCAGAAACAATAGTATAGCCAAAAGCTAACCCAGCTAACGCGTCCATGGTATTATAACCCTGTAAAAAGCCATTAAAGAATGGTGCGCTCTGATAAGCAGCAGTGACAGGTTGATGTTTAGCTGCACCCATTGGCGAGAAAAAGGCTAATAAAAAAATAGCAAACAATAATAGTAAAAAGATTGGATTTAAAATTCGCCCAATACTATCCAAAATTGTCGACTGTTCATATGAAATAATAAATGCCAAAATAAAGAAAATTGCAGAAAAAAGCAACAATCCCGGCTTAGCCAACTTTTCTGGCAAAACTGGTTGTAAACCAACTGAAAATGAAATGCTTGCTGTTCTTGGTGTCGCAAACAATGGCCCTAAAGTTAAGTGAATCAACACCATAAAAACCAAGGCAAATTTTGGTCCTAACGGCCGGCCGATATCAAAAACACCCTTAGCATGACTAGCACTGATTGCTAAAACTGCTAGCAGCGGCAAAAGTACAGCTGTTATCAAGAACCCAACTGTCGCAATGCCCCAATTCGCTCCCGACATTTGTCCTAAATGAAGTGGAAAAATTAGATTCCCTGCACCAAAAAATAATCCAAATAATAATGAAGCAACAACTAAATATTGTTTCCACGTTAGTGGCTTAGTATTTACATCTTCTTCGATTTCTTCCATTTAAATAACCTCCCGTTTCAAACTTATCTAATTTAGTTAAAGCAATTTGCTTTAACTTAACCAGGTCTTTTTCTCATCGTTGTCACTTCCTATTGTTTGACGAAAAAACTTTAACTATTATCTATCTTTAAAAGATAACTAAAAAAGCACCCTTGATTTTAAAATCAAGGGTGCTTTACTTGGCACGGTACCACCTATCTTACTGCTGACTGGCTCAAGCTAAGTCAAACAGTCTCTTCACGTACGGCAAATTGCGATACGCTAACACGATAATGGGTGTCACCAATCCCAGCTACTTTTACTTCACTAGATAGCTCAAAGTTACTTTCCAATTATGTTCGCGGTTCCTTTTCACCAATAGAACTCTCTTTAACGCTACCGATAATCGTACTCTTCTTTTCGTCGCTTATTTAAATATTAATAATATTCTAATCATTGACCTAATCTTTGTCAACTAAAAATAAAAATTATTAATCAGCAGTCCGAGTTTTAGCAGAATTACGTTTAATCATGTGGCAGGTTAAACCAATTATCAATCCGATTAGAGCTGGGATTAACCAATCCATCCCAATCGCTGCAAATGGTAGGAACTTTAATTGAAACGTACGTAAGGCTAAAGCCCAAGTGCTTTGACTAACAACTGGTGGAAAAGCTGCAATCATATCAAAGAAAGCTGGAATTGATGTCAATAGAACAACCCAAAAGTAAACTATTGGATCACGGTGAAATAAGGATGAAGTAATTGATAATAAAATCAAAACCATAGCAAACGGATATAAGAACATCAGCATTGGTGTTGACCAAGAAATAATTGTATCTAAGCCAAAGTTAGCTGTTAAAAATGAAGTTAATGTCATTAAGAATAACCAAGTATGATAACTAATCTTAGAAAAACTACGGTGAAAATCTTGCGCAAACGCAGCAATTAAGCCAACCGCTGTCGTCAAACAAGTAACAGTAATTAATGTTGCTAACAATGCGTGGCCAAAGTCACCTAAGTAATAAGTAACAATTTGATTAAATGCAACACCACCATCTGGCGAGAGCTTAAAATGATTTAAGGTTGTGGCACCTAACCAAATTAAGGCAACATAGATTAAACCGATTGTGCCCGTTGCTAAAATTCCAGCTCTGGCAGTTACTTTTGCATTACTTTTCGCCGTTGTCTTACCCATTTGCCGTACAGCTGCAACAACCGTAACCCCAAAGGCTAAACCTGCCAGAGCATCCATGGTGTTATAACCCTGCAAAAAGCCATTGAAAAATGGTGCTTGGTGGTAAGCCAATGTTACTTTTTGAGCATTGGCATGGCCCATTGGTGATAAAAAGCCAAGTAGGAAAATGACAAACAGCAATAACAAGAATAATGGATTTAATATCCTACCGATACTTGCTAAAATATTTGATTCCTTGTAAGCCACCATAAACGCGCAAATAAAAAATAACGCTGAAAACACAAGCAATCCTGCTTGTGACCATGATTTGGGCAACATTGGTAATACCCCAACTGTAAACGAAATACTAGCGGTCCGTGGTGTACCAAATAGCGGTCCAATGGTTAAGTGAATCAAAATCATAAAAGCTAACGCAAAAGCTGACCCTAATGGCAAGCCAATATCATAAACACCGCGAGCATGAGTAGCACTAATTGCTAAAACTGACAATAATGGTAAAAGCACAGCTGTCACTAAAAAGCCGAGTGTTGCCAGTCCCCAATTAGCTCCTGCCATTTGTCCTAAGTGAATCGGAAAAATCAAATTTCCCGCACCAAAAAATAGTCCAAATAATAGTGATGACACAACTAAATATTGCTTCCATGTTAATGGCTTTTGATTTACATCCTGTTCTAATTCGTTCATTTAATATGCCTCCATCCTTAAATTTTATTTAACTTTATTGAGTGCTAATTTTAACTTTCACTTCGTCATCACCTGCCATTTTAGCAATAAAAAAAGCACCCTTGATTCTTCATCAAGGGTGCTTTTTCAGCACGGTACCACCTAATTTACTATTTAACTAGAATTAATCCAATAAATAGTCACTTCACGTACGGCAATTGCGATACGCTAACACGATAATGGGTGTTACCAATACTAGTTACTTTAATTCACTAGATAGCTCCAAGGGATTTTCTGCTTGCATTCACGGCTTTATCTCAATAATCAAAGCTCCCTGTGCGCTACTTGCAATCATACTTTTCTTTTCATTGCTTTTTCATATGTTAATAATACTTTAATCATTTACTAGTACTTTGTCAAGTAAATGATTAAAGTGCTTACCTAAGCAATTTATTTTTATGATTTTGTTTTGATTTTTGCTCATTAACTTCAACAGTTAATTCCAAAATTTTAGCAATTTGTATAAGGCGTTCACGATTAAATTTAGTTAGGTTTACCATTTAAATCATTCCTTTTTATCATAGCTTAACAACTTAAACTGTAAATTATATCAATTAAAAATTTAAACTAATACAATCGCAATCTTTTGTTAACTTTATTTACAACAAAGGAAAATGATCTTAAATGATAATTTTTTATTTTATTTTCGCACTTTTTATTAAGATTAAATTATCAAGTACTAAATCACATAGGGCTTTAGAATCTATCTACAACAGCAGTATCTTAATATTGATGGCTCCATTATAGATGCTCATTAAAAAATACGCTTAAGCTTCAACTTAAGCGTACTTTTATTGACTATTCTTATCCTGCTTAATCAATTGGATTCGCAACTGTCTTCCTGTGGCAGTGACAACTTGGTTAAGTATCTTCAATGTTGGATTCATTTTTTCCGATTCAATCTTAGTAATCGTTGACTTAGCTACCTCTGACTGCTTAGCAAGTTGACGTTGGCTCAAATCAGCTTCTTGACGTAATTTAACTAATAGTGTTTTAGCAAGATGATCATCAACCACTAACCAAGTTGGCTTTTGAGGTGGCTGCTTAATATTTTTATTTTCTGACAAATTAACTCTCTCCCATCTATACTATATAATTCATAAAGCTACAATTCTAAATTCTATATATTTATTATACAAAACTATTAGTGCTAATACCATTAATTAATTAAATAAGTAATGTTATTTAAAAACCAAATTATGTCTTAGTCAAACCAACTAAAAACAATTATTATTTTATCAGCTAATGACAAAACCCAATCAAACTTAAGCTCTTTTTAGAGCAAAAAAATAGACCAAGTTGTTCAAAAATCTTGATCTACTTTTAATCTCAAAAAAATAATTTTTACCAGCTAACTATCTATTACTTTCTAGTGACTAGATAGCGCTGTTTTCGGTCTTCTATCGGTGTTTCAGCAGCATGACCAACAGCTACAATTACACTCGTTGCAAACCCAGCTGCGATCCCCAGCCGCTGTTGCAAGTCTGGTGCAGTATTTAATTTACCAGCAGCCATCATTAGATAAACTGAACCTAAGCCAAGACTTGTGGCTTCCACCATAATATTTTCAGCAGCTACCGATGCATCCCGTATGCCAAAATGATTTTCCTGCTTAACATTAATCACAAACAGCAATGGTGCACCATAACAAGCATTATCAGTTAATTGCTCAATCTCAGTCAGCAACTGCTCATCTTCAACAACTGTCATCTGCATCACATCAGTTTCATGCATTCCACAAGGAGCAGCCTGAAAGGCAGCTATTAATTTATAAACATCATTTTTTGCAACTTTGGCAGTTGTATATTTACGAACTGCTACTCTTTTTAAAACTGGATCATCCATTTTTACCTCTAAATAGCTATTGGTTTAAAATTTTCCCACTCTTATGGTTCAAATTAGACCATTTAATAAATTGGGTTTCAGTAATACCAACAAATTTAATTCCGTTTATTTCTTTAGCTTTCACTACCGGTACAAACTTACCTTTAGCAATATAAATTCCCGGAATCAACTTACCTTTGGAATTATAAACATAGGATTTCTTCTTAACTTTATAACCAGCTGCTCTAAAAGTCTTAACATTATTAGCAAGTATGTATTGGTTCTTCTTATTAATCTGCAATAAATTCTTGCCATTAACGTTAGTAAAACCAGACACCGTTACAATCGTATTCTTTTTAAGTTTACTGATATTTATACGTTTACCCTTCTTATTATAAACATAAGAATTGCGCTTCAACTTAACATTTCTTCCGATATAAGAAATTGCAGTTGTATTGCCTTTGCTACTAGAATCTGTCTTACTTGGCTTAGCTGCTGGTTTGGTTGGCTTCGACTGATTTGTATCTGTTGTGGTTGCTGGCTGCTTATTATCATTAGTGCTGTTGGTTGTTTCGGTCGTAGCTGCACTTACTTGTGCTACATCAGTTAAACCCACAGACAATGCGGCCGCACAGGCCAAAGTTAATAACAGTTTTTTGTTCATCTTTATACCTCATCAGTTGTAATCAATTTATATCTTTAAAACTTATTTTACTACATTAATTGTCTGATTTCTGTTTCTAAACGTAATTGTAATTATTTGTAACTTTTTCTTAACAGAAAATAGTATTGCCAACACAATTATATTTTATAATAAATAAGAAGATCTATTTTAATAGCGAGGAAAATATGAACATCAATCAGCAGCCAATCGAAATCTTAGTAACCATTGACCAAAATTACATTAAACCTTTAGAAGTCATGATGTACTCTTTAAGGCTCAATAATCTTGGCAGCAAGCTACGTGTCTGGGTAATTTACGACAAAATTGAAGAGCAGGTCCTTACTAACCTGAAGGCTTTTGGTACACAAATCGATATTACCGTAATTGCTTTAGCAATGAATGCTGACTTTTCTTTTCCTGATTCTTTACTTAATTTACATGATTATCCGCAGGAAATGTACTTTCGTCTATTATCAGGAAGGATTTTGCCAGCAAGTCTACACCGCATTCTTTATCTTGATCCCGATATTTTGGTCATTAATTCAATTAAACCGCTCTGGCAGCTTGATTTAGCTGGAAAAATGTTTGCGGCTGCTGTTCACGAAGGACTAACTGATATTATGAGTTCCATCAACAATCTGCGTCTCGGCACCACGACCAGTTATTTTAATTCTGGTATTATGCTGCTTGACCTTGACCAAATGCGACAAAAAGTTAAGTTAACTGATATTTCGGCAGCCATTACTGAGCATCATGATGTCCTAATTCTGCCCGATCAGGATATTCTTAATTATCTTTATGGTGAAGACATTCTTAAAATACCTGAAATTCGTTGGAATTATGACGCTCGCGCCTACTCCATGTATTTAACTCGAAGTACTGGTGATACTAACCTTGAATGGGTTATGCAAAATACTGCCATTTTACATTTTTGTGGTAAACCTAAACCATGGCAAAAAGAGAACCATTCTCGCTTTAAGGCACTCTACTTAAATTATCAGCAAATGACCTCACGCTTATTGTAAAAGCAAAAATAATTCAGTAATTTAGCATTTTCTATTGAAGGGCGAGCTAACTGTGCTAAAATAATTAAAGTTGCTGAATATCAAGCGACACAACGCATTGCGCGTATAGCGTAGCGATTCTAACGAATCAATTGTGTTGATTGTATTATAATTTTTTATAGAAAAGAGAAGGATACTATGGCCTCAATTAATAAGTCTGAACTTACTAAGCAAGTTGCAGCTAAAAGTGAACTTAAGCAAAAGGATGCTGAAAAAGTAATCGATACTTTGATCGATACAATTAAGGAAAACTTAGCTAATGGCGACAAGGTTCAAATCATTGGCTTTGGTTCATTTGAAGTTCGTCAACGTGCAGAAAGAAAAGGTAGAAACCCACAAACTGGTAAAACCTTAATTATTCCTGCAACTCAAGTACCTGCTTTTAAGCCAGGTAAGGCTTTAAAAGACGCTGTTAAATAATTTTTAACTCATATAATAAAAAAGGCACTAGGATATTATTCCTAATGCTTTTTTTATTATGACTAATTTACCTACTCTGATGGTTCAACCTTTTCGCAAAAAAGTCACCCACAATTTGAACAATGAAAATTAAAATAATAACTAATACTGTTGCAACGAGCGTCACATCATTGTTAAATCGGTTGTAGCCATAAGAAATCGCGGTATTACCTAAACCACCAGCACCAATCGCACCAGCCATTGCAGTTAAGCCAATCAAACTAATAATGGTTACAGTTGAAACCCGCACTAATTCTGAACGCGACTCATTTAAGTAAACACTAAAAATTAAATCCCAAATAGTCGCACCTAGACTCTGAGCTGCTTCAATCTTACCTTGATCAACACTCTCTAAGGCAACTTGTACTTGCCGCGCATAAAACGGGAAAACACCTAAGGTTAACGGAACTAATGCCGCCTTCATCCCAATTTGAGTACCAACAATTTTCTGCGTTACTGGTGCAATAAAGGCTAACAAAATAATAAATGGAATTGCCCGAAAGATAGAAACAACTTTATCACACACATTAAACCAAAATTTGTTTGGTCTAATACCGTCTTCCTTGGTTAGTACCAAAATAACGCCAAAGATAATTCCCAGAATGCCACCAAAAATTGCTGACCAAAAAGTCATAAATAAAGTTTGCATAATACTGGTGCCCCAGCCAGCATCTCCGTTCCAACCAAGTTGAATAACATTAGGAAAGACCTTACTAAACCAACTACTCATATATATTCCCCTTTTCATCTAGTCTTGTGAGTGATACTTTTTGCTGTTGGAGAAAGTCAACTGTCTGTGCTTGTTTTTCCTGATCACCTTTAACTAAAACCAGCAACGTACCAATTGGTTCCTCATCAAGCAGCTCCACATTACCATACAGCATACTGACTTCAACCCCAATTTCACGATAAAGATCAATAATAATCGATTTAGTCACATTAGCAACGCTATAAACCAACTGATAAATCGCCTCATGGTCACTTAAGCGATCCAAGTGCAGCATTTCTAGTGTATTAATTACTTCTAATGAACCACCGACAAAACTCTTAGTCAATTGATTTTGCGGATGTAGTACAATATCCCGCAAATTTCCTTTTTCAATAATTTTGCCTTGTTCCATGACGGCAACCTTATCACAAATCTTCTTAACTGCATCCATTTCATGCGTAATTAAAACAATTGTTAAGTTAAGCTCTGACTTTAACTTCTTTAATAAAGTTAAAATTTGTTGTGTATTTTGCGGATCTAGTGCACTTGTTGCTTCATCTGATATCAAAATATCAGGTTCATTGGCTAGTGCGCGGGCAATGGCTACCCGCTGCTGCTGCCCACCAGATAATTGTGCCGGATAGAAGTTTGCTTTATCTTTTAAATCAACCAAACCAAGTAGATGTAATGCTTTTTGCTCAATCTCAACATCTTTTAGGCCTGAATGCTTAAGGGCAAAAGAAACATTTTCTAAAACGCTGATTTCATTTAAAAGATTAAAACTTTGAAAGATCATGCCGATTTTTCTACGCGCAAGTTGTAATTCTTTACCTGAAATCACTTGCTTGCCAGCCTTAACAAAGTCAATACCGTTAACTTGAATTTCCCCCGCTGTTGGCTTTTGTAAAAGGTTGATTGTCCGTACTAGCGTTGACTTACCTGCACCGGAAAAGCCAACAACACCATAGATGTCACCCTTTTCAACTTGTAAATTAACGTCGTGAACTGCATGCACCACCTTGCCCTTTTTATCAGGGAAATCTACATTAACGTGTTTTAGTTCAATAATACTCATCGACTAGTTCTCCTCGTAGTTAAAATTTAATATCCCAAGCTGGAAGTTCAGTGTCGTCATAATACTTCTTGACCAGCTTTTTAGTTTCTGTAGTTTGATAGGCTTTAACAACATTTTGGTAATCTTTATTATTAACGTCTGCCTTGCGTGCACAAATAATATTAACCCATTGTAGTGAATCTTTATTAAGTGGTTCAACAAAGATTGTTTGCTTCTTACCCAAACCAGCAGGAACAGCAAAAGTATTGTTTACAACTGCGGCGTCAGCTGAACCAACAACTCTACCACATTGGTCAGCACTAACTTCCTTGATTTTAATATTGTGTGGATTTTTAATGATATCAGAAACCGTCAATAACGCTTTATTCTTCCGTAAGCTGATTAAACCCGCATTCTTGAGTACAATCAAGGCTCGGGATTCGTTTGATGTATCGTTAGGTACTGCAATCGTTGCCCCATCAGGTAGCTGATTTAATTTATGATACTTTTTAGAATACAATCTAATTGGTGAAACAAAAGTCCGCCCAATAGCTACAACATGACCATTATTGGCCTTGTTCCAATTTCTTAAGAAAGCATAATGTTGAAAAGAATTCAGATTAATATCGCCATTTTGTAAAGCCTTATTTGGTTGATTATAATCCGTAAAATTCTTAATTTTAATTGTAATACCATATTTTTGCTTCGCTAAAGCTGCCGTATGATTCCAAATTGCTTGGTCGCCTTTAGACAAATTAACAACGCCAACTGTTACGACATGATTTTGCGTTTTGGACTGATTGAGACCTGGCCCTAAGCCAAACCAAGCTGCAACAACTACTATAACAGCAACAATTACCCCAATTATAATATTTCTTTGTTTTTTCTGACGCATAATTAAATACCTCCAAAACTGCAATAAAAAAGCATCCGTCCCAATTAAGGACGAATGCTCGTGTTACCACCTTTAAATTTATTTATCACTCACATGATAAATCTCATTAGCTATCAAACAATAGCTTGCAATCATATCGGATGCAACTCCGCCATTAGCTAAATATCACTAACAGACATCATTTCAAGCCCATATTCACTACCTTCCACTTGTTGACTCTCACCACAACGCCAACTCTCTTTATCAGTAAAAACAATAGCTACTCTGCTTTTCAAGATGTATTAATTATTTAATTGTTTATTAATTTAACATTAGAACTTAACCCTGTCAACCTAAAATTAAAATTAATTATTCTGGGATTTTTTAAATTCTTTAATTTTTGCCATATGATAACGACCTACTCCATAAGTTACAATCGCCATGCCAATTACCTGCCACCAAAAATTATGATTAAAAGTTTCTGCTTGAACAATACTACCAATTAAAATAACAACACAAATTAAAAAATCCAAACCTGACCAGATTATTTTTTTCATTTTGTCTCTTCCTTTCGTATATAAGTTAAAAATTCATACGGATATTTATCCTGTAAATTGGGATTGTGATACTCTTTTTTAACCAATTTAAATTTAGAATAATCAATTGGTGTCATAATCGTATCACCTTTAAAAGTTGCTGCAATCACTGTTTTTTCAAGGCGATCAACTTGATGCACTAACGGTTTAAAAACAGCATTACCACCAATTACATCAATTTGCTGCTCTTGGTGGTTTGCTAGCCATAGTTCAAGCTGCTTAAGTGAAGATAAAATAACAACTTGCTGATTTTTACTATATTTCTGTGCCAACTCATGATTTTTACTTAAAACAATATGCTTTCTGTGGGGTAAAATTTTCGGCAAGCTAGTAAAAGTCTTTCGCCCCATAACAATCGTATGCCCGCTTGTTAATTTCCTAAAATGTTGCAAATCTCCAGGCAATTTCCACGGCAAATGCCCATTTAGACCAATTTGCTTTTTTTGATCTTCAACCCACACAAAAGTAATCATTCTGCCACCTCTCCTCTTATTATACGGCTAACTAGCTTCTAATTGTTCTTTAATGCTTTAACCCAACCAATTTTAAAATAAGTTATTAAGTACCATTATCCAGCTAAAGTATTTCAACCACAAAATCACATCTCTGCCGATCAATATGCTATAGTAAAATAGATGATTTTTAAACTGAGGAGTAAACAATTAATGACTAAACGTGAAGATAAAATAACAGAAAAGAAATTTAACCAGTTAAAAGGTACCGAAGCTGATCTTGTTCGTGATTTACAAAAAGTCGTTCAAGAACCTACTAAAGAAGCCGAACTGAGTGATGATATCTTCAACAATCACCAAGCTTGGTTAAAAGTGATCATGCCCAATTATTCGCCAGAAATTCACCTCGGAATTATTAAGGGCTATGAAACTGATAGCCGATATGAATCTTACTATGATGACAAAGCTGGTAAGGGCGCAACTAAAATTTTAATTAGAATTGTTAAACAGCATTTGGCAAAATAAATATTAGTGATTGAACATTGATCCTGTTAATGAATTTATTCATTGATGGGATTTTTTGCTAAAAAAGTTGATTTTAAAGATCTAAATGATGTGAACAAGGTAAAATTGATATTTATGCTAGCAATGAACGTTTGAAATATTCAAATATGTCAATTACAGGAACCCATACATCAACCGACGTTCCAACAGAAATACGCAGATAAAAAGCTATTGGATGAAGATCTCATTTTATAAGAAGAATACGATTAACTAGAAGAAGCAAAATTAATTTTAACCATTTCGATTAAGAACTCAGCTACCAAACATTGTTTTTAATCGATTATCAATACTGCATGGGGATACTTACCCTTTTGCATACAATTATTTTAGCATAAATCAATAGGTTTAAAATTATGCCGGTAGGACAAATAAACAAATTGAATATACTTTAAAATCTGGTAAGAAAAAATGGAAATTCCAAGCATACATTGGCCTAGATGAAGATGGTAAACAAATATGTGTTACCAGACAAGGCTTCAACACATATAATGAAGCCTTTTCGGAGCTGAGATTTTTTAAAGGCAAAAGGAAAAAAAATCATATCAACGTCCCAACCAGATAAAGACCGATGAAATGTATCAAATATGGTTTGAAAGCTATAAAAATCAAGTCAAAGAATCAACTGCAAATAAAAATAACATAATGTATCGAATACACATTAAACCTGTTTTTGGTAATAAATATATGGATAAAATTCAAGTTAAGTCCATTCAACGTTTTGCTGACAAAAAAGCAAAAGAAATCGTTAAATATAAAGACGTTGTTCGTCAATTGGGAACACTGTTTGAATATGCTATCCGATTTGGTTATGTTAAAGATAATCCTGTTAAGCGAATAATCATGCCTAAAAAAACTTCAAGGCCAAGACGAGACATAGAACACAATGTATATTCACGGGTTGAATTAGAAAATTTTTTAAAGGCTGCTAAGGACTGTGGTATTAGACCTTACACTTACTTTTACTTACTGTCTTCAACTGGATTACGCAAATCTGAAGCTTTAGCTTTAACCTGGAAAGATATTGATCTAAAACAAAATAAAATAGATATAAACAAGACCCTAGCTTACGGATATGATAATAAGCTGTTAATTCAAGATCCAAAAAGCAAAATGTCAGCTAGAACTTTACCTATAACACCTAATCTAAAAAATGTGCTAATTGATTATCATAAACATGAACTGGAGCAACCACTTATTTGTGATAAATTATTTCATACGTTACAAGGTACATACTTACGGCTTAGCAAACCAGATCAATGGTTGCAATCCGTTTATAAAAGTAATCCAAACTTAAGACGTATAACTATTCACGGCTTTCGTCATACATTCGCTACTCTTTTAATAAGTGAAACCAGCGTTAAACCTAAAACTGTTCAAATGCTAATGGGACATGAAACTATTGGAATGACAATGAACATTTATACTCACGTAACTAACATGAATAAAAAAGATGCTATCCAATCTCTGGACTCTCTAAATATTTAATCATGTGGAAATCATGTGGAATTAGAAATTGTTGTACTTCAGTCCTTATACAGCAAGGATTGAAGTTTCATTTAAGGAGAGTACAGGATTTGAACCTGCGCGCCAAGGAAAAACTTGGTTCGCCGGATTTCGAGTCCGGTGCATTACCACTCTGCCAACTCTCCACAACGAGAATTATTATACCGTATTAATTCAAATTTTCCAACTAAAAATTTTAAATAATTATGTGCTGTATGTTATAGGTCAATATGATTTTAATTTAAATAAAACACATGATATGATAGAAGACGTAGATAAATAACACAAGATATTGCAGTTTAAAGATGGGAGAATGATCAATGAAAATACAGCCAAATACTGATGTTTTCAAACCTAAATGGTATATTAATCAAATGCGGGGCTGGAGCTTCAAAACTTATATGCTTTTGATGTTTGGGATTGGTGTAATTGTCGGAACAACAATTGCAGCAGCAATAACGCCGCTAGCTTTGATTACAATGCTGGCAGCGATTATGGGTTTCACTTGTACGTTAGCAATCACTAATGCCAAGCCTTTAAATGGAGTTTTGGGATTGTTATCAGCCTTAATTTATATTGTAGTTGCAATTATCGCACGTAATTATGCTGATGTTGTTTTGCAAACATCATATATATTTCTGCTAGATTTGCCAGTTTTATTATTGCCAGCTTGGGCCAAAGATGCTGAAAAGCATATTCATGGTCTGACAGCTGTTAAATGGCTCTGGACACTGCTTTTTTTCGTAGTTGTTACAGGTATGCTTTACTTTATGGACACAAGAATGTTTATTAGTCCACGGCCTTGGATCGATGCAATAACTGGCTCAATTGGTGTTACAGGCTCGCTTCTCTGTACATTACGTTTTCGTGAACAATATTATTTCTGGACTATTCAAGGGATCATGTCAATTATTTTGTGGGGAGTTACTGCCTTTCAAGGTGATGCTAGCCTGACCCTATTCTTTACATATATCTTGTACTTGAGTAACGACTTATTGGCTTTTACTGATAAGCATACGCACTGGTTTCACTAATTATTTAATCATCTAAAAAAGCGCTCTTTTTAAGGGCGCTTTTTTAGATACAATAATAAATTTAATTTTATTAAAACTAACTTGTTGACAATTTTTATTACAAGAAAGTTACAGAATCTCAACATTTCTTAAATTTTATTCAAGACCAGCTAATAACGGTATATCCCCTACTCCTGAAGCTGTTAAAATAACATTAAGTAATCTTTCTAGGTAGTGATTTAATCTTGCAAATAAACATTTGGCTTGCGGCTTTATCCGCTTTTATTCTGCTAATTCTCATCATTAATGTACGTAATTCCAGTCGCTTTAATTCATTTGATCATTGGCTACACCACAAGTTAGTCAGAAATCATGATAGCTTTAGCTGGCAAATAATTGCGTTTATTAACGATCCTAAACTAATGGTCGTTTGGGACGTTTTCTTGGCTAGCTTTCTAATTAATGAAGAAAAAAATATTACTGCCCTGTGGGTCATTGTAACTCTGGGGTTTACCGATTTAGTTGGCATCTTTTTAAAAAAATGGATGCATCGTAAACGCCCAAGTGAACATTCTGACTTAGAAGACGGTTATAGTTTCCCTAGTGGCCATGTACTTGGAACAACGTGTATGGTATTAATCATCTGGAAACTATTTGGTGCTAAATTGGGAACGGGACTCATTATTACTTTAAGTGCTATTTGGCTAATGGTTGTCATTTCGCGTCTCAGTTTAAAAGCTCATTATCCTTCTGATATTATTGGCGCAACTAGTTTGGCTATTTTTTGCTTCAGCCTTTCCCAGCAAATCTTTTTAGCAATTTTTTAAACTATATAAAAAATATCTCTCAGACGTAAATCTGAGAGATATTTTTACTTTCTGCTTTTACTTACCCTCAAAGCCAATCATTAAACCGCCCTCTTCAGCGTAAAAGCTACACAAGCCATGCATCGGTCTAATGGCAATTTGTGCCTGCGGATAACTTGCCATAATCTTTTCTTTAAGTGTCCGTGCATCTTTTTCATTTTTACAATGATCAATAATGACACGGCCGCCTTGATATTTCATATCAGACATTCGCTTCAAGACTTCTTTAAGTGCTCGCTTCATTCCACGCACTTTTGCCAATGGTTCAAGCTTACCTTCATCACTAGCTGTGCCAACTAAATCAATTTTAAGCATATGCGCTACTTTGGCAACAGCTGGACTAACTCGACCATTTAATGACAAATTATGCAAAGATTGTAGAATAAATAACAGGTGCGTGTGCGTCCGATATTCAGAAATCTTTTGTTCTAAATCAACAAACCGGGTTTTATTATTAAGCAGCCGTTTAATTTCTTCAAGAACAACTGACAATTCTGGACCAGCCGAACGCGAATCAACTACAATTACATGACTTTCTGGATGTTCCTTTTCATACATTTCTTTGGCTTGAAAAGCTGATGAAAAACTACCACTAAGCCCACTAGTAATTGTTATTAAAATTGCCCACTTGCTGCCCGCTAAAGCTTCCAACCAGTCATTAATACTTGGACAAGAAGTCTTACCTGCTTCTGTATTTTGCGCCATACTGGTTAACAGTTGGTCAAGATCAAGTTGAGCATCATCAACAAAATCCTTTCCTGCGATTGTCAGTGTAAGTGGAACTACTTCAACATTTTGCTCTGAACTTTCATTAGAACTAGAGTCAATTATTAATTTTATTTTTTCCATGTAATGCGTCCTTAATTAAATAAAAGAGATTCAGGATTTAAATCGTATAGATAAATAATAATGCAAAATGCGTAAAAAAGCGATTAAAAATTTTTAATATCAGAAATCGCTTTCAAATGTTTACAGAATCACAAACTTAGGCTAAAATTTGTCATGTAGAGATGGAAGGCTTATTCCATCTAATGTATGTATACAATTGCTGTACAGCATTTATTATTTAGGAGGTTTTTTAGATGTTAAAATCAGTCATTGAAAATGTTCATGCACTGGAAATCTATGATTCACGTGGTAACCCAACTGTTGAAGCTTTTGTTACCCTTTCAAACGGTGTTGTAGGAAAGGCTGAAGTACCATCAGGTGCTTCAACTGGTGAAAATGAAGCTGTTGAATTGCGTGACGGCGGCAAACGTGTTGGTGGTAAAGGTGTTTCTAAAGCCGTTAACAACGTTAACACTAAAATTGCTAAGGCTTTGAAGGGCTTAGACCCACACGACCAAGCAAATATTGATCGCGTTATGATTGAATTAGATGGTACGCCAAACAAGGCTAAGCTTGGTGCTAATGCTATCTTAGGTGTCTCAATGGCTACTGCCGCTGCTGCTGCTAAAGACAGTCACCAACCACTTTATAGATACCTTGGCGGAACTGATCTTGAAATGCCACAAACTTTCCATAACGTTATTAACGGTGGTGAACACGCTGATAACGGTATCGATGTTCAAGAATTCATGATTACTCCAGTTAAGAAGACTTCATTCCGTGATGGTTTTGAAAAGATTGTTAACACTTACCACACTTTGAAAAAAGTTCTTGAAGATATGGGTTACGAAACTGGCCTTGGCGACGAAGGTGGTTTTGCTCCTAACATGAAGAGTTCAGAAGAAGCTTTGAAGGCTTTGCACGAAGCAATCATCAAGGCTGGCTACAAACCAGGCGAAGATATTGCTATTGCTTGTGACTGTGCTGCTTCATATTTCTACAACAAAGAAGACAAGAAGTACCACTTTGAAGGTAAAGTTCTTGACGATCAAGAATTGTCAGATTACTACGACAAGTTGCTTGGTGAATTCCCAGAATTAATCTCCATCGAAGACCCATACGATGAAAATGACGTTGACGGTATGATTAAATTTACTGAAACTCACAAGGATAGAATTCAAATTGTTTTGGATGACTTTATTTGTACTAATCCTAAGCTTTTAACTAAAGCTATCAAGGAAGGTGCTGGTAATGCTTCATTAATCAAATTGAACCAAATCGGTACAGTTACTGAAACTTTGGAAACTATTCGTCTTTCACGTAAGAATGGCTACAACACCATGATTTCTCACCGTTCAGGTGAAACTGGTGATACCTTCATCGCTGACTTTGCTGTTGCTGTTAACGGTGGTCAATTGAAGACTGGTGCTCCAGCTCGTTCAGAACGTGTTGAAAAGTACAACCGTTTACTTGAAATCGAAGAAGAACTTGGCGATGGTGAACGTCTTGCATTCTTCCCAGACAATGTTGACAAGGATTAATAGATAATTTGTCAGTGTCCAGGAAAAATTAATTTCTTAGACAAAAAAATATAGATCAAGAATTCCTTTTGGAAAAATCTTGATCTATTTTTTTGCTTTTTTTCTATAAAAAAGCACTACTAGCTATCTTCTGTGCTAATATTTTAACCTGCTACTTATTTAGCCTTATTCAACGCATCTTTTAAGACGCGACTTGTGTAAACTATTTCAACTACAGTATACTTTGGCGCCACTATCTGCAGCAAAACTAGCAGCTGTTACTCCAGCTTCACCAATACTTTAGGAATCAAATATGAAATAGCATTCCCCAAGTTGTAATCATCAAGAAGAATTGCACCTCAACCAAAAACTAGAATCAGTAAAATTCATTTAGCCGTTCATTCTAATGGTAAAATCACAGAAATTAAGTCATATGGGCCTATTTTTCGTTCACTAATCGCATTTTCTAATGCATTAACAATTCGACCCTTTTTTAACAATACTTCCGGGATTGAAACTGGCCGATTAGTTAAATTTTCTAATCGGATAATGTAACTTCTTTTTTCAGAAAGTGCCGGGTAAATCGCTGCAACTCTAACTTTTTCAGGTAAATTTATTAATTCTAATTGATCATCAATTTGAGGATTATTCTCAGTGGGCCAAATCTTGTTATCAAGTCGATTAATAAACATATTCAAAGTTTGTGCTTGATATGAAATGTTTGGTGTCAACCAAGAAGCTGTTAACTGATTATTTTTACTTTCATTAAAGTCGGTATCAAATAAACCAAAGCAAAATTTAAATTCGTTATGACCTAGTTCTTGTGCTGATATAGTCGGCATCATAATATGACCCTGACTTGTTGTATCGCCAGAAGCACGACCCGGGCGCCAAGCTAAATTAGGTTTACCTAGTTCACCGGTTGTTGCCATTAAAGTAATGAATAACTGCTTATTTTGATATTCATATTCTTTTTGACCAACTCCCCAAAAAGTAAAATGTCGACCATTTTCCCTTAAAGTTACTGATTTCGTGAAATTATAAAGGTTAACTGGTTTCTCAACAAATTCTTTATTCCAATCAGGAGCAATTTGATGATTTTTAGTTGTTATGTATCCAGCCTGAATTTGCGCCCTAGCATCCTGCGTATTAACTTGAGGATTGAAACATAGTCTTAAACGATGAGAATTAACTTGATTATTTAATACCAATTTTGCACAAATTTGTCCTGAATTATTAAAAGTCAAATTGAGAATATAGTCTAGTTGACCATAATGAGGCTTATCTACATCATAATCGTTTAAATTTAACGGTAAACTAGCACTACCTCTAATTATCATTACGTCATGGTGTAAGCTGTGTCTAATTATCACATTTTCCAAAGGCAATCGTTGTTCAACAAAATCTCGATATGGTGAAAAGTCATAAGTATCACCATCATTCGGCTGATCAACCAAAGAAATAATATTCATATACTTTTTATTGGGCGTTAATAAATTAATTTGACCATTAACAAATTGCAACTTTTGCTTTTCAAATGTAATTTCACCGCTACTTTTAATTTGTGAAGATGTCATTTCTGCTAGTGCTTTATCTGTGTTATGAATTGCCACTACTTTATAACCTAATCCTGGTAAATCAATTCGTCCTTTAATTTTGAGTTTGTAATATCCCGGCTCATCAGTATAATCTTCACCATGAGGCGTTTGCATTAAAATATGTTTTCTTGGAGCAACATATTTTTCACTAATAATTTCATTATCAGACATTCCCTCTAACTGAATATTCTTTGTTGGTACCACAATCTCAATTTCTTTATACCCAGAAAAGCGGTGTGGGTCTGTATTAAAAATCAGGACTTGATTAGCTGTTAATTTTAGATATTGAGCAATTTTCTTTTTAATCATGTTTTCAATACCATCAGCCAACTCATTTACTTCTTTATAACGGTGCCAAATATCTTCCGCAGTGCTTTCAGAAACGCTACCACCCAAAGAATCGTGTGGTTGACATTTTAATAGTTTTTGCCATACATTTTCTAATAAACCATTACCAATATTTATACCAACCTTTTTACCAATGACACATAATGGTTCAACCCGAGTTAAAAGCTTTTGTTCTAGTTTAAAATTAGCACGCTTAAATTTACTACGTACTGAACCGATTGACCGATGAACTCGGGAATAAGTTGGTAATCTTAATTCCCCTTGATAATCAGGTAAGGTTGCTTTTTTCTTTTTCATTAAAGCTACAAATTCTGGAAATGAACTGATTACAGTGTGATAATTACTTTTTGCATTAAGCTCTAAAATTGTCTGTGACATATTTTTTACAATATTCATCTGATCAATTCCTGATGGTACCAAGACATCTTCATGATTACCATGTTCCGCTTCAAACTTAACTGCCGGGTCATACTTTTGCGTCACAAATTCATCCAGCTTTTGCTTAGCTTCTGGTGTAATCTGCCCAGTAAAGTAACCAAATGGAAAATTAAGTGCTAGCACTTCTTTACCGCTTAAACCACGCCATCTAAAATAAACAGAACTCGTCTGTCTCTTAAAATTAGTACCACGCCAAAAGATGAAATTATCAATTCCTACCTGATGCAATAAAGTGGGCATTTGTGCATTAAAGCCAAATGAATCTGGTAAATAACCTACCATCATTGGCTTACCATAATTTTTTTGCGTATCTTTAATTCCAATAACTAAATTACGAATGATAGATTCTGCTTGCGGCATTAATGCATCTGTTTGGGTATACCACGGTCCGACAAATAAGCGTCCTTGATCAACTAATTTTTTAATTCTCTGTTTTGCCTCAGGATGAATTGCCACATATTCATCAACAATTGACACTTGACCATCCAAGCAAAAATTAGCTTCATGATTCTTTTCTAATTCATCTAAAACCTCTGTAAAAAGCTGTTCTCCTAAAACCTGCTCATCCATAATTGAAAAGTACCATTCACGATCCCAGTGAGTATGATTTACTAAATAAGCTTTAACCATCATTTCCTCCATTTAAAAAGAGACGCTTAATTAATAACTGATAATTAAACATCCCTTTTTACTCTATTGTTTTAATAAATTCTTTGCTAAAGCAAAGTCACCGACTGTTGCTGAACCATTATCAGTAATTGCTGGCATCACAATATACTTATCTAATTGTGGAACATTAACGTAATTATTCAGCATCTTACTAAAATCACGTCTAACTTTCTTTAAAAATTTTTCACTAACAACGCCGCCGCCAAAAACAATTTTATCAGGTCGTAAAATCAATGTAACCTGCAAAACAGCTTGAGCAACGTAATAGCTCATAACATCCCATACATGATTATCAAGCGGTATTTGCACTCCTGGTTTGTGTAATCTTGCTTCAAAAGTAGGTCCTGAAACTAGACCTTCTAGGCAATCGTGATGAAATGGACAAACACCTACAAAATCTAAATCATCAGGGTGACGCTTCAATAAGACATGTCCCATCTCAGGATGACCCTGCGATCCAATTAAATGACCATTGATTAACGCACCACCACCAACTCCAGTACCAATTGTGTAATAAACTAGCGAATCAATATCTTCGTTTGATAAAAGTGACATCACATATTCACCGTAAGCAGAGCCATTAACATCAGTAGTGAAAAAGATTGGTACATTAATTTGTTTTTGTAAAAAGCCTACAAAATTAGTATTTTGCCATCCTTTTTTAGGAGTATCAGTAATATAGCCGTAATTATTTGCTTGCTTACGAATCTCAATCGGTCCAAACGAAGCAATACCAATTGCTTTGACTGCAAATTGTTTAAAATAATCTGCAACTTTTTGCAAAGTTTCTTTTGGTGTTGTCGTTGGTATTCTAATTGAATCTTTAATTTGATAGTTTTCATTGCCAACAGCACAAACAAATTTAGTACCGCCAGCTTCAATTGAACCTAATAACATTTTCTTTACTTCTTATTTCTTTGACAAACTTCAATAACTTCATGATTTGGACCATAAAAGTTAAAGTAACTAATGCCATGTTCCCAAAAAGGTAAGTGCATAATCTGTTGATCAATCAGTTTAAAACCAGCTGCTTTAATTTGTGCAAATGCTGTAGCAACATCATCTGTATCCAAAGCATAGTGGTTAATTGCGCCATTTACTGGATTAATTGTTGTTTCCCAGACTTCAAGCATCAAATTGCCTAATTGAAAAAATCCAGTTTGGCTGCCATTGTTATCTTCTTGATTAATTAATTCAAAACCAATTTTCTTATAATCTCTAACACTTTTAGCAAAATTATCTGTTGGAATACCCACATGTGAAACACCTTTAAATACGCTCATTATTATACCCTCTTTTAAATTAATTTTAATTTTTTTAAAGCTTTAACAATCCCTAAGTTATCGTTTGTATCCGTAACATAGGTAGCTGCATTTTTAATTGCAGAATTGCCATTTGCCATTGCAATTCCGCAATCAACTACGTCAAACATTGTTAAATCATTATTACCATCACCAAAAGCATAGGTCGGCACAGAAAGATTTTCTTGTTTTAATAATCTTAAAATCCCTTGACCTTTAGAATTATTTTGTAAAACCGTGTCAATTGATTGGGAACCGGTAATCATAAAACGTAATTCAGGAAATAGTCTGCTATATTCAGTATCCGCATGATGAGTAATCACTAAAAGCTGATTAACTGGATTATCTTTATAAAAATCAGGGTTAACTTGCGGAAATGGCGATGAAATATTTTGATAAAATTTACGTGATAGCGGCTGATCATCGGATAATGCGATCTGCCTATAATTATAAAAGCCAATAATATCATTTCTACTTTGCGCGTATGTTAAAACTTTTTGACAAATAGTACTAGAAATCATTAAGTTAAATGCCACTTGACCATTAAATTCACCATATTGTCCATTAGTTGCAATTAATGAATTAATCTCACATTCTTTCATGAAATGTCGTACTTCAAATGCAGCTCGTCCAGTACAAATTACTGGAATATTCCCATTGGCTTTTAATTGGCGTACAGCCTGACTAACTTCCGGTAAAATTGTGGTTTTGCTAGATAATAAAGTACCATCCATATCAAAAAAGACCAAAGATTTAATCTTTTCTGCCATTAGCTTACTTTCTTAACTCAATATTCTTAAATTCCACTTTACCGTTGGCAGCAACGGCTAGGTCATCACCAAATTTTTGATAACCACGAGCGATTAAACTAATGCCATTAACAACCAAGACAAAAATGTCATTATCTACCATTAATTTGACATGCATTTTCTTAAAGTTAGGTTCAGGAAGGGGTCTATTAAGCCCTTTGTTCATCATTTGGAACCATGGCCACTCTGGACTCTTATCAAAAATCAACCGTTTATCATCTTTAGTTAATAAATACTGATATGATTCATCTGTTTTTAGATTCTTAAATAATCTTACTGCAATATCACTGGTATCATCTGAACATGTAATATCCATGTCTAAAACAAAATGGCGGCCTACATCATGAGCAATAACTTTTTCTGTTCTACCAGCTGAATTTTCAATTGTAAAATCAGAAATTTTAGTTTTAGTAGTAAATTGTTCAGTTAATTCATCTGGGAGTTTAGTAGCAAGTGTACCATTTTCTCTTTGAGCAAGTTCTAGTGGTACGTATGTGCCACCCCATTCCCAGTTGACCATATCGCCCTGACCTTTTTCACGAGTTGGCACCCAACCAAATAGTACTCGTCTTTGACCATCAAAAGCAGTTCTGGCAGCGTAATAAGCACGACCATCAAAGGCATCATCTCTAGGCTTAATCCAAGGACCATTAATATTCTTACTCATGCGGTAGCGGGTTTTACTTTGCTCGCTATACTCAGTATATAGTAAGTACCACCAATCACCCATCTTAAATAAATCAGGCATTTCAAGACCGGTATACAAATTAGGAGCATAGAAATCGCCTTTAAAATCCCAATTCTTCAAATCTTTTGAGGTAAATGAAACAATTCGCCCTGTTAATTTAGATTTAGGACCTGCTAATCTGGTTCCCAAAATTAATAAGTACTCTTCCTTATCACTATCCCAAATGACCCATGGATCACGCCAATCTGTTTTATCATAACCCTTTTGAGCAGGTAATAATAATTTATCAACATTTTTTTGAAAATGCTCGTAGTCTGTACTAGTTCCATGAAGCAAAACTTGCGAAGCACGACCTTCCTGTTCAGCTTTCTTATTATAACCAGTATAAAAGGCCTGAATTTTTCCTTGAGCTTCAAAAACAGAACCCGCATAAATCCACTGTGCAGGGTCTTTGGCATCTCCAGCAGGAATTGCGTCGCCATGATCTTCATAATTAACAAAATCTGTTGTGGTTGACAGTGACCAGCCAAACGGTTCATCATTATCAGTCAGTGGTCCTGGCTTACGAGGGTCACGTTGATGATACAAATAGAACTTACCATCTTTGCCAAAAGGCATGATGTCACCCATCCATTTATCTTTTTCAGGTTTATAAAATACTTTGTACATTTTTCTCTCCTATAATTAAGCAGCTGCTTCTGCAGCAACTTTTTGATCCCGATGCATTAATTTCTTAAGGAAATTACATAGTAATGCTCCAACAACTACACCAATCACAATTGATAAGCAGTATAATAAAATATTTGAATCAAACGGTGCAGCCATAAATGTGGATAAAGCCGTCTTTTGCGTTGTACCAAAGAATGCATTAAGTGCGCTAGCTAATCCTGAACCAATCATGCAGCTTGGAATTACGGCTATTGGATCAGAAACAGCAAATGGAATTGCACCTTCGGTAGTAGCAATAATACCCATGATCAAAGCAGTAGTTGAATTTTCTTTTTCATCTTGACTGTAATACTTTTTACCGATAAAACTTGCTAACGCCATGATTAGAGGTGGAATTCCAATAGCAATAAAACATGCAGTACTAATTGCGTAACCACCAGAAGTATATGAAGCCATACTAAACGTATAAGCAACTTTGTTGATTGGTCCACCCATATCTGTTGCCATCATCGCACCAATAATTGCAGCAACTAAGACTTTGTTAGAACCACTGATACTTGCCAACCATGAAGTTAAGCCATTTTGCATTGCTCTAACAGGATCACTGAAGACATAGAAAATTACTAAACCACCAATTAATACAGAGGCTAAAGGAATAACGAAAATTGATTTTAAAGAAATCAGACTCATTGGCATTGGCAACTTTTTAAGCCAATAAACAAGATAACCGATTAAAACACCAACAACCATTCCGCCAATAAAGCCCATACCCAACTTATTAGCAACTAGTCCAACAATAAAGGCTGGTGCCAGTCCTGGTCGATCAGCAATCGAGTATGAAATGTATGCGGCAATCATGACAGGAATAAAGCCCAAGCCTTGTTGACCAATCATCCGTAAAATACCCCAAATATTACTCGTCTGATTCCATACGCCATTACCACCGCCGACAACAGCAATCGAAACGATTAACCCAGAGGCTGAAACAAGGGGAATCATGTATGAAACTCCTGTTTGAAAGTGATCTACTAATTCTTTAAAGAATTGCTTTATCTTATCCATAAAACAAACTCACCTTTCTAAAAAAATTTAATTAATCACCAAGTAGCTCATGAGCTTTAGCAATTGCCTTACTACCATCTTTTACTACTTCAGAAGTACCCATTTTAAGAATTTTTTTACCTGCAAAACGATCTTGTTCTCGAACGTTAGTGTCAACTGCGAAAATCACAGCATCAGCTTCTGCAATATCCTTTGCGCTTAGTTTATTTTCAAAGCCCATTGCACCTTGCGTCTCAACTTTAATCTGATCACCATTTTTCTTGGCATACTTTTTCAAGTTTTGTGCTGCCATATAGGTGTGGGCTACTCCGGCAATACATGCTGTTACTGCTACAAATTTACTCATAATAATTTCTCCTAATCTTCTAGTTCCTTAAAAATATTTACTAATTTATCTGGATCATTTTCTGCCTTGACTTGTGCAACAAAATCATCATCCATTAACTTTCCAGCAATTGTTGCTAGCATCTTTAAATGCTCTTTACCGCTATCTTTATCACGTGCAGCCATTAAAAAAATAATTGATACCTTACTGCCGTCAAGTGAATTCCACTCAAGTGGCTTAGTTGTTTTAGCAAACACCAATGAAGCCACATTAACCGTTTCACTTTTTCCATGAGGAATAGCAATATTATTGCCAATGCCTGTTGTCGTCAAGCTTTCTCGATACAAAACATCGTCCTTAAATTTAGTTGCATCACTTACAATACCGTTCTTTTCCATGACAGCCGCTAATTTAGTTATTGCATCCTCCTTAGAAGAAGCATCTAAACCAATTACGATATTATCTTTTGAAATAAAACTTGTCTCTTTTTTAGTCAATCTCTTCATCTCCTATCGTAGTAATCACATCTGTTTCTTTTGTTAACCGACTCAATTTACGCAACATCTTTTTATCCTCCAAAATTGCATTAAAGTAACTATAAATTTCATTAATTGAACTTTTTATGCTTTTGTTCATTGCCATGAAAAAGACAAGATTAACTTTACCTTTACCCCAATCAATACCACTTGAATTAATATAAATAGCAATACAGGGAGACTTAACATACTTAATTGGAGCATGTGGCATGGCAACAAGCTCCATTTTTGTACTAGCAAGTTCTTCTCGCTTAATCGCTGCTTTCTCAATTCCAGGAAATACATAACCCTGTTTTTGTAATACATCACAAATTTTATGAATTGCTTGGTTACGTTTAATATGTTGATGATCAATCATAATTAATTCTGGTTTAACTAACTTCATAAATTCATTTTCGTCTTTTTTAAACTTAGTTAAATTATCAATTACTTGTTGGATTTTCCCTTTTGATTGTTCATCTAAAAATGGTGGTACAAATACAACTTTCTTGTGAGCTATATTTATATCAACTGTACTAATGACCAAATCCTCTGTAACAGGTGTATTAATCAGCTCCGATATTGAAACTACACGATTAATTTTGATTGTATCAGGAAAATATTTTTCAATTCTCTGTTTAAGAAGTCGAGCCGTTCCCAAACCTGTACTACAAGCAATAACAGCAACTACTTTATTATTTTGTTCACGCCTTTCAACATAACTTTCTAAATGCAGAGCAATATATGCAATTTCATCATCATTGATATGAACTGAAAAGGATTTTTCTATCTCTATACTTAAATCCACTGCTTGGTTATAAACATAAGCAAAGTTTCTTTTGATGCTATCTTTATACGGATTCTTAATACTTAGGCCTAAGGTAAAGCGATGCAGCGCAGGAATTAAGTGCAGGGTCAGATTGTTAATTAAAGTTTCATCGTAACTTGATAACTTGTTACGTAAAAAGCAAGCAATAACATTGTTTTGAGAGTCTGGCATATTCCCCTCTAAATTGGCATATTGCTGACTGTTAGGCTCAGCAGCTAAGATGTGAATGTTAATGTATTTTTGCTCAGCTTCAGGTATTGTCAATTGAAACTTATCTTCCAGTAGCTTTGTTAAAGTTTGAGTATTCGGGGACATGGGATGAGCCGTAAAATCATCATTTTGTTGAATAATTTCACCATTTTTTATTCTCTGAATAGCAATCACCAGATGAATTTCTAAAGATTGGAATTGATAGTCATTCAAAGTTATTAAACTATTTTTTTGAAATTGAGTAAGTGTCTGTCCAACTCCAAAGAAAATAGTTTGATCAAAAATTGACTTCAACTCTTTAGGCACATTGATCACCATTTCTGAATTAACTTGACCATTAATACTTAGGTTATCACCCCAATAAAATCCTAAAAGCAAGGTCATTAATTTTCGCTTGATACTTTCAGATGCTTGAACAAAAATTCCACGCTCTCCACTTTTGAGGCTTGCACCTTGTTGATTAAACCAACCTTTAATTTCCTTAAGATAAAGTTCAATTGTTGTTCTACTAACATAATATTTATTAGATAATTCTTGAATGGTTATAGGCTGCTCATCTGTTAGTAATCTAGAAATAATTCCCAATTTTATTTCTTTTGGATTTTCCTGACTAGATACTAAGTTACCCTTTTGTAAAGAAGACAAAAGATGATCAGTATCGCCTTCAAAATAAATTCCGTAACTTTGCTTTCTAATCAGTTTGATATGATATTTTTCAACTTCGTCAGCAATTTCTTTAAGATACTTATTAATTGTTCCTCTTGACACACCAATGTTATGTTCAATATTTTCATAGTGCGTCACGCCATCAATTAATATTTGCTTAACAATTTTCACTTCTCTATCGTTGATATAATCGCCTTCTTTCTTTTTACCCTGAATACGCTTCCAATTATAACTGTGATAAATCCATAACGATACAGAACAAAATATACTTTTAATAGTATAATTCATTAATTCACTTAAAATTTAAAATATTTATGTACATCCCCCTAATATGTCAGATCGTCAACTGAATTTGCTTACAAAATCAATTAATTCAATAGACGATTGGAAAAAAGATACCCTTAAATATGTACAAAATTAAAAGTAATAACCTAATTTAGTGATACATATTCTAATAATCAACTATTTGGCAAACAGTATCCCAAGTTAATAAATACGAAAAAAGCATAAAAATAGTGAGCTTTACGCTCACTATTTTTATGCAGTTTTAATTATATTGTCATTTTAAAATAAGCCTACTAAACAGCCCAAAGTAACGATTACTACCATAATAATGATAACCTTTGTTGCTGTCATTTGTTTGCTTGAAACAAGCCACCAGCCAAGAATAACCATAGCTAGAGGCAATAGTCCTGGGAAAATTCCGTCTAAAACACCTTGCAATGGAGCTGATTTACCACCTTGTGGTATTTTAGCAATTGTCTTCAGAACAATTGTATTAGCCGCTAAAGCTCCAACAACCATCACACCCAAAATATTGAAGGCATCAGTGATACGCTTAGAATTTTCACCCACGATGGTATCAATTGCTCCAACACCTAGACGATAGCCACTATGAAATGCAATGTATGAAATCGTTGGTCCAATAATACCGTAAGCAATGATATAGAACAATGGTCCAACTGGACTACCGCCTTTAGCTAAACTCATACCAATAGATAAGAGAATAGGAACAATAATACCTTGAATAATTGAATCGCCAATACCAGCTAAAGGTCCCATTAAAGTTGCTTTAATAGTTACCGGCATTTCTTCAGAAACATCATTGCCAAGAGCAATTTGTTCCTCAAGTGAAGCAACAATTCCGTTAATCAATTGTCCAGTTTGTGGTTCAGTATTATAAAACATTGAATGCCGTTCCAAAAGGCGACGCTTTTTTTCAGGATCATTTTTATAATATTTACGAGCAAATGGTAAATATGAATATGCCCATGCATGACCCTGCAACTTTTCGTAACTCATCGAACTCAAATGCGTAAAGCCCCAACGATACCAAATTTGATTTAATTCGTGCTTTGATAGTAATTTTTTCGGTTCAGTATTGTTTGAATTTGCCATAATAAATCTCCTTAGAATAGATCCTCATCTTCATATTCATCATCTGTATTAACAGTTTGATCATTATCACCCACAGTTGAACCTGCTGTAGAGACAGTGTTTTTACCGGATGCAAGATAATAAAGATATGCAACTAACGCTGCAATAAAGACAATCGCAATCATACTTAACTTAGCAAAAGCTAGTAGGACAAAACCAGCAAGGAAAAAGATAAAATGTGGTTTGCTTTTAATAACTATACTCATAAGCATAGCAATACCCAGAGCTGGTAAAACGCCACCTAGAACTTGAATAATATGAGTTACAATTTCAGGAATACTGCTAATCAGCCAATTAACTAGTCCTTTACCAAAGTAAATTGCTAAAAATACTGGTACGGCACGTAAAAGAAAAGTAGTAATTTGTGGATATACCAAATGGTTTAAAACAATACCGCGATCGTTGTTTTCATGGGCTGCTTTTTCTGCTCTAGTATTCCAAAAAGAATAGAGAGCCATCCGTCCGTTGTAAAAGATTAAGCCAAAAGTTTGGCCAATTAAAATTGCCAGAGTTACCGCAATCGCTGGATTCTTAGTAGTAGCCATTGCTAAACCGATACCGCCATATGCCGCATAAGTAATCTCACTATTAGTAGCACCACCAGTTGAAAGGTTAGCTATAAATACAGCCTGTACAGCTAAACCACATAAAATACCATTTTTAATATCACCAAAAGCAAGACCTACTAATAATCCAGCAACTAAAGGTCTACCTACAATGTAGAAACCACCCGACATACCAAATAGCCAAGGTGTTTCAATTGCTCCTAAATAGCAAAAAATTCCTGTTAAAAGAGCTGGAAAAAACAAACTATTCATTTTCTGTTCCTCCTATTTATTTCATTTCATCATATTTTTTCTTCATAGTTGTCCATGATTTCGGTTCATCATCTGGCAGAAGCTGAAATTGAATCTCAACACCATGTTTTGCAATATCTTCAAAAGCATCGTAATCATTTTGATCTAAAGCAACCGTTCTTCCTAATACCTTAGTCCCAGGTCTAGTGTTCATTGGACCAACATTAAGCACCTTACCAAAGTCAATACCTAAATCAACCAATTTTGCGAATGTTTGCGGTGAGTCACTTATTAAAAAGAATTTCTTTTTAGATTCAATTCCTTTTGCAATCTTTTCACCCGCTTCTGCAACTGTGTAAATTCCAACTTTTAACTCATTGGCTGCAGCTTTAAGTACCTTTCTCCTCAGCTTGTCATGCGCAATATTATCACCAACAACTAAAATGCCATCTACTGGACGGGCCTTAGTCCATCTGGTCATTGTTTGACCATGGATTACACGATCGTCAACTCTTACTACTGAAATACTCATTTTTTATTACTCCATTCTTCAATGACTAAAAAAGGTCGTCATCATCATCTTGAATATCTACTGCTTTTATAATTCCTTCTGCACCAGCTTTTAAAACAATTTCTGTTGCTTCATCAAGTGTTGTTTTACTTGTAAGCTGTGGAATTAGTTCAAGTAACATTGGCAAATTTAATCCACTAATTAAACTAACTCTTTCTGGATGTTCTAAATAATATTTATATGATTCGTTATAAGGTGTCCCTCCTTTTAAATCGGCCAAAATCAAAACTGATTCCTTTTGCTGATCTAATAATTCATTTAAACTGCTACGATATTTATCAATGCCATCATTATCCAATTGTAGAGTTAAAATTTTTGAACTTTTACCGGCAATAAATTCAAAGCCTGATAAAATACCTTCAGCTAAATTACCATGTGATGTTAAAAGAACTTTCACTAGCTTCATCTCCATTTTGTAATTACATATTATTTTTACAATGTAATTATATGTAATCGCTATCTTTAAGTCAATATCTATTTTTATAGAAATTTAATTTATTGTTGACCTTTTTTCCTTTAATCATTATAATCTATTATGTAAATACATAAAGGAGAAATAATTATGAAATATACAATTGATGATTTTGCCCGCTTAATTGACCATACGAATTTACATCCGTATGCAACTCAAGAAGATATGAAAAAACTTTGTGATGAAGCAAAAAAGTATCATTTTAAAATGGTGGCAATTAATCAAGTTCAATCAAAATATTGCGCTAAACAACTTGCAGGAACAGATATTGATACTGGAGCAGCAATTAGTTTCCCTTTGGGACAAACAACTGTAGCTTCAAAGGTTTTTGATACTAAAAATGCAATCGAAAATGGTGCCAATGAAATTGATTATGTAGTAAATTTAACCAAAGTACGTGACCATGATTGGGACTACATTGAAGACGAAATGAAGCAAATTGTTACCACATGTCATGAAAAGAATATTCCGTGTAAAGTAATCTTTGAAACCTGTTTTCTTACTAAAGATGAAATTAAGCAATTAGCCTTAATTGCCAAAAAAGTTGAACCTGACTTTGTAAAAACTTCAACTGGTTTTGGGACTGCTGGTGCTAAAGTTGAGGATGTCAAGTTAATGAAGGAAAATGTTGGCCCTAACGTCAAAGTTAAGGCAGCTGGCGGTATTCGTAACACCGATGACTTTTTAGCAATGATTGCCGCAGGTGCAAAGCGAATCGGGACTAGTTCCGGAGTAAAAATTATTGAGACTTTGAAGAAACGCTTTGAAGATGACAATATTACTTCTCTAGATATTTAAAACAAAATTTTAAGATAAAAAAATCAATGCAAAATACCAACTGGAATTTATAAGCATTGATTTTTTTGTGTTATAGTAACTTGTGATTACATAAAAAGGTGGCAATAGTGTGACAAAAGCAGGACAACCCAAATATAAATTAATTGAAGATGATTTACTAAAGAAAATACAAACTGGTGTCTATAAACAAAACACACTGATTCCGCGAGAGGTAGAACTTGCAGAAAACTATCATGTCAGCCGACCAACCGTGCGTCAAGCAATTTCTAAGCTAGTCAACAAAGGCTATTTAGAACGCCGCCGCAAGCGTGGAACGATAGTTAGGCAAGCAAAAATCGAACAGGAATTTACTCACGTAATTGAAAGTTACAGCGCAGAAATGAATATAAAAGGTATTTATCCTAAGACAAACCTGCTATACTTTCAAGTCCAACAAGCTAACTCTGAAGTAAGTGAGAACTTAAAAATTCCGTTGAATGCACCAGTTTTTAAACTTACACGATTACGTTATGCTGACCAAAAGCCAATTGTTTTAGTTACTACCTACGTTCCCCAGGAAAGAGTGCCTGAGTTAATTAACTACGATTTCGTTAAGGATTCTCTTTACAGCACTTTGGAAAAGTATAAATTAAAAGTTACGCATGTTATCAGGAAGTTGGAAGTTCTAGAAGCTGATGAAACTACGGCCAATCTACTTAATATTCCAAATAACAAGCCAATCTTTTACTTTCACACCCAAGGACTTACCAGTGATGAAAAGCCAATTGAATATTCAATTGCTAAGTATCGTGGTGACCTTAACTCATTCATAATCGATGTGCGTAGATAATCTGAACTCAACTAAAAACGTTTATGTTCAGCTTACAAATTCTAACTGACTACTTAAATGACATTTATTCCTAGCTGATCTTTAAGATAATCATTAATATTATCAAGTGGTCATGCTTTTATTTTCTAGTAAAAAGCGCCTAATTGTGCTAATTTAGATAAGGTACAAATTTAATATAAGGAAGGCAAATTATGTCTGAAAAAATTACCGGCTTAAGTCAAGCCGAAGCAGATAAACTTCTTAAAGAAAAGGGCTTAAATGAAGTTCCTGAACCACAATTTAATTTCTTTAAAGAATTTTTATCTAAATTATGGAATTTATCCGCTTGGATTCTAGAAGCTGCCCTTCTTCTAGAATGTATCTTAGGTAAATGGATTCAATCATTATTCGTGTTACTAATGTTACTCTTTGCTGCCTGGAATGGGGCATCAAAGAAAAAGCAATCACGACGCGTTTTAAATAATATTTCCCACAAATTAACACCGACAGTTGCTGTTGAACGTGACGGCAAGTGGCAGAACATTGATTCAAAATATTTAGTTCCTGGTGACTTGATTAACATGCAACCAGGCGATGTCATAGCGGCGGATGTTAAATTAGTTGACGGTCAGATTGCAACTGATGAAAGTTCAATCACTGGTGAAGCCAAAACTGTTCATAAGCAAGTTGCTGATTCAGCTTTTGCTGGAACAACAGTTGTTGAAGGTTCTGGCTTAGCTATAGTTACAGCGACTGGTTCAGATTCACGTTCAGGCAAAACCATTAACTTAATCAACAATTCAGCTGCTCCCGGACATTTACAACAATTATTAACTAAAATCATCTATTACCTTTGTCTACTTGATGGTATTCTAACTTTAGTAATCGTCATTGCTTCCTTCTTTAAGGGCGGTGACATTCAAAATTTAATTAATATGCTACCATTTTTGGCAATGATGTTTATCGCATCAATTCCAGTTGCTATGCCCTCAACTTTTGCTCTTTCTAACTCATTTGAAGCAACTAGACTAAGTAAAGAAGGCGTTTTAACTTCAGACTTAACTGGAATTCAAGATGCAGCCAACTTGAACCTGATTTTACTGGACAAAACTGGAACTATTACAGAAAACAAAACAGCTGTTGCCCAATGGACTAATTTCAGTCCACTCGACAATAACACGGTTTTAGAACTAGCAACTGCAGCTACTGACAAGCGTAACAAAAAAATCATTGACACAGCTATTGACGATTATGTTGCTGGCTTAGGCTTAACTGTTAAAACTGCCACTGACTTTACCCCGTTCACTTCTGCTACGGGCTACTCAATGGCTAATATTGAGGGTTACAACGTTAAATTGGGTTCCTTTAAGCAACTATCCCTAATCGATCAAACTGCTAGCAGTACGGCTAAAAAGATTGATTTTGGTGCTGGTCGTTCCTGTGCTTTGTTAATTAACGATCAATTGGCTGGCGTCTTCATCTTACAAGATCAAGTTCGGTCAGATTCTAAAGCTGCATTGGCCGAATTGAAAAAACGCGGCGTGCGCCCAATTATGTTGACTGGTGATAATCAAAAAACAGCGATCGCAGTTGCTCAACAAGTCGACTTATCCGGTGATGTTATCTCAATTCATGATTTCAATGAAAATACTGATATTACTCACCTAGCTGGCATTGCTGACGTTCTACCAGAAGATAAATTACGAATGGTTAAATTTTTCCAAAAGAAAGGCTATATTGTCGGTATGACTGGTGATGGGGTTAATGATTCACCGGCACTAAAACAAGCTGAAGTTGGTATTGCCGTTTCAAACGCCGCCGATGTTGCTAAGCGTTCTGGTAAAATGGTACTTTTAAATGATGGGTTAAGCTCGATTGTTAAAATTTTAGATGCTGGTCACCGTGTTTACCAACGAATGACCACTTGGTCATTAACCAAATTAGCACGAACAGCTGAATTAACGATGTTGCTAACTTTTGGTTATCTTTTCTTCAACTATATTCCAATGGCGCTTAACGCAATGGTCATCTACACAATCATGAATAACATGGTGACCATGATGATTGGTACTGACCGCACTCATATCACTTATAAGCCAGAAAACTGGAACATGGCTAAATTAGCTAAGATTGCCTTCTCATTAGCTTTTGGCTGGACAGCAATTGGTATTATTGCAGTTGGTTTCCTCAATACTCATGGCTTTAGCCATGGTACAGTTTCAACAATGGTTTACGTCTATCTCGTATTGAGTGCAATGTTCATTATCTTGATTACGCGGACTAAACGCTTTTTCTGGCAGGATTACCCTTCCAAAGCAGTTGGTTTAACCCAATTAGGCGATATTGTTTTAACAATCATTTTGGCAGTCTTTGGGTTAGCAATGACTAAAATCAGTTGGACTAACTTATTGCTGACATTTGCAATTGCTCTAGTAGCAGCAATTGTAATCGACCTTGTTTATCAACCGATTATGAAAAATAAATAACCTGATTAAAATAGAGCTTCTTTGCGGAAGCCCTATTTTTTTGAGCAAAAAAAAGACTGATCTCGTTTAGTTGCCGAGGTCAGTCTTTAAATGAGTTCATTAATGTGTTCCTGATTGACCATCACATTAATGAAAAAGTGTTTTTGTATATGCTATTTGGTTATAAAAATTTAGAATAGGAAAAAATATTTAATTAATCAGGAAAGATAATTATTATTTTGTGAACTGTGAGACAAGGACACAAGTAAGTTAACAATAACTATATTATGTTGGTTGTCCCTTGCATCATCTCCTTTCCCTTTGCTAACAGTAGTGTGCTTATAAAAGTAAACGCTACATAAATTTGTTAGCAACATTTTTTGCCTTCATGGCATTAAATTACACTTGTTATAATAATAGTACAACATAAAATAACTATTGTAAACAAAATTATTAAATTTAAAGTGGTTAAAATTAGCTTTAAATCAAATATTTAGCTATAACTTATAATTGTTTAAATAACAAAATTGCTCGAACAATTATTCGAGCAATTTTTGCAATTATTTTTTATCTAACCAATTCATAAACATACGAAGTTTCATCTGCACGATAGACGCCATGTAAAGTTCCTACTTGTTTAAAACCCATTTTATTTATCAAGTGCTGCATTGCCTTATTATCTTCATGCGTATCAATACGAAGCGAGTCAATTTCAGGATGATTATCCTTAATTTCAGTAATTACAGCTTGTAAGAGCTTAGTTGCATAACCATTACCTGCATGCTTAGAATGAATGGCAACACGATGAATAACAAGATACTTATCCGTTTGTGTCAGCCATGCACCATTTAATTGATCATACGCATGATCAGGTGCGGGAACAATCGAAATTGCCCCAACTGTTTCTCGATCGTCGGAAACAGCTAAATACGCCCAACCATTTTTAATATCTTCCTTAATTTGATCTGGTGATGGATAATCTCCTTGCCACTGATTGACACCACTTTCTGCCAATTGGTTTGCCCCATCTTTTAAAATATCCATAATTTGGTCAAAATCGACCATTGTTGCTTTTCTTAATTGCAAATTATTCACTTCTCCTTTTTTAACATAAGCTATATTATATCTACACAAACTAACCATGTAAAAAAATTTGTTTTCTTATTTGCACAAAAAATGGTTTCCCTTTTTATTTAAAGAAAACCATTTTTAACATATTAACAATTATTTAAGCACCATGAAATTGTACAAGTGAATAGATATCTAAGTTAGGCAACTTTTCATGTCCTTTTAAATCTGGTAATTCAATATAAAAAGCAGCACCAACTAGCACACCGCCCAACTTTTCAATTAATTGCTTGCATGCACGTAAAGTTCCGGCAGTAGCTAATAAATCATCACAGATAACTACTCTTTGTCCAGGTTTAATTGCATCTTTATGCATTTCCAGACTATTTGAGCCATATTCCAAATCATATGAAGCACGTTCAACATCTCTTGGCAGCTTATGGGGCTTCCGCGCAGGAACAAAGCCCAAACCTAATTCAGTTGCAACAGGACATCCAACAATGAATCCACGAGCTTCTGGACCAACAATCACATCAGCTTTTCTACTCTTAGCATACTCTGCCAGCTTATGTGTAGCTGCCTGAAATAATTTACCGTCCTGCAAAATAGGGGTAATATCACGAAAAACAATTCCCTTATTCGGAAAATCCTTAACACTTGCAATTCGCTCTTCAAAAATGTTTGCCATACGAAGAAAAACCTCCAAAATTTCAATTGCTTTACCAAGCATAATTCAACTTATCTATTCTAACAGATTTTTACTTGAAAAGCATTAAAAGAAAACATTAATGCCGCTTTAGCTGACTGTTGACATACATTAATAACTGCGTGGTCGGCATCTGCCTTAACTCATGCACAAATTTAATTTGCGATACAGAAGCACAAAAATAGCGTGACGAAGTTAATGGCTGCTTCACTGGTTTTCGCACCCCAACAATCTTACCCTGCTCCATTTTCACAAAATCTAATTCAAAGAAGACGCGTAAAATAAATAAGACACTATTGTAGTCTAAACCTAGAAAAGGTGCAACTTGCCGGTAATCAGCTACTGCAAGTTCTGGATGCCGATAAACATATTTTAAAACCCGAGCAAAATCAGCTTTGGCTGGTAAAGTTTCTACAGGCAACTGATCTAATAAAAAACGTAAATAAAGTTGCTGATAATCATTAGTCAAAGCTGCATCTAGCTCCTGCTGACTATGTGGGGCATCAAGCAGCACGGCTGTCTCTCCAGCTTCCTGATAATCAGTTACCAAAGAAATTTTAGCCGGTTCAATACCTAAACTATTTTCAGCAATTGAGCGATTTTTATCATCAAACAATAAATACTTGTCAGCAAAACCCATAATATATTTTTCTTGACGTAAATCCACAACTGGTGTCGGGACAGCTAATTGCGGTGCTTTAAAAACAAAACCCGTAATAATGCCCTGTAATTTAGTCTGCTTACGATAAGTGTTAAGCCCCAGTTGAATAAAAATTTGATCAATAAATGGTAATAAATTACGCGTCAAAAATTCTTTATTAAACCCAACAACATCTAATTTACCACCATTTTTGACAGCTTGAAAACGAATATGAGTCTTGTCTTTACCCATAAAAATAAAATTATTAATTGCTGCATGGGTAATACTAAAAATTGGTTGTACATTGTCAGTACCAAAAGGACCAACTTGGCTAATTTCTGCTACTGTATCAGTCGTTAATCCAGCTAGTGGTAATTCTAAGTCATAATATTTAGTTGCCAAACTAGATGTCCCTTCAAAGCTCGCTTCAAAAGCATCCCGCAAAGCAGCAATTTTATCTTCAGTCATTGACAGCCCACACGCAAAATCATGCCCACCAAACTTTGTTAGTAAATCTTTTTTTAGGGGATTTAAGGCATTAAACAAGTTAAATCCCTGAGTAGATCTACCTGAGCCCTTAATTTCGCCTTGATCATTTTTAGTTAAGACAATTGTCGGCTTATGATATTTTTCTACTACTTTATTTGCTACTAGACCAAGGACACCTTCATGAAAATCAGGATTATAAATGACTAAAGTATTCTTAGTCTGCCAACCATTGTTTTGCACCTGCATTAGACAATCTTGATAAACCGTAGTCGTTAACTCTTTACGCTTATCGTTAAGTTCCTCAACCTGAGCAGCCAATTCTCGTGCCTGCTCTTCCTCATCACACAAAAGCAGCTCAACAGCTAAACTAGCATCAGCTAGTCGACCAACTGCATTTAATCGCGGTGCAATATTAAAGCCAACATCGGTTTCATCAATTGAACCTAACTTTAAACCAGCATTTTTAATTAAAGCACGCAACCCAGGCCGTTGCGTTTGATTAAGCATTGCCAGTCCGCGTTTAACAATAACGTGGCCTTCGCCCGAAACTTTAACCATATCACCAATTGTTCCAATCATTGCTAATTCAAGCAATTCAGACATAGGATCCTGCATTAATTCTCGGCAAATTGTGTAGGCAACACCAGCACCACAATAATCATCAAACGGATATTTTTGTCCCGGATAATTACAATGAACAATGGCGTAAGCAGCAGGAACTTCTTCTTGAAAAGTGTGGTGGTCCGTAATGATTGTATCAACGCCCTGACTTTTGGCATAAGCAACCTCTTGAACACCGGTTACTCCATTATCAACAGTAATAATTAGTTTAGTACCATCTGCAACTATCTTTTGGTAAGCTGCTAAATTTGGACCATAGCCATCACGAAAACGATCTGGAATAAAATAATGCACATCAGCACCTAAAATTTCCAAATTTTCCATCATAATTGTTGTAGCTGTAATACCATCTGCGTCATAATCACCATAAATGGTTATTTTTTCACCATTATCAATCGCTTGATTAATCCGCTGAACAGCTTTAGTCAAATCATGCATTAAATTAGGATCAGCTAAATCTGCTTCTGTCGCATTAAACCAAAAATTTAATTCTTCATCAGTATTTATTCCTCGCAAAGAAAACAACTTAGCCGTCATTGGGCTAAGTTGGTATTTTTCAATTAACTCAGGAGCTAATTCCTTAGCAGAACGTTGTTTCCACTCAATCATTAAATGTTTTACTCCTAACTATTACTTTGCATTCAGATCATCGTCATTCATTTTTAAAACTGCCATAAAAGCATCTTGTGGCACTTCAACACGACCCACAGCCTTCATCCGTTTTTTACCACGTTTTTGCTTTTCTAATAGTTTAGCTCGCCGATCAGGGTCACCTGTATGAATTTTCCACGTTACATCTTTACGATAAGGCTTAACTGTTGCCCGCGAAATAATTTTAGCTCCAATTGCTCCCTGAATATCAACTTCAAAATTTTGCCGCGGAATTAATTTCTTGAGCATTGAGGTCATTTGCCGCGCCCGTTTCTGGGCTTCATCTCGGTGCGCAATAAAACTCAAAGCATCAATTGCCTGTTTATTAAGTAAAATATCAATCTTGACTAAATCAGTGGCACGATAGCCCGTAATTTCATAATCAAGCGAAGCGTAACCCTTAGTTGATGATTTTAAATCATCGAAAAAGTCATAGATGATTTCAGCTAACGGCATATCATAAATCACATTGACGCGATACTTATCTAAATAATCCATTGTGACAAACTCGCCGCGTTTACGCTGACATAATTCCATCACTGGACCTACAAAGTCGTTAGGAACCATAACCTCAGCTTTGACATAAGGCTCCTGCACTTCCTTATACTCACCAGCAGACGGTAAATCCGATGGATTATCGATTACCTTTGTTGTTCCATCATTCATAAGCGCATGATAATCTACCGATGGTGCTGTCATAATTAAATCAAGATCAAATTCCTGCTCTAACCGTTCCTGCACAACATCCATATGCAAAAGGCCTAAAAAACCACACCGAAAGCCAAAGCCCAAGGCAGTAGACGTTTCCGGTTCAAATTCTAAAGCAGCATCATTTAACTGCAATTTTTGCAAGGCTTCTTTTAAATCGTCATACTTGGCATTGTCAACTGGGTACATCCCAGAATAGACCATTGGTGGAATCTGCCGGTAACCAGGCATCGGTTCAGCTGTCGGATTTTCTGCAAAGGTAATCGTATCACCCACACGTGTCTCCCGCACAGACTTAATATTAGCTGTTAGATAACCAACATCTCCGGCAATCAGAACGTCTTTTTTAATTGGCTGCGGACTTGTAACCCCAACTTCAGTTACTTCATACTTTTTGCCAGTATTCATAATTTCAATTTGATCACCCGGCTTAACAATCCCTTCTTCAATTCTGACAGAAAGGACCACGCCACGATAATCATCATATTTTGAATCAAAAATTAATGCTTTCAGTGGTGCTGTTAAATCACCATCTGGTGCGGGTATATCTTGGACAATTCTTTCAAGCATATTAGAAATTCCTTGACCAGTTTTTCCAGAAACTTCAGCGGCATCTGAAGCATCAAGTCCCAGCATCTCTTCAATTTCTTCTTTGGCCTGTTCGGGATTAGCTGAAGGCAAGTCGATTTTATTAATTACTGGTAGAATTTCCAAATCATCATCAATTGCTAGGTAAGTATTAGCTAGTGTTTGTGCCTGTACACCCTGTGAAGCATCAACTACTAAGAGAGCCCCTTCACAAGCTGCTAATGACCGTGAAACTTCATAAGAAAAATCTACGTGTCCCGGTGTATCAATTAAGTGAAAAATATAATCTTGCCCATCTTGTGCGTGATACTTAATTTCGACCGAGTTCATCTTAATTGTAATTCCGCGTTGTCGCTCAAGTGGCATGTCATCAAGCATTTGGTTCTTCAATTGTCGCTCTGAAACCGTATCAGTTAATTCCAAAATCCGATCAGCAATGGTTGATTTACCATGATCAATATGCGCAACAATTGAAAAATTGCGAATATGTTTTTGATAATCTTGTAATTTTTTAATATCCATAAATTATTTGCACCCTTTATTCTATCTTTCTATTATAACAAATACATAGGTAGAACAGAAAAAAGAATCCTAACAAATTTAGGATTCTTTATTTTAATTTGATTACTTCAATTTTTCTTTTAAACGTTCAAAGAAGCCTTTTTCTTGTGGGGTAATTGAACCACCACCAGCTTTTACAAAGTCAACCAAGGCCTGCTTTTGCTTATCATTAATTGATTCTGGAATTTGAACTTGCACTGTTGTAACTTGATCACCGTTACCATTACCGCGCAAGTATGGTACACCTTCACCGCGCAATGTAAATTTCTTATTCGGTTGGGTTCCTGCTGGAATCTTCAACTTACTCTTACCGTGCACCGTCTTAATACTGATTTCATCACCTAAAGTTGCCTGAGCAAAGGAAATTGGTACTGTTGTATAAATAGTATTACCATTACGCTCAAAGTCCTTAGATGGCTTAATACGGTAACTAATATACAAGTCACCATAAGGCCCACCATTCTTGCCAGCTTCTCCCTGACCTTCATAGCGTAGTTGCTGACCATTATCAATTCCTGCCGGAATATTAACTTCAATTGTATTATTGCCATTAACAGTTCCCTTACCGTGACAAGTTTGACATGGATGCTCAATAATGACACCACGACCATGGCACTTATCACAAACTGTCTGCCGGCGAATCATCCCCAACATCGACTTTTGAGTTACTGTCATATAACCTGAACCATGACATTTATCACAAGTAACTGGATGTGTACCCTTTTCAGCACCTGTTCCCTGACAAGTTGAACAAGTTTCACTACGCGTATAAGAAACTTGAGTCTTTTTACCAGTAATAGCATCCATAAAGTCAATGGTCAATGTATAATCAAGATCTTGTCCACGGGTTGGTGCTGTTGGATTGGCTTGACGCTGGCCGCCACCAGTACCACCACCAAAGAAATCATTAAAAATATCGCCAAAATCGCCAAAGCCGTTGAAGTTACCATAGCCTTGGCCTGCACCACCAAAGCCACCTTGACCATTGACACCAGCTGAACCAAATTGATCATATTGTGCCCGCTTTTGCTTGTCATGCAAAACTTCATAAGCTTCATTAACTTCTTTATACTTTTTTTCGGCACCAGGTTCATGATTTAAATCTGGATGGTACTTCTTAGCTAATTTACGGTAAGCAGAGTTAATTTCTTTATCACTGGCGCTACGATCAACGCCTAGCACACTATAATAATCTTCTTGTGCCATTTACTAAAAGCTCCTTACTTTCCAAAAGAAAAGAACTACTTTTTCGGCAGTTCTTTTCTTGTTTATTTAATTATAAACCCTTTACTTGTTTGGGTCTACCTTATGAAATTCACCGTCACCTGCAGAACCATTATTTGTGCTGCCACCTTGTGAACCTGGATCTTGTGGACCAGCTTGACCAGCAGCACCTTGAGCACCACCATTAGCTTGGTATAACTTAACAGCTAAATCTTGTGCAACTTTGGTTAACTCATCTTTCTTCGACTTCATTTCGTCCAAATTGTTATCCTTTTGTGCTTTCTTCAGAGCATCAAGAGCATCTTGAACTTTCTTAGTATCGTCAGCAGAAATCTTGTCGTTGTCCTTAACTTCCTTCAGTGTCTTTTCAGTTGAGAAGATTAGTTGGTCAACTTCATTACGCAAGTCAACTTCTTCCTTCTTCTTCTTATCTTCCTCAGCGTGTTCTTCGGCTTCTTTTTGCATCTTCTTGATTTCTTCATCAGAAAGACCCGATGAACTCTTAATGGTAATCTTTTGTTCTTTGCCAGTACCCATATCTTTAGCAGAAACATTGACGATTCCGTTTTTATCAATATCAAAAGTAACTTGAATTTGCGGAACACCACGTGGAGCTGCCGGAATATCTGTCAATTCGAAACGACCTAAAGTCTTATCGTCAGCTGCCATTGGCCGCTCACCTTGCAAAACGTGAACATCTACAGCTGGCTGATTATCAGCAGCTGTTGAGAAAATTTGACTCTTAGAAGTTGGAATAGTTGTGTTCTTTTCAATTAACTTAGTGAAGACGCCACCCATAGTTTCAATACCAAGTGATAATGGCGTAACATCAAGCAAAACGACATCCTTGACATCACCTGAAATAACCCCACCTTGAATAGCGGCGCCTAAGGCAACAGCTTCATCAGGGTTAATTGAGTGATCTGGTTCCTTACCAGCCCACTTCTTAACGGCTTCTTGAACAGCAGGAATTCTTGTTGAACCACCGTTTAAAATAACCTTGTCAATGTCATTAACCGTTAAGTCAGCATCCTTTAAGGCATTATCAAAAGCAACCTTAGTTCTGTCAACTAAATCACTAGTTAATTCATCAAACTTAGCTCTTGTTAAGTCAGCTTCTAAGTGTAAAGGACCAGATTCACCAGCAGAAATAAATGGTAGTGAAATATGAGTTGACGATACACCAGATAGGTCTTTCTTAGCCTTTTCAGCAGCATCCTTTAACCGTTGCAAAGCCATCTTGTCTTTAGACAAGTCAACACCATTTTCATCCTTGAAGTTTTGGATAAGCCAATCCATGATCTTATTGTCAAAGTCGTCACCACCAAGGTGCGTATCACCATTAGTTGATAATACTTGGAAGACGCCGTCACCTAATTGCAAAACGGAAACATCAAAAGTACCACCACCAAGGTCGTAAACCAAAACTTTTTCATCCTCAGCATCTTTGTCAAGACCATAAGCAAGTGAAGAAGCAGTTGGTTCGTTGATAATCCGCTTGATATCTAAGCCAGCAATCTTACCAGCATCCTTAGTGGCTTGACGTTGGGCATCGTTGAAGTAAGCAGGTACTGTTACAACAGCATCAGTAACTTTTTCGCCTAAATAATCTTCAGAGAACTTCTTGATATATTGTAAAATCATCGCAGAAATTTCTTGTGGGGTATATGATTTATCACCAATCTTAACCTTGTAATCAGCTTCACCCATGTGCCGCTTAATTGAAATAACTGTATTCGGGTTAGTAATTGCTTGACGTTTAGCAACTTCACCAACTTGAATTTCACCATCTTTAAAAGCAACTACTGATGGTGTAGTCCGATTACCTTCTGGGTTAGTAATAATCTTTGGTTCTTTACCTTCAAGAACGGCAACTGCTGAGTTAGTAGTTCCGAGGTCAATTCCGATAACTTTTGACATTAATTAACATCCTTTCATTACTGTGCAACAACAACCATTGCTGGTCTTAATGTACGGTCTTTATATTGATATCCTTTTTGTAAAACTTGAACAACGTGGTCCTTTTGATCATCACTACTTGCAGCAACTGTTTGCACAGCCTGATGTAATGTCGGATCAAATTTAACACCTTCAGCCTCAATCTCACTAATTCCGTGATCTTTCATAGCCTTTACAAGTGCATCAAGGGTCATTTGTACACCCTTTTTTAATTGCTTAGAAACATCATCATCAGCCTTAGTGGCTAAAGCACGCTCTAAATTGTCCATTGCAGGCAAAACATCCTTAGCCAAAGATTGTGATTCATATTTAATTAATTGTGCCCGTTCTTTATTATAACGGTTTTGCATATTTTGCATTTCTGCTTGGCTGCGCAAATATTTATCTTCAAAATCTTTACTATCAGCTTGCGCCTTAGTTAATTCTTCTTGAAGTTTTTGCTCAGGTGATTGTTCTTCTTTTTTAGAAGCAGCACTTGCCTTTTGTGGTTCAGCTTTTTCTTTTGACTTTTTGGTAGTCGCTTCTTCTTGATCTAAATCTTTTTCACTGGGAAAATCTTCCTTACTCACGGCTAACCTCCTTTATTTAAATCGACCATAATATTCAAGCAACTTTTTGGCTAGCTCATTTCTAAAGTATTCAAGCAAACCAATCACTTGTGAATATGGCATATTAGTCGGTCCCAGCAAGGCAATTACACCTTTACCATGAGAACCAACACTATATTCTGCAGTCAACAAACTATAATCTTTCAACAGTTCATTGGGCAATTCTGATCCTAAACTAACGCGAACCGGAAACCTGCCATTTTCAGACGCATTACCATAGTCAACCAGATTAGAAATTAAATCGTCATGATCAACTAATTCATACAATGAACGTAAATTAGTAACATCATTAGTTGAAGTATTATTAAGTAAATTAATCTGGCCATCAACATACATTTGTTCACTAGCAGCATCATTAATAACGTCTTCCACCAAGTCAATAAATTCACTAGCATGCTTGTTACTAGCATTTTGACCTAATGACTGCTTGAGCAAATCCGGCGTAATTTGATTTAAGCTTTTGCCAACCAATTCATCATTGATCATGCGTACCGCTTTTTCAATTTCATCACCATGCACGTTATGTGGCAAATTATAAACTTGATTCTGAATATTACCGTCACTTGTAACTAAGATTGCCATCACCTGCCTGCTAAACAGGGGAACAATGCGAAAGCCCGTTACCGTAACATTGCGACTCTCCGGTCCCTCAGCAAATGCTGTATAATTAGTCAAATCTGATAAAATTTTAGCAGCTTCCTGTACAATTTCATTAACTTGATGAAAAGGTCGATCAAGTTTGTTGATGATTTTATTATAAACAGATTCTGGTATTTGCAGCGGTTCTACCAAATTATCAAGGTAGTAACGATAGCCATCACTTGAAGGAACACGACCACTAGAAGAATGCGTCTTCTCAATCAACCCCTGATCTTCTAACACAGCCATTTCGTTACGAATAGTTGCACTTGATACTTTAATTGGTAGCTGGTTCATTACAGTCTTTGAGCCCACAGGATCATGTGTCTGCGTAAAATCATTAATAATGGTTTTTAAAATAAGTTCTTGACGCTCGGTCAACATAAATATCGCCCTCACTTTTAGCACTCTCATATCTTTTGTGCTAACAATTATTATGATACTAGGTTTTAGCAGAATGTCAAGCCGAGTGCTAACAAATATTTACATTTTTTGAAAATAAAAAGTCCCACCTACTTTTAGTGTAGAGAAGAACTTTATTTATTAGCAAAATAAGCCTTAATTTCAGCTTTATCTTGCATCATTTGCTTTTTTAATCCAGCAAGATCTGCAAACTTAATTTCACCACGTGTATACTTATACCACTTAATAATCATCTTTTGATCATAGGCTTCTTGATCAAAGCCAAAAAGGTTTGATTCAATAAAAATTCGCTTGCTCTGATTAATCGTGACATTATAGCCGACACTGGTCATTGAGTCATACCATTTGCCACCAATTTTAGTTTTGGTGGCATAAACTCCAACTTTGGGCAACACTTTATTTTCAGACCAAACTAAGTTGGCAGTTGGAAAGCCTAATTTATGACCATTACGCAAGCCATGCCCAACAATCCCTGACATTACATATGGTGCACCTAAGAGTTGAGCGGCAAATTCCATTTTGCCATCCTCAATCGCCTGCTTGATCTCAGTTGAGCCAATTTTCTGACCATCATAACTTTGCTTAGGAACATCAATGATTTGAAATCTTCCTTTAGCAAATTTAGGGAAATTTTTCATATTAGCAATTTCTCTTGGTCCATAAGTATAGTCAAAACCGGCAACTACTGTGTCTGTATTTAATTTGACAATAATCTGATCAACAAATTGCTGCGGTGTTAATTGACTAAAGCCCTGATTAAAATGAATAATGATTAAATAATCAACACCTAAATGCTCCATCTTGTAAGCTTTCTCAGCAGCGCTATCAATATAGGTAACTTTTGCCTTCTGGTAAACCTCTTTAGGATGTCGGTCAAACGTCATTACAACTAGTGGCAATCGCTTTTCCTGTGCCGTTTTAGCAGCCAGCTTAATTAAATGTTGGTGGCCTCGATGAACACCATCAAAAAAGCCCAAGGCTAAAACGATTTTACTTGGTATTACATTTTCTTTAACTGGATAAGTTAAATGGATAATTTGCACAATAAGACCTTCATTTCACCTATTCATTCTGCAAAAGCATCAAGTGTGGCCGATACTTAGTATCTTCCCTTTGATAAATTGCTTTAACCTTTTTATTGTACCTTAGCGCAACTAAATTTGCATCTGTTTCTAACTCGATTGCCGCGCCGTTTTTAACTTTCAACCATTGCCCTGATGTTAGTTCTATTTGAACATAATCCTTAAAGAAAGCATCAATCGGTTGAATCAGCTGCGACACGTTTTCTGGATTTGCAATAATCTCATCCAATTTAACGGCTTGACCGATATTAAAGCCTGAGCTAGCAGTTCGCCTTAAATCACTCATTACAGCAGGATACCCTAATTTAGTTCCTAGGTCATTTACAAGTGAACGTACATACGTTCCCTTACTGCATTCAATCGCAAAGTCAAAATTTTCTTGTCTTGTATCTTGATTAAATTCGGGTTCACTACATAAATCATATGCTAAAACTTCAACTTGACGTTTCGGCCGTTTAACCTCAATGCCTGCCCGTGCATATTCATAAAGGTGTTTACCATTAACACGAACTGCTGAGTAAATTGGCGGTACCTGCTCAATTTTACCGACAAAAGTTTGCATCCCGTGTCTAATTTCATCTGCAGTAAGTGCACGAGGCAATTTTTTAGAAAGCAAAATCTTTCCACTAATGTCATAACTATCGGTTGCATAGCCCAAAATGCCACTACCAACATATTTTTTGGTTCGTGTGTGCATTAATTCAATTAACTTTGTTGCTTGACCAATTGCAATTGGTAATACCCCTGTTACGTCTGGGTCAAGTGTGCCTGCATGCCCTATCTTTTTAATATGTAAGGCTTTACGCAGATGATAGACAACATCGGCACTTGTCATCCCCTTAGCCTTATCAATCACTAAAATTCCGTTTATCATTTTCTACCCATTTTCACTAAAAAAGCGCCATTAAGGCGCTTTTTTTAATTATCACGATCTGCATCCTGTTTTTTAACTTCAGCAATCAACCGATCAATTTTGCTTCCATACTTAACGGAATTATCACGTTTAAAAATCAGTTTCGGAACTTTATAAACAGTCAAAACTTGCCCCAGCAAGTGCCGCATCATTCCCTTAGCTTTTTCTAAACCTGTGGCAACCTCTTCTTCCTTATTTGGATCTTCAGAAAGAATACTATAGTAAATAGTTGCATATGATAAATCATTCGTACATTCAACTGCCGTAATTGTAACATCATTAACACGTGGATCACGAATGTTTTTCCGCAAAATCTTAGTTAGCTCACGGAGGATTTCTCCTTCAACACGACCAATTCTGTGCTTCATGCTTTCCTCCTAATAAAATTACTTACCTGGCTTAACCTCTTGCTTTTCAAAGGCTTCAAGCTGATCATCAATCTTAATATCATTATAGCCTTCAATTGTTAACCCACAATCAAAACCTTGTTTAACAATCTTAGCATCATCCTTGAACCGCTTCAAAGAAGCAACTTTACCAGTATAAATAACCACGCCATCACGAATTAAATTGATATTTGAATCACGCGTTACAAAGCCAGAATCAACGAAAGCACCAGCAATTGTTCCGATCTTAGAAACTTTCCAAGTTTCACGAACAGTTAAGTTGCCAACCACCTTATCTTCATAAGTTGGCTCTAACATTCCTTGCATAGCAGCTTTAACATCATCAATTGCCTTATAAATAATACTATAAAGGCGAATATCAACACCATCAGCTTCAGCTTGTGACTTAGCAGTTGCTGTTGGACGAACATTGAACCCGATAATAAAGCCATTAGAAGCACCAGCTAAGGTAACATCAGATTCATTAACGGCACCAACACCGGCATGAACAATATTTACTCGAACACCTTCAACTTCAATCTTTTCAAGCGATTGTTGTAAAGCTTCAGTTGAACCTTGAACATCAGCCTTTAAGACAATGTCAACTTCCTTCATGTTTTCTCTCTTCATTGTATCAAAGAGATTATCTAAAGTAATATGTTGAACATTTTCCCGTGATTGTTGCAAAGCTTGTTGTGCTCTTTGCTCACCAACACTACGAGCTGTCTTTTCATCATCAAAGACAACCAATTTATCAGCTGATTCTGGTACATCGTTCAATCCAGTAATTTCAACTGGCATTGATGGTGTAGCCTTATCAATTTGACGGCCACGATCATTGGTCATTACCCGGACCCGACCGAAACGATTACCAACAACAATTGGATCACCAGTCCGCAGCGTTCCTTGTTGAACAAGCAAATCGGCCACAGGACCACGACCACGAGAAAGCCGTGCTTCAACAACAGTACCAATAGCTTGTTGCTTCGGATCAGCCTTTAATTCCATTACATCGGCTTGCAACAGAATCATTTGCAACAATTCATCAACATTTTCACCAGTCTTAGCAGAAATATTAACAAAAATAGTGTCGCCACCGTAATCTTCTGGAATTAAATTGTACTTCATTAATTGCTCAGTAACATGTTGTGGATTAGCCCCTGGCGCATCCATCTTATTAATTGCAACAATAATTGGTACATTAGCACTCTTAGCGTGATCAATCGCTTCAATTGTTTGCGGCATAACCCCATCGTCTGCGGCAACAATCAAAACAACAATATCCGTAATTTCAGCACCACGTTCACGCATGTTAGAAAAGGCAGCATGCCCTGGCGTATCAAGGAAAGTAATCAAATGCTCACCAACATGAACTTGATAAGCACCAATCTTCTGTGTGATACCACCGGCTTCATGTGCAGAAACATGCGTATGACGCAAACGATCAAGTAAAGTTGTCTTACCATGATCAACGTGCCCCATAATCGTAACAACTGGCGGCCGCTTAATCTGTCGCTTTGATTCCTTAGATGCTGCCATCCGCTTATCATACAGAGTATCGATATCTGAAATATCTTCATGAACCTTTTCTTCAGCGTTGATGCCATATTCAGCGGCAATTAATTCAATTGTATCTTTATCAAGAGATTGATTTTGATTAGTCATCACGCCGAGCATGAACAATTTCTTAACTATTTCAGCTGGTTCACGGTGTAAAATCTTGCCTAGATCTTGGGCATTCATCCCAACTTCATAAACTAAGGTTTCTGGTAATGGACGCTCTTTTCTTTGAGTTGGCTGCTTACGTGGAACTTGTTCAAATTGATGTTTCTTATTCCGCCGTTTACGTCTTTCATGACGATCAGAATGATTATTACTAAAGTTTTGGTTTCTGCCTTTACGACCTGGCTTGCCAGTATTACGGGTATGACCATTGCCACGTCTTTTTTCTTCCTTAACTGGCTCTGGACCGACATTATTACTTGCAGGTTGATTATTCTCCCTAGCAGAAGACTGGGTTTTCTTCATTCTAGCAGGCGATGGCTTCAAAATCTTAGGACCCGTTACTTGAGATTCAGCTACTGTTTTCGAAGCAGTCTGCTTAGTTTCTTGAACAGTTACTTTTTCTTCTGCAGCCTTAGGATTCTTCAAATGCTCATGATATGCTTTACGCGCCTGATCCGCTTGCTTGTTCAAGCTAGTTTCTTCAACTCGTTGCTTTTGCTTTAATTGCTTAAGCAAATCTTGGGCTGCAGGTTTAGCTGTTGGTCTACTAGAATTAGCATGACGATCTTGATTACGGCTTTGTGAGCGGCGGCCCCGATCATCACGATTATTAGACCGACGATTGTTTCGACGACGATTTTTAGGTCTGCTAGACTTTTCGTCTTCATGATTTTTTTCATTTTTTCGAATTGACTTAACAGAAATTTTGATTTTACTACTCTTTTGAGCAGTATTCTCGTGCTTTTTAGCGGGAGCGGAGTCATGGAAACTACTCTTTAACTGATTCGTTTGTGAATCTTCTAGTGATGACATATGGTTTTTTACATCAAAGCCGAGGTCCTTCGCTTTTTTAACCACAACTTTATTATCGATGCCTAGTTCTTTTGCGATTTCGTAAATTCTTTTTTTAGCCATCCAATCACACTCCTTCATTAATCTTTTGTACTAATGCTTTGCAGAAACCAGTATCGGTTAAGCCCAACACTTTACGCTCCTTGCCAATTGCCCGTGAAAGTTCGCTACTATTAAAAGCAGAAATAATGTGAACATCATTTTGCTTAGCAATACGAGTAACTTTCTCAGTTGTATCAGCATGACTATCATTAGCCAAAATAACTACTTTTACTTGCTTTGCTTTAATACCGACCAGCACAATCTCAAGTCCGGAAACAAGTTTTCCAGCTCGTTGCGCAAGACCCAATAAATTCAACGCTTTTTGTCTATTTTGCAAATTTATTTATCACCAAACAATTCTTTCCTTGCTTTTTGATGATCTACATAAGAAAAGAGTTCTTCATAAAATGAGTCTGGCACTTTAGCACCCAAACTACGCTCCAAAACGCCTTTCTCCTGCGCAAATTTTATTTTGCTAGGATCAAGTGACACATATGCACCACGCCCCGGTTTTTTACCAGTTGGATCAACTGTAATATTCTTTTCTTTGTCAACTACAACACGCACTAAATCCTTCTTAGGCTGCATTGTGTTAGTTAATAGATCCTTCCGCATTGGAATTTTTCTTTTTTTCAAAAGAACTCACCCCTAGACTTATTCTTCGTCGGTCTCTTCAGACTCGGATATGTCATTATCGTCTACAACCTGCTCACCAGTTTCTAAATCAGTCTCAGAATTAGCTGCTTCTTCAGCAGTACTTTCATCAGACTCAACTGACAAATCTGTATCAATATCATCACTGTCGGACTTACTGCCATCATCAACAAATTCAACTTCAGATTCTGGTCGAATATCAATTTTATAACCGGTTAAACGAGCTGCAAGACGTACATTTTGACCCTTCTTACCAATTGCCAAGGATAATTGATAATCAGGCACAATTACTAATGCCTTCTTTTCTTCCTCTTCTTCGTCACCAAATTGAACTGCAATTACTTCTGCTGGATTCAACGCATTAGCAATAAAGTCTGATGGATCTTCTTCGTACTTAACAACGTCAATATTTTCACCGTCAAGTTCGTTAACAACGTTCTGTACTCTACTGCCTCGTTGACCAACGCAGGTACCAACAGGATCAATATTAGGGTCATTAGATTTAACCGCAATCTTAGTTCGGTCACCAGCTTCACGCGCGATTGAAACAATTTCAACAGTGCCATCAAAAATTTCTGGTACTTCTTGTTCAAACAAGCGCTTAACCATGTCTGGTGCTGTCCGTGAAACAGTAATTTGGGCACCCTTAGAATCAGAACCAACGTGGGTTACAAGAACTCGAATTTGATCTTGAGGGTTATAAATTTCGCCTGGCATTTGATCGTTATGGGGCATCACAGCCTCAACATTACCAATTTTAACATAAACGAACCGATTATCGCGTCTTTCAACTGTACCAGTAATGAGTTCATCTTCATATTGTGAATACTCATCAATGATATGGGTTCTTTCAGCTTCACGCAAATGTTGCATAATAACTTGCTTAGCAGTCTGTGCTGCAATCCGACCAAAATCCTTAGGCGCAACTTCAAAGCGAATTTCATCACCAATTTCGTAAGCCTTATTGATATTCAGTGCATCTTTTAAACTATATTCAAGTCGTTCATCATGTACTTCATCGACAACAGTCTTAACTGCTAATAATTTAAAGTTACCTTTACGTTCGTCAAATTCAACTTCAACATTTTGAGCTTGATTATAGTTCTTTTTATAAGCAGCAACAAGTGCTGCCTTAATTGCTTCAACAATAACGTCTTGCTTGATACCTTTTGTCTTTTCTAAAGTGGCAAACGCCTCTAGCATTTCTTTAGACATAAGTTTAATCAGCCTTTCTAAAATTCAATTGCAAAACGGATATTTGCAATCAACTTGCGAGGAATAGTTAATCGTTTCCGTCTCGTCTTAATCTTTATTTCTAACTCGATTTCATCATCAGTAAATGATCTAAGTGTACCTTCATAATTCTTTTCACCGGCAATCTTTTGATATAAGCCAACGTGAATATAATTATCAAGTGCCTTCTGCCAATCCTTGGCAGACTTAATTGGCCGCTCAACTCCGGGTGAGGACAACTCTAAAACATAAGGGTCTGGAAATGGATCGGGCTGAATTTCGTCAAGCTTAGCTGAAATTAACTCACTAAGACCAGCAATTTCATCCATATCAATTCCATTCTCGCGATCAACATATATTCTTAAATAATTTTGACCTTTTTCCTTCACATATTCAATATCTACTAACTCATCGTTGCGTGCAGCAATAATCGGTTTAATTTCTGTCAGAACAAGATCTGTAACTTTCGCCAAATACTTTCCTCCGTAATAAAAAGAGTGAGCAAAAAATGCTCACTCGAATTAATTATCCGAACTTCTTAATTAGTATAGCATATTTTAACAAATATCACAATTATAATCTCAAAGTCCTAGCAACTAACTTAAGAATCTCTACTCAAAAGTTATTTTAACTTTATCATTGCCCGTTCAACTTCAGCATATGGAAGATAATTATCCCGCATTTTTTTAGCTTCACTCATCATCTGCAATTTCTGTTGTTTAATTGCAGTTTCAGCTGCTGCAGTATTAATCCCTAAGCTATTAGCAAGATAGCTAAGCATTGGCGCACAATGAATGTGGTTATAAACGTATTTAAAATCTTTTTGATCACCAAATTTTGCCTGGGCAGCAGTTAACTCGTATAACCAATTTTGCTGCTGATTAGGATAGGCAATCCGATTAACTATTTTCTTATTTGAATAAAATGACCGTTTAGTATTTAAACTTGTATCTTGATTGTTAGGATTACTAAAATTACCAATTATGTCTTGTGCTTCTTTAATTGTTAACATATTTACTTCCATATAAAATTACTTTATTATACAACTTTTAATAAGGACATATTGAAAAAAACGTCAGTTACAAACTAACGCTTTTTATTTATTTTAAAGATCAAATAATGATAACTGGTTCTGATCAGGCATCCCTTCCAAAACACCGTTATCTTCCAAATAATCCATAATTGTCTGCGAAACTTTTCCGCGTTTAGCTAAATCCTCTTTTGATAAGAACTTTTGCTCTGCCCGAGCAGCGACAATTTGTTTAGCTGCATTATTGCCAAGACCCGGTACTGCATTAAATGGTGCCAAAATTGTATGTTGATCGAGAATTTTAAAATTAGTTGCTTCTGACTGATTAATATCAACCATCTTAATCTTAATTCCCCGCTCCAAACATTCATTAGCAATTTCAAGTACTGTTAATAAGCTCTTGTCTTTAGCAGAAGCATCGTTGCCTTGATCTTGAATCTGCTTCATGGCTGCCTTAACCGTGTTTTTACCATGACTCATCGCTACTAAGTCAAACAAGTCGGCCCGAACAGAAAAGTAAGCTGTGTAATAAATTTCAGGATAATAAACCTTGAACCATGCAATCCGCAGAGCCATCAAAATATAAGCTGTTGCATGCGCCTTCGGGAACATGTACTTAATTTTAAGACATGACGGAATATACCAGTCCGGAATCTTGTCATTTTTCTTCAGAACGGCCATATCCTCATCGCTAATTCCGCGACCATGACGCACAGATTCCATTGTTGAAAAGGCAACTTCCGGCTTTACACCCCAGTGGATTAAGTCCATCATGATGTTGTCCCGACAACCAATAACATTTTTTAACTTGCAAGTTCCATCATTAATTAGTTCCTCAGCGTTGCCCAACCATACATCCGTACCATGTGACAAGCCAGAAATCTGTAATAATTCAGAAAACGTTGTTGGCTTAGTTTCTTCAAGCATTCCCCGAACAAATCTGGTACCAAATTCTGGAACACCTAATGTTCCCGTTTCTGATTGAATTTGTTCTGGCTTCACGCCCAATATTTTAGGACTAGAAAACAGCGACATCACACCAGGATCATCTGGTGGAATTGTCAACGGATCAATCCCCGACAAATCTTGAAGCATTCTGATCATCGTTGGGTCATCATGTCCCAGAATATCAAATTTCAAAATATTATCGTGAATTGAGTGGAAATCAAAGTGAGTAGTTAACCAGGCTGCATGTACATCATCAGCAGGATATTGAACAGGTGTAAAATCATAAATATCCATATCATCAGGAACAACAACAATTCCCGCAGGGTGTTGCCCCGTAGTACGTTTAACACCACTGACACCTGCTGCCAACCGGTCAAGTTCAGCACTGCGTAAGTTAAGTTCTTTTTCTTCATCATAGTGCTTGGCGTAGCCATAAGCAGTCTTGTCTGCCACCGTCGCGATTGTTCCCGCACGATAAGAATTATCCGGCCCAAACATAACCCGAATAAAATTATGCGCTACTGGCTGATAGTCACCTGAGAAGTTCAAATCAATATCAGGAACCTTATCACCGTGAAAGCCTAAGAAAGTCGCAAACGGAATATCTTGCCCATCTTTGACTAATTCTGTACCACATTTTGGACACTTATCATCGGGCAGGTCATAACCTGAACCATATTCACCGTTTTCAAAAAACTTGGAATACTTACATTGCGGACATCGATAATGAGGCGCCAACGGATTAACTTCCGTAATTCCTGACATTGTTGCAACTAGGCTTGAACCGACAGACCCCCGCGAGCCAACCAAATAACCATCCTTATTCGACTTGGCAACTAAACGTTGCGAAATCAAATAAATAACCGCATAACCATTAGAAATAATTGAATTTAGTTCCATTTCCAACCGATCTTGCACAATTTTAGGTAATGGCTTGCCGTAAAGTTCATAGGCCTTATCGTAAGTCAGTCGCTTCATTTCCTCATCGGCATTATCAATATGCGGCGGGAACAGACCATCCTTGATTGGTGCGATTTCTTCAGTCGACGCCGCAATCTTGTTTGGATTAGTAATGACAATCTCTTTTGCGGCATCCTCACCTAAGAAACTAAACGCATCAAGCATTTCTTGAGTACTATAAAAATGCAGGTCAGGCTGTGGCTTATTTCGATCTGGATTACTTCTTTGTGCAGAAATTAAAATTGTACGGTAAATTGCATCATGCTTTTCAACATAATGGGCATCCCCTGTTGCCACTACTGGTTTCTTTAACTCTTTTCCGAGTTTATAAATATTAGTTAAAATCTCTTCCAGTTCAGCTTCATCAGCAATCAAGTGATCCACAATCATCTGTGCGTAATTAGCTGGCGGTTGCACTTCAAGATAGTCATAAAACCTAGCCTTTTTGCGTGCTTCATCATAGCCTTTTTGCATCATAGCAACAAAGACATCACCTTGCAGACATCCTGAGCCATAAAGTAGCCCATCATGATACTTAGCTAAATCTGATTTAGGAGTTCGCGGAATTCGATAAAAATCTTTTGTACTAGCAATTGAAACTAACCGGTACATATTTTTTAGTCCTGCCTGATTTTTAGCTAAGATGGTCATATGCGATGGCCTAGCCCGCTTAAAGACTTGACCGCGAGCAGCATAATCATTCATCTTACCTAGGTCATCTTCGTTAAACTTAGCCTTAAAGGCGTCAAGTAATTTAAACATCAAATAACCTGTTGCTTCAGCGTCCTGATTAGCGCGGTGGTGATGCTCCAAGACAACGTTATACTTCTTAGCCAGCGAATCTAATGTATGTCTTGTCTGTTCTGGGTGCAATAAACGGGAGACTTCCAAGGTATCAACAACTGGTTGGGTAATTTCCTGTAAATTTGTCCGTCTTAACGCAGCATTAACAAAGCCAACATCAAATTGAACATTGTGCCCACATAATGGTCGATCACCATAAAAATCCTGAAACTGTTTAATCACAACCGCTTCATCGTCCGCGGCACTGACCATTTCATCAGTAATTGAGGTTAAATTAATCGTTTGTTCACTCAAAGGATGATGTGGATTAATAAATTTATCGAACCGCTCAAGAACTTCACCGTTTTTCATTTTAACGGCACCAATTTCAATAATTGTGTCGTAAACAGATGATAAACCCGTGGTTTCCACGTCAAAAATTACAAATTCGCGGTCCTCATACTTCATTGAGGCTGGATTAAGTACTAACAAGGCATGATCATCAATCATATTCGCTTCAACGCCGTAAATAATTTTAATGCCATTCTTTTTACCAACATTGTAGGCTTCTGGGAAGGACTGAACATCAGCATGATCCGTAATTGCGATTGCATTTTGACCAAACTTTTTCGCAGTCAAAATAAAGTCTGTAGCAGTGTTAGTTGCATCTAGCTGACTCATGTTTGTATGCAAATGCAACTCCACTCTTTTTTCATCGCCCTGATACTTTTCAGTTCGACCAACATGCTGAACAACTTCAAAGCTTGAAATATTAAAGACAACATCGTGTTGCCATTGATCATCTGCAGCAGTACCCTGCATTTTTGCCCAAGTACCCGGTTTTAATTCCGCAATACTCTTAATCTGCTCTTTATCAGACACGAACTTCTTAAAAGAAATTGAATCAGTATAGTCAGTAATTTCACCAGTAAAAATAATTGCTCCCGACTTCAATTCTCGACTTTCAGTATTAAAGATATTGCCTTCAATGACAACATTTCGTGTACCATCAACGACTTCTTTAATTTGAGTAATTGGCAAACTTTCATCTAGCTTGCGCTTACCATAACGGGTCTTTTTAGTCGGATATGTTTGCGGCTTAGGCCGCTCCTTAAGTGGAGCTGCATCATAAGCTTCTTGCATACTTTGCTCATGCTGCTCTTGCAGTTGCTGTAAACTTTCAAGATTGCTCTGGGAGTTTTGCTCATCAAGTTCCGTCACAAACTTTAAGTTAAAGAACCCAAAAGCTCGCATTTCTTCTGCTAATTTATCTAAACTTTGCTGCTTAATCAAACCATCAACAACTAAGTTATCAACTGGAATAATCCAACGGTCATTTTCTTTTTTAGGCTGATGACCAGCAATAAATTCACGTGCTACTGGTTGCAAAAATTGTGAATTTTGAACCACAAAATGCCAGTAATCAGTTAAATAATCATCAGCACCATCTTGACTGCGAACAAATAACCTTGTCTTCACAAATGAAGAAAAGTTAGCAGCAATTGCCTTATTTAAAGCATCGTAAGTTTCAAATTTTAATGGTGTAGTAAAAAGAACATGGATATCCCACCTATGTTCTTTAGCGTAAACATCCACGTTCTCAATTTCGCCTTTTCTGAGTAACTCATTATCCTCAAATTGTTCAGGAAAATGAATTTGTTCTAAAAGTCGTAAGAAAAGCTCGTTTTTATTAGTCACGAAAAATTATCCTAACTCTTTATTTATAAAATTATCTAATTCAGCAACTGAAATTTCACTAGCCTTATCATCAGTTGGTTTCTTAACTTCAACAATGCCTTCGCTAGCCTTTTTACCAATTGTAATCCTAATTGGTGCCCCAACCAAATCAGCATCAGCAAATTTAACCCCAGCACGTTCATTTCGATCATCGTATAATACATCATAATTCAAACTGTACTTCTGATCTAATTCTTCGGCTAACTTAGTTTGTTCTGCATCCTTCATTTTCATTTGGACAATGTGCAAGTCAAATGGGGCAATTTCTTTTGGCCAAGCAATACCAAACTTAGTTGCATGCTGCTCAACTGCAGCAGATAACATTCTAGTTACACCAATCCCATATGAACCCATAATCACAGGCTGCGTTTTTCCATTTTGATCTAAGAAATTCGCACCCATTGTTTCAGTATAATAAGTTCCTAACTTAAAAATATGACCAACTTCAATTGAAGTTGTAAATTTCAATGGTAAATGATCAATAGGATCTGGTTCGCCTTCATTAGCCACCCGAATATCACCAAATTGATCAACTTTAAAATCGCGATCAAGATTAGCATTTTTTAATTGGTAGCCTGTCTTATTAGCACCAACAACAACATTATAAAGATTCTTTACAGTTTCATCAGCAATAATTTTATCAGCCCAATCTGCCTTAACTGGACCAACGCCACCTTTAGCAGCACCAGTAATTGTAACTAATTCTTCGTCAGTTGCTGCTCGTAAAGTATCAGCATCGAGCAAGTGAGTTAACTTAACTTCATTAATTTGCTTATCACCACGAATTAGTACTAAAACATGTTCTTGCTCATTTACAATATATAAAACACTCTTAACAATTCTCGTAGCTGGCACTTGCATAAAGTCAACTAAATCAGCAATTGTTTCTTGCTCTGGAGTAGCAACTTCAACTAATTCTTGTGCATCTTCTTGATCTTGTTTAAAAGTATCAACACTGGTTGCCATCTCAAGGTTAGCAGAATAAGTGCCTGTTTCATTAGTTGCAATTGTATCTTCACCAATTGCAGCTGGAGCTTGAAATTCAGTTGAATTCTTACCCCCCATTGTGCCTGAATCAGCAATAACAGGATTAACTTGGACACCACAACGACGGTAAATAGCTTCAAAAGCGCGCTTTTCATCGTCAAATTGTTCATCTAATTGCTCACGAGTTGCCGCAAAACTATACGCATCAAGCATAATAAATTCACGACCACGCAGTAAACCAAAACGTGGCCGGTTTTCATCACGGTACTTTGTCTGAATTTGGTAAAGAGCAATTGGCATTTGTTTGTAACTCTTTATATTTTTAGCTACAATTTCAGTAAAAGTTTCCTCATGAGTTGGCCCCAGCAGACTTTCACGGCCATGACGATCCTTCAAACGGAACATTTCAGGACCATATTTTTGTAACCGACCAGATTCTTCCCACAATGACGCTGGTAAAAAATGTGGCATCAACATTTCAGGAACATTAATCTTTGCCATTTCTTCTTCCATAATGTTCTCAGCCTTGCGCAAAACGCGATAGCCTAATGGCAAGTAAGCATACACACCTGCTGTAACCTGGCGAATATATCCTCCACGAAGCATTAACTGATGACTTTTTGCCACTGCATCTGAAGGTGCTTCTTTTAAAGTCGGCATAAATAATTTAGATTGACGCATTAGATTTCCCCCAAGAAAAATAAAAATTTTCTATTTGATAAAGTAACGATAAATATCATTACCAGTAACTGCAATAATTAAGATTAATAACAAACCAAAACCAATTAATTCAACAATGGCTTCATGATCTTCAGAAATTGGTTTACCACGAACAATTTCAATAATATTTAATAAGAATTTACCACCATCAAGGCCGGGAATTGGAATCAAATTAACAATTCCTAAGTTAATTGAAATCATTGCCAAAAAGGCCAAAATATACGCAAAACCCATTTTAGAAACTTGCGCAGTTTCTGAATAAATTCCTACAGGGCCAGATAACTTGTTTAGACTAAAATGACGAAATAGCCCCCCAACAGCATTAAAAATCATGCCGGTAGTTGCAACTGCTGTATTCCAGCCACGTTTTAATTTGCTAGCTGCGCGCTCATCGCTTTTAGCCTGAATGCCAATTTGGTATTCTGTTTGGCCAGCAACCTTAATTGCCTTCGGTTTAACACTAACAGTTTGTCGCTGACCATTTTTAACTAAAGTAACAGCAATCTTTTTGCCTTTACTTTGATCAATTCGTTGTGCAAGATCATCAAAAGTGTTAATTTCATGACTATTAATTGCAACAAACTTAGATCCCGGCTTAATGCGGGCAAACTGTGCTGGTGAATTTGAAGTGACATGACCAACCGTCGTTGTAGACGGACCAGGGACTGTAAATGTCCACAATAAAAAGACAACAAAGCCTAGTATAATATTCATTAACGGTCCAGCAATATTAGTTGCTAATTTTTGCCAAACATTAGCTTGCTGAAACTGAGTATCCCGTGGCGCAATGACCAGCTCGGTCTTAGATTGATCAATAATCGTTGCATCATGATTAACGTGATAAGTAACTTCCCTGTTCTCATCACCATTTTCATAACCCGTAATAACTAACTCATCAACAAGATCAGCAGCCTTAACTTGCACAGGAATTCCCGCAATTGGAATTTCTGACTCTGAAGCGTCAATTTTAACAACTTCATTTTGCTCATTTAACTGTAAAACGACTATCATTCCTGGATCTAGTTTAGTTTCATCATCTTTACTTGCTAAGCGAACGTAGCCTCCAAGTGGTAGCCAGCGAATAGTGTATGTCGTTGGATTACGCCGCACCTGAAAGAGTTTCGGCCCCATGCCAATTGAAAATTCGCGTACTAAAATACCACATTTTTTAGCAACAATAAAGTGACCAAACTCATGGACAAAGACCAATATTCCAAATACAACTAAAAAGATTAGTATGCCCTTCAATAGAATTCTCCTAGTGCATCATGCCTAATAAAGCAGCCATTACCGGTAAAACAAACAACATGCTGTCGAAACGATCCAAAATACCACCATGTCCCGGCAAAATTTTACCAGAATCTTTTACGCCATAAAAACGTTTATAAGCAGATTCAACTAAGTCACCCATTTGACCAACAATTGATAAGAAAAATGCGGCAATGATCATTTGAATTTGCGGATAACCGACGTTAACACAATAAACATAAATTGCTGCGCAAATAACAGCACATAGTGTACCACCAATTGAACCTTCCCATGTCTTGTTCGGGCTAATTACTGGCCATAACTTGTGCTTGCCAACCTTACGACCAATCATATAGGCTCCAGTATCAGTCAACCAGACAACAACGAAAACATAGCAAAGTAAAGCTAAGCCATTAGAACCATTTCTAATGGCAGCCATATAATGAAAACCTGTACCAATATATAAAGACGACAATGTGTAAACACCAATATCATCAAATGTTGTCTTATTCTTTGATAAAACGGTCCATGTCAGCATCAACATAATAATTGCAAAGTACATGCCATACTTTGACCATTGCCACGGCAACCACGTAATAAAGCTATCTGGCACCGCCCAAATAATAGTTGCGAGTAATGCTAACAAAAAATTGACTGAAACTAAAATTTGTTTCTTCATTAAGAAGATTTCACTGATGCCAACAGCCGCAAAAGCAACTGTTAACCAATCTATCCATGGCCCACCAACACAAACGATGGGAATAAATAAAATTAAAGCAATAACTGCTGTAATAACTCTTTGTTTCATATAAACTACCTAACTATCTGATTCATCAACCTTACCAAAACGACGGTTACGGTTTTGAAATTCATTAACAAACTTACACAGATCGTTCTCTGTAAAATCAGGCCAGCTTTTAGGACTAAAAGCTAATTCAGAATAAGCAACTTGCCAAAGTAAAAAATTAGACAAACGCTGCTCACCTGACGTTCTGATTACCAAGTCAGGATCCCGAAATTTACCAAATTTAGCTGTCATTAACCGCTGTGAAATCATTTCTTCATCAATCTGATTACTCGTTAACGCGCCGCTTTCAATCATTCCACCTAATTCTTTAACGGCAGACGTAATCTCACTTCGTGCACCATAATTAAACGCAAAATTCAGAATTAATCCTGTATTATTGGCAGTCTCAGCCATTGCCCGTTGAACAACATTATACGTCTTTTTAGGTAATTGATCTAAATACCCCATAATGTTGACTTTAACATTATTTGCCATCAAAATTGGCATAAACTTGTCAAAAAAGCGTACTGGTAAATTCATTAAATAGGCAACTTCTTCTTTAGGTCGAGCCCAATTTTCTGTTGAAAAAGCGTAAAGCGATAAAACCTTGATACCTAACTTATCAGCGGCTAAAGTAATTCGCTCAACATTATTCATACCCTCATGATGTCCGGCAACACGCGGCTTTCCTTGCTTACGTGCCCAGCGTCCATTACCGTCCATAATAATGGCAAGGTGATTTAATTGATTCTTTGCTGTCATTATTTAACCTTGCGTAATTTCTGTCCGCTTTTGGTCAGCTAAATCATCGATTTTCTTAGTTGCATTATCCGTAATTTTTTGAACTTGCTTTTCTAACGTACGTTGCTCATCTTCCGTAATTTCGTCGTCTTTTTCTTGTTTTTTAAGACTATTCATTGCATCACGGCGAACATTTCTAACCGCAATTTTTGCTTCTTCAGCCAATTTATTAACTTGCTTAGCAATTTCTTGACGCCGTTCACCAGTTAATTGTGGAATCACTAATCTGATTACTTTACCATCATTAGCTGGTGTCAAACCTAAGTTTGAAGCCATCAATGCATGTTCAATATTGTCCAAACTACTTTGATCGTACGGTGTAATTAGTAATACGCGCGGTTCTGGAATTGTCACACTAGACATTTGCGTTAATGGAGTTGGTGCACCATAGTAATCAACTTTTACACCCTCTAAAATTGCAGCATTTGCAACACCAGCACGAATTGAACCCAAGTTCTTTTGAAAGACCGTAATTGACTTATCCATATTTTCTTGAGCTTTTTTAATTGTTTCGTTATTCATTATTTACCACCTTCAATAACAGTACCAATTGGTTCACCCATGACTGCTCTTTTAATATTACCTTGAGTATTAACATTAAATACAATTAACGGAATATTGGTATCCATCGAGAGTGAGCTCGCCGTTCGATCCATTACTTTCAAATCTTTTGCAATTAAATCAAGTTGCGTTAATTCATGATACTTTGTTGCATTTGGATCAAGTTTAGGGTCAGCAGAGTAAACACCATCAACACCATTTTTAGCCATTAAAATAACATCAGCATTAATTTCAGCGGCACGAAGTGCAGCAGTAGTATCAGTTGAGAAGTATGGATTACCAGTACCACCACCCATAATGACTACACGGCCTTTTTCTAAATGACGAATGGCTTTTCTTCTAATGTAAGGTTCCGCAATTTGCCGCATTTCAATTGAAGTTTGTAATCTTGTCGGAACACCAACGTGCTCTAACCCATCTTGAAGAGCCAAGCCATTCATAATTGTAGCTAGCATTCCCATATAATCGGCTTGTGAACGTTCCATGCCCAGCTTCTCACCAGTTTCGCCGCGCCACATATTGCCACCACCACAAACTACACCAATATCGACTCCCAAGTCATGAACCGATTTGATTTCTTGAGCTAAGTGACTGATAACCGTAGGATCAATCCCTGTTCCCTTATCACCAGCTAAGGCCTCACCAGAAATTTTTAAAATAACCCGCTTATATTTAACTTTAGTCATAGTGACCTCCTCTATCATCTAAATATTTTACCATATTACACAGGTAATTGTCCGACCACAAAATAAAAGACAACAATTTTTCCAGAAAAAAAGAGAAGGTATCTATCCCTCTCTTTTTTTAACCAACAAAGAAATTACTTCATTTGTTCTTTTACTTCAGCAGCAAAGTCTTCTTGCTTCTTTTCAATACCTTCGCCAACTTCGTAACGAGTATAAGCAACAACTTCGCCACCTTCTGACTTAGCATATTCAGCAACAGTCTTGTCAGAATCCTTAACGTAAGGTTGATCAACTAAACAAATTTCACTTAAGTACTTGTTTACCCGACCTTCAACAATCTTAGGAACGATCTTAGCTGGCTTACCCTCATTTTCAGTTTCCTTAGTGAAAACTTCTTTTTGCCGGTCAAAATCAGCTTTAGGAACGGAATCCTTGTTTAAGTATTCTGGATTAATAGCAGCAACGTGCATTGCAATATTCTTAGCTGCTTCTTCATTGCCACCCTTCAAGGTAACAAGAGCAACAATTGCACCACCATTGTGCTTGTATGCACCAAAGACTTCATCATCGTTCTTGGTAATTAAATCAAATCTTCTCAAAGTGATCTTTTCACCAATAACAGCAGTTAAATTAGTAATTTCCTTACCAATAGTTGAGTCTCCCATTGGAGCATCCAATGCTTCTTCAACATTAGCTGGTTTAGCAGCAAGAATTGCTTTAGTAACATCATCAACTAATTTGATAAACTTATCATTTGATGAAACAAAGTCAGTTTCTGAATTAATTTCAACTAAAGCAGCTGTATTACCATCAAAGGCATATTCAGCTAAACCTTCGGCAGCAATTCTACCAGACTTCTTAGCAGCCTTGGCAACACCGTTTTCTCTTAAGATGTCAATTGCCTTTTCAATGTCTCCATCAGCCTTAACTAAGGCCTTCTTGGAGTCCATCATACCGGCACCAGTACGATCACGTAATTCTTTAACTTGCTTAGCAGTAATATTTGCCATGCTTGTCCTCCTTGTTAGAAACAGTAAAAACTATTCTTGATCTGAATCTTCTTCAGTTTTGCTTTCTTCTGCATCTTCAGTATCAGCAGCACCGTTAGCCATTTCGACTTCAATGCTTTCATCGTTATCGTCTTGACCTTGCTTACCTTCAATAACAGCATCAGCCATTGCACCTGAAATTAAGCGAATAGCACGGATAGCGTCATCGTTTGAAGGAATAACAACATCAACTGGATTTGGATCAGTATTAGTGTCAACCATTGCGACAACTGGAATACCTAAAATATTAGCTTCGTGAACAGCAATCTTTTCCTTCTTAGGATCAACAACAAACAAAACATCAGGAATTCTAGGCATATCTTCAATACCACCTAAGAATCTTTCAAGCTTGTCCATTTCCTTAGTCAAAAGTGAAGCTTCCTTCTTTGGTAATACATCAAAGGTACCGTCTTCTGACATCTTCTTTAAATCTTTTAATCTTTGTACTCGGCTTTGGATTGTCTTCCAGTTAGTCAAAGTACCACCTAACCAACGTTGGTTAACGTAGTATTGACCAGCACGAGTTGCTTCTTCAGCAATTGAATCTTGAGCTTGCTTCTTAGTTCCGACAAAAAGAATTACGCCGCCGTCTTGAGCAACTGCTCTAACAAAAGCATAAGCATCATCCAACATTTTGATTGTCTTTTGCAAATCAATGATGTAGATACCATTTCTTTGAGTGAAAATATAAGGAGCCATCTTTGGATCCCATCTTCTAGTTTGGTGACCAAAATGGACACCAGCTTCAAGTAATTGTTTCATTGAAACTACTGACATAATAAATTCCTCCTATGGTTTTATCCTTCTCAAGCGGTCATTTCAACATTTCGCCAAGTGTTTGGCACCAAAACATTGATCGCTCTTGATGTGTTTTACATGTGTATCTCATTAGACGCACCTTAATAGGATACTAGATTTAACTGTAAGATGCAAGACTAAAAATTAATTGCATGCTCATGCAAGAACTTTTCTTTCCATTGTCTTGAATGGTGCTTGAACCAATATTCGCGCTTCAATGCCAAATTTTTATCAGTAAATTTTTCGTGATAAATCATTTTTACTGGTCGTCTTGCCTTAGTATACTTGGCACCTTTACCTGAATTATGCGCTGTCAGTCGTTTTTGTAAATCATCAGTAAAGCCACCATAAAAACTGCCATCGCTGCAAAGTAAAACATAAAAATAATAGTCCTTGCCCTGTTGTCTTTGCGCACGATCCTCAGGTGTTTCGCGAATAATACGCTGAATTGGCGGCAAAAAATTACCATCCTTGTCGTGAACTTCAATTGCATCTTTTAAGACCAAGCCATCACTTGCTGTATGCTTAACTGCTTCAATAATAATTAAATTACTATTATCCCCGCGATGAGAAACAAACGGCTGTACCAGCTTAATACTTAAATCGTGCTTAATACAATAATAGGCAATTTCATTTAAGCGCTCTGGTCGGTGTACCATAAAAAATTTGCCTTTCATTTTTAATAGCCCACTAGCAGTTGCAATTATTTCTTCTAAATTAATCAAAATTTCATGGCGGGCAATTGCCTTTTTCGGATCAGGATTAACTTCATGTCCCACGGGAACCTTAAAATATGGTGGATTAACAACCACCACATCATAAGAGTCTTTACGTAAAAAACTGGTGGCGTCCTTAACATTTTTTTGAAAAACTGTTATTCGATTTTCCATTTGATTTAATACAATTGACCGCCGAGCTTGTGAAGCCGCTGCTGCCTGAATTTCAACCGCATCATATTTAGCATGATTAAAATATGCTAAATAAATACTAGCAGCACAATTACCAGCACATAAATCCGCAACCTTAGACTTATCACGAATTATTTCTTTAGCTGCTGCTGCCAGCAACAGTGTATCTAGTGAAAAACTAAAAGCTGTTTTGTCCTGAATAATTTTCAAATCATCGCTATACATATAATCAATTCGTTCATTTTTTGCCAGTTTCACCATAAAATTTTGTCCTCTCCCTGAGCTTTGCTATAATATTTTACAACAAGTGGAGGAGTTTAATCATGTTTTATCATTTTATTCGCGTTGTTGCGCGTTTTGTCGTCTGGGTTATCAACGGCCATTTGCATGTTTATCATCAAGACCGCATCCCTGAAGGCAATTATATTTTAGCGGCACCTCACAGAACCTGGTGGGAGCCGATTTTGTTTGCTCTAGCAGCAAGTCCTAAAGAATTTATGTTCATGGCTAAAATCGAATTATTTAAAAATCCGCTTTTACGCTTCATTCTTAAGCATGCACACGCTTTTGCCGTTGATCGTAAGCATCCGGGGCCATCAGCACTTAAAATTCCCATTAAAGGATTGAAAAAGGGTAATTATTCATTAATTATTTTTCCCTCTGGCACAAGACACTCAGCCGAATTAAAAGGCGGCACTTTAGCTATTGCTAAATTGTCTGGTGCTCCTATTGTTCCCGTAGTTTATCAAGGACCAATTACCTTTGGCGGTTTATTAAAACGGCAGCCGCTTGATGTGTGCTTCGGTAAACCAATGCAAATTGATCGAAAAATGCGCTTATCTCATGAAAATGAAGCCCTATTTGATCAACAATTGCAGACTGCTTGGGATCAGATTGATCAAGAACACAACCCTGCTTTTCGTTATATTCCTAAATAAAAAGGTTGGACTCGTTATGAGCCCAATCTTTTTTTACTAGTGTTAAAATAAAATAATAATTATGAATGAATGGAGGAATTTTAAAATTGTTAGAAAAAACATTTTACAAAATGATGCTTAGCAAGTCTTTTCCTTTTCCAGTTAAAGTTACTTACTGGGACGGCAAAAGCGAAATTTACGGTAATGGCAATCCTGAAATTGAAATCATTTTTAAAGAAAAAATTCCAATTTCAGCAATTTCTCGCAATGCTTCATTGGCACTTGGTGAAGCCTACATGGATAAAAAAATTGAAGTTAAAGGCAGTTTACAAAAACTAATTTATGGTGCTTATGAAAGTGCTGGCAGCTTTTTACGATCAAATAAATTTCGTAAATTCTTACCTGAACAAAAACATACTGAAGAGCAAAGTGAAAAAGATGTCCAAAGTCACTACGATATTGGCAATGATTTTTATAAATTATGGCTTGATCCAACTTTGACTTATTCTTGCGCTTACTTTACTGCTGATAACCAAGATAATCTTGAACAAGCACAACTGGCAAAAGTTCATCATATTTTAAACAAATTACATCCTGAAAAAGGTAAAACCCTCCTTGACATTGGCTGTGGCTGGGGAACGTTAATGCTCACTGCTGCTAAAGAATATGGCTTAAAAGTTACTGGCGTAACATTAAGTGAAGAGCAATATAAATTAGTACAAAAGAAAATTTATGACCAAAATTTGCAAGATGTTGCAGAAATCAAACTAGAAGATTACCGCGAACTTGATGCACGAGAATGGGATTATATTACTTCTGTTGGTATGTTTGAACATGTCGGTAAAGAAAATCTCGGTGAATACTTTAATGATGTCGCTAAATACCTGAAAAAAGATGGTGTTGCCCTTATTCACGGGATTACGCGCCAGCAAGGAGGTGCCACCAACGCATGGCTTACCAAATACATTTTCCCAGGTGGTTATGTTCCCGGATTAAACGAAAACATTAGCCATATTATTGCCAGCAACCTACAAGTTGACGATCTTGAAATGCTCAGACGTCATTATCAACGCACACTAGAAATTTGGGACCGCAACTTTAACAAAAATCGTGAACAAGTTCAAAAGATGATGGGTGAACGCTTCACGCGAATGTGGGATTTATATTTACAAGCCTGTGCAGCTTCATTTGAATCCGGCAATATCGATGTAGTTCAATATTTAATTACCAAAGGCCCATCTGGTAAAAACTTACCGTTAACACGGGATTATATGTTGAATAAATAATTTACACATAAAAAACCTAGCATCCTAATTGGAATGCTAGGTTTTTTCTATCTAAAATAAATAATTATAGATTAAAAATCTTACCTGGATTTAAAATATCATGGGGATCAAGCAAACACTTAATTTTACGCAATAATTCGGTATAATCATGACCATAAAAGTCCTCAAAATTATTAGCCCGAGCATAACCAATACCATGTTCACCTGACATATTGCCATCAAGAGCTTTTGCCGTCTTATATAATTCATTAATTACTTTTTTACTGGTTTCAGCATATTCTTGCTCATTCATCTTATCCGAGCAAAGGTAAATATGCAAATTACCATCGCCAGCATGACCAAAATTAGGAATTCTGATATGCAGCTCAGTTTCCAATTCCTCAATTCTATCCAATACATCTGGAATATGATTAATTGGAACACAAATATCAATTTCATCCATTTTTGGTGTAGATTTTTGAATTGCTAATAACAATGCTTCACGGCATTCCCAAATTTTCTTTGCTTCTGCCGAGTCAGCTGCTAAAATAACAGCATCTTCAGCATTAAATGACTTAACTGCCTTCAACGTTTGCTCAAGTTCTACCTTTAATTCTTCATCAGTAAAGGCATCTAGACCTAAGATAATAAAACCGTCACCGTTCTTAATTGGAAATTGCTCTCCGGCATACTCTTCCCATAAATTAATTACTTTACGACCCATAAATTCAACTGTTGTTGGAACTACACCTGATGCTAAAATTGCTGGCACCGATCTTATTGCGTCATTCAAAGTTGGATATGGAATGATGGCATTAATCGATTTATGTGGCTTAGGATACAGTCGCAGAGTTACTTCTGTGACAACACCCAAGGTACCTTCAGACCCGATAATTAAATCTTTTAATGAATAACCTGATGCTGATTTTACGGCTTTTGAGCCAAACTTATATAATTTACCGTCTGTCAATACAACCTTTAATTCGCGGATATGTTCTCTTGTTACACCATATTTGATTGCTTTCAGACCACCAGCATTAGTCGAAACATTACCACCAATTGTAGCCCAGTGCATTGCTGGTGCAGGCATGTAAGTAAACGGCTTATCAGCTAAATATTCGTCAATGTCCTTTAATCTAATTCCTGCCTGAACTGTCATTGTTAAACTATCTGGATCATATTCCAAAACGCGATTCATCTTGACCATATCAAGTGAAATGCCGCCGTTAACATTTAAATTGGCACCCATTAAACCTGTAGAGTTGCCCCGAGGAACTAACGGAATTTGGTGGTCATTAGCATATTTAACTACCCCAGCAATTTCGTCATTATTAACAGGTTGAATTACTAATTCAGGCATTGCTCTAACCGTTCTAAACTGGTCATGATCCCAATGTTCAGTCGGCTGCGTAATAAAGCGCTCAGGTTCCGCAATTAACTTACGCAAATTTTCTCTGTCTGTCTGGTCAATTTTATGATATTCCATTATTCAGTCACTCTCTTACATTAAAATACAATATAACTAAAATTGTGTATAATTAAAATTTACGCTTTTATGTAACCGCTGTCAATAGACAAAAAAACGCCGACAAGCTTTAAAAGCTTATCTACGCTAATTTTGATTTTGCAAAGTATACAGGTTATAGTAGTAACCCTTTTGAGCCAATAGTTCTTCATGCGTACCACGTTCAATAATCCGGCCTTGATTAAGAACAATAATCTGATCAGCATCAACAATTGTTGACAACCGGTGCGCAATTGCCAGTGTGGTTCGACCTTGACGTAATCGCCGTAACCCCGCTTGAATTAAAGTTTCTGTTTCGGTATCCACATTTGCCGTTGCTTCGTCCAAAACCAAAATTTTGGGATCTGTTACTAAAGTTCGGGCAAACGAAATTAATTGTCTTTGACCTTGACTAAATTCACTGCCACCTTCACCAACTACTGCATGATATTTACCCGGTAACTTTTCGATAAAATCAGCAGCCTGAACAGTTTCAGCAGCTTGCTTAATTTGCTGATCTGTAATTTGATCATTATACAAGCGAATATTGGAACTGATATCACCGTAAAACATAAAAGGATCTTGTAGAACTAATCCTAATTTTTGACGTAATTCTTTTTTAGGATATTTTTTGATGTCTACGCCATCAATTAAAACCTCGCCTTGATAAAATTCATAAAACCGCATCATCACGTTAATAATCGAACTTTTACCAGAACCTGTATGGCCCACAATCCCTAAGGTTTCGCCAGGATTAACTGTAAATGAAATATCATGTAAAATTTCATTTTGACCATCATAAGAAAAACTAACGTGCTTAAATTCAATCTTGCCCCGCGTAATCGTCAATCCTGCTTGAACATTTTGCTGCGGCTCATAATTAGTATCATCCAAAATACGAAAAATTCTTTTGCCGGCAACAATCCCATCTTGAAAGAAAGTCATCTGGTCCATTAAGTTAGAAATTGGATTAAAAAATTGTGAAATATACTGCGAAAAAGCATAAACAACGCCCGCAGGTACAAATGTTTGCCGCAATGGAAAGCCAAAATACATTAAAGTCAATGCTAAAGCTAGCGAATAAAGTAAACTGGTTAGAGGCGAAAGCAATAAAGAATTTAAGTTGATCATACTAAATCGCGTTTTCATTAACGCCGCGTTTTCATGCTCAAAATTACCCGTCATTCGCTTTTCTTGCTTAAATTGTTGAATTAAGGAAACACCCTCAATTGATTCATTTAAATTAGTATTGATGCGACTTAGACGCTCACGATAATTCCGATATAGTTTAGAACTATGTCTAGCATACTGCCAAATAATCAAAAATGAAATTGGTAAAAAAGCCAACACAATCAGCCCAGCCAGCTTATTAGTGGCAAACATCGCAACTAAGGCAGAAATAATTGAAAATAACGATAGCACCACACTAGAAATTACCGTTAAAAAATTACTTAACGTCATCGTATCGTTAGTTACCCGCGACACGATTGAACCTGCCGGAGTTTGGTCAAAATACCGCATCCCTAAAGTATGAAGTTTTTTATAAAGTTGGGCTCTTAAACCCTCGAGTGACTTCTCTGACCCTAAAGAAAAGAAGTATTCATAAGTGAATTGCAAGATTCCCTTAATAAGTGAGCCTCCGGCATAAAGTAGTCCAGCAAACAAAATAATTTGCGTTGTCACATTAGCTTTAACCAAATAATTATCAAGAAAGAACTGCAAACCATACGGCAAAAGCATGTTAATCATACTAACTAACAATGCACCAATCCCGGCAATAATCATTTCGTTCTTAAATTGCAAGACAAATCGTACTAAACGTTTAAAAATACTTAATTGCTCTTTAATTGGGATCTCTTTTGACCATACTGATTCCTGTTGTTCATCCATTTTACTCACCCACCTTCTCTTCTAATTCCTGCTTGTGCCACATTGCTGCGTACCAACCATTGGCAGCAAGTAATTGTTGATGCGTGCCGCGTTCAACAACCGCACCATCTTTTAAAACTAAAATCAGGTCAGCATTCATTACTGAAGTTAATCTATGCGTTGCAATCATCGTTGTCTTACCAGCGCGTTCTTTAGCCAGCGATTTTAAAATTGCTATCTCAGTTCGGGCATCGACTGCTGATAACGCATCGTCCAGCACCAAAATTTGACTTTGTTTAAGTAATGCCCGCGCAATCGCCATCCGCTGCTTCTGACCGCCAGAAAGTGAAACCCCATTTTCACCGACCAATGTTTGATAGCCAGCTGGCATTTGCAAAATATCATCATGTAAATCACTCTTTTTAGCTGCACTAATAATTGCAGCATCTTCAGTATCAGCTTGCGCAAAAGCAATATTTTTTTGAATAGTCGTTGAAAACAGATAATTATTTTGCGGCACATACGAAATTTGGCGTAATAAAACATTAAGCGAAATTGTACGAATATCGTGGCCGTTTAATGTAATCTGACCATCATATTTATCAAATTCACGTAATAACAATTGAATAATTGTCGTCTTACCTGAACCGACTTTACCTACTAATCCCAAAGTTTGCCCTTGCTTTAACGTAAAATCAATCTGGTGAAGTACGGGAATTTGCGGTTCATCGGGGTAAGCAAACGAATTAATTCGATAATTTAAATCACCAACTAAATCGTTTGCCTTCAAGCTTTCATCGGCATGTTGATCGGTAATTTGCGGCTGCTCATTCAGCAACTTTTCAACTCGGTCATAACTGGCACTGCCTCGCTCCAAAATATTAAATAAGTAACCAATGGCAAACATCGGCCAAACCATGTTACCAATGTAGGCAATAAAAGAAACTAATTGCCCAATTGTTAAAGCCTTATTAACTACCAGCAACCCGCCATAAATAATTGTAATCGTGTATGTTAGACCGATAATAATTGTCCCTAGCGGATCAAACAAGGCATCCCACTTGAAGACTTTTTTATTAATCTGAATGGTATCAGCAACCATTTGGTCAAAAGCTACTGTGTCCTCTTGTGCCTGCCCAAAAGTCTTAATGACTTTTATTCCTGAAACTGACTCTTGAGTTTTATTATTTAAGCGTGAAAAAGCAGCCTGGGACTTGTCAAAGGCATCATGTAAATGATTACCTAATTGCCATGCTCCCCACGCCAAAACTGGCAGTGGCAATAAAGCAACAATTGTCAATCGCCAATCAACAAAAATAATCATCGCAACCATGGTCGATACACTCATAATTAACGAATCAACCAAGGTCAACACACCAGCGCCAGCTACGTCTTGAATTGCCGACACATCATTTGTCGCGTGGGCCATCAGGTCACCAGTGCGATGACGCTGATAAAAAGTACGATCCATAATCATAAAGTGGTGAAATAATTTAGACCGCAACTGCCGCTCTAATTCTGCTGCACCACCCCAAATTTGTTTGCGCCAAAAATAGCGAAAACCATATAAAAGTAACGCCGCGACAATAATTGCTAAAATCAATATACCGTATTGTATCCAATTAATGTGTCCCTGATCGAGCTGATCTGCCATCAAGCCTAAAATTCGTGGCGGCACTAAATTTACTACTGAAGTCAAAGCTAAAAAGGTAATACCAATTAAATATCGCTTCTTCTCCTTCTTAAAAAACCAACCTAGTTTAAAAAATATACTCATTTTATTCCTATCTGATTTGCATAAAAAAAGACGAGGACAATCCCCGTCTTTACTAGTCAATCTTAAGATTAATTATTTTGATGCTTCATCATGTTCATCACTTGGTTAACCTTCTTAGCAGATGGCTTTTGTCCCATTTGTGACATCATCGCAACAATCATATCTTCACTGATTGGTGGATTTTCCTTAAAATATTTCTTCATGTATGATCTTGCACCATAAAAGCCACCAATTAAGCCGACTAATAGTGCAACAATAATTAAAACAATTGCTAATGGCAAATTCATAAAAATTAACTCCTCAAATTATTCAATAGTTCTATCTTACCTAAACTTGCGCCAAAATTAAAGATTAAAATTAATCTTTTCTTAGACCTTTACGTCTTTGTGCCTGTTTAGCCTTTTCTGACGTAATTTCCTTACCATTTTTATCTAAAATAACCATATCTTCAACGTTTTGCTTAAAACTAGCCCGAAAATTCTTTAAAAATTCTTGGTGCAGCTTCTTACGTTCCTCTTCTTCTTCGGCATTAAGACCAGTAGCTTTTTTCTTACGATATAGCTCATTAATCCGGTCAACCATCTTTTTTTCATCATTATCAGTCATAATTTACACCTCTTATTAAAAAAGTTTACCGTATTTACTCACAGAAAAAAAGTTTGAGTCCTTAGAACATTTGTTTGTATTCAAGATTAATTTTTGGTAAACTAAATTCATAGAAAATTTATTTGATAGTAATGGGGAGAAATTATGTCACTTAATCATGATTCTAAACAATTAGAAATATTACGCTATATTTATAAAACCGTTGAAGATCGTGGTTTCCCACCTACTGTGCGTGAAATTTGTGCAGCTGTCAAACTCTCTTCAACTTCAACTGTCCACGGTCATTTGTCAAGACTCGAACGTAAAGGGCTTTTGATTAAAGATGCAACTAAACCTCGAGCTCTTGAAATCACTGCTGAAGGTAAGAAAGTTTTAGGCATTAAGCCTACTGAAATTCCGATTGTTGGCGTAGTTACGGCCGGACAACCAATCTTAGCTGTTGAAGATATTGAAGATTATTTCCCTCTACCACCAGATTTAGCCAACGATGCTGGTGACCTCTTCATGTTAAAAGTACACGGCGAAAGTATGATTAATGCTGGTATTTTAAGCGGTGATAATGTTATTGTGCGCAAGCAAAGCTCTGCTATCAACGGTGAGATCGTGGTGGCAATGACTGAAGAAAATGAAGCTACTGTCAAGCGCTTTTATAAAGAGAAAGACCATTACCGCTTGCAACCAGAAAACGATATGATGTCCCCAATCATTCTTAATCGCGTGCAAGTCCTCGGTAAAGTTGTAGGTCTTTATCGAAATAATATTAATTAAACCTATAATTGACTAGAGCTTAACTAAGCTCTAGTCTTTTTTAATATTTACGTATGGTTTTAAAGCGAGCCAATCCTGCTTAATATCTTCTGTCAATTTTCGATTATAAAAAATTGCAGCCGGATGATATTGAAATGCAACTGTATACTTTTCATGCGACCATTCGTACCCTGTTTCCTGCTGATTTAACTGCAAAATCGGAGTATTTTTTATTATTTGGCCATGTTCCTTAGAAATACTGTGCCCCGCACCTAACAGACGCTCAATTGCTGTGCCACCAACTGTGACGATAACTTTAGGCTGCGCATAAGCAACTTCATAATCAAAAAAGGGCGCATGGGCTAACATTTCTTTTTTAGTCGGTTTACGGTTAGGATGCTTGATAACTTCCTTATTTTCCTTTTTACTAAATACCTTTTTAGTTGTGTAAGGGCGACTACGCACAACACTAGTAATATAAACATCATCTCGTCCAAGTCCAATTAAAGCCAGCGATTTCATTAATTCCTTACCTGAACTACCATGAAACGGGACATGGGAAACAATTTCATCTCGACCCGGAGCTTCTCCAACAATCATTAGTGCTGGATGTTTAGGTCCCGCACCTTCATTTAATCCCTCCAACTTCATTCCTTGCGACCGAAGCTGTACTTTTTCTATTAACCATTTTGGATACTTCATCACGTATTATCGCTTTCATTTCAAGACATTTGAGACTTTCCACATCTACTAGACAATCTTATTTCACAAACTTTTTGATAATAATTTCATGCTATCGCTTATATATCAACCTTTATATTTTTGATTGTGAATTTTTATAGAGTTTCACATTAGTTCCACGACAGTAATTTTCACAAGCATTATGCTAGATTTTAAACAAAATTTGTGCTCCTAATTGCAAAGCTATATCGTGTGCCTCCCTACCCCAGCCGCGGTCCTCATGCTTTTCTAAATCACTTAAAGAGTCCGCCGTAAACAGGATTTGCGCAAAATCTACCTGGCGAAAGTTTGCGCACGCGGCTAAGGCTGCACATTCCATTTCAACGCAAGAAGCACCCAACTCCTTAAACTGCTTAACTTTAGCTGGCGTCTCGCGGAAAAAACCATCGGTTGTCCAAGTGGTAACTTCTTTTACTTTAAAATTATTCTGCTGCATTAGCTTTTCTACTCGTCGTAAATAAGGACTTTCTAAGCTAATAAAATTATCTGCTGACGCGTAATGAAATGACGTTCCTTCATCACGAATTGCCCTAATTGGCACCAAAAAATAATTTTCCGGCAAATTAACCAGTACGCCAGCAGAACCAATGGCAATAACCTGCCTTACACCATAACCGATTAACCAATCAAGCAATTCCACAGCTGCCGCAGCACCAATCTTTGCCTGACAAAAGGTGATTTTTTCATTTTCTAGCTGCACCTCATAAATTTTGGTTGGACCCTCAAAGCACTCAAATACACCAATTTCTTGATGCTCGTACCCTACCAAAAATTCAGCAATTGCCTCAGAAGTAATAAAGGCAAATAATAATTTCTTAGGAAAATGATAATCAAGCTCAGTGCGCTCATGGTTGGGATCTAGCACGGCGCTAGGACTTGGATCAAATTGCATTAAAAACGGTTCACTCATTTTATCACTCTCCAATTATAGAAACATATTTTTATCGTACCACAAGTAACAAAAAAAGAACCATCTTTTTAAAAGATGGTTCTTTTTTAATGGTAAAGTGCGAATTAACGACGCTTTTCTGCGATTCTTGCAGACTTACCATGACGTTCACGTAAGTAGTAAAGCTTAGCACGACGTACACGACCATGACGCAATACTTCAACCTTAGCTACACGTGGGTCGTTAACTGGGAAAGTACGTTCAACACCAACACCAGAAGCAATCTTACGAATAGTGTAAGTTGCAGCAATGCCAGTACCCTTTCTCTTAATTACGACACCTTCGAACATCTGAATACGTTCATGAGTACCTTCAACAACGCGAACGTGAGCACGAACAGTGTCACCAGCGCGGAAGTCAGGAATATCATCACGTAATTGTTCTTTAGTCAATTCTTGAATTAATGGATCCATATTTTCTCCTTCTGCGGCGTTCATCAGCGCTACCTGCGTCAGCGGAACACCCATAACTCTTAGTGTAGCTGTAATAGCTGCACTTGGAATAGTTTAACAAACTTAATTTATTAAATCAAGTCTTGTCTTCTTCTTTAAATTCTGCAAGCCAATCTCGTTCTTCCGAGCTTAAATCATAATTTTCCAGCATATCTGGACGTGCCTGATAAGTTACTCTTAATGCTTCTTTATGGCGCCACTCAGCAATTTTTTGATGATTACCTGATGTCAGAACCTCAGGAACCTCTAATCCCGCAAAGTTTTCCGGCCGTGTATATTGTGGATATTCAAGCAAGCCGTGTGAAAAACTTTCTTCAACTGGCGAAGCAGCATTACCCAAAATTCCCGGTAATAACCGTACAGTAGCATCAATCATACTCATTGTTGGTAATTCACCACCAGTTAAGACATAATCACCAATTGACACTGTCTCATCAGCCAAATCGTAAATCCGTTGGTCAAAGCCTTCATAATGACCACAAATAAAAGTCAAATTTTCTTCTTTAGACCATTTTTGCGCCATTTGCTGGTTAAAGGTCTGACCTTGCGGGGCAGTAATAATTACTTTACCTTTATTGGTTAACGAATCCAATGCTTTTTTAATCGGCATAATCTGCAAAACCATCCCGGCACCACCACCATAAGGCGTATCGTCAACATGATGATGGCTATCACTAGTAAAATCGCGAAAGTTAACCAGATTAAGCTGCCACTTGTTATCTTCTAGTCCCCGTCCTAGCATTGAAGTTTTTAGCGGTACGAACATATCAGGAAAGAGTGTTAAAACATTAATCTTCATCGCGTAACCCCGCCATTAATTCAACATAAATCTGCTTGGCTGGAACATCAATTTTCTTAACTACATCATCAATATAGGGAATTAAATATTCATTGCCTGATTCCTCTGTTATCTGCCAGACATCATTAGCTCCAGGAGATGCAATCTCTGTCACCTTACCCAAATTTGCGCCAGTTAAATTATCGATCACTGTACAGCCTAAAATGTCACGATAATAATAAGTGCCAGCTGGCAAATCATGCTGCTCATCTTCACTTATAACCAAGGTCTGACCCTTTAATTGCTCTGCCTGATCAATATCGCTAACTTCTGCGAATTGAATAAGCCAGCCTTTTTTGAAAGGACGACCATTTACCACCGTTAAAACACGTTTGTTATCTTCTTTGAGAGTTAATTTACTGCCAGGAGCAAACCGTTCTTCAGGGAAATCAGTTACTAGGACAACGTTAACTTCACCCTTTAAGCCGTGTGTTGCCACAATATGTGCTACATCATAAAAGTGCATGTATTCTCCTAAATCCAAGTAAGAAAAAAGTTTGAAGTATTATACTCCAAACCTCTAACTACAAATTCATTATTTGCTTTGTTTTGCTTCGTGCAACTTCTTCATCAAGCCAGCACCTGAAAGAAGTGATCTAACAGTATCTGAAGGTTGTGCACCCTTTTGCAGCCATTCAAAAATCTTGTCTTCATCAAGCTTTAATTCCTTTGGGACTGCAACTGGGTTGTAGTAACCAACTTCTTCGATGAAACGACCATCGCGTGGCATTCTTGAGTCTGCAACAACGATTCTGTAAAATGGGTTTCTCTTAGCACCCATCCGGCGCATGCGAATTTTTACTGACATAAATAATATCCTCCTAAAACTTAACGATTACTAATATAGCATCTTTTGCCGCAGGTGTAAAGTGTTTTTACTTAACAGGTAATTATGAATGATACCGTTTGATCTTCATGCGCTTTTTCTTGTTCTTTTTAAACTTTTTACCCATTCGCCGCATTGCCATCTTGGCCATTGGTGAGTCCATTCCGGGCAAATTACTCATGCCCTTAAAATTACCTTTGGTAATCTTACTCATCATCTCGCGGGCCTGCTTAAATTGCTTAATCATACGATTAACTTCAACCACTGGTCGACCAGAGCCTGAGGCAATTCTTCTTCGCCGACTTGGATTAAGTAATTCTGGATCTTCACGTTCAGCCTCTGTCATTGAAGACACAATGGCTTTGACATGCAAAATTTGCTTTTTATCAATATTGATATTCTTTAATTGCGGATTATTAGCAAGTCCTGGAATCATTTTCATGACTTGGTCAAGTGGTCCCATCTTTTCAACTTGGTCAAGTTGATCAACAAAGTCGTTAAAATCAAAGGTATTTTCCTTCATCTTTTCGGCAACTTGTTCGGCCTTTTTGGCATCATAATCTTGCTGAGCCTTTTCAATCAAAGTCAGCATATCACCCATGCCCAAAATCCGCGAAGCCATCCGGTCTGGATGGAACTGTTCTAAGTCTGTCAACTTTTCGCCTTGACCAGTAAAGATAATCGGCTTACCTGTAACTGCCCTAATCGACAGTGCCGCACCACCACGGGTATCACCATCAAGCTTAGTTAAAATAATTCCGGTAATATCTAAGCGACTATCAAAGCCCTTAGCGACATCAGTTGCAGCTTGACCGGTCATCGCGTCAACGACTAACAAGATGTTGTCTGGCTGTGACACCTGCTTAACCTGCTCAAGTTCTTCCATTAACGGTTCGTCAATTTCCAGACGACCAGCCGTATCAATAATTACGTAGTCATTTTTATTGGCATCAGCTTGTTTTAACCCATTTTGCACAATTTGGGCAACGTCTGACTGGTCTTTTTCACTATAAACGGGAACCTTCAATTCGGCACCGATTTGTTCAAGCTGGGCAATTGCGGCCGGACGATAAATATCGCCGGCAATTAACAGCGGCCGAGCTTTTTCTTTTTGCATCAACCGATTAGCTAACTTACCAACGGTGGTTGTCTTACCAGTACCTTGCAGACCGACCATCATAATAATAGTTGGAATATGCTTGGACTTATTCAGACCGACAGCACTCTCACCCATCATCTTGGTTAACTCATCATTAACAATTTTAATGACCTGTTGGCCCGGATTTAAACTTTCCTGGACCTCCTTACCTAAGGCCTCTTCCTTGATTTTTTTAATAAAATCTTTAACAACCTTAAAGTTAACGTCGGCTTCAAGCAATGCTAGCCGAATTTCACGGCTGGCATTATTAATGTCTTCTTCAGAAATTTTGCCCTTGCCAGTTAAATTCCGCAACGCTTTTTGAATTCGTTCACTTAAATTTTCAAAAGCCATTGAGTCATTCTCCCCTCATTTTTCCTAATAATTGCTTAATTTTAATTAATGCTTCTTCATGCTGATCCTGGGCGACTGCATCAGCAATTGCCACTAACTTTTGCTCTATTTCATTATAGTCTTTATGCATGTGCAGTTTTGCTTCATAATTGGTTAAAAGTTTTCGGCAGCGGCGCAGATTATCATAGACTGCCTGCCGTGACACATTGTGGTTAGCAGCAATTTCGCCCAAAGAAAGATCATCATAATAATAATCTTCAAAATAACTTTGCTGACCCTTAGTTAGGAGCTGACCATAATATGCGTATAAATCGCCCAATAATTCATTTTTAACGAGTTCGTCCATTACTTTCACCTTGAACCAGTATAGCAAAAAAGCGATGATTTGACGATTGCCAGCAGCAACTCTTAGCAAATTTTATTGATTTTGGATAAAAAAGCATTTGCGATTATCTGACCGTTTTCTTATGATAATTAAACTTGCACAGTTAGAAGCATTTGTGTAAGCTTCTTTATATTGATTCTAAAAATTCTAAGGAGAATAAAAAGTGAATTTATGGAAAAAAATTAATCGTAAGGAAGACCCGCGGGTCTATGAACAAAAAGATGGCCAGCTAGTTCGCTCGCTTACTGTAAAAGACTTTTTGGCACTTGGTGTCGGAACTATCGTTTCTACCTCCATCTTTACTTTACCTGGGGAAGTAGCGGCACTGCATACAGGGCCAGCTGTCGCCATTTCTTGTGTCTTAGCAGCCATTGTTGCCGGCATTGTTTCTTTTGCTTATGCGGAAATGGCAGCAGCTATGCCTTTTGCTGGTTCCGCATATTCTTGGATTAATGTTGTCTTTGGCGAAGTGTGGGGTTGGATTGCCGGTTGGGCACTTTTAGCGGAATATTTTATCGCCATGTCATTTATCGGTTCGGGGATTTCGGCCAATTTTCGTGCCCTTATTGCTCCCTTAGGCTTAAAGTTGCCGGCTGCTTTAGCCAATCCCTTTGGTGTTCATGGCGGAGTTATCGATCTCATTTCAATTGTCTCGATCTTTTTAGTTTCCCTGTTGATTAGTCACGGGGTATCTGAGGCATCTCGAGTTGAGAATGCCCTTGTTGCCCTGAAGGTCTTGGCAATCTTACTCTTTGTTATTGTTGGTATGACCGCAATTAAAAAGGCTAACTTCATTCCATTTATTCCGCATTATCGAGCAACTGCCAACGGTCCTTTTGGCGGCTGGCAGGGAATTTATGCCGGTGTGTCCATGATCTTCGTATCATATCTAGGCTTTGATGCAATCGCGGCTAATTCTGCCGAAGCCAAAAACCCAGAAAAAACCATGCCCCGCGGAATTGTCGGTTCACTATTAATTGCCGTTGTCTTATTTGTTGCCGTTAGTCTGGTGCTAATTGGCGTTGTCCCTTACCAGAAATATCTCGGTTCTGCAGAACCAGTTGGTCTTGCTCTGCGGTCAATCGGTCGCGGGACAATCGCTACAATCGTGCAAACAATTGCTGTTTTCGGTATGTTTACCGCGCTAATTGGTCTCTGCATGTCAAGTTCAAGATTAGTCTACTCCTTTGGCCGCGACGGCATGCTACCCAAAAAATTAGGTAAATTAAATAGTGATAAAAGACCTAACAATGCCCTATGGACAATTACTGTCGTGGCAATTTTAATTAGTGCCTTTTTACCATTTTCATTCCTAACACAGCTAGTTTCAGCTGGCACACTGATTGCTTTCATGTTTGTTTCCCTAGGTATTTATCGCTTAAGACCACGTGAAGGCGCTGATATTGCTAAACCCGCATTTAAAATGCCCTGGTATCCTGTACTGCCATTCTTAGGATTTTTGGGATCACTCATTGTCTTTATGGGACTCGATACACAGGCTAAAATTTACGCAATTATTTGGTTTGTCATTGGATTAATTATTTATTTCTCTTATGGATTAAAACATTCAGTAATGAACCAGAAAAATTAACTTTGATATTTTCAACTTTTAAAAAACGCAGCTAGACGACTTAGCTGCGTTTTTACTTTGTTAAATTTGACGATTAAAATCTTTTGCATTATTATTAATTATTATTTAATTTAATTATCAAAAAATCATTATTTTATGGAGGTAATTTATTTGAAGCTTTGGCAAACAATGAATCGCAAAGAAGACCCTAATATTTATCAAGAAAAAGATGGTCATTTGGTACGGACCTTAAAAGTCCGCGATTTTTTGGCTCTTGGCGTTGGAACAATCGTTTCCACTTCAATCTTCACTCTTCCGGGAGAAGTGGCAGCACTGCACACAGGACCAGCAGTTGCTATCTCTTGTGTTATTGCCTCAATCGTTGCTGGTCTAGTGGCATTTGCTTATGCCGAAATGGCAGCAGCAATGCCTTTTGCCGGTTCGGTCTATTCATGGATTAATGTCGTCTTTGGTGAATTTTGGGGCTGGATTTCCGGCTGGGCCCTATTAGCCGAATATTTAATTGGTATGGCCTTTGTTAGTTCAGGCTTGTCAGCTAACTTGCGGGCACTAATTGCTCCCTTAGGCTGGAAGTTGCCGGCAGCCTTAGCCAACCCACTAGGTGTTAACGGCGGTGTAGTTGATCTGGTAGCTCTAATTGCTATTATGCTGGCCGCAATTTTGGTTAGTTTTGGTGTATCCAAAGCATCCCGCGTTGAAAATATCTTAGTTGTTGTTAAGGTTCTAGCAATCGTACTTTTTGTTGTTGTCGGTTTAACAGCAATTAAAGCTGCTAATTTCGTGCCGTTCATCCCGCATTATCGAGCAACTGCCAACGGTCCTTTTGGCGGCTGGCAGGGAATTTATGCCGGTGTTTCAATGATTTATATTTCTTTCTTGGGCTTTGATACAATCGCCTCTAACTCTGCTGAAGCAATTAACCCGCAAAAGACCATGCCTCGCGGAATTATTGGCTCATTATTAATTGCCGTTGTCTTGTTTGTAGCAGTGAGTTTAGTACTTGTCGGCATGGTTCCCTACCATCAATATCTTAACTCTGCCGAGCCTGTTGGTTATGCTTTACGCCAAACCGGTCACGGCGGCGTCGCAATTATTGTTCAATCCGTAGCAGTCTTGGGTATGTTTACCGCCTTAATTGGCTTATGTATGGCAAGTTCACGGCTAGTCTATTCTTTTGGTCGTGATGGCATGTTGCCAAAGAAACTGGGCAAGCTTAATCAAGACCACCGCCCAGCAACAGCATTATGGACAGTAGCAATTATTTCCATTATTATTTCTGCTTTTATTCCATTCGCCTTTTTAACTCAGTTAGTATCTGCGGGGACATTAATTGCCTTTATGTTTGTTTCAATTGGTATTTATCGTTTACGACCACGCGAAGGTCACGACATTTCTGATCCTGCATTTAAAATGCCGCTTTATCCAGTTTTGCCGTTTCTTGCATTCTTAGGATCCTTTGCAGTTTTCTTAGGCCTCGATAGTCAAGCCAAGGAGTACATGCTAGTTTGGACAATAGTCGGTATCATCATTTATTACCTCTACGGCATGCACCATTCTGCAATGAATAAGCAATAACTTTTAACTAAACAAAAAAGGCTTAACCAGCACGGTTAAGCCTTTTTATTTACTATAAATTTTCATCCATATTAAAGGTCAACTTCGACATGTTAATTGAATCGATCATCATCTGACCCCACAATTTTTCTGATTGTTTGCGAGTATAAGCAACCGTTTCTTGGTTTGCCTTAGTCAAGTAATCTGTCAGTTTATTGCCATTTTTACCTTCAGCGCCAGCAATAACATCTTCAACGCGACGACGGAAGTACTGGTTTAAATCCTTCAAGTAGTCAGTATCTAATTGCACAAATTGCGGATAATGACTTTCAACGATTGCTGCTAATGACTTGTAATACCACCAAGCGTCGTTCATGTTGTAATCCATTGAAGTATCGCTATATGAAGGGTCTGTGTCGTTCATATTCGCAAAGAACGGAACAAATGGTGTAAAGGTCGGCCCACCAATACATAACCACATGATTGCGGCCTTGTCGTGGTCAACATCATTTCTAATTTGTAAAATATGTGAATTTTGCGTTCTGTTCAAGCCAATTGGACGAAAACGATGCTTTTCTTCTTCAGTACCCTTGCCAAATGGATCATAAGGGGTGTCTTGATAATGACTGCCTAATACAAATTCGATATCTTCACGTGTAATCTTCTTGGCTGCCCGGCGGATAAATGGCAAGTCACCATTAGTTGGATCTTGCTCAATTTCGGGATTAAAGTACTTTTGACCATACCAAACTCGATTAGTATTGTAATGGCGGTCTTGCTCTGTGTAAGTACCAAAGATGTGCCGGAAGTTCCAGCCCTCATGATCTGTATTTAAGTGATGCGCGGTCACAAATTCTTGAATGCCTTCGCTCCACATAAAGTTATCTGGGTCATCAAAATCAACTTGTTCAATCGAAACCCGGTTAGCTGCAATTGCATAAGCATCATCTGGTATTCTTTGTGCGACCCAGTGGTGACCAGTAACAATTTCCATGTACCAAACTTCATCTTGGTCACTGAACAGAACTGAATTACCAGCAGGTGAACCATACTTGGCAATTAATTTACCTAAATATTCAACCCCATGTTTAGCAGAATGAATGTATGGCAAAACAACTGATTGCATACAGTCTTCGTCTAAACCATCTTTAACTAATGGGTCAAAGGCCAAAGCACGTTCATTACCATAAGTTGACTCAGTACAAGACATAGCAACATTTTCTTGATTAATACCACTCTCATCATAATAGCCGCGGTGTTGGTAGTCAACATTAGGAACAGCTGGTACCGCCTGCGCATCCTCAGGCAGGTCCAAGGTAAATTTATTCAACCAAGATTTAATCTTGCGTCCTTTTTCACCATGAGCAGCAGGATGAATAATAAACTTTTGCGGCGTAATCGGCCGGAAAGTGTCATCGTTGCGGGCAATCATTGTTGAGCCGTCAATTGAAGCATTTTTACCAACCAAAATGGTTGTACATGCACTATATTCTTTCATAATTTTCTCCTTTTGTTTTTATTATTATACCAAATCATGGAAAAGTCCAACAGCATAATTTGCTGCATCAAAGTCAGCAAGATCTTCAGGCTTCTCGCCCAGACCTACTAATTTTACCGGTAGTTTCATTTCGTTGCGAATTGCTAAGACCACGCCACCTTTTGACGAACCATCTAATTTGGTTAGAACTAAGCCTGTTAATTTAGTTGTTTTATCAAAATCTTTCGCCTGCAACAAAGCATTCTGCCCTGTTGAACCATCTAATACTAATAAAGTTTCTGTTGGTTCTGCAGGAGCTTGCTTCTTAATAATTCGCTCAATTTTTTCGAGTTCACTCATTAAGTTTTTCTTATTTTGCAAACGACCAGCAGTGTCAACTAATAAATAGTCGACGTGTTCCGCAATTGCTCTTGCGGTTGCATCATACACAACTGATGCCGGGTCCGCTTGATCTTTGCCTGTTACTACCGGCACGCCAACACGCTTGCCCCATTCAACCAGCTGTTCAACAGCACCTGCTCTAAATGTATCAGCGGCTGCCAATAAAACCGACTTACCTTGATCTTTGAAGCGTTTTGCCAACTTACCAATCGTGGTTGTCTTGCCAGCACCATTAACTCCAACAAAAAGATAAATATTCGGTTGTCCATTATCATGATAACGCAATTTTTCATTTTCAGCATCGCCATTTTTATCATAGAGATCAACCAATTTTTCCACAATTAATTTCTTCAAATCATCATGGGATTTAGCCTTTTGCAACTTCGCTTCATCTTTTAATTCTGTCGTTAATTCCTCAGCCGTTTCAAAGCCAACATCTGATTCAATCAATAATTCTTCTAAATCATCAAAAAAATCTTCGTCTACTGACCGAAATTGAGCAAAGAATTGATTTAAACGCGCACCAAAGCCCTTATTAGTCTTAGCAAGGCCCTTTTCATATAATGCGGTTTGATCTTTTTCTTCTTGTTCCTGAGTTTCGGATTTTGACTCTACTTCTTTCTGAGGTTCAACTTGAGTTTCTGTTGTCGCTTCTTCTACTGCGGATGTACTTGCCACAGTTGATTCACTTACTGCAGCAGACAGCGTTTGACTTACAGAAGTTGATTCAGATTCTTTTTCAGGAGTACTTTCGCTCTCGGATACAGCCGACTCTACTGGCTTTTCAGCTTCACTTTCAACATTTTCTTGGCGATCAGAGTCTACATTAGATCCTAGTTCAGAGTTAACAATTTCATCCTGCTTTTCTAACTCTGTTTTCGACTCTACTTCAGTTTCTTTTTCTTTATTACCAAAAAGTGACTTCTTGATTTTATCAAATAATCCCACTTTTAGTTCACCTCATCTTTTAATTCTTTTAATGATACCGAAAAGACCTGGGAAACACCGGATTCTTGCATCACAACCCCATACAGCTGGTCAGCATGTTCCATTGTTCCACGACGATGCGTTATCACAATGAATTGGGTGTGCAGATCATATTTTTCTAAAAATTGGGCAAAACGCGTAACATTGGCATCATCAAGTGCGGCTTCTACCTCATCTAATACACAAAATGGCACTGGCTTGACTTTTAACATTGCAAATAGCAACGTGATTGCTGTCAAAGCACGTTCGCCACCTGATAATAAACTCAACCGCTGCAATTTTTTGCCAGGCGGTTGGGCAATAATCTCCACACCTGTTGTTAACATATCATCAGGATCAGTTAGCACCAACTTAGCATTACCACCGCCGAACACGACCGGGAACAAATCCTTGAAGCTTTGTGCAACAGCTGAAAAAGTTTTATTGAAGCGACTACCTACTTCTTGATCTAATTCATTCATTGATTTACGTAAATTATCCCGGGCCTCTAATAGGTCATTTTGTTGATTATTTAGAAAATCGTACCGCTGCTTAACATCTTCGTATTCCGTAATGGCTTTCAAATTGACGGGTCCAATATCCTCAAGCGACATCCGGTGTAGTTTAACTTCTTTCTGCATTTTTTGACGAGTAGCTGCATTATTTTCACCAGTTGCTTGGGCTAATGCTGCTTCAAAAGTTAACGAATAATCACTACTTAAAGTTTTTAGCCGCTGATCAATCTTACTGGTAAATTGGGCTAATTGAACTGACAAACCCTCTTGTTCAGTAGCCGCATCTTTACGTAAATCATAATTACGACTTGCCACTTGATCAAGCTGATTAATCTGAGCATCAAATTGACCTAATTTTGCACTCAGATCATTTAATTGTTTTTCTAGTGTAGCCTTTTGCTGCACACCAACCGCACTTTCTTGATGTAATTGCTGCTTTTTCTGTTGGTCAAGTTCGCCGCTATGCGCTAGTTCTGCTAACTTGTCAGTCAAGGTCTTAATTTGCTGCTGTTTTGCAGTTAACTCTTTTGCCTGATCCTTTTGCTTAACTACCAAATTCTCTAATTTATTTGTATAAACCGCAATTTGTGGATCAAGCTCAGCTAAATCATCCTGCACCTGCTGATTTAGTGCTGTAAAATTATCAATTCGCTCTTGCAGCTGACTAATTTGTGCTTTTTGGTCAGCAATTTGCTGCACTAACTGCTGCTTTTGCTGCTGAGCTTGGGTAATCTTTCCCTTTACCGTTGCTAATTCTGCAGCACGTTCTTTTTTGCGTGATTCAAACAATTGATTAGCAGCCTTTAATCGTTTGACTTCCTTTTCTTGATTTTGATAAGAAATTACAGCTTCACTCAAATTACGGTTTGCTTCTTCTAGTTGCTGCTTGTAGGTAGTTAATTGCTGCGTAACTTGATCTTCTTGGGTTACCAATTGAGCTAAACTAGCTTGATCTGCAGTCAATGTCGTTTGCAACTGCTTAATTTGCTCCTTTAGCTTGGCTAATTCTGCAGTTGTCTGCAATGGTGAATTGTTTTTTTGGTTGCGCATACCACCAGTCATTGATCCACCAGGTGAAATAATATCACCATCAAGAGTTACAATTCGGTAGCGACTAATTCGTTGCGAAATTTGCAGCGCATGATCGATAGTATCGACAATAACTGTACTACCGAGCAGATAATTAATTGCTGCACTAATATCTTCGGCAATCGAACTCTCTACTAGCTCACTGGCAATTCCTTTAAAACCCGTAAACGACTGTAAACTGCGAACAGTTGACTGTGGTATCGTATATTGGTGCAAACCATCTAACGGCAGAAAGGTCGCACGACCAGCATGATTATGCTTTAACTGGTTAATGGCATCTCGTGCACTTGCTCTACTTGTAGTCACCAAATCTTGAACGCCGCCGCCAAGCGCTGTTGTCATTGCTGCTTCTAGTTCTACAGGAAAAGATAATAATTCACCAACAGCACCAATTACCCCGGGATAATTACTAAGATTATTTAATACGTTGCGTACACCATAATAGTAGCCTTCATGACGTTTACGAATATTTTCCAAGGCTTCATAGCGGGCACTTACCTGATTAAGTCGCCGATTACTTTCATTGATAATCTGGCGTAAATCAGCAAGCTGCTTCTGCTTATCAGCCAGCTTAGCAGTTAAACCAGTAATCAAATCTTGCTTCTTGGTTCGTTTAGCTTTAATGGTTTGCCCAGTTTTACCTAACTTGGTTAATTCGGCTGTTGCCTTTGCTAATTCACCTGCAACATCAGTATTTTGATAACTACGATCGTCCTGTGTTCGCTTTAATTCTGAATTAAGGTATACAATTTCATTATTATTAGACGTTTGATCCTGTAATAATTGAATGTAATCTGTTCGTAAATTATCAAGTTGCTCATTTAAAGCTGCTGGATTTTCATTCAGCTTGACAGTTAACTTATCACGCTTACTTTGCAGCTGCTTCTGCTTAGCTGTTAATTCAGCTTCCTGCTTAACCAGAGTAGCATTATTAACCTGAAGCTGCTCAAGCTGCTTCTTTACAGTAGTTAATTCTGCCTGATATTCTTTTTTAGTTGCTGCACTATATTGTTTACTCTGCTCGGCAACCTGTAAATTAGTGTTTATTTCAGAAAGTTTCTTTGTCAAAGCCAGTAAGTCGGCCTGAATGTGTTCGCGCTGGTTGCTCATTCGCTTAGATTCATCGCGTTTAGTGACTACAGCTTTTTGTGATTCCTTTACCTCGCGATCAAGCTTTGACAAAAGAACTTGATTTTCATCAGCTTTTTGCTGAACCTGAGCTTTTTGCTTATTCAAATCCTCAATTTCAAAAGCTAATAAAACTTTTAACTTCTGGTCTAGACCTTGTTTTTGAAATTGATATTCCTTAGCAAGTGAACTCTGCTCATGCAATGGTTCAATGCGTTGCTCTAATTCCTTAACTAAGTCATTAATTCTTACTAGGTTATCAGTTGTCTGCTCTAGCTGTAGACTAGCTGTCTCTTTTTGCTTTTTAAAATGCAGGACACCGGCTGCTTCTTCAAACAATACTCGCCGCGCTTCTGGGCGCGAATTCAAAATCTGATCGACACGTCCCTGCGAAATAATTGCAAGACTATCTTGCGAAATTCCAGAATCTAAAAACAGTGCACGAACATCACGCTGTCTGACTGCACGCCGATTAATCAGATACTCATTATCACCTGAACGCAAAATTCGCCGTGTAACAACCACCTGATCATCATCCAAATTAAGCTCTCGCTGCTGATTATCAAACACTAATGTAACTTCTGCGTGATTAGTAGCTTGACGGAACTCACTCCCAGCAAAAATAACATCTTTCATATTTGAGCCGCGCAACGACTTAGCCCGTGACTCACCCATTACCCAGCGAATTGCTTCAGTAATATTACTTTTACCGCTACCATTGGGACCAACAATTCCAGTAATTCCAGAATTAAATTCAATCTTAGTTTTTTCAGCAAAAGACTTAAAGCCGTCAATTATTAATTCTTTTAATGCCACCCACTTACCTCCTAGCCTTTCTTAGCTAAAGCGGCCTTGGCAGCTTCCTGTTCAGCTGCTTTTTTATTGTGACCTGTACCCTGTGATACAACTTTACCATTGACTTTTAATTGAACTATAAACCGCGAGGGCAGTTGCTCCTCCTTGATTACTTCATACGCAATCTTAACTGGTCCATCTTGCTGCAAAAATTCCTGTAAATCTGTCTTATAATCGCGTGAAGCATCGAACTTCCCTGCATCAATCAACGGATAAACAGTTAAATGAAGAAAATGTTCAACTGCATTCATGCCCTGATCAAGAAAAAGCGCACCATTAAAAGCTTCAAACACATCTTCAAGCAGTGTTTTGCGTGAACGCGCACCGGCTTTTTCTTCACCATGACCTAAATTAATTTCAGCAGGAAAACCAAATTTTTGAGCAAATTCAGCAAAGCCATCAGTATCAACGATATTTGAACGCATTCGCGTCAATTCGCCTTCATTTAATTCAGAAAAATGCCGGTACAAGTAATCAGAAATTGCCAGCTCTAATACTGCATCACCCAAAAATTCTAGCTTTTCATAATCGCGAGTACCATGAGGATGCTCATTCGCATAAGAAGAATGCGTAAAAGCTTCTTCCAATAATTTTGGGTTATTAAATTTAATTTTATATTTATCATTTAATTGATTAATAAATTTTGTACTAACCATCTTTTCAACCCCCTTTATCCCTTGATTATACCAGTTTTTATAAGACAAAATGCAAAAGAAAGCCATTACACATAATAAGTTATTCTTAAAATAAAAAATCACCTAGTTAAATTTAACTAAGTGATTTTTATTTACTGCATTAATTTAATATAGATTATTTAGCATAACCAATCTTAAACCAATCGTGATGATCATAATGATAATTATCAGATGGCTTATCTGAAAAGCCGGTAATCTTATCATTAACAGCATCAATTTGATATGAATTATAAGTTGGAACAACATAGGCTTCTTCATTCATGTACTTTTGCCATTCGTGGAACTTCTGTACCCGATACTTATGGTTGAAGGCCTTTTGTGAATCCATCTCGTCCAGCAACTTATTATTTTCTGGCGTCACAAATCTAGAATAGTTGGACATGGTCCCTTCACCATACATTTGTTGCTGTGAAGGCTCATCAGGCAAGCCCCAACCAGCAATAAAGATATCGATACTTGGATCATCATGCTGAATCTTATCATAGAAGGAATTAAATTCTGTCAGTCGACCGCCAACTAGTTTAACGTTCAGACCAATCTTATTCCATTGCTGAATATAATTTTGCATAACTGGTTCTTGAATTGGGTTTCCTGACATAGCCAAGAGATGAATCGTTAATGGCTTACCATTAGGTTGCACACGCCACTTACCTTTCTTCTTATAGTTTGCTTGGTCCAAAAGTTGGTTGGCTTTTTTAAGATTATAGGTATAGCCTTTAGCACTCTTATCAAAGTAATCGCCAAATTGTGCTGGAATTAGAGTTGGCACTTGGAAACTTAAGCCATCAGTATAGTGCTTATAAACTGCATCGGTATTCATGGCATAAGCCATTGCTTGCCGCAAAGATTTATTATTCATCTTTGCCTTTGGATTCATAACATTTTTAGCTTTCTTGGCATCCCATTTACCAACTTTAAATGCTAAATAATAGTATGATAGTGGAATTTTAGCAATAAAGTTAACGCCCTTAGTATCTTTAACCTGCTTCCATTGATTGTTAACCACACGCGCAATATCAAATTTATGACTCTTAATTGCTTGTGAAGCAGAATTTGTGGAAACAACTTGATAAATAACCCTATCTAATTTTGGTTTACCACGCCAATAATATTTATTTGGTACCCAAGTAACCGACTGACCACGGACAATTTTTTGTACTTTATAAGGACCAAAGAACATTGGATTCTTTCTAATTTGGTCAGATGACTCGATTTTCTTAAAAGGCACATTCTTTAAATAATGATATGGTGCAGCAGCTTCCCATAGATAACCGTTACCAGTATAGAGCATCCCCGGCTTTAGCTCAGCACAATGAATCACAACTGTTCGGCCATCTTCACCATCTGGCATTTCAATTCCTGAAATTGTCTTGGCTTTACCTGCATGATATGCTGCCATACCCTTAATAATATTAAGTTGTCGAGTATACCGTTGTGACTGTGTGGCTTTATTAGCAATTATTTCATAAGCGTATTCAATATCTTTTGCAGTTACCTGCTTACCATCAGACCACTTAACTCCTTTTTTAATCGTAATCGTCGCGGTTTTGGTTTTATGATTTAATCGTAAAGTTGCTGGTCCTTTATCATTAATCTTATAGTTATTATCGACATAAAATAAACCTTCTTGACCTGGAGAATAAATATCCGCATCAGTCTGATCCATCTGTAATTCTTCACTAAAGACACCCGTAAAGGGGGTATCTGTTTCTTCGGCAACTTTAATTGTACCACCCTGCTTAACGGCTTTAGCAGGTGTTTCTACTGGGAACCTACTAGCAGTCTTAGCATCATTACTATTATTACTTTTACCACAAGCTACTAAGGTTAAAGCAGCTGCTGTAACTACGCCAACAGAACTCAAAAATTTAATTTTTTTCATAAATAAGTTAACCCTCTTTTTTTAACATAATTGGTAATTTGTTAATGATTAAATCATAACATTAAAAGTTAAAAAATCAATAATTTTATTCATATTATTCTCATAATATATTTATAAAAGCAAAAAATCCTAAGAACTTAATCTTAGGATTTTGGTTAACTAGATTTAACTTACTTAGCGTAGGCAACTTTATACCATAGAGGATAACCGTTATTATCTTGTGATGGTTTATTAGAGTAACCCGTAATCTTGTTATTAATCGCATTAATTGAATAATAGTTGTATGTAGGTACTACATAAGCTTCATCATTCATGTACTTTTGCCATTCGTGGAACTTCTGTACCCGATACTTATGGTTGAAGGCTTTTTGCGAATCCATCTCGTCCAGCAACTTATTATTTTCTGGCGTCACAAATCTGGAATAGTTGGACATAGTACCTTCACTATAAAGTTGTTGTTGTGATGGTTCAGAGGACATTGTCCAACCAGCCATGAACATATCAACTCCAGGAGCATCATGTTGTACCTTATCATAGAAGGAATTAAATTCTGTCAGTCGACCGCCAACTAGTTTAACGTTCAGGCCAATCTTATTCCATTGCTGAATATAATTTTGCATAATTGGTCCTTGTGTTGCCTTACCAGACATTGCCAAGAAATGAATTGTTAATGGCTTACCATTAGGTTGCACACGCCACTTACCTTTCTTCTTATAGCCAGCCTTATCCAAAATTTGATTGGCCTTTTTAAGATTATAGGTATAGCCTTTAACACTTTTATCAAAATAATCGCCAAATTGTGCCGGAATTAAAGTTGGCACTTGGAAACTCAAGCCATGCGTATAATGCTTATAAACAGCATCGGTATTCATGGCATAAGCCATTGCCTGCCGCAAAGATTTATTATTCATCTTTGCCTTTGGATCCATAACATTTTTAGCTTTCTTGGCATCCCATTTACCAACCTTAAAGGCTAAGTAATAGTATGCTAGCGGAATTTTAGCAACGAAGTTAACACCCTTTGTGTCTTTAACTTGATTCCATTGGTCGTTAACAACTTCGGCAACATCAAACTTGTGACTTTTAATTGATTGTGAAACTGAAGTAGGTGCTACCACTTGGTAAATAATCTTATCTAGTTTTGGTTTACCACGCCAATAATATTTATTAGGTACCCAAGTAACTGATTGACCTCTAACTAATTTACCTAATTTAAATGGGCCAAAGAAGATTGGATGTTTACGAATTCGGTCAGATGATTGTAACTTCTTAAATGGAATATTCTTTAAGTAATGATATGGAGCCGCATCTTCCCATAGATAACCGTTACCACTGTTAGTCATACCCGGCTTCAACTCAGTACAATGAATTACAGCTACACGGCCATTTTCACCATCGGGCATCTCAATCCCTGAAATAGTCTTGGCCTTGCCCTCGTGATATTCTTTCATACCTTTAATAATATTAAATTGACTAGAATATCTTTGTGATTGTGTATCCTTATTAGCAATTATTTCATAGGCGTATTCAATATCTTTAGCAGTTACTTGCTTACCATCAGACCATTTAACACCCTTCTTAACCGTAATTGTTGCAGTGTTAGCCTTACGATCTAACTTCAAAGTTGCTGCACCTTTATCATTAATCTTATAATGATCGTCAGTATCAAACAGCCATTCATCACCTGGGCTCATGATATCAGTATCAATTTGACTCATTGATAGTTCTGGACTAAAAACACCTGGAAATGGTGTATCAGTTGCTTCAGCAATTTTTAATGTACCGCCTTGTTTAGCAGTTTTAACTGGTGTTGCTTCAGGGAACTTGCTAGCAGTTTTTGCATTTTCATTACTGTCATTATTACTCTTCCCACAAGCTACTAAAGTTAAAGCAGCTGCAGTTACTACTCCAATGGAGCTTAAAAATCTAGTTTTTTTCATAAACAAGCTACACTTTCCTAATATATTGAAACAAGTTATCAAATAAATATTACCATGATTTATTAAAAAATCAATATAATAATGAATAATCAAACGCAATAAAGTATAAGAAAATACTTTTAAATATTTAACTTAAAAATTATTCAAAATAAAAAATCCTAAGATTTTACTCTTAGAATTCTTGAAAATTATGTTTAATTACTTAATAAAACCAACTTGACCCCATAATTGGTGTCCGTTGCTATTTTGCGAAGGCTTTAATGAATAACCGGTAATTTTATCATTGATTGCATAAATCGTGTATGAATTATCAGTAGGGATACTGAACGCTTGATCATTCATATACTCTTGCCATTCATGGAATTTCTGGACACGATACTTATGATTAAATGACTTGGTTGAGTCAATTTCAGATAATAATTTGTTATTTTCTGGTGTAACAAATCGTGAATAATTCATGGGTGAAGTTTCACCATACAGATTATTAGGTGATGGCTCACTAGCTAAACCCCAACCAGCTTCAAACATATCAACACTTGGATCATCATGTTGCAGCTTATCTTCAAAAGAATTGAACTCAGTTGACCGACCGCCAAGCAATTTAACATTCAGACCAATCTTATGCCATTGTTGAATATAATTCTGCTGAACTGGTTCTTTAGCAGAATCACCCTGTCTAGTCATGTAATTGATAACTAGTGGCTTACCATTAGGTTGCACACGCCACTTGCCTTTCTTCTTATAGCCAGCCTTATCTAAAATTTCATTAGCTTTCTTTAAGTTATAAGAATAGCTTTTGGCATTTTTATCAAAGTAATCGCCAAATTGTTCAGGAATTAGAGTTGGTACACGGAAACTCAAGCCCTCAGTATAACGCTTATCAACAGCATCAACGTTCATTGCGTAACCAATTGCTTGCCGCAAAGCCTTATTATTCATCTCGGCCTTCGGATCCATCACGTTCTTGTCCTTTTTGGCATCCCACTTACCGACCTTAAAGCCAAGATAATTGTATTGAAGTGGAATTTGGGCAACAAAATTTACGTCCTTGGTATCTTTAACCTGGTCCCATTGAGTATTGATTGCATTAACGACATCAAACTTATGATCCTTAATCGATTGTGAAGTCGAATTAAACGAAAGAACTGAAATCACAATTTTATCTAGCTTTGGTGTGCCACGCCAATAATACTTGTTAGGCACCCAAGTTGCTGATTCGCCGCGGACTAACTTAGCCAATTTAAACGGGCCAAAATATAGTGGGTGCTTTCTAATCTTATCTGAAGATTGCAATTTATCAAATGGTACATCCTTGAGATAATGATATGGTGCTGCAGTTTCCCAGAAGTAGCCGTTACCACTGTTGTACATTCCCGGCTTCATTTGTTTAAAATGCAGCACAATTTGGCGACCATTCTTACCATCTGGCATTTCAATACCAGAAATCGTCTTGGCTTGACCGTTATGATATTCCTTCATGCCTTCAATATCTTCCAATTGGCTGCTGTAACGCTGTGATGCGGTCTTCTTGTTAGCTAAAATTTCATAGGAATATTCTAAATCCTTAGCAGTTACCTGCTTGCCATCAGACCACTTAACACCCTTTTTAACCGTAATTGTTGCCGTTTTATCTTGAACATTCAGCTTTAAGGTTGCGGCACCTTTATCATTAATCTTGAAATTATCATCTGTATCAAACAAAGCTTCTTCACCAGGTTCAGCAACCTGAGCATCAGTTTGAACAGTATACAATTCATCCGAAAAAATTCCGGTAAAAGGAGTATCACTTCTAACAGCAACTTTTAGAGTGCCACCTTGTTTAGCAGCCTTCTTAGGTACTGATTCAGAAAACTTACTGGCCGTATTTGCATTTTGATTGCTGCTGCCATTATTACTTTTACCACAAGCTACTAAGGTTAATGCAGCTGCTGTAACAACTCCAATTGAACTAAGTATTTTGGACTTTTTCATAAAATAATTACTCCTAACCATTCTATTCTATATCTACGTGTAATTGGAATAGGTTAATACATAGATTTTAGCATATCTAAATAGCTTTTCGGATTATTTTATCGTACTTTAATTTTAATATTATATTTATTTCATATCTCGCTTAGAATTTTAGTCCAGAAAAAAAGCTTTACTTTAAAAGTAAAGCTTTTGCTTAGCCTAATTTTCTCGTTGTCTTGCATCCCCAGCACGTTGTAATGCCCGACCAACATAGTTAACACTCAATGAAATCATTAACAATAAAACAGTAGCTGGTAACCACAGCCATGGACGACTAACAACGTTAACTGGATCATTTGCAAAACCAATTAAGGTACCTAGCGATGGCGTTGTTGTTGGCAAACCATAACCGATGAATGATAAGGTAGTTTCAACTCCAATATTACCAGCAATTGCTAAAACAACATCAATAATGATCATCGATGTAATATTAGGTAAAACTTCTCTAAACATGATCTTCAAATCGGACGATCCCGAAGTTTTAGAAGCCAAAACATAGTCACGTTCACGCTGAGATAAAACAAAGGCACGGAAATAACGTGCCGTTGCTGGCCACGCAAACATTGAGATAATCCAAACTAAACTAACGGCATTATAGTTTGGAATAACTGTTACTAAAACAATCATAATTGGCCATTTAGGTAAAACCTGAATAAAGTCAACAATTCTCATGATAATAGAATCGATAAAACCACCATAATAACCTGCCACTAAACCAACTAATAAGCCGATTATTTCCACGACAGCGGTTACCGCAACCCCAATCATAATTGAATTACGACCACCCATCATCAGCAGCTTCAAAATATCACGACCACCGTCGTCAGTACCAAGCAAATGTCCGTTTTGGCCCCAACCATAGTAAGCATCAACAATGTTAATTTCTGTTACTTGTGACTTGTGTAAAAACATCGACCCACCAAAAGTAAACAATAAAATTAAAATAATAATAATTAATGCTACAAAAGCGACCTTATCATGAACAATTTCATGCATTATAATTTTAAATCCAGAAGCTGGAACTGGACGCGAAACGTTTTGGTCTTTTTGTGATTTTTCTTTAGCCATTATCTTCGCTCCTTTCCTACTTAATCCGAATTCTTGGGTCAACAATACTCATGATAATATCTGACAGTAAGTTACCAAGTAAAGTTAAAATCCCAAAGATTAAAATTAATGCTGTTAACGTCGTATAGTCACGTTGTGAAATTGAATCCAAGAATAATTTTCCCATTCCCGGATAACTAAACACTGATTCAACGATCATTGATCCACTAAGCAAACCAGTGATTACCGTACCAAAGTTAGATGCAATTGGTAATAAGGAGTTACGCAAGATATGTTTATTAAAGACAACGTTTTCCGGAACACCCTTACTGTGAGCGGTCCGAACATAATCTTCGACTTTATTATCGACAATCCCTGTTCTTAAATATTGGACGATACTTGTTGTCGTAATAACGGCCATCAAGATCGCAGGTAAAATCATATGATAGAGTTGACTAAATAATGTCCCCCAAAAACCAGAAGCATTAGGAGCAACTGACCCTGAAATTGGGAACCAACCTAAAGTAAAGCCAAACAGCCAAATAGCTAAAATATAAAAGACAAATGGTGGTACGGCATAAGTTACATAATTAAAAACTTCAACAGCTTGATCTTGCCATTCATCTTGGTGTCGACCAGCGGTAATCCCCATTGGAATCGAAATTGCATAAGTAATAATAGTAGAAAGTAACGATAACCAGAATGTATTAATTGCCCGATCTGTGATTAATGAAACAACTGGCACATGTTGAATGTAACTTGTTCCTAAATCACCACGGAACAAGTTACCTACCCAACGCCCATATTGTACGGGAATAGGATCATTTAATCCTGCAGCCTGCTTTAATGCAGCTAACTGCTTAGGGTCAGTATTAGGATTAATTTGCCCACTAAAGGGATCACCAGGCATCATTTTAGCCAAAACAAAGACTAAAAAGCTCAAGATAATAATTTGCGGAATCATAACCAAAAAACGTCTCAGAATTGTTTTCCACATTTTTAGTCACTCTCCTTTTCTTGATTTACTTGCTCTGGAGGCAAAGCAACATAATGTTTACCAGAAAAGTGCTGCAACGGATAAACCCGGCCATCCTTGTCATACCAAGCACTTTGGTCGTTTTGAAATTCTTGTTCAACGCGGTTACGCTCTTGCTTATGCTGCTCGCGATGTTCAACATCTACCTTAGGAATTGCTGACAATAACCGCTTAGTATAGATATGCATTGGATTATTATAAATATCTTCACGAGTGCCGATTTCAACTAACCGTCCACGGTGCATGATCGCTAAATTCTCAGACATGTGCTTAACAACACCTAAATCATGAGAAATAAATAAGTATGCAATATTATATTTCTGCTGAATATGCTTCATAAAGTTCAAAACCTGTGCTTGCACTGACAAGTCCAAAGCACTTGTTGGTTCATCAGCTACAATCAATCTTGGATTGGTCGCAACAGCACGGGCAACACCAATTCTTTGACGCTGACCACCGGAAAATTCATGCGGATATTTATAAATAGCATCACTAGGCATCCCAACAATATCAAGCAATTCTTGCACTCGATCACGTTCTTGATCAGTCGTTAGATTCTCAAAATTACGAATGGGCTCAGCAATAATATCCTCAATTCGCTTGCGTGGATTCAGACTAGACATTGAATCCTGAAAGATCATCTGGACATCCTTGTTATAATTCAACTTGCGCCGGTTACTAGATTTTGTAATATCGACACCTTTATAAATAATTTGACCGCTAGTAACGGGTTCAACACCAACAATTGCCTTACCAGTAGTTGACTTACCTGAGCCAGACTCACCAATTAAGCCGTAGGTTTCACCTTCGTTAATCGTAATACTAATATCATCAACAGCACGAACATAATCAGTAATCCGATTCCAAAAACCAGTTCTAATTGGATAATGAACTTTTAAATTCTTTATTTGAATAATTTCTTTAGCCATAAATTACGCCTCACTTACTTCAGCGTTTTGATTTTGGAAGTGGAAGTTCTTCCAGCAAGTGCATCTGACCCAATGACCGGGTTCAACTTCATGCATTACCGGATTTTCTTCATGAGCACTTGCAGGAATCCACGGAATTCGTGGTGCAAATCGGTCACCTGTCCGCAACATATTCTTCAATGAAGGAACTGTCCCCTGGATAACGTGCAAATCTTCGCTTTCATCATCAGTTTGTGGCATTGAGTTTAGCAATGAACGTGTGTATGGATGTAATGGATGATCAAAAATTGTTTTAACATCTGCTTTTTCAACAATTTGACCACCATACATAACAGCAACTTGATCAGCTGTTTCAGCAACAACGCCCAAATCATGCGTAATCAAAATGATGCCTGAATGTGACTGCCGCTGAATATCTTCTAGAAGATCCAAAATCTGTGCTTGAATAGTTACATCCAAAGCCGTTGTTGGTTCATCTGCGATAATTACCTCCGGCTTACATGCAATTGCCATTGCAATTACAACCCGTTGCCGTAAGCCACCTGATAATTCATGTGGATACATACTGTACATTTCTTCCGGTTTTGGCATGCCAACTTGATTGAATAATTCAATTACCCGATCATATCGTTCCTTTTCATTCATATCAGTATGATAATAAAGGGTTTCAGCAACTTGATCACCAACACGCATTAAGGGATTTAGACTAGCAAGCGGATCTTGAAAGATCATCCCAATCTTGTTTCCCCGAATCTTGTTGAACAGGGATTCATTTAGACCAACTAAGTTCAATTCATTATATAGAATGTCACCCGTTACTTTCGTATTTTTATGATCATACAGACCAATAATACTTGCGGCAATCGTACTCTTACCACAACCAGATTCACCTACGACAGATAAAATTTCATCACGCTTCAGAGTAATATTAATATCATCTGCAGCATCATAAAATTTTCCCTGTAACCGGTACGCCGTATGTAAATGCTGAATATCCAGCAAGAGATCACTTTGTTTTTCCAAAGGTCATTTCTCCTCTCTAATTTTGCAATAAATTCATTAAAGTTATTTAATAAATTTATTTAATTTCTAATTATATACATCAATTAAGCTCCATGCAAATTACAATTTACTTTTTAAGAAATTAATTTTGGTGAATAGCAATGTATTGCACGGCGTCACCAACTGTTTGAATTTTTTCAGCATCATCATCTGAAATTTCTGCACCAAATTCATCTTCTAATTGCAAAATAAATTCAACAAGGTCAATAGAATCTGCATCTAGATCCTTAGTAAAGTTAGTTTCCTTAGTAATTTTATCTTGGCTAATTTCAAAATTATCTGCTAAAATATCTCTAATTTTTGTAAAAATTGCTTCTTCTGTCATATCTGTTCTCCTTATAATTTCTAAGTATACCTTAATTAATTATTCAGCAGAAGAAAATTCTGCTTTAAATTCATCAATAATTTTTTCTTGTAATATTTTATCAATCTGTTTTAGTGTAAAGTAAATTGCTCGTTGATCCGAACGACCATGGGTTTTAACGACTGGAGCATTAACGCCAAGTAGGACAGCACCGCCATACTTTGCCGTATCAAATTTTGATACTAGACCTTTTAGTGCATTTTTTATCAGCAAGGCACCAATTTTAACCATTAAACCGTTATTTAATAAATTATCTTTTAACAGATGAATTAAAACGCTCGATGTACCTTCAATATTTTTTAAGACTGCATTGCCAGTAAAGCCATCAGTTGCAACCACGTCAGCTTTGCCCTCAAGCAATTCATTACCTTCAATATTACCGATAAAATTCAACTTGCTATCGAGTAATAACTGGTATGCTGCTTGATGGACATCATCCCCCTTATCACTTTCAGCGCCATTGTTTAAAAGTGCTACTCGTGGATTATTGATTCCTCGCACCTTTTCTGCATAATAAGCCGCCATTTTAGCCCAAGCCAAGATATATTCCGGCTTGCTTTTAGCATTAGCACCAACATCAATCATGTTAAAGCCATCATCCGAATTTTTAACGGGTAAAGTCGGCATTAAACCGGGCCGCGCAATTCCTTTAATCCGTCCAATGATAAAAATACCACAGGATAGGAGCGCGCCAGTATTGCCTAAAGACAAAAGTGCGTCTGCTTTGCCCTCCTTAACGTAATTGGCTGCTACAACCAGCGATGAATCCTTCTTTCTGCGAATTGCCTTCACGGGCTCATCTGCATCATTAATAATTTCACTTGTTGCAACTACGGTAACTCGCTCATTATCTGCGCCAAGTAATTTCGTAATTTTGCTTTCATCACCAAATAAAATAAATTTTGTTTCTGTTAATTCTGCTTTAGCCTGCAATACGGCTTTGACGATCGCGTCTGGAGCATTTTCGCCGCCCATCGCATCTACTGCAATTATTCTCATATCTTCACCACAATCTTTTCTATGTTCGTTCTTGCTGTAATTGTTTATATTCTAGCACTTGTCGTAATGGCTTATGGGCAGCAGCTGTCAATTGAGGATCGGCGTCAATCAGACTTCGAGCCACTTTTTGTGCCACCACTAATGTTTCATAATTATTGACAACATTACCAACTTGAAATTCCGGTAATCCCGATTGGGCTTTGCCAAACAGGTCACCTTCACCACGCATTTTTAAATCTTCCTCAGCTAATTTAAAGCCATCTGTTGTTGAAGAAACAATCTGCATCCGAGCCTTACCAGCGTCTGTTTTAGGATCTGCCATGAAAATGCAATAGCTCTGCGTTTTGCCACGGCCAATCCGTCCACGCAGCTGATGCAATTGACTAATGCCAAAACGATCAGCATTATAAATTACCATCATATTGGCATTAGCCACATCAACGCCAACTTCGATTACACTCGTTGCCACTAAAATATTAATTTTACCTGCTGCAAACTCCGTCATAATTTCATCTTTTTGCGTTCCCGACATTTGCCCATGCAGGAGTACTACATTCTGTTGCGGAAAATCGTGGCTTAATTTTGCATGCAATTGTTCTGCATTTTTCAAATCAATTGCTTCGGACTCGGTAATAAGCGGGGTTACCGCATAGATTTGGAATCCCTGTTCGAGCTGCTGATGCATTAACTGATAAACATCAGTCATCTGGGAGCTAGTCTTCCATTCAGAAATAATCTGCTTACGACCAGCTGGCAGGTGACGAATTTCTGAAACGGTGGTTTCACCATAGACGGTTAAGGCTAACGTCCGCGGAATCGGTGTGGCTGTCATCGCTAAAACATCTGGACTTTGCCCCTTATTAACTAAGGCCTGCCTCTGTCCCACGCCAAAACGATGTTGTTCATCAATAATTACCAAACCTAATTTTTTAAAAATAACTTTTGCTTGAATTAATGCATGCGTACCAATTACAACGTTAATTGTTCCGTCTGTTAATTCACGATAAATTTCACGACGTTCAAGTGTTTTCGTAGTTCCAGTTAAGAGTGCAACTCGCACACCTAAAGGTCGCAACAGTTCATCAATTTTTTTAAAATGCTGTGCTGCTAGAATTTCTGTTGGAACCATTAATGCTGCTTGGAAGCCCGCAGTTACCGCCGCAAAAATTGCATAAACTGCAACTACCGTTTTACCAGAGCCAACATCACCTTGCAATAGGCGCTGCATCTGTCTAGTTGAGTGCAAATCTGAAAAAATTTCATTAACAACCTGTTTTTGGTCAGGTGATAAAGCAAACGGCAGTGACGCAGTTAACTTAGCAACTTCGGTTAAATCATATTTTTTGGCAATTCCATGATGCTTACTGTTACCGCGAACTAATTGGGCTAATTCTGTTTGAAAAATAAAGAATTCTCGAAAAATTGCACTTCTTTTAGCTAATTCTGCCTCATGGCTATTTTTCGGATGATGCATTTTGGCAACAATATCTCGTTCCGAAAGTAAACGATACTTTTGCCGAATTTCTATTGGAACAACATCTTCAACTAGCGGTAAAAAATTAGTCAGAGCCAAGTTAATTAACTCAACTAATTTCTTCTGGCGCAAATGCCGGTTAACTGGATAAATTGGCGCCATGCCACTATCATTTTCTTTTGCCGCCACAAATTTAAAACCAGATAAACTTTGCCGTGCAACATTATACTTACCATAAATGGCAACTTCTTGCCCAATTTCAATCTTATCTTTCAACCACGGCTGATTAAAAAAATTGACCATGATAACATCATGGTCAATTCGCATCTTAAAGCTGAGCCGACTCTTTTTATAGCCAAAACGACTAACAAAAGCTTCTGTGGCTACGATACCTTTTAGCATTACCTTCTGACCATCCATGATCTGATCAAGCGGTAATGTCTGAAGTTCATCATAGCGAAACGGAAAATAAAATAGTAAATCATAAATACTATAAATCCCCAAGCTGCCTAAAGCAGCTGCGGTTTTAGTCCCGACACCTTTTAAATCTGTTACCGGCGCAAACAATGCTTCTGTATTCATTTTTTATTCAACAGAAATCAGGAAATTGTAAACTGGTTGACCACCATCATGAACCTCAAATTCAAGATCATCATGCATTTCTTTCAGCTTAGCTACAACTTGATCAGCCTGCTTCTTAGTTGAATCTCGGCCAAACATTACTGTAATAATTTCTGAATCTTCATCTAGCATCTTTTCAATCATGGCAACAGTCGCCTGAATTAAATCTGGATCATCAATTTGGATATCACCATCAATAATGCCAAGGTAATCATTTGCGTGAACCTCAACTTCATTAATTGTCGTATCACGATTAGCCTGCGTTACTTCTCCAGAAACAACTGTATCAAGATCTTCAGTCATGCTGGTAACATTGTCCTCAACTGACATTTCAGGATCAAAAGAAAGCATTGCTGTCAGACCTTGAGAAATTGTCTTAGTTGGTACAATTCCTACCGGAATATCACTGACTTCTGCGGCTTGCTTAGCTGCCATCACAATATTACCGTTATTTGGCAGAACAATAGCCTTTTGTGCCCCAGACTTCTTAATCGCATCAATAATATCCTGTGTAGACGGGTTCATTGTTTGTCCACCAGAAATAATCCGGTTGACCCCCTCACTTTCAAACAACTTACGGATACCATTGCCAGAAGCAACAGCAATCACTGCAAAATCAACACTCTCTTGCTTTTCTTCACTATCATTAACAATTGTTTCATGTTGAATCCGCATATTATCAATCTTAATTTTGCCTAATTGACCAAACTGACTGCCATATTGGAAAACTGATCCGGGGTGTTCAGTATGAATATGCACCTTAACGACCTCATCATCAGAAACCGCCAACAGCGAATCACCAATTTCAGACAGATGTTTTCTAAACTCTTCAAGATTAAATTGCTTTTTGTCAGGAATATCTGCAGTTAGGTCAACCATAATCTCGGTACAATAACCATTTTTAATATCCTGCGTAGATAATTGAGTCTGCACTGATTGGTGGTGCATGGCATTAATCATCTCGTCCATTTCACCTTTGTCTGGTTGGTAGCGATCAGCAAAGTTCTCACCCAGAATACCCTCCAAAAAGCCTTCATAGATAAAGAGCAACCCTTGACCACCTGAATCGACAACACCAACTTGCTTTAATACCGGCAATAAATCAGGGGTCGTCTTCAGCGATTTTTTGGCTCCTTCGACAATTGCCTTCATGACTTCTTCAACATCATCAGTTTCGTTAGCCTTGTTGGCCCCTTCTTGAGCAGCAACCCGAGCAACTGTCAAAATCGTTCCTTCAACTGGTTTCATTACGGCCTTATACGCGGTCGCTACCCCATTTGAAAAAGCATTAGCCAATTCTTGTGCATTAAGAGTTTGCATCCCTTGAGTTGCCTTATAAATTCCTCTAAAAAGCTGTGAAGAAATAACACCACTATTACCACGGGCACCCATTAGCATTCCCTTAGCTAGACTTTCAGTCAAATCGCCGACACTAGTACTGGTATTTTCAGCAACTGCTTTAGCACCACTTTCAATAGTCAAATTCATATTAGTACCAGTATCACCATCAGGAACGGGAAAAACATTCAATGAATTAACGAACTCTGCATTGCGTCCCATCCGATGCGTGGCAACTCGGACCATATCTCTAAATTTGTTACTATCTATTTCCTTTAAAACCAATATTCTAAACCTCCGATTGAGTTACTCGTCAAGTACCTTAACACTTTGAACGATCACGTTAACAGCTCTTGTATCTATGCCAAGCTGATTTTTTAAACTAAATTTAACGCTATCTTGTACATTACGACTAACTTCAGAAATCTTCAAGCCATAGCCGATTATAATATAAACATCAACCGTAATTTCATTATCCTCTGACTTGACGACAACGCCGCGCTTATAATTTGCTCGATTAAGAATTCCATCAAAGCCATCACGAATTGCATTTTTAGATGCCATTCCGACAACACCATAATTAGACGTAGCTGCGCTACCAACGACAGTTGCGATTACTCCGTTTGAAATATCAATCAAACCTTTTTTTGTTTTGATTTTAACAGCCATGTTTATCCTCCGTCTCATTGTTCTTTTAGTATGAATCTATTTTATCATAGTAATCCAAGATAAACGTAAAAATCCATTTATAAAAAATACTTTTGCAGTTGCATTCCAATTAAAGTTATGCTATCTTAAGTAAGTATGAAAACACAAATAAAGGAGGTTTAGCAAATGGCAAAAGATTATATAACAGGTAAAAAGACCACTTTTGGTAACACACGTTCTCACTCATTGAATTCAGCACGTCGTGCTTGGAAGCCAAACCTTCAAAAAGTGCGTATCCTTGTTGATGGTAAACCAAAGCGTGTATGGGTTTCTACTAAGACCTTGAAGTCTGGTAAAGTTACTCGTGCCTAACATACCAAAAAAAGTACTAGATTAATTTCTAGTACTTTTTTATTGTCTTAAATTAAAAACCATTTTCCAGAATTATAACTGGAAAATGGTTTTTCTTTTTTAAATATTTTGAAAACGATCTAGATCTTTAGCTTGAATTACCGCAACTGTGCCCGCAGTAAATGCTAATTTAAAGAATTTTTCATGCGGCAAAAATTCATTAGAGCCAAAGGAAACCGGAATCGTATTATTATAATGTGCTAACTTATACTTAGCATGAGTAATACGCAAATTTTTAACAGCAGTTAATGTTGCAACACCAAAATAAGTATAATCTTGCTGCTTTTGCACATCATGCTCCCCTGGATTATAAAAATTAATTAAATTCTGCTGGTCAAGGAGCTGCACTCTTTCTGCATACTGATTAACGGCTGGATTAAGCATCATTAACAGGTTCACCAAAAAATGATCTAATCGACCACCAGTTGCACCCAGTAACAATAACGAATCTACATGGTAATCATTAAAGGCTGCCCTAATCATCAATTCTGTATCTGTATAGTCTTTTTCTGGTAAGGAATAACGGACATCTGAAACACTAGTGGTAATTTGCTTTAATTCAGTTGCTTGAAGTGAATCAAAATCCCCAATAGCTAAATCAGGAGTAAAACCCAACTCTTCTAAGAGCAAACTTCCCCGATCAACTCCAATTAGTAAATCTCTATTTTTATTTGCCCGTGATAAAATTTGCTTAATCGAACGCGGCCACTCTGCTTCTGGGCCTCCTAATAATGCAATTGCCTTCATCGTAAAATCTCCATTAATTCATCTACCTGACCAGCAATTGCACCACTTTTAAAGATATACGAACCAGCGACAATTACACTGGCACCAGCATCCCGCGCGGTTTTAGCTGTTACAGCATTAATCCCACCATCAACTTCAATTGGCAGTTGTCCTGCAAGCAATTCATTTGCCTGCTTAACTTTAGAAACGGCAGTTGGTAAAAATTTTTGCCCACCGAATCCCGGATAAACTGTCATTAATAATACTTGCTGAATTTTAGCTTTAAACTTAGTTAAGACAGTAACTGGTGTATCTGGACTAAGAACTAAGCCAGCCTTAACATGCTGCTCATTAAGATAATCTAGCCACTTGTTAAGCTCTTCTTCAGTCATTGCTTCATAGTGCAGTTCGACTAAGTCCGCACCAGCCTTAACAAATGCAGGCACCAATACTTCTGGTTGATTACTCATTAAATGAATTTCGGCCTCAATTTCAGGAAACTGAGCCTTAAAATCACTAACTAATTGGGGACCAAATGATAAGTTAGGAACAAAATGTCCATCCATAATATCAATGTGAAAGCGGCGGATACCAGCAGTTACGGCTGCTTGTATGTCACTTTTTAAGTCCAAATTATTTGCATTCAAAATTGATGGTGCAATTAACATTTTTTCTTCCTCATTTTAAATATTCGGGTATCCGACCATTAGTAATTTCCGTTCGCATTGTCAAATAATCTTCATAACGGCTTGGGCGAATTTTGCCAGAGGCAACTAATTTTTTTATTTCACAGCCGGGTTCTTGCAGATGTTGACAGCCACGAAACTTACATTGACTGCTGGCTCTTTTAAACTCAACAAAATAATTACAAAGTTCATTAAGCTTAATCGGCGTAAAATCAATTGCTGAAAAGCCGGGGGTGTCAGCCAAAAAGCCCTGACCAAGACTAAATAATTGAACAGTTCTAGTAGTATGCTTACCCCGATTTAAACTAGTAGAAATTGCAGCTGTTTCCTGCTGTAAATCCTTTTTCAAATGATTAATTAAGGTTGACTTGCCAGCCCCTGACTGCCCAGCTAGTGTCCAAATTTGCCCAGCAGTAATAACTGTTGGTAATTCAGCTGCTAATTCTGACCAATTATCATAAATAGGGTAACCAATTGCGGCATAATAAGCGAGCTCATGCTTAATTTCTTGGCATTTATTGGCAGTTACCAAATCGCTCTTGGATAAATAAATGCTAACTGCAACTTGCTGCCACGAAAAGAAAGTTAAATACCGGTCTAACAGCTGCACAGAAAAATCAGGCTGCGCCGCCGAAATAACTAATAGCACATGGTTAACATTCGCTAGTGCTGGTCGACCAATCAAGTTAAGCCGTGGCATAATTTCAACCAAGTAATTAGTACCCTGAGCATCAACTTGAATTTTAACATGGTCACCAACTGTCGGTTTTTGCTTTTTCTTACGAAAAACTCCGCGTGCCCGTGTTCGAACAATTCCACTTGGCGTTTGCACGTCATAAAATCCGGCAACCAAGCCAACGACGATTCCTTCAACTTGCGCGCTCATTTATTCACCTTTTCATTTAAAACTGTCTGACCATCACGAACAACTTTTAATGCTCCCGAACCATGCTTTAGTGAAAACGGAATCGAAAAGTTCATATCACGCTTGATATAAAGATCACGATAAATATTGCTCAAATTATGACTATCATCAGAAATATAAATTTGGACATGATTGCCTTCTTTGGCTGAATCTTCACCATTGTTCTTTTCATAATTAACGGTAAAAGTTTTAATTGCTGTAGAATCTTTTTCTTGATTAGGACCTTCAGACACGCTAACAGTAATCGTACTGCCGCGTTGAACCTCAGTTCCAGCTGCTGGGCTCATTGAAATGATCATTCCCTTTTTAACTTTGTTTGAATAAGTCGGCGTTACTTGCAGAGTTAAGCCGTATTTATGTGCATATTCTTGAGCAGTTTTCAATGATTCATTTTTAAAATTACTTAATTTAATAGTATCACGCTTAGGACCTTCATCATGACCTTTGGACACTACTAATGTAATCGTCGTCTGATCAGGGCGAACTTCAACATCAGCGGCAATACTTTGACTAATAACGTGGCCTAGCGGCACACTCGGTGAAAACTGATTTTCACGAATGACTTCAAAGCCCATCTTTTGCAGCTGCTGGACAGCAAAATTATAGTCTTCCCCAGTCACATCAGGAACGCGCACCATTCCTGTACCTGACGAAATATACAGATTAATCACTCGTCCACGCCGTGTTTGTGTACCAGCAGCTGGCGAAGTTGCAATCACTCGCCCACGATCAATGCTATCGGACTTTTTATGCTTGATCTGACCAATTTGCAAACCGACATTTTCCAATTGTTTGCGTGCACTTCTTTCCGTTAAATTGGTAACGTCTGGTATCCGAACATTTGAATGACTATTATTCGACAAGACTAAAAACATTAAGCCGACAACAGCAATTGCCGCAATTGCCACAAACAGCCACCACCACTTATTTTTACGCAAATTTTGCCAAAAATTACTTGTTGGCTTGGTCAAATCCTGATCTGGTGATTGTTTTTCATCCTGTTTAGTGTGCTGACTTGCTTTAAAATTAGGCAGCACAATTGTTTCATCATTGTCTAGACCATGGTATGGTAAAAAAACTGGCTCATTTGCACGACTTGGATCAAGACTAGTATCTAAATCTGCTTGCATTTCTTGAGCTGAATTATACCGATCACGTGGGTCCTTAGCCGTGGCTTTTAAAACAACATTTTCTAAAGCCTGTGGAACTTTAGGATCTTTTTCCTTAATTGATGGAATCGGCTCCTGAGCATGCTTAAGAGCAATTGCCACTGCCGTATCGCCATTAAATGGAACCGAACCAGTAATCAATTCATAAAGAATAATTCCTAAAGAATAAATATCAGATTGCTTAGTCACCAAGCCACCACGCGTCTGCTCGGGAGACATATAATGAACTGAGCCAACTGCTGAGTTAGTTTGTGTAATTGAATTTTGATTCAAAGCAACCGCAATCCCAAAATCAGCAATTTTAATGTTACCGCGTTTATCCATCAAGATATTCTGCGGCTTTAAATCACGGTGAATTACATTATGTTTATGCGCTAACGCCATTGCACTCAAGATCTGATCCATAATGCGGACAACATCATGTAAATCCAGCGGTGAATTTTGTCGAATATAATCTTTTAGATCCGGACCCGAAACATATTCCATTACCATGTAAGGCAACCCGTGATCGGTGCCAACATCAAGTACCATCACAATATTAGGATGACTTAATTCACTGGTCGCCAAAGCTTCTCGCTGAAATCGAGCTAATGTCTGCGGTTCTCGCTGCAAGTCAAGGCGCAAAATTTTAACCGCGACTTTACGCTGCAAGATAATATCTTCAGCCAAATAAACGTTAGCCATGCCGCCTTCGCCTAGAGTATCAATAATGCGATAGCGGTCACCTAGTAAGTAGCCTTTATTGATCACTGCGCGCCACCGCCTTCATTAGTTACCAGACAAACAGTAATATTATCACCACCGCCTAAACGATTAGCCTCATTAATTAGCTTATGACAACGATCTTTTAGTGATAAATCCTTAGTCGCCAAAATTTGCTGAATCTGTGGATCACTAAGAGAGTTAGTCAAACCATCCGTACATAACAAAATAATATCATTATCATGAAGCTCAATTTGGCGAAATTCCGGATCAATTGTACTGGAAACGCCTAAAGCCTGAGTAATAATATTTTTTTGCGGATGATGCTTGGCCTGCTGCTTGGTAATTTGTCCCATTTTGACAAGTTCGTTAACAAGTGAATGATCCTCTACTAATTGCGTAAATTGACCATTAGTATAACTATATGCTCGGGAATCACCTAAATGTGCAATCAAAGCAGCATGCTTAAAAGCAATTGCAACAACAATTGTTGTCCCCATCCCATTCAAGTCGGGAAAACGATCTGCCGTTTTAAGAATTGTTTCGTTTTCAGTATTCAGCTGTACCTCAAGCCACTTATGAGCACTAATACAATCATCAAAGTCAGTCATACTAAAGCTGTGCCCCAAATGGCTAACGGCCATTGTCGAGGCAACATCGCCTCCTTGATGACCACCCATACCATCACAGACTACTGCCATAGTAGCAGCACTTTTATTTTTAAAAACCTGTACAAAATCTTGATTACTTTTTCGTATCCGTCCAATACTTGAAGCATATGCTGTTTTGATCAAAACTCTAACCTCGCATTACAAACTTAGCAATAAAAAAGCCATCACTACCATAACTATCAGGCATAATCTTAAGCATCCCTGTGGGAGCAACCAACTTGCCTGCCTCAAAAGCTTGCAGCTTAAACTCAGGATGCCCTTGCAAAAATGCTTTAACTACTTCTTCATCCTCTTCAACTGCAATTGTACAAGTTGAATAAACTAATTCACCCTTTACCTTAACAAGTGAACTAAGATGATCAAGTAAATCAAGCTGAACCCGCTGTAAACTAGTTAAATCAGCTAACTTTTTGGTGTAACGAATTTCAGGTTTACGCCTTAGTAAACCTAAACCTGAACATGGAGCATCTACTAAAATCTTACTAAATTGCCCCTTAGCAAAAACTTGATCGGCTTTACGGGCATCCATGGCCTTGGTTTTAACTCGCTTGGCAACATTCATTCTACTAGCATTTTGCTTAACTAACCGTAACTTCTTATCGTGAATATCAAGTGCCGTAACATCACCTGTTGTTAACTGCTCAGCTAATTGCACAGTTTTACCGCCGGGAGCACTACAGGCATCTAAAACTGTCTCATCACCAGTAAAATTAAAAGCGCTTACTGCCAAACTAGCAGCTTCATCTTGAATTGTCAATTGTCCATTTTTAAATAAATCAGTTTCACTGACACCACCACGATTAAGCACCAAGCTAGTATTTGATATCGCTGATTCTTCAGGCGCAAAGTCTAAATTCGTCAATGCAGTTATTACCTGCTGTTTATCTGCCGAACGTGCTAAGCGTACCACATTTTTAGCCGGTAAATTAATACTAGCAAGAATTTTACTAGCTCTCTCTAGGCCCCAATGGTCAATCAAATACCGAACTAACCATTCAGGTACGCTCTCTTTAACACTCAAATATTGTACAGCATCTTGCTTACGTGGCAATACTGGACCCCGCCGAATCAGCGCATGCAAAATGCCGTTAACTATTTTGAAACCCGTTGAATTTCGCTTGCCAAATTGCTTAGCTAATAAGTTAGCTTCATTAACTGTAGCTCGGTTAGGAATTCGATCTAAAAATAGAATTTGATATGCCGACATCAGTAGCAGAGGCCATAAGTAATCTTCCTTGAGTTTAGTTTTAATTAGACCTTGCAATTGATATTCTAAATATATTTTATACTGAATCGTACCATAGACTAACCGCGTACAAAAATTACGATCAGCCACGCTCAAATGAGTATTACGTAAACTGTTGTTCAGACTAATGTTCGAATAAGAACCATCGCGCAAAACGCGAAGCAGTGTTTCTAGCGCAACTGCACGCGCACTTTTAGTCAGCGACAATTTTTTCTCCTACTGTGTACTTACTACCTTGTCCGTTTAAAAAGCTCTTGACGTCTAATCGCTTTTTTCCAGCCGGTTGCAATTCTAACAATTCTAGAACCGTATGGTTAGCAAAACTAATAGCAAATCGTCCCTTATTGGCAACTAAACTACCAGCAGGCAAAGTTGTTTGCTCAGAACTAACTTGTGCCCGCCAAACCTTCATTCTTTTACCGTCAACCAGTAAATAGGCACCCGGATCAGGATTAAGACCACGAATTAGATTATTAGCAGCAGTGGCTGTCAAATCAAGCTTAATTTGCTCTTGATCCTTGCTAATATTTGGTGAGAAGACAACGGCACTAGTATCTTGTGGTGTTTTCTTACTTGGATCAGCAATAATCTGCGGTAAGGTCTTAAGCAGTAAATCCCGCCCAATTAAGGATAATTTAGCAAAAACACTGCCTGCCGTATCTTCTGGCTCAATCTTTAATGCTTGTTGTGCATAAATATCACCAGCATCCATCTTTTTAACCATTTCCATGATCGTAACTCCAGTTTCGGCATCCCCATTAATCAAGGAATACTGAATTGGTGCACCGCCACGGTACTTCGGCAAAAGTGAGCCATGAACATTAACCGCCGCAATTTTAACCGAACTGAGAAACTTAGTCGGCAAAAATTGCCCGTAAGCAGCCGTAACAATCAAATCTACATGCAAAGCAATTAATTGATCCACTTCTAGCGAACCAGACAGTTTTACTGGCTGCACAACTGGCAAGCCTAATTCTTCTGCTGCTATTTTGACTGGCGTTTTAGTAACTTTTTGCTTCCGTCCCACCTTTTTATCAGGCTGAGTAACAACTGCCTTAACCTCATAGTGATCTGCGACTAAAGCCCGCAAAATTGGCACCCCAAAGTCTGGCGTCCCCATAAAAATAACTGAAGTCATGAGTATTCTCCTTTACATAATCCGTTCTGGTTCATTATCAATATATATATTTAAGCCGTACCGTTTAACTTCTTGTGCAGAGTCCTGAATTTGGTGCAACAAATTATTTAAGTTAGCTTCTTTTTTATATTTTACCAGTATTTGATAATAATATTGATTTTTTAAGCGAGAAATTGCACTTGGTGTTGGTCCCAAAATAATTGTTGCCGGATGCAAATTAGCCTGCAAACGCTGTTTTATTTTAAAGGCTTCCCGAGCGGCATTCTGCTCTTTTTTAGCTGCTACGGAAATCAGTACTGTATAAAAATACGGCGGATAATTACCTGCATGACGCATTTGCATTTCATAAGCATAAAAACGTTCATAATCCTGCGTTTGGGCAAATTTAATCGCATAGTGATCGGGATTGAAGGTTTGAATGATCACTTCACCCTTTTTTTCTGCCCGACCTGCTCGACCAGCAACTTGCGTCAACAACTCAAACGTGCGCTCAGAGGCATTATAATCTGGTACCCAAAGTCCAGTATCGGCGTTAATTACACCAACTAAAGTTACATTAGAAAAGTCTAACCCCTTAGCAATCATCTGCGTACCTAATAAAATATCAGCTTCATGATTGCCAAAACTATCCAAAATGCGTTTAAACGCGCCCTTACGCCTTGTTGTATCGACATCCATTCGTAAAATTCTTGTTCCCGGTAAAAGTGCAGTTAATTCTTCCTGCACTTTTTGCGTTCCCGTTCCCAAAAAACGAATTTTTGAGCTATGACACTTGGGACAAACTGCAGGAATTGCTTCCGTATAACCACAATAATGGCATTGCATCTGTCCAGTATCTTTGTGCATTGTTAAGGAAAGATCACAATTCGGACATTGCATAACGTAACCACACTCGCGGCACAGCATAAAATTGGCAAAACCACGCCGATTAAGCATTAGAATAACTTGCTCTTTTTTAATTAATCGTGCCTTAATTGCTTCAACTAGCTGTACTGACAGATCAAATTGTCCTCCAGCAAAGTCTGCTTGCTTAAGATCAAGTAAATTAACTTGGGGCAATTGCTTATTATTAGCCCGCTTCTTTAGCTGCAACAATTGATAAACGCCTTTTTGAGCACGAGCACGACTAGCAAGCGATGGGGTTGCACTACCAAGAAGTACAGGGCAAGAATTATATTTACTGCGCCAAAGAGCTACATCACGCGCATGATAACGCGGATTATCCTCTTGCTTATAAGATGACTCATGCTCCTCATCAATAACAATCAAGCCAATATTTGTTAACGGTGCAAAAACAGCACTGCGCGCCCCAACAACTACTCGGACTTCTCCCCGTCTAATTCGCCGCCATTCATCATAAAGTTCGCCTTCTGACAAGCCACTATGTAGAACAGCAACTTGTGCGCCAAAGCGGCCTTTAACTTGCGTAACCATTTGGGGTGTCAGTGAAATCTCCGGGACCAACATTAGTGCATTTTTACCTAATTCTAGTGTTTGACTAATTGCATGCAAATAGACTTCGGTCTTACCACTGCCAGTAATTCCTTCTAGCAAAAAGGTTTGTGCTTGAGCATCGGCAATTGCGGGACTAAGTTTAGCTAAGGCAGCCCGTTGTTCCTGATTTAACTTTATTCGTTGCTTTTTTTGTGGTGTCACAGCAGAAGTGGCAAAGGGATCGCGATAAATTTCAATTGTCGCTTTTTTAAGCCAACCTTTTTTAACTGCACTAGTTAGCGTAGCCGTAGTTAAGTGCGCATCTTGCTCTAAATTAGCCTGCATTTTAGGAAAGGAACTATAATTTGTAATTATCTCTTGCAACAGCTGCTTTTGCTTAACTGCATTCTGTCTAAGTGAATTATAAATTTTAATGTATTCTTCTTTAGGTAAACACAAAGAATATTGATTTTGCATCTTAACTTTTGCCTTATTTTCAACAAGATATTCAATTTTAGCATCGTCATTATTTAATAATTTACGTACAAAAGAAATTTCTTTAGGTGCAGTAATTTTACTTAAGTCAACTGGTTCTCCCTGAAAAAAGGGTATTTTCTTGGCTTTATCAGAAAGTGGTACTAAAATCTTACGATAATTTGCCCGCATCACTCGCGGTAACATTGCCTTCAAAATCGTAATCCGATAAGAAAAAATCTGTTTTGCTAGTGCCTGTGATAATGCAACTAATTCTGGCGTTAACGGTGGCATTTCATCAACCACTAATAGTAAATCTTTTAATTTGCCTTGAAAGTGACTAATCTCACTTAAACCTACGACAAATCCCTGCAATTTACGCGGTCCAAAAGGCACAAAGACCCGCGCACCAATCTCTACCTCACCTAACTCATCAGGAATATGATATTCAAAAACGCGGTCTGTTTGTTTAGCCGCAATATCGACAATTACTTGCGCAATCATTTAATCACCTTAAAATTGAAAAAAATGACCTCCACCACTTGCTGATGAAGGTCATAAAATTTAACCAACTTATTGATTAACCTCGCGATGTTTTTGATCAATGGTAACTTTACCGGCTTCAATTTCTTCCAACGCTTTACCAACAGACTTTTGTGACTTGTAATTCTTTAAAGCCTCTGGATCGCCAGCCTCTAATTCGTGTGCTCTCTTTGCTGCAAGCACTGACAACGAATAACGCGAATCAACGCGATCTAATAACTTGTCAATTGATGGATATGTAACTCTCATAATTAGTCCTCCCTGACCATTTTCCGGTAAGTATCAATAACTCGCTTAACGCTAACATGTTCGGCATCAACGATTGCCTTGATGTGATCAACTGCGTTGGCAACAGTATCATTGACAACAGCATAATCATAATCTTGCATCACCAAAATTTCATGTCTGGCTTGCTTAATACGACCCATAATAACGTCTTCTGATTCTGTACCACGATTTTCTAAACGCATATGTAATGTGTGCAAGTCTGGCGGTGTTAAGAAAATAAAAACTCCGTCTGGCATTTTTTCACGTACCTTCTGCGCCCCATTAACGTCTATCTCGAGCAAAACATCTTTACCCTGCTCCAGCATCTGCTTAACTGGAGCCAAAGGCGTACCATAACAATGGTTCACATATCTATTATATTCTAGAAGTTCACCATGGTTAATAGCTTGTTTAAAACGTTCTTCGCTCACAAAGTAGTAATCCTTGCCGTCAACCTCACCAGGTCTAGGCTTGCGTGTCGTCATCGATACTGAATATTCGAACGGAAAAACTTTGTTCTCAACTATTGCACTTTTAACAGTTCCTTTGCCAACGCCTGAAGGACCTGAAAGGACAAGTAACAACCCTTTATCTGCCATGCCATACTCCCCTATAAAAAGCTATTAAGTCTATTTAAAACTAAATGTAATAGTTTTTCAAGTTAATAAGTTTTTTAAGTAAATTTAGGTCAAACACTTGTTTTCTAAAACCAATGTTCGCAATTTTTTAGGGAGTACAATAATGAAAAACTCGCTTAAGAAAATATACCATTATTTACTTATAATATTAATAAGTTAAGCGTTTATAGCCAAGTTAGTAATGCTATTTTATCAGCCTTAAATTTTGCCTTACTTCACCGCTGCGATGTTTTACTTAACCTATTTTGATGACTCAAGTGAAATTGACCAGATCGTTAATTGGCTGTCAGTTAATCGGTTCGTTTTACACTTAAATGATCAAAAAATTCTAAAAATAATTGATGTTAGCAATATTTTTCGGATAAATTTGGCATAGTATATAACATTTAAAAAGACGAGAATTTTAAGTTCTCGTCTTTTTCATTATGCAATTTTTGCAAAAACTTCACAAACAACCAGTGTTTCTTCACTAAAAGTCCAATGATTTTGCTTGCATTCCTTAGTAAAGAAATCAACATGCGCCTTACGCCAATATGCATACGTTCGGTTACCTTCACCCTCATGATAAGCATGCTCTTGCGATACCTGCTTAAAAGGCATTATTTCGCAGACCTTATTTTGAATAACACAAACCGGCTCTTCAGACCCATTCAGAATAATACAGTATTTACCAACTTGTGCCAGACTATCATCTGGATCATAAAGGCTAGTTGTTGCCGTTTTTATTCCCCGATTAACTAAATTCGCCAGCTCGTCAGCCATTTGTTTGGTATCGCCAAAGGCAAAAGCTTCATCTAATTCGCTAGGATCAATCGCCTGCTTATTACAAAAATTATGCCAGTATTCTTCTATTTGCTTATTCATTGTTTCTTTTTAAAACTCTTCATTAAATCTTCAGCATTTTGCTTAGCTGCTTCTGTGACATCACTGCCGGCCATCATTTCCGCAATCGCGGTAATAGTTTCCTCCTGCGTCAGCGGCCCAATTTGCGTGTACGTAGCGCCATCTTTAACCTGCTTAGCTACCAAGTACTTCTGGTCACCAGCAGCCGCAACTTGCGGTGAATGCGTAATCGCAATTACCTGCTTATCTTCACCAATTGAATGCATTTTGGCACCAATTGCAGCGGAAACACGTCCGGAAACCCCGGTATCAATTTCATCAAAAATCATTGTACCTACTGGTTCACCCCGACTAAAAATCGCCTTTAAGGCTAAAATCAGTCGGGACTGCTCACCACCAGAAACTATCTTAACTAGCGGCATCAGATCTTCACCTGGATTTGGCGCAATTAAAAAGACAATCGTGTCGGTTCCCTTATTGGTAAAGGTATTTGTTGTCGCAAAATCAATTGCAAAACGCGCTTTTGCCATATAAAGATCGGCTAATTCGTGCTTGATTTTTTCTTCAAGACTGCGGGCAACTTGTTCACGGGTATTATGCAGGCCGCGAGCTTCTTGCGTCAGTTTACTTTCAATTTCAGCAACCTGCTGTTGCAATTCTTCTTCATCAAGGCCACCAGTTTCATACTGGCCTAATTCCGTTTGCACCTTAGTATAAAAGGCAAAAACATCTTCAAGACTAGGGCCATATTTTTTCTTCAATGAATTCAATGTATCTAAACGATTGGAAACATACTGAAATCGCTCATCATCAAAGTCCAGCTCATCAAGTACATTTGATAATTCACTGCGCGCGTCACTCAATGCGTAAACTCCATCATCAATTGTTTTAGCAATATCCTTAAATTTTGAACCATATTCAGTTAATTCATTAGCAGCATTTTGCGCGTCTCCCAGCAGGGTCTCAATGCCGTGTTCGTCATCATCATATAACTGCATCAAATAATTAGCAGTATCGACAATTTTTTGGTAATTATTTAATTCGTTAAATTCCTCTTCAAGCTGTTCATCTTCATGAGGATCTGTTAAATTAGCCGCTGCTAATTCATCATTTTGAAATTTCAAAATGTCCTGCTTTTGCGCTAATTCCTGTGCATCTTTACGCAAGTGATTTAACCGTGCAGTTAAGTTTTGCCACTTAGCAAAATCAGCTTGATAAGCCGCTAAATCAGCCTTAAAGCCAGCTGGAGCATAATTATCAACTAAGTCAATTTGGCGGTCTTGATCCATCAATATCTGCTGATCATTTTGCCCGTGAATATCAACTAAATAATTGCCAATTTCACGTAAAACATTAATTGTCGTTAACTGCCCGTTAATACGGACAACATTACGTCCTTTAATTGCTAACTCACGACTAATTACCAACTGACCATCAGAATCTGGTAAACCATATTTTTCACATAATGCCGCAATTTTTTTAGCACTTTGATTTACTTCAAATAGTCCCGTTACAACTGCTTTCTTTTCACCGCTGCGAACCATTTCCTTTTGGCCGCGGCCACCCATTAATAAAGAAACTGCATCAATGATAATTGATTTACCTGCACCGGTTTCACCAATCAATACTGTCATATTTTCTTGAAAGCGAACCTTCAACGCCTTGATAATGGCGAAGTTCTTAATATCCAGCTCAACTAACATTATTTACTCCTAAAGCTCATGAACCGCGCGTTCTACAACCTCTTCTGGCGTACCTGACCATAATCTTTGACCGCCACTTTGTTCTTCTTTTTGTAAATGAATTAGAAATTCAATATTACCCTTACCACCCTTAATTGGGGAATAGTCAACATCTAGCACATTAAATCCCGTTGCTAACGCTTGTTCAATCGTATGCTCAATTACCGCACAATGAACCGCATGATCATGCACAATCCCGTGCTTACCAACATTTTCCGGACCAGCTTCAAATTGCGGCTTAATTAAGCAGACGGCATCACAACCATTTTTTAAAATTTGATACATTGGTGGCATAATCAAGTCTAGTGAAATAAACGAAACATCGGTCATCGCAAAGTCAGGCAAGCCTTGCGTAAAATCTGCTGGCTTACTATACCGAAAATTTTGTTTCTCCATAACTACTACGCGTTGATCATCACGCAACTGCCACGCTAATTGGTTATATCCAACATCCAATGCATAGACCATTTTGGCGCCATTTTGTAAAGCAACATCAGTAAAACCACCAGTTGAAGCACCAATATCTAAACAAATCTTATCTTGCAAATCAATTTGAAAAGATTTTAATGCCTTCTCTAATTTAAAACCACCGCGAGAAACATACTTTTTACCATCATCTTTAACGTAAAACTGTTCATCTTCAGGAAAACTTGTGCCACTTTTATCAATTCGCTGATGATTATGATCAGACACAAGTCCAGCCATAATTGCCCGCTGTGCTTGCGTTCTTGAATGAAATAGTCCTTGTTCTGCTAGTAAAATATCGGCTCGTTTCTTAGTCATTACAACACCTTCTGATATAAAGCAAGAAAACCTAACAAAACATCGCTATTCAAATCTGCGACACTAGCTTGCGCATGTTTAATTAAGCCTCGCAACTCTTGCCGACTTTGATCTACTCCAAGAAGAGTCAGCGTATTATTCTTCCCCTCTTCTTGATCCTTATGCGTTGCCTTACCGGCTTCTTCACTTGTTTCAACCACATCAACGAGGTCATCATAAATCTGATATGACCGGCCAAAATCATGTGCAAATGACATTAATTTCTTTTTGCTTGTCTCATCCGCGCCAGCATAAGTTGCTGCCATTTCAACACAAGCCATGATTAAACAACCAGTTTTAAGCCATTCCATTCGGTTAATGAACTGTCTATCATCTGCAACACTAGCATTATTAGTTGAATCAATATCTAGATATTGTCCGCCAACCATGCCGTTAGGGCCAACTGCTTGAGTAATTATTTTTACTAATTTTGTTGAGTGACTACCTGACACAATCCATTCAATTCCTAATGGTAAAAGCGCATCCCCAGCTAATATTGCCTCGGCTTCGCCCCACTTTTTATGACTAGTTAACTTACCGCGCCGATAGTCATCATTATCCATTGCCGGTAAATCATCATGAATTAATGAATAAGTATGAATTAATTCAATTCCACTAGCAATTTGAATTTCTGGCTGGTTAATATCCTTACCTAATGCCGCTAAAGTTGCTAAGAACAATAATGGTCGCAGCCTTTTGCCTCCAGCCATTACTGAATAAGCCATAATCTGACTGATTTTAGCATCATCAATCTCACTTGCTAAATGCTCGGTTAAATATGTGTCAATAACTGGTGTCCACTTTACTCTAAATTCGTTAAAATTCATTTTATTCCTCTGGCGCTGCGGCATTATTAGGATCCAACTTATGTTCCGTACCATCACTATCGATTAATTTAGCAACTGTTTCCTCAGCTGCTGTTAATTTTTGATTTAAATCTCGGCTAAGCTTTACCCCCGCTTGAAATTCTTTTAGGGCATCTTCTAGTGGTACATTGCCGTTTTCTAAATTTGCCACAATTTTTTGTAATTCTGTTAATTGTTCTTCAAAATTATTCTTCGTTGCCATTTTCTAATTTCCTCACTGACTTAATAATTGCCTGCGCCTGACCATCTTTAAAATGAAGATTAATTTCATCTTTCTTTTTAAGTTGGGCTACCGAGCTCACAGTTTGATCTTGGGCATTAGTTGCATAAGTATAACCACGGTTCAATGTCTGCAACGGGCTATAATCACTTAATTGCTGGCCTACTTGACCTAATTGCTGTCGCTTCTCACGCAAAACACCTTTGATATTAATAAACAATTTTTGATGATAAAAATCTTCTTGTTGCAGCATCTGCGCAATTTGACCACTTAGATCAGTACTTAGCAATGCTTGCTTAGATAATTGATAACGTTGCCGGATGCGCTCCAATTGGTGCATCATATTATTATTTAACCGTTCACGCAACATATCGAGCGTCTGTGCCTGCTCATCATATAACCGCGTTGGCTCCCGCATAATTACCGAATTATTAATGCGCTCAAGTGCATCTCGCCGAATACGAATCACATTTTGCATACTGGACAGCAAACTACTCTGTAATTGATGAATATTTGCTAATTCGTCTGTTAAGTTCGGCGTCGCATATTCTGCTGCTGCTGTCGGTGTTGCGGCCCGACTATCAGCAACTAAATCACATAGAGTAGTATCTGTTTCATGACCAACTGATGAAATTACCGGCATTGGCATTGCATAAACTTGCCGGACAACTTCTTCTTCATTAAAGGGCCACAAATCCTCGAGTGAACCACCACCACGCCCAATAATTAGAACATCGTACTTATCACCATACGAAACAATTTGCTTCATTGCTGCCACTAATGAATCTTTGGCCCGCTCCCCTTGAACTTGAGCTGGAAACAAATCTACTTCAGCATGCGGAAAACGTCGATTAGCTGTAACTAAAATATCATGAATCACCGCTCCTGAAGCACTCGTGATCACAGCAATATGATCTGGAAAATGGGGCAATTTCTTTTTATGTTCAGGAGCAAACAAACCTTCCTTAGCTAACTTAGCTTGCAGTTGCTGCAACTGCTCATATAAGGCCCCAAGTCCAGCTGGTTCCATTGATTCTGCATAAAACTGATATGAACCTTGCGGACCATAGACACTAACATAACCAGTAACATACACTTTCATTCCTTCTTCTGGTCTAAACTTGACCTTATCAAAGTAGGAACGAAACATTACCACATTAATCTTAGATTTTTCATCTTTTAATGAAAAATACTGGTGTGAATTACGCCGAAAGCGAAAATTAGATAGTTCTCCCTGCAAAAAGACTTTATGCAGATACGGATCATTTTTAAATTTTTGGGTAATGTAATAATTCAAATCCGTAACAGTAAGATACTTATTATCTGCCATGATTTCTCCTCGTTAACTTCACAACCTGCTCCATTAGTGACTCAACAGTTAATGGTCCTACCCCGCCGGGAACTGGTGTAATATAACTGGCCTGTGGTGCTACTTCTGCAAAGTCAACGTCACCGACAATTTTGCCAGCTATTCGATTAATGCCAACATCTACAATAACTGCACCGGGTTTAATCATATTAGCAGTTACTAGACCTGCTTGTCCCGCCGCTGAAACCAAAATATCCGCTCTCTTAGTATATTCTGAAAGGTTCTGCGTCTTCAAGTGCAAAATCGAAACCGTCGCATCCTGCTCAAGCATTAAAGCTGCTAGTGGTTTGCCAACAATGCTACTGCGACCAATAATTACCACGTTTTTTCCACGCAAGCCAATCTGATAATGCTGTAATAATGCCAAAATACCATGGGCCGTTGCTGGTTCAACAAAATGATCGCCGCGCCACAAACGACCAACATTGCTTGGCGTTAAGCAATCAACATCTTTTTCAGGGTTAATATGATCTAAGGCTTCACTTAAATTAATCTGTTCGGGAACCGGTAGTTGAATCATAATACCATTAACTTCCTCAGCGGCATTCAACTGATCAATTAAAGCTAGCAGATAAACCTGCTTTTCATCAACTGGTAATTGATATACCCGTTGTTCAATCCCAATAGCTTCAGCTCGTCTTTTTTTCGTTCGTAAATATATTTTACTACTTGGATCATTACCAATATTAATTACGCAAAATAATGGTTTTATGTCCTGCTTTTTTAAATCTGCAACTTCTTTTTTAAGATTACATGCCCGCAAATTCGCTAACTGTTGCCCATCTAGAATTTGCCCCATAAATTTTATTTTCCTTTTCTATAAAAATAGCCGGCTTCACAGCCGACTATTAGTTATTTTTCAACAAAATTTGCCAAAACACCATTAATAAATGGTTTTGTCTTCGGATCAGCAAATTCGTCACACAAATTTAAAGCCTCATTTACTGCTGCCTTAGGCTCAATTTCATCACTATACTTAATTTCGTATAAGGCAACTTCCAAAATTGCAAGGGTAATCTGATTAATCCGATTAATCCGCCAATTCTTCTTCAAATGACTGGCAAGTTCGCCCTTCAATTCATCGCGTTTAGCAATTATGCCCGTAATTAGAGTTTTCGAATAAGCAGAAAGTTCTTTTAAATCAAGTGCTACAACAGTTTTGGCTTCAACATCTGCAGGTTCTAATTTAACATCTTGATTAGCTAAATAAACCGCCTGCATCGCAACTCTACGACTCTCGTGTTGATTCATTTTTACTCTTTTCATCAATGTCAGAAAACAATTTTGCCGTCTGACTGTCTTCCTTATCTTCATCCTCTGGGAAAACTAAACCGGTTACGTGAACATTAATTTCTTTAAAGGTTAAATCAGTCATTTGCTCAACTTGCTCTTGCAAGTCTTTTTGCAAATTCATTGCAATTTTAGGTACATAACTACCTGCTTCAACACTGATATAAACATCAGCAATTAGATTATGGTCTTCATCAAGTCTAACTGTGACACCTTTACTGCGATCCTCACGTCCTAGAACTCGGTTAATTCCAGATCTGACACTGCCGCGCATTTCGGCAACACCGTCAACTTTTTCGGCAGCAATGCCCATGATAACTTCAAGAACACTAGGATCAATTTCGATTTCTTCACCGTTATTTTTATCATCTAAGACAATTTTTGAACTATCTGCCATTTTATTTACCTCGAAAAACTACTTATTTGCGCGAGATACGTATGTACCGTCGACCGTATTAATAGTTAAGACGTCGCCTTCATTAATAAAGAACGGAACGTTAACTACCAAGCCTGTTTCCATCGTTGCTGGCTTACCACCACCAGAAGATGTATCGCCCTTAATATTTGGCTCAGTTTTAGCAACTGCCAAATCAACAGTATTCGGCAATTGTACTCCCAAAGTCCGACCTTCATGCATGATTACACTAACATCCATATTTTCTTTTAAATAGTTAGCTTCATCTTTAATTTGCTCATTAGGAATTGCTAATTGATCATAGGTCGTTGTGTCCATGAATACATAACTTGAACCATCATTATACAAATATTGCATTCCTTTGGTTTCAATTTCTGCAGTTTCTACCTTAGCAGTTGAACGGAAAGTATTTTCCTGAACTGCACCTGTAGTCAAGCTCTTAAGCTTTGAGCGAACAAAAGCACTACCCTTACCTGGCTTTACGTGTTGGAATTCAACAATCCGCCATAAATCATTATTAAATTGAATAGTCAGGCCGTTCTTAAATTCGTTAACTGAAATCATTGTCATCTTGAGTACCTCATCTCCATAATCTATCTTACCAATTTAGGCATAATTTTACTATTAAAAATATTCAAATTTTACAAAGAAATTAATTCGTCTTTAGGCAAGGTGGACAAAGTTTCCGGCGTTTGATCGTGAACTAAAATGTCGTCTTCAATTCTAACGCCACCCTTACCCGGTAAATATATTCCCGGTTCAACTGTATGCACCATATTATTTACCAATTCTTGCTTACCAAATGGTAAAGCTGGCTGGCATAATTCATGAATTTCTAAACCAATTCCATGACCAATCCCGTGGCCGAAATATTGACCATAGCCTTGCTCTTGAATGTAATCTCTAGCAGCACAATCAACATCCTTACCATGATTACCAGCAACTGCAGCGGCAATTCCACGTCGTTGTGCTTCATGCACAATGTTGTAAATCTGATGCATTTCATGATCAACTTTGCCAACAGACACAGTTCGAGTGATGTCAGCAGCATAACCATGATAAAAAGCACCAAAGTCAATTACCACCATGTCGCCGTCTTCAATCATCTTGTTACTGGCAACACCATGTGCCCATGCAGAGCGGACGCCTGAGGCAATAATTGTATCAAAACTCGGGCCTTCACCGCCATTAACTTTAAACAAATAATCAAGCTTAGCACCAATATTACGTTCGATTGCTCCCGGTTGAATTAACGGTAAAATGCCATTAAAGCTATCCATAGAGATACTGATTGCCTGCTTTAGAGCAGCCAGCTCCAATTCATCTTTAACATTACGTACCCGTTCAACCAATTCTTCAGTTAAGGAAAATTCAATCTCTGGATTTAATTTTTGTAAATTAGCAAATTCAACTGCCGAAATAAACTCACCTTCAACCAATACTTTCTTGAGGTTAGCTTGCTTTAATTGCTTACTGATCTCAGCGTCTTGATTACCATGCTTCATAATTACGGTCAGTTCACCAGGAGCCTGTGCCTTAATTTGATCAGCAAAACGGGAATCAGACAATAAAATTCTGTCTCCTGCAGCTGTTAAAATTAATTGTGCTTCTTCACCAGTAAAGTTCGTTAAATAGCGGTAGTTAGCTTGATTAAAAATAAGTAGACCGTCGGCTCCTTGCTCTTTAATCAATTTAGTAACCACGGTAATCCGCCTATTTAAAAGTGTCAGCAGTTGATCTTGTTCGTTCATTTTCGACCTCTTTCATGGTAAAATATTTAATCTTATTTTACCGCTAAAAGATATCATTGCCTACATATTTAAATATTAATATAGAATAAAATTAAAAAAGCATAAAAAAGACGAGAAGCATGTGCTTTTCGTCTTCATAAGAACTAAATTACTTAGCTTCTTCTTCGACTGGAATAACAGAAACTTGTTTTCTGTACTTGTCCAGACGTTCAAACTTAACTACTCCGTTAACTAATGCAAACAAAGTATCGTCTCCACCTTGACCAACATTCTTGCCTGGGTGAATGTGTGTACCACGTTGACGGTAAATAATTGAACCTGCGTGAATAGTTTGACCATCAGCAGCCTTAGCGCCTAAACGACGACCAGCTGAGTCACGACCGTTAGCAGTAGAACCTCCACCCTTGTGGTGGGCAAATAATTTAAGACCTAAAATATTCATATCATTTCACCTCTGAATTAAGCTTCAATCTTTTCAACTGTAACCTTAGTATAAGGTTGACGGTGACCATACTTTGAATGTGAGTGCTTCTTAGGCTTGTACTTGAAAGTTACAACTTTCTTTTCCTTACCTTGCTTTTCAACTTTAGCAGTTACTTTAGCACCCTTAACCAATGGGTTACCGATTTTAACATCTTTACCATCAGAAACAAGAATGACTTCATCAAAGGTAACTTCTTTGCCTTCTTCTACATCAAGCTTTTCTACAAAAACAGCGTCGCCTTCAGCAACTTTATATTGCTTACCACCGGTTTTAATAATTGCGTACATTACTGCACCTCCAAAAAATACTTAGACTCGCCAATCGGGGTGCCTTTTTCAAAGTCTTCTAACTCCCGAAATGTGCGGTTGCAGATGTGGAGGTCTCCACAAATACAACTACTTTATAATACTACCCTTAAGCATAATTGGCAATAAAAAATTATTGGCTTAACATTCACTATCAAATAAGCGTGTTTTTTTAATTACTATTTGCAATTGTGCTGCTTTAACTTAATTTACATAGTTACACACATAATTCTTAATGCCCTTTACACAAGGCACTTAAAGAATTATGATGAATGCAAATTTATTATTAATAATTTTAATAAGGAAAAAAATGCAAGAAAAAAAGACTAAGAATTTACTTAAACTTGCCGCTTCAGTCAGCTTGTTCACATTTGGCAGTATTATCTTTTCAAGTCAATTGGTGCACGCTGACAACACTAGCCAAGAACCTGAAATAATCGACTACGATAAATTCACGCCACTAGCATTGCCGGCAGGACAAGAGGAAGTTATCCCAACTAACACAGTATTAACTAAAAATTCTGAGACCGCTAAACTGAGTCTAGCTAATTGGCAAGACATGCCTGATGGCACTACTTTTGTTTGGGGTAGTAAACCAGCAACTATTATCAATGGCTTAGCTACTGGCAGCGTTAACGTGACTTTACCAGATGGTACTTTTAAGTATACTTTGGTCAGAGTTAGAATTGCTGGGCAAAAACAGATCAAACTTAAACATGCTACCTATTTATTTAATGCTACTGGTAAACAGCTAAACAGCACAATTTTAGCAGCGGGTTCAATTGTCAATATTAACGGTACTAAAGACATTAAAGGCCATACTTTTTACCAGTTAAATAATCAATATTACCTACCACTAAAAACCTTTAAAGTTAAGCCTAAAGACCAACTTAAGGCTGCTAAGGGCACCAAACGCATCATGCACAGTACCTACCTATATGATGCTAAAAGTCATCGAGCAAACGGTTTGCTGCTAAAGGCTGGTTCATACGTCAAAATTCAAAAAATCAAGGGAACTTTTGGACAGCAAGCAAATATTCATTATGCTGGCGGTCGCTATTTTTACCTAATTGATAATAATTTTTATGTTCCACAAAGCAACATTAGTGGACGCGGAATTGAATGGTCAGATCATGCCGCCACCCTGTATAACACTAAGGGTAAAAAAATCGGTAAAATACCAGCACACACACCATATAACACCTACGGTGATCCAATTAAGCTCAATGGTAAAGCCTACTACATTATCGGCAAAGGTAAAATGATTTCAGTGAAGTTTTAATAATGAGGCAAATAATGAAATTAACTAAAAAATTAAACATTCTGCTAGCTGTCATGCTGCTTGGTAGTCCCTGTTTAACCATGATACAATCACAAAAAGTACAGGCTGTTAAAAAAACACCCAAAAATACGCTTGAAATAATCGATAGTCCTTTCATTTATCAGGCAAATGGCAAACGTTACCGTTATTATGACAGCATCCCTGGTGTTACTCTTGATATTAATACTGACAGAAAAGGTTACGCTCATTTAGATTGTGACAGTGATGATAACGAATTTCACTATACTGGTCAAACTGCTTTAATTAAAGGTAAAAAATATTACCGCATTGCTAAAAATGCTTATATTAATGCTAAGTATGTGATTGGCGTTAATGGTAAAAACCTGCAAAAAGGTAAATTAATGCTCAACCATAATTCTAATATTTATCATCAAAATGGCAAAAAAACAGGAAAAACTTTAACTAAAGATACGTTAGTCACCTATGCTGATAGAAGAAAGACGACCACGAAAATTCCTAAGTATTTTTATTATATTAGTAATCAACAGTATGGTTATTTGCCTACTCACAAAATCCACGGTAAAGATTACTATGCTTTAGGCAATAATCAATATATTAATGCCAAAAATATTGGCAGAATCAACGGCACAGTTGCCCACTATAATGGCATCACAACTGCCGTCGTGACAGCAAATACTACCACCCAATATATTTCAAATATCGGCACCAATCATCAACTTAAAAAGGGACAAAAAGTTAAAATTGACCGGACTGTTACTCCATGGGCAGAAGATTTTGATGGTTACATCTACCACTTGCATGATTATCCTGATGAATATCTTGATCAAAGTCTGCTTAAGTTAAGAAATGATCCCCCCATCGCTGATTATAATGAAATGGCCTATCGAACTTTCTCCTCGACTTCAAACGCGCCAATTAAGCTCTATTCTAATCTAGGCACCGAACTTTCTAAGCCACTAACACCACTAAAAGATGAAGCTGTCAGCGCCGATGGTCTATTTTATCTTTGGAACAATAAGACTCAAAAAGCAGAATTATTCTATCATTTATTCCGGCAAAACAATGATGTAATTCCTGCTTCTGATCCCGAACGAATGACTTTTAGTAACAGTTTCGTTAAAGCAGATGCAATTAAATTCACCAACAACTACATTACTTTGAAACCACTAAATAGTCCGCAAGATGCTCAAGCTGATCAAGTAACTGCAACAACAGCTGACAAAAAAGAATTGGCTCAATTATTTATGGCTGGACAAAAAAACCTAAATGCTATCGCTATTGATGCTAGCCTGAAGAATAACTATGAAAATGCCTTGGGAATAGCAGCAGTAACTTTAAGATCAACTTCTGTTAGCCGCGGTGAAGTCAAAGAAGTTATCTGGCTAGTAAAAACAACTAAAAAGCAACTTCAGTCATTATATTTTGAAGATTGGAGTTAATATTTACCACTTTTGATACTACATAAAAAGGAGCATTAAGCTCCTTTTTTGTTTTATCTATTTATTTTTTATCCTTGCATTTACTTGCCTACATGAGCAACTGCACCAGTTTGTGTAGACTCAGGTTTATTATCTAAACCTGAGTTGGTTAACATCCCTCTTTTCTTAGCAGCCGGCACATGACTAAGATCAAGCCTACTCAAGTCAAGTTGGGTTAACTTTTTATCACCATAAAACATATTGGTTACGTTTGCGACCTTGCTTGTATTAATCCCACTTAAATCCAGTTTGTATAACTTATCATCATTGCTAAATAGCTCTGACATATTAACTACTTTACTTGTATCAACGAGGTTAAAATTATCAATTGTCTTTAAATTATACAAATAACTAAATTTTCCACCAGAATTAATTGCCAAGCTAACTGGTGTTGCAAAATTAATATGCTCTATCCAATTACTCCAAGGAATAAGACCACCTGTCTGACCTGTAAGTATCTTAGTCCCTAACTGCTTGCCGCGACTGCTAGCACTGATTGTCAAAGTTCTAGTAACAATATCATAGGACCAGTCACACTCACCATCTTTTCCCGTCCACAAAGCAGAAAAAGTAGTATCCTCAGAGGAATTCACATTATCTGCATGAACTGTAACAATGTCAGTTGCCATGAGATTTATTCCCAATAGCGTTGCCAACATTAACACGGTTATTTTATTTTTCTTTTTATCAATACATTTTTTCATTTTGTAATACCTCAAATTTGGCTTAATTATGTTAATTATAAACTAAAACAATTTTGTTTTTACAATTAAAAGCAAATTTTATTAATATCATTACTTTCATTAGCAATGCTACTGCAACCTTCATTAGTTACTTAAAAAGACGAGATTAACATCCCGTCCTTCATTTTATTATTTTATATTTGCCACTTACCGCCATGAACTTTGGCTACACTTTCCGTCACAATAAAAGCTTCGCTATCAATTGCACGCACTTTAGCAACCAGCTGACCGTATTCGTTTGTATCAACCACGATTACTAGCTGTTGCTTATCCTCATCACTATAGCCGCCAACGACATTATAGACGGTTAATCCTTCATAATCGCCCTGCAGCATTTGCTTAATTACGTTCAACTTATCATTACTCATGATGCGAACCTGATACTTTTTGTCAAAGCCCATCTCGGTGTAACGCATCGTAATTGTCGTCACTATCTGTGAGAACGCTGCTAGTAAAAATGCTTCCATACCAGCGACAAAAATGTTTAACACAATAATTGCCATATCTAACATTAACAAAGTTAATGCTGGCTCCAGATAAAAATATTTTTTAAAAATTAATGGTGGAATCGTTGTCCCGCCAGCCGATGCATTAATGCGGTACAACATCGACACACCAATCCCCATCAAGACGCCGCCATAGACAACTGCTAACAAGTTATTGCTGGTTAATTTAAAGCTGGGAGTAATCGCCATTAATAGTGGCAATAATATACTACCTAAAGCAACTTTTTTTAATGTTTCTTTACCTAAAAAAACAGCTGCCAACACTAATAGCAGTGTGTTAATACTAAACACCGTCACTGACCGATTAATTCCCCAGACAGCATCAACTAAAATTGCAATTCCTGTTGAGCCACCAGCTGCAATATTAATCGGCGCGTAAAAGAAGTTAATTGCAATCGTAATTATTTCTAAGCCTGCTAGGAAAAATAACCAATATTGCCATGTATGTTTCTGTTTATCTGTTACCATCTCATCTTCCTTCCAAAATAAAATTATCGTTTCCTATTATACAAATAAACAACAATTTACAGCAAGCAGGACGGCATGAGATAACAATAAATTTAAAATGATTTAAATTATCAGGTCTTTCTTTTTCTTCATATCTATACGGTATATCCTGCAATTATCAGTTTTCAATCTAAATTATCAAAGATAAAAGCCTAGAGTAATAAATTACTACTCTAGGCTTTTATTGCCATTTATTCCGTCTTATATTCAATCATCTGGTTGCCTTCATACGCCGGTAAACCTTTTTCTGCACGATAGAGCGCACGCTCAAATGCTTGATAGCCTTTGCTGGAGCTAACTGCAAATTTCACCTGATATTTACTGGCAAATTCACTGATATTCCACGCACTATCATGAGCTGCAAATGCAGTTACTAAAATCACAATGTCCAAATCCTTAATTTGATTTTCCATTACCTTTTTCTTACCTTGAAAGGCATCAATCGGAATTGGAATTCCATGATACCGATTAACAATTCCCTCAAGCACCGCTTCATTCTGATTGTCACCAACAGCAATTCCCACACGTTGGTAATGTAAGTCCATCTCTAACTTAATTAATTCAGCAGTTTCTTTAGCTACCTTAACTTTCTTCTTTTTAACTGTTGTCGTAGTTTTAGGTTGCTCAACTTCATAAATCCATCGGATTTGAATAGCCTCAGCTGGATTTTTCTTCAAGCGAATATCGCCATCATACCATGCTAAGTCAACAATTGAGCCATCAACTAACTGGACATTATCTTCTTGCCAATGACTAGAATCAACCGGGAGCAACACAGATTTTCCCCGGATTCGTAACTTTTGGCCTTTGATATTACGACTTACTGCCAAGTGACCAATACGACCTTGCACAACAGCATATTTAAAGGTAGAAATTGAATCAACTTCATTAGATGATAATTTACGAAAGCCGACAACCCGCAGAATTGTCGCTTCATAATTAGCATTGTTTTCCTCTGCCACTGCTTCAACAATGTCACCACTCTTTAAATTTAATGAATGAATTTGCGATTCTTTTAGAGTATAAACACGCTGATTATTACTATTGATTAAGTCACAGCCAGCAAGCAAGCGAATTACTGTATAGCGTTTTCCTTTGCGATAGTCACGCTTGGGTCTTTCCTTCGGCTTTACAGCTTGTTCAAAAATTTTTCTGTTAATTACCTCTTTAGTTGTGTTAGAAGCCTGAATTGCCTTTTCCAACTGACTTAGATTCTTACCATATTTGTTGCCAATCTTAGGAAAAAAAGTTAATTGATGAATTGCCGACAAAGAAGTATTCTTGGCTGCTGGATCACCCGGTGTTGCAATTAAGTCAGTTAAACCAGTCAAAAGCAACTTAACTTGCTTATCATTAACTTTAACTTCATTAGTGCGCGATATTGCAGCTGCCGGTTCACTTTCATTCGCCATCCCTAATATCATTTTAATTGCAGCCAGGCCATTACGCAGGCTCTTTTCATCACCAGCTGTGTTATTCAAAATTCTTTTTAAATTATTACGATAATCAAACATCTTTTTCTCAACTTTTCTAATCTGATTATTCTAGTATATACCAAATCTCAAATTTCCGGCACCTGCTAGTGTTTCATCATCTATTCTCTTTAAGTTGATTGTAATTTTATAATGAAAAAGCGTTTCTAATTCAATTGATTAGAAACGCTTTTTTTAATTATCTACTTGATATTATTTTTCTTAACTTCTCTATTTTTACCGACAATATAGAACTTCTTACCATGAATTGAAATACGTTCACCGTAAATTGTTATCTTGTGGTTCTTCTTCGTAACCTTCTTTCCAACACGTTTACCATATTGATTGTAAGTATAAGCATTATGCTTTAACTTAACTCGTTTACCAATGACATTACCTAAAGCGATATAGTAATTATCAGCAACAACTAAATATTTTTTGCCCTTAATTACTTTTGTACCAAAAGTATTAATAATTGAACCAGCTTTTAAGATAATACCATTAGCACGTTGACCCTGTTCATTGTAGAGATAGGCATGGTGCATAATCCTCTTAGTGACTGCATTTTCAGGTACCGTTATTGCCGTACCTAAACCAGCAGGACTTGCTTTATGCTTACCAGCAGTATTAGCTGCCTTGATAAATTGATTCTTACCAATAATATAGTATGACTTACCATGAATTGAAACCGTACTGCCGTATGTTCGAATTACACGACCTATCTTAAGTAAACGCTTATTAGTTCTTTCACCATACTTATTATAAACATAAGCATTATGCTTAAGCTTTCTTTGCGTACTAATTACGTTCTCTACTGCTATATAATACTTACCATTTTGAATTATGTAATACTTAGAACCATTAATTGTAGTAGTTCCATGAGTGGCAACAACTGAACCAGCTTTTAAAACAACCTTATTAGTGCGTTTGCCTTCTGCATTGTATAGGTAAGCATTGTGCTTCAAAGTTACATTAGTCGTTGTCTCTTCATCAGGTGTTTTTTCACCAGGTGCTGGAGTAGCAGGCGTCGAAGAAACTGGAGCCGAGTTTGAGATTGGGTAGGCATCAGCAACTTTCGCTACGTGTTCCGGACTAGTAATTTCTGTTAAGTCATTCAAAGCGGTATTTTTAGCAGTATCAACACCTGGTTTATCAGTAGCTTGATCAATTGTACCTTTATTGTCTTTACTGCCATTAGCAGTAGCAACTAACTTATCAACCTCATCCTTTAAATGCTGCTTAGCTTCATCACTACAATTTAGATGATTAATCTTATCTTTAGCATTAGCTGCTTCATTAGTAATATCTTTCTTGGCCTGCTCTTTGGCTTTACTTAAGCTATCGGCACTGCTGGTTGCGCCACTAATACCTGCTTTGCCAGCATTATAAGCATCCTTGATTGCGTCCTGCTTGTTGCCGACATTTTCGCTATTGGTATCTGCACTATTAAGCTTATCGATCGCTTCTTTGGCACTATTAAGCTTTTGCTGAGCTTCACTAATTGCCTTGTCTTTATCACTTTGACTTAAACCTGGTGTCTGATTGATTGCTCCTTCAGCTGCTGTTTCTTCAGCTTCAAGTTGCTGCTTACCAGTGTCTTTTTCGGCGCTGACGACATTCGCTAAGCCGTTATTCTCGGCGGTGTCATACTTGCCGTCTTTGACCTGCTCAAGACTATTCAAAGCATCTTGCTCGGCCTTATCAATCGCTGCTGCTTCACTGCTGCCCTTGTCAACTCCTAAGTCTTGACGTGCCTTGTCGGCGGCTGCCGTTACGGCATCTTTGGCTGCCTGCTTAGCTTTTTGTTCTTGTTGAACTGCACTATTGCCATTGGTTATCGGATCTAAAATACTACCATCATTACTGGTACATGCATCCTTGATCTTATTAATCGCATTAATGGCATCTTGCTTAGCTTGATTAACTTCAGCTACATTGCCTGCTTGGTCAATGGTACCAGTATCTGCTTTGTTCGCTTTGTCAACTTCTTGTTGAATGGCATCCTTGATTGCTTGCTTTTCGGCGTCTGTATAAGGCTGGCCATTCTGATGTGTCTTCAACTGATCAACTGCTTCATTGGCTGCTATACCAGCTGCACTTACGTCTTTCTTGGCCTGCTCTTTGGCTTTACTTAAGCTATCGGCACTGCTGGTTGCGCCACTAATACCTGCTTTGCCAGCATTATAAGCATCCTTGATTGCGTCCTGCTTGTTGCCGACATTTTCGCTATTGGTATCTGCACTATTAAGCTTATCGATCGCTTCTTTGGCACTATTAAGCTTTTGCTGAGCTTCACTAATTGCCTTGTCTTTATCACTTTGACTTAAACCTGGTGTCTGATTGATTGCTCCTTCAGCTGCTGTTTCTTCAGCTTCAAGTTGCTGCTTACCAGTGTCTTTTTCGGCGCTGACGACATTCGCTAAGCCGTTATTCTCGGCGGTGTCATACTTGCCGTCTTTGACCTGCTCAAGACTATTCAAAGCATCTTGCTCGGCCTTATCAATCGCTGCTGCTTCACTGCTGCCCTTGTCAACTCCTAAGTCTTGACGTGCCTTGTCGGCGGCTGCCGTTACGGCATCTTTGGCTGCCTGCTTAGCTTTTTGTTCTTGTTGAACTGCACTATTGCCATTGGTTATCGGATCTAAAATACTACCATCATTACTGGTACATGCATCCTTGATCTTATTAATCGCATTAATGGCATCTTGCTTAGCTTGATTAACTTCAGCTACATTGCCTGCTTGGTCAATGGTACCAGTATCTGCTTTGTTCGCTTTGTCAACTTCTTGTTGAATGGCATCCTTGATTGCTTGCTTTTCGGCGTCTGTATAAGGCTGGCCATTCTGATGTGTCTTCAACTGATCAACTGCTTCATTGGCTGCTATACCAGCTGCACTTACGTCTTTCTTGGCCTGCTCTTTGGCTTTACTTAAGCTATCGGCACTGCTGGTTGCGCCACTAATACCTGCTTTGCCAGCATTATAAGCATCCTTGATTGCGTCCTGCTTGTTGCCGACATTTTCGCTATTGGTATCTGCACTATTAAGCTTATCGATCGCTTCTTTGGCACTATTAAGCTTTTGCTGAGCTTCACTAATTGCCTTGTCTTTATCACTTTGACTTAAACCTGGTGTCTGATTGATTGCTCCTTCAGCTGCTGTTTCTTCAGCTTCAAGTTGCTGCTTACCAGTGTCTTTTTCGGCGCTGACGACATTCGCTAAGCCGTTATTCTCGGCGGTGTCATACTTGCCGTCTTTGACCTGCTCAAGACTATTCAAAGCATCTTGCTCGGCCTTATCAATCGCTGCTGCTTCACTGCTGCCCTTGTCAACTCCTAAGTCTTGACGTGCCTTGTCGGCGGCTGCCGTTACGGCATCTTTGGCTGCCTGCTTAGCTTTTTGTTCTTGTTGAACTGCACTATTGCCATTGGTTATCGGATCTAAAATACTACCATCATTACTGGTACATGCATCCTTGATCTTATTAATCGCATTAATGGCATCTTGCTTAGCTTGATTAACTTCAGCTACATTGCCTGCTTGGTCAATGGTACCAGTATCTGCTTTGTTCGCTTTGTCAACTTCTTGTTGAATGGCATCCTTGATTGCTTGCTTTTCGGCGTCTGTATAAGGCTGGCCATTCTGATGTGTCTTCAACTGATCAACTGCTTCATTGGCTGCTATACCAGCTGCACTTACGTCTTTCTTGGCCTGCTCTTTGGCTTTACTTAAGCTATCGGCACTGCTGGTTGCGCCACTAATACCTGCTTTGCCAGCATTATAAGCATCCTTGATTGCGTCCTGCTTGTTGCCGACATTTTCGCTATTGGTATCTGCACTATTAAGCTTATCGATCGCTTCTTTGGCACTATTAAGCTTTTGCTGAGCTTCACTAATTGCCTTGTCTTTATCACTTTGACTTAAACCTGGTGTCTGATTGATTGCTCCTTCAGCTGCTGTTTCTTCAGCTTCAAGTTGCTGCTTACCAGTGTCTTTTTCGGCGCTGACGACATTCGCTAAGCCGTTATTCTCGGCGGTGTCATACTTGCCGTCTTTGACCTGCTCAAGACTATTCAAAGCATCTTGCTCGGCCTTATCAATCGCTGCTGCTTCACTGCTGCCCTTGTCAACTCCTAAGTCTTGACGTGCCTTGTCGGCGGCTGCCGTTACGGCATCTTTGGCTGCCTGCTTAGCTTTTTGTTCTTGTTGAACTGCACTATTGCCATTGGTTATCGGATCTAAAATACTACCATCATTACTGGTACATGCATCCTTGATCTTATTAATCGCATTAATGGCATCTTGCTTAGCTTGATTAACTTCAGCTACATTGCCTGCTTGGTCAATGGTACCAGTATCTGCTTTGTTCGCTTTGTCAACTTCTTGTTGAATGGCATCCTTGATTGCTTGCTTTTCGGCGTCTGTATAAGGCTGGCCATTCTGATGTGTCTTCAACTGATCAACTGCTTCATTGGCTGCTATACCAGCTGCACTTACGTCTTTCTTGGCCTGCTCTTTGGCTTTACTTAAGCTATCGGCACTGCTGGTTGCGCCACTAATACCTGCTTTGCCAGCATTATAAGCATCCTTGATTGCGTCCTGCTTGTTGCCGACATTTTCGCTATTGGTATCTGCACTATTAAGCTTATCGATCGCTTCTTTGGCACTATTAAGCTTTTGCTGAGCTTCACTAATTGCCTTGTCTTTATCACTTTGACTTAAACCTGGTGTCTGATTGATTGCTCCTTCAGCTGCTGTTTCTTCAGCTTCAAGTTGCTGCTTACCAGTGTCTTTTTCGGCGCTGACGACATTCGCTAAGCCGTTATTCTCGGCGGTGTCATACTTGCCGTCTTTGACCTGCTCAAGACTATTCAAAGCATCTTGCTCGGCCTTATCAATCGCTGCTGCTTCACTGCTGCCCTTGTCAACTCCTAAGTCTTGACGTGCCTTGTCGGCGGCTGCCGTTACGGCATCTTTGGCTGCCTGCTTAGCTTTTTGTTCTTGTTGAACTGCACTATTGCCATTGGTTATCGGATCTAAAATACTACCATCATTACTGGTACATGCATCCTTGATCTTATTAATCGCATTAATGGCATCTTGCTTAGCTTGATTAACTTCAGCTACATTGCCTGCTTGGTCAATGGTACCAGTATCTGCTTTGTTCGCTTTGTCAACTTCTTGTTGAATGGCATCCTTGATTGCTTGCTTTTCGGCGTCTGTATAAGGCTGGCCATTCTGATGTGTCTTCAACTGATCAACTGCTTCATTGGCTGCTATACCAGCTGCACTTACGTCTTTCTTGGCCTGCTCTTTGGCTTTACTTAAGCTATCGGCACTGCTGGTTGCGCCACTAATACCTGCTTTGCCAGCATTATAAGCATCCTTGATTGCGTCCTGCTTGTTGCCGACATTTTCGCTATTGGTATCTGCACTATTAAGCTTATCGATCGCTTCTTTGGCACTATTAAGCTTTTGCTGAGCTTCACTAATTGCCTTGTCTTTATCACTTTGACTTAAACCTGGTGTCTGATTGATTGCTCCTTCAGCTGCTGTTTCTTCAGCTTCAAGTTGCTGCTTACCAGTGTCTTTTTCGGCGCTGACGACATTCGCTAAGCCGTTATTCTCGGCGGTGTCATACTTGCCGTCTTTGACCTGCTCAAGACTATTCAAAGCATCTTGCTCGGCCTTATCAATCGCTGCTGCTTCACTGCTGCCCTTGTCAACTCCTAAGTCTTGACGTGCCTTGTCGGCGGCTGCCGTTACGGCATCTTTGGCTGCCTGCTTAGCTTTTTGTTCTTGTTGAACTGCACTATTGCCATTGGTTATCGGATCTAAAATACTACCATCATTACTGGTACATGCATCCTTGATCTTATTAATCGCATTAATGGCATCTTGCTTAGCTTGATTAACTTCAGCTACATTGCCTGCTTGGTCAATGGTACCAGTATCTGCTTTGTTCGCTTTGTCAACTTCTTGTTGAATGGCATCCTTGATTGCTTGCTTTTCGGCGTCTGTATAAGGCTGGCCATTCTGATGTGTCTTCAACTGATCAACTGCTTCATTGGCTGCTATACCAGCTGCACTTACGTCTTTCTTGGCCTGCTCTTTGGCTTTACTTAAGCTATCGGCACTGCTGGTTGCGCCACTAATACCTGCTTTGCCAGCATTATAAGCATCCTTGATTGCGTCCTGCTTGTTGCCGACATTTTCGCTATTGGTATCTGCACTATTAAGCTTATCGATCGCTTCTTTGGCACTATTAAGCTTTTGCTGAGCTTCACTAATTGCCTTGTCTTTATCACTTTGACTTAAACCTGGTGTCTGATTGATTGCTCCTTCAGCTGCTGTTTCTTCAGCTTCAAGTTGCTGCTTACCAGTGTCTTTTTCGGCGCTGACGACATTCGCTAAGCCGTTATTCTCGGCGGTGTCATACTTGCCGTCTTTGACCTGCTCAAGACTATTCAAAGCATCTTGCTCGGCCTTATCAATCGCTGCTGCTTCACTGCTGCCCTTGTCAACTCCTAAGTCTTGACGTGCCTTGTCGGCGGCTGCCGTTACGGCATCTTTGGCTGCCTGCTTAGCTTTTTGTTCTTGTTGAACTGCACTATTGCCATTGGTTATCGGATCTAAAATACTACCATCATTACTGGTACATGCATCCTTGATCTTATTAATCGCATTAATGGCATCTTGCTTAGCTTGATTAACTTCAGCTACATTGCCTGCTTGGTCAATGGTACCAGTATCTGCTTTGTTCGCTTTGTCAACTTCTTGTTGAATGGCATCCTTGATTGCTTGCTTTTCGGCGTCTGTATAAGGCTGGCCATTCTGATGTGTCTTCAACTGATCAACTGCTTCATTGGCTGCTATACCAGCTGCACTTACGTCTTTCTTGGCCTGCTCTTTGGCTTTACTTAAGCTATCGGCACTGCTGGTTGCGCCACTAATACCTGCTTTGCCAGCATTATAAGCATCCTTGATTGCGTCCTGCTTGTTGCCGACATTTTCGCTATTGGTATCTGCACTATTAAGCTTATCGATCGCTTCTTTGGCACTATTAAGCTTTTGCTGAGCTTCACTAATTGCCTTGTCTTTATCACTTTGACTTAAACCTGGTGTCTGATTGATTGCTCCTTCAGCTGCTGTTTCTTCAGCTTCAAGTTGCTGCTTACCAGTGTCTTTTTCGGCGCTGACGACATTCGCTAAGCCGTTATTCTCGGCGGTGTCATACTTGCCGTCTTTGACCTGCTCAAGACTATTCAAAGCATCTTGCTCGGCCTTATCAATCGCTGCTGCTTCACTGCTGCCCTTGTCAACTCCTAAGTCTTGACGTGCCTTGTCGGCGGCTGCCGTTACGGCATCTTTGGCTGCCTGCTTAGCTTTTTGTTCTTGTTGAACTGCACTATTGCCATTGGTTATCGGATCTAAAATACTACCATCATTACTGGTACATGCATCCTTGATCTTATTAATCGCATTAATGGCATCTTGCTTAGCTTGATTAACTTCAGCTACATTGCCTGCTTGGTCAATGGTACCAGTATCTGCTTTGTTCGCTTTGTCAACTTCTTGTTGAATGGCATCCTTGATTGCTTGCTTTTCGGCGTCTGTATAAGGCTGGCCATTCTGATGTGTCTTCAACTGATCAACTGCTTCATTGGCTGCTATACCAGCTGCACTTACGTCTTTCTTGGCCTGCTCTTTGGCTTTACTTAAGCTATCGGCACTGCTGGTTGCGCCACTAATACCTGCTTTGCCAGCATTATAAGCATCCTTGATTGCGTCCTGCTTGTTGCCGACATTTTCGCTATTGGTATCTGCACTATTAAGCTTATCGATCGCTTCTTTGGCACTATTAAGCTTTTGCTGAGCTTCACTAATTGCCTTGTCTTTATCACTTTGACTTAAACCTGGTGTCTGATTGATTGCTCCTTCAGCTGCTGTTTCTTCAGCTTCAAGTTGCTGCTTACCAGTGTCTTTTTCGGCGCTGACGACATTCGCTAAGCCGTTATTCTCGGCGGTGTCATACTTGCCGTCTTTGACCTGCTCAAGACTATTCAAAGCATCTTGCTCGGCCTTATCAATCGCTGCTGCTTCACTGCTGCCCTTGTCAACTCCTAAGTCTTGACGTGCCTTGTCGGCGGCTGCCGTTACGGCATCTTTGGCTGCCTGCTTAGCTTTTTGTTCTTGTTGAACTGCACTATTGCCATTGGTTATCGGATCTAAAATACTACCATCATTACTGGTACATGCATCCTTGATCTTATTAATCGCATTAATGGCATCTTGCTTAGCTTGATTAACTTCAGCTACATTGCCTGCTTGGTCAATGGTACCAGTATCTGCTTTGTTCGCTTTGTCAACTTCTTGTTGAATGGCATCCTTGATTGCTTGCTTTTCGGCGTCTGTATAAGGCTGGCCATTCTGATGTGTCTTCAACTGATCAACTGCTTCATTGGCTGCTATACCAGCTGCACTTACGTCTTTCTTGGCCTGCTCTTTGGCTTTACTTAAGCTATCGGCACTGCTGGTTGCGCCACTAATACCTGCTTTGCCAGCATTATAAGCATCCTTGATTGCGTCCTGCTTGTTGCCGACATTTTCGCTATTGGTATCTGCACTATTAAGCTTATCGATCGCTTCTTTGGCACTATTAAGCTTTTGCTGAGCTTCACTAATTGCCTTGTCTTTATCACTTTGACTTAAACCTGGTGTCTGATTGATTGCTCCTTCAGCTGCTGTTTCTTCAGCTTCAAGTTGCTGCTTACCAGTGTCTTTTTCGGCGCTGACGACATTCGCTAAGCCGTTATTCTCGGCGGTGTCATACTTGCCGTCTTTGACCTGCTCAAGACTATTCAAAGCATCTTGCTCGGCCTTATCAATCGCTGCTGCTTCACTGCTGCCCTTGTCAACTCCTAAGTCTTGACGTGCCTTGTCGGCGGCTGCCGTTACGGCATCTTTGGCTGCCTGCTTAGCTTTTTGTTCTTGTTGAACTGCACTATTGCCATTGGTTATCGGATCTAAAATACTACCATCATTACTGGTACATGCATCCTTGATCTTATTAATCGCATTAATGGCATCTTGCTTAGCTTGATTAACTTCAGCTACATTGCCTGCTTGGTCAATGGTACCAGTATCTGCTTTGTTCGCTTTGTCAACTTCTTGTTGAATGGCATCCTTGATTGCTTGCTTTTCGGCGTCTGTATAAGGCTGGCCATTCTGATGTGTCTTCAACTGATCAACTGCTTCATTGGCTGCTATACCAGCTGCACTTACGTCTTTCTTGGCCTGCTCTTTGGCATCATTTACAAGAACTGAATCATTATTCAAAGCATTATTATCATTACTTGAAGTACCTTCACTATCAGCCGCAATTGTAGCTAATTGATCATTTAAAGTACCACTAACTGAACCATCATTTGTAGCTTTCTCAGCATCATCTTTACTAATACTATCTTTATCTTTAGTTGAATTGTCGATTGCTTCATTGGCCGCAGTAACATCCTTATCAATTTGATTCTTCAAAGCTTCCTTTTCATCATCAGTATAATGCGTTAAACCATTAATCTTGTTTTTAGCAGCTTCGGCAGCAGCTTGAACTGCACCCTTCGCAATTGCTTGCTGTGCCTTTTCAGCATTATGCTTAATTTCATCAGGTGTGGAACCAATAACTACCTTATTGTTATTAAACGCATCATCAAGCTTAGAACTATCGGCGCCCATAGGTAACTTTTCCTTAGCAGCTTGATAAATCGTTGCTAAATCTTTTTCAGCCTGTTCTTTAGCATCAGCAAGTTGACAAGCTGGATCATTCTTAATTGCCTCTTTATCAGCATCACTTGTACCAGTAGCATCAGCTAAGATTTTATCAATTGCAGCATCACGAGCACCACTAACCGTATCATCAGGATCAACTGTACCATTCGTAATTGTACCTTGATCACCGTTAGCTGCAGTAACATCATTAGCAATTACATTGTTCAGAACATTCTTTTCTTCATTTGAATATGGCTTGTTAGCAGAATGTTGCAGATTAGAAATCTTGTTTTTAGCATAAGTAGCTGCTTCATTAACCGCTGCCTTATCAATATTCTTGATTGCAGCAGTCGAATCTTGAAGGGCATCATATGATAGTCCTGACAACTTATCAAGTTCATGCTTATAAGCTTGATCAAGTTCACCATCAGGTGTATAGGCATCACCTAATTTTTCCTTAGCAGCATTATATGCAGCATCAATCTTATTTTTAGCATTTTGACGAGCGTCAGCAATCGCACCAGCATTAGCACTATCAGCTGCTGCAGCAATGTCAGCAATGTTATTTTTCTTAGCGGTATCAATCTTATCTTGATTACCAATAGTATCATTATCAGTTGGAATTATCTTATTAATGTTAGCAATTGTCTTGTCAGCATTTTGCTTAACTCGCTCTTTATAATCTTGTTTTTGCTGGTCAGTTAGACCATCAGTGCCATCAATTGCATTGTTAGCAGCATTCTCAGCATCCTCAACTTCTTTGATTGCCTTGAGCTTGTTCAAAGCTGTCAAACCAGCATCATAAGTATCAGTTGCATCCTTGATTGAAGAATTATGACCATCTTTAGACTTATCAAGTTTAGCAATACTATTATTGACTGTATCGATTAAATCCGCGTACTTAGCCTTTTGTTCGGGTGATAAATTACCTTCAAGATCCTGCCACTTATTATTCAAATCACCATGAGCATTATCAACTTCATTACCAAACCATGGGAAGTTAGTGCTATCAGTATTTTCTTCAAGTACCTGAGCAACCTCTTTTTCATATCCTTGTTTAATTATATCTGCTTGGTGCGCATAAATATCTGCTGGAACATTAGGATTATGATGGTTATTATTGTTTGGATCTTTATCTGGATATAATGGATCCTTATGAGCATCCGCAAGCATTTTAGCTGCATCTGCATACAAAGCTTGTAACTTGGCCTTAGCATCCTGCTTTTGTTGATCAGTTAACTGCGAACGATCAATAATTGCTTCAGCTTCGCGTTCTTGCTCAAGCAAGTCACGATCAATATCGTTACCATACTGATTACTCTTAGCCTGATCAACTAAATCTTGAATCTTATTCTCGGTATTTTCCTTAATACCATCTGGAGAATTTGGTCCCGCTGTATCAGTAGCACCAGCAATATCTTGCTCGGCTTGGTTAACCAGCTTATCAACAGCAGTTGAATCAACTCCATCTTGCTTCTCAGCTTCATCGGCAGTGTTTTGAATATCAGCAATATCTTGCCGCTTATTAGAAGCTAATTTGGCATTATTAATAATTTGATCAATTGCTTTTTCACCAGCAGTTTCATCATCACCAACTTGACTCTTACCAGTATTATAATCATCAGTAGTTGCATCAGCTGGTAATTTTTCACCAAGAATGTTATTAGCAGCTGCTTGACGAGCTTGTTCAATCTGCTTCTTGTAAGCACTAATTTCATCTGAGGTTAAACCATTTGGATTATCCTTATTTTGAGCAAGAGCATCTAAATCCTTGTCTTTATCAACAGCATAGTCATTAAGTTTACTTGTCTGCTTATTCTTATCATTAAGCAACTTGGATGGCAATAAAGCATTGTCAATAGCAGTTTCCCACTTTTGTTCTGTTTGATTCAAATATTCTTGATCTGTCATGCTTGGATCATGATTAGTCATATCTAAGCCAAGGATATCGTTTTCACCATCATGCTCAACTTGATCAGCAGCTGCTTGAGCAGCTGCAATTTCAGCTGGGGTTAATGTAGCATAATCTGGATTATCCTTGTTGACCTTGTCTTCAACATCTTTAGCATGTTGCTTAAGCTTTTCGACAGCAGTCTCTTTTTCATCCCACTTATCTGTCAGCTTACCGAGTTTATCAATACCAGCTTGAGCAGCTTCTTCCATGTTGCTAATCGCATCACTCTTATCTGTCCGGTGTTGGTTAATTTCATTAGTAGTATCATTACTAATTGAATTAATTTGATCATACAAATGTTTCTTTTGCTGCTCAGTTAAGGTTGGATGATTCTTAATATAATCAGCAGCCTTTTGGTTAGCAGTAGTTACTGCAGCTGCAACTTTATCTAAGTCAGCTTTTTGAACTTCATCTTTATTGATTTCCGCATCATCTAAAGCAAAGGCTAAATTACCATTACTTTCGGCAGTAGCAACACCAGCTTGCGTTGTTGCGTTATCAACAGCATCTTCAGCACCAGCTAAATCATGAGTAACTGCTCCAATCAAAGCATCAGCTTGCGTGGAACTCAATTTACCAGCTAACTTATCAGCAGTAATTCGATCTGTTCGCTGCTTAGCATTAGCCTCTAAACGATTCTTAGCATCTGTCTTAGCTTGCTGCAAGGCATTATTTTTAGCAGTAGATACAATATCATTAAAATGATTCTTAGTATTATTAACAATACTGTTAATTGAATCTTTATCTTTAGCTTGGTTTACTTGATATTTTCCACCATTGTATTTTTCAGATGCAGCACTATTAATGCTATTAATCGCATCTTGCTTTTGCTGATCAGTTAAAGTGGAATCACTATTAATCTTATCAACAGCATCTTGACGAGCTTGCTCAATTTGCTTATTGGCAGCATTTTTAGCATTTTGCAGCTTAGCATCTTCTACTGCCTTGTTAATTTCAGCGATACCTGTATCACGGTCTGAATTAATGGCGGTAACATTATCATCACCTGTAACTGAATTAACATATTTATCATGAGCATCTTTAGCTTGTTGTTCATACTTAGCTTTTTCAGTATCGCTCAGATCACCTAAATCTTGAATGTCATCAACTGCACCCGCAGCACCAGTTGTACTATCGCCATTTAACGTATGATCAAGAGCATTAATTGCATCTTGTTTAGCTGTATTAATTTCTTTATTGTGGTCAGAAGAAGCTGTATTTTGAATACCATCAAGTTTTCCTTTATAAACTGTCACGGTATTTGTAACGTCACTTGGCGTTTGATCATTAGTGATTTCTTCTTTACCACTTGTTAGTAATTCATCAACCTGATCACGATAACCACCATTAACAGGCAATTGATTCTTAATCTTGTCTGCATACTCCTGCAGTTCTTTCTTACCTTTAGCCTGAGAAGAAGCTAAGAATGCTGGCTTCTTGGCATTGGTAACATCCGTATTAGCTTGATTAGTTGCACCAGTAATATCAGCTGAATTTTTAGCATTATTAACACTAGTGTGACCCTTTGATCTCGCATCTTCAATATCTTGCTTAGCCTGATCAAATTTTGGCTTAACCTCAGCTTGCTCATCATCGTCTAAACTATTAAATTCATTAGTTAAAGCAGTTTGGGCATCATTACAAATTTTGTCAATTTTTTTATTAGCTTGATCCTTTAAGTCGTTAAGATATTGCTTACGAGCATCAGCCTCAGCATCTGTAATTGCTTGCTTACCATAATCTCTTTGATTATTCGCGTCAGCAATAGTTCCTGCAGCGTCAACCCTGTTTTTCGCAGCATCACGAGCTTGATTAATGGCTTGATGAGCATTCTGTTTTTCTTGATCATTTAAATCGGATTGATCAATGCGAGCATTAGCGTCTTTGGCAGCTTGATCTAATGCGGTCTTATCATTTGTCTTGGTTTGATCAAGACCTTGAGCATTTTCAAGAACTTGATCCATATTGTCACAACCAGTTTGGGCTTCTTTACCAACCTGATCAGTTGTTGCTGGTGTAGGATTATTAATTTTACCTAAAGCATCATCATAAGCGTTTTGAACATCTTGTTTTAAGGCAGCCAAACTATCTGAGTCAATGTTTTGTAAACCATCAAGAGCTTGATCAACCTTAGATTTTTCTTGGTCAAGCTTATTCTTAGCAGCATTCTGAGCATCCTCTAAATCAGCAGTATTAGCTACATCTTGGATGTTGTTTTGACCTATAGCAGAAGCAGAAGTGATATCTTTCGGTGTTTTAGCACCATTAACTGCAGTATGTGCGGCAGCCAATTCTTTATCAACATCGCCTTTAAGCTTAGCTTTTTCATCAGAACCAAGATTACTTAAGTCATCAATATGTTTTTTAGCTTTGCCAGCAAGCGTATCCAAATCATTATTAGCTTGATCACGATCATTATCTAAAGTTGTATTATCAATAGTAGCAACCACGCCATCCATCTGCTTTCCTGCAGTATTCTGAGCAGATGTAATTTCATCTTGGTTTTTAGCATTATTAATGTTCTTAGCACCATCAAGATAGTAATTATCAATTTGGTCGTCCATCGACTTTTGCTGATCTGGTGTTATCTTACCGTCTTTAGCAGCTTGATCAACAATCGCTTTATCAGTATCACGTTTTTGCTGTAAAGCATTGATAGCTTGAGACTTTTTCGCCTCAAGATCAGCTTCATCAGCATCAGCATTCATGTTATTTGCACCGGTTTCTTCAGCTGAAGAAACAGCATCCTGATTTGTAGCGCCATTAATAGCATTTACAGCAGCTTTGTAATCAGCTTCAATTTTATTGATAATAGCAGTTTTCTTACTTTGATCGACAGCAGTATCATCATAAGCATTAACTCGTTTCTCAGCCTGTTGCTTAGCTACAGCTAAAGCTCCAAGTGCAGTTTGCCGAGCTACTTTAAGTTCATTAGTATGTGTATTATTTACAGTATTAGCATTAGCTATAATATCATTCAAATGATCAATAGCAGTTGTCTTATTAGTATCAACAGCATCATCAGCACCATTTAAAATAGTACCTTCATCTTGTTTAGCGGTGTTATTCGCACTAGTAATTAAGTCTTGACGTTCTTGATCCGTTAAATTTGGATACTTAGTTTTATCATTAAGATCGTTGATTACATCTTGACGCTTTTGTTCAACGTCATTGATAGCTTGTTGCTTTCTATCCTTATTAACTGCATCTATTAGGAAATTATTAAGCGCATCGATACCATCATTCAATGCAGCGCCAACACCAGTTAGATCTTTGGCTGCATCAACTTTATCCTGTGATCCTGTCTTATCTGAACTATGAATCAGACCTTGAGCCTTCTGCTTAGCAGCAGCTAATTCATCACCAGTTAAAGTTGACAACTTACCAAGTGCATCTTCGACTTCTTTTTCTTTATCGGCTAACTGTTTATCAGCACTATGTTGAGCTGCTGCCAAAATATTTTCTTTAGCTTTTTCTTCAGCTTGGGCAATCTTGGCAGAATTATCATTTGCAGAAAGACCACCATCCGAAATTTTGTCAATTGTACCAGTCTGATCAGCTGTTGCATCATTAGCAGCGGCATCAATAGCAGCAGTATCACCAGCAACAATATCCTTAGCATCTTGAGCATAGCCATTGATCGCAGCCTTAGCAGCAGCCTTCTTGATCTTGTTAATAGCTCTGTTTTTACGATTATTAATGTCCTCTGGATTATCAGAACCATAAATTGAACTAGTATCATCCTTGTCAGGAGTTGGGTTTAAGGCCGCATTCTTAGCATCATCAATTGCTTTATTATATGCGTCCTTTTGAATTTGCGGGATATTCGCATTGTTAACTTGATTATGAGCCTCTTCAGCAGCCTTTTGAATGTCATCATTAGCAGGTGTATCTTCAACAATCCTGTCAATTGTATCTTTACCCTTTTGAGCAGCATCTTCAATTGGTGTCTTGCCAGTTGTATCTTTAGGAGCCTTAAAAATGTCCTTAGAAGCAGAAGCTAAAACTTTATCAATATTTGGCTTACTACCTGAATTAGCATTAGCTTTATTGGTAGCATAATTTTCTAAATCTTTAAGGGCATCAAGACGATGCTGAACATCATCGAGTAAGTCTTGAGCCGTTTGATGAGCTTGTTCAGTTGTCTTACCATCTTGACCTTTATCAATAGCAGCAGCATCTGCTGGATCACCATTAGTTACTTGATCTTGATCCTTAGCAATTGCGGCAGCTTCAGCCAACTCATCTTGTAGACCCTTAAAATCATTAGCAATATCAGGGTCATCACCTAAGCCATGATTATTTAGTAACTTTTTAACAGTATCTAATTCGTCATTTAACTTACTCTGTTGTTCATTGATATTGTCCTTTAAGCCTTTTTTATAAGCTTTAACAGCATTATCAATGGCAGTTATACCAACTTGATCATCAGGAACATTAGCCCGGTTATCATCAGTTGCGTCAGCACCAGTCTTGCTATCTTGCAAATTGCTATCATTAGTTTCATTTTGAATGACTTTTTCTTGAGCAGCAGAGGCAGCTATAATTTGGTCCTTAGCGTTAGGATATGCAGTACCGATGGTATCACAATAATTACGTAATGCTGATAAGGCACGAGCCTTCCGATATGCCGTGTCTACTTGCTTATGAGCGGCAATGATAGCTGCACTATTGTTAAATTCTGTGCCATCACCTACGTAACCAAGTTTATCAATAACATCAAGATCACTAGCAGATGTAATTGCGCTGTTACAGATTGAACTCTGCTCACTTGACAAGTTTAGCTTATTAAGATCAGTCTTAGCAGGTGAATCATAATTTTTAAGTGCATTTTGAACAGCTGTTTGGTAATCGTTTAAGATACTTTTCTTGGCAGTTGTATCTGCCATAGTAGCAGCATCTGGTGTGGCAGCAGCAGTAATGGCATGAATTAAAGGTAGTGTTGCAGCAGTTGGTATCACACTATCAGGGATACCAGCATCCTTTAAATCCTTCTTAGCAGCTTGCAAATAATATTGTGTATCGCTGGAAGCATACGTTTTAGCTGCCATAGTAACCATATTATTAAATTTATCAAGAGCTGCTTGCTTAGCCTTGTTAATATCAGCAGTACTACTATTCGGATTATAAATTGAATCTGTATCAGACGCTGTAGTTGGATTCCTTAACGCATTATTCTTAATCGCATTAATTGCAGCTTCATAAGTTTGATAATTACGTTGATGTTCTGGCGTTTGATCTGGGTCAGCCTCAGCATCAGCCTTAACTTTCGCAATTGCATCATTTGCAGCTTTATTAATTGCTGCATCAGCAGCTGCTTGCACATCAGTAACGTTAAGAATGTTTAAATCAAGCACTGTAGGTTTAACTTCAGGATCATAGCCAATAAAGTTAGCAGTTGGTGTTAATTCAATAGCATCACCCTTTTCCAAGCCAGAAGTAAATTCAGCAGGTAACGTAAAACTAAATGTACCATCTGGGTTAACTTTAGCCGCAAAAGTCATCTTTTGGGGCAAACTTGGATCACCATTAGGGTTCTGAGGATGAGTGCCTTTAATTATGTGATTACTTAAATCTGATAAATCAGTATCCATTGTACATAAATCTGTCATGCCATATGGATCATCTGTCAGAGTTGGATCAGTCCAATTCTTCTTAGGTACCCAATTACCAGCATTGTCTTTATGTACAATACTAGCTGTAATATATGCATAAGTACCTCCAGGTAAGATCTTACCAAACAAGCCGTCACTATTTGGGCCATCAAGCTGATCAGTATAATTTTCAATTGAACCAGTTACTATTCTAGAGCCATCATCTTCAGGCTGAGTAATAACCTTAGCATTATCAATATTTAAGAAGCCTTCTTGGTTTGCAGAGACAAATGCAATATCATTATAGCCAGGGCTATTGGGATCCATAAACGCTGCTTCAATAATACCAGCAAAAATTTCATCAAAAGTCTTCCCAACCAAACTATCAAGTTGGCTAGCAATTGCACCAAGCATAGCACTAATCTGTGGATTCTTCTTAAGAGCTTCAGCAAGTTCTGGCGTTAGTTTTCGTTTACCATTTAACAATTCAATATTATCAACCAAAATCAAATTATGAAGACCATCTGGATTAGTATGATGTACTACTAATTTATGAAACGGTGGTAACGAAATCAGACTACCACCAAGATTCAAATTCTGCCGTACATTCTGAATAGTAATTGGATGATCACCAATAATTGAAGTTTTGTGACTTGGATCATCATTTAAATGGTCATCTAATGTTAATTTAGTCGGATTATTAACTACCAAATTACCAGTAACATCAACTAAAGTAATAGTTCCTGTACCACCAGTAGTCGCTCCTTTAATATCCTTACCACTTGGATCAACAAGTTTAATATTAAAGGCAGCATTTTCCAAATATGCATTACGGGTAATAGATACAAGAGTGCCACTATAATCTTGCATATTTGTACCAGTAATATTTAATTCAGCACCCTGATTTACTTTAAGGTTACCATTGTCATAAATTAAGGTTTTTGCTGCTCCACTTGTCCAATTAGTACTAATGTCCCCATTGGTATTTACATCAATAATACCATTATTAATAATTTGACTCTTATCAGAAATTAAAGTAATCGCTGCTGCTTGATGATAATCATAACCACCTCGATAGCTATTTCGAGTAGCTTCATCTTTACCACCAACATTAATGATTAGCTTACCACCTTGGGCAACAGTAACTGTATTATTGCCCGAACCATTAATGATAATACCATTGGACTTCCCAGTATTTTCCGAACCATTAGCTGTTGCCCTCGAATCAGCGTTACCAGTAGGATTTAAAGTAACGGTAGCATTCTTACCAACGAACACTGAACTGTTAGGTCCCGACATTTCAATAACATTACCTTGATAAGTTGAACCAGTAAAAGTACAACCTTCATCAAAGAAAAGTTTACTATTAGCACCTGTAAACTGAAATAATTGTTGAGTAGTTGGATCGGGAGTTACTTCATTTGTATCCCCATCAACCGGACCAACATATGGTGTTCTAATAACATCAGCTATATCAGTACCCTTAAAGTGAACTTCAACGTCTGCTCCTAGATAGAGCATCTGCGTTCCATGAAAATTAATATTATTAAATGTAACTGTAGTGGCGACACCTTCCGTTTCGGCAACACCATAATAAGATTCACTCCAAAGATCAACATTGTCATAAGTCAAAAACATCCGACCATCAGTACCATTGGTACCATCACCATCGCCAGCAGCGAACTGAGCTGAAAATCTGCTGGCTTTCTCTGGACGAGGTTGTAAACCTTTAAAGTCAATTTTGAATCGCTTACCACTAGTTGGGTTAGAAGTAATCGTTAGTCCACCTACTCGATCAGCAACATATCTATCACCAGTACCATAATGAGCACCAACACCGCTGCCCCACCAATCATTGCCCCACACAGAGCCTTGTTCATCGTCAGCAATATCTTGAGTCAAATAAACCTTAGTAATATTGGTATTTCTAAACACTTGCATTAAGTCTGACCAACTACTTACGTAGGCAATATGATCATGAGTAGTTAGTAAAGGAAGCCCATCGCTGCTTTGACTAGTAGCAACCTGTTCGGCTTCTCTTTTTTGATTACTACCCTCATTATTTACTGCAACAGCGTTATCACCAGTTGAAGTTTCTGGCTTTTGTACTGGTTTAACATCAGTTGCATTACCACTAGTAATATCGCTAGCTCCTGGCTTATTGGCAGCTGCTGAAGTAGTACTAGTATTGTTATCAGTACCTACATCATTAGAAGTACTTACAGCTGGGGTTTGCGCTGCAGTTGCAGTAGCAGTATCTGGTTTAGCCGAAGTTGTCGGTTTTTTAGCAGTATCTGGTTTAGCTGCAGTATTTGCAGTTTCAGGATCACTGCCACGCAAAAACTTGCTTAACTTATCATAAGTATCAATTTTTGGCTCTTTTTTAGCAGCCGGCTTGGCTTCAGGCTGAGCAGTAGCTACTTTTTGCTTTTTGGGCGTCGTTGCAGCACTATTTTGTTCAGCGTTTGCAGCTGTACTACCTGCTTGTGAAGCATTAGAATCCGCAGCAGAAGTATTCTGCTCAACTTGCTTAACTTGTGCAGCAGAATCAACTGTATCAGCTTGTACGCTTTGAGTGCCGGCATTGAAGAATGTAAATCCTAATAGCACTGAGGCTGCACCAATACTTAATTTACGAATAGAAAAACGGTCTTGCTTATCTTGCAACTCCATTTTATGAAGTCTTTCAAAAAAATTGTTTTTTCCTAACATACATTTCTTTCCTTTTGTAACACTAAATTTCAACAAGTATATACAGTAATAAGCATAGGTGGTCATGGAATGAATGTAAACGTTAGAAAATAACATCTATGTATAGGAAAAATAATGTTTCTTTCACAATAAATTTTAATGCCACTGACAATATAATAAATTATTGTAAATTATTGCAGTAATAGCATTTTCTATACGAGCCCACAATAATTATTTAGTTTTAATTAATGAATATTAAGTAATAAAAAATAATAAAAGTAATTTTTGATTTTTAAGGAAAGCTAACTGTTAATTCTATATATTTTCAAATAAATATATTTAATTTTTCATTAACGGGCAGATTGGTTAACGTGCCACAATCTAGGAGCCAAATAAAAAAGTACTGAAAAGCAAATTTTTTTATTGCAATTAGCAAAAATTTACTCTATAATAGTTAATGTTCTGTGAGGAACAAGCAAACATACAATGGTCTGGTAGCTCAGCTGGATAGAGCAACGGTCTTCTAAACCGTGGGTCGTGGGTTCGAATCTCACCCGGATCATTCATACAAAAAAAGCTAGGGTTTCGATGCAAAGGCCCTAGCTTTTTTGTTTTAAAAATTATTACGTCCAACTGTCTAAAAAGCGTATACTAAAATTACTCATTAGACTAAATATAGTTATTTAACACAATTTTATATTTATGAGGGACAAAGGACAACGTTATGGAAATTACCTCTAGCCCAACAAGTTTAATATTGAATTTACTATTATTAATTATAACTTTAGCTCTTGGCTTGTATCTCTTATATCCGCTCTATGATTTTTTCAAAACGCGGCGGCAAAATCAGTCACCTAAATACAAAACATTAAGAATTTTGCTCAGCAGCTTGGCCGGTGTCCTGTTTTTGCTGTATTCAATTAACGAGGTCGATATAGTATTTACCCTACTTCATTACCTCCACAACTAAAATCTGGACTAATCTACTATGAAACAACTTACCCTGAACGAATTTAAGCAAAAATATTTTTATAAAACTGAACTTCAAGACTTATGCAGACAATATGGCCTGCCAACTTCTGGAACCAAGGCCGAACTTAATTCTTACCTGCAGGCTTTTTTATCTGGCACGCCTAAGGAGCAGATCAAGCCAGCAAGAAAAAAGAAGCAGGTGCAGCAATTAGCAGCAAGCGAGATTACATTGAGAACGCCAATTGTTGATTCCGGCTTTTCCTTTAACGCTGCCAGTCGGCAATTTTTCGCACAATACTTTCATGTTGAACATTTTTCCTTTAAAAAAGAAATGGCAATTATTAAACGTGCAGCCGAGACTCGCCACGACACAGACATGACCGTTGCTGACTTAATTGCTCAATATCAAGAACTAACTTCAGCTAAACAGCGCAAACAAATTATTGACCAAACTGTTGAAGAACATACTTATCAATGGAACAACTTTGTCCGTGCTTTCTGTCAAGATCCAGTTAGTCAACAGTTCAATAATAAGCTAAAAGTTGCGGCTATCTTATGGCACCATGTCAAAAATTCAACTAAACCGAAAGAATTTACGTTTGACTTAGTTAATACTTATGCCGCAGAGATTAATCAGTTCAATAAAAATAAATAGGAACCTCCTAATACAGGAAGGTTCCTATTTATTTGCTATTTTTTAAAGATTGTTGGCTTACCTAGCGCTGGTTCAGTCATTATTTCTAGCCCTGCAGTTGTAAATTTCAGCGGCAGCAATGTATCATAGATTTTTATTTCAATAAATTTTTGCCCGCGTTCATTTTCAATAATTGGAAACGGCCAATGACCAATTGTTGCCAATAATTGATTATCTTGCTCACTAATTGTAACAATCCCGTAACCTGGATTGCGGTAATCACCCAATAGCTCCGGTTTAGCCTTAACAGGTTGCGGATTATCACCTTCTGCTTCACTGAACTTGCGTTGCTTAGTTGCTAATCTTTGCGTCATAAAGTCCGATGAAGTCTTAATCCAGTCATGTTGCTTAAGACCAGCAAAGGTATCAATCGTTTGGTATGCCAAAGCAAAAATCGCATCCGTTGAATCCAAGTTCATCGTGGAAACAAAAGCTAAATCAAGCTCAGGAATAAAGCCCAAGAAAGAACAATAGCCGACATATGAACCACTATGGAAGAGATACTTGTAACCATGGTAATCTTCCATCATCATCCCCAAACCATAATTTGAGAAGGATGCTCCACCATAAGCGCGATCAACCGGCATAATTGATTGCGGTTGATACCGCTGCATCGTAATGCCACTGCCAGTTTGAGCCGTTTTTAGCTGAAACTTAGCCCATTCGAGCAAATCCGAAATACTGGCAAGCATGCTACTAGCACCACCGACTTTTCCCGGAGCAATCAAAGGTACTTCTCGTAGCTTACCATGATCTAGCAGATAGGGCTTGGCAATTTGATCCCGATCACATTCATGATGATTAATATATGTACTGCTTAATTGTAACGGCTTGAGTAAATTTTCATGAATATAAGAACCATAATCCTGATTAATCACTTGTTCCATCACATAAGTAGCAACTGCAAAAATCAAGTTACTATATTGCATCTTAACTCGCAGCTCGTGATTAGGCTCAAGATGACTCACAGCGGCAACTTTTTGTGCCAAAGTTAAGTCTTGCTTATTGCAATTAGTAATCCGCATCCAATCATGAGCTGGTAACCCACTCTGGTGACTCAATGCATCCCGCCACGTTAAATGCTCCGTTACATAAGGATCAACCATCTTAAAGCCAGACCAGTACTTTTTCAATGGTTGATCCAAATCAATCTTACCTTCATCAGCCAACTTACAAATTGCTGTTGCTAAAAAAGTTTTTGAAATCGAAGCCAGTGGGTACAGTGTATCTTGCTCAGCATCACCATACACATGACTGTAAGTTTCACCTTTGTAATAGATTCCTAATCCTAAACTCGGCAGTCTAAAGTTTGCCCGAATTTTTTCAGCATAATTATCAATTTCTTGGGTTTTCATGATTTAAGTCCTCCTTGTATATTCTTTGATTATAGCATTTATTTTAATTACTACATTAAAATTTTTATAAAAAATAAATTGAACTGCTTAAGCAAATGATTTTTCTATTCGTATAAATTTTTAGCAAATTAATATTTTGGCTTGCTATTTTTTCAAAATCTAGTAATATTATGCTTAAACATTTATGAGAGGTAAATAATTATGACGACAATTAAATTTCATCAAACACAAGTTAAATATTATCTTCGGTACTTTAGCAAAACGATCTGAGTGCCGTATTTGTCATTACATTAGACACACAGGTCATGAAATTGACAATTGTGTGCCTTTATTAAGTACAGTACCTTCTTCTCTTCTTAAAAAACGTACACAGTTGTCGTCATCTGTGTACGTTTTTTTATCAGGAGAAATAATCAAATGAAAGTTATCAAACAAATTGTCCTTGACACGCTAAATGGACTCTCAACGGGGGTTGTTGTTGCCTTAATTCCCGGAGCGCTAGTCAATCAACTCGTTAAAGCATTATTGCCAACTTGGCCGCAACTAAACTTTATTTTGGCATTAACAGCATTTGCTACCGGATTATTGCCGGCAATCAGTGGTGTCTGTGTTGGCATGAATGCTAAATTAACACCAATTCAAACATCTTCATTAGCCCTTGCTGCTACAGCTGGAGCCGGTAATTTCGTCATGCAACACGGAAAACTCATGATCAATGGCTCCGGTGATGTCATTAACACTGCAATTACAATTATGATTGCCTATGGATTAATTTTAATCTTAGGTAAAAAACTTAAGGCATACACTATTTTATTAGTACCACTACTAGTATTAGTTATTGCTGGCGGTCTTGGTAGCTTAACTAGAATACCAGTTGGGCAACTGACAGCTCTAATTAGTCTGGCAATTAAGCACCTGACAACTTTACAGCCAATTATCATGGGCATCATTATGGGAGTTATTTTTGCCCTACTAATTGTTTCGCCAATTTCTTCAGTTGGAATTGCGACTGCGATCGGTATCTCTGGAATTGCTTCCGGTGCTGCTAATCTCGGAATTACAGCTGTAGGATTTAGTTTGGCAATTTTTGGCTGGCAGGCAAACACAATTGGTACTTCAATTGCCCATTTTTTAGGCTCGCCCAAGATGCAAATGGCCAATTTAATGACCAAACCCAAATTATTACTGCCATTAATCCTCAATGCTGGAATCTGTGGCGGACTAGGTGCTGCTTTTAATATTGGTGGTACGCCGATGAGTGCCGGCTTCGGCTTCTCTGGATTAATCGGTCCACTAGCGGCATTAGCCAATCGGCCAATAAACGCTAGCAATATCACCTTAATTGTAATGCTCTTCATAATTATCCCTATTATCTTAGGTTTAATAATAAATTACCTTTTCAATCACCAACTGCATTACTTCTCTAGCAAAGATTTTGAATTAGACTTCAGCTAAGAAATATCAAAGCGGCACCATTATTTAGATTTAGGAAAAGTACCCCCACCTACTGCTGGCGATTTTATTCGCTAACAACGTTTAAGTTCTCACCATTTAAGTAAGCTCGCAAATTAGCAAACACAATTTGTAATAACCGATCGCGAGTTTCCTTTGGAGCCCAAGCAATGTGTGGTGTAATATAGCAATTTTTAGCAGTTAGCAATGGACTAGTAGCAGGGATCGGCTCTGTCTGCGCAACATCCACCCCGGCAGCTGCTATCCGACCACTATTTAATGCTTCAGCAAGATCGGCTTCGTTGATTAACCCACCGCGAGCAGTATTCAGAATAATTACCCCTTTTTTCATTTGCTTAATTGCTTGGGTACAAATCAAATTTGTGGTTTCAGGGGTTTGTGGCACGTGTAAACTGATAACATCAGCCTCTTTATATAATTGTTCAAGACTAACCTGCTTAACCCAAGTATTAGTAATTGCTTTAGGTCGATGATTATAAAAAATAATCTTCATCCCCAAAGCATGACCAATTTCAGCTACTCGTTTAGCAATTGCTCCAAAACCAACTAAACCCAAGGTCTTACCCGTTAATTCCATTAAAGGCTTAGCCCAAAAAGTAAAATCAGGATTACTCGTCCACTTACCTTCATGAACTAACTTATTGTGTAAGCCAACTTGATTAGTAATTTCCAGCAATAACGCAAAAGTAAATTGAGCAACCGCATCTGAACCATAACTTGGAACATTAGTTACTGTTACACCAGCTTCTGCAGCTGCAGCAAGATCAATGACATTATAGCCTGTTGCCGTAACCCCAATATACTTCAAATTAGGCGCTTTAATGATAACTTCCTTATCAAGTGGCGTTTTATTAGTTAAAACAATTTCAGCAGTACCAATCCGTTTTAAAATTTCCTGATTATCAGTAATTGGTGTTCGATCATAAAATTTGCAGTCACCTAATTTGGTTAGTGGTGTCCAATCAAGATCACCAGGATTAAGCGCATAACTATCTAAATTAACGATTTTCATGTAAGTCCCTCATTTCTAGATTTAAAAAGCATTAATTCTAATTCATTATAACAATAATTAGGGTAATGCTTTTTAAAATTTAATATAAAGTTATCAGCAAACATTAAAAATAAATAAATGTTAAATTTTTCCTCATTTTATTAATATAATATGTTAGAATATATAACAAAATTATTATTTTTTTAATATTAAGGAGTAACAATATGAAAACAGCCAAATTATTAGGTTCAATCGGAATCATGACTTCAACTCTCTTAGTCTTAACAGCATGTGGTAAAAGTGCCGATACTAGCAATGAAAGCAAAGATGTCAGCAAATTACCAGAAACTACACCTGCCAAAACTGCCAAGCAAGGTGGAACATTAAAATTAGCTCTAGAAACAGACACACCATTTTCAGGAATTTTTTCAAACGAATTGTCAACTAGTGATATTGACTCTAGTGTTGCCGGTCCTGGTGCTGAGACCCTTTTTGATACTGATAATCATTATCGAATTACTGACAAAGGCCCAGCGACTTTAAAGCTAAATCGCAAAAATAATACAGTTACAATTACTGTTAAAAATGGGGTTAAGTGGTCAGATGGGCACCAGGTAACAGCTAAGGACTTGGAATATCCCTATGAAATCATTGCTAATAAAAAGTCCAAATCTGAACGTTATAATAAAAACTTAGAAAATATTAAAGGTCTAAAAGACTACCATGATGGCAAAGCCCAAAGCATTTCTGGTATCGAAATGCCTGATGGTGAAAATGGTCGGACAATTATTATCCATTTTTATGAATTAAAGCCCGGCATGTACAACAGTGGTAACCGTTATTTCTGGGAATCCGCAGAGCCATACCACTACTTAAAGGACGTTCCTTTTAATAAATTAATTTCATCTGATCAAATTCGGAAAAAGCCACTGTTTTTCGGTCCATTTAAAATCAGCAAAATTGTCAGAGGTCAATCTGTAACTTGGACACCTAATAAGTACTATTGGCGCGGTCAACCAAAACTGAATAAAATAATTGTTCAGGTTGTTGCTCCTAACTCTGCAACCCAGGCAATTAAGAGTCATAAATTTGATGTTGCAGATGTCATACCAACACAATGGATTCAGGTTAAAAACACCAAAAAGGTTAATTTTATTGCACAAATTCCCCTATCTTACCACTACATCGGCTTTAAAGTCGGTAAATGGAATGCCAAAGAGAATAAGAATGTCATGAACAAAAATTCTAAAATGAACAATAAGGCATTACGTGAAGCTATCGGCTACGCAATGAATGTTGATCAAGTAGATAAACACTACACTCATGGCATCAAGTTCCGTGTACCAACCCTAATTCCAGCACAATATGGTGATTATTCAGATAAAACCAATTCTGGCTTTAATTATGATTTGAAAAAGGCCAATAATATTTTAGATAAGGCTGGCTTCAAAAAGAAGGGCAAGTGGCGTGTCCAGCCAAATGGCAAGCCGTTGACAATTACCTTTGCAGCAATGAGTGGTGACACTAACCAAGAACCAATTGTTCAAAATTACTTACAACAGTGGCACAAGATTGGCTTAAACGTTAAATTAGCCGGTGGTCGATTAACTGAATTTAATTCATTCTATGACAAAATTCAAAATGATGACCCATCAATTGACATGTACATGGCCGGCTGGGGGCTGCCAAGTGAGCCATCGCCACAATCATATTATAGTGAGACTTCAATTTTGAATTACATGCGTTATGTAACACCTGAAAACAATAAATTATTACAAGAAATTGATTCTCCTAAGGCATTCAACCACAAATATCGGGTACAGAAATTCCATGAATGGCAAAAGTATATGACTGATGAGGCATGGGCTATTCCAATCGATAATGCTTATACAATTACCGCTGTTAACTCTAATATTACGGGCTATTCTAAGGAACCAGCACAATCAAACAACAATCAGCCACTTTGGTATAAAGTAGGTTATGCTAAATAATTAGAATTTCTTCTTAATTTTGCACTAGGAAAGAGCAACTCTTCAAATTGAAAAGTTGCTCTTTTGTTTTTTATTCAATAACGTTTAATTTTCACTATTTATATAAAGCCGGCTTTCTCAGCATCACCAATCCGACGCAAAATTTCTGCGTTATCATCAACTGGTGTCCGATCATATAATCTGTATTCGCCAAATTCTTTTAGTGGTGACCAATCTAAGTCACCTGGGTTCAAGGCATAACTATCCAAATTTACAATTTTCACGCTGTTTCCTCGTTTCTATCATCAAAGAATTTTAATCAATCTTATTATAGCAATTAATTAGATTAATTATCGCTGTATTGCTTATTTTTAACGCATAACTTAGATAGTAAAATATTGCAGGTAACTAATAGAACTGCCTTTCAATTGTTATTACAACAGATTATTTTAAAATAGGAAAACTATAATTGTATTCCTTTATATCTATTTTTTAGATATAATATTTATTACAGAACAGCTAAAGCTGGTGGCTATTTCCTTCAAAAGAGGTGGTGCTTATGGTGTGTCTACACCTGATGCAAAATCCTAATGAAAGGAGGTTAGCCCGATACCTTTATGGGTATTGCACTTTTTATCTTGCGTTTGGCAATTATCTTTACCGTATTAAGCTACTTACTGTATTCTTTAACGAATGCGACAAATTCCTTAACCACTTGGATTATTGCTTTAGCAAGATTGTTTCTTGTAATCAAACTATTTTTTACGAGAAACAAAAAGTAATCACTTTAGCTTGGCAGAGCTGATGATTACTAGATAATTACTATTTGCCACCACTTTAGCTAGTGGCTTCTGTGAGGAGTTCTATTCCCATTAGAACTCCTTTTCTTTTGTCATTATAGCACATGAATTTTGAGAATAAAAATTATACTCTTGCTTTGTAATATCAATTTTTCTTTTCGTTTAAGCTATGACTAAGTACCTAAGTTATGACACAATTATTATGCTATCGCCTATCTTTAATGTATTACTCAGATAGTTAGAATACTGCCAATAATTATTTGGATAATTTAGTATTAATTAGTTTCTATCACATAATACATTTACTTGGGAACAGAATGAATTTATTGACCTACTGATTAGAAATAATAAAAAGAATAAAGATTTAAAAATTAATAATGTAGAATCCATATCTAATAAAGTGGGATTCATTAAACAAACTGAACAGTTTGGAGATTATTCAGTTGCAAGCACAGACTTATCAAATTATTTTGTCATAAGTGAGTATACATTTGCTTACAATCCATCACGTATTAATGTGGGATCTATTGCCTATAAATCACAAGGAAAACAAAATTCTATTGTTTCTCCTTTATATATTTCTTTTAAAACTACAGAAAAACTTGGGGATACTTATTTGTGGTATTGGTTTAAAACTCAGAATTTTGAAAAGCAAAGAGAAGTTTTTTCGGAAGGAGGCGTAAGAGATACTCTTTCCTTTAATCAATTAAGTGAAATGCAAATATATATCCCACAACTGTTAGAGCAACAAAATATAGGAATATTACTTACTAATATTCAAAAATTTATTACACTCCAAGAACGTAAGCTAGAACTGTATAAACAACTTAAGAAATATTTGCTTCAAAAGATGTTTGCTAATGAACAGGAAAAAGCTCCACAAATTAGATTTAAGGGATTTGATGGTAAATGGGAAAAGAAAAGGCTAGAAAATTATTTTTCTGAAAGTAATAAACGTTCTTCAAAAGGTAAAATGCTTTCTGTAACGATTAATCATGGCGTTATTCCATTTTGCAAATTAAATAAAAAAGATAATTCAAGTAAAGATAAGTCAAAATATAAATTAGTTAACATTAATGATATTGCATATAACACTATGCGTATGTGGCAGGGGGCGTGTGGCGTGTCTAATTATTGTGGTATTGTCAGTCCTGCATATACGGTTATTACACCTAATAAATCAACATCTCCTGATTTTTTTGTTGAATTATTTAAACAGGAGAAAATAAAACAACTTTTCCAAAAGCACTCTCAAGGTCTCACTTCTGATACTTGGAATTTGAAATTTCCTTTATTTAAAAAGATAGGAGTTTACGTACCTTTAATTGACGAACAAAATCTGATAAGCAATGAACTTAAAAAAATCAACAAAAAATTATTATTACAAGAAAATCAGATAAATTTCTTAAGTGCTGTAAAACAATACCTTCTCCAAAATTTATTCTGTTAAATCATAATATAATACATACGAAAAAGGATATGTCTTTCAGTTAATTCTGAAAAAGTATGTCCTTTTTATTTGATTTGTTCAAAATTGTCGTCTATTTTCAACAACTTTGAACAAAAAATATATAAACTATTTTTGCTTATTATTGGTAATACCAATGATACGCTATAAATTATACCAATCTATGCTAGCAAATCCTGTCTTATCTGTTTGTCGTTCACGAATGTTTTTCAGTACACCAGAATTTTTAAGATATAAAGTTTCATTAACAGAATTAGAATAATCTAAATTTTTTCGTAATTGATATAATCTTTTGTGAACTTTCATGCCTTAACCTCATCAACTATTTCAATGTTGAAATATACTTAATAATTTTATCGTTATCTTGATTATCTAGTTCGCGAATCACATGCAGATATGTTTCTTGAGTTGTTGTAATACTAGAATGACCTAATCTTCTGGCAACTGAAGCAATTGAAACACCAGCGTAAAGCAGCACACTAGCGTGAGTATGTCTTAAACCATGAACACTAATTACTGGAATATTAGCACGACTGCATAAGACTTCCAGGCGATTATTAATTGTAGAATTAAATATTCGTTGCTGCTCCTGAATAAATATTGGTTTACTTGCATCCATTTTCTTAGTCAAACGTTTAAATTGTGTGTTTAATTTGCTATCAATTGGTATTTTGCGAATTGATGAATCATTTTTAGTTGGAATAAAATTGCCAATTTTTGATTTATAATCCCAAGTCTTATTAACATTAAGAGTTCTAGCTTCAAAATCAAAATCTTTAGCAGTTAATCCCAATGCTTCACTAAATCTTAAACCCGTTTTCGCAACAAGCAAAATTAAATAGTCCCAAGAAATTCTTGGACCTATTTCCAACTCTCGCATTAATTTGATTAGTTCTTTTTGACTAAGATATTTCTTTTTGTGATTACGACTTATTGTTCCTTTAATAACAACTTTACGGGTTGGATCACGCTTAATTAACTCATCATCAAGAGCATCAACTAACGAAGATTTAAGGTGACGATTAAAATCAATTACTGTTTGATGTTCATGATTTTGCGCATATTCATTAATGATTTTTTGATATAATTTACGGTCTAATTGATCTAAAGTAACATGCGGTGCTAATTTCTTTAATGTTCTAAGTGTAATCTGATACTTTGCAAAGGTAACAGGTCTAACTGCACCACTTTTATATAATTCTATCCATTCTTCAAAATACTCCCAAAATAATTGCTTCTTCATAAAATATACCCCCAAAATAATTTTGCCCCTAGGACTTACTTAGCTTAAACCATTTGGATAAAGATTAAAAAAGCAATGCAATTGTAGTTATAAATTATTGCTAATTGCATATAAAAATAATAAAATTAATTTGAGGTGATATTATGAATAAAACTTTACAGGCCCGAATGGATGGTAAACTTATGGATGAGGCAGAAGGTATCTTAAAAGATTTAGGACTTAATCGTTCAACTGCCTTGAAAATTTTTTATCAACAAATTGTATGGAATAATGGGTTGCCTTTTGCAGTTAAAAAACCTGAAATCCCAAATGAAGAAACGTTAGATGCGATGCATGAAGATTTATCTAAGACTAAGACTTACGATAATTCAGATGAATTATGGCATGACTTGGGCATTTAAAATATGTTAAATATTAAGGTTACAGCTAAGTTTAGGAAAGACGTCAAGCGGTGTAATAAGCAAGGGTTACCAATGACTCAACTTAAGTTAGTTATTCATGAACTAGAACAAAATCATGTCCTGCCCTCTAATTATAAAAATCATGCTTTAGATGGAACTTACTCTAATTATCTTGAATGTCATATAAAGCCAGATTGGTTGTTAATCTATCAAATTACTCAAACAACTTTGGCTCTTATTAGAACAGGCAGTCATGCAGAATTATTTAAAAAATAGAATTTTATACAAAAAAGCCATATTCTTGATCTAGTTGAAGAATATGGCTTTTTGTATGTACCTTAGCAGAATAAGTTTTGAAGAAGGTATTGTTTAAGCTGTTTGAAAAATTTGTTTTTATTCATATTAAAATTTATATTTTCGTTAATTCTCTTTAATGTACTACCTACTTTGACTTGTTCTTCGTATTTAGGAAGTCTAATAGGGGTTATTTTACCACTGTTAATGGTATATGTTACTACAGTTCCTGAGCCGGATGAGATATGAATATATTTTTGAATGCTGTTTCCAATAAAAGAATAGTAAAAGAATTCACCAAAAATTTTTCCGCTATTTTTAAACCAAATAATATTACCATCTTTAAAATAAATTGGGTTGGTATCTCTTATTAATAGAGGTATACCTATAGAGCCTACTCCAGTAACAATTAAATCACCTAATTTTACTTTTCCTGATATTTTTGAAAGCTTATTATAAAGTTCAAAAGGAATATATATTTTTTCACTTGGTTCAATATGTTTTGAAATAGACACTATGTCTCTTGCTCTAAAAAATCTAACTCCCTTGTTTGTCCAATCAGATTGATGAACTCGTTTTACTGATGAAACTTCCATAATTTCACCTAATTTTTTCTTTTTCCAGTCTTCCTCAAATCCTTTAAATCTAATTTGTGGAGCTTTTTCCTGTTCATTGGCAAACATCTTTTGAAGCAAATATTTCTTGAGTTGTTTATACAGTTTTAGCTTACGTTCTTGGAGAGTTAGAAGAATGTCAACCGATTCTAATAAATAAGATATTTCTTTTTGCTCTTTAATTGTAGTAATCTTAATTTCAGTATTTTCTAGCTCCTTAGAGCTTATGCTTTCGAAAGTTGATCCGGAACTAATTCTTGACCAATAATTAGTTTGGTTCAATAGTTTAAGTCTTTGAAAAATAAAGTTATTCGCCTTAATTGAAGCCATACCTCGACCTATAACCACATCTAGACTTGCTTTATATACCTCTCCCACAGGTGCACGAACAGTAAAAAGTATATCATTTGTCTTCGCCAATTTTGTAACTTGCTTTGTCCATACCCTAGGACAAATTTTGTTATTTTTAATATCAGCTTTTCCTTGTACTAAAACATAATAACTTGAATCTGTAGTATAATTCTTCGAATTAGGAGATTGTCCCATTATGATTTTTCCAATATCTCCAACTCTATGCCGTTCCCAAGCGTTAGTGAATCCCTTAAACCTAATCCGCGGTACATTAGTATCTTTACTCATTCTTGAACAACTCCTTCAGCAATTCTATTTCTTGATTTGATTGTTCATCAGAACCTACTAAGTCATTCAAATCTTCCAATATAGAGCTATTTAGCTCCTTAATCTTTTTATCAGTTTCTTGAATTTCATCCACGACTTTTTTAATGTCAACAGGTGGTTCTTCTTCAAATGTATCTACATAACGTGGAATATTAAGGTTATATTCGTTTTCCTTAATTTCATCCAAACTAGCGTCATGGGCATACTTATCAACGTCTTCACGCTTAAGATAAGTAGAAACAATCTTATCAATATCCGTTTCACGCAATAGATTTTGATTTTTACCCTTTTCAAAATCCTTGCTGGCATCAATAAAGAAGATATCTTTACGCTCACGCTTTTTCTTTAATACCAAAATAACTGTTGGAATACCAGTCGAATAGAATAACCCTGCTGGCAATCCAATTACAGCATCAAGACGATTCTTATCAATTAACGCCTGACGAATTTTTCCTTCTTTAGCACCTCTAAACAAGACACCGTGAGGTAAAACAATCGCCATTGTACCGCTATCTTTCAAGTGATATAAGCCGTGCAAAACAAAAGCATAATCTGCTTTACTCTTAGGTGGTAATGCACCATATTCTCCGAATCGCGGATCCTTTAATTTTCGGTCGTCATTATCCCACTTTTGTGAATATGGCGGGTTCATAACCACTGCATCAAAAGTTTGTGGGCCTTCACTACCATCAGTATTTTTACGTTTAGGCCAATCTTCTTCTAAAGTATCAGCGTTAGATAAAGTCATATTCTGATATGGCACATGGTGCATCATTAAGTTCATCCGTGCTAAGTTGTATGTTGTCGTATTTAATTCTTGTCCATAAAAGCGGACCGGAATCTTTTTAGCAAGTTGCTTACTTAATTCACCTTGAACTGTTAATAACAGCGAGCCTGATCCCATTGCAGCATCATAGACACTAAATGGTTCACCATTATCTGTTGCAGATGCAGTTGCCAATCTTGCTAAAACTTGTGAGACTTGGTGTGGTGTATAAAACTCCCCGGCTTTTTTACCAGAATTACCAGCAAACTTAGCAATTAGATATTCATAAACATCCCCTAGAATATCATGGCCAGATTCATCGTTATATTCAAACTGATCAACCAAATTAACAATCTTCATTAATGACTTAGCACGTTGATTAGTATTATTTCCTAAACGACTGTTACCTAAGTTAATATCTGCAAAGACCCCGCTAAAATCTTGTTCGGCATCAGTATTAATCTTAGTGTTGTCGTTGAAGCGATTAAACATCTCTTGAAAGTCTTCTGGCTTCAACGTATTATTATTGACTTTATCAGTAATTGACTGCCAAGTATATTCTGGCTCAATTGCATAACCTAGGTCTTCAGCAATTGCTGTTAGGAAGTCTTGTAGTTCATCTCCTACTGCTTGCTCTAGATAGTCTTTATTTAATTCTTCAAAAGTATTTCCAGTCAATAGATCACTTTTACGTAAATGATCTAATTGATTTTCTGACAAATAACGATAAAACATGAAACCCAGAATATAATTACGATATTCATCAGCTGCCATATTTCCTCGCAATTCATTGGCCATAGCCCATAATTTACTTGTAATTTCTTGAGCACGATTTTCACTCATTTGTTTCTCCCTTACTTATTTAACTGATCTGCAAACTTTTTAAATGATTGACGCAACTTAGTATGATATTTAATTTTACTAAGTTCTCTAACCATTGTATCTTCTGCGTCATTTTGGTAATTCTGTTGGCCTTCCTGCACTATCTTGGATAGACCGCCTTCAACATCCAAGTCATCTTGACCAACAACGTGTTTTTCTAATAGCTCGTTGATTCTTTGTGAATCAGTAATATCAACTAAGCCCCATTTTTTCTTAAAGTCTAGAATTTCTGTTCGATGGTTCTTCTCGGTATGATCTTTAATTAACTGTTTTACTTCTTCTGATAAAACCGGATATTTTTGAATATCTACTTTATGAACCATTAAGTCATTAGCTACAGTTTGAACATCTTTAGCATATTTTTCATCTTCTAATTGGGCAATGAAGTTTTCAATTTGCAGTTTGGTTTTAACAGCCTCGGTCATTTGCTCATCATTAACTTGATTTGCCAACTGTGCAATTAATTCATCGAGGTAGTCATAGTCAACGTCAATATCTTTGATATGTTCCATTTCTAAAGTTAAGTCACTAACGTCCAAATGCCGACTTTTAGCTACACATTCTTTTATTTGACTAGTAAATGCACCTGTAAGTTTTGCCTCATCATCTTCAGACATTCCGAGCTCTTGCAATAATTTTTCTGGATGTTCCTCATCATATTTCTCATCCTGCTTAATTCTAGCCATTGAATGACTGTAATCATTCAGAGTGTTATACATTTGCTTTTGTTTAACTTCACTATGAGGAATATCATCAAAATTATTAGTTAACGTGGCTAATTCATCCACTGTCTTCTTTAGCGCTTCAACTTCTTCATCGTACGACTTTGCTAAAATTGAGGTTGCGGCAACTTCAGGTAATTCTTCTTGCACAAAAGCAGATTGCCTGTCAGCATAAGTTGCCAAAGCTTGCTTCATTAGCTTTTCAGCGTTCTTAGGCCAGCGATAATTAACAATGCGACCAAAGGGCTTTTTCTGCATATCATGAACCCTATTTGTTCTTGAATAAGCTTGAATCAGAGCAGACCCTTTCAGCGTTCGGTCAACATAAAGAGTATTTAATTCAGGAGCATCAAAGCCCGTCAATAATTGATCAACTACAATTACTAAATCCAGATAATTTCGATCATCAGCACTGCGATTGAGCCTAGACATCAGGTCTTGTTCATAATCATCTACCTGATCATCTGTAAAATTGGTATTAAACAGTGAATTGTAATTATCCATTGCTCTTCTTAAATTAGTATTATTAATTAATTGGGTATCATCATTACTTGTACTTTGACTAAAAGTTACGGCAACCTTTAATGGCTTAGCCATATTTGCCATCTGCTTATTAAATTCATCAAGATACATCATTGCCATTTCTGATGAAGAACCTTGACCAACATGAGTAGTCAGTAACGCGTTATATTGACCTTTATTGGAACGCTTGTCCCACTTTTCAAGAATATCCTCAACCACTTTTTCAACATGTTTAGGATTACGATCATAGACGCTTGGCTCCACCATCTCATCCATATCATCGGGTGTTAAATTATTAATTCGCTCTTCAATTTGAGCTTGAGAAAACTTAGGGTATCTAAATTTAAAGTATCTTGGTAAATATTGGTTCTTCATCACTTCTTCTGATAAAGTCGTTTCAAAATCAACTTTAAAACCTAAGACGTTTTTATCAGAAATTGCGTCCTTGATGGTATAGATATGAAGCGGGTCTCCGAATACTTCTTGGGTAGTTGGACCTTTTTTGGCATCAAAATTTGGCGTTCCTGTATAGCCAACAAATGCTGATTTTGGAAATGCTGCCTTAATCTTTTGCATCATGTCACCAGCAGTAGAACGATGAGCTTCATCCATGATAAAGACAATATTTTTATTAGACCCATAAACTTCTTTATGACTAGCAAGACTAGATAATTTCTGAATCGAAGTCACAATAATATTATTACTTTTAGACCTCAATTGCCGACCTAAATCATAATGGTTTTTAGTTTTAGAAATTGATCCACCAACGGCAGTATCTGCTGTTGGATCATAGGATAAATACTGTTCAAAAGTTTGCTTAGTTAATGCTTTTCGATCAACTGCAAAAACAACTTTATCAACATTAGGTAATCTGGCAGCTAACCAAGCAGCTTTAAAGGAACTAATAGTTTTACCAGAACCTGTTGTATGCCAAATATAGCCAACCTCTTTAGGGTCAAAACCAAAGGAATGATGCCGTAATTTTTCTAAAATTTGTTTAGTTGCATATACCTGATATGGACGCATTACTTTAACATTTTCATGATTTTTTGTACCGTCTAAAATCATAAAGTTAGTTGCCATTTCATGAGCCATCGGAATTGAAAGCATTTGTCTAGCAAACTCACGCCATTCATATACCGGATGGTTGTCTTTTTCTCGTTGCCATCGAAAAGCAAAGTCTGTATTAAACTTATCCAAAGTGGTATTAGCCATATAACGTGCGTCATGCGGCGTTAATGCAACTAAAATCTGTACTGTTGAAAAAATATCACTATACTGATTTTCTGAAATATATTGTTGCATCTGATTGAGTGCTTCTTTAGCATCATGTGCATCAGCTTTTTCTTCAATCTGAATAATCGGCAGACCATTAATTAACAAGGTAGTATCAAATCTTCGTCTTTTGCGACCTACTATTACAGGGTCACGCCAAATCTGATTAACAACTTGATAAACAGTATTACCAGCACCAATATGACTTTGATCAAAAACGGTAAGGAAAACATGGTTACCATTATCCAAATCTACTTCAACTTGGGAAATTCCATTAACTCCGTATAAAAATTGCCCTGCTTCATAAGGTGTAGATAAATTCTTAATTTGCACCTTAACTTGGTTAAATTCATTAGTAGTTAGTGGCTGATCTAATTTATCTTGATTATTTTGTTCTAAAATTTGCTTAAAGTTCGCCCATAATTGTTCAGTCGTTTTTATTTTTGACATATAGGTCCATTGCTTGTCACCACCAATTTTAGTTAAATAATCAATTAATTCATCTTCAAATTTTAATTCGCTGTTTTCAATTGCCATTTTTCGCCTCTGCTTTAATACCAATGATATTGTCTAAAGTTTGATACACAATCCTATCTCTATTTAAAATATTTTTATACAATTGATTAGACTGTTTTAACTGGTCCACATATAACTTTCCAATTGTTTTTTGATTTTCAACGCTCAATTCCGGAACAATAATTTCTTTGAGAATTTTTGTTGTATATTTAAAAACAATGCTACCCTGCAAATATTTTTTTATTTGTCGATCAAAACATCTACTTTCGTTTAATAGAAAAAGAATATATTCAATTGATACAGAAGTTCTAGGAATTAATTTAACAAAATTCTGTGTTAAAATGTATTTGTCGTGTTTCTGAGTTATAATGGCTGCTTTTCCACTTTGTAGGTTAAAAATCAAGTCACCTTGCTTAACCAGAACCACATCAGATGTAGTTTTTATTTGCTTTGTTTTGCTATTATTTGTTAGAGATTGAAAAGTATCTTCTAAATAACAATTTCTATCATAAACAAAGTAAGATTTTGTATTACTTTTATTATTGGCTTCTAGTCTAGATTGTAATGAACCACTTTTAAATTCGAAAAGGTTCTTTAATTTCAAATTTGGTTCTCCTTTCTTTCGGTAATTTAGCTAAATTACATAAATAATTATAATACATTGTTCACTAAAATCAAGTGTAATTTTTAAAAATTACTTTATTTTCATCACTTATTGCTATAATTAATTATGATTACTATAAAAAGAAGGTACAAAAATGATTAAATTTTATGGTTATAAACGTTGCTCAACCTCACGCAGTGCCGAAAAGTGGCTGCATGAACATGATGTTGATGTCGACTTTCAAGATTTGGTAGAACAGCCACCTAAAAAAGAAGACCTGGTTAAGTGGATGACTGACCATCAAGACCGCGGTTTGCGCTACTTCTTCAACACCCACGGCATGGACTACCGCAAATTGCACTTGAAGGATCAATTACCAAGTATGACCATTGATGAGGCAGCCGAGATGATGTCTAAGAACGGCAAGCTAATCAAGCGCCCACTAGTTGTTGACGGCGACAAGTTAACTTGCGGCTTTAATGAAGATGTTTACAAAGATACTTGGCTATAAGGGCGAGCTTAATGCTCGTTTTTATTTTGTCTATTTTCTATGCCTGCAATAACCCTTATAATAGGAAATAAAAAAGGAGCACAGTATGAAATACAATCAATATGCCTATGTCGAAACTGACTTTCAAACACAGGTGCAAGAATTACTTACTATCAAATTTTTACCAGAAAATTATCAAGAACTGTCTTTTAGCGAGTTACTGACGGAATTTGTCGAAAACGCGCTGGCAGAAGTTAATCCCTCTGCGGATTTTGCTAGACAAGCCAAGTTAGGCGAATTTGCCGTTTCTGAAACGCAGAACTTAGCCGACTTTTTAGCAACTAATCCAGAAAATATTACACCAGACCAATTTTACAATGTTGCCCTGCAGCTGTTGGGTTATCATGTTCACTATGATTATCAACTGTCTGACCCATTAGGCTTTATGACTAAGCAAGCCTTGCCAGCTGTTTCTAGCATTAATAATCAGAATGAACTAATTCATGCCTTTTACCGCTTATTAAATACCCGTGCTAAAAACGGTCAGCTCTTAATTGACGTCATGGCTGGCAAAGGTTACTTTCACGGAAAACTTCTTGGTGATCTCGATAACAAATTCATCTTATTTAACGGCAAAAGCTTACCCATATTTGATACCAGTAACGTAATTCATGAGGTTGTCTATGTGGAAAGTGACCTTGATACTGATGACGATGGTAAATCTGACCTATTACAAACGACCATTTTTCGGCCAGTGGAAAGCGAAATGATGCAGGTACCAGCACTCTATACTGCTAGTCCCTACTTTGGCGGCGTTATCGATAATGTTAAGCGTAATCACAATGTCGATGAGAACTTGAGTGATGCTACTGACTGGACTAATCCGCAATATGAACCAGCTGCACGCGTAAAGGCCAAGCAGTCCGGCTCTGAAAATCATGTAGCAACTGAAGAAGCTGTCGGCAAATCCTCTTACCCACTAAACGAATACATGCTGGCACGCGGCTTCGCCAGTGCTTTCGCCGGCGGTATCGGCACGCGTGGTTCTGATGGCTTACGGATTACTGGTTCTCCTGAAGAAACAGAAAGTGCTAAAGAAATTATCGAATGGCTGCACGGCGATCGAGTTGCCTATACTGACCGCAACCGCACTCATCAAATTAAGGCTTCATGGTGTAATGGTAATATCGGTATGACTGGTCGCTCTTACCTTGGTACCTTGCAAATCGCAGTTGCCACAACTGGTGTTAAAGGTTTAAAAACCGTGGTATCTGAAGCCGCAATCTCTTCTTGGTACGACTATTACCGCGAGCACGGTCTGGTAATTGCTCCTGAAGACTGCCAAGGTGAAGACATGGACTTGCTGGCTGAGACTTGTCAGTCTAACTTATGGGACGCAGGTTCCTATTTAAAAATCAAACCTAAGTACGACGCCATGCAAGAGCAGCTTTTAACTAAAGAAGACCGCAAAACTGGACAATATTCAGACTTTTGGGAAGCCCGCAATTACCGCCACCAGACGGATAATATCAAATGCTCATGGATCAGCGTTCACGGCCTAAATGATTGGAATGTTAAACCTAAAAATGTCTACAAAATTTGGCAAAAAGTAAAACAGCTGCAGCTGCCAATTAAGCCGCACTTATTCCTGCATCAAGGGCCACATTATAACATGAATAATTTGGTTTCAATTGACTTTACCGATTTAATGAACCTTTGGTTTGTTCATGAATTGCTTGAAGTTAACAATGGTGCTGAACAGCAATGGCCAACCGTCATGGTTCAAGACAATCTAGAAGCAGATACTTGGCATCAAGAAGATGACTGGAGTGATGATCTAGGTCAAGAAGTGACCTATTACCCAACTGACGATGGTAAATTGCAAAAAGATGGCAATGGTAAAAAACAATTATCATTCGTTGATGTGGGCGGACAAAAATTTAAGCAAGCTCATATCTCCGAAAGTGAATGGCAATACCAATTTATCTGTGGTCAAAAGCCGTGGGCTTCATCAAGCCTGCGTTTTACAACGGATGAATTTATTCATCCCGTAACAATTGTTGGCCGGCCTGAAGTTACAATCCATGTTTCTTCCATTGTGAACAAAGGTCAGCTTTCAGTCGCTTTAGTTGAATTAGGTGACCGCCAGCGCCTAACCGCCACACCTAAATTCATCATGCCCGGTGGGCAAGAACTTGGTTACCGTTTTGGCACCGACACTCTGCAAGAATTTATGCCGGACAAATTGACTCATGCCAAGTTAATTACTAAGGCACACATGAACCTGCAAAATTACGCCGACATGAAGAAACCATCGGCAATTGAATCCGGTCAATTTTATGACCTAACCTTTAAATTACAGCCGACTTATTATCGCCTACCTGTTGGCAGTCAGCTTTGCTTAATCATCTATTCGACTGACCAAGGCATGACTAAGCGTCCACTTGAAGAAGTAACTTATACAATTGATTTGGCAAAAACCGCAATCAAGTTTAGTCAAAAATAATATCAAAAATACAGATGTAAACCAATACATCTGTATTTTTTATTTTTAAACTATTTTACTTCAAACTAGTTGTTAAAAATGACCGATTGGCAAGTGCCGTTAATAATGCGCGTGCTGTATCTAAGCTAGTAATTAGTGGCACATTCTGTTGAATTGCCGTCTGCCTAATAATAAACCCATCAGAATTTTTGGCCAGGTCATGCCCCATTGTATTGATTACCAGATCAATCTGGCCACTACGCAATATTGCCAACAAATTATTGTCTGCCGGTTCATGAATTTTACTGAGTAAGGTTACATGTAAATTATATTTTTGCAGAAACGCTGCGGTTCCACTGGTTGCAAATATCCGATAACCAATCTGAGCGAACTTTTGCGCTAACGGTAAAATTGCTTCCTTATCACTATCCTCAATAGTTAACAATACATTGCCACTATCAGGAATCTGCATCCCCGCACCAGCAAAAGCCTTATAGAGAGCCTTAGGAAAACTCACATCACTGCCCATTACTTCACCAGTTGACTTCATTTCTGGTCCCAAATAACTATCAACATCAGCTAATTTACTGAATGAAAAAACAGGTGCTTTTACACTAACCAATTTTGGCTCTGGTGCCAAACCAGCGGCATAACCTTGACTGCGTAAACTTTGCCCCATAATCACTCGCGTTGCAACTTGGGCCATTTCAATACCAGTAATTTTACTTAAAAACGGTACGGTTCGACTAGCTCGGGGATTAACTTCAATGATATAAATTTCATTATTCCGTTCAATCAGCTGCAAGTTCATAATTCCGTGGCAATTTAGCTTTAATGCTAACTCCTTCGTAAGTTTGACAATTTTTTGCTTAATTTCAATCGAAAAAGTTTGAGCCGGATAAACAGCCATTGAATCTCCTGAATGCACACCGGCATGCTCGATATGTTCCATAATTCCGGGAATGAGTACTTGCTCGCCATCACAAATGGCATCAACGTCGCACTCCCGACCATCTAAATAATCATCTACTAAAATTGGATGACTGCTGGCAATATCTACATGGTCCTGTAAATAATCTTCTAATTCATCTTGACTGTATACAATTGCCATTGCTTTACCACCCAGAACATAACTTGGCCGTACTAAAACTGGATAACCTAGTTTGGTTGCTGCCTGAATAACGCCAGCGTGGGTTGTCGCCGTAATCCCCTGTGGCTGCTTTAGATGTAATTCCTTAACTGCTTGGTCAAACAATTCACGGTCTTCAGCTCGATTTAAGTCTTTGACGCTTGTTCCTAATACTTTGATACCGTGTTCTTCAAGTCCTGCAGCAAGATTAATTGATGTCTGACCGCCAAACTGAATAATAATACCTTCTGGCTGTTCCAAATCACAAACATTAAGCACATCTTCAAGTGTTAAAGGCTCAAAGTATAATTTATCAGAAATTGAAAAGTCAGTCGAAACTGTTTCTGGATTGGAATTAATAACGATTGCCTCATACCCCATCTTTTGCAATGCCTTAACACAATGCACAGTTGCATAATCAAACTCAACCCCCTGACCAATTCTAATTGGCCCAGAACCAATAACCAATACAGATTTTTTATGGTCACGTTGACTTTCATTTTCTAAGTCATAAGTTGAATAAAAGTATGGCGTTTGCGAAGCAAATTCTGCCGCACAGGTATCAACCATTTTGTAAACAGGAACAATACCATGCTTCTTACGTAATTGCCTTACTTGTTCAGGTGTTTGATGCCATAACTTACCAATTGTTTGGTCACTAAAACCATACTTCTTGGCTGTTTTAAGTACAGTAATATCATCTGGATGTGCTCCAATGGTCTTCTCCATATCAACGATGTGGCGCACAATATCCAAAAAATAAAAATTAATTTTGGTCAATTCATGGACATCCGTCATCGAATAGCCCCGGCGAAAGGCTTCGGCAAGATAAAAGAGGCGATCATCTTGTGCTTTAACTAGCTTTTGTTCCAAATCTTCATCGCTTGCCTTGTGTGCGTCTGCTGAATAAAAGTCTTTTTGATCAATTTCTAGTGACCGGACAGCTTTTTGAAAGGCTTCCTCAGCTGTACGTCCAATCGCCATTACCTCACCTGTTGCCTTCATCTGGGTACTGAGCTCGCGGTTAGCCTTAGGAAATTTATCAAATGGCCAACGCGGAATTTTGCAAACGACATAATCAAGTGACGGTTCAAATTCTGCAAAAGTTGTTCCTGTTACTGGATTCTTGATTTCATCTAGCGTTAATCCAACCGCAATTTTCGCAGCCATCTTGGCAATTGGATAGCCCGTTGCCTTTGAGGCCAGAGCTGATGAACGTGACACTCTTGGATTAACTTCAATCACGTCATAATTAAAACTATTCGGATCAAGTGCTAGCTGCACATTGCAGCCGCCCTCAATCTTTAATGCCCGAATTAGTCGCAGTGAACAGTCACGCAACATTTGGTATTCCTTGTCTGACAGTGTCTGTGATGGTGAAAAAACAATCGAATCACCAGTATGAATACCAACAGGGTCAAAGTTTTCCATGCAGCAAACAATCATTGTATTATCGGCATGATCGCGCATAACCTCAAATTCAATCTCCTTATAGCCAGCAATCGATTTTTCTACTAAACATTCAGTAACCGGCGATAATTCCAAACCATTTTTGGCAACACGCGCAAGTTCATCGTGGTCGTTGCAAATTCCGCCGCCAGTACCACCCATGGTAAATGCAGGACGAACAATGATGGGATAACCAATTTCATCCCCAAACGCCAATGCTTCAGCGACTGTTTTAACACTTTTAGATGGTGGAACTGGCTCACCCAGCTGCTGACACAGTTGCTTGAACTTTTCCCGATCTTCTGCCTGCTCAATTGACGCTAATTTAGTTCCCAAAAGCTCAATCCCCAATTCTTGTAAGATACCGCTTTTGGCCAAAGACAAAGCCATATTTAAGCCAACCTGACCGCCCAATGTCGGCAAAATTGCATCTGGATATTCTTGACGAATAATTCGCGAAACTGCATCAACTGTCAATGGTTCAAGATAAACCTTGTCGGCAATTGCCGTATCCGTCATAATCGTTGCTGGATTGGAATTAACCAGCACAACTTCATAACCTTCTTCACGCAAAGCTAAACATGCCTGCGTTCCCGAATAGTCAAATTCTGCGGCTTGACCAATAATTATTGGGCCCGAGCCGATGACCATAATTTTATGAATATCTGTTCTTTTAGGCATGTTGACTAATTTCCTTTCTTTGATCAATCATTTGCATAAAGTAGTCAAAAATCCCTTGCTGATCGTGTGGTCCAGGAGTTGCATCCGGATGAAACTGCACTGAAAATGCTGGATACTTCTTATGCCGCAGACCTTCAATTGTACCGTCATTAACTTCAACATGGGTTACCATCAGGTCAGTTGCCGCAATTGATTCTGACTTAACCGCATAACCATGATTTTGCGAGCTAAAGCCAATATTACCTGTCGCAATTTCGCGAACTGGATGATTAAGTCCTCGGTGACCAAATTTCATTTTGAATGTCTTGGCACCATTAGCCAAAGCAAAAACTTGATGTCCCATACAGATCCCCATTAACGGCAAATGCTGCTCAACTTGCCGCACCATTGTTGCAGCACTCGACATTTCCTCAGGATTACCGGGACCATTAGAAAGCAATACTCCATCTGGATGCAAGCTTAAGATACGCTCGGCTGTGATATTATAAGGTACAACGATACAGTTACAATCACGCTGTGCTAGTTCGCGCAAGATACTATTTTTAATGCCAAAGTCAACTACTACAATATTACGTTTAGAACCGGGAACTGGGTACGAATGGGTTGTTGAAACTCGGCTAACTGCTCCCTTAGTTAAATTTTCTTTTTGCAAAGTTTGAACAATTTTAGCTGCCTCAGTCGCAGAATTAGCAATCTGACCGCGCATGGTGCCGTGCAGTCGCAATTTTTTAACTAAAGCACGTGTATCAATTCCTTGAATACCGGGAATATTTAATTTTTTAAGAAAATCTGGCAAGGTTGTCTGCATTCGCCAGTTATCAGGATGATGCGCCACTTGATGACAAATCACGCCCTTAATCCCCGGCTCAAGCGATTCATAATCTGCTAATGTAATGCCATAATTACCAATTAAGGGGTTAGTAAAGACCAAAATCTGATCAGCATAAGATTGATCCGTAATGGCTTCCTGATAACCTGTCATCCCTGTTGTGAAGACAACTTCGCCTTTTGCTTCACCTGCAGCGCCGAAACCTTCACCCTGATAGATACTGCCATCTTCTAAAATCAGATACTTCATTATTGCTCCTTTGCTTGATAAACTACACGCCCAGCAACCATTGTCATCATTGTTGAACCGTAGACAGTGTCACCGGTAAACGGAGTGTTACAACTTTTTGAAAAGTAGTCCTGCTGACGCCATTTTTTCTTAGTCTGTAAGTCAAAAATGGCAATATCGGCTGGTTCGCCAATTGCAATCCTACCTGCATGTTGTAAATTGAAAACTGTCGCTGGCTTAATTGTTAACCAAGCTAGTACTTGCGTTAAACTGCAATGACCCTTCTTGACTAGCTGCGTATAAAGCTCACTAAAAGCAGTTTCACTGCCGGTAATGCCAAAAGCTGCTTGGGCAAAATCCCCAGCTTTATCCTGCCGGGTATGTGGCGCATGATCGGTGGCAATCATGTCAATTGTGCCATCGAGCAGTCCGGCAATTAACGCTTGCTGGTCTTTCCTTGACCTTAACGGCGGGTTCATCTTAAAATTACTATCATTTTGCGCAATATCATTTTCTGTTAATAACAAATGATGCGGCGCTGCTTCACAAGTAACATGTACGCCACGCTTTTTGGCAATTCTGATTAAGTCAACGCTGGTTTTAGTTGAAACGTGACAAACATGATAATGCACACCAGTCTTAGCAGCTAATAACAAGTCACGAGCAATTTGCGTGGTTTCCGCTAATTCCGTAATCGGTCGCAAGTTAAATTCTGTTGCCTTGGGGCCATTATTGATTACTCCAAGATCAAAAAGAGTGTCATCTTGAGCATGTTCGGCAATGATTAAATGATTGTCTTTTGCCTGCTGCATCGCCCGGTACATCGTTTGTGCATTCTGGACACCTTTGCCGTCATTACTTAAAGCAATTGCCCCAGCTTTTTTTAAACCAGCATAATCAGTAAGCGTATCGCTAGTTTCATCAACTGTAATTGGGCCGTATTGTAAAACATGAACGATACCATTCTGTTCATTATTAGTTACCATCTTTTGCAGTAATTCCTCGGTATTAGGAACTGGCACTACATTAGGCATTGCCGCGGTAGTTGTAAAACCGCCATGAGCTGCAGCCAGCGTCCCCGAATGAACATTTTCCTTTGCCGTTTGACCAGGATCACGATAATGAACGTGCATGTCGATTAACCCTGGACTAACCAACTTATCTTGCGCGTCAATGACTTGTTCAGCAGTCAAATCTTGACCAATAGCACTAATATAGCCATTTTCAATTAAAATATCGCACTGGGTAAGCCGGTTATCCAAATATACCTGACCATTTTTAATAACCAGAGCCATTATTCTAGTCCTCCTAACCGACGACCTCGCATTACGGCTTCAATCATTGCCATACGCATAAAGACACCATTTTGCATCTGGCGGACAAACATACTCTTGGGTGCCTCAACTAATTTGCCAGCCAATTCAACATCATGATTAATTGGACCTGGATGCATAATAATTGTATCCTTTTTTAGTGCATGATAACGACGTTCGTTAATACCAAATTGCTCGTGATATTGCTCTGGATCAAACTTACTTTCATTCAGGTCACCCTCATGTCGTTCATGCTGAACTCGCAGTAGCATCATCACATCAACTTGACTAACCAAATCGTCAAGTGGCGCAAACTGCCCATACTTATCAAACTGCTTATCATACCAATATTCTGGTCCAGAAAAGTAAACTTGTGCACCAAGCTGAGTTAATAACTCCATATTGCTTTTGGCCACCCGAGAATTTGTAATGTCACCAACGATCGCCACTTTTAAATTTTTAAAATAGCCAAAATGCTCGTGAATTGTCATCATATCAAGCAGACATTGCGATGGGTGCTGACCACTGCCATCACCAGCATTAATGACACCGATGTCTAAGTGCTGCTCAGGCTCTAAAGAAATTAACTCATTGTAATATTCATTTTGCGGGTGGCGAATAACCTCAAGGTCAACCCCCAAGGCTGCCATAATCAGCGAGGTATCATATAAAGTCTCACCTTTTTTAACTGAACTATGAGCTGGATCAAAGGGAATAACGGTCAAGCCCAATTTACGTTCCGCAATTTCAAAGCTAGTATGAGTTCGGCTTGAATTTTCAAAAAACATGTTGGTCACATAAACCGGCTTAGCTAATTTTGGTCTAGCCCCACCACGCTTAAAATACTCTGCACGGTCAATCAGGGCGCGTACTTCATCTGCCTGCAAACCAGCTACACTAACAAAATGCGGCAAACTAACTAAATTATAATTTTTCATGATCTAAACCCTTTCTTTAAGATACAAAAAAAGATACAAAAAAACCTGAAGCATTTAGATTGCTCCAGGTTAATCAAAAGGGATTTTTGGCCTATTTTAAGATACTCCAAAAGAACTCAAACCCTTCTGACCCTCTCTGGAGTCAATTAAATGGTTGAATGATTAAATTAACTTAACTTATACTATTTTTCCGGCAGTGGCTTTAATTCTACACTGTCCTGCCCGTCAACTTCTTCAACATTAACAGCAACTTGTTCTTGTGAAGATGTTGGGATATTTTTCCCAACAAAATCCGCCCGAATTGGCAATTCGCGGTGACCACGATCAACCAGAACAGCAACAGCGATTGAACTTGGCCTACCAATGTCCATTAGGGCATCCATTGCTGCTCTGATTGTTCGTCCTGTATAAATAACATCATCAACAAGGACAACATGCTGGTCGGCAATCGCAACGCCAACTTTATTGGAATTAACAACCGGATCCTGTTTGAGAGTTGCATCATGACGATCATCACGATAAAGGGTAATATCAAGCTGTCCTAAAGGGACATCCACACCCTCTAACTTTTGAATTCGGTCATGAATTCGTTTAGCTAAATAAACACCCCGCGTTTTAATGCCAACAAGCACCAAATTCTCAGTTCCCTTATTGCGTTCAATAATTTCATAAGTAATTCTTGTTAATGCCCGCTTCATTGCGAGTGCATCCCAAATTTCTTTTGCCATCTTGTTCTCCTCTCATATCCCTAAAATAAAAGCACCTAGTCGAGAAACTAGGCGCTAACTTGTGATTGCCTTGCTAGCCTCTCTGGACTAATTAAAGGAATATTAAGTTAAATATACGAACAATTATGATAATTGTCAAATTAAATTTTTAATTAAATTGAGCTTGACCGACAAGATCATTGATATCACTAACACCCAATTTATTTAATAATGCTGGCAATTTTTGAATAATATGCTGGCAGACTAAGTCATCATGAAAATGTGCACTACCAACGGCCACAGCACTGGCTCCTGCCAACATAAATTCAACCACATCTTCAGCGCTTGCAATCCCGCCCATCCCAATAATTGGCAGCTTGGTTGCCTGATATACCTGATGAACCTGATATAGAGCCAGCGGCTTAATACAACTACCTGAAAGTCCACCAACATTGTTACCTAAAAATGGCTTACGCGTTTCAAGATTTATCCGCAAACCCATCACTGTATTAATCAGGGACAAGCCAGCGGCGCCACCACTCTCGGCAGCACGAGCAATCTCAGTAATATCAGTTACGTTCGGAGTTAATTTGACATAAATTGGCACCTTAACTACTTGCTTAATGGCAGTTGTCAGCTGCTCAACCAATTCCGGATGAACGCCAAAGGTCATGCCGCCGCGAGCCACATTAGGACAAGAAAAATTAAGTTCCAGTGCATCTACTAGACCAGATGCAGACAATTCTTTTGCTACCTGAACATAGTCGGACTCAGTACTGCCGCCAACACTTGCAACAATTGGTAAGTTTGGATATTGCTGCCGCAAACGCGGTATTTTTTCACTGACAACCTTGCTAACTCCAGGATTAGTTAACCCTACCGAATTTAAAACACCAGATTCTAAAACCGCAATTTGCGGCTGCGGATTACCAAGGCGAGCTAATGGCGTCGTTGTTTTTAGTACCAATGCTCCTAACTCATTTAAGTCAAACTTACTAGCAGCAGGAACATCGCCAAAGCCGAAAGTGCCACTTGCCGGCATCACCGGATTTTTCAAGTTTAGACCGGGTAATTTTACACTAAGATTAGTCATCTTTACCTCCAAAAATGTATGCTCACAGACATTACAATTATTTTTGCAGTTTATTTTACACGTTTTTAATTATTTGCCAAGATTTAATTTTTATTTCAGTTTAACATCCCACACAGCCTGCTGCATTGAACCATAAAATTTACGATAAAGTTTCTTAGTTTCTGCAGTTTGGTAACATTTTACAACATCTTGATAGTCAGGATCGTTTTTCTTAGCCGCGGTAGTACAAATATTATTAATTGCTCCTGCTGACTCTTTATTAATTGGCTCAACATAAATAGTTTCTTTTGGGCCAAGACCAGCTGGCACGGCAAAATCATTATTAACAATTACAGCATCAACCGAATTAATAATCCGCGCACACTGCTCGTCACTGACTTCTTTAATCTTGATATGATGAGGATTACTTGTAATATCCGCAACTGTTTTCAATTTTTTACCTGCAGTCAACCGGATTAACTTAGCATTTTTTAAAACATGAAGTGCTCGTGACTCAGTTGCGGCATCATTAGGAATCGCAATCGTGGCACCTTGCGGCAACTGACTTAACTTGTGATACTTTTTGGAATATAGCCGAATGGGCGCAATATAGGTTTTACCAATTGAAACAATGTTGGCATGGTTGGCCTTGGACCAAGTATGCATAAACGTTGTTGTCTGAATTGCATTTAGATCAATTTCACCATCACGCAAGGCCTTGTTCGGTTGATTATAATCCGTAAAAACTTTGGTCTTAACGATAATGTTATAATCACGCTTGGCCTTTTGCGCAACATGCTGCCAAATTACTTGTTCAGAATTACTTTCGCCGACAACACCAATCGTCACTACTCGCTGCTTGGGTGTATTATTAGAAATGCCTGGGCCGAAGCTAAACCAGCCGGCAACGAGCAAAACTAAAATAATAATTGACCAAGTAATAATATGTTTCTTTCGCTTCTTACTCATTTTTTATTCCTTTTCTTAATAAAAAATTCACCTGAATTTATAATAATTATACCAAAATAAACTACTAGAATTAACATTTATTAAAATTACTAGCAAGAATTAGTTGTCTTTTGAGTAAGATGATGCTAGACTTACTAACAATGAACTTTAAACGGTACAGAGAGACCGCAAGTTAAACATGACTAAATTACCAAAAAAGTCTATTTTGACGCGCTCTGTGCCAGAATAGACTTTTTTTGGAGGTTTGCAATGGAAAAAGCAGTTTTCGTCGCCCTAGATTATGCTAACGAGCAAGAAGTTGCACAACTTTTGCCAAAGCTTGGTGCAGCGCAAGAAACTTACTTAAAAATTGGTATGGAGCTTTTTTATCATTCTGGAAGTACCCTAGTTAAAAAATTAAGCGAACAAGGATACCACATCTTCTTGGATTTAAAATTACATGACATTCCTAACACCGTTTATCATGCTGCCAAGCAATTAGCTAAGCTTAACGTATTTTGCATTACTATTCATGCCCTAGGTGGGAGTGAAATGATTAAGGCTGCCAAAGACGGCTTAATTGCTGGTACACCAGCTGGTCAAAGTGTACCTAAACTCTTAGCAGTGACAGAATTAACCTCAATTTCTGATTCAATTCTGCAAGATGAGCAAAATTGTCAACTGCCAATGAATGAACAAGTTGTAAGCCTTGCCCAAACCGCCCAAAAAGCTGGTGCTGATGGTGTTATCTGTTCGCCACTAGAAGTTGAAAATCTCCGGTCACAAATTGGCTCTGACTTTCTCTATGTTACGCCGGGAATTAGACCTGCTCAAACTAGTAATGGCGACCAAAAACGTGTCGCTACGCCAAAAGAGGCAAAAGAATACGGTGCCAGCGCAATTGTTGTTGGTCGCCCGATTACTCAAGCTGCTAATCCACAAATGGCCTATCAAGCAATTAAGAAGGAGTTTAACTAACATGCATCAAGAACAAATTATTGCCAAATTAATCGCCGAAAAAATCATTACGGTATCACCTAACAAGCCATTCACTTACGCAAGCGGTATGCTTTCACCCATCTATACCGATTTACGCCTGACAGTCTCTTATCCTGACTTGCGCGATTGGATTGCCAGTGACTTAGCTACCTTAATTAAAGCTAAGTTCCCAGACGTTACAATTATTGGCGGTGTTGCAACTGCTGGTATTCCTCATGCTGCATTGGTCGCAGCTAAACTTGAATTGCCAATGATTTACGTCCGACCAAAGCCTAAAGATCATGGCAAAGGCCGTCAAATCGAAGGTCGCTTTACTGACCAAGAAAAAATTGTCTTGATTGATGATTTAATTACCACCGGCGGTTCCGTCTTAAATGCAGTTAAGGCAACCCAAAACGAAGGCGGCAATGTTATTGGTGTCAGTTCCATTTTTACTTATTATCTACCAGACGCAAAGCAAAATTTTGCGGCAGCCAACGTTGCCTTCAATCCCCTACTTTCTTATCCAGAACTGCTAGCAAAAGAAAAAGAATTGAATTACATCACGGAAGCTGAATATGATGCACTTAAAACTTGGCATGAAGACCCTTGGCAATGGGGCAAAAAATTTAATCAAGATAAGTAACTTTAATCCCAAAAACACAGGTAAAAATACCTGTGTTTTTTATCTTTTCCGATTAATAATTTTCTTACCTATTTTAAAGCAAATTTGTATATTCACAAAAATTAAAACTAGTATTATAACTGAACAATATAAAACAAAAGACCAATTATGTACTGGCATCGCACTTATCCAATAGATACTAACTATACTACTAGCTATACCAAAAATAAGTCCTGGTACATAAGATTTAACTATAATTGATTGAATTATATGTCCTAAAATATGGTAGTTATATGCCAACATCAGAGATACATAAAATTCTAAGTATGAAATTTTAAGTAACGTAATCCAAGTAATCAATACTAAAATTATATATTCTTCAAATATTGTAAAAATAAATGTTGTTGACGATAAATTAAGATATTTTTTCAAATAGTTACCTTTGAACATTTTAGGCACTTTATTATTTATTAGTTTTCTGTAATTCTTAAAGAATAAAATTTCTTCTAATTCATGGAACATAAAAACCGTTGGAAATAAGGCAATATATATCCTAAAATCCATTATTATTCTCCTTATTTGTTTTATATATTTTTATTAGAAATTTATCTTGTTTAACTAACTTAGCCATAGCAAAATCCCAAAGTTAGTTAAACTAACTTCAGGATTCAGATCAAATATAGATATTTTTTAAAATTTTGCATCATGATGTTCACGATAAGTGTAATAGACATAAGCAATGACACCAAAGGCAACTGGTCCAATTGCCGTCCAGAACGACGTCATATAGTCTCCAGACAGCATTGGCTCAACACAAGTAAAGATAATTCCCATGGCAACAACCAGCCAGACAACAATTGTTACTGCCCATACTTTGCCTTTACCTTTGATAAAGACAAATGGTCGATCAATATCCTTCTTCATCTTGAAGAACGGAAATACCCCAATCAAGAACAGATACGGTACAGTTGAAGAAACGTTCATCATATCCATTAAAATCGTGTAAAATTGTCCCGCAGCATTACCACCAAAGGAAATAAACAAGATAATGACACTAATAAGCGCTGCTTGTGCCCACATTGCCCGTTCAGGCATATTATGCTTGTTCAATTTTACTAATTTTTTAGGTAACAGCCGCGCATCACAACCCTCAATAAAGGACTTAATTGGTGAATAAACCATTAAGAAAGCTGCGGAAATTCCAGATAAAACGTCAGCTAAACCAGCAAGACGGGAAAAAATCGTCCCTAATGCCAATGTAGCAGATTGCGATAAGCCCATACTGTGACCCATCACAATTCCCAAATTGTTGACTAACACATATTCCATATTGGCAATATTGACATTTTTTGCACCCAGAATAGCAGTCCAATTGGTTGAAATACCACACATTAAAATATTAATTACATAAAGACCAGTCATCAGAGCCATTGCTCCCATCATGGCCTTGGGGAAAGTCTTCTCAGGCTTGTCAACTGAATCAATGACCCCAGCCGAAGTTTCAAGGCCACCATAAGCAAATAGCGCGTAAACAATAAATGATAATACCGCAACTGGTGTCTGAAAGGCTGGATTAGGCGACTTAGTAAAATTCATTGCTGTAACTGGTTCAGCAAAATGCCCATGACTAACGGCAAAGACTACTAGTGACGCCAACATGAAGCCTAAAGCAATGATAATTGCAAAAGCCCCGCCAACTTTATCAACGGCAGTAATCTTATCAATCCCTTTGGCAGCAAAGAACGTGACAATTACCATGAAGGCAACTTCAAGAACACCTAAGAGTTGTGTTGATGACAAGAAGCCCAAATGCCACGTTTGCGTCATGTCTTTACCCGAAATTAAGGTTGACAGCGCAACCAGGAAAAATTGCGTGGAAGAAACCAGCCATACAACCCAAGCAGCTAACCAAATAAAGGTCCCTACAAACGCCACCTTCTCATTAGCTGATTCTTCAAGCCAAGAGAAGATACCACCCTTGACGCCCTTAAAAGACGCACCATACTCCGCAAAGATTAATGCAGACGGCAGAAAGAACAGGATTGCTGCAATCACATACCAAATAATACTTGCATAACCCATTTGGTAATACGCCGTTAGTGAATTACTGAATCCAAAAATGGACGAAAAGATCATTAAAATTAACGTACCAAGTGTAATTTTATTCGGCTGTTTTTTATCCATAAATAGTAGCTCCTTTTCAAAATAGACCTTACTATTATGGACCTTTTTCGCTAATTATTCAAAAAATCTTATCTTTATGTAATTTATTTTTAAAATTTTATTCAGATAAAATTAAAAAGCAGGCAAAGCCTGCTCATTAATTAATGCTGCTTAATTGCATTATTCAATCGCTTGCGATAACGCAGATAAATAATAATTACTAGTGGAATAATAAGTAGTTGAACCAAATAAAAGTACTTAATTGGTAGCATGTCATTAACAAAACCCATAATAATCGGGCCAAATGACATCCCAACATCTAACCCCAAATAAAAGGTACTGCTGGCCAAACCTTGCTCATTGATTGGTGCCAGTAAGAGTGCCGTAGACTGCAAGACCGAATAAATGACGCCATAGCCAACTGCCATTCCACAAGCTGCCAATGCCATTTCCCAGTTATTTTTCATAAAAGCTAAAAGCAAAATATAAATTGCTGTCCCCGCAGTACTTAGCCAAAACCAAATACCAAAACGAACCGTATCAAATAAATTCTTTAAGCCAATTCTAATAACAAGTAAAACTACGGCATAAATAAGGAAATACGACCCAACAGCCACACTCAAATGTCGCTCCTCAGTATACGTTACTAAATCTGCCTGAGTTGCAAAATACGGAAACGCAAATAAAGTTGTAAGCAAAGCAATCGGAAGATCTTTCATCTCAATAATTTTGAAATGTTTAAAAGAAATTGCTTCTTTTGCTTTATTTTTAGGTTTGGCGCGATTACCAACAAATTGAATAGTAATGATCATCAAAAAAGAAGAAACTGCTGAAGCAATAATTGCTAAGCGATAACCTGTTTTTTGATAAACATTAATTGCTAATGCTGGAGCTACTGCCATTGCTAGTGCATTCATCAAACCATAAAAGCCCATTGCCTCACCGACATGTTCCCGCGGAACCAAAAACGCCAACCAAGTTGTCATGCAAACAGTGTCTAAAACATAGCCAGCACCATTAATTAACCGAAATAAGAGTAGCCAACTACTTTTTGGCGCAACTACATAACCCGTTACACCAACAAAAATTAAAATACCGCCAATTAATGATAAGCGGTATTTAGAAAATTTATCAGTTAAATTACCAGCAATTGGTCGTAAAAACATCGCCGCAATACTCATGATACCAACAATAATACCGGCAAAAGCACTACTAGCACCCAAACTTTTGGCATACCCATTGATTAACGGATTGACAAACATCGTACTAAACATAAAGAAAAACGATGCTGCCATTACTAATATAACATCTTTAGTATAAATTGATTTTTTATGTATCACTTTTTACCTCACCTAAATTATTAATACTTTAATTTTACCACTTCTAACGAAGTTAATTAATGCTTTGATAAATTTAGATTAACATTAAAACTATCTATTGTTCTCAATACACAAAAAAGTAGCTTGATCTGATGATCAAGCTACTTTTAGCTATTCAATATTAGCTGCATTAATATAATAGCCACTCCCAATATCAACTAAAGTATTACCTTTTATCTTTTTAGTACCTTCAACATTTACGCGTGTTTTTGCAGCTAAAATTACCTTATTTTGGTGTTTACCATTGATATCATATAGATATGCTGCATGTGTAATTAAACGCTTACCAGGCTCAATATTAGATTTTTTAAGGTGTAGATAATTGTGCCCATTAGCAAAATTACCCACTTTTAACCAGCGCTTACGTCCAATTTGAAAATAGTGTTGACCGTGAATTTTACTTGGTTCACCATAAGTTTTTACCATTTGATGTGCTTTCAAAGCTTTTTTATGATAAATACGTTTACCATGACTGTCATATAGCAGTGCACGATGCTTCAACCACCGCATACAACCTTGAACATCACTGGTTGCAAGGTTAAGGTCATTTGTCAGTGCATAATAACTGTTCACAGCAATAACCTTCGTTTCATAAACCGGAACAATCGAACCAGCTTGTAAAATAATGCTAGGTATTCTGCGTCCTTGACTATCAGCCAACAACAAATTATGTTCATGAAGAAATTCAAGACAAAATAAAAAGATCGCTTGATAAATAATCAAACGATCTTTTCTCATGTATATGCTATTTTAATAATATAGAAAGGATTATAAATATTAGTTATTAACGAAAGTTAGCTTTCTTAACAAGTTTATTTGCACCAATGATGTAAAATGACTTGCCATGGCGCTTAACAGCCGTACCATAAGTCTTAACATATTTACCCTTCTTCAAGGCCTTCTTGCTAGCACGCTTCTTACCGTTGTTCTTATAAACATAAGCACTGCGCTTCAGCTTTCTCTTAGTACCGTCAATATTAGAAGCAATAATGTACTTACTATCACCTAAGCTGTAATACTTGCGACCATTAATACTCTTTGTACCATAAGTATCAACCTTGGTACCAGCCTTGTACTTGTTAGTGGTGTGAGAACCATTAGCATCGTAAACATAAGCATCATGTTGAATCTTCTTTTGAACAGCTGGTTGACTTGAATTATCTGAACCAGTTGAAGGATTAGAAGTATTTGAACCGTTAGAACCAGTTGAAGTGTTAGTAGGTGCAGGATTTGGTGCAGGTGTATTTCCATTAGTCGAAGAACCACCACCATTGGAACTAGTTGAGCTATTTGAACTATTGCTACCGTTTGAAGTAGTTGAACCGTTAGAACCATTGCTGCCGTTTGAAGTAGTTGAGCCGTTAGAACCGTTACTACCGTTTGAAGTAGTTGAGCCGTTAGAACCGGTTGAGCCATTGTCTGTATTGCTACCAGTTGCATCGTCATTAACTTGGACTTGTACTGGAACAAAGTCCTTAGTACCATCAGCATAAGTTACAATAGCAACTGCATTACCCAATTCATTGGCAGTAGTATTACCAACAGTCTTATCAAGATGGCCGTCATTTCTAGTTACTACACCACCATCAATGATAGAGCCATCAGATGCCATCGCTTTACCAGGCATCCAAGCAACACCAATAACTACTTTCTTATTAGTCAAATCATTAAGAGTAGCGTATTCACCAGTCTTAGAATCAACTACTGAAATAATATTAGCAGCTGAACCAATAGAAGTTTCATCCTTAGCAACAGTTTGCTTATTAGCAGAAACATTAAATCTGCCAGCACCAGTCTTAATTAAGACGTCATCTAAGTCAGTACCAATTTCAAGACCTGGAACAGTATTAATTCCAAGCAGCTTGTTAATTGCATCACCAGCTACACCACCAACAATTGGCAGGCTAGAGGCATTAAACAATGGACCATTCAGGTATGAAGCATAATCACGGAAATCTTTTGCCGTACTCATAGCAGCATAAGCTTTTGATGCCTTACCCTTAGTTGGAATATCAGCTACTGGAGTTGGGTAGTTATCTTTCAAAGTAGTGTTAAAGCCAGTTAAGTTAAGTTGTGGGAGGATAGTACTTAGAATATCGTTAATTGGATCACCCAAATTAAAGTAATTAGTTAATGCAATTAAGTTAGAATTCTGAGCAGTAAATGTCCAGTTTCTACCCTTAGCAGCATCAGACATACCTAAGTTACCAGAAATATCGGTACCAACATAAGTAACCTGTGGTCGATCAAGATCTGGGTTAGTTGTAATAATCTTAATTGACTTAGGACTATTAGCAGTCAAAAATACCCAGTTAGCAGTTGCATCAAGTATTGGTGAGGCAATTGCAGGTGCATTATCAACCATCTTGAAAGTTGCACCATTAGCAACATCAATGTTAAGCAAAGCTGAATCACATAAACGAGTTACTGTTGAATCAAGGTTTACATTAACATTAGCGTTCTTACCAATAGCAAATCTAGAACCAAGTCTAACATTGGAAATAGCATTCCATAAGCCATCAGACTTAATTTGATTCCAATCTGGAATTATATTACTGATGTCATTCATCGCTTCACCATTGAAGACTTGAATTAAGTTTGCTGCATTAATCTTAACATTGGCACCATCAGCAATAGTGACATTACCATCAAATAATGTTGAATTCTTAGAATTCTTGTCATTACCATTGTAATCAATCGTAGTAGTGCCAGAAATATTAACTTTACTGCTAATAAGACTTGCATCTAAGCCACCACCAAAGGTAATACCACTAGTGTGAACATTATTCAAGTTAATATTACTGAAATCACCTAATGTAGTCCAAGGGTAACCATCAATAATTGGCAAGTCTGCCATATAAGATCCTGTACCTTCAATTGTAATATTATTAAAGGTTACGCTTGGCAATTTACCACTTTGAATGATGTTACCACTTAATTGATTATTGTTCAGTTTTAAGGTGTGACCATTACCGTTAATAACTTTATTACCCTTAACACCAATTTGGCCAAGACCAACATTACCGCCGATAACTGGAACCTTCCAATCAGTAATACCGCTTGGAATATCAACATCAGTAAGCAAGTTAACAGTCGTATAGTCACTGTTAGCCATAGCAGTAAGGAAATTCTGAGCATCACGAACATCAGCAGTGTTAGGGTCACTTACTTGAGGTCCATTTGATGTTGCTGTATTATTGTCATTAGTAGTGTTAGTATTCGATGCTGTATCACTACTATTAGCATCTTTTAAGAAAGAGTTTAAACCTTTATATGAAGATAAATCTGATTTAGAATCTTTCTTAGTTTTGTTTAAAGCAGCTTCAGTGTTAGTGGCACTTGGAGCTGCTTTTTGGTCTGCCTTTGTAGTGTCTGTGGCACTACTATCAGTTTGCTTTCCTGATACCTCTGTAGCTTGTGCATCTGGCGAAACTGTATCAGCTTTAGCAGTTTGTGAATTCAACCCTGCAAAAGTTAAGCCGATCAATACAGATGCTGCTCCAATGGTTAATTTACGAATAGAAAAATGATCTTGCTTAGATTCATTTTCTATTTGTCTTAACCTCTCATTAAAATTGTTTTTTCCTAACATAATTCCTCTCTTTCTTAGTTATAGTAAATAACTATATGAATTACATAACCATAGTAATCAAATTACCAAAATATGTCAATAAAATACCGCAAAAAAATTGGTATAAACTCAGAAGCAGATAAACTGATTATCATTATGTAACTAGATTAAAAATAACATAAAATCAATTAGATTAAATTATAGCATTGACAGTACTAAATCGCTTCTAAAAATAGAATAACACTTTTTTAACTTTTTGCAACTAGATTTAAATTTTATTTTCACCAACTTTTGGCTTAAAATCACCTTTTCTAAGCCCTTTATGTTATGTAAATAAGAAATTAAAATTTGAATAACATAATTATTATGTAGCTGGCAATAATTATTATCGCCCTCATAAAACATGTGATTACTTGGGTGTTAAATAATAACAAACTTATTTAGTGATTTTTTTGGATCTCCAACTTTTAAATAGCTATATATTATATGATAATTTTATCAAAAACTCGTGTAAAGCATTAACAAATCAGTCTAAATAAATATGTTATTTTTTCGATTTTCTAATCATTTTGAGCTCTAGTCCAATGACTAATTCTTAATAATTTTCAATTTTTAAATAACTAACATAATCAAAAAAGTTAATTTTTAATAAATTAACCACCTCCCCTTAAGATATTTTGGTTATCTGATAGTACAAAAGAGAATTATTTTTTTGAAATTTACAATTGGTCTAGTTCTTAGTAGAAAACAAAAAGCATATGATTGCAACCGCAATCATATGCTTAAAATAAAGACTTAGCTGCTGCTTTAGCAACTAGACTAAAATAACTCGAAGTTTAAATTGGTTTTTAATAATTCATGTAACGATTACGTTCCCAATCAGAAACAGTTTGAGTATATTGAGCCCATTCAAATTCCTTAGAAGAAATAAAACTCTTAGATAAGTGTTCACCTAATGCATCTTGAATCAGTTTATCTGCCTTAAAGGACTTAAGAGCACTATGTAAAGTTGCTGGTAATGGCTTAATTCCTAATTCTGAACGTTTTTCTTCACTCATTTCAAACAAGTTAGAAGTAATTGGAGCCATTGGCATTTCTTCCTTCTTAATGCCATCTAAACCAGCGGCTAAGCAAGCTGCCAACAGTAAATATGGATTAGCAGTTGGATCAGCTGACCGCATCTCCAATCTGGTATTAATCTCTTCAGCTGATGGAATCCGCACCATTGGTGAACGATTCTTTGAGGCCCAAGAAATATAAACTGGTGCTTCAAAACCAGGAATTAAACGTTTATACGAGTTAACAGTTGGATTACCCACAGCTGTAATTGCTCGTGCATGCGTCAAAATACCATTTAAGAAGTAAAGTGCCGTGTTAGACAGATGGAATTTATTATTCGGATCATAAAAAGCATTTTTACCATTTTTAAATAATGACATATTAGTATGCATCCCGTTACCAGCTTCACCTTGCAATGGTTTAGCCATGAAAGTTGCAAATAAATTATGCTTCTTAGCAACCTCACGAACAACCATTTTAAAAGTCTGTACTCGATCAGCAGTTGTCAAAGCATTATCAAATTTAAAATCAATTTCTTGTTGACCATCACCAACTTCATGGTGAGCAGCTTCAACTTCAAAACCGATACTTTCCAACGTTTCAACAATATCACGCCGACAACTAGCACTTTCATCATTTGAGGTCATATCAAAATATGAAGCATGATCTGGTACTTGTGTAGTCCAATCACCATTTTCATTTAGTTTAAGTAAGTGAAATTCAGCTTCAAAGCCAATATTAAAGTCAGAAAAGCCCATTGCCCGCATTTGCTCAATAATCCGCTTCAAATTATTGCGCGGATCTCCAGCAAATGGCTTACCATCCGTTGTATGTACAGAACAAATTAGTCGCCCAATCTTACCACCTTGTTGATCACTCCAAGGCAATACTGCCCAAGTTGAAAAGTCAGGATACAATACCATGTCGCTTTCTTCTAAGCGAACAAAGCCATCAATTGAAGAACCATCAAAGCGAATATCATTCGTTAATACCTTTTCAAGTTGACTATTCGGCACTTCAACGGCCTTTAAAGTACCATTAATGTCGGTAAACGCCAAGCGTAAAAAGCGAACGTCATTATCAGCGACGCTCTTTCTAATATCATCTGCTGTAATTTTCTTTACCATTTTTCCACCTAAAAAACTCAAATTGTATAATAATTGGTCTGATTCAAGCAGAGCTTCCTTAGCCTGCTATAAATCTGATTAACACGATAGCAGACCCCTTGCCAAAAGTCAAAGTGGTCTAGTAAAAATAATGTAACCTTTAACAAACTTTTACTTAATTAAATAAGACCTTAATTTTTGAAAAATAATTCGTTAACTGCATTAGTTATCGCAATTTTAACATGGGCATAAGTTAAACCACCCTGCATATAAATTGCGTATGGCGGACGAATGGGACCATCACCAGAAAATTCAATACTGGCACCATCAATGAAGGAACCATCAGCCATAATCACCTTATCTTCATAACCCGTATCATGACTAGGAATCGGATCAACAAAGGAATTAACCGGAGAATTTTCCTGTAAAACCTTTGCAAATTTGATCATCTTGTCTTGATTATGAAAAATCACAGTCTGAATTAAGTCAGTTCTGTCTTCATCCCATGTTGGTGTCACTTCTTCACCCATTCTAGCAAGCAAAGCAGAAGAGTAAATTGCTCCCTTAATAGCATTACCAGTTGTGTTAGGAGCAATGAACAAGCCTTCAAAGTAATCCAAATTATTATTAAGGCTAGCACCCTCTTCACGACCAATACCACCAGCAGTCAGCCGCGCAGCCGTATTTTCAATTAACTCATGTTTACCGACAACATAGCCACCAATCTTAGCAAGACCACCTCCAGCGTTTTTAATTAATGATCCCGCCATCAAATCAGCACCATATTCAGTAGGCTCATGCTTTTCTGAAAATTCACCGTAACAATTATCAATCATAATGATACTATTTGGACTAACTTCACGGATCATCTTAATCATTGACTTAATCTTAGCTACGGTAAAACTTTGCCGCGTGTCATAACCGCGTGAACGCTGAATAACAACCATTTTAGGCTGATGTGCACTTAATAATTTACGTGCAGCCTCATAATCCACTGCACCATCCTTTAAGTCAACATGTGAAAACTTAACCCCATATGCTTTTAAGCTACCACGACCGTCACCAGCAACACCGATAACCTGTTGCAAAGTATCATAAGGCATCCCTGTAAGATAAGTTAATTCATCTCCCGGCAGCAAATTGCCCGCCATCGCTGTTGCGATCGTATGCGTACCCGATACAAATTGTGACCGTACCAATGCATCTTCTGTCTTAAAAATCTGCGCATAAATTCGGTCAAGCTTATCGCGACCAGAATCATCTGAACCATAGCCGGTTGTCCCTAGTAAGTCAGCTTCAGCAACTGCCTTATCCTTAAATGCCTGCAAAACTTTATTTTGATTATAAAAAACATTATCATCAATTTTTGCTAACTGTGGCGCAATTTGCGCATCAATTTCTTTCACAATTTCTTGTAATTCTTTTGGCCAATTATTCATGAAGCCATTCCTCAACTTTCTGTTCTATCTTTGTAATACATTCTTGATCATTCAGAGGATCAAACCAATAACAAGGTAATTGATTTCGAAAATAAGTCAACTGCCGTTTAGCATAGCGGCGAGAAGCCGTTTTTAGCTGGGTAACACACGCTGACAAACTTTTTTCACCAGCAAAATATGGAAAAAATTCTTTGTAGCCGATTGCCTGCAAGACCTGGTATTCACGCGCCCGATTTTGATAAACAAATTTAGCTTCGTTAAGCATTCCTTGTTGCATCATCTGATCAACCCGCAAATTAATGCGGCGGTAGATTTCCTGACGATCAGAATTAAGACCAATAATCAAATAGTCATAACGGGGCTTAATCTCCGTTTGCTGCTCGGAAAATTTTTGACCAGTTCTTGCAATTACTGTTAGTGCGCGTAAGACACGCCGCGAATTAGCAGGGGGGATTTTATTAGCTGCAGCAGGGTCACGCTTATTTAATTCTTGCCATAATGTTGCCGAATCATGTTCCCGCAAAAATTCTTGCCATTCAGATGCAACCGCTGTTTCATGTACCTGCTTTTCACCTAGCTGCATTTGATTAAGTAATGCATTAACATAAAATCCCGTTCCACCAACTAGTACTGGTAATTTCCCTTTAGCAGTAATTTCATTAATTGCCACCTGTGCCTGCTCAACAAAGTCCTTAACTGAATACGACGAAAAAACCGACTGCGTGTCAACTAAGTAATGCTTAACTTGTGCTTGTTCTTCTGGCGTTGCCTTGGCCGTTCCAATTGCAACTTCTTGGTAAACCTGCATAGAATCACCAGAAACAATCTCTGCATTTAACTTTTGTGCTAGCTTAATTGCCAAACTGGTCTTACCAATTGCCGTCGGTCCTACAATTGCTACTACTTTCTGCATCTTTATTATTCCTTATTATCTTTCTAAAAGTAAAAAACACGTTTGCGAAAGTGCGTCAAACATGTTTTTTACTTAATATTTAGATGTTTTAGTGCGACCATTCCACTCATCAAAACCGTTCTTTAACCATTTAATAGAAGTAAACTTCTTTTTTTGTAAAAAGCGGGCTGCACGTAAGGTTACAGTTAAAGAATCTGAGTACAAATAAACCGGCAAATCAGCTCGGAGCTCATTATATTGATATTTTAACGTAGTGTAAGGAACATTGCGGGCACCATCAATGTGCTTTCTTTTAAACGGTGCTTTTTCCCGTAAATCAACAATCTGTGCCTTACGCATTCCTTGATTAAATTCTTCATTAGTCAGGTCACCATTGCCTAGCCGCTTAGTCTGAATTTTATTCCAAAGCCAAACTGCGACAAAAGCCAAAATGACAACAACTAATACCGTATCCAAAATAATTAAAAAGGTTGACATCGACTTAACTCTTTTCTAAATAAACTTAATAGAATAATTTTACTACTAAATTATTCTAGCTTCTATGCTTTTCTTTTTCTTTGCGTTCTTCATACTCATGCTCGCGCCGTAAAATCATTTTAGCAATTAAGTAATCATGCTTACTAATTAACTGTGATCTGTTAATATTATCAAGCTCAAGTGCCATCAGCTCAATGTCCCAAATGCGTTTACCAACATGCACTAAGACACCATACTTTTCAAGGAGCTGCTGAACATCATACAAAGTCTTCATTAAAATCTGATAACCATGCCCATTCTAACCGTTGCAACCAAATAAACAAGCAAAATTCCGCCAGCAACAAACCGCGACTTAGCTGAATATTTTTGCATTGAACGATCACCAAGAATAATTGCCAACAAACAGCCAGCAATAAAACCACCAATATGACCTTGAATATCAATATTAGTATCAAATAAGTCAAGCCCAATATTAATTAGTGCCAGCCAAAATGCCTGCTTACCTAAATAAACAATTACGGGATTATCACGATTATGCAAGCCAATTGCCGTCATCGCGCCCATCAAGCCAAACAAAGCTGTTGAAGCTCCAGCACTAATTGCCTGATCACTACCAAGAGCCAAACTTAATAAGTTACCGCCAATCCCTGATAATAGATAAACAAGTAAGAAACGCCAATGACCCAAAATTTGTTCCATATAAATGCCCAAATAATAGATCATCACAGCATTAGAGACAATATGCATAATCCCCATATGTAAAAATTGCGCGGTAAACAAGCGCCACCATTGACCGCCTGCCACCACAGCATAATTACTCATCGCGCCCATTTTGATTAAAACGGCGGAATTTTGTGAACCACCTAGGGCAGTTTCGATTAAAAAGACCACAAACAAAACAATTAAAATGGTCCATGTCATGTAACTATCTTTAAAACTTTGTTTTTGCATTATAGCCTCGCTAACTTACAAGACTGCATCGGGCGTGATAATCGTTTGCATCGGTACATCCGTTCGTTCAACGTCCCATACAGTTGTATCAAAAATCATCTGTGAATTTACCAGAGCAACCGTCTTAGTCTGCTGATGCTGGGCTAAGAAGCGATCATAATAACCGCCGCCAAAGCCAAGCCGTTGGTGTGTATCTTCAGCAAAAGCAAGCCCCGGCACAATAATTAAGTCCAAGTCATTATTGATTTTCGCATTCGGATCGTCAACTTCCACAACACCAAACTTAGAAGTCGTCAATTTAGTCATATAACTATAATACAGAAAATCTTGAGAACGTTCTGAATTATTATAGGCTTTAGCCAAGTAAACATCCTTGCCCTGATCCCAGAGTAAGGCAATTAACCGTGAAGTATCAACTTCATAAGCAAGCGAAGAAGTCACGCCAACTGTTTGACTATTTTTCAATTCGTCCCAAGCAATTATTTTTTCTAATAGTTGCTGGTCCTCAAGCTCTTTTTGTTCAGTTTTTGCAAAATCTTGCAATCGACTTATTTGTTTTTGTCGTAAATCTTTTTTATTCATCGATTTCTTTCACTACAAAAAATAGCAGGAACAAAATGCCCCTGCCATATTGGTTTATTACTTAGTTTCACGATGAAGAGTTGCGTGTCTTTCAACAGGGCAATACTTCTTCAAACTTAAACGTTCCGGATGCTTACGCTTGTTTTTCTTAGATAAGTAACTTCTATCGCCACATTCGGTGCATTCCAAAATGATGTTATCTGCCATTTCTTTCACCACCTACAATTTATTATTCTGACTGAATTATGATAGCATTTTTCTAACGTTTTTACCAGTGATATTGCTAAATTTCTAGTTTTTATGTAATTTGAAGTAATCTTGAACCATTGCCTTAGTCATTTGCAACGTATATGAACCCTCCAAATCGGGATCAAGTCCCGGAAAAATAACCGCAACTGCTAATTTAGGATTATTTGACGGGGCATAACCCACAAAGGTTGCATTAATTAGTTCTGGTGGATTCTTTCGGTTAGGATGATCTGGATCATAGTAAAAAGTCTGCGCTGTCCCTGACTTACCTGAGATGGAAGGCTTAATATCCTTAAGCTTATGAGCTGTACCCCAACCGTTAGTGCCATGAACTACTCGCCAAAAACCTTGATGAATTACATCTAGCTCATCCGGTGTCCACGGAATCCGTAATTGAACATTTGGCCGTTTATTATAATCAATATAAATTTTCTTACCATCATTAGCCGTGCGTCCAACTGATTGGACAACATACGGCTGGAGACGGTAGCCACCATTAGCAATCGTTGACACGTACTGCGCCAATTGAATTGGGGTATAAGCATCATAGTTGCCATAAGCCAAATCAAGCACAGAACCCGACAGAATTTGTCCTTGGCTATTAAAGGACTTCCCTTGAATACCCGCAGATTCACCGGGTAAATCAACACCTGTTTTTTGCCCTAAGCCAAACATATTAAAATTACGCCGCAATGTGTCAAACGCCGTATCCGGCATGCTAATAAATTCCTTAGGTACATACTTAGCATGAACCCAATTCATTGCTAAATGCATCATATAAATATTACTAGATACTTCCAAAGCCGTTGGCGCATCTAATGCACCAAACGTGCCAACCGGATAAACAGATTTTTTGATCGGTGAACCGGGTAAATAAATTGGCGTATCGGGCAAAGTATTATTAGTCGGGGTAATTACTTTGTTAATTAAGCCGCCGCCGACCATAGCACCCTTAACCACTGACCCCATAACGTAAGTTTGATTAATCACGCCTAAGGCATTATCGGTTACTTTATTTTTATTCGGATCACGGCTAATTCCTGCCATTGCCAGTAACGCACCCGTTTGCGGATTCATTGCTACAGCATAAGCCCCGTTAGAATAATGAGCAGCTCCAGATGCAATTGCTGATGAATACACCTGCTTAAGTGCATTCTGGACTTCTTTTTGATACTTAGCATCTAGGGTTAAAACTAAACTTGCCCCAGCCTGACCAGAATAAATTGACTTAGTCTGCTCAATGTTGCCATCTGTCTTAGTCCAAACCTTACTAGTTGACTTGGTTCCCTTTAACAGCGGTTCATATTCTTCTTCTAAATAGGAAGTACCCACCCGATCATTACGTGAATAACCGTTAGTTAAATAATATTGTAAATTATCACTTGGCAGCCCAGCCTTTTCTGTTGAAACAGAACCGATAATACTCTGAATTGATGAGCCGTTAGGATATGACCGCTGCCAATCAGTTCCAATCCCAACTCCAGGCAAACTAGATAAATGCTCACCCACTTCGGCAATTTCCTTATCAGTTAAACCCTTATTCTTAACATAAATAGTTGATAAGGTGTACGCACCAGAAATTTTATTATAAATTAGTGCAGCAGTCTTTTGCTGCCGCGTTAACTTAATATGTTCTTTGCGCACTTGGTTGTCGATTGCATTATTGATCAATTCCTCATCTTCAGTAGCCTTAATTGCTTTAGGTACCTTAGCTGTTTCCTTGATACTATTATTTTTGTCACCCAAATAATAATCGATTACTTGCTGCTCAGTGGGTTTTTCATCATCTAAACTAATGTAATAACTCAAAGCATTAGAAATCGAATAAACTTGGGCTGCGGTAGTTGATGCACTTTTAGTATAAGTAATTGCGTTTTGAGCCTTGTTACCAACCAAAACACGCCCCTTACTATCATACATTACTCCCCGCGGTACTTGACTGGACACAACGGCCGAATTAGACTTCTGCACTTCCGCCTTAAAGCGCGAACCGTAATCTAACTGCAAGTAAGCCAGTTGCCCCACAAGAGTTGCAAACAAGACAAAAATAATTCCTAAAATAATCTTCATTCTAATTGGTGTTGAAGACTGATTCTTGGAATTAGCAGTTCCGTGATTTTTATTAGAATATTTCACTTAATTCAAACCTCTCTAAACTAGAGTCATTTTAACAAAAACTAGGCTGCAATTCTATTACTTACCCTGAGCTTTGGCAAAATTTTAAAAGATTAGCAGCTACCGCCAAAAAGTGAAGAAGCAAGCCTAAAAATTTCTTCTGTATCTACCCTATTTGTAATAAAATGAAGACGATAACAAAAAAGAAAGAGGATTTAATAATGACACTTAAATATCAAATTGGCGTTGATGCTGGCGGCACCCACACGACCGCAATTGCTTACGACTTAGACGGTCAAGAACTAGGCCGCGCTGAAGCTGGTCCCGGACAAGTAAATACTGATTATGACAACGCAATTGTTAATATCAGTCAGGCAATCAACCAGTTAATTAACCAAATCGATGGTGACTGTCAGCGCGTCTTATGCGGTATGGCAGGCTTATCCGTTATCGGCAATGCACCACAGGTAGCTGCCACCATTTCTGCTAAAATTAATAATCTACCTACACGAGCAGTAACTGACTCACTCCTTGCCCTTTATAATGGACTTGAGGGCGCTGATGGCGGACTAGTTATTGCCGGAACTGGTTCTGTTTTTAACGGCTTACAAAACGGTCATATTATTACAACAGGCGGCTATGGTGCTACTTTAGGCGATGAAGGTTCAGGATATGCTATTACTTTAGCCGCAATTAAATCTGCCCTCCTTAGTTGGGACAAACGTGAAGAAAACGATCTAATTCAAATGTTTAATCATTTACTTGGCGTTACTAATATTGTTGACGGTACTGCTAAGTTTTACCAAATGACTAACCCTGAAATTGCTGCAATGGCGGTCAGTGTTGCTAAGTTAGCCGATGAAGGCGAGCCAAATGCTACTGCCGTCATTAAGGAACAAGCAGAATTGCTGGCTCGCGATATTATCATCGGCATGGATCGCTATGACAATCCGAAACCGATGAAAGTGGCGTTGACTGGCTCAGTTTTAGCTAATAACTCGATGCTGCGGGGCTTTTTAGAAGACAAGGTTCATACTAAATATCCGCAAGCAGAATTTTCAATTTCCAACGGTGAGAATGCCCGTGGTGTCGTTTTTGATAGAAGCAATGATTACCGGCATTTTACTAACTAATTAAATTTAACAATAAAAAAGGAGCAGCCTTAACAGCTGCTCTTTTTTGTTAATCTTATTCTTCAACTTTATCAATGACAACATCAAATTTGCCGCCTGGCGTTGTAATTGTTACTTTGTCACCCTTCTTTTTACCCAAAATAGCTTGGGCAATTGGTGAATCGTTAGAAATCTTACCATTTAATGGGTCAGATTCATCACTACCGACAATCGTGTAAGTTTCTGGATCATCTTCACCAACTTCAGTATAAGTGACTGTCTTACCAACAGAAACTTCATCAGGATCAGTTGCATTAGCATCAACAACGTGCGCATATTTGAGCATTTCCTCAACTACACTAATTCGATCTTCAAGATGACTTTGTTCATCCTTAGCGGCATCGTACTCTGAGTTTTCCGATAAGTCACCATATGAACGCGCAACCTTAATTCGTTCAATTACTTCTGGACGTTTAACAACTTTTAAATTCTTAAGTTCTGCTTCAAGCTTTGCTTTCCCTTCAGCAGTCATTGGATATGATTTTTCAGGCATAAAATATACTCCTTAAAGCTAAATTTTCTTTGCAATGGTCTATGATATTAATTTCTACGCCTAAAGTCAACCTCTAACGAATTTTTGCTGCAAGTTTTTCTGTTAAGGCAGTACTAATTACACTCATTGCCTGAGAAACAACTTCATCAGTCAACGTATCCTGCTCATTTAAGAAACGTAAACTATAAGCTAAACTCTTCTTATCATCATCAATGTGTGAACCTTGGTAAACATCAATTACTCTTACAGTCTTAAGGTACTTACCACCATTAGCCCAAATAACTTTTTCAAGCTCACTGTTAGTAATTTCTTTTTTAACCAAAATTGACAAATCACGTTCAATTGCTGGGAATTTCGGAGCCGGTGTTGAAACCGTCTTAGGCCGTAAAATGAGCGGAATAATCTGATCCAAATCAAGTTCATAGCAATATAGCTCGGAGCCATTTAGTGCCTTATCAGCCATCGTAATCATTGGAATAATCATCCCAATTAAACCAACATATTGTCCTTTAATATAGATACCCGCAGTTCTTGTTGGGTGCATCCCCACAATTACTTCTGCACGGTATTCAACATCATCAAGATTAATACCAATTGCAGTAAACAGGTTAGTTAATTGACCCTTAACATAATAGAAATCAACCTTTTCATCTTCATGTTGCCAGTTAGCAAAATAAATATTACCCGAATATAATGCTGCTAAGTGCTCATGTTCATTGTAAGTACCATTTTCTCGGTCATAAACACGGCCTTGCTCATAGAGAGCTAATTGGTTCTGCTTACGTGCCATGTTATAACTAGCAGCATCGACTAAGCCCGTTAACAGATTTTGCCGTAAAGTTGAGCGACTAGAATTAAGTGGCATCTGTACTCTAACAACTTCTTTAGGCTGTTTAACAAAAGATAGTGCCTTTTCCGGTGAGGTTAAAGAATAAGAAATTGCTTCAATTAAGCCTTGCCCTTGAGCAACCTTCTTAATTCGTCTTAATGCCGTTTCTTCTGCAGAATAACCACCGTGGGTTTCTGCTAAAACCGGCTGTGTCGACTTAATATTGTCATAGCCATACAAGCGGCCAACTTCTTCAACTAAGTCAGCAGGAATCGCAATATCCCAACGTCTTGCTGGTACATTAACCGTTAAATTATCACCAGCAAGTTCGGCTTGGAAGTTCAATCGGTCAAAAATATGAACCATTTCGGTACCAGAAATTTCTGTTCCCAAAACTTTATTAATATATGAAACTGTCGTTTTGATAACAACTGGTTTATGCTTTTCATCGCTGCCCTTAATTACACCCTGACAAACTGTTCCTTGCGCATCATTTCTGAGCAGCAAGGCAGCCATGTCAAGAGCACGCATCGTAGCATCCCAATTAACACCCTTTTCATAACGACTAGAAGCTTCAGTTCTGTTAGCGTGACGCAAGGCAGCTTTTCTAATTAAAGTTGGATCAAAAACAGCTGACTCTAAGATAACATCAGTCGTATCATCTTCAATTTCTGAATTCAAGCCACCCATGACACCGGCCATCATGACTACTCGGTCACCATCAGTAATGACAATATCATTAGGATCAAGGTCAACATCCTTGTTATTAAGCAGTGTCAGCTTTTCACCCTGCTTAGCCTTTCTGACAACCAACTTACCACTCTTAAATGCCCGAGCATCATAGGTGTGCATTGGTTGGCCCGTTAACAACATCATGTAATTAGTGACATCAACAACATTATTAATTGGCCGAATACCAGCATTCCACAAGCGACGCTGCAACCATAATGGACTATCTGCAATTTTAACCCCAGTTATTTTCCGCAAATAAAACTTAGGTGCTAATTTGGGATCAACCTCAACAGTAAAATCCTTAGTCCAATCTGGACCGTCAGCTTTTAGTGTCACATCTTCAACTTTAACTGGCTCATCAACAATTGCGCCAACTTCATAAGCTGAGCCCTCCATTGACAGAGTATCAGCACGGTTAGGCGTAATGTCAAAATCAAAAATGTAGTCGTCCATCCCTAAAGGTTCATAGGCATCTTGACCTGGTTTAATATCTGCATCTTCAGGGAAAACATAAATCCCATCAGTGTATTTTTCAGGAACTAAATTGTCAGCAAAGCCAATTTCCTGTAAACCACAAATCATGCCGTTAGATTCAAAACCGCGCAGCTTGCCCTTTTTAATCTTAACGTTGTCAGCAATTCGTGCACCTGGCAAGGCAACAACTACATTTTCACCAGCGGCAACATTCGGCGCTCCACAAACGATTTGATGTGGTTCATCTTCGCCAACATCAACGTGAGTTATGTTAAGGTGCGTCCCCTCAATTGGCTCACAATCAATAATATGACCGATAACCAACTTCTTTAATCCTTCTTGAGGGTGCTTAACTTCAGCTACTTCAACACCGGTTCGGGTAATTTTTTCGCCTAATTGTTTGGGATCTTGATCTAATTTTAGAAAATCTTGTAGCCAATTGTATGAAACTAGCATTATCTTTCCTCCTTACGGAATTGCTCTAAGAAACGGACGTCATTAGTATAAAAGTCGCGAATATCGTCAATGCCATATTTCAAAATAGCAAACCGATCCAAACCGACACCAAAGGCAAAACCACCGTAAACATTTGAGTCAACACCAGCATTTTCTAACACATTCGGGTGTACCATACCAGCACCTAAAACTTCAATCCAGCCGGTATACTTGCAAATTGGACAACCCTTACCATCACAATTAAAGCAGGAAACATCCATTTCAACTGATGGTTCAGTAAATGGAAAGTAACTTGGACGCAAACGTGTTTCCCGGTCTTCACCAAAGATATGCCGGGTTAATAATTCCAGCGTTCCTTTTAGGTCGCCCATCGTCACATTTTTATCAATTACTAAGCCCTCCATCTGCATAAATTGGTGGGAGTGCGTTGCATCATCATCATCGCGCCGATAAACCTTACCGGGACCAACCATCTTTAAAGGTCCCTTAGTAAAGTCATGCTTCTCTAAAACTCGCGCTTGATCACCTGACGTCTGTGACCGTAACAAGTCTTCAGAATCAACATAAAAAGTCGCCTGCATATCACGAGCTGGGTGATCCTTAGGTAAATTCATCATTTCAAAACAATAATGATCAGTTTCAATTTCTGGACCCTGCACTACCTGATAACCCATCCCAATGAAGTACTTCTCTAAATCATCCAAGATAATATTAATTGGGTGCTCTGAGCCAAGATGCGTTTCCCGTCCCGGCAAAGTTACATCAAGTTCTTCTTTTTCTAGTTGTTCTTCAACTAATGCCTTAACAATTTCTGCTTTAGCATCATCCAATTTGGTGTTAAATAAGTCGCGAAGTTTATTTACCCGCTGACCAATTTCACGTCTATTTTCTGGTGCAACATCTTTCATTGAATGTAGGATTTCTGTCAATTCGCCTTTACGACCAATCAGCTTTACCCGTACATCATTCAATTTCTTTTCGCTCTTTGCCCTGTCAATTTCGGCAAGACCTTTATCACGAAGTTCTTTCAACCGATCAAATAAGTCCATAAAACTTTTCCTTTCAAACAAAAAAGCTCCATCCCTAAAAGGGACGAAGCTACGCGGTACCACCCTAGTTTGAACTCTTGCAAGTCCACACTCAAGTCTTCGTTAACGGTGAATACCGGAATTGATTAGATTCTACTAGCAAGGTGAAATTCACAGCTCTATTTAAATCCTTCTCTCAGCTCAATAAAAGGCTCTCTCTAATAAATGAGTACTGCTACTAGTCTTGCTCTTAGTAATTAATTACTAGAATAATTCTTTTGCAGACAACTTGCAAGTAAAATTTTACTTTAAACCCAATTATCAGCCCATTCATGAATTTGATCAAAAACTGGCTGCAATTCTGCACCTTTTTTAGTTAAACCATATGAAATAATCTTAGTCTGATCATCTACTGAGCGTTTAACAATTTTTTCTTGTTCAAGTTCTTTAAGGCGCTCAACAAGCACGCGATCAGAACAAGCAGACACGCAACTAGCCAGATCCTTGAAACGCATATAATTAGTTTCGCATAGAGAACTAATAATTAAACCATTCCACTTCTTGCCGATAATCCGAAATGCATTAATAAAATGGGGACATGACTCATACGTAACAGCCCGACACCCATTAGTTTGTTTAAATTTTGCTCCTTGGGCCATATAACCATTCCTCCCACTACTACTGTAATAACCTCAAGAATTATTATAAAAAAATTACTTACTAAAAACAAGCACCTACGCTTATGCAAAGTAATAGATCATAATGCCAGCCGCAACTGCTGCATTCAATGACTCAGCCTGCCCTTTAATTGGAATATACAACTTTTCATCACAGCTATTAGCTACCTCAGTGCTTACACCATGGGCTTCATTACCAATTACTAAACCTAATTGCGGCTCCTGCTTAAAGTCAGGCAGCTTTTGCGCTGATTGATCCAACATACTAGCGTAAATTGGAATTCCGTTATTTCTTAGAGTATTAATTGTTTCTACCAAATCCGCAATGATCAGATTAATATGAAATTGGCTGCCCTGCATTGCTCGCTGCGTCTTAGGATTGTATAAATCAACACTACTTGGTGATAAAATCACACCATCAAAGCCAGCTGCATCAGCAGTTCTAATGATCGTACCCACATTTCCGGGGTCAGCTAACTGATCAAGTAACACCCACTTACCATAATTAAAGGGATAAGCTTTGGGCTGAGCAATTTTAAGTACCATAAAGATATCTTGTGAATTTTTAGTACTAGATAAATGCCGTACAATCGCAGTATTAATCAGAATAACTTTAGTAGTTAAATCAATTATTCCTTCTGCTTCTAACTTCGCTAATGCCTGCTGGGTTCCCAACAAATACACAAATTTTCGCTTGGCCTTAATTGCTTCTTCAACTAGATGAAAGCCTTCAATTAAGTACATTCCTGTTTCTTCACGGTGCTTCTTTTGCTTCAACTTCGCTAAGTCTTTAATTAGCTTATTGTTAACTGAACTAATTTGTTCCAATTCAAACATCTTCTTTCAGACTCTATTTTAATGTAAACTTTCTAATTTTAAAAATGGTAAAATCAAGTAAACAAGTATTGAAAGGATTAATTATGGGCTTTTTTAATCGAAATAACCATCAAAATAGCAATAATTTTACAAATAGTAGCAATGAAACTTGGCAATTAACCGTATTCGGCATCGTCCAAGGCGTTGGCTTTCGCTGGAACGTCCAAGTATTAGCGGACAAACTGCAATTGCCCGGCACAGTCCACAACAATGCAGATCAGACGGTAACTATTATCTTGCAAACAGACTCAAGTCATGTCAATCAATTTTGCCAAGAACTGCCGCATAATATCTCACAATTTGCCCATATTACAAAGATTAAGAAAGAAAAACTAACAAATACGGGCAAAATGCATGGTTTTCATGTATTATATTAGATGTTGACTAAAAATAATGATGTGGTGAATTTAAATGAAAAAATATCGTAAATATCTGGGATTGGCTGTTTTAACTTTGACAGTCATGCTTATCGTGACTGGCTGTGCTCAAAGCAGCAATGCCTTAAATACGCCGCCTTCAAGCGGAATTTATGGCTGGATCTATAGTTTTATCGGCCGACCTTTGCAGAATATTATGCTTCGTTGCTACGCTGTGATTGGCGGAACTAATGGTGCTGGCTGGGCAATTATTTTAATGACTTTGATTGTGAGAATGATTTTACTGCCATTAATGTTAAACCAACAGAAGAAGACAACAACTCAGCAAGAAAAAATGTCCCGTGTGCAGCCGCAGATGAAACTAATCCAGGACGCAATGAAAAACAAGAATTTGACTCAAGACCAACAAATGACCTTGGCAACTTGGCAGCGTCAGTTATACTCACAAAATAATCTGTCACTAACTGGTGGCATGGGCTGTTTACCACTGATTATTCAATTTCCAATTATGATTGGAATTTATCAGGCTGTAATGTATTCCAAGACTTTAGCTAATTCTACTTTCTTAGGTATCTCACTGAGTAGCAGATCAATGTTAATGGCAATCATCGGTACTGCTTTTGCCTTTGTTCAGGGCTATATTTCACTAATTGGCATTCCCAAAGAACAGAAAAAGCAAATGCAGTCAATGATGCTAATGAACCCAATTATGACACTGTTTATTTCAATGTCTGTTTCGGGTTCAGTTGCTCTATATTGGGCTGCTGGTAACTTCTTTACTATTATTCAGCAGGTAATTGTAACCTTCATTATCATGCCGCGGGTAAAGAAAAGTGTCGATGCAGAGTTACAACATGAGCCAATTAAAGAAATTGTCACACAAGCTAAAATTGACGATTTACTTAACCAAACAGCAGCAACACCGACAGCTAATAAAGACACAGTACAAATGCACGAAAATTTGCGGAATCGCAATAAAGGCAAGCAACACAAACATAAATAATCCTGCTTTATGCAAATAAAAAGGTCTAGTTATGAGTATTAGTCATAACTAGACCTTTTTTGTTAGCTACTTTTCTTTTTCATCGCCTTCTGCGCGCTTGCGCAACTTTGCCGCCTGCTCCTTAGTCAAAGCTGGAAAGACAATCTTAAATTGGCTGCCCTGTCCTTCTACAGAGTCAACACTAATTTGACCGTGATAACTGGTTACTAACTTTTGCGCAATCGACAAACCTAGCCCATTGCCGCCCTTTTCTCGCGTTCGGGCTTTATCAACCCGGTAAAAGCGGTTAAAAATTTTATCTTGCTCTTCTTTAGAAATACCCTCGCCAAAGTCTTGCACCATAATGCTAACCTCATCATGCGAAAGTCCTGCTGAAACATTCATCTGCTTACGATCAGTTGAATACTTAATTCCATTATCAATTAAAATAACCAGTAACTGCTCTAAATGCCCCTGATAAATTTGAATTTCTGTATCTTGTGGTAAATCATCCATATCCAAACCAATTTCAAAATCTTGATGCACAAGTGACATATCACCAACAACACGATTAAGAACTTCAGAAACTCTTGTCACTGCATTCGGGTATTGAACGTTAATTTGTTCTGCTCGCGTTAAATCAAGCATTTCCTGAATTAAATGCTGCATTCGCTTAGCTTCTTGCAACGAAGCCTTAATCGATTCATCCAAGATCTCTGGATCATCTTTTCCCCAACGCTCAAGCATGTTCAGGTGTCCTTCAATTACCGCAACTGGTGTTCGTAATTCATGAGAAACATCACCGACAAATTCTTTCTGCTGCTCAATATAACGCTGCATTCTATCCAACATTTGGTTAAAGGAAACGGCCAATTCCTGTAATTCATCATGCCGGTGAAAATTCCTAATTCGTACTGTACTATTGGGATCATCATTAACTTCACGCGCAACTTTAGACATTTCCTTAATTGGCTTAACAATATTATGAACAATCATAAAGGCGATTATTGTAAATACCACTACCGCAATTAACGAAATGCGCACCATCCACTTAAGCAAATTCCGCATCAAGCCATTATAATAAGACATTCTGTTGACTACTATAATATAACCTGTCAGTTTTCCGTTTTTAACTGACCGCACCTTCTGATAAGTGACTAACTCTTGGCGGTGATTTTGAAAAACACGTTCCATGTGATATTCACCATTAAATTGCTTAAAAGCTGGAATTGCATCATCACTGCCATTGTCAAAAACATCTTGTTTTTGCAAATTATAAACAACTACGTTTAAATCTGGATTAGTCAAAGATGACAACAGGTCGTCATTAAAGGCCTTATTCTCACGCTGATCGTTTTCAATCGCAGGATTACCCTGCAATATCTTTCTAGTAGATGGCGTTAATGCTGGCACAACGTTAGCAATCTGCAATTCAGTTGGAATTTCACTAAGACTATTATTTAGTTTAACAATCATTTGGTTAGACGTTGCTTTTTGCTGGCCCAAAGATTGCTGCCCTACAAAAGAATAAATAATAACTGAAAAAGCAATAAAAGAGACCATAATCGTCAAACTGACGATACTGACCCACCGAACAATAAGTGATGAGTGTTTGGTCTCTTTTTTATTTTTATGATTTTTACTTTTCTTCATCGTCTTCATCTCTTACCATATAACCAGTTCCGCGAACGGTCTTGATATATGATGGCTTGCCCGGAATATCAATCTTATTACGTAAATAGCGAACATAAACTTCAACAACATTAGTTTCAATATTTGAACCTGGTCCCCAAATTTTAGCTAATAATTGGTCACGACTGACAACATTGTTCTTATTCTTAATCAACATCATAAACAGATTATATTCCCGCTTAGTCAGATCAACTGCTTTACCATCACTGCGGCGAACAATTCGGTTAGCAGTTTCGATTGTCATATCTTTGAACTTGATAACCTTCTTTTCGATTGTATCATCAGAAGCTTCTTGTTCAATCTTTACTCGCCGTAAAACTGCACGCAGACGAGCCAACAATTCCTCAATTGCAAATGGTTTAACGATATAGTCATCAGCACCATGATCAAGACCAGAAACACGATCAATCACAGAATCACGCGCCGTCATCATAATAATTGGTGTTGTCTTGACTTGCCGAACCCGACGAGCAATTTCTAAGCCATTTAGATCCGGCAGCATTAGGTCAAGCAAAATAGCATCAAAGTCTTCGTTTAAAGCGGTTTCCAAGCCCTTGCGGCCATTGCTCTCAACAACTGTTTCATATTTTTCATGTTTTAATTCCAGCTCGACAAAGCGAGCCAAGTTCTTTTCATCTTCAATAATTAAAATTTTTGCCATTTTTTACATCCCTTAATATCTATATTCCATACAAAACTTAAATATTTCTAATACTCTAATATTAATTCAAGCATACTTTAAAACTTGTGTTAAGACAAGATTAAAAATTCAAGTTACAGCAAACTTAAGCAGTTAATCTACTTACCCTTATTTTGTTGTTCATCCTTCTGTTCAAGTAGTTGCTTTAACTTAGCAAATGCTGGATTGACCTGATTCTTTTTACCGGCATCAAACTCAGCTTCCGAAATAACAGACCAGCCTTTACCTTCTGGGTAAATATCTTTTTCTTTCTCTTCAGAAGTCAAAATTGTTGTCGGAATATGCAACAGTAAATTATCTTCAATGGCTGTTTGCAAATCAATCACATCATCTTCAACCGGTACAATCGGTGTTGCACTCTTTTCCAGTTCTTCTTTAGCCACCTTGTCCTCTGAATAATTTTCATTAAACTGAAAATCTTCATGATAACTAACCGGTGCTAAACTACGACTTGACGGTACAATCAAGTCCGCTGTCACACGCAAAGCACAAGTAACATATGGCACATTATAAAAAGCATCTCCTGTTACTTGCACATTTTCTACCTGATAAAGCAATTTTTGACTTCTTTTTAAAAACTCTGGCCGTATCACAACTTCATTTTCAAAATGCGTGAGTGGGGTTTTACTATTTTTTATTTGTGAAAAATTAATCGTCAACATTTTTAAACCTCCAGCGGTCGTCGACCAAAGTTTTGATCGACCTGCAAAATCTGCTCAACTAAACGGTCAACCCGTAACTGTAAGTGCAATGAACCCTGTTGGGTATTCTTTTGGTCAATTTTAGAAACAATCTCAGCCGTAGTTTCTTTTCTGATTTTTTTCAAATAACGCCGGCCAATTTTACTATAACCCAATAAAAATAATGATTCATGATTAAAACTAGCCAGCATATCATCTTGAGTAACATTTAGTAAAGTATACAAACTAAGTCGACGTAAGCGGGAATAAGTATACCGCTTTGACTTAATCGCACGCAAGAATTCAGTAAAATTATGCGCTTGGTGAATTTCTTGCTTCATTTTGTATTCTAACCCTTCACTCATTTGATAAATTTGGCGTAACTGTTCTACTGATGAGGACTCAAGCCGATATTTTAAAAATGGAAACAATAGATTCCAATTAGGATATTCCGGTTGCTTATACAAAGCAGCTACTTCCTTTTTAGGAAGCCATTGCTCTAGCGCTGTGCCGGTTTTACGGTGCAAAATAATATTGCGAATTGCACTAGCACTTTGTACAACACCTTCACGCTGCAACAAATCATCATGTCCAGCACCAATTCTGTTTACTGCATGCAAAATAAGCGGCGTGCCCAAATTATAGTTAGCAACTGCATAAGCTAACCCCAAAATCGCATTAGGTTGATTAACCTCATAGCCAACTTCCCGCGTAACCATTTGGTTATACTGCGTTGAATAAGTTTGACTATAATCATTAAAATCCATGTGATTGGGCGGAATTTCAGCAATTTTGCTGCCTAAATAGGCAAAATTCAGCGTTGCATCTTCCACACCAAATACCAAGTCACTTACTCCCAACTTGGCTAACTGATTAATGCTACCAAGCGAAAATAGGTTAGCCGGCTCAACTGACGTCGAAAATGGCATTTCAAAGACAAGATCTGCTCCACTTGCTAAAGCTGCTTGCGCACGGGCCCACTTATCCATAATTGCCATTTCACCGCGCTGCACATAATTCCCTGACATTAAAACCACAATCGGGTCACTACTACCAGCTAATAAACGTGCCTGATTTAATAAAAATTCATGGCCGCTATGCAAGGGATTAAATTCAGCAATGATCCCCACTACACTCATTATTTATTAATCTTCCTTTATTTCCAATTTTTTACCAGCAGACCATAATTTTTCAACATTATAAAATTCACGTGCTTCTTGTGTAAAAATATTGACAACTACATCGCCTAAATCGAGCAAAAGCCAGTTAGATTCACTTGAACCTTCAATCCGATAATCATAATAGTCAACTTGATGGGCCTCATCAATTACAGCATTAGCAATCGCGTGTAATTGGCGGTTTGAGCTGGCACTAGTCACAACATAATAATCGGCTAAGATACTAATTCCCTGCATATCATATGCTGCTGTATCTTCACCATGACGATCACTAATCGCCTTCAACGCAAAAGTTAAAATTTCTTTACTAGTCAAATTGTTCTCCTTAATTATTATCAATACTCCACACATTATATGCTTCAAACGTGCGAGGATAGATTTTTTCTCTTTTAGTAGCCAAATAACTGAGGCTATGGGCTAATTGGTAACCAACCCCAGCATCTAAATTAGCAAATGTAATTTTACGAGCTTCTTCAACTCCGGGAAAATCGCGTCCAGGCTCAATAAAATCAGCCATAAAAACGATTTTATCCAAAGTTGTCATTTTTGTATCACCTGTAGTATGACGATCAACAGCAGTTAAAATTTCTGGATCAGTAATCTGCAAGTCCCGTTTAATAAAGTATGTACCCACAATGCCATGCCAGATTGCCCGATTCCAGTTTAACAAATCTTGGGCAAAACCTTGCGTCTTAATTACTTGTTTATATTCTGCAACTGGCACTTGCTTAGCATAATCATGAACAAAACCTGCTAATGCCGCCTTTTGCTCATCATAATTATTCAAGCGTGCTAACTTTTGCGCTGTTTCACTAACACGGACACAATGGTTAAACCGCGTTTCATCCATATTTGCTTTTTCCTTAGCAATAATTGCACTACTAGATAATGGTGAATACGTTTTGGCAAAAAATAAATCAGTCATAATACAAGCCCTTTCGATGAATATAATCGCGAACAGATTCTGGAACTAAATATCTAATTGAACCGCCCATCGCAATTGTTTGCCTAATTGAAGATGAACTTAAATCAATCTGCGGCACATCAACCCAAATAATTGGTAATTGTGCTTTTTGTTCATAGCCTGGGCGCCTAATGCCAACTAAAGTTGCCAATTGTGCCAGCTTTAACGGTTCTTTCCATTCAGCTAAATTATTAACCTGATCACTACCCATAATCAAATAATAATGATTTTGCGGTGCTTTTGCATGTAAGTAAGTTAGTGTATCAACCGTATAAGAAACACCACCGCGAAATAATTCAAATAATTTTACATGAAAATGTAGATTATCTTGCGTTGCTAGTTCCAACATATTAGCTCGATCTTGAGCAGCAACTGTTGGCTTATCCTTTAACGGTGGAATATTCGTCGGAATAAACCAAATTTCATCCAAATGTAATTTAGTTAATACTTGCTCAGCTACAACTAGATGTGCTAAATGAACCGGATTAAAAGTACCACCCATAATCCCAATTTGTCGACCTTGATTATCAGCTATTGTTTCTTCTTTAACTTGAACAACTGGTTTCTTTTCAATACTTTTTGCAAACGTCATTTTTTGCCTCTAAATTAACGCACGCCTTATTCCCAAACCAATCTTACCAGGCGTATAAATCTTAACTAAACAATCTGCTGGAACCGTAATAAAGCCAATCCCGCCAAACAGTAAGTCACTCTTGTAAGTCGTATGCATTTCTTGCCCCTTAAGTGCCGGTAAAGTTGTTGCTTCAGATGGTGGCGTTAACAAATCACCCAAGTGCTTTTGATAAAAATTAGCCGCATTTTCTGTCTTTGTTCGGTGAACATACAAGTCCCGCGCTACATAAACTGTGAAGCTAGTTGACTCACCTTGCAAATAATCAATTCGACCCAATCCCGCCAAAAAAAGTGTATTACCCGGCTTTAATTGATAAGTTGCTGGCTTAAGCGGCTTTTGCGGAGAAATTGCTGCTAAATCTTTAACATCAAGATGTGTTGCCAGTTGATTTTCTGACATAATTCCTGGTGTATCAACCAAAAAATGGCCGTTCTCCAGCGGTATTTCAATTCGATCAAGTGTTGTCCCCGGAAAACGAGAAGTTGTAATCAAATTTTGAATATCACCCATTTTGTCAACGATTGCATTGAGTAACGTTGATTTACCTACATTAGTCATGCCAACAAAATAAACATCTTCAGTACGTGATTTTTTATCTAAATAGGCAATTAAATTATCTAAATTTTTCTTTTTAGCAGCACTAATTAAGAAAATTTTCTTAGGAAAAAGGCCAACACGATTGGCTTCTTGCCGCATCCAATCTTTAATCTTGCTTGCCCGTGAATTTAACGGAAACAAATCAAACTTATTCCCAACTAAAATCAACTCATTATTACCAACAAAACGTTTCATTGATGATAAAAGTGAATTCGTAAAGTCAAATAAGTCAACAACATTGACAATTAACGCCTTTTTTTCAGCTAATGAATTAAGCAAAGCTAAAAAATCATCATTATCGACCTTAACTGGCATAATTTCATTATAGTGCCGCAACCGAAAACACCGCTGACAATAAATATCATTGTCTTCATCCTCGCTTGCTAACGCCTTCGTTAAACGTGAAGCTGGTAAATAGCCAGCTTCCTCAGGGTTAGCAGATTGCAGCTTTGCCCCACAACCGATACAAATAATATCATCCATTTTTTAATGTCTCCTTAAAAGTTACCCGGTGTGAAATTGCCAAAAAGAAAAAGATGATCTTCTCAAAAAAACGATTAATTCGAGTATTCCATTTATCAGTTTTTATCAGTGGCTCAACTAGAACCGACTCTACACCAGCTAAATTACCAGCCTGAATATCAGTAATCAATTGGTCACCTACCATCATTACTTGCTTTTGACTCAAACCCATTTCCTTACGCTTTCTTGTAATTGCAAACGGCAACGGCTTTTTAGACTTAGCAACAAATTGAATATGGTACGGATTAAGTACTTTACCCACTCTTTGCGCATTATTATTGGAAATCACTACTAGTGTAATCCCAGCTTGCGCAAATCGCCGATTAAGCTGATCCATCTTTTGTGCCGTTTCAAACTCGTTCCAAGCAAGCAATGTATTATCTAAATCCGAAAACACTGCCTGAATGCCCATCTGATGCAAGACAGCAGTATCTAAATGATAGATTGTATCAATTGTATAACGTGGCCTGAATATCATCTGGCTACCCCTTCTCTGCCATGTTCTTAGTCTAATATATCAAAAATCAGCGTCAAGGTCATAATTTTTGACATAAAAAAATGGCGCCATAAGCGCCATTTTTAATTAATTTAAAGCCTTCTTAGCAGTTTCTGCTAATTGTGCAAAAGTCTTTGAATCGTTATAAGCAATGTCAGCTAACATCTTACGGTTAATGTCAACACCGGCAACTTTCAAGCCGTGCATTAACTTAGAATATGAAATATCATTTTGTCTTGCTGCAGCATTGATTCTGGCAATCCATAACTTTCTAAAGTCGCTCTTACGTCTTCTCCGGTCACGGAATGCATATCTGTAAGATACAAATAATTGTGTACTTGCAGCCTTAAATTGCATATGCTTTGCGCCACGGTAACCCTTGGCAAGCTTCATAACCTTCTTACGACGTTTACGTGTTACTGTTCCACCTTTAACTCTTGGCATCTGAAATTCCTCCTAAATATCGTTGTTCTCGTCTAACTTGATAATTAACGCATTTGAGAGAGCATCTGTTTGATGCGTTTCAAGTCGCTGCGTGAAACTAATGCAGCCTTTCTCAAATGACGACGTTGCTTCTTGGTCTTACCGTGGAAACGGTGGCCAGTAAATGCGTGATGACGCTTTAATTCACCAGAAGCAGTTCTCTTAAAACGCTTTGCAGAAGCGCGGTGGGTTTTCATTTTAGGCATTTTTCAATTCCTCCAAATTAACTAGTTTTTACTTTTTGTCACTCTTAGGAGCGAGTATCAAGAACATTGAACGACCTTCCATCTTCGGCTTGCTAATCACAGTAGCAATATCCGAAGTAGCTTCAGCCATCTTCTCCAGCACTTCACGTCCTAATTCCTTGTGGGTGATTGCACGACCTCTGAACCGAATCGAAACACGAACCTTAGCACCCTCTTTAGTGAGGAACTTTTGCGCGTGCTTTAGCTTAGTGTTAAAGTCGTTACCTTCAATGGTTGGACTTAAACGGATTTCTTTAACGCTAACCGTCTTGGACTTCTTACGCGACTCTTTGAGTTTCTTTTGTTGTTCAAAACGGTACTTACCATAGTCCATGATGCGGGCAACTGGTGGCTTAGCATTAGGCGAAATCAGAACTAAATCTAAATTCGCAACACTTGCTTGCCGTAATGCTTCAGTCTTAGTTACTACACCAACTTGATCACCATCTGCATTAATTAAACGAACTTCGCGTGAACGAATTTGATCGTTTAATATTAAATTTCTTGGTATGATTCTTCACCTCCGTGTTAATTTGAGGACAAGAAAAAGACGGGTATTAAGTTACCCGCCTTTAATCAACAGAAAATATCGATTAGCCCAGAGGTCAATTTAACTTAGGCGAGAAGCGGGAGCTCCTTCTTGTTCTCAACTAATTAACAATTATAGGACATTAACTAGCCATCTGTCAATCACTATTATCATTTTAACTAAATTAATTTAACTGTTTGCCAAGTAGACTGCCAACAATTGACAAAATAAAACAAACAACAAAGTAAAGTACTGCCAAAGCTACAAACATGGGCAATGTAAAATTAGCATTTTGACCATAAACAATCTGCGCCTGCTGCGTCATCTCAGGGACAACAATAATCGTTGCCAGTGACGTATCCTTAATTAAGGACACTAACTGACTAACTAAGGTTGGGATCATATGCTTATAGGCTTGGGGTAAAACCACATAGCGCATTGCCTGTGCAAAACTCATTCCCGTTGAACGCGCACCCTCCATTTGACCACTAGCAACTGATTGAATTCCGGAACGCACAATTTCTGCGATCATTCCTGATTCAAAAATAGTCATGGCAATAATTGCTGCTGGAATAACATCAGGCCGAAAGCCAAAGTTAGGCAAGCCAAAGTAGGTAAAGAAAATAATTAGCAGTAATGGCAAATTACGTACAACATCAATTATTAAGCCAGTAACTTTTGACACATACTTAATCTTGGCAAAACGGATAATTCCTAAAAATGAACCGATAATGAAGCTCAAGATCATTACAATTAACGAGATATACAGTGTTACTTTTAAACCTAGCAATAAAAATCTAATATTAATCCAGGCAAAAGCATTAATCCAAGTTTGCATAACCTTCCTCCTAACCCAATTTCTTTTCTAAATGATGCATATAGTAACTCAGTGGCATAGTTAACAATAGGTACAAAATACCAACCACTAAGTAACTATTGATCGTATCAAAAGTTGTTGAAGCAATCGCATTAGCCTGATAAAGCAAGTCAAACCCGGCTACAAAAGCCAAAATTGAAGAATCTTTAATCAAATTAACAAATTGATTACCTAAAGAAGGGATCACAATTTTAAATGCCTGTGGCAAAACCACATATCTCATTGCCTGCCAGTAAGTCATCCCTGTTGAACGTGCACCTTCCAGCTGCCCTGATTCAACAGATTGAATTCCTGAGCGAATAATTTCAGCAATAAAGGCAGATGTGTATAGTGTCAACCCAATTGTTCCCGCGGTAAAACCATTAATCTTAAAGAAATACAATGGAATAATCAGGTAAAAGAACATCACAATGACCAACAATGGAATATTACGAAAGATCTCAATATAAACACGGCACAGAAAATGAACTAACTTACTCGGCAGCATCTGTAAAAGTGCCAGCGTAGTGCCAATTATTAAACTTAAAACTAACGTAATTAAGCTAGCTAACAGCGTCCAACCTAGACCAACTAAAAGTTGCTTACTAAAATGCGTAAAAATATAAATCATTGTTGATACATCTCCCGATAGTTAAATCCTGGAACTTGGCCAAACCATTTTTTAATTAACCGGTTATATTCACCATTACGCTGCAATTGCTTAATTGCGCGGTTAACTGCGTGCTCAAATGGCTTCTGCTGCTGGTTAATAGCAATCCCGTATGGTTCTTTAGTAAAGGTGCCACCTTTAACCACTAAACCCGGATTTTCAACAGCTAGTCCATAAAGCACACCGTTGTCAGATACTAAAGCATCACCTTGATGCGACTTCAGTGCACTGACAGCTTGACCGTAATTCTGCATCCCAATTACTTTTGCTTTTGGAGCAAATTTTTTTACTACTTCAGAAGAATTATCGCCAACAATCCCAATGACTGTTTTGCCATTCAGATCATGTACATTTTTAATACTAGAATTTTGCGGTACAAGTAAGGACTCACCAGCATTAAAGTATGGTGTAGAAAAAGCAATTACTTGTTTCCGCTCAGGTGTAATTGACATCGTTGCAATCACAGCATCCACATTACCATTTTTAAGTAGAGGAATCCGCGACTGAGCTGTCGCTGTCACGAACTTAGCCTGCCCTTGTGGTCCCAAAATTTGTTTGGTAATTGCTTGAGCCAAATCAATTTCAAACCCTTTGTGTAAGTCATCGCGCACATCAATTAAACTAAACAATTTCATATCAGCTTCGACACCCCAAGTAATTGTCTTGGAAGCTTGAGCATTCTTTAAAACTGCCTGATCAGCAACTTTTTGCTTACTACCTGTCAAAAGTAGCACGCACATGATTAGAGGAATTAACCAAAATTTCTTTTTCATCATGGTCAGCTCCTTAATGCGCAATAATTTTACTTAAAAATTGTTGGGCGCGTTCAGTCTTGGGCTGCTTAAAGAAACTACTGGTATCATCGTCTTCAACTAAATGACCCCGATCCATGAAAATTACCCGGTTGGCAACTTCTTTGGCAAAACCCATCTCATGCGTCACAATCAAGGACGTCATGTCACTAGCAGTTGTAACCCGCTTTATTACTTGCAGTACTTCATCAATCATTTCGGGATCAAGTGCTGAAGTTGGTTCATCAAATAGTAGTAATTTAGGTCGCATTGCTAGAGACCGAGCAATTGCAACCCGCTGCTTTTGCCCGCCGGATAATTGGCGCGGCATGTTTTCTGCCTTATCAGCTAAACCAACCATCTTAAGTAAGTTCAGCGCCCGTTCTTTATTCTCGGCTTCTGGAAGATGACTGACAACCCGCGGTGCTAACATGATATTTTCAAGGACATTTTTATTAGCATACAAATTAAAATGTTGAAATACCATCCCGACATCACGACGTAAAATATTCGCATCAGTCTTTGGATCCGACAGATCATGATTGTTAACGATTAATTGTCCACCTTCAATTGTTTCTAGGCGGTTAATCGTCCGAATTAAGGTACTCTTGCCAGATCCAGATGGACCAATTAAAACTACTGTTTCACCCTGATCAATTTTCAAATTAATATTATGCAAAGCATGGAACTTACCGTAAAATTTCTGCACATTGCGGAATTCGATCATCGACATAAATTTCTCCTTAATCAAAATTAATTCTAAATTTAAGTATCAAATTGAACACTCAGCTAGCTAAAATCCAGTAAAGTAAATCGTCTACACAACCGTTGTAACTCGACTTACAATACCTAACGGACTTTTAAATTTAAAAGTGCTGAAATTATTAATACGTTGTTTAGTCCTATGACAAACTAAATTATTCTAGTTAAACTTTTTATTTTTCGCGTGAATATGACTTAACGTCAGCATCAATTTCTTTAATAAATTCGTCTAAACTCTTAGCAATTTCCTTGTCAGTACCATAAGGACGAACATTAACACTGTCAGCTGCCATTTCCTTATCACCCAAAACAAGCGTGTAAGGAACTTTTTGGGTTTGAGCTTCACGAATCTTGTAACCTAATTTTTCATTTCTAAAGTCAACTTCTGCTCTGAAACCACGCTTGTTCAATTCATCGCGAACCTTCTTAGCGTAGTCGCCATGAGCATCAAGATTAACTGGAATAATTTCTACTTGAACTGGAGCCAGCCAAGTTGGGAAGGCACCCTTGTAAATTTCAATCAAGTAAGCAATAAATCTTTCCATGGTACCAACAATTCCGCGGTGAATCATAACCGGACGGTGTTCCTCGCCATCTTGACCAACGTAAGTTAAGTCAAATTGCTCCGGCAACATGAAGTCAAGTTGAATAGTTGACATCGTTTCGTCGCTACCCAAAGCTGTCTTAGTTTGAATATCAAGCTTAGGACCATAAAATGCTGCTTCGCCTTCTGCTTCAACATAGTCAAGGCCCATGTCATCCATAGCGCCCTTAAGCATTGATTGACTTCTTTCCCACATGTCATCATTAGCAAAGTACTTTTCAGTATTCTTTGGATCACGGTATGACAAACGGAAATAGTAGTCAGTAATGTCAAAGTCCTTGTAAACATCCATGATTAATTGCAAAGTTCTGGCAAATTCATCTTTGACTTGGTCCAAAGTAACAAAAGTATGACCATCGTTCAAAGTCATTTCTCGAACCCGTTGCAAACCTGACAAAGCACCTGATTTTTCATATCTGTGCATCATTCCTAGTTCGGCAATCCGCACTGGTAATTCACGGTATGAACGAATGTGATGCTTATAAATTTGAATATGTGATGGACAGTTCATTGGTCTTATTTCAAGCATTTCGCCATCACCCATGTCCATTGGTGGGAACATATCATCACGGTAGTGTGCCCAGTGACCAGAAGTCTTGTAAGCATCAAGATTCATTAAGACTGGTGTATAAACGTGTTGGTAGCCGCGAGAAACTTCCTTATCAATAATGTAGCGCTCAATTACGCGGCGAATGGTAGCACCCTTTGGCATCCAATAAGGAAGACCAGCACCGACTTTAGGGTCAACAAAGAACAAGTCCAGGTCGCGACCGATTGTCCGGTGATCACGTTCCTTAATTTCCTCGCGGCGCTTAATGTCGTCATCAAGGTCAGCCTTCTTGAAAAAGGCAGTTCCAGAAATCCGTTGGAGCATTGGGTTAGCTGATTGACCTCGCCAATAAGCACCGGCAACTGACAACAACTTAAATTGCTTAATCTTACCAGTATTCGGTAACAATGCACTAAAACCAAAGTCAACGAAGTTGCCTAACTTGTAAGCTGCAACTGTGTCGCCTTTTTCAGCTTTTAATAATTCAAGCTTGAACTTGTCATCCTTGTAAATATCTTCTAATTCGCTCTTAGGCATCTCTACTTGTTCAATCTTGGCGCCGCTTTTAACTGCCTTTTGAATTGCCTTTTCTAATTGTGGTAATTCACCAATTTTGATTTGATTTTCCTTGTCTGTATCAACAAAGAAACCATCGGCGTCAGCTGCATGTTCACCAAACCGTAATTCTGGATACGCCTTTTTAGCAACTGCTTCAAAAACAAAGGCAACAGTTGCGCGTAAAACGTTCAAACCGTCTTCATCTTTATCAGTAATAATTGCTACTTCTGCATCATCATTTAATTCGTAATCAACTGGCTTCAATTCACCGTTAACTTTTCCGGCTAATGCTGCCTTACCAAGTGATGTTGAAATGTCATGTGCCAAGTCGGCAATTGATACAGCCTGATCAAAGTCGCGTTTTGACCCGTCTGGCAAAGTAATTGAAAAACTCATATTTCCTCCGTAAACAAAAAAAGTCCCAGTGCAATTAAGCACTGGGACGTATGTAGCGTGGTTCCACCCAAATTAGATTAGAATAGCTCTAACCCTCTCTTAAGATCGATAATGGAATCCAGCCTTTGTTAAAACCCTTATTAGTAGAATGAGTGGGGTCTTGCTCATGAAAGACTTTCAGAAAAACGTCTTTCTCTCTGAGTTGAGCAACATCATGTTCATTCATTGTTCTTTATTATACGCAATTAATATTTAATTGCAAGAACTTTTTAATCGAAAACTAATGCCGGCGATTTTCACCTGACACCACAACTTCAGTTGCTAAGGTTTTAACTCGCTCCATCAACCGTGCTGCCTTAACTGGATCAATCGCATTCTTTGTTTCCTTAAAATGCTCTTCTAAATCAGCCATTGCCAAATTTGATGAGAAAAAGGTGGGCAAGATATTATCCATCCGCGCTTGTAAAATCACACCCAAGACATCATCACGCGACCACTGACTCAGGCTTTCAGCACCAATATCATCAAGAATTAGCAAATCAGCTTGTGCCACCCGGTCAATTTCCGTCTGCAGACTATTATCTTCAAAGTGACTTGACAGTTCCGCAATAAATGTCGGCACATGCAAGAAGACAACTTCCTTACCCATTGCTGCCACTTGATTAGCAAGGCCAGCAAGCAAATAGGTTTTACCACGACCAAAATCTCCAGATAAATATAGTCCCTTTTGGTGTGGATTTTGGGCAAATTTTGCCAAAAACTGCTGAATAGCGGTTAGCACCTGAGAGCGGCCTGGGGTTACTTCAACCTGACTTAAACGAACATTGTGCAGTGACTCCGGCAATTTGATTAAATGCAAATGCTTCTTAGTTGCAAGTTCTCGATCATGATCAATTTTGCTCTTATCCGGTACGTAACGCAGATCAATCGCATTATTATTCAAAAACAATTCTGTCTTGTACCCCACTGTTACTGGATCGGCCTTATGCTGACGGACATAATATTCGTATAAGTTAGGCCAACTTTTTTTAAGCATTTCAGAATTAATTTGTCCGCGATGAGCAGTTAAAAATTCATGCACACTAGGATCTGCCAGTACTTGCTGATAAACCTTAGCCAAATCATGCTTTTTGACAAGCTCTGGATTTAATTTATTAATAATTTTTTCAATTGATTGCATTTCATCACCTACTTCATTCCGTTTTCATCTTCCAAATGCTTAAAAAAGTTCTTCAAGTCTGTAGAAGAAACTTCCGCATTATCAGCCGCTTTTTTCTTACTCCAATCAGTACCCTTTTCAACATGCTTTTGTTTACTATTGTACGCAGTATAGTACCTTTTTTGTGCTTGCTTACGTCTAGCCAGCTTCTTAGCATCCCGTTCTTTCAAATAATTAAGCGCCTTTTCAGCACTTGTAATTCGATGCTGCAACCAATCATCAGCCGTAGTCTGTACAAAAGACGTACTTAAATGCGGATAATCGCGCAACCGTGCATATATTAAAATATTAGTTACTTCAGCAGAAAGACCATACCGATTCATTATCATATAGAGTAGCTGATTTTCATTAGGCGCGACAGCACCGCCTTTTTTGCGTTTTAATTTATACAAAAAATTACTTGGTGACATTGATTTAGCTGCCTTAAGTAAATTTTGCTCTTGAGCAGTAAAATTATAATTCACAGCTTGTGGTTGCGCGGTATTTAACTGGCGCTTAAGTTCATTACTCTGATCAAGTGCATGAATATTTTCAGCAATCGTTTTTTTAATTAAGGGGATATCCAACTGATAGCTGCCATGCAGACAAGGCAAAGTTTCATCAACAAATTCTTGTTCAGATAAGCCATAAGTGCGCATAATTCCGCGAATAGCGTCCTGATTTTGGTCAATCTCAATATCCTTAATATGGTAATTTGCGAATTGCTGCTTAAGCCAAGCCCAGTCAACATCATCTTGCTTATTAACGCTGGCTGTTTTTACCGGTTTAACCTGATTTTCTTTAGCAGCCGTTCGGACATCTGCAGACGGACTAATTGCCTCCTCTTCAGGCAACCGAAAAACATCCATAAAAGAAGCCGAAACATCTGGAGCACTCTGCATCCCTACAACATGATTCTTTTCTTTTTTATTTTCCGCAGCAAAGGCATGACTTAACTCTTGAAAAGTTGTTAGCCCTACCTTTTCTTTTAACAAACTTGCCAAAAGTTCCGTCGCAAAAAACTCACTACTGCTAGGCACGCGAGTTAATTGAAAGAGTAAAACTTGCCCCATAATTTCATTAGTAATTACTCTAGTTTGCACCAAGCCAACTGCTTCAATCTTATGCAATGCACTAAACAAATTCTGCAAGCTGCAATCAAGCTGCTCTTGCAAGTGATAAATTCCCTTACTGTCAGACAAAATCATCTGAGCATCATAATCTTCTATTAGCGTTAAATACAGGGCTAAGCCCAAACCACCAACTAGTGGCTGGTACAGCTTAATCAAAATGCGCAAATCATGAGGGAAAACATCAACATGGTTAACAATTAAAAAAGGTTGTTTGGGATCAGCAGTCGCAAACATTATTAATTTCCTTTCTCACGTTTAGCAATCATATCTTCCATTGTCTTCATAAAACTAGACATGTCCTTAAATTCACGATAAATAGACGCAAAGCGAATATAAGCAACATCGTCAATATTAGCTAGTTCATCCATCACAATTTGGCCAATTTTCTTTGATGAAATTTCACTAACTCCTAGTTTACGAACCTTGTTTTCGACATGATCAACTAATTCTTCGAACTGCGCACTGGTAATTGGCCGTTTTTGTCCTGCAGCCATTACCCCATGCAAAATTTTCTTGCGACTAAAAGGTTCGCGTGTACCATCATTTTTAATTACTAATAAAGGTGAAGTTTCGACCCGCTCAAAAGTCGTAAAACGAAAACCACAATTTTCACATTCACGCCGGCGTCTAATCGCCCGATTTTCATCACTGGGACGAGAATCAATTACACGCGAGACATTTTGTCGACAATTAGGACATTCCATTCTTATCTCCTCTCAATTTCAATAGCAATTGTGCCAATTTTGCTGTCAATTCTTCTATTGTACCAGTATTTGTAATTACATAATCAGCCAATTTTGCTTTTTGTGCAAGCGGCATTTGACTATTAATCCGTTCTAGAGCAGCTTGCTTACTCAATTGGTCACGCTGCATCAGCCTTTTGACCTGCAATGCTTTAGGAATGGCAATAAGCAGTGTCTGGTCACAATATTTTTGCCCACCGGACTCAAATAACACTGGTGCATCAACAATTACGATTGCGGCACCAGTTTGTCTATTTTGCGTAATTTTAGTCTGAATTGTTTGAAAAATCAACGGATGGGTAATCTGATTTAATATTGCTAGTTGTTCAGCATCCCCAAAAACAAGCTGTCCCAACTTACGGCGATTAATTGTTCCATCAGCATTTAAAATTGTGGGGCCAAATTGCTGCACAACTTGCTTATAACCAATTTTACCAGGATTTAAAATATCATGAGCAATCAGATCGCTATCAATAATCGGAATTTGCTTTTGCCTAAAAAAAGCATCAGCTGTGCTTTTACCACTGGCAATACCGCCAGTTACTCCTAAAACTAAAGTCATTTGTAAATTACCTGACAATTAGGACAAAATGTCGTGCCGCGGCCGTTAACCTTGATCTTTTCAAGAGGTGTTGTACAACGCGCACAAGGTTCACCTTGATGACCATAAACCTGTAGCATTTTTTGAAAGCCACCGGTTTCACCATTGGCATCAAGGTAGGTATGAACCGTTGTCCCTCGCTTAGCAATTGCTAGTGTAATCAGCGCATTAATATTGTCATGCAGCTGGGCCACCTTAGCAGCAGAAATTTGACTAGCAACACTTAATGGGTGAATTTTAGTTTTCCACAAGACCTCGTCAACATAAATATTACCTAGACCAGCAACAACTGTCTGATCCAATAAAGTGCTTTTAATGTTTTTCTTTTTGCGTTTAAGTCCAGCCTGCAAATATTCCGTAGTAAAAGCAGCAGAATTAGGTTCATAGCCAAGTTTACTAATTCCTGTAACTATTTTTTCCGTTCCGGTTTCAACTAATTGCATGCGGCCGAACTTGCGCACATCATTGTAACGCAAAGCTGTCCCATCACTAAAGGCAAATTGCACGTGGTCATGCTTATCCTTAGGTGCAGCAATTGTCGTTAAGCGATACTTTCCTTCCATCCGCAAGTGCGACACAATCGTCAGATCACCACTTAAACGAATTAATAAATACTTTGCATAACGATCAATGGTTAGAACTTTACAGCCCGCAACTTTCTTAACAAATTCATCATGATCACTAGCAATAATTTTGGGGTACCACAAGGTCACCTTAGTAATCATTTTTTCCTTAATTAGTGGCATCAAAGTGCGGCGAACTGTTTCAACTTCCGGCATTTCTGGCATTAATTTATCTCCTTATTTTGCATCATACCAATTGTGGCCCCAGCCTGAATCGGCAATTAGCGGAATATCAAGTTTAACAGCTGATTGCATTACTTCAGGAACAATTTGTTTAATCGTCTCTAATTCAGCTTTAGGAACATCAAAAATCAACTCATCATGAACTTGAACAACCATCTTGGTCTTAAGATGCAAGTCATCTAACTTCTTTTGCATATTAATCATGGCAATCTTAATAATATCAGCGGCTGATCCCTGAATTGGTGAATTAATTGCAGTTCTCTCTGCAAATGACCGCACATTAAAATTCTTAGCGTGAATATCTGGCAGATACCGACGACGATGCATAATTGTTTCAGCATAACCTTTTTCACGTGCTTCTTGAACGGCCTTATCCATATAATCGTGAATTTGTGGGTATTGCTCAAAATAATTATCAATAAATTCTTTTGCTTGCTTACGGCTAATGTTCAAATTCTTAGACAAGCCATAATCAGAAATTCCATATACAATCCCAAAGTTGACAGCTTTAGCACGTCGCCGCATTAACGGCGTCACCTCATCTGGTGAATCTAGATGAAAGATCTTCATGGCCGTATGTGAGTGAATATCATACCCCGTCTTAAAGGCTTCCTGCATATGTTCGTCCCCAGAAACTTGAGCTAACACCCGCAATTCGATTTGCGAATAGTCACACGAAAAAATATAGCCATCAGGCTCACTAGGTACAAAGGCCTTGCGAATTTGCTTACCTTCTTCAGTTCTCGTAGGAATATTTTGCAAGTTCGGATCAACTGACGAAAGTCGCCCTGTTGCCGTCAACGTCTGCAAGTAGCGGGTATGAACACAGCCGTCTTTTTGAATAACATCTAGCAGCCCTTTTACGTAAGTCGATTGAATTTTAGCAATCTGGCGGTAAGTCAAAATTTCATCAATAATCGGACTCTGCTCTTTTAGCTGATTCAAAACGTCAACAGAAGTTGAATAACCTGTTTTAGTCTTTTTAATTGGCGGCAAGCCCATCTTTTCAAACAAAATATGCCCTAATTGTTTAGGAGAATTGAGGTTAAAACGTTCCCCAGCCTCTTGATAAATCTTATTTTCTAAATCTTGCAGCTCCACAGCGAATTCATTTTGCAACTGAATTAAAGTTCCAGCCTGCACCTTAATACCGTTCATTTCCATCACTGCTAAAACACGCGCTACTGGAATTTCAATATTGGCATAAAGGTCATCTTGCTCATGATCTTGAAGCCGCTTAAGTAGTTCAGCTTTAAGACTTACCAGGGCTTGAGCTTTACTTGCCAAGTGATTAAACAGAAGCTGGTCATCATCAGGAATATGCTCTTTCTTGCCTTTGCCATATACTTCAAGGTCGGTTTTAACTGAATAGTCACCGTATAAATGACAAATCTCACCCATATCATTTGAATTGTTTTCGTTATTTAACAAATAAGATGCCAGCAACATATCATAATCAATACCTTGAACATGGATTGCCAACCGATTAAGGCCGACCATTGTCCGCTTTAAATCAAAAACATCTTTTGGAATTTGGGCATTTTCTAGTAAATCTTTAAGTGGCGCACGTTTTAACAATTCAACATCGCGGCTGACATAGGTTTGATCAGCAATTTTTAAGGCAAAACCAATAAATTCTGCCAAGTGATAATTGGCACCTAACATCCCCAAATAAAAGCTAACTGGCGTTCCTGCAGCAACTTTAATTTGAGCTAATTCGTCTTCTGTTAGTTCAATATAATCAATTTTAATTGCTTCATGCTTAGTTTCAGTTTCACCGGCAGCAGTATCACTCAAGGTATCCATTTGGTTTAAAAATTTACGAAAGTTCATTTTTTCATAAAATTGCCGTAATTCTTCCTGCTTAACATCTTGACGTTTAACATCAGCTAAAGTAATTGTCACTGGCGTTGCACGGTTAATGGTTGCTAATTTTTTAGCTAAAAAGGCCTTATCCTTGTCATTAATTAAGTTTTCCTTTAACTTAGACTTTTTCATATCAGCTACATGCTCGTAAAGTCCTTCAACTGAACCATACTCCTGGATTAAACGTGAAGCTGTCTTTGGGCCCACCTTAGTAACACCCGGGTAATTGTCAGAATTGTCCCCCATTAAGGCCTTCATATCAATAAATTCGGTTGGCGTCACGCCATTAACTTCCTGCATGTGCTCAGGCGTATAAGCTTCTAAGTCCGACACGCCTGACTTAGTAACCATCACTGTCGTCTTAGTTGAAGCCAATTGTGTTAAGTCCTTATCCCCGGTCACAATCGTGACGGTAAAGTTCTGTTCTTCACCAAGACGCGCAAAAGTACCAATGATATCATCGGCTTCATAATTTTTTAACTCATAAGTAGTAATACCCAAATCATGCAGCATTTCTTGAATATACGGTAACTGCTCCAGTAATTCTGGCGGTGTTTTCTGACGACCGCCCTTGTAATCATCGTACATTTTATTTCTAAAAGTGGTTTTACCAGCATCAAAAGCTACTAAAACGTAATCAGGCTGAACATCTTTTAAAAGTACATCCAGCATGTTTTTAAAAGTATAAATTGCATTAGTATGCAAACCTTCCGCGTTCTTAAAATTCTCCAGTTGGCGATACAACGCATAAAAAGCACGAAAAGCAACGGAATTACCGTCAATTAAAAGTAATTTTGGATCAGCCATATTTCTCCTTCATCAATCAATTAGTTAATTATTACATACTATTCTAGCAGTTTTTACTAGCTTCTAGCAGCATACTGACTTAATGACAGTTAAAAAAACTAGTCGCACTGCAACTAGTTTTCTAATTAATCTATTTTTGCAATAATTTTTCAAAGGCATCTTCATACTTAGGAATATCGCCGGCACCCATGAAGACAATCACACTATTTTTATTTTGTGTTAAGTCAGCAATGTTGTCTAAGTCAATGACTTCTGAACCTGGAATCTGGGCGGTCAAATCCTCGCCAGAAATATCGCCAGCACTCTCACGCGCTGATGCATAAATCGGAGTGACATATGCCTTATCAACGTCGCGCAAAATTTCTTCGAAATCTTTAGCGTACTTCTTTGTCCGCGAAAATGTATGCGGCTGAAAGACAACTACCAACCGTTTACCTGGGAACTTCTGCCGTGCAGCTTGAATAGTAGCTCGCATTTCAGTTGGGTGGTGAGCGTAGTCATCAATCACATTAATATCGCCATAGTCAGTTTCAGTAAAGCGGCGTTTTGCACCGCGATATGTTAACAAACCTTCCTGGATGTCTGCCAGCGGAATTTTTTCAGTATAAGCAACTGCCACAACTGCTGTCGTGTTCAAAATGTTATGGTCACCAAACAAGTGAACTGTGAAGCGGCCAATATTTTCACCATGAGCTAAAACATCAAAGGTGGAACCAGTGGTTGTTCGGTCAATGTTAACTGCTTGGAAGTCATCACTGTCATCAAAGCCATAAGTATACTTAGGAATACTAGTCTTTAAAGCTTGCAGCCGGCTGTTGCCACCCCAGACAAACAAGCCCTTCTTAGTTTGATCGGCAGCTGTTTGGAAGGCTGAAGTATAATCATCTTGATCTTTAAAGTAATCAGGGTGATCAAAGTCAATGTTAGTCATAATTTGATAATCTGGATGATAAGCCAAGAAGTGACGGCGATATTCATCGGCTTCATAAACAAAGAAACGAGAATTTTGCACGCCTTTACCTTCACCATCACCAATTAAATAAGAAGTTGGTGCAGCTTCACCGAGTACATGAGCTAATAGCCCTGTTGTCGAAGTCTTGCCGTGAGTTCCAGAAACGCCAATACTGGTATGCATCGCTACGACTTCTTCGACGGTGTCAGGATAGCTCTGCCAAGTAATGCCTTGGTCTTCACAGGCCTTAACTTCAACATTATCGTCTTTAAAGGCATTACCCTTAACAATTACTTGACCACTAGGCTTAATATTAGCAGCCGCAAAGTCAGTAACTTTAATCCCAACTTTTTCTAGCGGTACTTGCGTAAAAGTATACTTAGTGATGTCACTGCCGGCAACGTTATAACCCAAGTCGTGCAGCAATAAAGCAAGAGAAGCCATGCCCGTGCCCTTAATTCCGATAAACCAAATCTGTTTGTTCTTATCTAACATTTCATTTGCTCCAAATTTTATTCAATAATCGTTTATTATTTTACCATTATTACGGGCAAAAGAGTAACAAGTGACGAATTTAATCAACAGAGCAGCAAGAATTATGAAACTTGATTTGTTATTTCACTTTTATTTAACAGAACAGTTTAAATTTATTGCTTTTAAAAAGTGGCATCCATGAGCCCCACTTATGCTGCTTAATATCATTAAGTACTAATAATAAACCACTATTACCAGTTGTTAAATCAAGTGACAGTTTATAGCCAAATCTTCCTTGAACAAAAGCTACATCGTTTTGACCTACAATATAATTATTAAGCAATTTTAGCTTGTGCGCTAATCGATTATCATCAGTTAAATTGGCAACTGCAGTATCCAAAACTATTAAACTAATAAAGCCATCAAATAAACCATCTAAGTATGTTACAAAAACATCGTTAGCTTTAATTAATTTTTGTAATATAGCTTTTTCATTCTGATTAATACTTTCGGGGCTGTCTTGAATAAATTCTATTAATAATAGCGCCAACCCTGCACTACCATGATTTACATACGGCATCAACCGTTCATAAGATAGTGTATTGTCTTTAATATAAGCAACTGTTTGATTAATTTCGAGTGAATTGTTCAATACCAAATGTAATATTCTTAATGCTTCTATTCTATATTTTTCAGACTGAGTAGCAACATACATTTTCCACAAAAACAGAGCTGCACCTAACCAGCCAGTTAACAAGCCACTATCACATTCTTTAGTATATATTTCTGATTGAGTAAGTTCACTAACTTTCTTAGCTAATAATTGTGCTTGCCGTAAGTATTTTTCATCATTATTCTGCAAATAAAAAGTTAAGTAAGCCAGACCTACACCAGAGATTCCAGAATAAATTGAAATATCTTGGTTTAATTTACAAGACAACAATTTGTCCATAATTAATTTGCTCAACTCTTGATAGCCCTGTTCAGCTAAAACCACCGCAATACCCGTAAGTCCTGTAAATAACCCGCTATTATTATCCTGATTATCTAGCAATTTTTTAATATTAGTAATCTGATAGTCAATCCAATTATGAATCTGGTGATTAATTTTGCTATTTAAGCAATTAGACCTTGTCAATGCCATAATTGCACCAAAAGCACCGTTAGCTACTGAATAATAACTAATTTGAGAATCATATTCAGTAATATCACCACGAATTAAGCCCATAAAATCAAAATCAAGGTGTTGGATAATCCCCTGTGCTATTTCTGAAATATTTTTATCAAGGTTATCTATATCAAAACTTGTTTTTGGCTTAAACAAATTTGCTTGATAATGTTGTGGGTGTCGTGTAGAAGTATTAAAATTCAGGCTCAACTTATTTTTCAAGCAATGAAAGAAATCTACAATTTCAGGACCAAATTCATCAGCAATATTTTTATCCTGTTCTTGCTCCATTTCCGGAGCCCAATCAAAATCACTGGCTATTGGTAAAATCATATAACGTGCAATCTTATACAAAGCAATGTTATCAGCTTCCCCAAAGGTATGAGCATTAACATCAGCGTAACCTGGTGTTGCCATCCCCGGCTGATATTTAGCAGTCAATTTTTGCGAATTTTCAAAGTCAATTAATTTAATGATATTGTCTGTTAAATTAAGCAAAATAACATTATCTGGCTGTAAATCGCCAATCGCTAAGCCATAACTATGGATATGCTCAACTGCCACTGTCAACGCATTAATAATTGCAGTACATTTTTGTGCATACTTCTTTTTTTCAACTTTACTTGCAGTAAACGGATACTGACTGTCAATAAAGTCAGCTAATGTATCTCCTTCAAGATATTCTTCTACCAAGTATAAGTGCTTCCATGCCTTAAATTTTTCATAGACATTAACTGTCTCTGGAACATCATGTAATTTTGCTAAAGCCTTATATTCGCGTTCTACTCGTTTAAACCCATCAAGACCATTAGCATCAAGGCCAGCATAAGCACGACCTTCTTTTAAGACGCACTCATTACCATTTAAAGTTGCATGATAAACTCCACCAGCATTACTAAAATGCAAAGCAGAGTCAATTCGATACTTCATCAATTGCTTAAATTCAAATTTATCATATTGTTGAACATTGGATTTCAATTCAGCAGGTTCCACAATGAACTTGGGAGTTTGATAGTATGGTACTCTTTTATCTTCAATTAGATTTCCATGATTATCCTTGATGCAATATACTTCTTTACCATTAATTCTTGCTTTTATTTCTTTAAATGCACCATAACGGTAGAAAATATGAGTATCATGCCATTCCTTATCGCTTAGAATATATGGTCCCTCTAAAAAATTGCTTGTAACTTGCGCTAGTTCATCAAGCAGCTCCACAAATTCTTTATCAGTTCTTGGGTAAACGGTAATGAACTTTCCTGAGCCTGCACGATCGCCATACTTTGAATTGCTTAAGACTAACTCATCCAAAGTATTCACAAATTTATACGTTACATGTTTAACCGTCAAATATTTACTAACAGCAAGTAGCAACTGCTGAGCATCCTTAACATTTGCTGAAATATGGATTTTCCAACCTTGCTCAGGCAATTGATGATTAAACAAAATGTAATGCCAATAATTATCACTATAATCATAAAAATTGCCAGTTGGCTTAAGATATTTAAAACCATTATGATGATTATTGTTAGGTTGATAAAATAATGTCTTATCATCCTTGATAAACCCGAGGTAATCATTACCTGTTAATTCCATTATTGCCCTACTTTCTATTCATTAACCGCTAAAATTTGTTCCTTAACAAACTGCTGATACTTAGGAACTTTTTGCATTAAGTCTTTATGCGTGCCACTGCCAATAACATGATGTTGATCCAAAAAGTAAATTTTGTCGGAATCGACAATTGTTGACAGTCTGTGTGCAATCACAATTAAGGTTGTCTTTTGCCCTATCATAATTTTATTTAAAGCATCCGAGACAATTTTTTCAGAATCAGGATCCAAGTTGGATGTTGCTTCATCTAAAATTAAAAAGTTAGCGTTTCTTAAATATGCACGTGCCAATTGCAAGCGCTGCCTCTGACCACCAGATAGACCTACGCCTTGCTCACCAACAATAGTTTGTAATCCTTGCGGTAATTTTTTGATTTCAGCAGCTAAGTTCGCCTTTTCAAGTGCCGACCAAATTTCACTATCTTTTGGTTTTTGGGCTAAACCAAAGGTTAAATTCAAATAAATTGTTCCCGAAATAATTGTATTTTCTTGCGTCACAACAGCAAACATATCTCGCCAAGTACTTAACTTATATTCTGATGCCTGTTCTTGACCCAAAAGTAATTTTCCATGCTCTATTTCATACAATCTTGCCAATAGATTAATAATTGTTGTTTTCCCTGCACCAGATGGGCCAACAATTGCTGTCTTCTTACCCGCCGCAAACTCAAGTGACACATTTTGTAAAACTGGTTCCTGATCGTTATAAGAAAAAGAGACATTTTGCAAAACTAAATCGCCACATCTAGGTAATTGAGATATTTGCTTTGTATAAACATCCTGTTCACCATGTGTATTTAGAATCTTATTAAGCTTAACAGTCGCACCTTTAGCTTGCTTATATCCCGTATAAAAGTTGCCTAAAGAGTTAATAGGATCAATTACCTGGAAAAGATATATTAAAAAAGAAACCAATGTTCCAATACTCAAACTCTGCTGCTGGACACGAATACCACCATAAATAATGATCATTAGAATGATTCCAAGAGTAAAAACGGTTTGGATTGGCCCAACAATTGAAAAAATCTTGTCAGTTCTCTTAGATACCTTAAAGAGATTATTAACAACGTCTTTAAAATTAGCTAAAACTGGCCGATAGGCATTATTTAACTTAATGCTACGAATATTATAGAGATTTTCTGTACTCTGACCTGACAGTTCACTCAGCTTATTCTGTGTGATTACTGACAACTTCTCACTAATCTTTCCGATGGGAATGGCAATAAAAATAATTAATGAAAAAGACAAAATAATAAATAACGTTAATCGCCAATCAAGACTAAAGAGAATCAAAAATGAACCAACAATCGTAATCAAACTATTAATGGTCGTTGGAATACTACTAGTCATAAAATCCTGTACAACCTCAGCATCATTAATTACTCGACTTGAAAGTTGACCACTTCTTTTATCAGCGAAAAAGCTCATTGGCAGTGTAAGTAAATGCTGCTCAACCTGCATTCTCACAGCAGCAATCTTGCGATCACCTGCTACACTGATAAGATACTCACTAATTGCACTCACAATAGCACTTAGAATAATCGCACCAGCAACTACTAACGCCAAATTGATATTTAAATGATGAACAATTTTGGTCTTAGCATCTACTAATTGCTTAATAACTAATGGTACCCAAATATTAACAAAGGTCCCACAAACACTAAGCAATATTCCAAAAACAAATCCCCACGATAAGGTATATAAAGTTATCTTCTTTTCCATAACTAGACTCTCATTCTATTTCAACTAGTAAAGGCACATCCAAAAGTAGCCTAAAGATGTGCCCTTAAAACTTAAAACAAAATTTACAATATAGGTGGCAATTTTATACTTTCCAATGTATGACCACAAATTAAGGATGTATATGTATTACCATCTGCATCTACGCAAACATGAAATTTCATTTTTTTCTTTTTCTTATGACATTTATGCTTTTTTTGTAGCTGCAAAATATTATTACTCATTGCTATCACCTGCCGAATCAATAAAAATATCGGAAACCTTATGTCCATGAACTACATTGCCACATAAGAGTGAACATCTTACATGTTTATTTTTATGTCTCTTATGCTTTAAAGCATGTTTTTGTAGGGCTAAAATACATTCAAGCATAACTACATACCTCCTCACATCAGCCTATAATTTTAAAAATTTGAAATCATGATAACAAATATAAGTTCTATTCTTATCCTTTATTCCATGAATACCACTTTTCTTTTTGTTACTGTCATGAGCTAATTCTTCCATCTCATGAATAAAATTATCTATAATTCGATTCAATTTATCTCACCTGCCTTCAATTTATAATTTTTATTGACATTATTATTAAATCAGGGTTATAAATATAAGTGTTATTTTGTTGCCAAATTTCACATTTATATATTTTTAGAAAGAGAAACTATGAAAGCCTTTGGTGAAACCCTTAAACAAATTCGCAATTCACGAAATATAACTCAACAACAATTAGCAGATAATAATTTATTAAATAGATCAACTATCTCTAAGATTGAACATTCAACTGAAGAACCCGCTTACGAAATAGCAGTTAGATTAATCAGAACTTTAGGAATTACTCCAGATGAATTTTCTTATATTCGCAATAATTATCAACTTAATGCACATGACAAGATAATTTATGATATTCTCAATATCGCTTACAGCACAGAAACAAATAAGATTGACAAGATAATTGAACAGGGTACTTCATTATCTTCAAATCCAATAATTACTAGACTAATACCTATTTTGAAAGGATTTAAAGCTGCTAATACAAATAACTTAGGCTTAGCAAAAAAGCTTATTCTGCCTGTTTGGAATGATTATTTATCTAAGATTGAAACTTGGACAATATTAGACCTCTGCATTATTAATTTGATTTTCTTTGTTTTTGATGAAGAAACTATGGCTTGTATATCGGAACAGGCAATTCAGACAATTGAAAATAATTATCAATTCTTAAAGTCACTAGAATCTAGTTTTCTTCTTAATCAAGCCATTCTTTATATGGAACGGCAAGATTTCAACAGTGCAATTACTAGTTTAAATAGGGCACTGCCACTTATTGAGCATTCTTTTCGCTATGACAAACTGTTTTTAGCAAAAGGCAGACTAGCTATTTGTAATAACAATAAAAAAGAAGCTTTATATTGTTTAAATGTTTTAAAGGAAATGGGAGCTATCAATGTCCAACAAGCATTACGCGAAGAAATAACAAAATTCAATAATCAATTTTAAAAAGTACACATAAAAAGGCTGTCACAATCGTGACAGCCTTTTTAATTACTATTTAGCTTTATAGAGTAAAATCCAAATTTTCCAGATGACTTATAACTTAATCTTGCCGCTGGCTAATAATGCATCGCATGCTTCTGGGTCAAAAGCAGCACCGACTGTAAAGTCATCAGGCACAACCATAATCCCGCGCTTTTGCTCTGCATGCTCTAAGCCTAATTCACGAGCTGAACAAATCATACCGTATGAAGCAACGCCACGTAAGTCGCCAGGCCAAATTTGTTGACCATTAGGCATTAACGTACCAGGCAGGGCAACAACCACTTTTTGACCCTGAGCAATATTAGGTGCACCACAAACAATTTGGTGCTGCTCGCCATCGCCAACTTCAATCGTGGTGACATGCAAGTGGTCAGAATCTGGGTGCTTGTCACAAGTCTTAACTAAGCCATAAACAAGAGTTGGCTTGCCGTAAGCTAATTCAGTATCAAACCCAGCAGCAATTAACTTTTGGTTCAAAGCTGTCAAATCAGCATCTGTTAACTTAACTTGACCATCTGGCAAGTTAGCATAGTCAATTACCTTGTCAACGTTAAAAAAGTTGTAACCAGTAACATTACCTTCAGCATCAGTAATTTGGGTAATGTCGCCCTTTTCCACGTATTCACTCTTACCGTGATCCTGACTCAAAATCACGATTAGGGTGTTAGGATAACTACGTCTATTAATACTAGTAATCATTAAAATTTATCTCCTTCACTAGTCAAGTGACCGTAAAAAGTCCTCAACTTCATCTTTAGTCTTACGATCCCTATTTACTAGTCTACCAATTTCTGCACCATCTTGGTAGACAACAAACGATGGAATTCCCATAATATTTAATTCTTTTGCCAAATCAAGCGAACCATCCAGGTCAATTTGGTAAAACTTACTGCTAGAAAAATCATGCTCAATTTCTGGCATAAATGGGGCTAAAAAATGGCAATCTGGGCACCAATCAGCTGAAAATTCCAAGACAGTCCGACCATTTTTAGTGATTTTAGTTAATTTTGCTCGCGTTAATTCTTTAATTTGTTCCATCGTTAAAAACCTCTTTTTTGTTAAATTAATACTTATTATTTTACCCCAAAATCGGCATGAAGAGCATAAATCGGATTACCCTGAGCCGCAAATTTGTGTTCATATTCCGTTTCCACATTTTGCGCCACAATTTCTTCTACTTCATGGTGCAGGTCAACTGATACAAAGTCAAAGTGCATCCCATAATTATTCATACTCTTGAGTGAATATGCAAATAGCCCCGCATTATCCGTCTTGAATTCAAGATGTCCATCTGCCATTAACACTTTTTCATACCGCTGCAAGAATGACTGATAAGTCAGCCGGCGTTTTTCGTGACGCGTTTTCGGCCACGGATCACTAAAGTTAAGATATATCACATTCGTTGAATTAGGAGCAAAAAAGGAATCAAGCGCTGCTGCATCAGCACATAAAATTTGCAAGTTATCTAAACGCTTTTCAAGCTTGGTGCGCAAAATAATTCCTGCCGCCGTAATTTGTAATTCAACCGCCACAAAATTCCTTTCAGGATGTTGTTCAGCCAGTGTCGTAATAAAATGCCCCTTACCTGAACCAACCTCAATTTCCAGTGGCTGTTCAGGCTTAGAAAAGCGGCTGGTCCAATCAATCTTTACCTCTGGATCTGGCCGGTCTAAGACACTTTCTGGGTGATCTTTCACTAATTCAACAGCCCATGGCTTATTACGTAATCTCATCTATTAAATCTTCCTCTTCTTAATTTTGTAAGGCAAATACAGCTGCACGACACTCACACTAAAGCAGACCAATAAGCCAATTGCTTCCCATAATTGCAAGTTAATTGGCAACAAAACTAGCCAAGCTGCACTAATTATCAACCATTGTAAAAGCATTGGCAAAGACAAAGCAACGATTAAGTCACGTCCCCGCTGATTGCGCACAATTGGTGCTACCCGATACATAATATTATCATCAAATTCATCAGCTAGCGGTAATAATTGGTAAGCTGTCAAAAAAATCACTAAGCATGACAATCCCAGAGCCCACGCCCAATTTTGCACCAACCATGAAATTAACACCGCAAATGCCGTCATTCGCACTAATAAATTAAGATTGTCAGGATTACGCAATAGTGACCGCCGATACAAGAAGCGGTTGGGATTTTCCTTGGCCAGTGATCGGGGCAATAAAAAGTCTAGATACTTGCGCCGCTTAATGTTGACCTGCTTTTCTTTGACATCGGTAAACATGCTAAATGCCGTGTAGACCCGATTCTTTCTTTTGGTTTCTTGACTAACCGCATAACGCCAATCAAACATAGTCTTACGCTCAAGTACAAAATACATTGCTATTAAGCCGAACAACAAAATTACTAAAACAAGCCAAACTAAATAATTACTTTGTAATGCCAAAACTAAGATAAGCAACAAGACCAAGTTAACCAGCCACAACGGTGTTTTAGGCCCAAAATATAAATTTTGCTCAGCAAATTTTAATTGTAAAACTTTTGCTAGCCAAACTACTAAGACAAAAAGCCAATAATTGTTAGGAGCAAGGCCAGCCTTAAGACTTGCAAAAGGAAATAAAATTCCAGCAATCAGTAAAATGAGCAGGGTGGGTACAATTAAACTGTATTTAACGAGCGGCTTCAAATATAGAACCATTTGCTCATCCTGAGGCAATAAAAATTGCAGGTCAGCTTGCTGTAACAAGGTAACAAGATTACCAATGAGTAACGGCAGCCACAGTAAAATACTGATTAATGGCTTATATAGCCATAGATTTTGCGGGATTGTTTTCATGCTTTGAGCATACCAATACATCAATGCTCCAAAGAGAAAAATCAGCGCCAAAATAAAGAAGTCGTTAAAGACCAACAATAAATATTTTAATGATTGCTGCAAATTACGCCGCAACCGCATTTGAGCCAACCTACGCATTTTTTTGCTCCTGACTCAAAACTTGATACAACTTGTCAAACGCGTCACTATCTTTTAAACCGTAATGCTCGCGGATTGCTGTCAAACTGCCAATAACCTCAATTGTACCATTATTTAAAACCGCATAATTAGAAATCGCCTGCTCGGCATCAGCCAAAACATGAGTGGTCATCAAAACCATTTTATTATCAGCCAGCGCTTTTTTAATCAAGGCAATCAAATTGGCAACAGCCAACGGATCAAGTCCCGTAAACGGCTCGTCAATTACCAGCAAACTGGTATCGGCCAAGAAAGCCGTGACAATCATTACCTTCTGCTTCATCCCTTTAGAAAAGTGAATCGGCAGCCAATCAAGCTTATCATCCAGCCGAAACAGTTTTAACAATTCTTTTGCTCTAGGCCAAACTGTCTGTGGGATCTGTTGATAAGCCAACATAGTCAACTCCAAATGTTCCTTCAATGTTAATTCTGGATATAAAACGGGCGTTTCTGGAATATAAGCAACTTCATGCTTAAACTGGGTTGGCTGCTTAACAAGTTCCACACCGTTGAGGCTAATTGTACCTTGTTGCGGCCGTAATAAGCCCAAGATATGTTTAATTGTTGTCGACTTACCCGCGCCATTTAAACCAATTAAGCCCAAGGCTTCGCCCGGTTTAATTTCTAAGTTAATATCTTTAATCACTGGTACGCCTGTGTAGCCACCAGTCAAGTGCTCGATTTTCAGAACCATAATTCCTGTCTTTCTTTTAATGAATTTCCTTATTTTATATGATAGCATGATATTATGTAGAAACTAAAGTTTGAATTAGAGGTTTTTAAAATGGATGAATTAGACAAAGATTGTTTATTTTGTAAAATTATTCGCGGCGAAGTGCCCAGTTATACGGTATTTGAAAATGATGATGTTAAAGCTTTTCTTGACCTATCACAAGTCAATCCTGGTCATACTTTAATGGTACCCAAAAAGCACATTACTAACTTTTTTGATTATACGTCTGAGGATGCCAGAAGATTTTTGCAATATATTCCTGTAATTGCCAATGCTGTTAAAAAGTTCGACCCCAAAATTACTGGTATGAACATTAACACTAATAATGGTGCCAGCGCCAATCAAGTAGTAATGCACTCACACATTCACTTTGTCCCGCGCTTTGCAGGTGATGGACTTAAGCTAGCAACTCGCAACAATGCAGATAAGTACAAGGAAGAAGATTACCAAAAAATCGCTGATGCAATTAAGGCACAATTTTAAGGAGTAATTATGAAGCATTTTAGTTTAGGTTTAATGACTGGAGCTGCTTTGGGTATCGTCTTATCCATGTTTAAGACCAAGTCCGGTGATCGCATTGGCAAACCCATTAAGCGCGAATTTAATGGCGCTAAAGAAGATGCCAATAGCCTGCTTAACGCGGCTAACGACTTCAAACAAGCTAAGCAAGAACTTACTCAAGCTTTGCCCCAAGCACAAAAAACAATTGGTGCTTTACAAGATGAAATTAAATATTATCAGAAGAAAATGCCTAGCTTGATCGAAAATTTAAAAGATGCCGAAAAAGCAATTAATCACGATCTCAAAAATTAATGCTAAAAATTAGTAAAGAATGGTAGAATTTTTGCTAAAAAGCTAAAAATTAAAAACGCTGCCAGCTAATTTATGTTATATTAGTTGTCGATAACTTAATTTTATTAAGGATGTGGAGAATCTATTTTATGAAAAAATATATGAAAAAAGTAGCTGCAGTTGTTGCTGTAGCCGGTATTGCATTATCAACCACTGCTTGTTCAAATGGTGGTAAGACTGTTGCCTCTTATAAAGGTGGTAAAATTACCCAAAATGATTACTACACTGAGATGAAAAAATCTCAAGCTGGTCAAACCACTTTGGCAAACATGATTATTAACCATGTTTTGGATCAACAATATGGTAATAAGATTTCTAAGAGTAAGATTGACAAGCAATTCAATAATTATAAGAAGCAATATGGTTCTCAATTCAGTGCTGTTTTGCAACAACAAGGAATGACTGAAGCCAGCTTCAAGGATAACTTGAAGACCACTTTACTTTCAGAAGCTGCCTTAAAAGACATCAAGAAGGTTTCTAAGAGTCAAGAAGACAAGGTTTGGAAGTCATACCAACCTAAAGTTACAGTTCAACATATTTTGGTAGCTAAAAAGTCGCAAGCTGAAGACATCATCAACCAGTTAAAGAATGGTAAGAGCTTTAAAACATTGGCTAAGAAGTATTCACTTGATACTGCAACCAAATCAAATGCCGGCAAATTACCAGCATTTGATTCAACTGACTCAAGCTTAGACCCAGCTTTCAAGGCTGCTGCCTTCAAATTAAAGTCTGGTGAAACAACTAAGAGTCCAGTTAAATCACAATCAGGTTATCACGTTATTAAGATGATTAATCACCCAGCTAAAGGTTCATTTGCTTCACATAAGAAGGAAATTGATGATCAAATTTACCAATCAATGTCACAAGACCAAGAAACAATGCGCAGTGTAATTGCGACTGTTTTGAAGAAGGCTGATGTATCAATCAAGGACAATGATTTGAAGAACGTTTTAGCATCATACGTTTCTAACTCAAGTTCACAAAAATAATTAGATTTATTTTGAAAATTAAAGACTAGCTTTACCATATTTAGCAAAGCTAGCCTTTTTTTATATTCTTAAATTAACATTTGACTTGCTACCATTTACTTAGTTGCAAGATCCGTGACTTGTAAATGTTGACCATACGCATATTTAACGTCTGCAGCTTTAACAAATTTAGCTACTGAATCATTAGTAGATTGCAATTGATAAAACAATTCAGCTTTATTCTCATTTGGAAGCTTAATATTAACTTCCTTAATTACACTCTCAATCCTTCCTTTAGGTAATACTTCTGGTTCTCTAGTTGACTCAACCGAACTATTTTTATTAACTCCTAATAAAATCTCATTTTTATTAGCTGTAGGAACATACTGTTCACCATTATCAGTATAAACATTCGTATCTTTGGTTAAATATACATTCATATAATTGCTATATGGCAATAATTGTTGACGTAAAACATCGGAATCCATACTGACAAATTCATCTGAACCAGCAATACGATAATTTTTACTATCACCATTACCATCAGTATTATTACCATAAAAATCAATATTAGATGCTGACCGGTCAAACATTACTTTTTGTCCTGGATTAAGCTTTTTATTTTTCGATTTGCCTTTACTATCCATTACTTGGACACCATTTGAATAAGATTTATCTATCTTCAAACTAGCTTTATTAGTATACAAATACTTTCCATTTATTTGCTGAACATTCACAGCTTTAATATAACCGCCATGTCCAATACTGTAATATTCTTGGCCCTTAATTGTTTTATATGGTAAATAGAACCAATTCCAATCATCATCATGGAACGAATACCTAACTGTACTTGGATCAGTTATTGCCTGCGTGCTTTTAGCGTATTTAACCGTAGCACTCTTTTTAAGCAAGCCATTATTTCTCTGATAAGAATATAACTTCTGCCCATTCTTATTATAAACACGAGTGTTATGGTTTAATGTCAACATCCCTTGATTAGTATCAGCTTGTTGGTCAGTAGTTTGTGCTGCGTGAGCTTGATTGCTATTAGATATTAATGCTGCTGGTGCAGTCATTAACATTGCTGCAGAAAGCATCGTAAGTAACTTTTTATTGTTTTTCATTTACTTCTCCTCAATCAATAAATTATAAGTTATAATCGCTTACAAATTATATATTAACAAAAAAACAATCGCTGTATACATTTGGTTAAATTTTTTAATAGTATTTTTGGCACTCAGCTATAATTATATGATAATTGCATAATAAAAGAAGGCAGCTGAAACTGTCTTCTTTTTAGTTTTTTTATTCTAATTTATGTGACTTATCTAGTGGCTCATCAACCTTCGGCCGATAAAAACGGCGACCACCCTGACTCATAATATTGTCAGTAAAGCTACCCGGTCGTGTGTGTTGCAGCGCATTAGTAATCGCATAAACTGCTGCATCCATATCATCAATTCTGTGCAGCAATTCTGCTTCAAGCAAAGCTGGTAATTTCGGTGAACCATATTCAAACTTACCATGATGTGATAAAACCATATGTCGCAACAAAAGCAAGTCTTCTGACTCAGGATCAATTTTCATCTCCTGAGCGGCCATCATAATTTGTTCATCAATTAAAACCAAATGCCCAATTAAATTTCCCTCAGTAGTATACTGAGTAGCAGCTGGCCCCGTTAGTTCGAGTACCTTACCCATATCATGCAGAATACAACCTGCATACAAGAGTGAGCGGTTAACTTGCGGATAATTATCAGCTATTCCCTTAGCATCACGCAACATCGAAACAGTGTGATATGCTAACCCGCCCCGAACTGCGTGGTGATTGCTTTTACCAGCTGGATAATCAAAGAAGCGTTCATCCCACTTCTTTAACAAGTAACGGACAATGCGATTCCATGTTGGATTCAGTATTTCAAAAACACACTGGTTAATTTCTTCCTTCATATCCGCAATTTTTTCCGGTGCCGACTTAATGAATTGTTTAAGATCATAACCTTCTTCAGGACCGACAACACGTAAACTATAAATTTTAATTTGCGGCTGACCCTGATATTCTTCACGTTTACCATTTAACTCAACAATCGTTCCCGCACTAAAAGTCGCAGCATCTTGATTATTCGCATCCCAAAAGTTACCGCGAATCTCACCTGAACTGTCACCAAAGGACATTGCTAAATACAACTTACCCTTCTTGGTGTGACGTAGTTGTGAATTTTTAATTAAAACAACTAACTCTAGTTCTTCACCATCATTATAATCCCGTAAGCGTTTAAACATTTTCGGTTCCTTTCGTAAAAGTCAGCGGTTGCAACTTCAATTGGTCAACCAACTTCGTTTGAGCCGTAAAAATCAAGACTTGATTGCCTTGTGCGATTTGCCGTAATAACTGCTCAATCTGCTCTGTCCTTTGATCATCAAAATTCACAAAGGAATCATCAATTAACAACGGCAGATTAATCTGATCCTTAATTTGTTGCACAAAAGCCAGCTTTAATGCAAAGTAAAGCTGCTCTTGCGTTCCGCGCGATAAGTACTCAACTTTAATTTTCTTACCATCATCGCGAATAACAGACAAGGATTTATCAATGTTAATCTTATTATACCGATTGTTTGTCAGCAGCTGCAAATAATTTTGTGCAGCACTAACCATTTTAGGAAAACGTTCATTAGAAGCCAAATCTAGCGTGCGACTTAACCATTGCGCAGTAAGTAAGTTCGCAAAATATTGAACACTTTGCTTGCGAAATTCAGTTTGCGTATTAGCCAATTCCTGTTTAGCAGCAAAAACGGCTGTGGAATTAGCCAAGTTTTTCATCTTAACCTTAATTTCCGCAATTGCACTCTGTAATTGCTGTAGTTCTCTTTGCAAGTCACTAATTTTTTGTTGCAGTTTTTGCTTGCGGAACCCGACTTGTTTTTGATCTTGCAACAGAGTTGTTAATTGCGGTAAGTCTTGTGTTAAATTAGCACTTAAAGCTGCTGCTTGAGCTTTAAGCTGGGCTTGCTGTTGTGCCTTGAGCTGCCGCTTTTCATAATCTGACATTGTGGTCACACCCGCTACAGCAAATTTTGCTGTCAGCTGCAAGTCAATTTCGTGCAAATTTGTCTGCTTAGCTGTTAAATTAGCTTGTAAATTCTGCTTGGCTTCTTGACTTTGCTGCACCTTAGTAATTACTTCCGTTAATGAATCAAGTGCTGCCAACACAGCTGCAAAATCTGACGTAACATGTCGTTGCAGTAACTGACTAACTTGACCGGCCAAATTCTCTACTTTTTCCAATAAAGTAGCTTCTTGCTCTTGATTAGTCTGCCGTTTTTGCTGGCACGATTGCAATTGCCGCCACTGATTTATCAGAGTTGGTAAGTCTAGCTTATCAGGATCAAGCCCATACTGATGAGCAAATTGTGCCCGTTGCTGCTTAACTGCTGCTTTTTGTTTTTGTACCGCAATTTGCTGTACTTTTTCCTGTTTTTGCCGACTTAAAACAGCAAAAACACCAATTAAACCGCAAATAATTAGTACTACGCCACCAACCTTGCTGACTGTCAGCAATAAAATCAAGCCAGCAACTAGTATTCCGACACCAGCCATTAATAATAATTTACTAGTTGAGCTGTTGGTAGCAGTAGGCGTTTCTAACTTATCCTCAGGCAGCTTTTGGTATTCTTCTTGCAGTTGAATGACTTCTGTTTGGCCCAACTTGGCAATCTGCGCTAACTTAGGATTCAGAGCAAGTAATTGCTGTTCATCTGTCGTAATTTGTTCTTCCTGCTGTTGACAATGATGATATTCAGACCGCCACTGCAATAACTCTGGCTTTTTTTGACTAATCTTAGTCGCAGCTGCAAAATCGACTGGTTTTTCAGTAATTTGTTCAAGCCGCTTTTTTAATGAATCTATCGCTTGCTGCAAACTCTGCTTTTGTAAATTTAACTTTTGTGCTGTCTGATATTGCTGTTGGTCAAACTTGACTTCTTTAATTTGTGCTTTTAATGATTGTAGCTTTTGATAACTAGGCACAAGCTTTTGTAAACGCTCGAGTTCGCCAAGTTCAGTTTGCAGCTGTTGCAAATTTCGTTCGCTGTCAGCTTGCTGGTGCTGCTTTTCGGTATATGTCTCATTAAGCACCTTATAATCTGAAAATTCCATTTCGGCGGCTGCTAACTTACCTTTTTGCTGCTTCAGCTGAGTTAATAATTGATTTACCGGTGGTACTGTTCCTCGACTCTTAAATAAAGTATCAGCTTTTTTATTAAAATCATCCCGCATGGCAATTAATTGGTCGCTATTAGCGGCCCCTAAATAGTAAATCCTCTCAAGCAAATCTGTTTGCTTAATCTTAATAACCTTAGCAAGCATATCCTGATTAAAAATAAAACTATCGGCATAAAAATCACCCGTGATATTTTTAATTTGATCAAAAAAGATGCTAGCAGGAACAACTTGATTATTGCATTTTACTGTCAGAGTCCCGAGCTTCGACCCCTTGCCTTTAGCATAGAGGCGCTCAAGTTCATACTGTTCACCCTGATCGTTTTCAAAAAATAGCGACCCACCCATCGGACTAACTCGTGCCAGCGGCGCGTAATCTTCAAAAAAATCCGTTGCACGTTTTTGAAGATAAAAGCCAAACAGTACTTGCTTAATAAAGGCAACAACCGTACTTTTACCAGCTTCATTAGCCCCAAAAAAGACATTTAAATCAGAATTAGGCAAAGTAAAAGTTACATTTGAAAATTGGCCAAAATTAACAATTTTGATTTTAATCAGTTTCATCACTAAGCCCCTTTAGCTTATTATTTAAATTGACCGCGGCTAATTCTTTTATTTCCTGCAAAAACTGTGGCTCTTGCGCTAATTCAGTTGCTAGGTCATCTTTTTTAGCCCAACTTTTACTCAAAGCGCGAAATTTATCAGCTGTAAAAATTTCTGCAGCTGCCTGAGAAAAGTAAACTTGATCGCTGGCGGCAATTTGCAGCCGACTATTAGTTGCAAAGCGAACATCAACTAGCTGTGAGTCAGTCAACTGTTCTGAAAGTGCCTGCCAAAATGAACTATCTTTAAGCAGCTCCTGCTCCTGCTCATTCAAAAATTCTGCACCAACAATTTCCAAGCTATAATACGTTGGCTCTTGCGGTTTCATACTAGCCAAAATTTGCTCACGCAGGTCATTTTGACTGATTTCTTCAGTCAGCTTAACTTGAGCCTTAGCCCACTTAATCGGACTGGTGGGAACGAACTTAATTGTCGTCTGCTTAGTCTGCTCATTAATTTCACCCAAATAACAGCCTTTAGCATCACGTTCATTAATATGCCGTCCTTGAATATTACCTGGATAAACTATTAGCGGGTCTTCAGACAAGATTTGTCGTAAATGAATATGACCCAAGGCAAAATAATCATAATGTAAATCTTTCAGTTCACTTAAAGTAAATGGTGCATAAACATTCTGATTGCTGCTTGCCTTCTCTTGGGCATGCATTAAGCCAAAAGTATAATTACTGCTTTTAGTCGGTAATTGAGCTGCCAAATCAGTTGTAATATGATTATTAAGATAAGAAAAACCATTAACAGTGTAAACAAAGCCCGCTGCAGTCTTAAAAGTTGCTGTTTCAACTTGTTCGCCAGCCCCCAGCAACTTGAAGTACGGGCTCTCAGGTACTAGTAAGTCAGTTGCCTGCATATGGTCATGATTACCAAAAATCATCACAACCTGAATTTCCGCTGCGGTTAAGCGCTTAATTTGACGAGCAAAAAACAATTGACTGCTCGGAGTAGGCCGCGAACTGTCAAATGTATCACCAGCAATCAAAACCAAATCAACTTGCTCTTGCAATGCTAAGTCAACAATTTTTGTCAGTGATTGGTTAGGTGCTTGTTGAATTCGATAAAATTGGTTAGATGGCAAAAAAGATAGTCCCAAAAATGGACTATCTAAATGCGCATCCGCAAAATGGATAAATTTCATTGTTATTTTTAGTTTCTAAGACCATCATAGAGATCATTAATTGGTTTGGTAATTGCTTTTTGTACGTCATCAATTATTTTGTAAAGTCCTTGTTCAGCTTGCAAAAGTTTAACAATCTGAGGATCTTTTTGAACTTTTTCGTTCAACTCTTTATATTGATCCTGAATGTCCTTGGCAATATCCTTGCCTTGCGCCTGAGCTTGCATAATCTGGCTCTGCATTTTATCCATTTCTTTAAAAATGGCTGCACTGGCTGCATTATTTTTAACTTCAGTAATAGCTGCTTGTAAAGCCTTGTATTCGTCAGTTTTTTGCATATCGGAAGCTAATTGATTAGCTGAGTCGTAGATGTTTACCATAAGAAATCCTCCTAGATTAATGGCCAATTAGGCCTTTAATATCATTATACCATTCATTGAACTTTTCTCCCGCAGATCCTAAACCTTTTTCAATTTTATCACCAATGCCAGCTGTCCAATCAGTGGCAGCGCCATTGTGCTTAATAATCTGGTTAGGTGCTTTTTCCGTGAATTGATTTTGGGCAGTATACGGCAAAATACCTTCCATTTCTGCCTTATATAGCCGCGTAATACCAGTTTCTGAAACGCCATGCATGTAATGTTCTTGGTTAGTACGGTCAAAGCCAACCCACGTTGCCATTACAACATCTGGCGTATAGCCAACAATCCATTGGTCCTTGGTACCAAAACCATACGAATTTGGTACTTCAGTTGAGCCAGTCTTACCAGCAACCCGATAACCATTCGGCTGCGCTGAAACTCCTGTCCCATTAGTGAAAACGCCCAAAAGCATAGTTGTCATTTCTTTTGCCGTATTCGCAGAAATTATTCGGTGCGTGCCTGGGTTACTATTTTCAGCCAAGACATTACCGCTAGCATCCGTAATTTTAGTAATAAAATAAGAATTATTAGGCAAATTGCCCTCATTAGCAAAAGCAGAATAAGCCCGTGCCATTTGTAAAGGTGAAACCCCACTTGATAATCCCCCTAAAGCCAATGCAAGATTTTGATCTTCCTTAGGTACCTTCAAGCCAAAATTGCTAGCTGACTGCACGCCCTTAGCAACGCCAATTCTATCTAAGAGCCAGACTGCCGGAACATTTTTACTTTGAGCCAAAGCGGAATACATCGGAATTTTATTTGAATAGCCATTATCAACATTGTGTGGCTCGTAACCATTTTTTCCAAAGCGCTGCAGTTTATTAGACAATTCTGAATCATAATGATAGCCCTCTTGCAAAGCCGGCGCGTAAGTGACAAGCGGCTTAATCGACGACCCCGGCTGACGCTTCATCTGCGTAGCTCGATTATAGCCACGAAAGACATGTTGTCCGCG